>NZ_JBLVPU010000015.1:0-104407 GCF_048286735.1 Flavobacterium frigidum | reverse complement strand
AAATAAAAGCATTTAGATCTCAATTCAGAGGAGTTAGAAATATAGAATTCTTCCTTTTTAGACTAACTAATATTTATGCTTAATTTTTGCTTCCCCACAGGTTTTGGGATTGATCCAGTTTTTGATTCTTTATTCAGCAAACGAACCTACTTTAAAATCAAAAAAGCTATCCACCAGGGTGGAAAGCTTTTCATTGGTCTAACTACTAAACCCGCTACGAGTTACAAATTCGTAGCAAACAACACAACTAACGTTAAAAACCTTAAAGGGGCAAAAAAGCCTTTCTGTTACGAAAGGCTTTCCCCAATATTGCGGTCTGGACGGGACTCGAACCCGCGACCCCATGCGTGACAGGCATGTATTCTAACCAACTGAACTACCAAACCTCTGCGTTATTGCGGTGGCAAAGATACAATTGATTTCCGTTTACACAAGCGTTTTTTTAAAAAATATTTGATAAAATTTAGACAGACTACCCAAAGTTTTGTTTTTCAAGTAAGTATGTCGTTAAAATTTTTTCAAAATTTTCACCAACGCTTACTGGAATGTACTTTATTCGGTTCTGTGAGCAGGTTAACGCTAATTTTTTAAAGTAACTTTCAACCTGTTTTTCATATTCTTCTTTGACGGTATCGGCAAAAACAGCTACTTCTTCTCCTGTTTCTACATCAATAAACTTCCTGGGAGCATTATCAAAGTCAAAATTCAACTCTGTTTTGTTATCGACCACGTGAAATAAAACTACTTTATGCTTGTTGTGCTTTAAGTGCTGTAATGCATTAAACAAGGCTTCTTCTGATCCATCAGCACCAGACTGAAACATATCTGTAAACAAGATAATCATGGAACGTCGGTGAATTTTTTCAGCAATTTGATGCAAGAAGGTAACCGTATCAGTACTTTTTTTAGCAACTGGCTTTGTCAATAATCCTTCTAGCGTATTCAAAATCATTCTATGATGGCGATCACTACCTTTTTCAGGCGCATAGTACTCATAAGTATCTGAATACACACTTACTCCAATAGCATCCCGCTGTTTCTTCAACAAATTCATTAAAACTGCCGAGGCCAAAACTGAAAAACCAATTTTATTCTCAAAAAACTGCTGGTTCTCTTTCAATTTAGGATAATGCATCGATGACGAATTATCGATAATAATATGGCAGCGCAGGTTGGTTTCTTCCTCGAATCGTTTGGCGTACAAACGATCGGTCTTGGCATATAATTTCCAATCAATATGCTTGGTACTTTCGCCTACATTGTAGACTTTGTGCTCTGCAAACTCTGCAGAAAAGCCATGAAACGGACTTTTATGCATACCCGAAATAAAACCTTCTACGACCTGATTAGCCAGCAACTCTAGGTGCTGAAAACTGGAAATTTTCTCTATTTGCGATTCTATCTTCATATCTCAAATGTATTTAAAAAGAATGAAAAATTTAATACTTTAAGGATTGAAAGATTGAAATAATTAATGGAGAAGCTGAATTAAATTTAGCTAAAACAAAAAAGGCTTGACTTGCGCCAAACCTTTAATTAAATCTCAGTAGATTTTATATCAATCCTACTCTATTTTACAACAAAGCATCTAAACTATCAGCATACGTTTGCTTTGGAGCAACTCCTACTTGTTTTCCTACTACTTCACCATTATGAAAAACCAAAACTGTTGGAATATTTCTAACACCGTATTTAGCAGCAAATTCTTGGTTTGCGTCAACATCAACTTTTCCTATAACAACTTTTCCTTCGTACTCGTTGCTTAATTCATCAATGATTGGACCTACCATTCTACAAGGTCCGCACCATGCTGCCCAAAAATCAACCATCACCGGTTTATCTGATTTCAAAACTACTTCTTCAAAAGTAGCATCCGTTATTGCTAATGCCATAATATTTTATTTAGAGTTTATGGTTTGACTATTTTAATGTTTCAAACCCAACTACAAATTTAGAAATTAAAAACAAATCAAACACTATTCGTAAATTAGTTTTGACTATTAATCTATTATCAATTCCTATTTGCTTTATAAATTCATGCTTTTTCTGGAGCAATTTCCTGCTGTTCGCTATATCTTTTCCTTTTTAAAGAAAAAAGGAAAAGGATGCCGCTACCATCAGGGCTAAAAATCCGTATTCTCCAATCTTATTTTTTTTTAAAATAAAAAAGGGATGCTTTCAAAAACATCCCTTCACGTATAAAAAGCTATATTACAAGCTATATTTTAATCCAAGAGTCAAACCTAGACCACTAATACCAACATAAGAACTTATATCATCAGAAGCTTTCGTGCTATCAAAACCGGCCGAGTTAGTAGCTTTGTTATTTGAAGTACTATTAATTTGATCTACATAATTAACGTGGTTCACAGAATAAGATGCATCGGGACGAAACGATGTAGGCGTATTTAAATTATCTACTCCATTTTCTGTATAAACTTCTGTTTCTTTAGACTTTCCATGTACTGTGAAATTACGGTATTCTAATTCTCCATACACTGAAATATTTTTTCCTAGTTTATAAGAAGTACCTACAACTGCCATAAAACCTACAGTTGGGTTTGGCAATACTTTTTCTTTAGAATATGTATTTACATTTCCACTAGGAGTTGTATATGTTCTGTTTGTTTCAATGGTTAAATTTCCAGAAACCGGCACAATTACCCCTACTTTTGTATACGGTTCAAACCCTTTCGACTCCCCTAAAAACAGAACAATTGCTGGAGCCAAATCAAATGCGGTAATTGTTCCCTGTGCTTTCCCTGAAGCGAAAACAGGTCCAGGAGCCACTAACCTATTCACGGTTTCTACCATAGTTTTACTGTTGCTTTTATAATGATTAAATCCTATCTCAAAACCCAACCTTGAAGAAACACGGTAACCTCCTGTTACACCTACTCTAAATCCTTCACCAAAAGATCCGTGATTTGTTTCTCTTGAAAGTAAAGTTGTTCCGTTAGAACCATAAACATCCGTATTTGGCAACTGACCTGAAACCACTGGAAATTCTGTCGCCGCCATTTGCATAAAATACGATCCTCCTAATTTAAAA
Organism: Flavobacterium frigidum; assembly: GCF_048286735.1. Taxonomy (GTDB): domain Bacteria; phylum Bacteroidota; class Bacteroidia; order Flavobacteriales; family Flavobacteriaceae; genus Flavobacterium. Next base: position 101,355 of record NZ_JBLVPU010000015.1, on the reverse strand, counting down.
TACCAACTTTCTTTTTTCTCTGTTTGTCCAATCATCGCGATTGAAAAAATCATAAATCCCACTACAAATAACATCTTTTTCATAACACCTTTTTTTAACATTTTTGCAAAAATAGGTCATTTAGACTAAAGATTATTCATTAAATCACTTTGAAAATATGTTAAAACTAATGATTATTTAATAATCAATAAGTTGCAAAATCCAAAAAGCTATATTTATTTAGAAGGAAAAAATATCGCTATGATTTACAATAGAAAAAAGAGACGAAAAAGAACTTATTTAATTCAATTTAAAATTTACTTGCATTTTTTCGAGTTCCATTAGTAATTCATTCGAAATTTTAATTTTTAATTTTCTACTCGGCATTGTTAGCTTTGTTATTACTTTTATTTCTTCAACCTCCTCTACTTTTGCTAATACTGTTGTCTCTAAAATCTCGTTACCTTCCATTTCAGTATCGTCATTTACTTCTACAAAGGCTTCTTCGTCATTATCTATATTTGTTGCTGCATTTTCAACAATCCGCTTGATTTTTTCTAATTCCATGATTTCAAACGAAACCGTATTATCGCCTTTATTGTCTTGAAAAAGATGACTCAATTTATGAATAAAATCCGCCTCTAAGTCGGCAATATTCAAAAGCACAACTAGTTTTCTAGCAAAAGTTTCTAGTACATCCTGTAATTGTTTGACCTCAACAAATTGTAACCTTGGCTCTCCTTTTTTACCTGTATCGCGATCTGTCCAACCTTCTTTTACCAACACTTTCATGTACGTAAAATTATTTTGAATAAAAAAATGACGAAACTTCAAATACTCTTCTCCAAAAATTCGAAACTCATAACTTTCATCGTACCCTTCGAGTGTAAACATGCCCCAGCCCTTGCCATTCTTAGCTATACGATGTTGCACATTATTGATAATTCCTCCAAAAGTCAAATTTTTACTCAAGTAAAGATCCATATTTCTCAACGCTTCTAACTTCGCGTTACAAAAATATTTCATCTCAAATTTATAATCGTCTAGCGGATGTCCCGAGATGTAAATCCCAACAACCTCTTTTTCTTTTGCTAATTTCTCCATCGTACTCCAATCCTCACATGGTGGCACAATAGGCTCGGCAATTTGTACGTCACTAGCATCTCCAAATAAACTTACTTGAGCAGAATTCTCATTTTCTTGAAATTTCACACCATACCGAATCGCTTTTTCGTAAAAGGTAATTCCATCACCATCATCATGAAAATATTGTGCCCGTGTCGTCCCCAAAAAAGAATCAAATCCTCCTGCCAAAGCCAGATTTTCAATCGCTTTTTTGTTGGCAGCACGCAAATCTATTCGCTTTGCCAAATCAAAAATCGATTTGTACTTTCCATCTTTTCTGTTTTCAACAATCGTTGCAACTGCCCCAGAACCCACTCCTTTTATAGCACCCATTCCAAAACGAACAGCGTAATTATCATTTACAGTGAATTTGTAAAACGATTCATTCACATCTGGCCCTAAAACTTGTAGCCCCATTCGCTTGCATTCTTCCATAAAAAAGGAAACCTGCTTGATATCACTCATATTATTCGAAAGTACCGCAGCCATATATTCAGCTGGATAATTCGCTTTTAAATAGGCTGTCTGGTAGGCAATCCAAGCATAGCACGTCGAGTGCGATTTATTAAACGCATATTCCGCAAAAGCTTCCCAGTCTTTCCAAATTTTTTCAAGTTTATCTTCGGCATGTCCTTTGGCGGCAGCCTGACTAATAAATTTAGGTTTCATTTTATCTAAAACGTCCTTTTGCTTTTTCCCCATCGCTTTACGCAAAACGTCGGCATCACCCTTAGAGAAATCGGCTAATTTTTGGGACAAAAGCATTACTTGCTCCTGATAAACCGTTATCCCGTAGGTATCTTTTAGTAATTCTTCGCAGGCATCAAGGTCATAAATAATCTCTTCTTCACCGTTTTTTCGCTTGACGAAACTCGGAATATAAGCAATAGGTCCCGGACGATACAAGGCATTCATGGCAATCAAATCGGGAAAAACCGTTGGTTTCAATTCCTTCATATACTTTTGCATTCCTGGACTTTCATACTGAAAAATCCCTACCGTTTCTCCTCGTTGAAAAAGCTCATACGTCTTAACATCATCAATTGGAAATGCATCTGGATCGAGATCAATTCCCGTTCTGTATTTTACCAGTTTGACTGTGTCTTTTATCAGCGTCAGGGTTTTTAAACCCAAGAAGTCCATCTTCAATAAACCAGCACTTTCCACGACGGAATTGTCAAATTGCGTTACATACAAATCTGAATCTTTGGCTGTAGCCACAGGAACAAAATTTGTTATATCACTTGGTGTAATGATAACTCCACAGGCGTGAATACCAGTGTTTCTTAGGTTTCCTTCTAAAACTTTAGCTTGCTGAATGGTTTCTCCACCTAAATCATCTTCATTAGCAAGACCTATTAATTCTTTTATTTTATCGTATTCCTCGGGCCGAACCGCTTTTTTAATGATGTCTTCTTTTTCATTTAAAAAACGAGCTAAATTCCACTTAGAAGGCATCATGCCCGGAATTAACTTGGCAATTTTATCGGCTTCAAACAACGGTAAATCCAGCACACGAGCCGTATCACGAATTGCCGATTTGGTGGCCATTTTACCATAGGTGATAATTTGTGCCACTTGTTTCGACCCATATTTTCGGATCACATAATCCATCACACTGCTTCGGCCTTCATCATCAAAATCGATATCAATATCGGGTAATGACACACGATCGGGATTCAGGAAACGCTCAAAAAGCAGGTTGTACATCAGCGGATCGATATTCGTAATTTTCAAACAATACGCCACCACCGATCCAGCCGCAGAACCACGACCTGGACCTACCGAAACGCCCATACTTCTGGCTTCGGCAATTAAATCCTGTACAATCAAGAAATATCCAGGATAACCAGAATTAGAAATGGTCAATAATTCAAAATCCAATCGTTCCTGAATTTCTTCAGTAATTACTGGATAACGCTTTTTAGCACCCTCAAAAGTAAGATGCCTTAAATACGCATTTTCACCTCGTACTCCGCCATCAGCTGCGTCTTCAGGATTATTAAATTCAACCGGGATTTCAAATTTTGGAAGTAACACTTCTCGAGCCAAATCGAAAATTTCAATCTTATCCACAATCTCCGAAATATTCGAAATCGCCTCAGGCAAATTGGCAAAAAGCTGTTTCATTTCGTCTCCCGACTTGAAATAGTATTCCTGATTGGGCAATCCGTAACGATATCCTCGGCCACGACCAATTGGTGTAGTTTGCTTTTCGCCATCACGCACACAAAGCAAAATATCGTGAGCATTCGAATTTTCTTTGTCTATATAAAAGGTATTGTTTGTCGCAATAATTTTGACATCATGTTTCCTTGCCAATGAAATTAAAGAGGCATTCACCCTATTTTCATCTTCTTGATTGTGACGCATGACCTCAATGTAGAAATCTTCTTTGAACTCGTTTTTCCACCAGATCAATGCTTCTTCTGCTTGGTTTTCACCTATGTTTAAAATCTTATTTGGGATTTCACCATACAAGTTTCCAGACAAAACAATAATATCTTCTTTAAATTCCTGAATTACTTTTCGATCAATTCTAGGTACATAATAAAATCCTTCCGTATACGCAATCGAAGACATTTTAGCCAAATTATGATAGCCTTTTTTGGTCTTCGCCAAAAGTACTATTTGGTATCCGTTGTCCTTGACCGATTTGTTTTTATGGTCTTCACACACAAAAAATTCGCAACCCACAATTGGTTTCATCGGAACTTCGGTAGGTTCCTCACCATTTTCAACAGCCGCTTTATTTTTGGCTTCAGCCGCCTTATTATGGTATAAAATATCGCGGACAAAATGAAAAGCACCCATTAAATTGGCATGATCCGTCATGGCAACCGCAGGCATTTTTTGCTGTGCTGCCGCTTTTACCAATGCCGCAATACTAATGGTAGACTGCAATACCGAAAACTGCGTGTGATTGTGTAAATGCACGAAAGGCGTATCAATAAGCCCCTTTTTATTCTCAGAAAGTTCTGCTCTAGAAACAGCTGGCGCTTGTTTTTCTCCAAACTGTTGACGAATTTTATCTGAAGCTTCCTTAAGATTGATATGTTTTAATCCAATGAGTTTAATCTCACTTGGGTTCTTATTTTGAAAATCTTTAAAATAACTAGCTGGAACATCGAGTTCTTCCTTGGTAAAAATTTCGCGACGTATTAACTCCAAGAAACAACGCGTAGTTGCCTCGACATCGGCAGTCGCATTGTGCGCTTCACCGAAAGGTTTATTGAAAAGATACGAGTGCAGTTCCGTTAACGTAGGAAGTTTAAATTTACCACCACGGCCCCCTGGCAATTTCAATAAGGAAGCGGTAACTTCAGTACACGTATCCAGAATAGGCATCGAACTCATTTGGCTTTCTACTCCCATTCTATAAAACTCACAACCCATAATATTGATATCAAAACCTAAATTCTGACCTACAATAAATTTAGCTTTGCCTAAGGCAATATTAAATTTCTCCAAAACTTCCGCCAACGAAACACCATCGGCTTCAGCCAATTCTGTAGAAATACCGTGAATGCGTTCCGCATCATACGGAATATTAAAACCTTCGGGCTTCACCAAATAATCTTGATGCTCGATGACTTTTCCCATATCGTCGTGCAACTGCCATGCGATTTGTATACATCGTGGCCAGTTATCTGTGTCAGAAATGGGAGCGCCCCAACGCTTTGGTAATCCTGTGGTTTCGGTATCGAATATTAAGTACATATCTGGATTTGAAGTGTTTGAGATTTTAAAAAATCGCAAAAAATGAATTTCAAATTTAGTTTTTTTTGAGTATAACTGAACCTAAGTTATCAACAAAAAACAAATTTATTTTACAAAAATATTCTCCTACTAAAACTACAATCACTTTTAACAAATCATCTCAATCGTACTTTGTTATAAAGATAAGATGGCCACATATTAATTTTTGGATGTCGTAGTATTTCATCGAAAAAAAAACTGAAATACAATTAAAAAAAAGTTGACTAATTACTTAAGTCAAGTTTAAAAACAGCTCAAACAAAAGTCAAAAAATGAATTTAAAATTAAAAAAAATCACTTTTAATCCCATTTAATTAAACATTCACAATCATAACGGCTTTTAAGACCTGAATACTAACTATTTCTTAATTATCAAAAAATAAAAAAACTGTCGATACATTTTATAAAAATAAAAAACGCAGTACTAAAAAAGAAGTCTAAAAGACAAAATTTAACTAATAAATATCCGGATGAGATTTTGGGCATCGTAAAAAATGAAATACTCAAAAATGTAGATTTCATACTTTTTTTAGATTTGCATTATTAGTTATAATCACAGTCAGTTTGACTAAGAAATATTAAAAACAGTACAAATGAGTTCTACATTATTTGATAAAGTATGGGATGCACACGTGGTGCGTAAAATTGAAGATGGACCTGATGTGTTTTTTATTGACCGCCATTTCATTCATGAAGTGACTAGCCCAGTGGCTTTTTTAGGTTTAAAAGAAAGAGGAATTTCAGTTTTATATCCGGAGCGCACTTTTGCCACTGCGGATCACAACACACCCACAATAAATCAACATTTACCGGTTCAAGATGCTTTATCAGCGAATCAATTAAAAGCACTTGAAGATAATGCTGCTGAATATGGTATCTCACACTGGGGTTTAGGACATGCACAAAATGGAATTGTACACGTGGTAGGACCTGAAAACGGAATCACCTTGCCAGGAGCTACCATCGTTTGTGGCGATTCGCATACCTCAACTCACGGTGCTTTTGGTGCTATTGCCTTTGGCATCGGGACTTCTGAAGTCGAAATGGTTTTAGCAACCCAATGCATCATGCAATCCAAACCAAAAAAAATGCGCATTAACGTAAATGGTAAATTGAGCAAAGGTGTTGGCCCTAAAGATGTGGCCCTTAATATAATCTCTCAATTAACAACTTCAGGCGGTACCGGTTATTTTGTCGAATATGCAGGAGATGTTTTCGAAGACATGTCTATGGAAGGTCGCATGACGGTTTGCAACTTGAGTATCGAAATGGGGGCTCGTGGTGGTATGATTGCTCCAGACCAAAAAACTTTTGATTTCCTAGAAGGACGTTTGTATGCGCCGAAAGGTGAAGCGTGGACCAAAGCAGTTGCATATTGGAAAACATTAAAAACCGATATGGACGCTGTTTTTGATTCTGAAGTAACTATAAATGCTGCAGATATTGAACCTATGATTACGTACGGAACAAATCCCGGAATGGGAATTGGTATTTCTGCAACTATTCCGATTGCCAGTCAAATACAAGGTGGAGCCGAAACATATAAAAAATCTTTAGCGTACATGGGTTTTGAAGAAAACGATGTGATGATTGGCAAACCTATCGATTTTGTATTCTTAGGAAGTTGTACCAATGGTAGAATTGAAGATTTTAGAGCTTTTACAGAAATTGTAAAGGGAAGACAAAAAGCAGATAATGTAACCGCTTGGCTGGTACCTGGATCTCATGTTGTGGAAGCACAAATTAAAGAAGAAGGATTATTAGACATCCTAACCAAATCTGGATTTGTATTGCGCCAACCCGGGTGTTCCGCTTGTTTAGCTATGAATGACGATAAAGTTCCTGCAGGAAAATATGCAGTAAGTACTTCCAACCGAAATTTTGAAGGACGTCAAGGTCCCGGTTCCAGAACCTTACTTGCTAGTCCAATTATGGTAGCAGCGGCAGCGGTCACAGGAGTTTTAACAGATCCAAGAGAGTTGTTCTAATTGAATGTCAATTTCAATGGCAATAACAATATCAAACGAGAATTAAAAATAAAAAGGTTTTAGTTTTTTAAAAGTCAATTTTTCAAAAGGAAAGTCTGAAATCTAAAATAATCAATCACAATGGCATACGATAAATTTAATATTCTTACGAGTAGTGCAGTACCACTACCAATAGAAAATGTGGATACCGATCAAATTATCCCAGCACGTTTCTTGAAAGCTACCAAACGGGAAGCTTTTGGCGACAACCTTTTTAGAGACTGGCGATACAATTCAGATGATACGCCAAAAGCAGATTTTGTCTTGAATGACACCACTTACTCTGGTAAGATTCTAGTGGGTGGAAAAAACTTTGGCTCTGGTTCCTCGCGTGAGCACGCAGCTTGGGCAGTTTATGATTACGGTTTTCGTGCCGTAATTTCTAGCTTTTTTGCAGATATTTTTAAAGGGAACTGTTTAAATATTGGCATTTTACCGGTGCAAGTAAGCCCTGAATTTGCTGAAACTATTTTCAAAGCTATCGAAGCGGATCCTAAAACAGAATTGGAGATTAATTTACCTGAACAAACGATTACTTTACTAGCAACTGGCGCTAAAGAGTCTTTTGATATTAATGGTTACAAAAAAAATAACATGTTGAATGGTTTTGATGATATTGACTATTTGCAAAATATAAAAAAGGAAATTGTTGCATTTGCCAATGCCTTTCCTTACTAAAAACATACAAGTATAATTTATCAATATTACGCTTGATACTGTTGTCAAGCTAGATTGCTGCTTTTAAATTTTTAGAAAATAAAAAAGCAAAGCTTCTAATTATGAGAATCACACCCGCTTTTAGCAGTACATATATAATGGAAAAAAGAAAAATTGAAATAATGGACACCACACTTCGCGATGGAGAACAAACATCAGGAGTGTCATTTTCTGCTGCAGAAAAATTAACCATTGCGCAATTATTACTGGAAGAATTACAAGTTGATAGAATCGAAATTGCCTCAGCGCGTGTGAGTGAAGGTGAATTTCAAGGTGTAAAAGGGATAATGACTTGGGCTAAAGAAAAAGGATACGCCCACCAAATCGAAGTATTGACTTTTGTTGATAATGGACTTTCTATCGAATGGATGAAAAATACGGGCGCAATTGTTCAAAATTTATTAACCAAAGGATCTTTGAATCATTTAACTCATCAGTTAAAAAAAACACCCGACCAGCATTTTATTGAAATAGCACATACTATTGCTTTGGCGACAGCAAACAATATAGAGACAAATGTTTATTTAGAAGATTGGAGTAACGGAATGCGCAATTCCCCTGAATATGTGTTTGAATATTTAGACTTTTTAACCAAACAACCTGTCAAAAGAATCTTACTACCAGATACTTTGGGCGTTTTAATTCCGTCAGAAACTTTTGAATTTATTTCGAAAATCATAACTCGATATCCAAACTCACATTTTGATTTTCATGCACACAACGACTACGATCTAAGTATTGCTAATGTTATGGAAGCAGTAAAAGCAGGGATTCATGGGCTCCACGTGACCGTAAACGGAATGGGAGAGCGAGCAGGAAACGCACCTCTAGAAAGTACAGTTGCTGTAATAAATGATTTTTTACCACATGTAGCAATTAACGTTAAAGAATCTTCCTTGTATTCTGTAAGTAAGTTAGTCGAGACGTTTACGGGTTACCGAATTCCAGCAAACAAGCCAATTGTAGGTGACAATGTATTTACGCAAACAGCTGGAATTCATGCCGATGGAGATAATAAAAATAATTTGTATTTTAATGATTTGCTGCCGGAACGTTTTGGCAGAAGGCGAAAATATGCATTGGGAAAAACATCAGGTAAAGCCAATATTGAAAAAAATTTACAAGAACTAGGCTTGCAACTTAATCCCGAAGATCTTAAACTTGTCACACAACGAATTATTGAATTAGGTGATAAAAAAGAGACGGTTACTAAGGAAGATTTACCCTATATCATTTCAGATGTTTTAGACAGCCAGTCGTACCAAGAAAGAATCGTAGTAGAATCGTATATCTTATCGCATGCCAAAGGATTGCGCCCATCAACTACTTTGTCTTTAAAAATTGATGGAGAAATCATTGAAGAACACGCGCAAGGTGACGGACAATTTGATGCATTTATGAATGCTTTGGCAAAAATATATAAGAGTAAAAATTTAGAACTACCAAGACTGATTGATTATGCTGTCCGGATTCCGCCAGGAAGTAGTTCTGATGCCTTATGTGAAACCATCATAACTTGGACCAACGGAGGAAAAGAGTTTAAAACGCGAGGTTTAGATTCTGACCAAACAGTAGCCGCAATAATTGCAACACAAAAAATGTTGAATGTAATCCCCTCCAATCCCGAATCTTCAGAACTCACCGAAAGGGAGGGAGCCAAGCCGAAATTGGAGCTTGAAAATTTGAAATAAAATTAAAGAAATACAACACAAACGACAAACCCAATCCTTCAACACCCAGTCTCCGCCTACTTCGCAGGGGGTTGGAGCGAGGAAAACACAATTAATATGAAATTAAAAATAGCACTTTTAGCCGGAGACGGAATAGGACCCGAAGTAATCAATGAAGCCGTGAAAGTTTCTGACGCCATTGCTAAAAAATTCAACCATGAAATCACTTGGACACCTGCACTTACTGGGGCTTGCGCCATAGATGCCGTAGGCGTTCCTTATCCTGATGAAACCCACGAAATCTGCTTAGCTGCAGATGCTGTTTTGTTTGGCGCTGTGGGACATCCCAAATACGATAATGACCCAACTGCTCCAGTACGGCCTGAACAAGGTTTGTTATTGATGCGTAAAAAGTTGGGGTTGTTTGCTAATGTACGTCCCACTTTTACATTCCCGTCTTTAATTGACCATTCTCCTTTAAAAAGAGAACGTATCGAAGGAACGGATTTAGTTTTTTTACGGGAACTGACAGGCGGAATATACTTTGGAGAAAAAGGAAGAAAAGACAATGGCGAAACAGCTTTTGATACCTGTACTTACTCCAGATCTGAAGTTAAACGTTTAGCTAAAAAAGGTTTCGAGCTAGCAATGACTCGTACTAAAAAACTATGCTGTGTTGATAAAGCAAACGTTCTAGAAACCTCGCGCCTGTGGCGAGAAACAGTACAAGCAATGGAAAAAGAGTATCCAGAAGTTACAGTAAGTTATGAATTTGTTGATGCCGTTGCAATGCGATTAGTGCAATGGCCCAATTCTTATGATGTTTTAATAACGGAGAATTTATTTGGCGATATTTTAACCGATGAAGCTTCGGTTATTTCCGGTTCCATGGGATTAATGCCTTCCGCATCTGTTGGAGAACATACTTCATTGTACGAACCTATCCACGGTTCGTATCCACAAGCTACTGGTTTAAATATTGCAAATCCATTAGCGACAGTATTATCCGCAGCGATGATGTTTGAAGATGCTTTTGGTTTACAAGACGAAGCAAAGGCCATTCGATCAGTAGTTAACAAATCCTTAGAACAGGGAATTGTGACTGAAGATTTAGTGGTAAAGGGAGGTAAAGCGTATAAAACGAGTGAAGTTGGCGACTGGTTGGTGGCTAATTTATAAAACAAATTGTTTTTTTCGTAGAGACGCACTGCAGAGCGTCACAACAATATCCAAATAAAAAAGGTGTCAATTTTCATTGACACCTTTTTTTATAGCTAGAAAAAAATATTAATATCCTCCTCTGTTTCCACCACCACGGTTATCTCCACCACGGCTGTTTCCACCACCATAACCACCGCGTGATTCTCCACCACGACTGTTATTGTTAAAACTTCTTCTTTCACCTTCTGGTTTAGGCTCAGATTTGTTTACTACTATCGCACGACCTTGAACAGTAGCTCCGTTCAATTCGTCAATTGCTTTTTGAGCTTCGTCATCGTTTGGCATCTCAACAAAACCAAAACCTTTACTTCTTCCTGTAAATTTATCTGAGATAATTTTAACTGAATCTACTGCTCCGTAAGCCTCGAAAGACTCTCTTAAATCTGCTTCCTCAATACTGAATGGAAGGCTTCCAACAAAAATATTCATATGTACTTATTTAAATAATACAACAAATGTAATGCTATTTTTCTCTAATCCACTATATATTAGCTAATTTATGTTTTATTTCACTTTTAAAAAAATAAGAGTTGTAATAGTGAAACTATATAACGATTAGTATCTATAAGATAACAGTAAAAAAATTAGGGAACCAAAGGTTTTTGCACTGGAATTTTATAAAAAACACCTTGCTGAAAATTGACAGTTGCATTCGCTTGAGAACTTCTATTGGTGTTTTCAGCACTAAACTTAAAAGTCCCAGTAATAGTCTTATTGATAGCGTCGTATTCTGTGATTATAATTTGGCCTTGACCAACACCAAAACCTGTTGTATATGTTACTATTCCAGTAGCCGGACCAGTAACGGTACAAATTGCTTTACTTGCCTCACTTGTTCCAAGAAAATAAGTTTGAGGCTCAGCAGCAGCAGTTTTCAAAGAAATCGTTTCGTTTACAATAAGGGATTCTATTAATAAGGATCCATCTGAAGCAATAGTAGCTTTTGATCGCACACCTCTCCAAAACACATTGTCTTTTAAACCCTGAAAAGAAGGATTGTTGAAACGAACGTCGTCCTCACAGGAAAGCAAACCAAAAAAAACAAGGGTTATCAAAAAATATTTTTTCATAATAAATCACTTTTGTGAGGAACAAAAATAGGACATTAGACCTAAAATAAAAGACAATTGCTACAAAAAACAAAACTATCGCTTTGGTTAATACCCTAAACTTCATTAAAATAGTACAGCAGTTAGCATTTATCGATAAAAAATGTATCTTTGCACCCTTAATTAATCGAGGTCGAGTACCTCAAAATTTAATCACAAGATTATGTCAGTAAAAATTAGATTACAAAGACACGGTAAAAAACAAAAACCTTTTTACTGGGTTGTAGCAGCAGATGCTCGCTCAAAAAGAGATGGTAAATACTTAGAAAAAATCGGTACTTACAATCCAAACACAAACCCAGCAACTATCGAGTTAAACCTTGAAAGTGCAGTAAAATGGCTGCACAATGGTGCACAACCAACTGATACTGCTAAAGCTATTCTTTCTTACAAAGGAGCTTTATTGAAACACCACCTTGATGGAGGTATTCGTAAAGGTGCTTTGACACAAGAACAAGCGGATGCAAAATTAGCTGCTTGGTTAGAAGCTAAAGCTGGAAAAGTTGATGCTAAGAAAGAAGGTTTGACTAAAGCACAAGTTGCTGAAAAAGCTAAAGCTTTCAAAGCAGAGCAAGAAGTTAATGCTAAACGTTTAGCTGCTGCCGCACAAGCTGAGGCTGATGCTATCGCTGCTGCAACTCCTGCTGTTGAAGAGGAAGTTGCTGAAGTTGAAGCTGAAGAAGCTCCTGCTGCAGAAGAAAATAACGAAACAACTGAAGCATAATTTAGAAGGCGACAATGCGTAAAGAAGATTGTTTCTACTTAGGTAAAATCGCTAAAAAATTTAGTTTCAAAGGGGAAGTTCTTGCCTATTTAGACACGGACGAACCTGAGTTATACGAAAATTTGGAATCAGTGTTTGTTGAATGCAACAAACACTTGGTTCCATTTTTTATTGAAAGCAGTTCGCTGCACAAAAACGATTTCCTTAGAATTCGTTTTGAAGATATGAATACCGAAGAAGATGCCGATGCGGTTATTGGAAACGACTTATATCTTCCATTAAATATGTTGCCAAAACTTACCGGCAATAAATTCTATTTCCACGAAGTAATAGGTTTTGAGGTCGAAGACAAAAGACTAGGCGTTGTTGGAAAAATTGAATCCATAAATGACACTACAGCTCAGCCTCTATTTGAAGTTTTAAACGGTGATGTAGAAATTCTTATCCCTATGATTGACCATTTCTTGGTTAAAATTGATCGTGAAAACAAAAAAGTCATCGTGGATTTACCAGAAGGGTTAATTGAAATGTACCTTTAGTTTATTTTTTGAACCATTAAGAAATTAAGGTTCATTACGTTTTTTTCTTAATTCCCTTAATTTCTTAATGATTTAATTTTTTTGTCTTCATGTCTAAATTTCAATTTAAACAATTTTCTGTTGAACAAGATCGCTGCGCCATGAAAATTGGTACTGATGGCGTTTTATTGGGTGCTTGGACGCCAATTGATAACAATCCATTTAGCATTTTAGACATTGGAACTGGAACAGGTGTAATTGGACTGATGTTGGCACAACGAAGCAACGCAGAACAAATTGACGCTTTAGAAATTGACGAAGACGCCTACGAGCAAGCTGTAGATAATTTTGAAAATTCACCATGGAGCAATCGCTTATTTTGTTTTCATGCTGGCTTAGACGAATTTTTAGAAGAGCCTGAAGATGAATACGATTTAATTGTTTCCAATCCTCCATTTTATACCGAAGATTACAAAACTAATAACGAACAGCGTGATTTAGCCCGTTTTTCTGACGCTATGCCTTTTGAAGAATTGATTGAGGCTGCTGATTTATTACTATCTGAAAACGGAATATTCGCCGTAATTATTCCATTTAAGGAGGAAGATCGTTTTTTGGCTATAGCCAAAGAGTATGAATTATATCCTTTTAAAATTACACACGTGAAAGGAACCCCTACAAGTGAAACCAAACGTAGTTTATTGGCTTTTAGCCGAAACGAAACTATTGATTTTCTAGTTGACGAATTAATTATCGAAACCGAAAGACATATTTACACCCCAGAATACATTGCCTTGACTAGGAATTTTTATTTGAAGATGTAAAACTTTTTTTAAACAAAACCTAAATTTTCGTAGTTGTCCGTTTAATTTAAACTTTAGTCGTACATTAGAAATTAATTGTACAAAACAACCAATTTTTAAAAAATATAACAATTGTTAATGCTTTTGTTATATTTCTTTGTGTAAATTTGTACTCTATAAAATTCATAAAACCATGAAACCAGACTTATTCCAATCTCCAGATTATTATAACTTAGATGATTTACTTAACGAAGAACACAAACTAGTGCGCGATTCTGCTCGTGCTTGGGTAAAACGTGAAGTATCTCCTATTATAGAAGAATATGCTCAAAAGGCTGAATTCCCGAAGCAAATTATAAAAGGTTTGGGAGAAATTGGTGGTTTTGGTCCTTATATACCGGAAGAGTATGGCGGTGCTGGTTTAGACCAAATATCATACGGTTTAATCATGCAGGAAATTGAGCGCGGAGATTCTGGTGTTCGTTCTACATCATCTGTTCAATCATCGTTAGTCATGTATCCTATTTGGAAATACGGAAACGAAGAGCAACGCATAAAATATTTACCAAAGTTAGCTACTGGGGAATACATGGGCTGTTTTGGATTAACGGAACCTAATTACGGTTCTGATCCAGGAAGTATGATTACAAACTTTAAAGATATGGGAGACCATTATCTATTGAATGGTGCCAAAATGTGGATTTCGAATGCACCTTTTGCTGATATCGCTATTGTTTGGGCTAAAAATGAAGAAGGACGAATTCACGGTTTAATCGTAGAACGTGGCATGGAAGGTTTTACTACTCCTGAAACTCATAATAAATGGTCGCTTCGTGCCTCATCCACTGGAGAATTAATTTTTGACAACGTAAAGGTTCCAAAAGAAAACCTTTTACCCAATAAATCTGGTTTAGGTGCACCACTAGGCTGCCTTGACTCTGCACGTTACGGAATTGCTTGGGGCGCTATTGGTGCAGCTATGGATTGCTACGATACCGCTTTGCGTTACGCTAAAGAAAGAATTCAATTTGACAAACCAATCGCAGGAACACAATTACAACAAAAGAAATTGGCCGAAATGATTACGGAAATCACCAAAGCACAATTGCTAACTTGGAGACTTGGTGTTCTACGAAATGAAGGACGCGCTACAACCGCTCAAATCTCTATGGCTAAAAGAAACAATGTAGATATGGCCATCAATATTGCTCGTGAAGCCCGACAAATGTTAGGCGGAATGGGAATTACAGGTGAATATTCTATAATGAGACATATGATGAACTTAGAATCTGTAATTACGTATGAAGGTACGCACGATATTCATTTATTGATTACAGGAATGGATATTACCGGAATTCCTGCATTTAAATAGTATCAAATATATTAAATCATTTTTGTTTTAAAAAAAACCAGAATTATAGAAAATTCGTAACTTAACATACGAGAGTTTATATTCTTTTAATACTAAACAGTTATAAAAGAATTAGTAAAATTAATTACAAAAGCTTCTTGGAAACAAGGAGCTTTTTTACATTTGTTAAAAAATACCACCTATGAATATTGACACAATAAACAATAGTATTCAGCCACAAAAAGAACTATTGTTACAACATTCTTTGTACAACAAAGTTAAATCGATTGAGGATTTACATTGTTTTCTTGAAAATCACGTTTATGCCGTTTGGGATTTTATGTCTTTATTGAAAGCCTTACAATCTAAATTAACGTGTACGACAACTCCGTGGTTCGCTACAACCAATCCACAAACTAGATATTTGATCAATGAGATTGTGGTTGCTGAAGAGTCTGATTTGACAATCGATGGCCAACGTTCTAGTCATTATGAAATGTACATCGAAGCGATGAAAGCGTGCGGAGCAAGCACGAATGGAATTGAACATTTTTTAACAGAAGTAAATTCACTGAAAAATATTTTTGTAGCGATCAAAAAAAGCAATTTACACCCCAATATTAAATCCTTTTTAGATTTTACTTTCCGAGTTATTGAGGAAGGAAAATCACATGAAATTGCTGCAGCATTCACTTTTGGACGAGAAGATTTGATTCCGAGTATGTTTACTGCTATTTTGAAAAATTTTCAGGCTAATTTCCCTGATACTGATTTAAGCAAATTGATATACTATTTTGAAAGACATATCGAGTTAGATGCTGATGATCACGGACCTATGGCCATGAAAATGATCACGGAACTTTGCGAATCTGATGCTCAAAAATGGTCTGATGTTGAAGAAGTATCGAAAATGGCTTTAGAAAAAAGAATTGGATTGTGGGATGCCATAGAAGAATCCCTTATTATGAAAGTAGAACTGGCGTAAAACCAATAGTTTCTTATATACGTAACTATTATTTGGAAACGAATTCCCATTAATTTCAAAATAATGAAAAAGAATTTTCAAGTACTAGTTGCGTTATTTTTGTTGCTTATCATTGTAAGCTGTAGTGTAGAAAATGATGTTTCTCAAACAATACAAACCGCGCCGCCGATACAAGGTAAGGCCTACACTTATCTAGCTCTTGGAGATAGTTACACCATAGGAGAAAGTGTTTGTGAAACATGTTGTTTTCCAGCGCAACTATCAAAAAAACTAGTGAATCTAAATCCTAAAAATACGTATTCGCACAAAATTATTGCTCAAACAGGCTGGACTACAACCAACTTGCTTTCGGCTATTGGCGCTCAAAATCCATCTTCCAATTACGATTTAGTCACTTTACTTATTGGTGTAAACAACCAATATCAAAACAAGCCTTTTTCTTTATATGAAAAAGAATTCCCTGAGCTCGTTAATAAAGCAATTGCTTTTGCAAAAGGCGACAAATCCAATGTAATTGTGGTCTCAATCCCAGATTATGCTTTTACTCTTTTTGGGCAAGCATCAAGTAATCCAGCTGCTATTTCATCACAGATAGACCGCTACAATGAGTATGCGAAAAATTATTGTGAAGCCAATTCTATTTCTTTTATTTTCATCACTGATAGTACTAGACAGGGTTTGACTAATAAAAGTTTAGTAGCTTCAGATGGATTACATCCTTCTGATCTGGCCTATTCATTATTTGTAGAACGAATGTTCCCAACAGCGACTACTGCAATTCACAATTAAAAACATTAGAATTACGAAACCTCAAAGATACCTTAGCATTAAGGGCTATTTTGTTTATCTTTAATTTTCAAATTAAAAAAATGGCTTCGCAAGAACGATTAACAAGAGCTTTTATAGAAGCGCAGAGAATTCCTTTTAACGATCAATCGAAGTTTATTCTCTTTAGTGATTGCCATCGCAGTGACAACAGCTTTGCCGATGACTTTGCCAGCAATCGAAATGTTTATTTTCATGCAATGACCCAGTATTACAATGATGGATTTACCTATTTTGAGCTCGGGGATGGTTATGAACTTTGGGAAAACATCTTTTTCAAAACTATTTTTGAAGCACACAAAAGCGTCTATTTATTACTTAAAAAATTTCATGATTCTAAAAGATATTACAAAATTTGGGGCAACCATGAAATGACTTTTAAAGACAACGCGCATGCACAAAAAACACTCTCTACATACACAAATACGCAAAACGACAAAGAAGAACCTTTATTTACAGGTATTAAATGTCATGAAGCACTCGTTTTAGTTCATGAAGATACCAATCAAGAATTGTTTTTGACACACGGCCATCAAGCTGATTTCATGAATTACATCGGTTGGAAAATCAATCGGTTTATGGTACGAATATTATGGAAGCCATTGCAAATATGGGGAATTTCAGATCCAACAAGTCCTGCTAAAAATTACATGGAGCGCATAAAAATTGAACTCCGCATCAAAAAATGGATTGAAAATAACGGTCGTAAAATAACAATAGTTGGACACACGCATCGCCCTAGTTTCTCCTATCCAAGCCTAAATTCGACACCCTATTTCAATGATGGAAGTTGTGTACATCCCAGAAGTATTACGGGAATAGAAATTGTGGCAGGAACGATCACCCTAATAAAATGGTTTATTGATACCAAAGAAGATGGCATTTTGCAGGTTGTTAGAGAAGTATTGGAAGGTCCAACACTGTTAAAAAACTATGTTTAAATCATAAAAATCGGATTGTTGTAAATAGCAATGAATGAAAATTTACTTCTTAAAAAAAAGAATCTTTACTTGGATTTCCAAATAAAACCATCCAGTAAATAATGAGTGAATTGAGGAACTGTGAGTAAGGGAACCAAAATAAATTGCCAGCTGGAAAAATCATAACTAGAAACGGCAAACTGATCGTTCCAAACTAGGATTTCCCAAAAATATTCTTCGCAAAACGCAATTAAAAGTACAAAAGCTACAAACAGAAGTAAGCCTCTTGAACCGCGTAAATAACCCAAAAAACGGTATGGATTAGTGGTGTTTTTTTGAATGTCGTAAAGATAAATCAAAGCCATATATGGAATACCGTGAGAAACCACATTGAGTAATGTAAAAACCAAATCATTATTAAAATACACTATTCCGAAATACCATGATAAAAAAGTTCCTGAAATAATGGCATTTTTTGGAATATTAAAATACTGATCTTTTACATATGTATATACCGTAAAAATCAAATAACTTGAAAGAATTAGTATGTAAACCCAACCTAAAATACTTAAAATTCCTTGATGTTTGAGTTTTACAAAATCATGCGGCGTAAACCAGATGAAGGCTCTAGGTGTTGAAAAAAACCAATAAAACATAGGATATCCTGTAGCGGTATAAATAACTAAAGCATCGTAAAAAGTACTCCACTTAGTTTTCACTTCTTTGCGTGAATACAAGCGCATGAACCCATATAATTGCCTTATAAAATGAAAAACAGCTACATACGCTAAGACTGACCAAAAGATAAGGCTACCAAAACTAAAGAGAATCATACCAATTACAAAACATAAAATCGGTAAAAAAATCAATAATCTACGCCTTTTTTGAAATGCCTCTGGAACAAAATACGTTTTAAACAAGGTAGCATACACATGAGCCACATCTATAAAAACAATCAGAAACAACCAGGTATAAAAGGAAAAATACTCCTCCACATACTGTAATGCATCTTGAAATAAAAAAACCAAAGAAACCATAAAAAAAGCAGGTGCAAGAATAAAAACAACATCTGTTTTAGGCTTATCAATCCACGGTTGCTCCATCTAGAATTGTGTTTACAATGTTAATACCCTGATGAAATGCTTCTTCAAAAATTGAAATGCCCGCCAAATCAGAATGAGCAAAGAAAATCAGATTATCAATGCTAGCTGAGGCTTCTTTTTTGGCTTGACCAAAAATAAAACCCGGAACAGGACTAATCATTCCGTGTCCCAATCGATGAATGTATATGTCCTCTATAAAACTTTCAATGGTGGGATGCGCCATTTTTAAATCATCAAGAACTATTTGTTTCCAATAGTTTTCTTTTTGGGAGTACAATAGTCTACGGTTTTTCTTAATCTCAAGAGTTGAAAAACTGTAATAATACGTAATCACTTTTTTGGCTTGGATTTGCTGTACCGTTTGGTGTTGATCGTAGATATACCCCAACCCTTTTGAACCATAAATTACATTGTCCCAACACAAAGGAAAACTACCATTATCTGGAAGTTCTGAAACTACGAGAGTTGCCAAAAACCAAGGCGCGTAGTGAAAATCTTTGGTGATTTTTTTTCGATCCTTAAAAAAGTATTGATTGACAAACTGAGGTGTAGCCATAATAACCTTATCGGCAATTATCTCCAGTGAAGTTTGATTTTGCGCATCATATGTGGCTGCAATTACTTTCTTATTTTCAATTTTTATATCAAATACAATGTGGTTGGTAAGTGTTTTAGAATGAGTATATTTTTTTAAATGTGATGCTAAACGGGCATTGCCTTCTGGCCAAGTAAGAACGGTATCATTTCCATCTGTAGTCGTGTCTTGCTTCCGAGCTGCAAAGTAGTGAATACCTGCCCAAGCCGAAACTTCTTTGATGCCCAAACCAAAATCATCTCTACAGCAATAATCAATGTAATTCAAGAGTGGTTGCGCTGTATACCCCTCTTGCGTGAACCATTGCATCATTGTCATTTTGTCTAAAGCTCGTATAGATGGCTCCTGAGAAGATTTGGCTAACGGAATATCAAAATAATACACTCCATCTCTATCTTTCCCAGTTCTAAAAGTGCTCATCTTCAAGAAAAAATCATGAATTTGTGCATCATCATCTGTTGTGTTTCCTGTTTTTGGCACCAAACCTTCCTGCCAATTGTTTCTATAAAACAAGCGTTCATCTGGTGCAAATGTGAGTTGTTGCGCATCAAATATTGGAAAACCCTCATGGTCATAACCTTGAATGATGGCTTCCTCTTCTAGAAAATCAAGCAATTCTTGATCGGTTTTATTAGGCAATGGTAAGTAATGTGCTCCTAGCGGATATTTAGAATACTTATTTTCCCCACTTGATGAATTTCCGCCCAAATAGTTTTCTAATTCCACGACTAAAAAATCATGAATTCCTTTTTTTGAAAATTGCCTAGCAGCACTTAGCCCTGCTATTCCACCTCCCACAATTAAAAAAGGAATATAAATTTGCTTGGTTGGTTTTGGAAAGTTTTTGGTACGCAATCGGTGCCCCAAGATATGATTGGTGCCAGACAAACGAATAAGAACCTGAATTGCCTTTTCCTGACAAGCTTGTAAAAATGGCACGGCAAGTAAAGCTAATCCAACAGTTTTTACAAAAAAGCGTCTCGAGATATTATAATTTTCCCCACTCTTCATCAAAATAGCGCACTAAAATTTGGTTATCTAATCGGTTGATTTCAATGTCTTTTGAAATCATATCTTTGGCGAAATAATTGAATTTATCAAACTGATAATTATAAAAACGCAACCCTTCTACTTGCCTGTTTACGGTGTTAAAATTAGTCTTGAAACCATTCATCGCAATTGAAAATCCCCATTCTCCAAAAGAAGGAACATAGGCGTGATATGCATCCACCTGAGAGAAAACTTCCATCATGGTTTTATTGATACACCAAAACGATTTTGGAGCAAAATACGGACTAGTAGTTTGCACCACCACCACGGCATCAGGAGTTAAAATTTGTTTGAGGGTACTGTAAAAACTCCAAGAATACAACTTTCCTAAACTGTAATTTGAAGGATCTGGAAAGTCCACCACCACTACATCATATAGTTTTTTGGTATTCTTAGCCCATACAAAAGCATCTTTGTTGAGTACTTCTACTTTGGGATTATTCAAGGCATTTTGATTGAATTTAGTCAAAACAGAATTGGTTTGAAACATCTTAGTCATGCCTTCATCAAGATCGACAAGAGTCACTTTTTTAACCTCCTTGTATTTTAAAATTTCTCGAACGGCTAAGCCGTCACCACCGCCTAAAACCAGTACGTTATCCACTTTTTTGGCCATAGACATAGCCGGATGCACCAGCGCTTCATGATATCGGTATTCATCTGTTGAACTGAATTGCAAATTATTATTCAAGTACAAGCGATAATCGCTCTTGTTATGAGTAAGCACAATGCGCTGGTAGGGAGTTGCATTAGAGTAAATAATGTTTTCCCCATACAGTTTACCCTCAGAATACGATAAAATAGAATTTGAAAACAAGTACACTACAAACAAGACTAAGAAAGCTCCAATGGCCTTGGTTCTTAATAGATATACGCTCTTCAATTCAGACTTTAAAAGAAAGCACAAGGCAATGGCAATACTCACGTTGATCATCCCAAAAAACAAGGAAGTTCCCATGATTCCGAGTTTAGGAACCAACACTAATGGAAATAACATGGATGCCAATAATGCTCCTATATAATCAAAAGTAAACACATTAGAAACTAAGTCTCTAAACTGTACTTTGTCTTTTAAAATGTTCATTAACAATGGAATTTCAAGTCCTACAAGACAGCCCGTTACGAACACTAAAAGGTATAAAATAAATTGAAAAGAATATACGCTCTCAAACAACAAGAACAGTACAACAGAACTTAAACCACCTATAAGCCCAACCAAGACTTCGATTTCAACAAAAGTGTTGAGCATGTTCTTTGTTAGGAATTTAGAAAAATAAGAACCCACTCCCATGGAGAAAAGATAAACCCCTATGATAAACGAAAACTGTTTTACCGAATCGCCTAATAAATAACTGGCCAGAGTTCCTGCAACCAATTCATATACCAAACCGCAAGTTGCAATTGTAAAAACAGCAAAAAGAAGGAGGTATTCGAATTTTAAAAATTTTTTACCCATGTATTGCGGCACTAATAATCATTGAAAAACCAATAATAAGTGCACCAAAGACAATAGCTACAGCGGTATTATTTTTTTCTGTAATTTGTTTCCAAGTATTCTCGGGAGTTAGTTTTTCAATAATAAAGTAGGCTATCAGTAAAATGATAATTCCTAAAAGTGAAAAAACAATCGAGTTTAAAATAGGTTTTGAAGCGATAAAATCCATATTTGATAGTTTAAAATTAATTTATTTATGATAAAAACGGTTTACTGCACCGCGAGAATTTGAAGAGGAAGGTCTATAATTTTCGGTAGATTCGCAATCACACAACTGACTTCCAGTGGCATTGTAATAAACAAACAAAGCGTAAAAAAGAGCTCCTATCACAAGTGAAAGAGCATTACTGCGTATAAAATATAAAATCTTATCCATACTTAAGAATTAAAAAAAGACTCGTTAGTTTCTCCCCATCTTTTAGCTTCGAAATTTTTCTCTACATAATATAAGACAAGTACAAAAACAACCATAATTATTAAAATGAGCCAAACATTTCTAGATGAAGGCTCACTCCATACCACTTTTACATTCATAAAATCACTGGTAACATCCTCAGGAGCTTTCATTGGGGTGATGTTTAAATGATAGGTGCCCGCTGGGACACCACATAAATTAAACTCCTCTGAGTTTGAACCTTCGGACCATGACTCACCATCTGTGTAACCTGAATAACGCTCAATATCTTTACTAGCATACACTTCCTCGCCTGTTTTTTCGTTGATAAGTGCTACTTGAACATTGACCCATGAATTGCTCACGGGTGCATACAACTTTACCTTTAATGGCGCAGGGCTACCGCTAAGAGTAAAACTAGGACTTACAAAATCTTTAGTAGTAAAGTTCGCCAACGCTAATTGGGTATCCAACACTTCTGTTCGAACACGATCTTTATTTAAAAACCAATTTGACACTAAAATTAATGCCAAAACACAGCATAAAGTAATGGCTAAATTAC
Source organism: Flavobacterium frigidum (assembly GCF_048286735.1). Classification (GTDB taxonomy): domain Bacteria; phylum Bacteroidota; class Bacteroidia; order Flavobacteriales; family Flavobacteriaceae; genus Flavobacterium. The sequence goes on along the minus strand of NZ_JBLVPU010000015.1, from coordinate 78,423 downwards.
GCAAGTTAAACAGAAAAGGCTGAACCATTCCTACTCCAACTTTAGTGGGTAAATAAGATGCGCTGAAGGCTTTTTTTACAGCAGCTTTAGAAATGTGTTTCCCCAAAAAAGCATTTTGTTCGCTTCCATTTCGTTCAAAAGAAAGTACTTGAGGTGGATTTATATATTCAATGAGCTCCGCTTTTTCAAAAATATCAAAGTCAAAAAAACCACAAGCCGCTCTTAATTTGGGATAAAAATAATCGTATCTGTCAAAAGTTAGTCCTTCATAATCAACCGTTAACGGATGATTCCCTACTTTTAAAGCAAATTCTATTTTTTCAAGAATGATCCAGTGCCCATCGGCCTCGGATAGATATAAAAAATTTTCTTTGCCTTGCAGGATGTATTCAGTCCATTCAAATCCTTCATTTTCTTTGACCAAAATCCCCGTAATGGTATAATCGGTATTGTTAAAAACACCTACTTGACCCACTTTTAATTGATCTGAAAATGTAAAAGGTCTTAGTTGATCTTTAAATCGTAAACCATCACGCTCTTGATAAACATAAACGCAATTGGTACACGCATAGATCTTTACTTCAAAGTTTACATCTAATTGTGTGGTATGATTGCAATTTGTACAGGTAACTTCCATGCGTATTATCTGTTAATTTCGAAATCTTTTATTAGCACCCCATCAAAATAAGCCACATAGGCAGCCATTACATCTTTTACTTTTTGTGAATTGTCTTGTAAATAATTGCACAAATACACATCTAAAGTCAGCTGGTTGTACTCTGGCCAAGTGTGAATGCAAATGTGGGATTCTTTGAGGCAAAATGAAATGGTGAAACTCCTATTTTCGAAATCATGAACTACGACACCTACTTTTTCAAGCGAAAATTGTGTCAAAATTTCTTCTGTAACCTTAGTGAAACCAGCACTATCCGTTAATTTTTGAGAGTCCTCAACATGCAATGTAACTAGTTTATGCAATCCAGGGGAATAGGTCGTAAGGTCCATGTATTCGTAATGAAGAAATTGAAATATAATTTTATAATGTACGAATATATCTATTTTATTTGAATAAAAAAAACCTCAAATAATTTCACATCATTTGAGGTTCTATGTTGTAGATAATAATCGCTTAATTTTCCGGAGCCAACTCTAATTCTAATCCTTCGAGGCTTTCGGTTATTGGAATTTGACAACCCAAACGGCTATTTGATTTTACATAAAACGCTTCTGATAACATTGCCTCTTCATCATCATTCATTTCTGGCAACGGCACATCATTCAAAACATAACATTGGCAAGAAGCGCACATGGCCATTCCGCCACAAGTTCCTTCAACTGGAAGCTCATACGCTTTACAAAGTTCCATAATATTCATAGCCATATCAGTGGGAGCCTGTAATTCATGTACTACTCCTTCTCTATCTTTTATCTTTATTAATACATCCATAAATCAGTTGTGGGTTGAGAGTTTCATTGAGACAATAGCAAGACCTATGCTTTTAGTAGAAAAACATAGGTCTTTTTTATCTTTTCTATTTAAAAGGAACGCTTAATACCGTTTATAGGATATTAACAACAGTTTCTATTTGTGGAGCAAATTTTTTAATGGTGGTTTCTACCCCGGCACGCAACGTCATCTGGTTGACACTGCAACTGGTGCAAGCTCCCTCGAGACGCACTTTTACATGCTTATCATCTTCGATGGAAATTAGTGTGATGTCACCGCCATCCGAGTTCAAAAAAGGTCTAATTTCTTCGAGTGCTTTTTGAACTTCTATTGTTAATTCTTCTGTTGTCATTTTCTTTATTTAAAGATTGAAAGATTAGAAAATTGAAAGATTATAAATCATTGTCAAAGATTCTAATTTCTATTTTTTATTTACTGCGGAACAACCTGCCATAGTTGTAATTTTTACAGCCTCAGTCGCAGGTAAATTTTCATTTCTACTAACAACTTCCTGTACTACATTTCTAGTGATTTCTTCAAAAACAGTTTGGATAACAGAACCCTCTTGCATCGCTGCCGGACGACCATAATCACCAGCTTCACGAATGGATTGTACTATTGGCACTTCTCCAAGAAAAGCAACGTCTAAATCTTCAGAAAGATTTCTTGCGCCTTCTTTTCCAAAAATATAATATTTATTTTCTGGTAATTCCTCTGGTGTGAAATACGCCATGTTTTCTATAATTCCTAAAACAGGAACATTAATCGCTTCAGACATAAACATGGAAACTCCTTTTTTTGCATCGGCCAAAGCCACGGCTTGCGGCGTACTTACAATTACAACACCCGTGATAGGCAAGGATTGAACAATAGAAAGGTGAATGTCTCCTGTGCCTGGTGGTAAATCGACTAACATAAAGTCTAATTCTCCCCAATCTGCATCAAAAATCATCTGGTTCAATGCTTTAGAAGCCATTGGCCCCCTCCAAATTACGGCTTGACTTGGTGCTGTAAAAAATCCAATCGAAAGTATTTTTACTTCATAACTTTCTACGGGTTTCATTTTAGATTTGCCATCTACGGTAACTGAAATTGGTTTTTCGTTCTCGACATCAAACATGATTGGCATCGAAGGCCCATAAATATCAGCATCTAATATACCTACTGAAAAACCCATTTTAGCAAGCGTCACCGCTAAGTTTGCTGTTACTGTTGATTTCCCAACTCCGCCTTTACCGGAAGCAACACCAATAATATTTTTTATTCCAGGTATAGCTTTTCCTTTAATTTCTGGCTTGTCTGGAACGTCAACCTTGCTGTTTATTTTTATTTTAGCCTCTGATGATACTAATTCTAAAATTGCTTTTTTGATATCGTCTTCTGCGCGCTTCTTAATGTGCATTGCAGGTGTGTGCAACACTAAATCTACTACCACTTCATCCCCAAAAGTAATCACATTTGCAATAGCGCCACTTTCTACCATATTTTTACCTTCTCCAGCTATAGTTATAGTTTCTAATGCTTTAAGAATGTCTTTTCTTTCTAATTTCATTTTTATTCCACTTTTTTCTATCGGCATTTTCATACCAGAATATTATCTTTATTTAAACTGAGTTCAGATTACAAAGATAGCAGTTTAAGTTCTTATTTTAAAGGATTTGTATTGCATTTATTGATTTGCAAATTGCCACTACTTATAGCCCTGCTTTTCTATTTATCAACCAATTCAACACTTTTATAATCAAAGAAAAGTTTGCTACTCCATTCTAATTTCGGGAACCCAAAAAACCGAATCAAGATCTACAATCTGATTATTAACAACAACAATGCCCTCGTTTTCTAACAACTGTTGCATCAAATTTGTTCCATCAAAATGTAGTTTTCCAGTTAGTAATCCATTTCTATTGACCACGCGATGTGCTGGAACATCACCTAAAGTATGAGACGCATTCATGGCCCAACCCACCATTCTAGCGGATCGAGCTGTGCCTAAAGCTTTTGCAATAGCGCCGTAAGAGGTCACTTTGCCGTATGGAATTTGCCGTACTACAGCGTAAACCCTTTCAAAAAAGTTATCGTCGGACATGGCTTTATGTTTGATAAAAAGAAAGTTTGCTTTTTTGAAGATTAAAAATCTACTACCAATAATACCGGATAATATTTATTAGTGTGATCAAAGATACCAAACCCGTTATACCCCCTATAATGCTATTCATATTGCGCATTAAATAATCGGTCTTATTTTGTATTTTTTGAAAAAAAGTTATGTAAAAATAAAATACTAAAAAAGAACCTAATACTACTCCCGCTACAAAAATAAAGACATAAGTTGTATCAAAATAAAACAAATTATAGGACGCCAAAGTTACGCTTACGAAAACATAATATGGAATTGGAAAAAAATTAAGCGCTGAAAGGAGCATCCCTAGAAAAAAACGAGTCGAAGTGCTCCTTTTTTTAATTATTTCTTTTTTCTTCTTTGGCTTTTTGGCAATCAATAAAAAATAGACTGTCAATACAGCAAATATCACAAAACCAAATTCGCGCAACAGTACAATAACTTCGGGACGTTCTTTTATAAATTGTGCAAAGAGTATTGCAATAGCTGCCTGAAAGAAAATGATAATTACCGCTCCAAGAACGAACCAATAGGCACTTTTTTTACCTTCCTTTAGATTCACTTTAGCTGCTGTCATATTAATCAAACCCGGAGGCGTAATCCCTACAAAAGCAGTAACAAAACCCAGAAACAAGGAAGTAATTAAATTCATAGGTAAAATACAAATATCAAAAAAGCACTACTATTCTTTAATTTTAAATCGAATATACGTAATTGCTTTGTTAATTTCCAAATATTGTTTTTCATAAAAAGTTTGAAATGCAGTCACTTCCTCTGGACTTCCCTCGTTTACATACACATTATGATTGGCATATAAAACTTCGTGACCTTCGCCATGAAGTAAACCAAGTGTGTAGCCGTGCATAAACTCACTGTCGGTTTTTAAGTTAACAACTCCGTCTTTTTTGAGGATTTTTTTATACAATTGCAAAAACTCAGAATTTGTCATTCGGTGTTTCGTGCGTTTGTATTTTATTTGCGGATCTGGAAAAGTGATCCAGATTTCATCTACTTCATTTTCAGCAAAAATATGATTGATTAATTCAATTTGGGTTCTAATAAAAGCAACATTATGTAAGCCAGTTTCTACAGCAGTCTTGGCACCACGCCAAAAACGAGCTCCTTTAATATCGATTCCTACGAAATTTTTATTCGGATATCGTTCTGCAAGTCCAACAGAATATTCCCCTTTTCCACAACCTAGCTCCAACACTAATGGATTGTCATTTTTGAAGAATTCTTTATTCCACTTGCCTTTCAAAGGAAATAAATCACCTACTACCTCTTCTCTCGTTGGTTGAAAAACATTAACAAATGTCTCATTTTCCTTGAACCTCTTTAATTTATTTTTGCTTCCCACTTTTTTTGAATATTTCGGCAAAATTAAGGAAATATATAAGACCGAATGTCAAAGTAGCAAAAAAATGAAAAATCAGCAGGCAACTTTCGATAACGAAATCTATTATTTACTTAAAACAGAACCAGCTCTTAGTTTTTTATTCCTTGAGCCTTAAGCTTATCGATAATAACCGACTCGCTTGCTGATTTCAATTCAATCACTTTGTTGGAATTTTCATTTGGGATTGTCATAGACAAAACGTATTGTTTTATTTTCCACTCTTGTCCTATTTTGACTAACACACCTGAGCCGCGACAAATTTTCATTTGAGTATTCAGCAATTCGTCAAACCAAGCGGTTTTTCCTGTTTTATCAAAATAAATATGGCGTTCTAAAGCTGTAAAACTCCACGCTTTCCCTTTATCAAAATGCGGTTTTGCATAGGCCTGAAAAGCTGTTTTATTCCAATTTTCTGTTGCATCAGTCCCAATAAAAATTGCATCATCAGTCATCAAGTTAAAGTACGTATTATAATTAGCATCTGCTGCAGCTTTATGCCAAGTATCTAATGTAACATTGATTTCGTTTGTAGAATCGGTTTGATTTACCATCACACTTTTACAACCTAATACGGTTATTACAGTCAAAATAGCTAGTAGTTTTTTCATTTTATTCGGTATTATTTTTATTTCTCCATCAAAAGCTAGTAGTATGCGCGTACTCCTTTTTTGTGTCGAATAAAGGTAGCATAAAAACACACAATATTGAAATCAATCGCACAATACCCACTTGTACAACCAACTAACTGTCATTTGAAATCAAACTTACAAGACCCAAAATACGTAAAGCAATAGCGCTATTTTTTGAGACATTACCGTGTTGTCTTTTACTGCGCATTCACAAGACAGAGTTACATCTTTACTACAGCGTTTTTTGAGCGAAGCGGAAAGAATCGATTTGATATAATAGTTTCGACAACATAACACATCAATAGACCTTAAGCCTTTTGGAATAAAAAACTTTGAAGATTTACTTAATTCCTTTCATAATTTTTGGATTTTCACGGTTCGATTTAATTTAGAATTTTGTTAAAAAATAAAAAAACAAATACAATCGTTTCATTTGCAATGTTTTATATTTGAATTGTTTTTAATAATCTGTCTCAAAAAAAAATATGCATCCGGACCAGTCCTACTAATGCAAAATTACATATCAAGTTTTGACGTACTTTTGTATTGCTTTAAACAGAAAAATTTAAGATTTAAAGTTCCAATTATGAGAAAGTTATGTTCCCCAATACTTATTATTGTTTTTACAATGCTGTTGACAATTGTTTCTTGTAAAAAGAAAAATAATCCCAATGATGCTACAAGTGCACCAAGTTTAAATACCGTTGAAGTTGCTTTTGACAGCACTCAAATCAATACTTTTTTTGAAAAATATCCAAAACTAAAAAATTACCAGAGCGAAGTAGAACAATTATACCGCAAACATCAGTTTCATTACATTTGGTTTGATAAAGATGGTCTCAATGAATTTGCTGGCCTGCTATACAACAAAGTGAATAACATGAGTCAGGAAGGTCTAGAAACTGAAATTCCGTACAAGGAAAAATTAGATGATATTTATGACAATCCAGAAGAAAATCAGAAAGCAAGTATTAACACTGAATTGTTCAGTTCTGCGCTTTACTTTTTTTATGCCGATAAAGTATACGATGGTATCAGCACTCAAAAAACAAAAGATTTAGGATGGTTTTTGCCTAGAAAAAGACAATCGTATGTCAATTATTTAGATTCGCTGTTAATCAATCCTTCGTTAATCAACAAAGAAGAAAAAGGTGTATTGAAACAGTATTACCTGCTAAAAAAAGTATTACAAGAATACCGAGCACTACAAAAAAAAGGAGGATGGAAAGCCATCACACTAGATTCAACCGTTAAGTCTTATAAAGTGGGTGATAGTGCCACCGCAATTGCACAAATAAGAACACGTCTTTTTATTACTAATGATATTCCACGAGATTCTAAAAGCGCCGTTTATGACGCTGAATTAGCAGATGGAATATTAAAATTTAAAAAGAGAAGTGGCAATACACTCAACAAAAAAATATTACCAGAGCACATCAAATACATGAATGTGCCCGTTGCTGAACGCATTAAAAACATTATGATCAACATGGAACGTTGCCGATGGATTTCGAATGACATCACGAAATCTAAGGAATTGATTGTGGTGAATATTCCAGCCTATGAACTAACTTTTTTCCGAGATGGGAAACCAGAATTAGTATCCAAGGTCGTGGTGGGGAAAGCCATGAACAAAACCGTAATTTTTAGTGCGCCAATGAAATATATCGTGTTCAGACCGTATTGGAATGTACCGACAAGTATCCTTAAGAAAGAAATTCTTCCCGCCATTGAAAAGAATCCGAATTACTTGGCCGAGCACAACATGGAATGGAAAGACAGTAACGTAAGACAAAGACCGGGACCTGAAAACTCATTGGGATTAGTGAAGTTTTTATTCCCCAATTCGAATGCCATTTATTTGCATGACACGCCATCTAAAAGTTTATTTGGCAGGGAGGATCGCGCTTTTAGCCACGGCTGTATTCGTGTAGCCAAGCCAAAAGAACTTGCTGCCATGATTATGAAAAACGATAAAAAATGGAATCCTGAAAAGATAGAAACCGCAATGAACAGCGGAGAAGAATATTGGTACACGCTCAAAAACAAAATTCCGGTATACATTGGTTATTTCACCGCTTGGGTAGATGCTGACGGCGTAGTTCATTTCTATGAAGATGTCTATAAAAGAGACGAAGCATTAGCATCCTTATTGTTTGACAAATAAAAGTATACCTAATTTTCTAGAGAATAACAACCAAAAAAAATGACACTATCTCCATAAGACAGTGTCATTTTTTTGGCGTGCCAAAAGGCTATTGTTTAAAACAACTCTAAAACTAGTTAAGCATTTAATTTGTTGTTAGAACTATTCTTTTAATTTATTCTTATCTTCTTTTAAAACTGTAGCATTTTGTGGGCTAACAATTTTTTTACCCGTTTGTTCTTCAATTTGCTTTCGGGTATTTCCAGCAATTTCACCTCCTTTTCGGGCCATTTTTTTATTATCAGCAAATGTTTTAGGATTATTTTCTTTACTAATTTCTGTTGTCGTTGCTTCCGCCAACATATTTAATACCAATTCTAAATTGGTCATATTATCTCTTAGGTTTTCTTTTTTTAAGCCTTTTAAATTCTTGTACTGCTTTACTGTGTTTCCGCTCCAAGCTTGGGTAATTATATCAGTAAGTGAGGTAAATTTCTTACGTGCTTTTTATTTTTTGTAAGGAGTTCAAGAATTCCACTTCGTTCCATTTCTTGCCCTTTTTTTACACCTCTATTTTCCCATTCATCGGTGAGTTCTTTTCTAACTTCGATGCTTTTTAGGCGCTGATTAATCCATGCTGTAGAGTATCCTAATTTCAAATAATTTTCCATAGCACGATCAATTGCCTTTTCTGGATCTTGACTCTCTTCTATGCGTTCGTAGCCTATTTTAGCTAACCATTGTTTAAAAGGCTCTGCTTTTGGTGAAGAAATAGATTGAATCAAACGGAATAGTTGTTCTGTATCAGCAACATCTGTTAAACGCATTTTACCATCATCTGCCATCATTTTCAATTGTCCCATATTATGGGACAGTTCACTTCCTTCGTTTTTCAGTTTTGTTTTCAGTGCACTCCAATATTTCCGTGACCTAGGACTATCTGTCAAAACTTGTATAATATCTACAATGGAGAAAAACCATTTATCTTGTTCGTTATCCCATGAGGAACGTATTTTTTGGCTTTCAAATAATTTTATGTTTTCCATCATTTTGTTCTATAATTACATTTTCTCAAATTGCTACTTCTTAATGCCTTTCGATATTAAATTAAAAGTCCTAATTTACTGCTAAAATTATTAAAACCACTATCCCAATTCTAAAGAATCTTAACCAAAAAAAATGACACTATCTTATTTAGACAGTGTCATTTTTTTGTTTGCCAAAAGGCAACTATTTAATACGCTTTCTGTTTTTCGAAAGCCGTGTCCAACACTTTTTTGATTTTGTCTAAGGCACCGTGAAAAGCTTTTTCGGTAGTATCGGCATGATTGGTAACTGCAACGGGTTGCATATTTACTGGTCTGGCTTCGATCAGGCATCGTTTGTCGTTGATTCCGAATTTATCACTGTTTTCGTCTGCAAGATGCACTTCTAAACGGGTTACTTTATCTTCAAAACGCGCCAAAGCGGTTCCTAATTCCTCCGCAATATACGCTTTCAAACGTGCGTGTCCTTCTACATTGTTGTCTGTGTTGATTTGTACTGTCATATTTTTATTTATTTAATGTTCTATTCTCAAATTTATCGATTGCAGTATGAAAAACCGAACCAATTAATAAAACATTGTGAAAATAAAAGAGAGAAATTGTGGTGTTGAGGATGGGAATGGATTATAAGGATCCATTATTTTAAAATAATTTTTCAATGCTTTTGAAAATATATTTATTTCGAGTTCCAATAGTTCTACTCTAACGTCCCAATCTTTAATCATTTCCTCGTCTTCTTCACATATTTCTTCACAATCTAGTTTTCTACTGAGTATATCACTTAACAAAATATCACCACAGGAATAATATTTTGGATAATATTTTTCAATAAATGTCCAAAAGCAAAAGTCATCTCTTTCTGAAGCTTCCATAATTAAGAATTTATTTCAAAGATATAAAAACCGGACTCTACTCCGTTGCAATATAGACCACATTTTGTAATATTTGTTAACATGAATATTAAGCAAAAACTAGGTTTAAAAGTAAAAGAGCTAAGAAAAGCCAAAGGACTTTCACAAGAAAAGCTTGCTAATCTTGCTGAAATTGATAGAACCTATCTACCAACTATTGAAAAAGGAGAAAGAAACGTTTCTATTGAAGTTGTTGAAAAATTAGCAAAAGCTCTTGATGTAAAAATTAAAGACCTATTTGATGAATAGAGCTTATTATTTAAAACCGACTATTAATCTAAGTTGGAATAATATAATACTTAAAACAGAAAAATGATTATAGATAACATTAGACAATTTATAAAAGACAAAGCAGAGCAATTTGGTGCCAAAGCCGAAAATGAATTTAACAAACCATACGTTGAACGCAAGAATACTGGACAAGAGGCATTGAAAGATAACGGTGCATATTTTGGTTTTATTCATCCTGACGAAGATACTTCTGGTCCGTTTCACGATTTTTCATTGACTATTTTTCCCAACGAACAGAACAAACCATGGTTAGTTTGTTTAGGTATTGGCTCAAGTGGGTTTAAAAATGACTATGAATTAGCAACTTATCCAGGACTCAGAAGATTGTTTTCAAATCTAATTAACGAAAGAGGCTTTTGTAAATCTGATTTTTCAGATATTGAAACCAGTTTACCAAAAACAATTACTGGAAACAATGATTTACAGCATATAAAAAACACTATTAAAATCTATTCAAAAGTATTGCCGGTTTGCCAAATAGTAGATAATCCCGAATCTAAAGAAGGTAAGGAAATAATTGCTGCTTTTGTTGCTGGTTATGCAAAGTTAAGAGAATGGCCATCAAACAAAGAGCATAGAAAAGCAATTACTGAAGCTCTTGAACCTTTTTTGAAAATAGAGGAAATTGATGAAGCTGAAGAAATCGAAAGTCTGCTCAACCAAAGAAGATTCATTGTTCTTCAAGGTCCTCCAGGCACTGGAAAGACAAGAACGGCTAAATTAGTGTCAGCTAAAATAAAAGCTAAAACATTTTTTACACAATTTCACGCTGAGACTAGTTTCTCTGATTTTATTTATGGAATTAGACCCGATGTTAAAAGTAAAGAATTAAGTTATATTGAGAACCTAGGAAGTTTTACCATAGCTTTAAAATATGCCATAGAGCATCAAACAGAGAAAATTGTTTTGATAATCGATGAAATAAATAGAGCAAATTTATCCAACGTTTTGGGTCCAATATTTTATCTATTTGAACACAAAATGGAAGATTCTGATATTGAAATAGAAATTTACCCAGGCTTTAAGATTAATCAACTTCCAAAAAATTTTAATGTAATTGCAACAATGAACACTGCCGACAGAAGTTTGGCAGTTGTAGACTTTGCTTTAAGAAGAAGATTTGCATGGTACACTTTGAAGCCAAAACAAATCAACTCAAAACAATTCTTCAAAAACGATTTCAGCAGAATCCAAGAAATATTTGACTGGTATGCAAACAGTAATGAACTTTCATTACAGCCAGGACAAGGTTATTTCATTTCTTCTTCGGTTGAAGAAATGGATAATAGAATCAAATATGAAATATTCCCATTAATTAAAGAATACTTACAAGAAGGGTTAATCAGAAATGCTAAAGAAGAGTTCAATAATTATTTCACAACTAGAATTAATAAATCTCTTTTTGAATGAATAAGCCTTTAGATGTTTTTTGTGAAATACCCTGTTTAACAGAAAAATCGATTTTATTGAACGGTCTTGTATTACAAAAAAAATGGTTTAAATCCGCCGACAAAAGAATCATAGGCCAATACCTGCAAAAATTCATTAATTATAATTCAACTAATTTTAGCTTTTTAGGCGTTCAGCCCTTAATCATAGGTACAGACCAAAATACTTCTTTAACTTTTCGTACTTCAGAATTCATAGGGACTATTCCTTTAAGAGCATCAGATACTGGTAAGCAGATTGGTGACTTTGTTGTAATGCCCAGATTCACTGGGCGGGATAGATTTGAAGATTACATAGAAATTCTTAATCTTTTAGGGACTACAATCAGTCCTCAAGTAATCGACAGTTTACCTTTAGCTTCAGGAAGGAATTTCCGACCTCCATTATATTTAGAAGCTATAAAATTTATTGATTCTCTTGAAGAATTAATAAAAACTCCTTGGAGAAAATTTGATAATATTGAAAAGATAACTTCTCAACCAACAGGACAAGTAAATTGGAATAAATATATAAATGAAGAATATAAAATCGAAAATCGGTTAAAATTCCCAGCACGGAAAAATATCCTAAGTGAATTTCATAAAGAATATTCTGAAATTCGCTATGTCTATGATTTGTGTAAATTGAAACTTTTATCTTCAAATACACCACAAAGAATAAAAAGCTCGACTAGAAACAGACTAAGCTTTATTGACGAAAAGCTTTATTTACACAAACCTATTTCAACTAATAATATTGTTATAAAATCCGCTGATAATCTTAAAGTTAAAAACTGTAAAGATCAAGCAAATAGAATATTAAATTTTAATTTTATAGACAGTACGGCGTGGCGAGTGGATTTCTCTGATGTTTTTGAAAAGTTTGTTCAATATATATTTAAAGAAATTTCAAAAGAAACCGGAGGTCATTTATTTTCAAATTACAAATTTCATTCCAAAACATCTAATCGATATGCTTGGGAATTGAAACATATTGAGCCAGATGCAATCTACAAAAAAGAAAATCTTATTGTATTTATTGATGCTAAATACAAATCAAATCTTTACAACAAATTTGACAAAAGTGAGAATTTAAAAGATATTCATAGACATGATTTACATCAGATTATGGCTTATTCATCATTTAGCAAAACCGACAATAAATATGGGTTTTTATGTTATCCTTCTGATAAAGTTGAAATAAAAAAAATCAGCTACAAGAATAATATAAATCAATCAACAAACAATATTTTTATATGCGGTATCCCAATGAAGAAAGAGTTTGTTCTTGATGTAAAAAAAGCATTAATGGCAGAACTAAATAAAGTGGAAATGAATACCGTACCAAACACTAACTATTAGTTTCTTAAATATTTCACAATCAATTTCTTGTTATCAAACTCTTCAATTGATATATTCTCTTTCATTTTCATTTCTTAAAATTATTATCGTTGAAGAGCTCCATAAAATCAGTATCGAGTCCAAGGATAATTTTTTCCATTATTTCAATAGAAACATTTCTCTTTCCCTTTTCGATGTCTGAGATATAATTTCTGTCAACATTCGATATATTAGCTAGTTGTTCAATAGAAAAACCTTTATTCTCTCTTAATTCTTTTACTTTATGACCGAATTTTTCTTTAATATCCATATTTGATAAAATTAGTTTTACGCCTACAATTGACCCGCCTACAATTGGCCTCATTAATTTTTAGTTTTCAACTTGATTTTTTGATACGTAAATTCATTCCACAAAAAAAACGCTACTCTTTCGAATAGCGTTTCTTGAATTTCTTGTTAGTATAAATTCGTGATGTGATTGCCACGTTCCTCGCAATGACAATCGTCTTGAGGAATCGAATGCCCTAGCCCTGATGGGAACGGCATCCTTTTACTTCCGCCACTTTCGGCGAAGGAAAAGATACAGTGTACAGCAGGATTAAGCTCCTAAAAAAGAATAACCCCGTACTGCCTGTGTTGCTGTTATTTACTTGCAGAGATGGCCATAATCCCCATGTTGTAGAGCGTAAAGGCTTGTATGTCTACGTTTTCCTGAATGGTTGCTGCTACTGATTTTCCGGCGCCGTGTCCTGCATTGATGTCAATTCTAATTAAAGTTGGGTTGGTTCCGGTTTGTTTTTCCTGTAATTCGGCAGCAAATTTAAAGCTGTGTGCCGGTACTACTCTATCATCGTGATCGCCCGTTGTGACCATTGTTGCCGGATATTGAACTCCTACTTTTACATTGTGTACGGGAGAATAGCCTTTGATGTAACTAAACATTTCCTTGCTGTCCTGAGCCGTTCCGTAATCATACGCCCAACCTGCTCCTGCGGTAAAGGTATGGTAACGCAACATGTCCATCACGCCTACCGCTGGCAAAGCAACTTTCATCAAATCTGGACGTTGCGTCATGGTAGCACCTACAAGCAATCCTCCGTTTGACCCACCACGAATGGCAAGATACTGTGAAGAAGTGTATTTTTGAGCAATCAGGTATTCTGCCGCTGCGATGAAATCATCAAACACGTTTTGTTTTTGCATTTTGGTACCCGCATCGTGCCATTTTTTTCCGTATTCGCCACCGCCACGTAAATTAGGTACGGCATAAACGCCTCCGTTTTCCATCCAAACGGCATTGGCAATGCTGAAACTTGGCGTTAAACTCACGTTGAATCCGCCATATCCGTAAAGCATGGTTGGGTTGGTTCCGTCTAGTTTTAATCCTTTTTTATGTGTGATAATCATTGGGATTTTGGTTCCGTCTTTTGAGGTATAAAACACTTGTTTGGACTCATACAAATCGGTATTGAAATCTACTTTTGGTTTTTCATACACAACAGAGGTTCCAGTTTTTGTATCTATACTAAAAATTGAACCCGGTGTGATGTAATTTGTAAATGAGAAATAAAGGTTTTTCTCTTTTTTCTTTCCGCTAAAACCGCCCGCTGTTCCTACTCCAGGAAGTTTGATTTCGCGAACCAATTTTCCGGAATAATCATATTGTTTTACTAATGAAACGGCGTCTTTCATATAATTTGCAAAGAAATAACCGCCACCTGTTGATGGAGATAATACATTCTCTGTTTCGGCAATGAAATTTTTCCAATTCTCTGGTTTTGGGTTGTTGACATCCACGGTAACGATGCGTTTGTTGGGTGCATTTAAGTCGGTTTCTATGAATAATTTTCCGCCTTCGTTTTCGATGATGTTGTTGTCGCTCTTGAAATTATCTACAATAGTCACAATAGGACTGTTGGGTTTTGTTAAATCTTTGATGTATAACTCGTTTCCATATGTAGAATTTGCCGCCGTAATTACAAGGTAACGATCATCCTCAGTCACGCCACCGCCTACATAACGGCGTTTTTGGTCGGCACCAAAAATGATTTGATCGTCTTTTTGAGCTGTTCCTAATTTATGAAAATAGAGTTTGTGCTGGTCGGTTTTTGCCGATAATTCGCTTCCTTTTGGTTTGTCGTAACTAGAATAGTAGAAACCTTCGTTTGCTTTCCAAGACACGCCACTAAATTTTACATCGACAATCGTGTCTTCGATTATTTTATTAGTAATGGCATCCATGATGATGACTTTTCTCCAGTCGCTTCCGCCTTCTGAAATAGCGTAGGCTACTTTTGAACCGTCTTTAGAAAAATCCAATCCGCCAAGAGAAGTGGTTCCGTCTTTAGAAAACGTATTTGGGTCTAAGAAAACAGTTTCGGTACCTTTGGCGTCTTTGCGATACAACACCGATTGGTTTTGTAAACCGTTGTTTTTGTAGTAATACGTGAAATTCCCTTCTTTGAAAGGTGCTCCTATTTTTTCGTAATTCCACAGTTTTTCCATTCGGGATTTTAACGCATCACGAAACGGAATTTGATTGAGATATCCGTAAGTTAATTCGTTTTGGGCTTTGACCCAAGCACCTGTCTCGGCTGATTTATCGTCTTCTAGCCAACGGTATGGATCTGGAAGTTTCGTATCAAAATACGCATCAACAGTTGCCCCTTTACTGGTCGTTGGGTATGTTATTTTTTCGTTTTTATTTTGGCCAAAAGTCGCCATTGCAGAAGTTACAGCCATTATTAAAAAGGATTTTTTCATTAGTTAATTTTTTAGGTTGTTACAAAAATAGGGAAATAGTTAGTGTGGTAAAGGTGCGAAAGTCTTAAATAAAACCAAAAAACTGGTGTTTAGAGAAATCTGATTTTATAAAATATTTTTTCAAATTCAAAACACTAATTAAGATTCTCTTTCATTTACTTAAATTACCCATTTCTTATTTAAGTTTTTTGTTTATTTATTTAAATAAAGAAAAAGTTATTTAAGTTTTTTGCTTGCTTTCTTAAATAAGGATATATTTGTTTAAGTTTTTAAATTATCAAAATGGAAAAATTTACTTCAGGCAAATATATCAATCAAGGATATTACAAAAGCTTCCAACCCAATACCATTCACAGAGACTGGATATTAAATGATATGGAAGTTATTCAGTTACTGAGTAAAGCCGACAGACAT
The DNA here is from genome assembly GCF_048286735.1 of Flavobacterium frigidum. Taxonomy (GTDB): domain Bacteria; phylum Bacteroidota; class Bacteroidia; order Flavobacteriales; family Flavobacteriaceae; genus Flavobacterium. The sequence goes on along the minus strand of NZ_JBLVPU010000015.1, from coordinate 62,490 downwards.
TTAGGTAGATTAGACATGTATTCTGAGTACGTAAACATCGACTTATTTATTAGGATGCATATTGCTAAAGAAGCCACTCAATCTTCAAAAATTGAAGGTACTCAAACCAATATGGAAGAAGTTTTTTTAAGCAAAGAAGAAATTGCTTATGAAAAAAGAGACGATTGGGAAGAGGTACAAAACTATATCAGTGCAATGAATGAAGCGGTTAAACTATTACACCAACTTCCTTTTTCATCCCGACTTATAAAACAAACACATAAAATACTTTTGCAGGGTGTACGTGGCGAACACAAATTACCTGGAAAATATCGAACTAGCCAAAACTGGATTGGCGGAGCCAATATTAGTGACGCAACCTTTATTCCTCCCATTCACTCTAGTATTAATGAGTTCATTTCGGATCTTGAAATATTTGCAAACGATGAAATATCACCACTTCCTGATTTAATAAAAATTGCAATTATACATTATCAATTCGAGACTATTCATCCTTTTTTAGATGGAAACGGCAGAGTTGGCAGATTACTTATAACCATATATTTAGTCAGCAAAGGAATCCTAAAACAACCCATTTTATATCTTTCTGATTTTTTTGAAAAAAATAGAATATTATATTATGATAATCTAATGCGAACCAGAACCCACAACGACATTAACCAATGGTTAAAATTTTTCTTAACCGGTATTATTGAAACTGCAAAAAAAGGGGTAACTACTTTTGATGGTATTTTGCAACTGCAAAAAAGTTTGGAAGAAAAATTAAAGTCATTGGGAAATCGTAATATGGACGCACGAAAAGTAGTAGATTACCTCTATACTCAGCCGATAATTGAAGTAACAAAAGTAGAAGAAATATTACAAAAGTCATCAGTTACAGCCTATAAACTTTTGGCAGATTTAGAGCGACTCGATATCATAAAAGAAATATCTGGAGCACAACGAAACAAGTTATTTATTTTCAAAGATTATTTAGATTTATTCAATCACAATTAACATTCATCTGTCAAAAAATTAAAAATCCATACCCTGCACTTAAAACCAAAAAACGCTACTCTTTCGAGTAGCGTTTTGAAAATCTATAACAAATCGTTTCAAACTTATCTAAGTACTACTGGATATGTAATTTGTGCGTCTGTTGCTCCACCGGCATTTGTAATATCTCCAGTTGCAACTCCAGCTGCGCTTTTAAGTGGTTCATGTCTCAAAAATACACTAATAGTTCCTGTTGCAGCAGCTGCTCCTGTTCTTAAAGTAAAAGCCAAACCAATAGGCTTACCGTTAATATCGGCATCGGCATAAGTAAAAGCTCCTATTGCTGATGCAGTTTGAAAAAACAATTGGTGCTCATCACCTTCTTCTTTTACCTCCAATGTAATATCATCAAGTGGCGTCACTGCCTCGTTTAAGAAACGTACTGTTCCCGTGTAGGTAGTGTTTACTAATAAATCCCCAGAAACTGTTACCACAGGTGCATTTGGTCCGTCTCCGTCAAGATCTCTTGAAGTCAAAGTCACCGTCTGACTTCCAGCTGTCAAAGTTGTTGTCACCGTTGTGATTACTTCTTCTTCATTTACTGCAACAGGATCATCATTATTACAAGATGCTAAAGAGAAAAGGGATACTAATGTTAATGCTGCAATTTTTAAATTTTTCATGATTATTTGTTTTTTTACTTTTTTAATAATTGAATTTTAATTGAATTTGAAAGTTTCTACCCATTTCATCGGCGAAAAAGCGCTGTCTGTTGAGATAGTCCCTGTAACTAGTGTTTAAAATATTTTGAACAGAAAATGCGATCGTTGCATTGGTTTTACCGAAAGTTTTGAATTTCATTTCCGAATAAAAATGCAACAATTGATAAGCTGGTGGAGGTGTGCTGATATCTACCAGAACGGGTACCAACTCATTATTCACGATAATATTTGCGATGAAATTATTGTCAGGAAATTGATTTTGACGCAGAACCACTTCGCTTTTTAATTCGAGTTTTAGATCATTCCATTCCGTTTTTGCAAACTGAATTTTATTGCTCACATTCAAGGGCGGAATATCGATTAAAGATTCCTTGTTAGTGATGTCCTTCCCGTTAACATAGGCCAAGGCAAAATCATGTTGCCATTGTTTGCTTATTTTCCAATGGGTTTGCACATCAACTCCCGTCAATCTTGCATTGGTCTGCTGGTATTCCCAAACAGGGAAAGCACCACGAGTAGTAGTTTCAAAATCAATAGGACGCAAGAACATGAAATTACGGATGCTATTGATAAAAGGATTCACCTCAACCGAGAAAGCAGTCCATTTTTTCTGCAATGTCGTCGATAATTTGATTGCTTGTTCTTTGTCTAAAGCTAAATCTCCTAACTCGATTATGCCCGTAGAATGATGCAAACCGTCACTAAAGAACTCCGATGGATTTGGGTTTCTTGTCGCTAGGCTAATATTAGAATACCAATTCAGATCTGCGTCAAATTCCTTGTGAAACCCCGCGCTGGCTGAGATATTATGAAATGCAAAACTAGGCTTTGCCAACCATTTAAGACCGTCTTCACGCACTATAAAATCAGCAAATTCAGTTTCGTAACCCCTTTCCTCCCATCTGGATTTATAATAAAACTTAGCCGCATCCACTCGCGAAAAGTCATACCGAATTCCTGCATCCACAGAAAAACTATCAGACAAATCATAACTTGCTATTCCATACGTTCCAAATTCGATTCGTTCAAAATTAGGAATCAGCGGATCTATTCCAGTGGCCGGATTTGCAAAATTATTCTGGAAGGAAGTGTTGAATCCCGTTTTAAAAGTCCAGTCATGCAACGTTTTTTTGTAATCTACATTAATGGTGTGCGTGGTCAACTCCAAGTCTAAAGCGGCTACATCATTAAAATTTTCTCTGCGCACGTCAAACTCCAATCGCTTATTAAACTGAAAAGAGTATTGCACGGATAAAGAAGCCGTTTCATCGAAATAATAGTTGTAGTTCATTTTAGCCAAATGGTGCTGTACCTTCTGCTTCGGATTTTTTATCGTGTAGGTGAAATCATTCACAACGGAAGAAGTTTTATTGGTAATGGAATTGTATAAATCGTTTACATTCCCAGTATGCGACGCACTCAAAATACCAATCGTAGTATTGTAAAAACTGTAATAACCGGAAATATCATATTTTTTTCCAGTGAATTTTACATCTCCAGAAAAATTAGCTTCCCGATTTCCTGAATTGGACAATACATAATCCGGTGCTTCTTTGTCACCTGAATACTTGAATGTTCCTAAAGCGTTCCAACTCCATCCTTTATCATTTCCTTTATGCAAACTTGAACTAACGGAACCGCCTCTGCCATTGGACGCCAAATTCAGAATGGTTTTGCCAAACAGCGTGTCCCTTTTTACCGAAATCGGTTCTATAACTACTAAACCTCCTACGGCATCACCGCCATACTGTAATCCGGAAGCGCCTTTAATCACCGTTATTTTCCCGGCAGCGTTTACATCAAAATTGGGTGCATGTTCTGTTCCCCATTCTTGATCTTCTAATCGTACATTGTTATTAATGATTGGAACCCGACTTCCAAACAAACCATTGATAACGGGCTTCACCACGGAACTTCCCGTCTTAAGACTTGAAACACCTGCTACTTCTTTTAGAATATCTCCAAGAGTCTGGTTACTAAATTTTTCAATTGTTTCCGTTTTGATCTTTTGTTCCAAAATCGATTTGTTCAGCGTATTGGCTTTTTGCCTTACGACTACTTCCTGAAGTTGGTCCGTATTTTCTTTTAGAGTAAAGTTCAAAACTTGGTCATCCGATAAATTTACAAGTGTATCAACAGATTTATAACCAACATACGAAACGAACACTTTGATATTTCCTGTTGGTAATTTTCTGATCGTGTAATTTCCAGAAACATCCGAGGATACTGTTTTTTTTCCAATGTGTATGTGACTGCCTGCAAGAGGGATTCCTCCTGAAACGGTAATTTGACCACTTACAACATTTTGTGCAGAACCAACGACACAAAAGAAACAGCAGCAGATAAAAATAAAAATTTTTGTTTGCATTTTCCTTGTTCAAAATATATAAACATGTGAATCATTTCCAAAATTGAAAATGATATATTGTTCTAAAATACTATTTAAACTAAGGGTGGAGCTCGAAGCGCAAAAAGGCTTCCTTTAAAAAATTGTGTGATTTCTGTAGATGCGAAAGCACTCTTTTTAAGAGGTAATTCTGAAGTGTTGGATTCGAAGGTTGGCAATAATAAAAAAGTAAAACTACTCACTTTAAAAGCACAAACACCACAAAAATCATAACCATGATGTTGATGCGTTATTTCGGTGGATGAGTTTTTTTTGTGAACACATTGAAATTCAGAAAGTTGTTGTGCTATATGTTCGTATTTATGCACCGATTGAAACAGCATCGAAAATAATACTGTCAACGTTAACACTAAACTAAATATAGAAAACTTCTTTTTCATTGTGGCCAAAGATAATAAAACAAAAAACTACAACGGTGAAAGTTGTAGTTTTTTAACAAACTAGCTGTTTTATGTCAGTAGTTCGCCTTGTATCATTAACATTAAGTATAACTTACACCAATTTATTTGCAATCAAATATTCAGCAATTTGAATGGTATTTGTAGCCGCACCTTTTCTCAAGTTGTCTGCTACAATCCACATATTCAAGGTGTTTTCCTGACTTAGGCACCTACGAATTCTACCTACAAAAACAGCATCTTTTCCTTCTGCGTACAAAGGCATTGGATACGTATACGTGTCTGTATTGTCTTGAACTACTACTCCATCGGTATGATGCAAAATATTTCTCACGTCATTTACATCAAAATCATTTGTAAACTCAACATTTACTGCTTCGCTGTGTCCGCCTACTACTGGTACTCTAACCGCAGTGGCCGTAACAGCAATGGTATTATCCCCTAATATTTTTTTAGTTTCTCGAACCAATTTCATCTCTTCTTTAGTATATCCGTTGTCCTCGAAAGAGTCACATTGTGGAATCGCGTTACGGTGAATAGGATACTTATAGGCCATTTCTCCTTGAACACCTGCGTATTCATTTTCGAGTTGCTGTACCGCTTTTACGCCTGTACCAGTGATGGATTGATATGTAGAAACAATCACACGTTTAATGTTGTATTTTTTGTGCAAGGGAGCCAATACCAAAACCATTTGAATGGTAGAGCAGTTTGGATTAGCGATGATTTTATCTGTTGCTGTTAATTCGCTTGCATTGATTTCTGGAACAATTAATTTTTTAGTTGGATCCATTCTCCAAGCCGATGAATTATCGATAACCGTAGTTCCTGCTGCCGCAAATTTTGGAGCCCACTCTAATGAAGTATCACCACCTGCGGAGAATAAAGCAATATCTGCTTTCATGTCAACAGCAGTTTGCAACCCCACAACGGTATATTTTTGACCTTTAAAATCAATCTCTTTGCCTACAGAACGTTCTGATGCTACTGGAATTAATTCTGTTACTGGGAAGTTTCTTTCGGCTAAAACTTTCAACATGATCTCGCCTACCATTCCTGTGGCTCCTACAACTGCTATTTTCATAGTATATTTTTAGTATTACTTCGTCCGTTCGACTTTCAAGCTCGGGTGAATATTAAATTTGAAGTACAAAAGTAAGTAATATTGAAATCAAAACAAGTGGGTTCACAAAAAATAACAAAATGTTTAATTTGTAACATTTGAATAAAGGCATGAAAATAAAAAGTACAATTGTCTCTAGTAATTGTTCCTTTTTGCATAGCGAAACTTGTGAAATAACGTTTTATATAACTTTTGAACCATTAAGAAATTAAGAAAATCAAGTTTTTAAATGCTTCTCAATGTATCTTAATTTCTTAATGGTAAAAAAGCCGATACTGTTTTAGACACACTGTTAAAGAAAAACCGCCTCGGTTACGAAGCGGTTTAGTCCTGAAATGTATTCAGGATAAATTAGAATATATAATGTAGCGGAAATTACTTTTTTAACAAATCTCTAATTTGCGTTAATAGCTCTTCTTGTGTAGGTCCAGCTGGAGCCGCAACAACAACCACTTCTTTTTTCTTTGCTTTTTCAGCAGCTCGTAGCACCACAAAAATAAAGAAAGCAATAATAACAAAGTTAATAATAGCTTGCACTAAATTTCCATAAGTTATCACCGCAGCACCGGCCGCTTTTGCAGCCGCTAAATCAGCATAACTATTACCATCTAGTGTTACGAACTTTTTTGTGAAATCGATTCCACCAGTAAGTAATCCAACGATTGGCATAATGACATCATCAACAGCTGAACCAACTATTTTACCAAAAGCACCACCAATAACAACTGCCGTTGCTAAGCTTAAAACGTCTCCTTTCATTAAAGAAGCCTTAAAATCACCAAAAAATCCCATAGAAAATAGTTTAAGTTTATAATTATTTGAAGTTGCTAACCTACTTAAAATTTAACACATTAGCAAAGAAACTACTACAGCGACATTTATTCCCTGAAAAATATTCGTTTAACACGCTGAGAAATATTGGTTAAAATTTCATAGGAAATAGTATTTAATTTTTCAGCAATGTAATTCACTGTAGGGTTTTTACCAAAAACTATAACAACATCGCCTTCATTGCAATTGATTCCCGTAACATCAATCATTAGCATATCCATACAAATGCTGCCAACAATTGAGGCTTTATTATTTTTGACCATAACATGTCCCACACCATTGCCCCAACTTCTCGAGATTCCATCTGCATACCCAATAGGAATTGTAGCGATTGTAGTTGTTTTATTGGCCATGAAACGGCGCCCGTATCCTACACTTTCTCCCGCCGAGATCGTTCTTATTTGTGAAATGATCGATTTTAATGTACCTACATTTTCGAGTTGTTTTTGTTCTTCGGCATCATTTGACACACCGTACAATCCAATTCCCAATCGAACCATATCATATTGTGCGTTTTTGAAATTACTAATTCCTGACGTATTTAGAATGTGCCGCAACGGTTTTATTTGCAATTCAAGAAGCAGCTTTGAGGATAATTTTTCGAATAATGCAATCTGAGTATTTGCAAAATCCATATGTTCGAGATCATCGCTGGTCGCGAGATGCGATAAGATACTTTTTATCTGAACTGTTTCATTTCCTTGTAGCGCAGCAATCAACTCAGTGATGGTATTTTCCTCAAAACCCAATCGATGCATACCAGTATCTATTTTTATATGAATAGGAAAATGATCTAAGTTTTTTTGTTTGGCTAATTTAATAAAAGCATGCAATCCTTTGAGACTGTATATTTCTGGTTCTAATTGGTGTTGAATTATAGCTGAAAAACTAGTGTTTTCTGGATTAAGTACCATAATAGGCAACGTAATTCCACCATTTTTTAGCGCAATTCCCTCATCGGCAAAAGCCACACCCAAGTAATCTACTTTGTGATGCTCGAGTAATTTTGCAATTTCGAGTCCGCCATTGCCATAACCAAACGCTTTTACCATCACCATCATTTTCACCTGCGGTTTCAGCTTCGATTTGTAAAAATTTAAATTATGACTTATCGCATTCAAATTAATTTCTAAAACTGTTTCGTGTGTTTTCTCTTCTAGCAAATAAACAATTTCTTCAAATTGAAAAGTCCTCGCGCCTTTGATCAGAATGGTTTCGTTGTTGAAATCTAACGTATCAAAATCAGTTATAAAACTAGCTGTATTTTCATAAGTAACTGCATTCGCAAATTTAGTTTTGAATGCCGAAATGGTTTCACCAATTCCGATGACACGATCAATTTTATGAGCAATAATCAAATCTGCCACTTTATCATACAACTCATCCTTAGGCAAACCACTTTGAAAAATGTCAGACAAAATCACGGTTTTCTTTTTATACTGTTTTTGACTTTCTAGAAAATCCAATGCTATTTTTAAGGATTGAAAATCAGAACTATAACTGTCATCGATGATGCTGCAATTATTGATTCCGTTTTTGACTTTCAAGCGCATTTCTACGGGATATAACAATTCCATTCGGTTTTGAATAGTCGCTTCATCGTATTCAAAATACAGCAAAACCATCAAACAAGAGATGGCATTCTCGATTGATGCCTCATCTTGAAATGGAATTTTGACATCGAACTGCTTTTTGCCCAATTGAATTTTCAAAATAACATTCTCTAAAACAACTTTCTTGGAAACTAAAACTGAGGCAACAGCATCATTCCAACTCCAAGTAAATGTTTTTATGTTTGGCTTGACATGCGCATCAATACTTTCGTTTTTATGGTACATTAAAACTTGAACGTGTTCAAAAAGTTTTAATTTTTCTTTTATCTTTTCTTGACTGTTGGCAAAACCTTCATCGTGCGCTGTTCCTATATTTGTTAGAATTCCAATGGTAGGCTTGATAATTTGCTCTAATTTTTCCATTTCGGAAACCGTTGAAATTCCGGCTTCAAAAATACCTAGATTGTGTTGCTCGTTGATTGCAATAACAGACAGCGGAACACCAATTTGCGAGTTGTAACTCTTTGGACTTCGGATGATGTTATAATCCGGGCTCAATAAAAAATTTAACCATTCCTTTACAATCGTTTTGCCATTACTCCCCGTTATCCCGATGATAGGGAAATTAAAAAAGCCGCGATAATTGGCAGCAAATTCTTGTAAAGCACGCGTAGTATTTTCGACAACAAAGAAATTAGCATTTCCTTTACATCCCTCTGGAATATGGGTAATCACAAAATTCTGCACTCCTACTGCAATCAATTCCTTGATGTATGCATGCGCATCATTATTGGGTCCTACCAATGCAAAAAACAAGGTTTGTACGCCGTTTTGTAGCGAGCGGCTGTCTATAGAAATGTTGTCTAGCTTTATAGCTGCAGCATTACCCACAAAAGATGAAGTGCTGTTTTGAATACTTTTTAGAATTTTATTGCTCATGAAAATAGAAAAAGATTGAAATAAGTTCTTGATGTATGAGGTATTGTTTATACCACTGGATTACACAAAAGATAATCAAAAATACCATTTCTTTTCAAAATGAAGCGCTACACATACTGGCTAAATGTAAAAAAGAGATCGCGTTTTTTATATTGAACGTCTTTTTTTTGCGTGAGGGATTGTAGTGGAGCTCTTTTAAAATCCCGTTTTTAGGGGATTGTAAAAAGCGGGAACAGAAAGCCCGACGCTTTGTAGCGGCTTTTTGCCGAGACAACGCGACACGCCCAAAAGAATATCGCCGAATGGATTGTACCACGCGATATTTTATATTTCTATCACGAAACAGTAGCAATTGTTTTACTATTTTTACAGAGTACTTATATTTGTTTTTAGCTAAAAGTAGATGCTTTGAAAAAAATTATTCCTTTGTTTTCTTATGTTTTCCATCCGATATTCATTCCGGCTATGGCCGCATTGTTTTACTTGTTCTTTACCGATAGTGAGTTTACAAGTCAGGAAAAATTATTTGTGTTTTTTCAAGTTGTGGTGGTAACGGTGTTATTGCCTTTGTTGGTTTTTTTATTACTAAAAACAGCTGGTACCATAGACTCTATAATGCTTGCCAAGGCATCCCAACGAAAAATTCCGTTACTGATTCATTGTTTTTTGCTGATTATTTTGGTAAAAAAAAGCATTACTATTGACCGGTATCCCGAGTTGCATTTTTTCCTTTTAGCGGCACTTTTGAGTACATTATTGGCCCTTATTCTTTTATTTGCCAATATAAAAGCGAGTCTTCACATGATCTCCATCAGTTCGTTAACGGTCTTTATAATTGGACTGAGTTTGCATTTTCAAAATCCAAATACTGTTTTAATCACTGTGCTCCTCCTCCTGAATGGATTTGTGGCTTCCTCCCGTTTAGAAATGAAAGCCCATACCAATACTGAGCTCATACTTGGGTTTGTTTTAGGCGCGGTACCACAGTTACTTTTACTTGTTCTTTGGTTATAAAATATAGAATATGATTCCAATATTTAGGGCCTTCACGTTTACTGGCTCGCCATTTACTTGAGCTGATTTAAACAATGAATTCAAACCATAATACGCATATAAATTAATGGTGTTGTATCCCGCAGAGATGTACGTTCCGTATTGTATTTTGTTGAAATCGGTATTGCCAGTAACAGTCACTTTGCCGCCAGAACCATCAAAAATAGAGTAGTCGTAGAGCAAATAACTCAGTTTTAATCCGCTGTAAATGCGCCAAAATTTGTGACTCGCATAAGTCGATGTTCGCCAACGGAACTCCAATGGAACATCTATGGAGAGTTGCGAAAATTTGTTTTTGTTGTACGTTGTTTCGGCATCAATGTAGCTATACACCTGCTTGTCTCCCACAGTGGCAATCGCTAAATTTTGATTGAAGTTGTTGTAGGTGAAACCCACACCAGAGGCAACAGCAACCGTTCTAGACTTATTAATGGGCATGTCTCTTAAAAATCCTACCGAGAATCCTGATGAAAACTTAGCTTGGGACAAACTGGCTGGTTTGTCCCTCAAAATATTATACGTAATGCTAAAATAAAACTGATCTTCGCGGTATAAGGAATCTACCTTTTTTTCTGTAATACTTTCAGCCACTGTGTTTTCTTGCGAAAAAACATTAAAAACCGAAAACAGCAGCAAACAACTTAGAAAAATACGCATATGGATGTGGATTAAATGTGCCATTAGGGTTGTTGCACCAAATTTAAACAACTTTAGTGATGTAACGCTATAAATATAGAATTTTGAAGGTTTTAAAAAACGTATTCCTTGTAAATAAAGCAAGATTAATTGATTATTAAAAACGCTACTGAAATGAGTAAATCAAGAAAATAGACTTTATGGAGGTTCTTTTCATGGTTTTGATCACCTTATTTTTCAAGTTTAGTAAAAAACTTGAAAGACCAGTTTTAACCCGAAAGAACATCTCTCAAATAATTAATGCTCGGCACTTCATGCCTGATCTTTTTTTGTTTTATGGCTTAGACAAATTAAAAAGTTTGCCACGCCATAAAACAAAAAATGCTCCCCTTACAGGAAACATTATTTTTTTGCAGAGAGGATGGGATTCGAACCCACGATGCAGTTACCCACATACTAGCTTTCCAGGCTAGCTCCTTCAACCACTCGGACACCTCTCTATTTTGGTTTGCAAATAACACAAAAAAAACTGGTTTAGAAAAGTAAAATCTAATATTATATCATTTCACCTCGTAAAGAAGTCTCATACACGGTTTTGAAATCCTTTGCAGGAATATTTTGCCCCAATAAATACATCAATTTTGTAATTCCAGCCTCGGTGGTGATGTCTTTTCCAGAGATTACTCCTATTTCTTTCATACCAGTACTGGTCTCGTATTGTCCCATATTGACACTTCCGCCAGAACATTGTGTAACATTCACGATGTGTAAACCTGTTGAAATTGCTTTTCTTAATAGATTTAGAAACCAATCTTCGGTTGGTGCGTTGCCTGCACCATAGGTTTCTAAAACAATCCCTTTTAGATTTGGAATATTCAAAATAGCCTCCAGCACAGCTTCACTAATCCCAGGAAACATTTTTATAATGGCTACATTCGTATCTAAGTTTTTGTGAACTATAATTTCACTAGTAGCACTTTTGGGTAAAAAAAGATCAGCGCTCCATTTTAAATGCACACCTGACTCTACTAATTGTGGATAATTAGGTGACGTAAATGCTTTAAAATGCTCTGCATTAATCTTGGTCGTTCTGTTCCCGCGGTATAATTTATATTCAAAATAAAGCCCTACTTCACTGATTACTGGTCCATTTTCATTTCGCAATGAAGCGATTTGGATAGCCGTGATTAAATTTTCTTTGGCATCCGTACGCAGATCGCCAATTGGCAATTGAGAACCTGTAAAAATCACAGGCTTCGCTAAATTTTCGAGCATAAAACTCAATGCTGATGCACTGTAAGACATCGTATCAGAACCATGAAGTACCACAAAACCATCAAACAGCTTGTAGTTATCAGCAATTACGGTGGCGATTTTGGTCCATTCCGCTGGATTCATGTTAGAGGAATCAATAGGATTTTCAAATGAAATGGTTTCAATGGCACAATCCAACTGTTTCAGCTCTGGTATGCGTTGCAATAATTTACTAAAATTGAAGGCTTTGAGCGCGCCTGTCTCAAAATCCTTGCTCATACCGATGGTTCCGCCAGTATAGAGCAAAAGTATTTTAGCTTTATACGACATCATGGTATTTTAAAGTACTAACAACAGGATTGGCATACATAGCCAAAAAGCCCTCTAGAGCGACTGGGTTGTCATGATCAATTCGCATTTCAAGACGACGTTCAAATAATGATTTTTCATTTTCGCTGTATAAATGTGCGTATCGATCTGTTTTGTGTACAATATCGTAGGCAATAAAATTAGTTGGCCAAAGCTGGTAATTACTTAAAATAGCATCATCTATAACTTGTGCCAAAGCGACTACTTGCTTGTTAGAACTGTCATTATCGGCCTTGATAGCATCAATTTCAGTATCTAAAACTTTGCCTACGTGAATATGAATGCGTCTTTTTTGCCCTAGAGCACCACTAAGAATCGTCATGAAATCCTCGTTTTTTTCCTTGACATACACTTCATTATTGGCCTCAGCCATTAATTGTGGCATTTTCAACGCATCAGTAGGATCGTACTCATAGGAAATAGAAACCGGAACAATTTTTACTTTTTTGAAATAATCCATTAAGTTTTTTTCATCAGAACCCATTCCGAGCATTTTCAAAACACCTGGATTGGTTTCATCATTGCCGTCCTTGGTTCTACCTTCACGTTGCGCAATCCAAACAGAGCGGTTTTCATGCTGTAACAAGTTCCCGATATATTCCGACAATAATTTTGAACTCTGCAACATCTCTCTTGGCGTTAAGCCGCGTTGTACTAAAAAGTTTCGGTTTAGTTTTGCTAAAGTGTTCAAAAACGCCTTTTTGACTAAATTATCACCAATAGCCGATGCTGTCATGACCAAACCATGCTCAAACAGAGCCGTATTTAGCAAGGTTGTATCTAATAAAATGTCCCGATGATTGGATATAAATAAATAGGAAGTATTGGGTTGTAAGTTTTCAAAACCAGAGGTCGTTAAGCCATCTGAACTTTTTTCCAGTACTCTTTGTACAGATTGGTAAATAAAATTACACTGAAAATCCCTAATGGAGTGCGTTTTTCGAAGTTGTTCTTTCCACACCTCATCAGCAACATCTGGAAAAGTAAAGTTCATCAATGCTTTCATCATAGGATGATTCACTACGTTTTGAAGAGCTTCGTTTATTTCGGAATCATAAAAAGGCCGAATAGCGTCAAATTTCTGCATTTTGGTTCTCAATTTTTGTGTGGGCAAATGAACAAAAAAAATATCAAAATAAGGTAAATTCTAGTTTAAATCCCAAAAATAGCTTTCGAATTTGCTGTGGTAATTGCCGCAATTTCATCTGCCGAAAGGCCATAAATTTGAGCCAACTTATCGACTACACTAACAATATAACTGCTTTCATTTCTTTTACCGCGGTACGGAACTGGTGCTAAATAAGGGGAATCTGTTTCTAGAACGATGTGCTTTAGTTCGATTTGATTCAAAAACTGATCTACTTTTCCATTTTTAAAAGTCACCACGCCGCCTATTCCCAACTTCATGTTGTACGAAATCGCTTGTAATGCCTGCTCATACGTCCCCGAAAAGCAATGAAAAATTCCAAATAAATCATCCGACTTTTCTTCCTCTAAAATTTCGAATATTTCATTAAAAGCCTCTCTACAGTGAATCACGATAGGTAGTTTGTAGTGCTTTGCCAATTGGATTTGTTTTCTAAAGGCGATTTGCTGCTGAGGCAAATGGGTTTTATCCCAATACAAATCGATACCAATTTCGCCAATTGCATAGAATTTTCGTTTGGCTAGTTCGTCCTCCACATGTTGTAATTCCTCCAAAAAATTATCCTTCACATACGTTGGGTGCAGTCCCATCATCAAGAATACATTTTCAGGATAATCGTTTTCTAAGTCGTACATGGCTTGTGTACACGTAGAATCGATTGCAGGAATAAAAAATTTAGAAACACCTGCATCCAAAGCGCGTTGCATCATTTCATTTCGGTCTTGATCAAATTCCTCTGAATATAAATGGGTATGCGTATCGGTAATTGTTATCTGTGCTTCCAATGGTATCGTTTAAGGCTGCAAAATTACAACTATTACCTAAAGATGCCACAATTTAGCACAAAGGAAATGGTAAAATGATAGTGAAAATCGTTGCAACAGCATCCTAATCTAGTTGTTGAATCAAATCCTGAACTTGATCATAATCTTCATAATCCGAAGGAATAGTCAATAAGATTTCTTTACAGGATGTGTAGTCTTTTTGTTTTAATTTGGCCAAAGCCAAACTCCAAATAGCCTTGTTTACATAAATGGAATTTCCTGATTGCAGTGCTTTAAAAACAACTTGAGATTCTTTTATATTGTTGTTTTCTAACAAAGCTATTCCATAAAAATACTGAATTTCAGGAGTTTTATTTACTTTTAAGAGTGCTTCAAAAATAGGAATTGCCGTTGCATACTCTTTGGCATTAAATGCAATCTCCGCTTTTTTTAAGGTACCATCTGCTTCACTTCTCTCCGTAAAATAAGCATTTTCGTGTTGGTTATAATCCTCAAAATTTGGATTGGAATTAAATTGAGAAACAAACAATCCCATCATTACAACAACCGACGCTGCCACGGCGTACATCCACGGTTTAAAAAACACCACTTTTGGACGATTGGTTTCAGACTGGTTACTTGCAATGGTTTTCAGATTTGCTATGAAAGCATTTCGCTCTTGCTCGATTCCAAATTTATTTGCTAATTGTCCTTGTATTTCTTGAAAAGTTTCGAATGCCGATGCCAACTCTGGGTTTTCGATTAAGTTTTTCTCGAACAGCGACTGTTCTTCACGAGACAATTCTCCCTGAAGGTATTGATCAAATACGATATATTGTTCCTCGTTCATGGCTAGTTAATTTTTTAATGATTTAAAGCGATTGGTTTCTTGAATCCACTGAGTGAGCTGTCCTGTACACAAGGATTTTTTCTTGCGGACATAACCGTAGGTCACATTCAGTTTTTGGGCCACTTCTTCCATCGATTGTAAAGAAAAACTCAACTGTAAAACTTCTTTACATTTGTCGCCTAATTTTTGAAACATCAAATCGAAAAGTTGTTGTTTCTCATCGAAAAGTTCCGTTTCGGCAAGCATTACTTGTGTGGATTCAGTAGTAGATGTGAAATCCTCTTGTAATGTTACCCCTTTATTAGCTGATTTTTTCAACTCATTTAACCATTTTCTTTTGCAGAGTAAAAAAAAGTATGCATCAAACGGACAGGTGAGCTGCAGTTTTTTGGCTTTGGCCTGATTAAACAAGAGTATAAGCACTTCTTGAACTACATCTTGGGCCTGATCTTCATCACCTGAATTGTTCCTAATATAAGCAACAACTTTAGGAACAAACTTTTTATAGATGGATTGAATAACTGCCGAGTTGTTATTCGCAAGTCCTTCAATATACATCTGGTCGGGATGAAGCGTAGTTTTAGTCATATAAAAAATATTTATGTGCTAATGTAAAAAAGAATCTGAAATAAATTCAGATTAAAGGGGTAACAAATACAAAACCAAGTTGATATAACGGTATACATCAATAATTAACACCAATTTAAAAGTTAGAAATCATGAAATCAACGAATCAAAATTCAGAAAAAAATGTTTTTAATAGAACTTGTCTTCTATTGGTTTTAGCAACAACAATTGGTTTTGCACAAACAGAAAAACAAACACAAGAAAACGATGCAAAAGCAAAAAGCAATTTGTCAACTACTGGCGCACAAAACAATCCTTATTTTAAAGATAATACCTCACAAGGTACAATGCTTTCTGTTTCTGGCGAAAGCAAAGAGCCTGTTCAAGTTTTAAAAACAAGAACTAAAAGTAATCAAACTAACGAAAGGACTACAAAACCAAACGGTCAGGATGATGGAAATCCTTTTCCTCCAAAAAGCCAGTCATCTAATGGAAAACCTCAAATAGCGACGTATGATTTAAAAGCAAATAAAAAAGTGTAACACATCCTAAACTATGGTCAATTGAATAAAACAGGAGTCACTTTCATCAGTAAACTTTGGGCTATAATTACTAGATGAAAAAAAAATTAAAATCAGGGGTAACAAATTGTACATCGAATTGATATAGTAAAGAAGCCCATAAAATCAACAAATAAAAAAAATCGAAAAACAGGGTAACAATTTCAAACCAAAAAGTATCTATTAAAAAACAAGTGAACAACAATTTAAAAATTAGAAATTATGAAAACAAATTTTAAAAACATCGGATTAGTATTTTTAGCAACAATTGCATTAGTAAGCTGTAACAACGATGACGAAATGGCAAGCACGCCACCATCAGCAGCCGAATTTACTGCTATTACAAAAGACGCTTTAACAGGCAAAACACAAAAATTTACTGCAACAGCAGGAAGCGGAACCATCAGCTTGACATCAGCAAAAGGAGTATCAATTACCATAAACGGAAACGCACTTACTAAAAACGGAAGTCCTGTAACAGGACCAATTGATATCACTTACGTAGAGTTATTTGACAAAGGATCTATGTTAGTTACTAACAAACCTACAATGGGAATTAAAACAGACGGAAGTCATGCCATGCTAAAATCTGGCGGTGAATTTTTCATCAAAGCAAGTCAAGGCGGAGTCGATTTAAAAACTACTGCTAACATTATCCTTAACGTTCCTAATACGTTAACCGGTGGTAGAGATGCGTTAATGACTTTGTGGGAAGGCGTTATTGATACTAAAGATGAACTAGCGTGGAAAGATGCTCGAGATGCTACAGGAGCTAATGGTGTAAAAGGCGGTGTAGAAGCTATGCAGAACGGATATTACGTTTCTTTTGGAAACTTTGGCTGGACTAATGTAGATCGTTTTTATAGCGACCCAAGACCTAAAACATCAATTCTTGTGGGTGCTCCAGAAGGATATGACAATTCCAATAGTGCTATTTACTTATCTTATGATGGAGAAGGTACAAATGCTCTTGCAAAATTAGACACCTTCACTGCTGCTGGATTATTTAGTGAGCACTACGGACAAATACCTGTTGGTTTAGCGTGTCACATCATATTTGTAACAGAAGAAAATGGCCAATGGAAATATGCTATCAAAGGAGTTACAGTTGCTACGGGAGCCATTTACAATTTTACTCTTGCTGAAACTAGCATAGGTACCGAAGCCCAATTAATAGCTGCAATCAATGCGATTCAATAACTTACAAAATATATTTTTAAAGAAAAGTGGTGATTTGCTCACCACTTTTTTTTACATTTAAAAGATTTTTAACAGTCACCAATGCCAATTTCAAACCAAATAAGTTAGTTCTTAGGAGCTAATCCTGCTATCCGTTGCAATCTTTTTATTCGCCAAAAAGGCCAATAAAAAGGATTTCCACTGCTATCAGGGCTAAAAAAACCAGAATATGAAACCACTTTTAGTATTCGCCGTTTGCCTTTGGTCAACGCTGTTGTTTTCGCAAGCAAAAGTCAAAGATACAGTCACCCGCAGAGCTTCTATTAATTACAACCAAAAAGGGAATCTCGTTTCTTTCAAACCAGAAACTCCGCCTCTTATCCCTATTGCTGGCGCACCTAAACCCAGTTATTCCTATTTATGGGAATTAGGAGATGGTCATTACAGCAAAGACGCCGAACCCAAACACACCTACAAAAAAAAAGGAACCTATACTTCCCGATTGACCGTAACTAATAATTATGACAACGGAAAACCTCCAGCAACCAGGCCTAAAAAAGTCGTTGTAAATGAAATAGATACTGATTCCTATAAAAATATTGCATCTATAGAAGAACAAAATGGGTTTATAATTCAAAAAAATAGAGATCCAATACCGGAGCAAGAAATCGTGGTAATTGTGAGTTATCAAAATATGGAAAACTATGTTTCTAATGGTAAACTCTATCTTTTTTACAATGAAAAACAATTCAAAAACAATAATTTTGAATTGGTTGACTTCAGGACACATTCCGGTGAACGAGAAATCAAAGAAAATTCGATTGTATCTCTAAACGACTTAGACAATTCAGATTCCTATTTGGCTTCCGACTCTCCTTTGGCTCCAGCCAAAAAACACAAAAACACTTCATCAGAAGAAGACTTAGATGCAAGTTTAAAAATAGCAAACGAAACCTATAAAAATGTTTCTATTCTAGAATTTGACGATTGCGATCCTAGTGAAACCCGCAATGTTTTTTATACTTTCCAAACTACTCCAGAAATGATTAAAGATACTAGTGCAACGATTACCATGCGCGGTATATTTGTCCCCAATCGAAGCTTTAAAAACCACAAGATTAAAAATCTGGAGATGGAAATTGTAACTTCTCACGATCCAAATAAGATGGGCTCCAACGGAAGCTTTATGAATTATAGATTGGTCCGCTTTAAAAGGGTGAATTTTAAAACTCGTTTTCAAAATAACGGTGAAGGGCCCGCAAGAATGATCCGACTTGAAACCGATATTCCGATTATGCTAGACAAGAAAACTTTTCAAATAGAGGATATGTATCCCAAATGCCCTATTTGTCCCAAAGACGAAATACCAACCGTGAGCTGCTTGGATACAATCATAAAACAAAACCAAATCATTTTCACTTTCAAAAACATTTATCTTCCAGGCAGCAACCAAAAAAATGTCAAAGAAATTGACAGCACCAAAGGATTTGTCAAATACTCGATGAAGTTCAGTGAAGATTTTCACAAAATAAAAACCAAAAGTAGAACCGCAATTATTTTTGATAAGAACGATCCTATCCTAACCAATTATGCTACCACTCGATTCCTTCCGGGAATTTCTGTAGGGATTAAAACAGGATATAACTGGTATCCCAGTTTAGAAAATTCTAAAAGTTATTTTATGGGCACAACGGTTTCGCCTTTTAAATCCTACAGATATTACTGGCAAGCAGAATTTTTAAATAGCCTAAATACGTACTCTAATACAACTGTAAAACAAGAAGAAATTGTAGTGACGCCAAACGGAGTCAGACAATTGCAACGCACTACCACAAATACAAGTAACGAAAACGTTAATTGGGAAGTTCCTATATTGCTGCGCTACAACATCAACAATTACATTGGCGTTGGTGCAGGAGTACAAGCCAATATTAATGCTTCTGCCAAACAAAATACAAACCAAAAAATAGAAAACTACGAAGGCATTACCGATAAATTTTTGATCAGCACTCGTTCAGAATCTTCAGCTTCTTCTCAATCTTTTACTAGTATTAAAAGTGGTCTCATCTTAGACTTAACCCTTGGAGCTGCTAGAATTGGTCCAAGTTTAGGCGCAAGATATGTTATAAACTTTAAAGAAAATTTTAGTTATTTTCAGTTGTATGGGATTTGGAAATTTTAGAAAAAAACTAATTAGCGGTAAGGATTCTCACTGATTTTTTACGTTACGATCTTTAAAATCTAAGGTGATAATTAAGTGCGATTACGAAATTATCACACTATTATACTCCCAAAAGTCAACACTTAAATGACCTTACATTCCTTATATGGTTAAAAATATTTTTCTTCTTCTACTGTTTACCACGCTAACTATTTTTGGACAAAAACCAAATACAGTAGAAGATAGGATATACAATGCCCTTGATGCGTTTACCGCAAATCCTACTGAAGAAAATTTAAATACATTAGAAACGTTTCATAAAAGCATCTCAACTGTGCTCGATGCGACATCTAACAAAAATACTCTCTTGGCTTACGTTGTTCTAAATTGCAACAAAGCCTACTATGAAAATCAATTTGGCAAAACCAATCAAGCTATTTCCAGTTATGAAAAAGCCTTAGAAGTTTTTCAAAAAAATAAATTAACAAATTACGATATTGTTGAGTTTTGCTTGAAACCATTGGGGAATTTATATACCATTGTAGGCGATTACGACAATGCAGAAAGTACTATTAAACAATACTTCTATCTTGCATCTAATGCTAAAAATCAGCAACAGAAATTAGCAGCAATTTTAAATTTATCTAATGTGTATCAAAGTTCTGGGCGAAGTTTATTAGCAATAGAATTACTTGAAAAAACGATTCAAACAGAGCGATTATCAAACATTCAAAAAGGAATTCTACTGAATAATTTGGGCAATAATTATGTATGGAGCTATAAACACTCTAATTCATCTAAACCAATTCCTAGTATTTTCAACAAAATAGAAAAAACCTATTTTGCTGCAATCCAATTGTTGCAATTTGAAAAATCGCAATCTGAAACACTTGCAAATTGTTATCGAAACTTAGCTGCATTGAATTTGCAATGGCGAAAAATCGAGTTGGCTAATTCCTATTTTAAAAAAGCTAACAACTATTTTTCTGAAATCCCCAATGTATCTCCTCAAAAACTAGCCAAATTCAGATACGAAGAAGCTAATTTGTTATTGGAACAAAAAAAATATGGTGAAGCGACCGAAATTATTTCTGATGTTTTCAAGATATTAATTCCTAATTATTCTAACCGAATAAGCATTTTACCCAACTCAAAATCCCTTTATGCCGAAACAATTTTATTGGACGCACTTGATTTGCAGGCGGTTATTTTTTTAGAACAAAATCAACCCAAAAAAGCCTTACAAGCTTATGCACATTCGTTTCAAATCGAAGATTTGTTTGCCAACTTACTCGTTTATGAAAACTCTAAAATTATTAGCCAAATTCGCATTAGAAATCGTACCGAAAAATGCCTTTCTATATACGAGGCTCTGTACCAAAAAGAAAATAAAATCGCCTATATAGAAAAGGCTTTCCAACTTGCGGAACGAACCAAATCTGGAGTTTTAAGAAATTTTCTTTCTAATAAAAAAACAGCTTCAAGAGAAGAAAAATTACAATTGGAACAATTACAAAATTGGAATAATACCATTCTAAAAGAACAACAAAAAGGAGATTTGGCAAACGTATCGCAAATAAACGCAGCCTTAAAAAACCAAAACGAATTGATGCTTTCGCTAAAAAAAATCAGAGGCAAAAATCAAATTAATAGTGAAGAAAACATCGATTTAAAAAGCTTGCATTTGAAACTAAAAAAAGACAAGGCTGCACTGATAGAATATTTTTCGGGATATAACAAAATGTATTCCTTTACTATACTTGATAATACAATTTCCTTAAACTCATTTAGCAATTCTGCTGAAACGAGTGTAAAAATCATGCAATTTATCCACTATTTTAGCAGTGCTAATTCTATTACAAATGATATTTCAGGCTATAATTATTATGGAAATAGTGCTTATAAATTATTAAAATTACCTAGAAATACGATCGCGGAGAACCTCATCATTATACCTGATGGCATTTTGAATTTTCTACCTTTTGAAGCGTTGATAACAAAAGAATCTTCAACGACAAATTTTGCTAAAATGCATTATTTACTCCATGATTTCACGGTTGGATATGCTAATTCGGCCACATTTTATTTAAATGAAAAACCAATTCAACAGCAAGAAAAAACTGTTTTGGGTATGTTTCCCATCTTTGAGAAAACTAATTATACTTTGACCTATTCTAAAGAAGAATTGCAATCGATAAAAAATAATTTTAAAGGCAAGTACTTTCAAAACTCCACAGCTACATTCAAAAACTTTAAAGAAAATGCTGGTAGCTATTCCATTTTACATTTGTCTACCCATGCATCTTCGGGAGATACTGAAACTCCTGCCAGTATAAAATTTTACGATCAGGAAATCTTATATTCCGAGTTGTATACTTTAAATATCAATCCTGATTTAGTGGTTTTAAGCGCTTGCGAAACGGGAATTGGAAAACTATATAAATCAGAAGGTGCTATGAGCATTGCCAGAGGATTTCAATTTGCAGGAGCTCAAAACTTGTTATTCTCGCTCTGGAAAGTAAACGATTATACAACCGCTTTATTTATGGACAAAATTTATACCTACATCCATAACGGCAACTCCTATTTAGAGGCAAATCACCAGTCTAAACTAGATTTTTTAGCCGATAAAAACATATCAAACACGAAGAAATCACCCTATTATTGGAGCGCTTTTGTGTACTACGGCGCATTGACAAATAAGACTGAAAGTACAAATTATATTTTTTACGGAATTGGAATGTTGCTACTGATTGGCTTATTTTTGTATTACAACAAGCTCCAAAAATGAAAAACCTCGACAAAATTCTCAAAAAAGAAAACTACAAAAAAATAAAATTCAAGATTACCAAGACGCAACATCTTTTGATAAAAGCAAAAATCAACGGTGTAGCAGGTAATTTTATTCTGGATACAGGAGCTTCAAACAGCTGCGTGGGATTTGAGAGTGTCGATTTATTTGCATTAGAAGCTAAAAAATCAAAGACAAAAGCAGCGGGAGCTGGAGCAACTGGAATGTTTACACAACTGGCTTTAAAAAATAAATTACAACTTGGTTCTTGGAAAGATTCTAATTTTGAACTCGTTATTTTTGATTTATCACATGTAAATGAAGCAATAACACAACACAAAGCAAAACCCGTTCATGGAATCATTGGCGCCGATGTTTTAATGAAAGGAAAAGGAATTGTAGATTATTACAATCACTATTTATATTTGATGACATAAAAAAAAGAGCGTATCAAAAACTAATACGCTCTACTTCTACTACTAATCCAAACAAATTTATTCTTTGATCAGTTTTTGGATAATTACTTTTCCGTCAATAGTTGTTCGAACGATATAAACTCCTTTTGAAAGTTCATTTGTTTGAAGTGTTGCAGTAAATCTCCAATATATTCCCATACTAATTTTGAACTTTACAGCATTTCATGTCGGTCTTAACAAATTCCTCGGCATATAAATGGGCATAGGTATCAGTGATTAGTATCTGCACTTTTATTAGTGCCGATTTCTTTACATGATTTGAAATCTTTTTGTTTTAATTTGGCTTAAACCAAACTCCAAAAAGCCTTGTTAACATAATTGGAACTTCCTGATTTTAATGCTTCAAAAACAACTGTTTCTAGTTATTTTCTGAAGTACAAATGAAACTACTATTTCAATTCAAAACTTACCAAATCGTTTTTAATAACTCTTAATATTAAAAAGGCTTCAACATACAATTTCTAAAATACAATAGTAGCTCTTAAAGGTGACCATCTCATTTGAGTAACCCTCAAAAAAAATGCTAAAGTGATGATTTGCTGAACACTTTTTTTTATATTTAGAAAATATATGACACAAATTAAAACTATACTTGTTGATGACGAAATCCTAAATCTAAAAAATTTAGAAATTATCTTGATTGAAAATTTCCCAGAAATACAAATTCTAGGATTATTTCAAACTACTGAGGATGCAAAGTTATTTTTAGAGAACAATCCTATTCAATTACTATTTTTAGATATATCAATGCCGGTAGAGAATGGATTCGATTTGTTAGCTCAGTTTCCTGTGAGAAACTTTCAGGTAATATTTGTCACCGCACACGAAGACTTTGCAATAAATGCCATTCGTGTTGGAGCCTTAGATTATATTTTGAAACCCATACTTATTTCAGAATTAAAGATTGCTATTGCAAAAGTATCTGAAATATATAAACCTGACATCGCGAATAAACTAACACTAACTTACGAAGGCGGAAAATCTATTTTAGATTTTGATGAAATCTTGTATCTAAAAGGTTTCGATAATATCACGACAATATATCTCACTAAAAAAAGAAAACTAACCGTTGCCAAAACCTTAAAGCATTTTGAAAGCATTTTAAAAAATGACTTTTTTAGAATTCATAAGTCCTTTATTGTGAATCTAAAATTTGTTTCTAAAACAGTATCCAAAGAAGCTTATTTTTTGGAATTAAATGAAGGAACACAATTACCTGTTTCGAGAAGAAATTACAAAACACTAAATGATTTTTTAAAAAAATAATTAATGAAAAGTGTATTTTTAATAGTATTTACAACGATTTTTTCATCCTTTTCCTATGCTCAAATTCAATATAAATTCAACCATTTCACTACTGATGATGGCTTGCCAACCAATTCTATTTATTGTATAACCGAAAATAAAAACGGAGAGATTATTTTAGGAACGGACAATGGCTTGACTTTCTTTAACGGAAATAATTTCAAAACTTTGAACGTTAAAGACGGATTAATAAATCCTTATATTGTGGCTGTTACCGTGGATAAAAAAGGAGTGCTTTGGTTTATTAATTATGGAGCAAAACTTCAAAAATATGAGAATAATAAGATTCAAAACACGAGTGTATTTTCAGAATACCACACCCAAATTATAGAGACTAAGGACAAGTTTTTTCTTTACACTTTACAAAACAGATATACCAATAAATGTTACGCATACAGCGAAGTAAGCAAAAGTGACTGGAGGATTTCAAGATCTAAAAATTCTAAAATTTCAAAAAAAATAGCTCCTCCCATATTAGTGCAGGATAAGAAAGAAATTCAAGTTTTAGATAATCATTTGATTTACAAAAAATACAAAGTACCAATACCTAATGAAGTCAGATTTATACATAAAGTAGTTTTTACAAAAAACGATGTTTGGGTTCTGGATGAAAATTTTCTTTTTTTGATAGATCTTAGGGGTGTACTAGTAAAAAAAATAAAACTACCACAATCTCTTTCTGTAAATCCAATTTACAAAAATGACTTTATTGTAGATCCTCAAAACAATTGCTGGCTAAGCATTCAGAGTAAAGGACTTTTTATTTTAAATAACAATAACTGGAGCTCCATCAGTGAGAATTTAGGACTGAACACAACTGAAAATATTAACTTTTTATATTGCGACAGAAAAGGAAAAATATGGATTGCAACCAATGAAAACGGGCTTTTTTGCATTCCAAATACTTTAATAAAAACTTTTCGATTTAAGAATAAAGAAAATTATTTCAACGGATTTGCAAATTCAAAGGATAAAAAATCATTGTTTGTTTCTTCAAAATTTAGACTGTATTCGTATAAAAACGAGACATTAAATCTGTTAGAAAACTCATCCTTAGAAATTAAAATCGGCAACTACAACAATGTCCCCATTTTATACTTACCCCAAAAAGAGCCCATACATTGGGATAAAAAATTACAGTTATTAAAAGTTACTGGTAAACTACTTTTAAAAAATGAACGAGATAAGCATTATGTTTTTGCAGGAAATTCATCCATAAACATTTCACTAAAAGGAAAATTTGATTATAAATCCATCAGTTCAAAAATTCAAAAAAAAGAGAAAATAAAACAAATTATTTTGTACCAAAATGAGTACTATTTTAACAATTCCGAAAAAATAAATATCAGAACTTTTGATGACAATTTTATTTCTGAAAAACGGGATTTAAAATTTAAAATCAAAGGGTACATTGAAGATTTTATTTTTATAAAAGACACCATGTGGATTGCTGCAAACAACAGTATTTGCAAGGTTTATAATGAAAAAATCGTAGATAGGATTACCCAAATCAACAATATGAATATCGATGTAATTCATAAAATAAGACATATTGGTGAGGATGTTTATCTATGCACTAATAATGGATTATTTAAAATAAATGCAAATGGAAATCAAGTTTTAAATAAATACAATTTTTTGCCCAACAACGACGTATACAATGTAGCCCTTTTCGATAATGAATTATTAGTTGCCACAAAAGATGGGTTAGGAAAAATAAACAACGTGTTACTTCAAAAAAAATCAGACAAACCAATATTTGATGTGTTTTATTATGAATCAAAAGTTAAGAAATTAGAAATACCTGCTGATCAAAATTTAGTCAAGATAAAACTGGTAATTCAAAATTACAATTCCCCTAAAAATCAAATAATTCAATATAAAATAAACACCACTGCATGGACAAATTCACAAAGCACGACTGTTGATTTCCAATCGCTTTCGTATGGGCAAAACACACTGATTTTTCGAGTAAAGGACGTCAATTCAGATTGGGCGACTAATAAAATTGAGATCCATAGAGCTTTTCCTTTCTATCTGAAATGGTGGTTTATTCTTATAGTTAACATACTCGTTTTGGGGCTCATGTATTTTATTTATCGCTATCAAATTACAAAGATCAAGCGCAAGAAACAGCAAGAAATTAGCACTAATAACAAAGTAGCAGAATTGCGTCAAAGTGCACTTTCGGCAATGATGAATCCACATTTTGTATTTAACTCCCTTAACGCAATCCAATATTTTGTAAATAGCAATCAAAAAGAAAAAAGTAGTGAGTATTTAGGAAAACTGGCGCGACTGGTTCGGTTATTTTTATCACACGCATCAGAACCTTTTATTAGTTTAGAGGACGAAATCAAACGACTAAAAATTTATTTAGAACTGGAAAAAGTACGATTCAATAATTTTAATTTTTATTTCAATATTGATGATAAAATTGATAGGTATCAAACTAAAATACCAAATATGATTGTGCAACCTTTTATAGAGAATGCCATTCTTCACGGTGTTTCACATTTAAAGGAAAATGACGGAAAGATCGATATAAATTTTTACTTAAAAAAAGATGTGCTAACCATAGAGGTTATTGATAACGGTTATGGGATGACCCACACCAAGCCAAATAATGTAAGTCATGTTTCAAAAGGGATTTTAATTATTAAGGAAAGAATAGAGATTTTACAACGGTCCTACCCCGAAAAAACATTCTCAATAATACAACAAGATGCCTTTCCTAATGCCATTCGTAAAGGTCACAAAGTGGTACTTATAGTAACAATTTTATAATAGAAATACTTTTTTTTACCGTTGCCTAAATGAAAACTACCGTATTCTAAATGGTTTTGGTTTGTTTTATAGTTTCCCATAGTTTTAACGGATATAAAAATCTTGAAAACTATGAAAAAAACTATACTCCTTATTTTTTTACTCCTTTTTGCAATAAACGGAAATGCTCAATGCTGGAAAGTTATTTCTACAGGTACTCAAAATACCCTTGCAATAAAACAAGATGGAACTTTATGGGCTTGGGGGCGTGATTTTTTAACAGGCGGAGCAGGTGATGTTTCTACCCCTGCACAAATTGGGACTGGTACAAATTGGGAAGCCGTTTCGGCGGGATCTATTCACGCATTAGCTATAAAAACAGATGGCACTTTGTGGGCTTGGGGACTAAGCTCGGACGGTTCATTTGGAAGCGGAATTGCAGGTGATTTTTCTATATTGCCTAAACAAATTGGCATGCAATCGGATTGGTTAACAATTGCAGCAGGAACCAAGGTATCTACGGCAATAAAAACAGATGGCACCTTATGGTCTTGGGGTTACAATGCTGTTGGTCAGGTTGGAGATGGAACGACAGTAACCAAACTAATTCCCACACAAATTGGTACAGATACAAATTGGTCTTCTATATCATTACATGTTTCCAATTATACCTACAGTTCTACTTTAGCATTAAAAACAGATGGCACTTTATGGGCTTGGGGTACAAATAATGATGGGCAATTAGGTGATGGAACATTTGTGCAAAAAAACGCACCTGTACAAATAGGTACAGATACCAATTGGAGTTCAATTGACACAGGGGAATCTCATTCACTAGCAATAAAAACTAATGGCACATTATGGGCTTGGGGCAAAAATCAGTATGGGGAACTTGGTGACGGAACTACTGTTAAAAAAAATGTTCCAACCCAAATAGGCACGTCAACACTTTGGACTTCTGTTCGAGGAGGCACAGGTTTTTCTGGTGGTACACAAACTGGCGGATTATTATTGGCGTGGGGAGTTAATAGTAGCGGGCAATTGGGAAATGGTACTTTGACAACACAAACAACACCTTTGTTATCAACTACTTCAGCACAAACTGTGTCGGCTGGATCAAGTCATTCCTTTATACAAAACGCTACTGGCACTTATTCTTGGGGCTATAACGCTTATGGTGTTCTTGGCGATGGTACTACAGCAAATAAAAACATACCAACGCTAATAAATTGCCCAACATCGCGACCACAAGCAATAGCTCAAACTTATTGTAGTAGCGCAACAGTAGCGAATCTAGTTGCGACAGGAACGGCACTACAATGGTATGCAAACGCAACATTAGGTGCGGCTTTGGCAGGAGCTGCACCATTAGTGACAGGGACGTATTATGTGTCGCAAACAGAGAACGGTATCGAGAGTTTAAGAACTGCAGTAGCAGTTACAGTGAGTACTACTCCACCACCAACAGCACCAACTTCTGCTGCACAAACATTTTGTAGTGGAGCAACTATTGCAAATTTGACAGCTACAGGAACTACACCGCAATGGTATACAAGTCTAGTTGGAAATACAGCGTTGCCTACAACAACAGCTCTGGCAACAGGCACTTATTTTGTAAGTGAATCATTAAACGGTTGCGAAAGCACAAGAACAGCGGTTTCGGTTACTATAAATACCACGCCAGTTCCAGCGGTTGCTGCACAAGCATTTTGTGTTTCAGGAACGGCAGCTAATTTAGTTGCAACAGGAACTGACCTAAAATGGTATGCAAACCCAACGGGAGATACTGTTATAGCGGGAACAACTGTATTAGCGACAGGAACGTACTATGTATCGCAAACTTTAAACGGTTGCGAAAGTGCAAGAACAGCGGTAGCGGTTACAATAAATACCACTCCAGCTCCAACGTTTGCAGCACAAACATTTTGCAATTCAGGAACGATAGCTAGCTTAACATTTACAGAAACTATTGGAGCAACAATTCAATGGTATTCAACTTCAAGAAGCACAACACCTTTAGTTGTAGCAACAGCATTATCCACAGGAACGTATTATGTATCACAAACGATAAGCGGGTGCGAAAGTGCTAGAATAGCGGTATCTGTAACTATAAATACCACTCCTGCTCCAACTGCTGCTGCGCAATCATTTTGTAATTCAGGAACTGTAGCCAATTTAGTTGCAACAGGAACAACCATAAAATGGTATGCAAATCCAAGCAGTACATCAGTCTTATTAGGCACAACAGCATTAACTTCGGGGACTTATTATGTAACTCAAACTTTAAACGGTTGTGAAAGTGCAAGAACCGCAGTAGTTGTAACATTGAATAGTACAACAGCACCAACGGCTGCAGATCAAGCATTCTGTAATGCTGGTACGGTAGCAGACTTAATTGCAACAGGAACAATCATAAAGTGGTATGCAAATCCAAGCAGCACAGTAGCTTTGTTAGGCACAACAGCATTAACTTCGGGGACTTATTATGTAACTCAAACCTTAAACGGTTGTGAAAGTGCAAGAACAGCAGTAATAGTAACAGTAAATAGTACAACAGCACCAATAGTTTCTGCACAAGCTTTCTGCCATGCAGCTACAGTAGCAAATTTGGCTGCAACTGGAACAGCTATAAAATGGTATGCAACAACAACAACAACAACAACAGGCGGTAGTGCATTAGTTGCAACAACAGCATTAACTTCTGGTACATACTATGTAACTCAAACCTTAAACGGATGCGAAAGCACAAGAGTCTCGGTAGCGGTAACGATTACTAGTACAACAGCACCAATAGTTTCTGCTCAAGCATTTTGCAATGCAGCGACGGTAGCGAACTTAATTGCAACTGGAACAGCGATAAAATGGTATGCAAATGGAATGGGCGGTAGTCCATTAGTTGCGACAACAGCATTGGCAACGGGCACTTATTATGTATCGCAAAGTTTAAACGGTTGCGAAAGTGGAAGAAGCTCAGTAGCGGTTACGATAAATACTACTTCTGCTCCAATGGCTGCGGCTCAAGTTTTTTGTAATGCAGCAGCTGTAGCAAATTTAGTAGCTACAGGAACAACTATAAAATGGTATGCAAATCCAAGCAGTACATCAGTATTAGTAGGCACTGCAGCATTGGCAACGGGCACATATTATGTAACTCAAACTTTAAACGGTTGTGAAAGTCCAAGAACTGCGGTGGCAATCACAATAAATGTAACAGCACCACCAATTATTGCTGCACAAACATTTTGCGGTTTTGGTAGTATTGCTAGTATAACCGTTCCAGAAACTATACCTGAAACAACCCTAGCATGGTATGCAACTTCAAGTAGTGGAGTTGCTTTATTGACAAACACAACCCTGAATACAGGCACGTATTATGCAACAGCAACAACAAACGGTTGCGAAAGTACTAGAACAGCAGTGTCAATTATAGTCAATAATACTCCTGTTCCATTGGCTAATGCACAAACGTTGTGCAGTACAGCAACAGTTGCAAATCTCGTAGCTTCTGGAACAAACCTTCGTTGGTATGCAACTCCAATAGGAGCTTCTTTGGTAGGAACTACATTACTAACCACAGGAACCTATTATGTATCACAAACTGTGAATATTTGCGAGAGCCCGAAAACAGCTGTGGCGGTCACAATAACATCAAATCCTTCAATTTCGTATGGTACTCCAAATAATTTTACAGTTGGAACAAGCATAAATCCGCTAAGTCCTATTAATGTGGGTTGCCCAATACCACTTAGCGGAGTTAGCACATTTGCAGGAAGTGGAGCAATAGGATCTACAGACGGCATAGCTGCAAGCGCTAGTTTTTACCGTCCTTCTGGCGTTACTGTAGATGCTACAGGAGATATATATGTAGCAGATACTTACAATCAAAAAATTCGTAAAATAACTCCTTCTGGAGTCGTTTCTACCTTTGCGGGTAATGGATCAGCGGGTGCAACAGACGGCCCAGCTGCAAACGCTAGTTTTTACGGCCCTTCTGGCATTACCATAGATGCTACAGGATATATATATGTAGCAGATATAGGTAGTCGCAAAATCCGTAAAATTACACCAGCTGGAATTGTTTCTACCATAGCGGGTAGTGGATTGGCGGGTTCTAATGACGGCCCTGCTGCAAACGCTAGTTTTTACGGCTGTTCTGGCGTTACCGTAGATGCTTCTGGAAATATATATGTAGCAGATAGTTTCAATAACAAAATTCGTAAAATTACACCCGCTGGAGTTGTTTCTACCTTTGCTGGTAATGGGTCAGCGGGTGCAACAGACGGCCCAGCTGCAACCGCTAGTTTTTCAGACCCTTCTGGCGTTACCATAGATACTGCAGGAATTATATATGTAGCAGATTCAGGTAATAATAAAATTCGAAAAATTACACCCGCTGGTGTTGTTTCTACCGTTGCTGGAAGTGGAGTAAGAGGTTATACTAACGGTCCAGCTGCAACCGCTGGTTTTTACCTACCCTCAGATGTTGCCTTAGATACTGCAGGAAATATATATGTAGCAGATCATTATAATCAGATTATTCGTAAAATTACACCAGCTGGAATTGTTTCTACCGTTGCTGGTATTAATGGAGTATTTGGTTCTACTGATGGCTCACTTGCAATTGCTTCTTTTGATTTTCCTAATGGGGTTGCATTAGATTCATCAGGATATATATATGTAGCTGATAGTAAAAATGATAAAATACGAAAAATTACACTTACAAGTTATGAAATTTCGCCAAATTTACCAGTAGGTTTAAGTTTTGACTCTACAACAGGAATAATAAGTGGCACCCCAACAGCTTCATCGCCAGCAACTAACTATGTTATAACTGCACATACTATGGGCGGTACCACTAGTACAACTTTAAATATCAGTGTAGGCAATTTGAGCACTGATAGTTTTGAGGTGAAAAACAACCTAAAAATTTACCCAAATCCTACTGCAGGTAATGTTACAATCGAACTAAACAACTTGAACAATGCTAATTTGCAAGTGTCAGACATTAACGGTAGAATACTATTAAATCAAAAACTAGACAACACTACTGTTATTGATGTTTCTGGTTTTCCATCAGCTACCTATTTATTTAAAGTAAATTCTGATCAAGGAACTGCCACTAGCAAGGTTATTAAAAAATAAAAAACTATGATTCAAAGCCGCGTTAAATTTCGTGGTTTTGATTTTTAGAAGTCAGGAATTAGAATATTACAAGAAGATAAATTGATTATAATTTTAAAAAAATGAAAGATGCAAAATTTAAAAAAAACAGGGCACAATTTGATTAATAAACTTTGGGCATTGTTTACTAAATAAAAGATGAAAAAAGTAAAACAAAAATCCCAACCGAATTCGCAAAATCATATCCTGATGCTAATTTTGAAATCATCAATCAAGACAATTATCAAGATTTTATTTTCTAATACAACACCCTTTTTTACCGTTCCCTAAATGAAACCTACCGTATTCTAAATTGTTTTGGTTTGTATATCCTGTAAACCATAGCTTTATTTTATACAAAACCATAAAACTATTAAAACAAACTTCAAACTGCTATTTGTGATGATACTACTCATACAGACAATGCAAGCACAAAAAATCGCCAAGGGAATTAAGGATCAAGGGGTGAAATCACATACACATCAACGTGGCTGTTGTCAATATAAAGTCATTTATCTTGGTGGAAGTTTTAATAATCCTAATATAAACAGCAACCAACGACTTTATGGGAAAACAAGAGGAATAGCATTAGATTATTCACAAACAATCCTCCGCAAACCAGGATTTTCGATTGGGTTTAATATAGGCGGTCAATATTTTACTGGAAATAATGATCCATTTGAAAGTTCTTTGCCGCAACCTTATTCAATTAGTAATCAAATTTCGAGTACGGTCACATCGTCTGGCGACAGCAAAAATTCAGGCTATTTTATTGGAGTTGGACCACAATTTAATATTCATTTTGCTAATCATTTTGTATTTAGTCCTATTTTTCAACTTGGGTTTTTGAGTACAAAGCAAAACGAATCCAAAGCGACACAAACCACCCTGATTAGCGGAGGTGCAGTGGCTGACTATAACAAGACTTATGTTATAGTTTCGCAAAACGAAAGTAAAATTTCTGGAGTTGGTTTTATACCGAGAGCTAGACTTACTTACGTGATTAGTAACACCATTGGCGTTTGGACCGAAGTAAATTATTTAATGGGACAGACTGCGAAAAAAAACACTAATACCTTTGAGCCTGAAAGGGATTCAGATACTCAAACCGTTTTCAGCGTTGCACAAATGGATGCAGGCACATACACTACCACTTCAAGTGATGCAAAATACAGTGCTTTAGGACTTAATTTTGGAGTAATGTTTGGTTTTGGTGGTATGTAATAATGAGGTATAATATCAAGAATATAATTAAACAACTCTATCTATCAAAAGAGAAATTATAAAAAATATCGACTCTATTTTTATTGTCCTGCATTTGTTTTTTCCAAGAATATAAAATAATAGTTACGAACAGTAGAAAGAAAGTGTGCGGTTACGCTAAAAAAATGTATTTCACAACAAATTTATAATTCATACCAGACTCAATACCAAAAATTATTTCACTGTCAACTTAACAACACTAAAATCATTATGAGAAACATTAAAATAATTCTTAGAATACTCGTTATGACTCTGTTTTTAGGACAAAGTTTGCAAGCGCAAACATGTATTGACCATGAAGGAAATTACAATTTTAACAATTGGGTACCATTTTACTCAACCGTTACAAAAGGAGCTGACATACAACATAAAAATTACTTAAAACTTCAAGACGGAAGCGGTCCATCATTCGTAATAAATTATATTGATTTTTCAGGAAACTGGATAACAAAAGGTTTTGAGCAATGCTTAAGTTTTGATTATATGGCAACATATAATGTATCGTCAGGTATGACTATCGCAAAATCGCCACTTGTTTGGCTTTATTAAGTTAACTCAATAACTCTTTTAAGTAATCAAGCTAATTTTGGACAACAATATTTAAGAGCATGGCTTATTCCAAACCCGTCGTTTCGTATTATCGCAAATGGTGTTTGGAATACATGGCCGTTACCGATAGTTTTATTGGAAAATTAATTTCTACAAACTATTAGAAATCTAAAAACAATCATTGTAACAGCAATTATCACATTGTGCTGTTATGCTAATGTAAATGCACAAGCTATAGAAGTCAAAACTAAAGGAAAAGTTGTCAGCGCAGGAACTTCTACAAGCAACGTAGCAAAAACCAATACTGTCACAACTAACAGACAAATACTACAAAAAACAGTTAAAGGGATTAAGGATCCTGCTGTACAAGGTTGTGGTAGTTGTGGTATAAAAGGCAAGCAAAGGCTGGTGGCAACGCACAAGCAATAGCAAAAGAAACTGCTCGAGCAGGAAACACCAATAAACTCTAAACTATGCATCCCGAACTATTCCATTTTACTCTTCCCGATTTTCTTAGTAACACACAAATTACGATTTACACCTATGCGTTTTGTATAACGCTAGGATGTTTAATTACAGGTATATACACCCAGCAAGCCGCATATAAAGATCTAGGAATACAAAATCTTTCAAACAATTTTTTTTACTTAATTTTCATCAGTGGGTTTGTAGGCGGAAAATTATTTTATTACCTAGAAAATCCGAGTTATTACTGGTACAATCCCAATTTATTATTAGATAATTTTTCAGGTGGTTTTGTATTTTATGGCTCATTTGTAACCATAATCCCGGTTGTTGTTGGGTATCTAAAAAAACGGAACATCCCCGTCTTACCCATGCTGGATATTCTAGCAATAACTACTTTAATAGTTCATGCGTTTGGTCGTTTTGGATGTTGCTATGCAGGATGTTGCTATGGGTTACCTACAAATAGCATAATTGGGGTGACGTTTCCAGCAACAAATCATATAGCGGTACATCCTACCCAACTTTATGAGGTGTTTATTTTACTAGGGCTATTAACAATGTTATATATCATCAAAAAAAAGAAAAAATTTCATGGGCAAATTTTCTTAATATATATAAGTTTATATGGAATATCTAGAGCCATTCTCGAGATTTTTAGGGGAGATAGCCGAGGTTTTATTATCAAGGATATTGTTTCTCACTCCCAATTTATTGGATTTCTTTTACTAGTTGCTTCCATTATTTTTTATACCAAATTAAAAAAACAAAATATTACTAACTTAAATAACTAAAAAATGAAAAAAAAATTCTTAAAATTTATTTTGCCAATGCTATTACTTGTAGCAGCTACCCTTACAATAGGCCCAAGTTGTTCTGGAGAATTACTAGGAAACACTATAGGAGATCCCATTGCATATTCTGAAATTTCAGCTGGACATGACCACTCAATTGCTAAAAAACTAGATGGGACACTATGGTCTTGGGGTTTAAACACAACCGGACAGCTAGGAAATAGCAGCATTTCAACGAGTACAAGCAACCCTGAAAAAATTGGAACAGATACAAATTGGGATAAAATTTCAGCTGGACATTACCATAATTTAGCTCTAAAAACAGACGGAACATTATGGGCTTGGGGAAGCAATAGTTATGGAGAATTAGGTGATGGGACACTATCTATACAAAAAGAGCCCATACAAATTGGAACTGCAAATGACTGGAAATATATTGCTGCTGGAAGCAATCATAGTCTAGCCATAAAAACTGATGGAACTTTATGGGCTTGGGGCAGAAATGACAATACTGGACAACTGGGCGACGGAACAATAGTCAATAAAAGTACGCATGTAAAAATTGGTAAAGATACAGATTGGATGATTGTGTCTGCAGGTGACCGCCACTCTGCTGGTATAAAAACTGACGGAACACTTTTTATGTGGGGTAGTAATGACGAAGGACAGTTTGGAGTTGGTGCAGGAAATACCAAAGGGAGTCTAACGCCATTATCAACAGCTAATGTTGCCAGTAAAACTACTTGGAAAACAATTTCTTGTAGTAATTTTCATACTATAGGTATAAAAACAGATGGTACAATGTGGGGATCTGGAACAAATAGTAGAGGACAACTTGGTATAGGTTCAATAGTATCTCAAAATACATTTACTAAAATAGGAACAAGTGCTAATTGGATAATGATTTCTGCGGGTATGCTAAATAGCATTGCAATAAGTAGCAATGGAACTACTTCACAAAGCAAAGCATACTCTTGGGGTGCAAACGATTTAGGACAATCCGGAGATAATACAAATATTGATATTCTAGCTCCAGTTTTAATTGCTAATATCTTTGGCAATACAGATAATTATTTGCGTGTATCAGCAGGCGGAAACCATACTCTAACAATTCTTTCTACTAGTTGGAATCCTGTATTATGCTCTGGAAAAAACGACTTTGGACAGTTAGGAGATGGTTCAAATATTAATAAGAAAATTTTTGTGAGAGTTACACAATAAAAACAAACAACACTATTATTGCCTATAAAATTGCTTAAAATATTGATTGATTACTTTAGCTTAAGATAAAAATTATTGTACTCCTTAACCGCTAAGAATATTTTTTAAATAGTACATAGAGAAAAAAATCAGTAAATTAAAGCACTTTATAGGCAGTATTTGTAATAAATATTTCTGTGCATTTTTTAGTCAAGACTAACGCATGAGTTATTAAAACCACCACAGATTTTTAGATTTTTTTCTTGTTAATCTGAATCTTGTGATACATAAAAACTAATTTGTAAAAATTCCGTTGAAACAACTATTGTTTAACAGGAAGGTTATATTAAAATTATTGACAAATAGAACTTTATACGTTTGCCCAGTGCATACAGTGAAACGTTTTGCTTTATCAGAAAATATTTTTTTAGTAATTCTATCCGTAGCTGCGCGTAATATAAAATATATTAACACGCTCTAAATGAAAATTCTTTAAAATCATTAAAATGGAAAACTACAAAAAAGTAAAATTTAAGATTACTAAAACACAGCATCTTTTGATAAAAGCAAAAATCAATGGTGTGATAGGGAATTTCATTCTGGATACAGGAGCTTCAAATAGCTGCGTAAGATTTGAGAGTATTGATTTGTTTTATTGGACGCAAAAAAATCAAAGACAAAAGCCTCAGGTGCTGGCGCCAAATAAATATTTACCCAACTGGCTTTAAAAAATCAATTGCAACTTGGTTCTTGGAAAGACATCAATTTTGATATCGTTATTTTTGATTTGTCTCACGTTAATGAAGCTTTACTGCAACGCAAAGCAAAACCAGTTCATGGAATCATTGGCGCTAATATTTTTATGAAAGGAAAAGCGATTGTGGATTATTACAATCATTATTTGTATTTGATGACATAAAAAAAAGAGCGTATCAAAAACTAATACGCTCTAATTCTACTATTAATCCAAACAAATTTATTCTTTGATCAGTTTTTGGATAACTACTTTTCCGTCAATACTTGTTCGAACGATATAAACTCCTTTTGAAAGTTCATTAGTTTGAAGTATTGCAGTATTGTTTTTTGGATTTTTAACCAAAACTTCCTGACCTAAGATATTATATATACTCACATTTTCTATAGTACTATTGGCTTCGATCGTTAAAACATTCGAAACTGGATTTGGATACATCATAACTTTTGCCGTTTCAAAACTAGCCAAACTTAACGTGCTCGCTACCTTACTGAAATACACATTATCAATATAAACAGTTCCCGCTGGTGCTCCTGACATTACTAATTGAGCAATATGTGCTTTGGTAGTCAAGCCGGTAAACTCGGATAGCGGAATATCATAATGGTTCCATCCAGATAATGTAGGCGTACGCGTTACCTCAAACTCTACATCATCACCTCCTTGATACACCCCATTTGCACCAAAATCTACTAATTTAACTCTAAAAGCAGTCAAATCTGGTGTCCACACATCAATATGAAAATACAGCATTTGTGAAGCATCTAGCGAACCTGTTACATCTACACCAAAATAATTCAAATTTGTATATTTTTTAGTGTCATTTCCAGCGATTTGCATTTCAGTTAAAGTACTTCCAGCTGACCAATCGGTTCTCCAAGTGGTAACCGGAATGTTTGAATAGGCATTACTAAACATAGAAATAACATTGGTTGCCGCAGTTGTAGGCGTTGCTGCTGCAACAGTAGGTTCTGTTGGTGTTACTACTACAGTTGATTTATAAAAGTAAAAATTGTCTAAATAAACCGTTGTTCCCGCAGGAGTAGAGGACAAACTCATTTGAAATACATTACTAAAGTTGATTCCGGGAAAGTTAGAAGTGTTCAATAGTACATCAAAACTATTCCAACCTGCTGCAATTGTTAAGGTCACTCCAGATTCAACTGGACCCGGATTTATTAAATTGATTTTAACAGAAGTTGCACTAGAAGACCATAAATCAACGTGCATTTTAGTCATATCGGAAAGGTCAAAAACCTCTGCGCCAGGCAATGTAATTCCTTGATAATTGAAATTACTTAATTTTCTTGTATTGTTGGTAGCAATGACTTCATCAGTTACATCCGTAGACTGACCCCAACACTTACACCAATCGCCTGCCTTGTACACTGCATAAGCATCGCTGTAAATAGATTTTACATCTGTTGCAACTCTAGCTGGAGGCGTTGGTGCGGCAACAGTAGGCGCAGTGGCAACAACTGGAGCCGCTATTTTTGCAGAAAAAGTGATATTATCCACATAACATACATGATTCGCCGATCTTGTTGTTCCTTCTGGAATAAAATCTGGAAATACAATAATTTGATCAATGCCTGTAGAAACACCTTCACCTATTTTACCTGCAAAATTGAACGTTAATTCTTCCCATTCGTTTATTTTAGTATTAGTAACCGAAATCTCTCCGGTAGAACCGCCATCAGGACGAGCAAACTTTATCCCTACTTTACTAATTACATCCTTGTACACCATTACTTTTATCGTACTATTAGTTTCATTTAAAGTAAAGGTTCCAATACCATTGGTGCCAGAAGCATGAGTTGTTTCGAAACCAGTATACCAAGCCCCTGCAACCAATGCCGTAAATTTTGCCGCTGTGTTAGAGGTATTGATTCCTGTTTTATTTGGATTTGGAGCTAATAAAGATGCGGTTGAAGCTCCCGATGGATTGTCAAAAGAAGTCAAAACCCAAGTTGATCCGTATTCTCCTGTTTCGAATGTAACAGGTGCACAAGGAGCAGCAGCTGGTGGAGCCACTATCGCTACCTTGTTAAAATAGACATTATCGATGTAGATTGTTCCAGCAGAACCTGAAAATACGAATTGTGCAACATTCGATTTTGTTGTTAAACCTGTAAATTCTGATAGCGGAATTTCTAAACTGTTCCATCCGCTTAAGGCTAATGTACGTGTTATTTCAAATTCTTTATCATCACCACCTTGGTACGCACCATCAGCTCCAAAATCGACTATTTTCACTTTGAATGTAGTTACATTTGGCGTCCATACATCGATATGAAAGTTTAACATTGTTGAAGCATTAATTTTATTGGCTTCCGTAATTACTCCAAAATAACTTAAATCGGTATACTTTTTAGTATCATTTCCGGCAACTTGAATATCAGATAAAACATTTCCTGATTGTCCCCAATCTGCTCTCCAAGTATCTACTGTAACATTGGTATACGCATTACTAAATAACGAAATTACATTAGTCGCAGCAACTGTAGGAGTTGGCGCAGCAGCTGTTGGTATAGTTGCAGCCGGCTTTGCAGAAAATGTTACGTTATCAAAATAACTGATTGTTTCTGTAGTTCTTTCTTTAAAATCTAAAAAGAGTATGATTTGATCAATATTTATAGTTTCGAACAACCCTATCTTTCCAGAGAAATCAAAAGTCAATTCTTCCCATTCGTTAATTTTTGTATTGGGTACTTTAATTTCTGGTTGTGCACCACCGTTTGCTATTGCAAATTTGATAGCCACATCACTGATAACCGTTTTGTACACCATTATTTTTACAATACTGTTTGAAGCACTCAAGGTAAAAGTGCCTATTCCATTTGCACCCGAAGCATGGGTAGTTTCAAATCCTGCATAAGGCGCTGCGCCAGAGACTGTAGTTCCTGCTACAAATTTTCCAACCGTTGCAGAACTGTTGATTCCACCTGGAAATGAATTAGCTACTTTAGAGTATCCTGCTCCACTTCCATTTTGAAAAGTGGTAAAGGGCCAAGTAGAACCAAACTCACCTGTCTCTAAGGTAACTGGTGCGTTTTGTGAATATCCTATCGAAAAAAACAACAGGGAAATAATTAGAGTAATGTTCTTCATATTGTTGAGTTAAGAGTTATTCTCAAAGCTATGAATGTATTGTGTTGCGATCTGATAAGAAAAGTATCTAAAAACTATACAACAAAACAAAGAATTTTCAAGATCAAAATATATCTTAAATAGCACTATAACTTACCTTAGTCTCAATTAGTGGAATTCAGAAGAACTAATACAAACCTTTACAATTCAATAATGTTGTGGTAATGTTATGGTAAATAAATTATTTTTTAAACTTTTTTTTAAACAAAAAATAATTTTTTATTACATTAAAAACCATACTAATAAATAAATTGCAAAAAAATAGCTATTTCTAAATCAGAAGTCGCAAAAAAAACCCGCCTGAGTATTAAACCAGACGGGACTATATAGGAAAGCATATCTTGACAAAAGTCAACTTATAACTCTAACGCTTTTTTAGGATTGTTATCCATTAATAATTCTAAAGGATTTTCTAAGGCTTCTTTCACAGCAACCAAGAACCCAACAGACTCACGACCATCAATAATACGGTGATCATAAGAAAGTGCAACATACATCATAGGATGAATTTCAACTTTGCCGTTTACAGCAATAGGACGCTCAATAATATTGTGCATTCCTAGTATTCCTGACTGAGGAGGATTGATAATAGGAGTACTCAACATACTTCCAAAAACACCACCGTTAGTAATGGTAAAAGTTCCTCCAGTCATGTCGTCAACTGTGATTTGACCGTCACGAGCTTTAAGTGCTAATCTTTTTATATCGGCTTCAACACCTCTAAAAGTCAAATTTTCAGCATTACGCACCACAGGAACCATCAATCCTTTTGGTCCTGATACTGCAATTGAAATATCACAAAAATCGAAAGCAATCTTGTGATCACCATCCATCATACTATTTACATCTGGGAATAATTGCAACGCTCTGGTTACAGCTTTTGTAAAGAACGACATGTATCCTAAGCCAATCCCACCATGTTTTGCTTTAAACGCATCTTTGTATTCATTACGAATTAAGTTGATTGGCGTCATGTTTACTTCATTGAAAGTAGTCAACATGGCTGTTTCATTTTTAGCAGCTACTAATCTCTCTGCTACTTTACGACGTAGCATCGATAATTTTGTACGCTCTGTACCACGAGAACCACCAGTTGGAGTTCCCATAGAAGGCACTGCATTTACAGCATCCTCCTTAGTGATTCTTCCTGCTTTACCTGTTCCTGTTATGGATGCTGGCGCTATATTTTTTTCGTCTAATATTTTTCTGGCTGCTGGTGATGGCGTTCCTGAAGCGTAAGTTGCTGCTGGGGCTGCTGCTACGGGAGCCGCTTTTGGTCCCGAAGTTTCGGGATCAACAGTTTTTGTAACTTCAGCTACTGGCGCATCACCTGAGGGTTTTGCTCCGTCTGTATCAATATGGCAAACTACCGCTCCCACTGCTACAGCATCACCTTCTTCTGCTTTAAGAGTAATAATTCCGCTTGCTTCTGCTGGCAATTCTAATGTTGCTTTGTCTGAATCAACCTCTGCAATTGCTTGGTCTTTCTCTACATAATCTCCATCTTTTACTAACCACGTTGCAATTTCAACTTCTTTAATTGATTCCCCTGGTGATGGGACTTTCATTTCTAAAATCATGTTCTATTATTTTAAATTATGAATTTTAAGTTTTAAATTGTGTTCAAACAACCTATATTTTTTATGAAAACTATTTTTTAGCCCTGATTGCAGTGAAAATCCTTTTTAGGCGCCTTTTTCGGCGAATAAAAAGATTGAAACGTAAAGCAGGTTCCTGGCTCCTAAAAATACTTATTTTAGTAAGATTGCTTTGCTTCGTTCCTCGCAACTCCTCGCAATGACTATCTAAATAAATTTTTATCAAATACCATTTTTATAGCATCAGCA
Organism: Flavobacterium frigidum; assembly: GCF_048286735.1. Classification (GTDB taxonomy): domain Bacteria; phylum Bacteroidota; class Bacteroidia; order Flavobacteriales; family Flavobacteriaceae; genus Flavobacterium. The sequence continues at coordinate 20,482 of NZ_JBLVPU010000015.1, read as the reverse complement.
TGACGGCGTTTTGCTCTTGTATAACTTCCCGCGGCTGGTGCTGCATACGCTTTTAAGGAAGCTAATCTCCATTTTACTAAATCGAAATTCATTAACATATAACTGTAAGCCCCCATATTCTTTGGTTCTTCTTGTGCCCAAACATAATCATCTGCATTTGGATATTGCGCTATAATCGCTTTTAATTGTTCTACTGGTAAAGGGAATAATTGTTCGATTCTAACAACTGCAACATCTTTACGACCATTATTTTCTCTCTCGGCGGTAATGTCATAATAAAATTTACCTGTACAGAAAACTAATGTTTTCACATCTGCTTTATTTACGGTTGTATCGTCAATCGTTTCTTGAAAACTTCCGGTTGCTAATTCTTCTACTGTAGACACACATCTTGGATCACGCAACAAACTCTTTGGTGTAAATACCACAAGTGGTTTACGAAAGGTGGTTTTCATTTGTCTTCGCAACAAGTGAAAAAAGTTGGCTGGCGTTGTACAATCGGCAACATACATGTTATGTCTGGCGCAAAGTTGTAAATAACGTTCCATTCTAGCCGAGGAGTGTTCTGCTCCTTGACCTTCGTATCCGTGAGGCAATAATAAAACAATTCCGTTTTGATTGTTCCATTTGTCTTCACCACAAGAAATATATTGGTCAATCATAATTTGGGCTCCATTACTGAAATCCCCAAATTGTGCTTCCCAAATGGTCAGTGTATTTGGATTTGCTAACGCGTAACCATAATCAAATCCCAGCACACCATATTCAGATAAAAGAGAGTTATAAACATTAAACTTCCCTTTTTTATTTTCGATTGCATTCAATACGATAACTTCCTCTTCAGAATCTTCTACTTTCACAACAGCATGACGATGAGAGAAAGTTCCACGCTCTACATCCTGACCGGAAATTCGAACGTCAAAACCTTCGGTCAAAAGTGCACCGTAGGCTAAGGTCTCTGCAGTTCCCCAATCGATGGTATTGTTGTCGTATCCTGTTTTTCTATCAGTGACAATTTTACTGATCTTATTGATGAATTTCTTATCTGATGGCAACGTGGAAACCGTTTTTATAATGGAATCTAATGCTGCTTTCGGAAATGAAGTATCATATTTTTGCAACATCTGGGCATCTGAAACCTGCTCAAAACCTTTCCATTCATTTTTCATAAACGGTGTAATGATGGTTAAATCCTTTTTACGAGATTCTTCTAAATTAACCTCTAAATTAGATTTGTATTCTTGCTCTAATCCTTTTACAAAAGTGGCATCAATTACACCATCAGCAAGCAATTGCTCCATATAGATGTCTCTTGGATTCTTGTGCTTGGCAATAATCTTGTATAAAACGGGCTGTGTAAAACGAGGTTCATCTCCTTCGTTATGACCGTATTTTCTGTATCCTAATAAATCGATAAAAACGTCACGACCAAACTCCATTCTAAAGTCTAGTGCAAACGACATCGCATGTACTACTGCCTCAGCATCATCTGCATTTACATGCAATACTGGCGAAAGCGTCACTTTGGCCACGTCTGTACAATAGGTTGAGGAACGTGCATCTAAGTAATTCGTTGTAAAACCAACTTGGTTGTTGATGACAATATGAATCGTACCTCCGGTTTTGTAACCGTCTAGTTGCGCCATTTGTACGATTTCGTACAAAATTCCTTGACCTGCAATGGCAGCATCCCCGTGAACGGCGATTGGCAATACTTTTGAGAAATCGTTAGGGAAATATTTATCTTGTTTGGCTCTTGTGATTCCTTCAATTACAGCACCTACAGTTTCCAGATGCGAAGGATTTGGCGCCAAATTAATATTGATTTTTTTACCGGCACTTGTAACTTTATCAGCCGTAAGACCTAAGTGGTATTTTACATCTCCGTCAAAATATTCTTGGTCATAATCTTTACCGTCAAATTCACCGAAGATATCTTGAGTAGATTTACCAAAGATATTGGCCAAAACATTCAAACGACCACGATGTGCCATTCCCATTACAAATTGCTCCACTCCTTTTTCGGCAGCTTTTTCAATCAAAGCATCCAATGCTGGAATAATAGACTCTCCACCTTCAAGGGAGAAACGTTTTTGACCTACATATTTGGTGTGCAAAAAATTCTCAAAGGAAACCGCTTGGTTTAATTTATTGAGAATTGATTTCTTTTCCTCTATAGAAAATTTAGGCTGATTGTCATTTACTCCTAATTTTTTCTGAATCCACTCAACCACTTCTGGTTTTCGAATATACATGTATTCGACACCGATGTGCTGACAGTAAATCGTATCTAAATGAGTTATTATTTCATGAAGGGTACACGGTTGGATATTGATCACTTTAGCAGCATCAAAAACCGTATTTAAATCCGCAGTTGAAAGTCCAAAGTTTGAAATTTCAAGTGTTGGTGATGAAATACGTCTTTCTCTTACAGGGTTTGTTTTGGTAAACAAGTGACCTCGTGAACGGTAGCCATCAATTAATTTCAAGACATTAAATTCTTTATGAATTTTATCCGAAATCAAACTAACATCCGTGTTAATAGCTGCAAAATTAGCTATTTGCTCAACTGGGTTTTCCTCATTATAAGTCGTCATCCCAAAGTCGAAACCTTGAAAAAAACTCCTCCAACTTGGCTCAACGCTGTCTGGATTCTCTAAATATTGATCGTATAATTGTGCGAAAAATTCGGTGTGTGCTGCGTTTAAAAATGAAAACCTATCCATAATATTTAGTGAATATACCTTTTTTGTTAAAATAGTTTGGCAAAAGTACGATAATACAATAAATTTATAATTTATTTTAAGATACTTTTACATTGAATATTGTTAAAAAACCTGAAACTTATGACTACAAATCGCATTTTGAATGATTTTAGCGCAATTTTGATGCTGCTTTCCATTATACTATCCGGTAGTGTTTTTGCACAGCAAAATGATAGCACACCGAAGATGGAAAATCAATTTTGGAAAAACGTACAGTTTGGTGGCGGGATCGGTTTGGGATTTGGGTCAGGCTTCACCGATATTTCTGTAGCGCCGAGTGCCATTTATAACTTCAATGAATACGTCGCTTTCGGGGCGGGATTGCAGTACAAATACCTAAAACAACGCGACTTTTTTGCGTCTCATTTGTATGGAGGAAGCATAATTGCACTTTTGAATCCCATAAATGAAATTCAACTCTCTGCTGAATTGGAGCAATTAAGAGTCAATGTCAGCGGGCATGGATCCAATACAAATTCACAAAATTATTGGAATACAGGATTATTTGTGGGAGCAGGTTACCGCTCTGGAAACGCCACTATTGGTGCGCGTTACAATGTACTAACGGACAAAAACAATATTTATGGCAGTGCTTTTATGCCTTTTATTCGTTTTTATTTTTAATCCTCCCCCCTTGCCCCCTCCGAAGGAAGGGGAGACAAAATCGTAGAAAAAGAGAACTAATGATACTTATTCCTGAACCATACTTTTTGCCATTCTCTTTTTAAAATTAAAAAAGCAACTTGCTCCGCCAAAATTACCAAATCAGAACCGTCGAGTTTTTTTATTTCTTCTTCGGACACATCAATAATATAAAGCAGGTTCAAATATTCAGCAAACTTGTATTGAATGAGGCGGTAGATTTTTTCATGCAATTGAATCTTTAATTCGGCAGCAGTAGTACTCATTGGGAAATCTACTGCTTCATTAGCCAAATTAAAATCCTTATTGAGCTGCTCGACTAACTTCAAATATAAATTTTCTGCTTCGACTTCACAAAGTAATAAGTCGGTATTTTTTGGAACTATAAACATATCTTTAAAATTTCAATGGCAATATCAACAGCAATTTTCAATATTGTTGTTGTGGTGCAATTTATTTTTTGTTATTTTTTTAATATCAACTTTCAAAATCAACGTTGCTATTGATTATTGAAATTGCTATTAAAATTGAACTACACTTTCCTTCCCATTAAATTCTCTCCAAATGCCTTAAGCATAGCTTTTTTATCGTCACTAATATTCATTTGATCCAGCATTTGAAAAGCTTTAAAAGTAAAATCTTGTATCGCATCTTGCGTTGCTTTTGAAGCCCCAGAACTATTAAAAAGAGCTTTCACACGTTCTATTTTATCGGTGCTGTCTTCGGGTTGGATCGCGAATAAACGCTTTAATTCCTCCGCTTCTTCTTGGTTTGAAAAAGCAACTGCTTTAAGATATAAATAGGTTTTTTTATTTTCGATAATATCACCACCTACTTGTTTGCCAAAGGTTTCTGGATTTCCAAAAGCATCTAGAAAATCATCTTGCAATTGGAAAGCCAAACCTAAATTTAATCCAAAATCATAAATCAGATTTGCATTTTCAACAGAAGTTTCTGCAATAATAGCACCCATTTTCATAGCTGCTGCCACTAAAACTGCTGTTTTATACTGAATCATTTTTAAATATTCAGGAATGGTCACATCTGTACGATCTTCAAAATCAACATCCCACTGTTGCCCTTCGCACACTTCAAGAGCTGTTTTGCTGAACAACTTTGCGAGATCTCTAAAGATGAGCGGTTCATATTGTTCAAAATATTGATATGCTAAAATCAACATCGCATCACCAGAAAGAATTCCGGTGTTGATATTCCATTTTTCATGCACCGTTTCGTGTCCTCTTCGCAATGGCGCATCATCCATAATATCATCATGAACTAATGAAAAATTATGAAAAACCTCAACGGCCAATGCTGCAGGAAGTGCTTTTTTATAATCGGCATCAAAAACCTCAGCACTCATTAGCGTGAGCACTGGACGCATTTTTTTTCCGCCAAGATCCAAAATATAATGAATAGGCTCGTATAAATTTCTAGGCTCTTTAGTTTCATATTGCGATTGCAAATAATCCGAAAGAAACTCTTGATACTGCTGAATGGTATGCATTATTTTTTTGTTTAAGTTTAAAATTCATACCGTTTTGGGATGTCCTAACATTTGAATTCTATAGTCACAAAGAAACTCAAAAAACTTGAAACTTACTAAATTGTTAAAGTTACTCAAATGTTAAATAAATCAAAATACTTTGGAAACTTATTTGGTATTTAAAGTTTCCTTGTTACATTTGTACTCGAATTTAACGGTCCCAATTTCAACCTCAAATTTTATTACCTTTTATTACATCTGGTAAAGTTTAATCAAACCTCAAGAATTATGAAAACCAAATGGAACATTGACTCCAATCAATCTGATGTACAGATTAAAATGAGACACTCAATAATCGCTTATTTAGGTGGATCGATCAATTCATTTGGCGGCTATATTGATATTGAAAATAATGAAATTGAAGACGCATCGATTGAATTCTTTTTAGATGTAAATAAAAAAGATGCTAAACTGGCACAAAAAAATGATTATTTAAAAATGAATAATTTGTTCGATGTTCATGAATACCCAATGATCAGCTTTAAATCGACTTCGTTCCAAAAAATAAATAACAATATTAATTTTTTAAAGGGCAATTTAACAATCAAAAACATCACTAAAATGGTAGAACTTGATGCCGAGTTTATAGGAATCAATGCGTATAACGGTGCTAAAAAAGCAGGATTTGAAATCACTGGAAAAATAAACCGACAGGATTTTGGCCTAACGTATAACACCTTTACGCAAACTAGCGGATTGGCTCTAGGACAAGACATTAAATTAATTGCAAACCTAGAATTTACCGTTTAGGATACCAATCTAAAGGGAATGTTAAAAAGCTGTAAATTTAATGGAAACTATTTTAGTATCTAAAGTTTCCTTTGTAGCTTTGCATTTCTATAAAATGCTATTTTATTATAAACATCAAACCCATTCAGCATACCCAATATGAAAGATAAAATTATAAATAAAGCTAAGGAAATGTTTTTGAAACTCGGTTTCAAGAGCATCACTATGGATGATATTGCAGGCGAAATGTGTATTTCTAAAAAGACAATTTACAAGTATTTTGCTAATAAGGAATTGTTAATTGAAGAAAGCGTTCAAATCATTCATACAGAGGTAAATGCTATTATTACTGATATTACCTCAAAAGATTTTAATGCTATAGAGGAGAATTTTGAAATCAGACGAATGTTTGATGACATGTTCAAAGCCACTGACACTTCGCCGATATACCAACTGAAAAAACATTATCCTGAAGTATATCAAAAAGTACAAACCTATCAAATAGAAATGTGCCAAACTTGCTTTCGAGAAAACATTAAAAAAGGAATTTCACAAGGCCTTTACCGAAAGGAAATAAATATTGATGCCTATGTTACTTTTTATTACGCCCTGATTTTTACAATCAATGAAAACACAAGGTCTGAGCGTGAAGCTTTTGCACTAGAAATGCAAGCACTAGAATACCATACCAGAGCCATGGCAACTGACAAGGGCATACTAGAATTAGAGAAAAATTTAATTAAATCAAGCCTATAAAATGAGAAATACAATTATACTAATGACCGTGCTGCTTTCCTTAAGCATTCATGCACAAGAACTAAAAAGCCTTACCTTAAAAGATGCCATTGTATACGCACTGGAGAATAAAGCCGATGCAAAAAAAGCAAGATTACAGATAGAAAAAGGAGAGTATGAAATTAAAGAAGTGCGTTCAAGAGCTTTGCCTCAAATTGCTGCAAATGGAAGCTTGAACTACAATCCTATTTTACAAACTACCGTAATTGACGGAGCTGGATTCGGTCAACCTGGCACTACCATTCAAGCTGCATTTGGTCAAAAATGGAACTCTACAGCAGGTATATCTCTTAATCAGGCCTTGTACGACCAAGCTGTATTTGTAGGTTTAAAGGCAGCAAAATCAACTCGTGAGTTTTACCAAATAAACGCACAATTAACCGAGGAGCAAGTTATAGAGCGTGTGGCAAATGCCTATTACCAAGTTTACGTAACACGCCAAAACTTAACGGTACTGGACAACAACCTTAAAAACACTACAAAAGTTAAGGACATTATAAAAGGACAATACGATAACGGATTGGCTAAAAAAATTGACTTAGATAGGACTATGGTGCGTATATCAAACATAAATACGTTGCGCCAGCAAACCATAAATGCGGTTACACTGCAAGAAAATGCCTTGAAATTTTTTATGGGCTTGCCAGTAGATACTCGTATTTCTATTCCAGAAACGGAATTCGAAATAACTCCAAATGCGCTTTCATTGGCTCCAGATACTACAACCAGAACCGAATACTTATTGCTTAAAAAGAACGAGCAGTTGCTGGAATACCAAAAAAAATCTATTGAAGCGAACTACTACCCAAGTTTATCACTTACAGGAGGATATAACTTCATTGGTCAAGGTCCTGAGATGCCTTGGTTCAAGAAACCTTCAGATGGAGTTTATTGGTCGGACTTTGCATCAGTTGGACTAAATCTACGTATTCCCATATTTTCAGGATTTGGAACAAAAGCAAGAGTAAGTCAAGCTGATAACAAACTTGCTTCTATAAAAGTAGACTTAGAGGAAACTAAACTAGCATTAGATTTACAATATACCAACGCTAGAACACAAATCGAGAATAGTATTGTATCGATCAACAATCAAAAAGAGAATGCAAAGCTAGCACAAGAAGTTTTAACCAATACCAACAACAATTATATTCAAGGTTTAGCTTCATTAACGGATCTACTTGAAGCAGAAAGCGAACTTGTGGTTGCCCAAAACAATTATACCACAGCGCTATTAGATTACAAACTAGCAGAAATACAAGTAATAAAAGCAAAAGGAGAACTAAAAACATTAACCAATAAATAATCAAAATGAAAAAAATTATCATAACCGTAGTTGTAATTGCTGTCTCTCTAGGGATTATTGCTTACATACTTACTAATAACAAAAATGAGAACGAAGCTAAAACAGCTATTGTTGCTGAGAAAAATGCGACGGTATCAGTGCGAACTGATGTTGTAAAAACAGAAGAAGTTTCTCTTGACTTTGTTTCTAATGGAAATTTTGAACCTGTTCAAGAATTAAAATTCTCAGCAGAAAAGTCAGGTAAAATAACCAAAATATTAGCCAAGGAAGGAGATTACGTGAGCGTAGGACAAACTCTTGCTATTGTACGTAGTGATGTGGTAAATGTAAATGCTCAAAACGCAAATGCCATTTATCAAAACGCAGTTGCTGATTACAACCGATTTGAAAATGCCTTTAAAACCGGTGGTGTAACCAAGCAACAACTAGACCAAGCAAAATTACAAATGGTAAATGCTAAGTCACAATTAACACAAGCAAACATCAACGTGGGTGATACTAGAATCAAGGCACCAATAAGCGGATTCATCAATAAAAAACACATTGAGGTAGGTTCTATCATTACAGGAATGCCTGCAACACAATTATTTGATATTGTAAACGTATCAAAGTTAAAATTGAAAGTTAACGTGAATGAAAGTCAAGTTGCAGGATTAAAAGTAGGTAGCACAACTAATGTAGTTGCAAGCGTATATCCAGACAAAACTTTTTCTGGTAAGATCACCTTTATTGCAGCAAAAGCTGATGAAACTTTGAACTTCCCTGTAGAAATAGAAATTACAAACAATGCTAGCAAAGATCTAAAAGCAGGAATGTACGGTACTGCTACTTTTGCCTCTAACCAACAAAAACAATCCTTGAAAATTGTTCCAAGAAATGCTTTTGTAGGAAGTGTTAGTAGTAACCAGATTTTTGTGATAGAAAATGGAACCGCCAAATTAAAAACAGTAACTGCTGGTAGAATTCTAGGCGATAAAGTAGAGATATTAAACGGCCTTGAAGACGGCGAACAAGTAATTGTAACCGGTCAAATCAATTTGCAAGACGGAAGCAAAGTGGAAGTTATTAAATAAGTCTTAAAGTCGAAAGTCTTAAAGTCATCAAGAAACAGTTCAAAGCCTAAAGCACCTTAACAACATGAAAGTAGCAGAAATATCCATAAAACGTCCTTCGTTAGTCATCGTATTGTTCACAGTACTTACGCTAGGCGGACTGTTCAGCTATAGCCAATTAGGCTATGAGTTGATCCCAAAATTTGAAACCAACGTGATTTCGATTGCAACGGTTTATCCCGGGGCATCACCCAGTGAGGTCGAAAATACCGTTACCAAAAAGATTGAAGATGCGATTTCGTCCCTGGAAAACATCAAAAAAATTGATTCTAAGTCTTTTGAAAGTTTATCCTCGGTTTCGATAACATTAACATCTAATGCTGATGTAAATATTTCTATGAATGATGCACAGCGTAAAATAAACGCCATCATAAACGACTTACCAGATGATGCTCAGGCGCCTTCACTGAACAAGTTTTCGTTGAGCGATTTACCAATTATGACCATTGGTGCCAACGGAAAAATGGACGAAGTTGCTTTCTATGACTTAGTAGACAAGAAACTTGCGCCAGTACTTTCTCGTGTGCAAGGAGTAGCTCAAGTTAATATTACCGGCGGACAAGAGCGAGAAATTCAAGTGAATCTGGATGCAGTAAAAATGCAAGCCTACGGACTTTCTATTCCACAGGTACAACAGAATATTTTGTCCTCAAATTTAGATTTCCCTACCGGAAACATCCAAACTCGGGAACAAAAAATATTAATTCGTTTAGCTGGAAAATATAAAAATGTTGAAGAGTTAAGAAACTTAATTGTGTCCTCAAGAGGTGGAGTCCAAGTTCGTTTAGGCGATGTTGCAGATGTACAAGACACGCAAAAAATTACGGAAAAAGTGGCTCGTGTGAACCAGAAAAATGCCATTATTTTACAAATTATTAAGCAATCTGATGCCAACGCAGTTGCTGTAAGTGAAGAATTGGTAAAAACTATTGCGAAACTGGAAGGAGAATATAAAGCTGCCGACTTAAAACTAGAAATTGCCAAAGACAGTACCATTTTTACCCTTGAAGCAGCTGATGCTGTAGTGCACGATTTGCTTATTGCAGTGCTTTTAGTAGCCTTTGTCATGCTGTTTTTCTTGCATAGTATTCGAAACTCCTTGATTGTAATGGTCTCTATTCCTGCTTCGTTAATTGCCACTTTTATTGGGATTTACTTAATGGGTTATACCTTGAACTTAATGAGTTTGTTAGGATTGTCACTCGTTGTAGGTATTCTTGTGGATGATGCGATTGTGGTTCTTGAGAATATTTATAGGCACATGGAAATGGGCAAAAACAAAGTGCGAGCTGCCTATGATGGTACAGCCGAAATTGGTGGAACTGTAGTATCGATTACGCTTGTAATTGTGGTTGTATTTTTACCAATTGCATTGAGTTCTGGTCTGGTTTCTAATATTATTACGCAATTTTGTGTCACGGTCATTATATCTACCTTATTGTCATTAGTTGCTTCGTTTACTATTATTCCATGGTTGTCATCCATATACGGAAAATTAGAACACATCACTGGCAAAAACCTTTTTGGAAGAATCATTCTTGGTTTTGAAAGTTATTTAACCCGATTCATTAACTGGATCTCTGGCTTACTGACATGGTCTTTGGATCATTATAAAACAACACTTGCCATAGTTTTAGTTGTATTCTTCAGCTCAATTGCATTGGTACCAGCAGGATTTATTGGTGGTGAGTTCTTTGCAGCATCGGATAGTGGTGAATTTTTAGTTCAAATCGAAATGCCAAAAGATGCTTCGCTAGAACAAACCAACTTCATGACGCAAAAAGCAGAAGCCTTTTTAGACAAAGAAGATTTTGTTCATAGTCAATTTACTATTGTGGGTCAAACCAGTGGCGGCATGGGAGCTTCACAATCAACTGCTTACAAATCAGAGATTAATGTAAAAATGGTTGAATTAGACCAGCGCGATGAACCTGCCAATGTTTACGCTGCAAAAACCAAACGTAAATTAGAAAAAATACTAGTGGGTGCCAAAGTAAAAACGGTTCCCGTAGGTATTTTAGGAACAGCTGAAGATGCTACTTTAGGGCTTATTGTAACAGGTCCAGATGTAGAAAGTGCTATGAAATTTGCTATTGCTGCCGAAAAAGAATTGCGCACTATTCCTGGTGCAACAGAGATTGAATTATCGGTAGAGGACGGAAATCCTGAAGTAAGCGTAAAAGTAGACAGAGATAAAATGGCTGCACTTGGTTTGAGTTTACAAACCGTAGGTATGACTATGCAAACCGCTTTTAGTGGAAACACAGACGGGCGTTTTAGAGCTGGAGAATACGAATACGATATCAATATTAAGTACAATGCTTTCGATAGAAAAAGTATTGCTGATGTAAGCAACTTGATTTTCATCAATGATATGGGTCAACAAATCGAGTTAAATCAATTTGCAACCGTTACGGAAGGTTCTGGTCCAAGCCAATTAGAGCGTAGAGACAAAACAGCGTCTGTAACTGTTAAAGGCCAAAATGTGGGTATCTCTTCTGGAACAATTGTATCACAATGGGAAGAGAAAATTGACAAATTGGAGAAACCAGTTGGTGTTGACTATATTTGGGGAGGACAAAAAGAGAATGAAACAGAAGGTTTTGGAACCTTAGGAATTGCATTATTGGCTGCTATTATCTTGGTTTACCTTGTAATGGTTTCGTTATACGATAGTTTTGCACACCCGTTTGTGGTATTGTTTGCTATTCCGCTTTCGTTTATTGGAGCATTATTAGCCTTGGCTTTGACCAATAATACGTTAAATATTTTTACTATTCTTGGGGTGATTATGTTAATTGGTTTGGTTTGTAAAAATGCGATTATGCTTGTGGATTACACCAATCAGCGAAGAGCTGCGGGCGAGAGCATCAGAACCGCATTAATTCAAGCGAATCACGCACGTCTTCGTCCAATTTTGATGACAACCATTGCGATGGTATTTGGTATGTTCCCAATTGCATTAGCATCTGGTGCTGGTGCCGAATGGAAAAACGGACTGGCATGGGTAATTATTGGAGGATTAATAAGTTCATTATTCCTAACCTTGATTATTGTTCCGGTGATTTATGAAATCATGGAGAAATTAATTGCTAAATTCTCTAAAGGTCAAAAAGTAAATTATGAAGTCGAAATGATAGCTGATTACGAACACAGAGAATTAAATGAGGACGGAGTTACTCCCAAACACTAATACCTTCTCATATAACATAAAAACGACCTGCTCTTGATAGATGCAGGTCGTTTTTTTTGTAAGTATGTTGCGTTCAAATCTCAAGTTTCGATATTTAGAATTTATTACAACGAAAATCTAACTTTGAATAACAATTGCCTTGGTCTTAACATAAAATTAGTTGTAACATAACTAAAATCATTGACATTGATAGTCTTGAAATTATTGGTGCCAAAAACATTGTTCACTTGCATCTCAAAATCAATTTTTTTCTTTTGAATCGTGTATCTATAAATAAAATCTGCAAACACATTTTCGTTTCTCTCATGGAACAAGGTGGTGTTTACATACTCTGACTTTAAACCAAAATATTGTTTGTTTTTCAAATTAAAATTTAAATTTAAAATATGATTTTGTTGTTTTACTTGCGGTTGTTTTAGTTCCTCTAATTTGTTATTCGAAAACGTCCAACTTCCTGCGTATTCTAAGTTAAGCCAATCCGTTAAATCGGCATCTATTTTACTTCCAAAAATCAGATTTTGATTTGCTATATTTACTAAATTACCATTAATAATTTGCTGAAAATCCTGCAAAGCAAAACTGCTATTAAGCGTTAAATTTGATTTAATTGCTGAGACATATTTCCCAATGCGGGTTGAAAAATTATGACTGTATCTCGTGTTTAATTGTTCAATTGCTTCGATGGAAACCGCTCCATTTGCTAAAACTTCACTTTGATACAGTAAATTATTCTCACTTTGAACATTGCTGTAGCTGGCATTAAAAAAAAGTGATTTCACAGGATTCCTAAATGAGACTCCCACATTATAATTTTGAATTTTTGATTGTGGCAAGGGAGAATTAATTCTTTTAATACTTCGGTAATTTTGTAAAATATAGCCGTAATGCAACTGGTTTATAGTACCAAATTGATTCGAAATTCCTGCCGAAGAATTAATTTTCCAATAGGAATTTATATCATAGTTGACCGTCAGTCTAGGTTCGAAAGTAGTTTGGCTTAGGTTTTCCGATTGTTGAAGTGGAGCGTCTTTTATTGTGTACGAATGAAAATTAATTGGGGTTGACAATTCAATTCGCCAATTCGCTTTTTTAAATTGAGTTTGCAAATCAACATATATTTTAGAACGAAACCAATCTAAAGTATTCGAAAAATCAGGACTTAAAACACTATTGCTTGATGTAGCTATATCACTATTGAGTTTTTGATTTTCTAATTGCAAACCTACTTTTGACTCCAATGTAAAATACTTTACCGCTTTGATCATCGACAACGTATTGTTTGTGTAATAGGTGAGTAAATCTGTATGTTGTGTAACGGAGTCGTACGGCTTATTTTCGTTAAGTAAACCTTCAAACTGTCCGGGATTTACGCGCAGTTCTTGTGGAGTTTTGTTTAATCCTAGGTATGAAAAAAGTACAAGCTTTTGTTTTTCTAATGAAAATATTGATTTCAAATTATTTGAAAACCTAAAATATTCATTACTCAACCCCTGCATTAAACCCTCGTTATTTAAAACGATATTCCCGCGCTGACTATCCCAAAAGCCTTGAAACTCGAGACTGTTTTTGAAATAATTTTTGGTTGTGTTTTTTTGAAGTGTAAAATTTGTTTGTAAGGAATTATAATAGAATTGATTGTATTTTTCTTCTAACAAATCAATTGTACCCGAGGGCGTAAAAAATTGCGTGTTGGTAAAACCTTTTTGCTGTTGATAATCGTTTAAATAGGAAACATTAACACGTAATTCGTAGTCCTTCTTTAGCTTTTGCAAATAATTGCTTGACAATAAGTGAATAGAATTATCAAGCCATCGCTTTTCAGAAAATTTAGGATTGGCTAATTGTTGTACTGCAAGCCAATCTATTTTCTCTGAATTGTTTTCAAATTGATTTAGTAAATCTTCAATTGTTAACTTTTTAAGCTGCGACGCTACATTATCTCCTGTATTATTTGTTTGATAGGTAGTGAGCATTTGCCTTTTTTTAGAGAAAAGCATCGGAGTAATATTGGCATCCCAAAGTAATGGGCTAAAACCACTTCCAAGCCTCGCTTGACCTGTAAAAGTATAGGAGTTTTTAAGTTTGATATTGAGTGCCGTTCGATCAGAAAACTGTAAACTATCCAGTGTTTTTATGGGCTGATGGTTCTCCAGAATTTGCACTTGTGAAACCTCTTGATAAGGCAAGTTGTCATTGGCTAAATTGTATTTTCCTTCTAATAAATCTAGACCTTCAATATAATATTTGTTAATTGCTCTACCTTGATATAAAATTTTACCATCAGGCAATACCTCAATTCCTGGCATTCTCTTTAGCACATCACCAATGCTTCGGTCTTGCTCTTTTGAAAATGAATTCACCATATAGCGTAGAGTATCGCCTTTTTGTAAAATAGGTGCTGCTTTTACAGAAACCTCCTTTAGTACAAATGACTTTTCAGAAAGAATGAAATTTTTAACTTGCGTAAAATTATTAATTGCACTTAATACGGTTTCATATCCCATGCAACGTACCTCCAAATCTACTTCAGGATCAGGACTGATAAAGGTAATTGCAAACATACCCCTACTATATGTAATGGCATAAGCAATGATAGAAGATGATGATTTTTTATAAATGGATACACTGGCACTAACAATTACCTTGCCTCGTGTATCCGAAATTTGACCTTTAATTATGGTTTGAGAATACAGGCAATTACATAAAAATAACAGCAGCAAAAAAACTATTCGCATTAATCTGTAAGTTCCATAGGATTGTTTTCAAACTTCATCTTTTCTTTGGCTCTTTGATCGGCTAAATCAAGCATTTCCTTTGGAAAAGTCATTCCTCCAGAATTAATCAAGGTCGATGGTTTTTCCTTGTATCTCTTTTTTAGTTGTTTATACTCTTCGTAAGTTATTTGAGTAGGTTTTTGTAATTGATCGGCAGTATTACAAAAGCTTGAACTGTTTTTTACACTTGCAACATTAAATTGATAATGTTTATTGGTATCGTAAATTGACAAAATTAAACCCGGCAAACCATTAAATTTATATGGTCCGTCGGATATACTAATATCTGTAGTATACCATGCCACATAAGTTCTACCCGCAAACTCAGTTGTTGCTTTTTTACAGCTATAGCCCAATATTTCTTTTTGCTCCTCCTGTAATTTCCAGTCAAACTTATCTAAGTTTTGATTGTAAGTAAAAGTGCCTTGTCCAAATCTATCATTAATAATCTTTTGATTTGTACCATACTCTTTTACAATAGTATAATGTAATTTTGTTTTAGGTAACGATTTTCTATCAGGAAGACCATCGGAATCTTTCCAATTTTTCTCCAAATCATTTAATTTCATGTTATTCAAACTAACGTAAAAAGAAAAATTTTTTGCAACATTCAATACCATTTGCTCTCTCTGTTTGCTGAGGGTATCCTCTTTGTTCACTTGGTATGAATAATCATAAATTATTTCATAACGTAAAGTATCTTTTGGAAAGTTTTGAGCGTAAATTATGCTTACTGTACCTAATAAAATAATTACCAGTAAAAGTGATTTTAAATTCATTTTTTTGTTTGTTTGTTTTTAAAATGGCTGATTTTCAGACATTCATAATATTTATTACGACTAACAGCCAGTTACAATAAATATTACTGCAGATGCAGTAAGGAAAGCCGAATATGAAGTACGAACAGAACTTTCATATTCGACAATCTACTCGTTCCCACTATTATCGATGAATAAAACATAGTATGAAACCCTACATTTGAAACAAAAATACATGTGTACTTATTGTAAAACAAATCTGAAAAAAAATAAGAGACATCTATGAAAATTAACAAATAATTAACAACGCTCCCAAATGAATAAAAATGCAATTATATTTTGGTAAGAACATATAAACATTTATGCAACAGAGAATTAAATGAGGACGGAGTTACTCCAAAATACTAACACCTTTTAACAACAAAAAAACGACCTGGTCTTGATAGATGTAGGTCGTTTTTTTTGTAATAATTAAGTACAAATTAAATGGCTTAAAGCTTTTTAATCACATATGTCACAATACCCCAAATGATGAGTGCGTTTTCCTCGGTGACTTTTATGAGTGGATAATTTGGATTTTCTGGCATGAGATACAAACAATCTTTTTCAACCTTCATTCGCTTTACGGTAAACTCTCCATCAATAAAACAAATGGCAATTTTGTTGTTTTGTGGCTCTAAGCTTCGGTCAACAACAAGTACATCCTTGTCATCAATACCGGCATCAATCATAGAGTTTCCTTTGACCTTAATATAAAAAGTAGCCAGCGGGTTTTCACTCAATTGTTTGTTCAAATCAATACTCATTTCCATAAAATCAGCGGCTGGCGATGGAAATCCTGCTGAAACCCCTTCGTTTATGAAAGGAATGCGCAATTCACTTTCAAAATCAGGAAAGTAAAAAGTAAGTTTAGATGTTTTATTTACTGGCATTTAATTTCAAGTATATCTTTAAAACTGGTAGTGTATCTAGGTGACAAATGGTTTTGTTTCATATTCCAGGTCAAACTAAAATTTTGTGAGGCTAGTTTTATTTTCTTGTCTCCTATTTTAGCATTCAACCCATCAATTACTTTCATTAGTTGTAAATGTTTGGGGTTTTCTTCCTCAAAAAGATCAAACTGTTTTTTATTTTCATCAATAAGTTCAGTAACAATTACACCTGCTTTTTTAAATTTTAAATGCTCATTACCTGCATGAAGTTTTTTAAGTAAGGCTATCGCAGCATTAGCAATGGTCAATGTAGAATTAGAACCATAAGGTAATGTTACGGCGCAATTAAAATAATATTTAGATGTTTGTATGCTGTGTTTGTCTACAACTAGCATGACTATTATGGTGTGGCAACATGATTTTTGCTTGCGTAATTTCTCGGCACATTGCGCTGCAAAAGTAGCTACACGTTCTCGTAATAAATCAAACTCTGCAATTTGTTTAGGAAAACTTCTGGTAGTAGCAATGCTCTTTTTTTGGGTAGCAATAGGCTCTAGGTCTAATACTGATTTACCTTCTAGTTCATACTTTAAACGCATTCCTAGTACACCCATTTCTTTCTTTATCCAAGCCTCATGTTGGGGTGCGGTAAAATCAAGAGCCGTTACTATATTTCTAGCTTTCATTTTCTTATTCAGTCGATGTCCTATTCCCCATACATCTTCAATCTTAGTCCATTTAAGGGCTTTTACTCGTTTTTCATCACTGTCTATAACATAAACACCTTGCGTTCTATCTTGGAATTTCTTAGCAATTTTATTGGCTACTTTTGATAATGCTTTTGTTTCGGCAAAGCCAATGCAAACCGGAATACCTACCCATTTGTGTACTCGGTTCTTCATTTGAATTCCATACTGGTGATAGTCCTCGATTGACAATCCATCAAAATTTAAAAAAGCCTCATCGATACTATAAATCTCTAAGTTTGGTGTAAACTGCTCTAAAATCTCCATTACTCGGTTACTCAAATCACCATATAGGGCATAATTTGACGAAAATAATTGCACATCATGCTGTTTTACAATTTCTTTTATTTGAAAAGCGGGCGCTCCCATTCCTATTCCTACCGCCTTCGCCTCATTACTTCGTGAAATGACACAACCATCATTATTAGACAAGATTGCAACTGGTCTCCCGTTGAATTTCGGCTGAAAAACACGTTCGCATGAGGCATAAAAATTATTACAATCGACTAAAGCATACATCCTGCAAAATTACTCAATATCCCTCGATGCGACTTCGTAACAGAAGTTAATTTTAAACACTGTTAATAAGTAGTTTTATGTAAAACGATTTTCCAAAAAGAACTTTTTATTCTTGTATTAGAAGTATTTCTAATTCAGAATCAAAAGAACAAGCAGCGAATAAAAAAGCGAAAGCCTTAAATTAATCTTAATAGTATCCTTTTAGTAAAATTTTTTTATGTTTTTATTAAATTACAAATTATTGATTTTAAACACTTTAAAAACAAAAAGCCGATCAAAGCTATAAAACCAAGAAACCATCTTTCACATTTCTGGCATGCTACTTGAATATACCTAATCAAATAAGTAAAAAGCGAAAGCCGAAAAGCTCAAGAGTAGGCAAAATTCAAAATTGAAGTATCATGAAAAAAATTACCTTTTTAGTTGTTAGTATTTTCATATTTGGAGGTACTGTAGCAAGCGCAACAGAAAAAATCGATTTTTCTGTACAGAGAAAATCTCTAATAGATTTTAGAAATGATGATCCGATTGTGTTCACAGAACGAGGAATTGAATTTTATGTGTTTCCTGACGGGCAACTAGATTTTAATACACGTCCTACAACCAATGGCGACATGTATTACAGATCAAAAGGCAAAAACGGTGTCAACAAAACGTATGGTGCACCAGGAAATAGCAGAAAAGGCAATTATGGCGTAAAAGTAGAACATGATAACCTAGGCAGAGTAAGACAAGTGGGAAATGTGTTCATTAACTACGATGCTAACGATCGAGTAAAACGAATAGGATCTGTATACATGACTTACAACCGATATGCCTTACAGCGAGTAGGTGGTTTAGAAATCATTTACAACCGTCGTGGTCAAATTGTTGATATTGTTGGATCTGTTAAAGGAGGTGGCCGTTATGCCTACAACCAAGACAACGATTATGGTTATGATCACAATACGAATGATGATCGTGATGATGATAATGATGATGACCATTATTATTACAGAACAAATGGTACAAAAGCTAAAATTGAGGATACAAAAGTATCCGGGAATGTAGCCGTCAGAATAGACAGAAAATAATTGATTAGTTTTAAGTGGTTTGTTTTTTTAATTCCCGCTGGTATTCGTATCAGCGGGTTTTTTACGTGAAAAACCATCCTGCAAGGGAGTACATTTAAGAGATAGAAAAAACCTAAAAGCTTAGTATTACAAGAGAAAGTAACAACCCTAAGCCAAAGCCTTCTAAAGTAGATGATGTGCGAATGAATGATTTACAGAATGCTCTGAATGAAATTAAAAGATAGGAGCACGTTACAAGATCAAGCTCATTAGTATCAAAATTTATATACCTTTTGGGACTAATCCAATTCAGGCAGTATTCTATATAGCGTAAAAATTGGCAATTTATCTTTTAATCAAACCGTATCCAATGGTTTTATATTTTCAATTTATCAACCACCAAAAAAGGCTATCCAAGTTTATGGATAGCCTTTTTAGTTTTTTGTTGTTTTGATAAGGTTTATTGCATAGAAACAACAATAAACTCACTTCTTCTATTAGCTTGATGTTGTGCCTCCGTGCAGTTTGATTGGTTCGTGGGTTCACATCCACAATCGTTTACAAGTTGTGATTCGCCGTATCCTTTGGCCGTTAATCTATTGGCAGCTATACCGTTTTTAATCAACCATGCTTTTGTTGCTTTAGCTCTTCTATCAGATAATGCTTGGTTGTAAGCTACGGTTTGTCTACAATCTGTATGTGATCTAATGTCGATAGTCATCTTTGGGTATTCTTGCAAGACTGCTAATACTTTTTCAAGCTCAAAAGCCGCATCTTTTCGAATAACTGACTTGTCTAAATCAAAATACAAAATCGGAATATCTAAGGTTTTAGCTAAATCTGTTCCTACTTCAATTGCTTTTTTTCGTGGCTCTAAGGCCAATGGACCTTGTGTTACTCCAGATACTTTTGCTATTACAAGCTTATTCTCTTTGGTTTCATATTCTGGTTTTTCTCCACGTAAATAATACGTTTCCCCACATTCAACCTCAAAAGTATAGTCCCCTGATGATGCAGTTGTACTTTCTTTGATTAAATTGAAATTGGAATCAAACAAACTTACCTTAGCATTTGCCAATACTAAACCGGTATCCTGATCCTTGATGACTCCTTGAAGTGCTTGAGCACATACTAAAACTGGGAATTTATTGAATCTATAAATATCATCAGATCCTAATCCGCCCTCTCTATTGGAAGTCACAAATCCTTTTTTATTCTCTGCATCTATCACAAATGAAAAGTCGTCTTGGGTACTGTTTATAGGTGTTCCTAAGTTTTCGATAGTGATTCCTGGAGTTTTTGATGACAAATCCATAACAAATACATCTAAACCTCCAAGTCCAGGATGTCCATCACTGGCAAAGTACATTTTGTTGTCTTGTGAGATAAAAGGGAAGGTTTCTCTTGACTCTGTGTTTATAGGCAATCCTAGATTCTCTGGCGTGCCGTAAGTATCATTTGCATTGATGCTTACTTTAAAAAGATCTGATAATCCCTTCGTACCTGGCATGTCTGATGCAAAATACAAGGTTTTCTCGTCTACACTCAACGCTGGATGCGCTACACTATATTCATTACTATTAAAAGGTAATTCTTGTACATTTACCCATTTTCCG
>NZ_JBLVPU010000014.1:0-106350 GCF_048286735.1 Flavobacterium frigidum | reverse complement strand
AAGTCAAATTAAAATGAGGACATATAAAACAAAAAACACTTGCAAAAACGTTTTTGCAAGTGTTTAATTAAATATTTTTATCTAATAATCTGTATCGGTTATTCAGGACAAGACATAAAATTCGTGACGAAGTACTTATATTATTTATGGCTTTCGTGTACAGCGTCTACATTGATATGAGAAACAGCTATTTCTGTTAATTTTACGTCAGCATTTTTCTCTTCTTCAAGTGTTTTTGCAAGAAGCAAGGCGGCTTTTGTTTCACCAAGAGTAACTGCATACACTCGTAAAGTTCCGTAAGTTGCTATCTCATAGTGCTCTACTTTTTGTGCTGCGGAAATCATTGCGGCATCACGAACATCTCCAACTTTAGTTTCTTCGATAATTCCTTCAGCCTCTTCAAGTAGTCCCGCCATTGCATCGCATTTCTTGGCAACTGCTTTGAGACCCAAAGATTCAAATATTTTTTCCAAACGAGTAACGTGCTCTTCGGTCTCTTTCAAATGACTCTCGAACGCATGAATTAATTTTGAAGCCGTTGCGTTTTTTGCCATTTTAGGCAATGCTTTTGTTAATGCTTTTTCTGCCCAGTAAATATCTTTTAAGCCGTCTTCGAAAAAATCTCTTAAGTCTTTTGCTGCATCAGGTTTAGCTTTCACAACATCTTTTTTTGGCTCATCATTTTTTTTCTTGGCAGTTGTTACTGTCTTTTTTTTCTCTCCATCACGGACTTTTTCTAGCTGATCTGTTGTCGTTTTCATAACTTTTAAATTTAGAAATTAATTATGTTATTAGTTGAAAAACAAATTTAAAGATTAGTAAAATGTATTAGATACACAATTATTATAAATAGTTACAAAATTCACATTATTAGATATTTAGCTAGCTGTATAGCCAAAATTACAACTAGCTTTACAAAACAAATTGCAACTACAGCAGGTAAATAATAACAGGAAATCATAAAAAGTAATTCTCAAAAATAGCAATTGCAAAAATTAGTAAATGCTCCTTTATTACAAGAATCTTTAAAGCGGGAATGAGGAATTATTGAGATGAAAGTATACTGTAGTATTACAAACTATTTTTTATGCAAAAACATCTGCACTAGGTACAGATGTTTCAGTAAAAAAAAACTAGGCATCGAGAATAGTTTTCTACTAATCAGTTGCGCACACCGATTATTGCTATTCAGCAGCTACACTATTAACGATATTGAGCGCAACATCACTAAGTAAACAGTCCGCTTCTTTTTCTTCAGCCAGCGTTTGTGTCAGTAATTTTGCAGCATCATTTTCTCCAAGTGTTTTTGCAAAAGCAGATAAAGTGCCATAAGTTGCAATTTCATAGTGCTCAATTTTTTGCGAACTAGCGATAATACCTGCATCCCTAACAGCACCTGGCTGAGTACCTTCCAGAATACTGTCGCCTTCTTTTAGCAGTCCTGCCATAGCCTCACATTTTTTTCCTTCAACTTTTTCTCCAAGAAGATTAAAAACTTTTTCAAGTCTTGTCACTTGATTTTTAGTTACTACCACATGGTCTAAAATTGCACTTGCAAGGCTTGATGATGTAGCATTTTCGGCCATTTTTGGCAAAGCTGTAACAAGTGCGTTTTCTGCCCAATAAATATCCTTAAGGCTATCGATAAAAAAGTCTCTTAAATCTACAGCAGCATCTGTTGAAGGCACTACAGTACTATTTTTACTGTCTATCGTAGTGGGTTTACTATCAATAGTTTTTTCTGAATTTTTCATATTTTTATATTTGATCGTTAATTATATAAGTTTATTTCACGGTCCCAAAAACGATGCTCGCCCATAGCTGCTACAAAATCTTTTGCAAAAGTTTCGTCTGCAATAGCACTAGATAATAGGATTCCTGGATCATCGCTTCTCATTTTAGAGGCAAATGGCGCCGTTTTTATCAATTCGGTTGCTTTACCATCAGCGCCAATAACTTTACAATGTTTATAGGCATCGTTCAGGAATTCCATCACATCATCATTTGTCAGGAGTGTACTAAATCCTAATCCGTGTGGAATGTAAACAGCATCAAATAAAACTGAGGAGGAGGTCAGAAAACTGAAATCAGCAGCAATAGCTCCTTCTGAATCAGTGCGAACTGAACCTAGGTGTGGTGCAATTATGAAGCCTTTGGCATCTTCTTTTATAAGCGCATTTTTCATATTCATTACTGCTGCTTCCGAAACCCCATGCGCACAAATAATAGCCACTTTCCTCGAAGCAATGGTAGTTGAATTAGTTGGGTTTTTAAGCATAGAAAGTGCAGCAGACGATACAATTGATGACTCCACAGTACGGGATTCTTGCTGCCCTTTTATTTCGTTTTCTGGTGAAACGCCCTTGTTTAAAGGGGTTTCTAGTACAGTTGGGAGAGTAGCGCCTAGTCCTATAGCAACTTTTTCTGCCAGTTGTGTGTCTACTTGAGATAGAAGGCCTAACATTCGGATTCTTATAGCTGCAGTTTCTACTTTGCCTAGTTCAAAGCGTAAGGCTTTTACAATATGGCTTTTTTCTGTTGGTGTCTGACTGTTAAAAAATAATTTAGCCTGACCAAAATGGTCTGCAAAACTTTCGCTTCGTTCTCTAACTTTATGCGCATCTACACGCTCGTTGAAACTTGAAAATCCTCCTTCACTAATTTTGGCTTGGTAAGGACAACCTCCACCAAGTGAATTAGGATGATAACTTACACGTCCCATATTGATTTCCTGACGCATATGCCCATCCCGCTGATTGTTATGAACTGGCGCAATACTTCTATTGATTGGTATCTCATGAAAATTAGGACTGCCTAATCTAGATAGTTGTGTATCTGTGTAAGAAAACAATCTTCCTTGAAGCAACGGATCATTTGAGAAATCAATTCCAGGTACAACATGCCCGGGATGAAAAGCAATTTGTTCCGTCTCGGCAAAGAAATTATCAGGATTTTTATTGAGTACCATTCGACCCACAATAGTAACTGGTACTAGTTCTTCAGGAACGATTTTCGTTGGATCAAGTAAATCAAATTCATATTTGTGTTCCTCTGCTGCAGGAATTATTTGTACACCTAATTCCCATTCCGGAAAATTCCCAGTTTCAATTGCTTCCCATAAATCCTCTCTGTGAAAATCGGAATTCTTACCTGAAATTTTTTGCGCTTCATCCCATGCTACTGCATGAGTCCCTAATTTAGGTTTCCAATGGAATTTTACAAAACAAGACTCTCCAGCTTCATTGATTAGTCTAAAAGTGTGTACACCAAACCCTTCCATCATACGATAGCTTCGAGGAATTGCACGGTCAGACATCACCCACATAATCATGTGCATAGATTCAGGCATGAGAGAGATAAAATCCCAAAAGGTATCATGAGCAGAGCCTGCTTGAGGCATTTCATTATGAGGTTCTGGTTTCACTGCGTGAACGAGATCTGGGAATTTTGAAGCATCTTGTATAAAAAATACTGGAATATTATTTGCCACAAGATCATAGATTCCTTCCTGTGTGTAAAATTTAACAGCAAACCCTCTCGCGTCTCTTGCAAGATCAGTAGAACCTCTAGAACCAGCAACTGTTGAAAATCTTGCAAAAACGGGAGTTTTTAATCCTACTTCTTGCAAAAATCCAGCTTTAGTAAATTCAGGTATCGGATTTGTTACTTCAAAGAAACCATGTGCACCAGACCCTCGTGCATGTACTATTCTTTCAGGGATGCGTTCATGGTCAAAATGTGTAATTTTTTCTCTAAGAATAAAATCTTCAAGTAAGGAAGGTCCTCTTTCACCAGCTTTTAACGAATTATTGTCGTCATTGATGCGGACACCTTGATCGGTAGTCAGGAATTTGTTGGTTCCATCTGATTTGTTAAGAGACAAATCGCGCTGTTTTTCATCCTGTGAATTTTTCATTTAATAAAATGTTTTAGTTAAATATTTTGAAGTTGCCAGGACATTTCAAAATTTATACTTCTTTATTTCAACATTTAAAGCAAGTTAAATTCTTGAAATCTTCTATTAATTCAAATTTAATTCATATTCTCAGAATGTTTTTTATAGAATTATTTAATAAAATTATGCAATTACTACTTTTTGATATAATTTCAGATAGTGTTGTACTGATCTGATAACTAAAAGATTGAGTAGCTGTCTTTGCGGTATTTTTAAAACACAAATTCTCCTATCGGATCCGAAAGAATCAATACAACAACAGTTATTCCGCCTTTTTACAACGGAAAACAATTAGGATTGTGCATGGTTAAGACGATTTAATAATTAGGACCAATCAATTCTAGCATCCTATCAAATGTATGTATTACTTTAAGTTTCAAATCAATCAGCTACGAGTTTCAAATCTTTGAGTATAAGGTTCGAATTTTATTCCGTACCGTTTGCTTAACAAACCCAAAGTAAGCTGTTGTTTTTTTGTTTTTACACCTTTTGTATATTATAATTTCCTACATTTACGACTATTAAATACCACATTTTACAACACGTTGCCTTTTTTTGCAAATAAAAATGAAACGCGTTACTGTATAGATAAAATCCATAGTGGTTTCTTCTAGTGTTTAGAAATATTTTACAGAATTTAAAGCACTGTAAACGAGACGATACATCAGTACTAGATTGTAAAAACAAGTTTCTTACCAGCGGCACAGCACAGTTTCTAGAGAGCGATTGCAAAGGATAGGGTAGAGGTATCCATAAAAATTAAAGATTAAATAATTCATAATTATGGCGTTAAGCTGGAACGAGATTAAAGACAGAGCTGTTCGGTTTTCTAAAGAATGGAAAGATACCACCAATGAAGAAGCTGATGCTAAACCGTTTTTAGATGCTTTTTTTGAAGTTTTTGGGATAACTCGTAAAAAGATAGGGACTTTTGAGCACAGGGTAAAAAAACTCTCAGATGCAGATGGATATATAGATTTACTCTGGAAGGGAACCATCTTAGTTGAAATGAAAAGTCGGGGTAAAAACTTGGATAAAGCTTTTCAGCAGGCTATAGATTATACCCACGGATTAAAGCAAAACGAATTACCCAAATACGTTTTGGTTTGCGACTTTCATATTTTTAGGCTTTATGATACTGAGGAACAAACTACGGTACAGTTTACACTTGATGAATTAGTTCTCAACGTTCAAAGTTTTGGTTCCATACTTGGGTATCAAAAGAAAACCTATAAAGAACAAGACCCAGCGAATATAAAAGCGGCTGAATTGATGGGTAAACTGCACGACCGATTAGAAGAAATAGGGTATGAGGGGCATCCTTTAGAAGTGTATTTAGTTCGAATATTGTTTTGCTTGTTTGCAGAGGATACTACTATTTTTGACAAGCAACAACTACAAGATTACATTGAAGGCAGAACTGCCGAGGATGGAAGCGATCTAGCCTCTAAACTACAAGAATTATTTCAGGTTTTAAATACTCCAAAAGAAAAACGTTTTAAAAACTTAGACGAACAACTCAATGATTTTCCGTATGTGAACGGAAAATTGTTTGAAGAGATTCTTCCTATGGCTAGTTTTGATAGCAAAATGCGCCGTGCCTTACTAGAGTGTTGTTACATTGATTGGAGCAAAATATCGCCAGCCATTTTTGGTTCTATGTTTCAAAGTGTCATGAACCCTAAAGAGCGAAGAAATTTAGGAGCGCATTACACCAGTGAGAGTAATATCTTGAAATTAATTAAGCCTTTGTTTCTAGATGAACTTTGGACTGAGTTTGAAACCATAAAAAGCAATAAAAACAAACTTCTAGAATTTCATAAAAAAATTAGCCAACTCAAATTCCTTGATCCTGCCTGTGGTTGTGGGAACTTCTTAGTAATTACCTATAGAGATTTACGCTTACTGGAGCTAGAAGTATTGCGCGCTACTTATAAATCAGGTCAAGGCGTTCTTGATATTAGGGAAATCATGTGGCTTGATGTAGACATGATGTGCGGCATAGAATATGAAGAGTTCCCCGCTCGTATTGCCGAAGTAGCCATGTGGTTGATGGATCACCAAATGAATATGATGATAAGCAATGAATTTGGACAATATTTTGCCCGTTTGCCACTAAAAAAATCAGCGAAAATTGTTCATGGAAACGCATTAAGAATTGATTGGGAAGACGTTGTTTTAAAAAACGATCTATCTTATATTATTGGTAATCCACCATTTATTGGAAAAAAAGAGCAAAAACCTGAGCAGAAGGTTGACATGGAAAAACTTTTTTCAGATGTAAAAGGTGCAGGAGTTTTAGATTATGTTGCTGCATGGTATTTAAAAGCAGCTCAATATGTAGAAAACACAAAAATAAGCACTGCATTTGTATCTACTAATTCAATTGTTCAAGGTGAACAAGTTGGTCTTTTATGGAATTTGTTATTTAATAAATATCACATTAAAATTCATTTTGCACATCGAACTTTTAATTGGAGAAATGAAGCAAAAGGAAATGCTGCTGTCCATTGTGTAATTGTTGGTTTTGCAAATTATGACATCAATAATAAAAAAATTTTTGAATATGAAGATGTCAAATGTGAACCACATGAAATCCTTGTAAAAAATATAAATCCCTATTTAGTTGAAAGTAAAGATATTTTTATAGATGGTAGACGAAATCCAATATGTAATGTTCCTGAAATAAACTATGGTAGTTTTGCATTAGATGATGGTAATTATACTTTGTCATCAGAAGAAAGAGAGGAAATTTTAAGAGAAAATAAGGACTCTGAAAGCTTAATTTATAAATTTATAGGAGGTCGAGAGTTATTATACTCAGAAGATAGATATTGTCTATGGTTATTAAATGCAAACCCAATTGAAATAAAAAATAATTCAAAGATATTAGAGAGAGTTAATAATGTAAAGAATTGGAGGGCAAATAGTAATAGAACAACAACAAAAAAGTTAGCTGATACACCAACTATTTTTGCTGAAATTAGACAACCAAAAACAAATTATTTGGCATTCCCTACACTTACATCTGAAAATAGAAGATATATTCCAATTGCATTTTTAGACTCTTCTACAATTGCTTCAAACCAAATATATGTATTACCAAATGCGAATTTATTTCATTTTGGTGTCTTGACTTCAATAATGCATATGAATTGGATTAAAAATATTGGAGGAAAATTGGAAAGTAGATATAGATATTCATCAAGTATTGTTTATAACAATTATCCATAGCCAGAAAACCCAACTGAAAAACAAATAAAAACTATTGAAGAAAAAGCACAAAATGTGCTAGATGTTAGAGCAAGTTTTCCTAGTAGTTCCTTAGCTGATTTGTATAATCCGTTAACTATGCCTCCAGCTCTAGTTAAAGCACATAATGAGCTTGACAAAGCTGTTGACGCTGCATATAGCAAACAAGCATTTACAAGTGAAGCAAAGCGTATGGAGTTTTTATTTGAGTTGTACGAGAAATATACAGCTGGGCTGTTTGTGAAGGAGAAGAAGGGGAAGAAATTGGGATAGATTTACTTATATTTATGAGAAACATTAAAAGGATTATAGCATATTTCAAAAATCATGGTGTTTTTGTTTTATTACCACTATTGAGTTACGTTTTATTTAGCGTAATAATAAAATCAGAATTAACAGATTTTTACGCTTACAGTTATGCTTTTTTTTTCTATTTATTTCTGCTGTTTAGTGTTTTTTATTTTGTGACTTATCAAACTGAAAAAATATTTTCTCATATTGAAAATAGTAATGGAAGATTTAAGTTTTTGGCTCACACTTTAGGAATTGTATTTTTTCTGTCATTAACATTTTCATCTTATTACTGGTGTTTATTTGATTATAATTCAGAAAGTTTCCTTAATGTGAAAAAAGAAAGTGGTGTTTTTGTTTTTTTAGATTTTGTATTTTACAGTTTTGGTGTATTTGTAATGAATAACGCAAGTGAAATCAAAGTTAATAGTATGTATGCTAAACTTTTTGTAGGCACTGAAATGTTTACTGCTTTTATAACATTGATCCTCATTCTATCTAATTTTAAAGATTTAAAATTTAAATCGTAAAGAAAATTATACTGATTAAAAGTAAAGTTAAATCCAAATATATTTATATAATAGCCTAAAATATGAATTTTATAAAAACAAATCCAATAACAGTACTTTTAATACTTTTTAATGTTATAAGCTTTATTTTTATATTGCAAATAATGTTCGGTATCATACCATTATTCAGCACAAATACTTCAGAAACCAATGTAAAAAATATAAATAGTTTTGTACTAGCGGCATCTTATAGTACTTTGCCGGCTACTATATTCTATTTGTTTACAGTCACGTATCCTAATTTCATCAAAAAAAAAGAAGCTTTTAAGGTTATTCAACCTAGATTAGAGACCATAGTAAATTCACTTCATCATTCAGTAAAATATCTATTATTCAAAAGATTAAATATATTTACGGATAACATAAGTAAAAAGCTACTATTCTCAGATTTTGAAAATATACAAAGTCTAAATGCAGAGAAAATGGATATGAACTATAGGATTTTAGGTAAGCATGGAGTTTGGATTCCTTTCGGTTCTGGTGAGATAACAGAGATTCAGCATTTTGAAAGGGAGCGAAATCTTGTAAAAACCAAAATAGATGAAATATTTTCAATTCCATCAATTAAATATGTTGATGATGAGCTAATTGTGCTTTTGACACAATTGAAAGATTGTTGGTTTTATGCAGGTATTGATGCTCATCTTCAATACGGTGATAGAGTTAGTGTACAAAATTTTAATACAGGGGTACATGATTATTACCAATTATACATAAAATTATCACAGCATTTAACACCAATAAAGTTTCAAATTATTTACTAGATATAATTTTCAAATCATTGAATTACTTGTCGGTATGATAATGCTTTTTTTACACGTTGTGTTTCTGAAGATTATACTAGATTTTTTAAAATACTTTAATAATTAATAAACCCAATCAATCAAATTTGCAATCCGTGAACCCGATCGCTCGGATTTGCAATCCGTGACCAAATAGTATATCGATAAAGTGAGAAAAATTTGATGATATAAAAAAAGTGGTCTTGACAATTGGAATGCGCAGGGATTGAAAATCGTGTTATCGGATAAGAACATCAAATTAATTATTCAGTTAAAACTAAAATAGAAGAAATTAGTTAAAAACGTTTTTACTTAAAACCTCAACAGACGAAAGTATCAAAATAAAATATATCAATAGTATGTCAAAAAAAATCTTTGGAGCGCTTACGTTGCTTTCATCAATTGTTTGGTTCGGTTTTTTCATCAATGGAATAGATAGGAACCAAATTTATTTTATTTTTTTACTTACAGGTTTAGTAGACTTGCTACTTGTTGTAGGTACTAAATTCTGGAGAGATAGCTATTAACAAACTACAGTCATTACAGCTATGCGCATTGCATGTGTGCTTGTCAATTTACTACTTTCTTTTTTTCTTTTAAAAATTATGAAATCCGAAGTTGATTTAGATGATACAGACGATGTACTGTTATCGATTTTAATGTTTCTAGCCGTAGTTGCACCTTTAGCTTATTTATACAAAACTAAAAATAGAAAAAATTAAACATGATTAGTAAGTAGTTAGAAAGATATATTTTCACAATTATTAAAAAAAGTTTTTACCACAGATTTGCAGGATTAAAAAGATTTTTAAAATTTTATAACGAATTAATCTGCGTCAATCTGCGTCAATCTGTGGTAAAAAAATGTAGTATTTTATTAAAAAACGACATTAAATTTTAGTCGTTATTTACATAAAATTTCGTGATCGAAGTGATAATTTATTTAATACCAAACCATGACCAGATTAATTATAGCAATCGTTTTAAGTATTTCCACTTTTGTTGTCGGCCAAAATAAAAAAGCAGTAAGCCTACCCGAAAAAGACTTCGAAAAATTCTGGACCACGTTTAAAGACAATTATGCTTTTTTTGAATTGAAAGGGGTAAATTGGGATGGTGCCTACACCCAATATCGCAGTCAAGTCACTCCGAAAACTTCACAGGAAGAGTTAATAAACACCTTGGGTAAAATGGTAGATCCTTTGCAAGACGGTCACATAACCATCTCAATAGGAGATGAGGTGGTTTATAAAGCGAAACGACCTTCAGCCTTTAAGAAAGAATTTAAGGGAATCGAAAAAGACTTGTGGAAAACCGGTTTTGAAACATTACAAAATGAAAAATTTGCCGCAGTAAAAGGAATAGGTCCCGTAGTTAATGATGAACATTTGTATTATGCATCACAAAGCGATGGTATCGGTTACATCAGAATATCTCGCTGTTTTGGGACCATCGAGAGTTTGTATAGTTCTAAAAAGGAGGCTAAAGACGTTAAATTGATGCTTACCCTATTTGATAGTATTCTTAAGTCATTCGCTTCAACAAAAGGAATTATTATTGATTTAAGAGCAAATGGAGGTGGTCATGCGGGCGATTTGCTGGCAAAAAGGTTTGTTTTACAAAAAGGTATAACTCATTATAAATCAACCAAAGTTAGGGGCGACTACAAAACGTTTTCTCCATTACGACCAATTGTAATTACCCCAAATAAAGGCGTACAATATAGAAACCCAATTGTGATCTTGACCAATGATAAAACAGCCAGCTCTGCAGAGGATTTTACGCTCTCCTTGTACAAACAAAGTAATGTAACCACGATAGGAGCCAACACTTCAGGAATGTTATCAGATATGTTTGAATCGAAATTGTCGCACGATGTGTACTTTACATTGTCTAATGACAGTTACTACACAACGGATCGCATTTTACTCGAAGATCGTGGTGTTCCGGTTGAGATTGCTATGGTGAATACCAAAAATGATATTAGCTCTAAACGAGATCCGTTGATCATCAAAGCACTGGAAGTACTGCTAGCGAAAAAATAAGATTATTTCTTAACTTTCTGTGATGGCTAAGTTAGCATGTCCAATGAGGTAGTTTATAAAGAAAAAATCACAAAGCATAGAAGTATAAAATATAGTTGTTTGTGTATGTTTGTATAATGGCTATTAACTTGAAATGGCTGTTTTTAACATAATAATGTGTTATAATATATATGCTTTTGTATATATTTGTCATGTACAATTGTCAAACACAAATGCACATACGTTTTAAATCAAACTATATGATGGAATGCTTAACCGCTAAATCAAAAATTCAAGAAACCTTTAATGAGGTTACTGAATTAGCAAATCAAAAAAATGTCAAAGCTTTAAAACAAGAAGCTGTTGATAAATTTTTGGATAAAATTATAGTATTTACAACTTCTCTTGAAAATCAAACCAAAACGATATTAGATATTAATTCAAAATTAGAAAAATTATCTTGGGTAGATAACGTTGACGATGAATGTCTTGAATTAATAAAAGGATTGCTTGATAAATCAAACGCAGTTCATAAAAAACTAATTCGTACTTATGTAAGTATGAGTTGGGTTATTACCAAAGACATTGCCACCAAAGTAATGCGTAATTATAAAATCGCTTTAGACGATCTAAAAGAGCACAATCAAGATTTAGAAGATTTGTATTTTAACCTCCCTGCTGCTACTGAATTTGCTAAAAGAATAGAAATGTTAAGCAAATAATGGATGAATGTTTATTGTTCCAATAGTTTTATTGAAGAGTATCAAAAATTAATTAAAAAGAAACAATACAAAGATTTAGAAAAATTATTTTTAGAATTTTTTATAGATAACACTTTTGATATTGTTGCTACTGGAAATAGACTTTACGGTCCTGAACACATCCCTTTTCTTAAAAAAAGAATTCCCGATGCTGGAGGATATAGATTATATTTTCTTGCAGATTTTAATTCTGAAAACATTTACATTAATTATATTCATGCAAAAAGGCAACCCCTTGGATATGACAACATTGGTATAGAAAAGAAAAAAGAACTTCATGATGCTATTTTAATTGATCGTAATAACATCGCACTACTTTATAAATTAGAAAGATGTCCAGTGGAAAGAATTGCGGTATTTAAACCTTATGAACCACCAAAAAAATAATATGTAACATAAGAACAGAAATCTCTCCCTGTAAGGAGGGATTTTCTTATTTTTACAACTTAACCATAAAACTGATTCACCAACACACGCTAAAAGCAATTTGGGGATTAGGCTTAATTTGAAATTGGTTTTGTATTTGAAAGATTTGGCAAACCCAATGGCGCAAATTCGCAACCCAATCGCTCGGATTTGCAATCCGTGACCACATAGTATATTAATAAAGTGTAAAAAAAATTTGATGTTATAAAAAAATCGGTCTTGACAATTGGAATGTGAAGGGATTGCAAATCGTGTTATCGCAAATTGCAATATATTCATTTAGACCAAGTACCCCTGACCCAAGTTTGCCGTGTACTTCATTTGGCTAATTCCGCATCTTACTCATTTTATCAGGATTCAGGATCCTTAGAATACTCCCTTTTTTTTCAATCAGTCCTTCATTTTTAAATTCGGTTAGTGTGCGGCTTACAGTTTCTGCAGCTGTTCCTGCTAACGCCGCCAAGTCATCCCTGCTAACGCTTAACGTCTTTATTCCATCTTCGTGTTGTTGGTATAAACGTAGAATCGCTTCTGAAATCCTTTTCCGAACAGATTGGTAGGCAAGTTGCAAAAGATAGCCATCCTTTTTACGAATTTCATGGGATAAGATTTCAAGAAACTTTCCTGCAACATCTGGATACAGTCGCAACATTTCATCAAATTGTGTTTTAGGAAAAAAACACAAGCAACTGTCTTCTAGTGCTGTTGCAGTATCCTCGTGGGCATTATTAGAAAGAATAACGTTGATGCCAAGAAAATCTTCTGCTTGATAGATACCTGTCATCAATTCTCGGCCATCTTCTGCCATTTTCATGGTCTTAACTTTGCCTGACATTACAAGGTAAATCCCCGTGGCATGGTCTCCCTCGTAGTGAATAATCTGGTTTTTTTTGAACAACCTAGTTTTTCGCTCGGATATAATTTTTTTTAATTCAGTCAATCCATTCGTTTTTGAAACAAGGTGATCCAAATTCTCTAACGATTTACTGTAAAAAAGATGTTGACAGTCTTTTTTCTTCAACCTCGTTTCGATAGCATTTAAAAGTTCTAACCGGCCAAATGGTTTTGTTAGATAATCATCGGCACCCATTTCCATTCCTTTACGCAAATCAACTCGTTCTGATTTGGAAGTAATAAAAATAAACGGAATAGTTGTGGTTTCTGGATTTTTATTAAGAAGGTATAATACACCATATCCGTCTAGATCTGGCATCATTATATCAGAGAGAATAATATCGGGTAAATTCATAGTAGCCATTTCAACACCTTGTTTGCCATTTTTGGCCACAATTACGTCATAGTCGGCTAATTCAAGAATTTCAACTATATTTTCACTTATTTCTATGTTGTCTTCTATTACCAATACTTTGCTCATGTCATTGAAAATTTGAGTGTAAATAATGTTCCTTTATTTAGAGTACTGCTGTACGAAATAGTACCCTTCATTAGGGCAATATATCGAGCAACAATATTTAAACCGAGTCCAGTTCCAGGGATATTAGCTGTATTATGAGCCCTGAAAAAAGGTTCAAACAAATGTTTCTGATCTTCTTCTGGAATTCCTATTCCTTCATCTTTTACTTTAATAATACAATGGGTATCATTAATTTCAGTAGTAAAAGCAATACAACAGGTCTCCGCAGAATATTTTATAGCATTTGTAATTAAATTGATAATGCTGTTCTTAATTAAGTTTTGGTCCAGATTGATTAGTTTTTTAATGCCGAAGTGTTTAAATTGTATTTGCTGTTCACGTTTTGCCAGCAATTGCATCTCTTCTGTAATTTCTTCAGCTAATTGTACTAGGTCAAAACAAGTCTGATTTGCTTTCACTGTACCTACTTCTAATTGTTCTGTGTATAAAAAGTCATTTAATACAGTAGTTAGATTGGTCACAGCACTAATGATTTTTCTGGCATGTTTGGTAATATTGGTATTTTCTAATGGTTCGGCATATTTTTCTATTAGGGATGCTGATAAGTGTGCAGTACTTAACGGGGTTCGGAACTCATGAGAAGCCATTAATAAAAATCTATTTTTCAAAGTGCTGAGTATCTTTTCTTTCTCTAAAGTAGCGCTTACTTTTTCTTTTGATTTCTCCAAGGAACGTATCGTATCATTAAGGATCTCGGTCCTTTGTTCTACAAGCTCTTCTAAATGGTAAGCATAATTTTTCAAGTGTTCTTCATCTTTTTTTTGTTGGCTCAGGTCATGTATAAATCCTGCATATATCCTTCTGCCATCATAGTTTACTTCACTTACTCCTAATCTAAACGGAAATTGGTAACCCTCTTTAGTTTTTCCAATATGTTCTTTTCCAATTCCACTATTAAGAGCCTCTCCTGTCTCTCTATAATGTTTGATGTAGTCAGTATAAGCCTTCCTGTCTGGTGCCGGTATAAGCATCGTGATGTTATTTCCTAAAACCTCCTCTTCTAAATAGTCAAATAGTGCACAAGCTGATGGGTTTATACTTTCTATAGTTCCAAAATCATCAACAGTGATAATACCGTCTATAGCATTATGAACTAGGGCATGAAGTAAGGCAGCATTTTTCATAACTATTTATTTCCAAAAAGTATTGGCAATATGTAAATATGGTCTTTTTAAACCTACATATTATTACACAATTGACATTATAAATTATATAATTGACTCTTCTATAGTTTTACTTCTCTAGCAGCACTAATTAAGTGATATAGATCACTTATAATACTGCTTATTCTCATTTCAATTCAAGAGTATTTATTCCAATTTTGTGTTGATACAGAATGAATGCATCTTTTCATTCCAACTTATAAAAAATGAAAACCGATGAAATTTTACAAAAGGATGTCAGCAATGCATTAAAATGGAAATCTCCCATTTCTATTAGCAATATAATAGTAATCTCTAATGATGGAGTAGTCACACTTACAGGTGTAGTAGAGAATTATATAAAGAAAATACAAGCCGAAAATAGCACTAGGAAAATAGCTGGAGTAAAATCTGTAATTAATAAAATTGATGTGCTAATAAATAGTTGGGAGGGCAAAAAGGATGTTGCAATCACAGCCGAAATCCTTACTATTTTCAGATGGAATTGGCATACCATAAACGATACAATCAAAGTCAGTGTTATAAATGGATGGGTAACCCTCTTTGGAGAATTAGAATGGAACTATCAGAAAGAAGCTGCTAAAGAGGCAATTGTAAACCTTATTGGGGTCAAAGGGGTTAGCAATTACATCAGTATAAAATCACAAAGTGATACTGTAATTAACAGTACAGCTTTATGGCTCGCATTAGAAAACCATTACGAGCTGGATTCACAAAATATTGAAATAGAGGTATTAGATTCAAAAATAATTTTAAAAGGTACAGTTGATTCTTGGTATCAAAAAGAAATAGCAGGACGCATTGCATGGAAAACACCTGGCGTGATACATGTTAGTAATGAGTTAGTAATGGAAGCAGAATAAACTAAAAAAATTACAATGAAAACAATAAAAAAATTAGGCATTTGTATGGATCATGCCCATGCCCATCTTATTGAATTTTCGGATGAAATAAAAATCACAGATACAGTCTCACTTGATTTTGACCATCAGGACAAGAATGAAACGCTACATCGCAGTGAAAGTGAAATGAATAACAAACAACAGCAAAGAAAACATGGCTATTATAAAAAATTGGCAGCTATTATTAAAGATTTTACTGAGGTAGTTTTGCTTGGCCCTACCAATGCAAAGTCTGAATTATTTAATTTTTTAAGACAAAATCGTCTGTTTGACAGCATAAAGATTGATGTGATAAATGCTGATGAAATGTCTGATAAAAAACAACAGGAATTTGTTTCGGAGTATTTCAAGAAGGTTGATGTCAAAATGCATCAATAATTTCATTGCTATCCTATTTTTTTTAAATGGGTAAATCAAATTAAAGAAAAAATAAATGATACAAGTCAAAAAAGAAGGCGTACTACTCGAAAAAACAATTATCCCATTTGAAAATGAAGGAGTGCTAAATCCTGCAGCAATAAAAGAGGGCGATTTTGTACATCTTTTTTATCGAGCAGTGCGCAAAGGCAATCATTCAAGCATAGGGTATTGTAAACTAGAAGGTCCTTTATTAGTTGTGGACAGAAATAAATCACCTATTTTGTTCCCCGAATTTGACTATGAAAGTCATGGAATAGAAGACCCAAGGATAGTAAAAATAGAAGACACCTACTATTTAACGTATACCGGTTTTGATGGGATTAATGCTTTAGGATGTCTTGCTATTTCAAAAGATCTGATTCATTTTGAAAAAAAAGGAATTATAGTTCCACAGATTAGTTTTGAAAAATTTAATAGCCTTGCTGGAATGGACGTTCCTCTCAATGAAAAATATTTCCGCTACAACAGGCATAACGTTGAATTGGAGAAGCATCCAAAAAGATCACTGCTATGGGACAAGAATGTAATTTTTTTTCCAAGGAAAATAAAAGGAAAATTTTACTTGTTACACAGGATCAAACCAGAAATTCAGATTCTTGTTGGTATTGAAGATTTAAATGATTTAACAGAACTATTTTACGACGATTACATGGTCCATTTTAATGATCATGTTGTACTTACTTCAAAATTTGATCATGAAATCAGCTATGTTGGCGGTGGTTGTCCTCCTATAGAAACAGATCAGGGATGGCTAATTATATATCATGGTGTGAAGGATGGTCTGGATGGATACATTTATTCGGCCTGCGCTGCTTTACTGGATCTAGAAGATCCTAGAAAAGAAATCGCTCGCTTACCGTATCCTTTATTCAAACCAGAATTAGAATGGGAACTAAAAGGAGAGGTAAATAATGTTTGTTTTCCGAGTGGAGCAGTATTTTTTAACGATACTTTGTACATCTATTATGGTGCTGCAGATGAAAGAATTGCTTGTGCTTCGGTCTCTTTTTCAGGATTAATCAATGAATTATTACTTAATAAACTACACGATGATAAATAAAATAAGATCAAATCGCAACAATGGGTATTCAGGTCAAAATGGCAAATTTTTCAGTTTGGATAAAGTTTCAGTAAAAGACAAAGAGAAATTGCCCGAAATTTTATTTGTAACGACTTATCCACCACGTGAATGTGGGATTGCAACCTATTCACAAGATTTAATTTTGGCATTAAAAAACAAATTTAAAAACACTTTTGATGTTAAAATTGCAGCTCTGGAAATGCAAAACAACACGTATTCTTATACTGATGAGGTAACTTATTTTTTGGAAACGGATAATAAAATCTCTTACACTAAACTCGCAAATACCATTAATGTAAATCACTCCTTAGAATTGGTATTGATTCAGCACGAATTTGGTTTATTTAAAACCAATGAAGCAGATTTTATTCTTTTTTTAAAAGCGATAAATAAACCTATTATCATCGTATTTCATACGGTACTGCCTAATCCAGATATGCAACTGAAAAAAAACATAGCCGAAATGAATGCTATTGTTGACTCCTTTATAGTCATGACCCAAGCGTCTGCAAAGTTATTGGAACAGGATTACGGCATTTTAAAAAATAAGATTACTGTCATTCCACACGGAACACATTTGGTAAAATATATCGATAAAGAAGCTTTAAAAGAAAAATACAAATTATCAGGCAGAAAAATAATTTCTACATTTGGTTTGCTCAGCTCTGGAAAATCTATTGAAACCTCATTAGACGCAATGCCAGTAATTATTAATAAAAATCCAGATATTCTGTTTCTAATTATAGGCAAAACACACCCATCTGTTGTAAAAGAAGAAGGTGAAAAATACCGTCAAAGTCTGGAGCAAAAAATAGAAATACTCGGTCTGCAGCATCATGTAAAATTCATAAATACGTATTTACCGCTCGAGGAATTACTCGACTATTTACAGCTAACAGATATTTACCTTTTTACCTCAAAAGATCCAAATCAGGCCGTAAGTGGTACTTTTTCTTATGCTATAAGTTGTGGTTGTCCAGTGATTTCCACTCCTATACCGCACGCTAGTGAATTATTAATGAGCGGTGGAGGTACTATTATTGACTTTGGAAATTCAGTACAATTAGAAAAAAAAGTAGCCATTTTATTAGATAATCCAAAGTTATGTAAGGAAATTTCAAATAATGGGATTCATAAAATGGCACCAACGGCTTGGGAAAATTCGGCTATTGCGCATACTAAATTATTTGAAAAATTTTTGCAGAAAAAATTAAAGCTAAATTATAGAACGCCTAAAATAAACCTCAGCCATTTCAAGGCATTAACGAGTCCATTTGCAATGATACAGTTTTCGATCATTAATCAACCAGATTTAAATAGTGGGTATACGCTCGATGATAATGCAAGAGCTCTAGTTGCAATGTGCCAGCATTTTGAATTAACAAATGATAGTGAAGACCTAATTTATATTGATAAATACTACCATTTTATCCACTTTTGTCAACAAAAAGACGGCACATTTTTGAATTATGTAAACGAACAAAAAAAATTCACAGACCAAAATAGTGAAAACTTAGAGGATTCTAACGGAAGAGCCATATGGGCTTTAGGATTTATGATTTCTATGAGTAATTTATTGCCCAAAACATTAATCTTAGAAGCAAGAAAAACAATGCAGTCTGCTTTAGCTAATACTCATAAAATGCACTCTACAAGGGCAATGGCTTTTACAATAAAAGGAATCTATTACGCTAATAAAAAGGAAATGTGTTTTGAAAATAAAGCATTGATAAAACTATTGGCTAACCGATTGGTTCAAATGTATAAACACGAATCAAAACCAGGCTGGCATTGGTTTGAGAGCTATATGACGTATGGAAACAGCATTCTGCCTGAAGCCATACTTTGTGCTTATCTGGCTACAGGCGAAGTGATTTACAAAGGAATAGCAAAAACGTCTTTCGATTTTTTATTATCAAAAACAATTACCGAAAATAGTATTAAAGTCATTTCTAATAAGGGATGGTTGCACAATAACAAAGCAGTTCATACAGAAGTAATTGGAGGCGAGCAACCCATTGATGTCGCCTATACCATCTTGGCATTAGCTAAATTTAATGACACTTTTAAAAATAATGCCTACCTACAGAAAATGGAAATGGCTTTCAGTTGGTTTCTAGGAAACAATCATCTCCAACAAATTATATACAATCCATGTACTGGTGGATGTTATGACGGTTTGGAAGAAGATTACATCAACCTCAATCAAGGTGCAGAATCAACTGTTAGTTATCTTATGGCCCGACTTACAGTCGAAAAATGCAGACGAGAAATGCAAAACAATAAGACAAATACGCTTCATAGTCATAATCATAGTTTGACAGTTGCCAATTAGAACGCATTTGTAAACAAGTACACTCTTAAAAAGAGTTTTTGCTACAGATTAAAAGGATTAAAAAGATTTTTTAAAATTACTTAACGAATTAATCTATGCTAATCTGTGGCAAATAAATTTAGTGTTTTTTTTAAACAAGACATTAAATTTTAGCCATTACTAAAAGGAATAACATTCATCAATACATCTAAATAGTATGAAAAATAAAAACACATTATCAAAATCCTCCAAAAAGGAGATAGAAAATGTAGCAGCATTAAACTATCCTCCCAGTGAAGATATTTTTAATAAGCTAACTGAAGCAAAAGATATTGATCCAGAAGACATCACCAAAAATAAGACGCCAAATGAACCTAGAAATTCTAAATGGAATGAAAAGAATTTTAATGAAGATGTTTCAGGTTTAGATTTAGATATTCCTGGATCTGAACTCGATGACGATATGGAACAAACAGGAAGTGAGGATGAAGAGAATAATGGTTACAGTTTGGGTGATGATAATCGTAAGTAATAGGATGTAGACAATATTGAGGAATAGATTCTTGGATATATTTTTGGTAGGATTTCTATAAATAAGCAACATTTAAAATGTTTAAATCAGCATCCAAAGTATATTTTCGGGGCAAACCTGTTGGGATATTGATTTTTTCAATATCCTTTGGACTGATGTTTTCTAAATACATCATTACTGCTCTTAAACTATTGCCGTGGGTAACAAGGAGTACATTTTTGCCAGCTCTTAATTTGGATTCAATTTCAGTTTTGTAATACGCAACCGTTCTGTCAAAGGTCGAAGCCAAACTTTCTCCATCGGGCGGACAAATAGCATAACTTCTACGCCATATTTCTACCTGTTCTGTGCCATATTTCTTTGCAATTTCAGCTTTGTTTAGGCCCTGTAAACTGCCATACATTCTTTCATTGAGAGCACTATTTTTCACCACTGGTATTTCGGTTTGCCCTAGTACTTCAAGAATGATTCGCAAACTTTTCCGCGCTCTTATTAGCATTGACGTATACGCTATTTCAAATTTGTAGTCTTTGAGTTTTTCTCCTGCCCGTCTTACTTCTTCCTCTCCCAAAGGGGTAAGATCTATATCGATAG
The DNA here is from genome assembly GCF_048286735.1 of Flavobacterium frigidum. GTDB lineage: Bacteria > Bacteroidota > Bacteroidia > Flavobacteriales > Flavobacteriaceae > Flavobacterium. Next base: position 85,849 of record NZ_JBLVPU010000014.1, on the reverse strand, counting down.
TTCCGGTAAATCGATTTTCCAGATTATAAACAGATTGTCCATGGCGGACTAGTATTAAAATAGACATAAGCTGCTGAATTATTGAATAGCAACAAAGTTGCAACATCGTATACCATTTAAAAATGTAGATTGTAGGTATTATAAGTGATAAAAATCACTTTGCCATCACGATCTCAAATAAATGTTTTATATCATTTTTTCAGTTGGGTATTATCATTTCCTGACAGGAAAATATGGCTCAAATTTGCACCTATAAAAGGTAACCTTTGCAGGTAGGAAAGGTTATATAAACTTAAAAAAAAAGCGATTATAAAATATTTCTGCTTCGGTAATCAGCAGTGCAGTCTAGATAAATGGGAACGAAATCATAGCACGCACACGAGTAGAAATCTATAGAAATTTACAAATTAATAATCCCATTAAAAAATGAAAATAGCGATCTTCAATACTAAATATTACGAACGTGAATATCTTGACAAATATAATGTTTATGGTAAGCATCAACTCACTTATTTTGAAGCACCACTCAACGCAGCAACAGTAGCTATGGTAAAAGACTTTAATGCAGTTTGCATACAATTGACAGATAAACTAGATGCTAATGTAATGGGTCAACTTGCAAAAGCAGGAATAAAACTGATCGACTTGCGCAGCGCAGGCTATGATAATGTTGACTTGGAGGCTGCTGCAAATAATAAAATAAAAGTGATGCGCGTACCGGCTTATTCACCTCAAGCAATTGCAGAACATGCCACGGCACTAATCTTGACACTCGACAGGAAAACACATAAAGCCTACAATAGGGTTCGGGAAAATAATTTTTCTCTTCAAAATCTAATGGGTTTTAACTTATTTGGGAAAACGGTTGGAGTTATAGGAACAGGAAAAATTGGAACGGCTTTTTGCTTTATAATGCTTGGTTTTGGCTGTAAGGTTATTGCAAATGACAGTATAAAATCTAAAACATTAATTCAAAAAGGAGTACAATATGTCACTTTTGAAAAGCTATTAGCACTATCTGATATTATTTCTATTCATTGTCCTTTGAACCCAAAAACAAAACATCTTTTTAATAGTATTGCTTTCTCAAAAATTAAAAAAGGAATGATGCTTATCAATACAAGCAGAGGAGCAATCATCAATACAAAAGACGCTATCGAAGCACTTAAAACGGCACAAATTGGATATTTGGGTATTGATGTGTATGAAGGTGAAGACACTATCTTCTTTAAGGATTTATCAGATACAATTATAAAAGACGACCAAATCGAAAGATTAATGTCTTTCAATAATGTTCTAATTACACCGCACCAAGCTTTCTTTACAAAGGAAGCTTTAGATGAAATTGCTAGAATAACAATTCATAATTTCGATTCATTTGAAGATAAGGTTATGTCAGAAAATGAAGTAGCGTTCCCCGTACAAAAACTACTGCTGAATTAACAGTAAAGTAATGAAAATCATTTTTTTAAAAACGCTAGGTCATTTGAAGCTTTACAGACATGATGCACCTTTGTATTCAATCTCAAACTAAATTTTTCATAATGAAAAGCAATGAAGAGTTACAGAAAAACGTTGTAGATGCCATCAATTGGGAACCTCTTTTAAAAGCTGCTGAAATTGGAGTCCTAGTAAATAAAGGTATGGTAACACTTACTGGTTCGGTAAATACCTATGCCAAAAAAGCCGAAGCTGAACAAGCGGCCAAAAATGTAGCTGGGGTTAGAACAGTGATCGAAGACATTAAAGTGGTTTGTAATACTAAGGACAAAAGAACTGATGCTGAAATTCTAACGGCTATTGAAACTGCCTTCAAGTGGCATTGGGATATCCCAACCGAAAAAATTTCAGTTATTGTAAAGAGCGGATGGGTATTTTTGAGCGGTGAAATCGAATGGAACTACCAGAAAGAAGCTAGTAAAAATGCACTCAACAACCTTATTGGAATTACAGGAATAACTAATAACATCAGTATCATTTCCTTATCAAAGGATACAAACAAAAAAAAGACGTTGAAATAGCTATTGCCCGCAATGGGTCATAAGCATCAAGGATATTGGTGTCTTTGTTTTTAATAATGTAATCTTTTTATAAGGCCCTATAGATTCTTGGTACCAACAAAATGAAGCTGGACGAATTTCATGGAATGCACCCGTTGTAAAGCAGAAACAAAATTATTTATAGGTCGATTTTAAGAATAATATTTTCATCTAAATTTAAATCAATAAAAACTACTAATTATGGAAAAAGTAAATATGGACAGCCTAGTTGTCGTATTGGATGCTCTAGAAAAATTGGGATTTCATTCTCAATTCGATATTAATGGGAAAAATATGGTTTCACTACAAACAGACAATCTTTTCCAAAGTAATGAAGTGAAAATTGTACATTTCTATCGTTTTGAAGGCGAATCTAATCCTGATGACAGTTCTATTATGTATGCCATTGAATGCAATAACGGGGAAAAGGGAACTTTAGTTGATGGATACGGAACAACTGCCGATACAGATACTGCTAACTTTATGCTAAACGTTAAAAATAAAAAATAATCTACAAAAACACCGATGCTAGTTTCCAAGAAACACAAATTATAATGTAATAGGTTCCTATTCAATCTAAAAATCAATAAAAACGGTATGCTTCACAATAAATTTAAAAGTAAAGGTTTAACAACTGCTGAGGTAAATCGTGCAAGAAAAAAATACGGTGAGAACAAAACTGCCTATAAAAAAAACAATATGTTTTTAAATGGCTTACTTCAGATTGTCAAAGATCCTATGACCATTTTATTATTGGTAGCATCAACCATTTATTTCATAAGCGGAAAAACATCTGATGGTATATTTTTAGCTGCAGCAATTATTTTGATAGCTATAATTTCATCCTATCAAAAGGCTAGAAGTCACAACGCTTTAGAAAAATTGAAAGATTATATAAAACCCTTCCCGAATTATAGATTAAATCTTAAAATTGATTGCTTTAAATCTTGCTTTATTATTGCATTTTAATCTTTTTTCAAAAAGGAATTTCTGTTTTATTTCACCTTTGATTTATCTTTTTAAATTTGCTATTCTTTAAATTTAAAAAAAAGTTTTATCTGAGTACTAATTTTTTTCGTAAGTTAGATATTGTATAAACATACTTAGAATGAAATATCTGTTTGCCCTTTTATCTGTAGTTGCCACTCAATTTTGTTTGGGACAAAAAACAATTCCAAAAGTTTTAGAAAAACTAAATAGTAAAACTGTCCCTTACATAACTGTAGAAGAATTTCAGGCAAAAAAAGGGGTTATTGTATTAGATTCCAGGGAAATAAGCGAATTTAACGTGAGTCATATTAAAGATGCGCTTTCTGTAGGTTATAATAATTTCGATAAAAATAAAATTACTGCAACAATACCAAATAAGAACGCCAACATAATTGTTTACTGTTCTATTGGAGTTCGCAGCGAGAAAATTGGAGAAAAACTACTTAAAATGGGCTATAAAAATGTATACAATCTTTATGGTGGAATTTTTGAATGGAAAAATAATAATGGGAAAGTAATTGACAATAAAGGTCAGGATACAGATAATGTACATACCTACAACAAAAGTTGGAGTAAATATTTGAAAAAAGGGACCAAGATTTATGAAAACTAAAACGAATTCTTAAATTAAATGCTGAACAATTCTTTAAAAAAGTATTTTAACTAAAACCGATCTATATAATTTATCGTATCTCATTATAACTTATAGTTTAAATAAAATAAGAGTAACAGCTATAAGGATTTTTGGAGTATAAAACCAAAAAACACCAGTTGCTTAATTTTATAAAACAAAATTTACAAGTACAAGTAAGTTAAATACAATATAACTGTTTTAAAATTCATCAACACAAGAATTACAAAATTTGAAATGACAAAAATAAACAGCAATGACTACCAATTTTTATAAATAATTAAACCAAATCAATAATCTTAAATATTAAACCTATGAAAATGTTTTTCCTGTCCTTAATTTTTTTACCATTTTTTTCTAGTGGTAAAAACGGAACAAATCCAGAAGCCGTAAAATTTATTAATGAGAAAAGCAACACTGCAGAAGCATCTGGCGTTAATCATGCAAGATGGAATGCATTATTACAGAAAAATGTTTTAAAGAACGGAAATGTAAATTATAGAGGTTTTCAAAAAGATAGTAAAGAACTAAAGGTATACTTAAACGAACTTTCAAACAATTCACCCACTAAATCATGGTCAAGAAATGCAACTCTAGCATATTGGATAAACGCATATAATGCATATACGGTGCAATTAATTTTAAACAACTACCCAACTAAAAGCATTAAAGATATTGCTGATCCATGGGGCAAAAAATTTATTTCTATTGGTGCCAAAAAATACAGTTTAGAAGAAATTGAAAATAACATTCTGCGCAAGATGAATGAACCTCGCATTCACTTTGCCATAAATTGTGCTTCGGTTTCTTGTCCGGAATTATTAAATGAAGCATTTACGGAATCAAAATTGGAAAAACAATTGGTTTCGGTTACTAGAAATTTCATTACTGATACATCTAAAAATTCCATTACACCGAACAAAATTGAAGTATCAAAAATATTTGATTGGTTTGCTGCCGATTTTAAAACAAAAGGGGATGTAATAGATTTTTTAAACTTTTATAGTACCATTAAAATCAGTTCAAATGCAAAAATAAGTTACAAATATTACAATTGGAATCTTAATGACTAACCTTTCCTAGTAAATTACTTTTTCTTATTGCACTCACTTTTTCAATCGAAATATAATTTGATCTAAAATGTTGATGATAGGAATTATACAGTTCGTTTTAAATACCAATAAAATTCAATTTTATGTAGTTGTCTTAACATAAAAAAAATATTATTTAAAACTTTTCATTGATTGGGATTCAAAGTAATACTTTTTAAGTTTTAAGAATTAGTACAAATTAGTTAACAGTGAAACATTTTATAACAAGAATTTATAAGAACTTTTGAAATTTGTATCAAAAAAAAATATCATTAAATTGGTTTTTTTTATTGGATAAGGAAGTTTTCAATATTATTTATAAATATTTTTGATGAGGTAGTTAATTGAAAATCAACAATTTTTTAAAATTTTTAATTTTTTTTAGATTTTCTAAAACCAAATCTATTTATCCCTCGTAAATGAATAAATAAGTTAAACAAATAACACTTAAACACTATGATTAAAAAACAATTACTATTAATGTTAGCTGTAACAACACTAGGAGGTGTAAATACCGCTTTTTCGCAGAGCCCAATAAGTGGATTCATGCAAGGTAAAGGAAAAGGAAATGTTTCTCTTTCTTTAAGTTCAGAAAAGTATGATAAAGTGTACTTAGTACCACAAGAAACAAATGGTGTACCAATTTTTAACGAAGTAAAGTTAAACAGTACTAATTTGTATGCAACTTATGGTCTATCAAATCAATTAGATGTTGTAATGTCTTTACCGTACATTTCAGCTGAAGGGAATGCTTCTCAAGAGCAATTAAGCAACTTAAACTATTCAAACACTAGAAGTGGAGTTCAAGACGTATCTTTTTACTTGAAATACAATCCTTACTTCCAGAATTTTGGTAAATCTAGCTTAAGATTGATTGGTGCTTTAGGATTAAAAACACCAATAGGAGACTACAAAGTTGATGAAGGATTGCAATCAATTATTGCAATTGGAAACAGAAGCACAACGGTTAGTGCTCTTGGTTTAGCTATGTTCAAAATGGACTCTGGAATTTTTGCTTCAGGACAAATTGGAGGAAATATAGCTTCAAATGATGTGCCTAACTCGTACACATCAGAACTTAAATTAGGATACGCGGCTTCTAAATTTTATTGCGATGCTTACGTAGCAAATCAAACATCTACAAGTGGTGTAGATATTTTGGCAGAAGGTTTTCAAGGCTTTTTCCCAGCTACAAAAGTAAACTATACCAAAATAGGTTTGAACCTTTACACTCCTCTTTACAAAGATTTTGGATTAGCTGGAGGTGCTAGCACTTTAGTAGCAGGTAGAAATATCGGAAAAGCGACTGGATTTTATGGTGCACTAGTTTATAAATTTTAATTAATAACTCTAAATTAAAGAAATGAAAAATTTAAATATAAAAAGCGCATTATTGGCTTTTACATTACTAGCAACATTAGTATCATGTGATAATGATTATGCTGATGAGAAACCAACAATTGCCAACATAGCTGTAACAAATTCAGCTTTCAGTACCCTTGAGGCAGCAGCAATTCAAGGTGGCGTAGCGGTAGTATTAAGTAACAAAAATGCAGGAGATCCTTCAGGAAATTTTACTGTATTTGCTCCTATAAATGATGCTTTTGCTAGATTAGGACTAGTTGATGCAGGTAGTTTAGGCGCATTAAATAATACGTTTTTAACGAACACATTATTATATCACGTTTCTAATGCGAACTTACCATCTAGCCAAATTATGGCAGGAGGAACTTCAGGATCAGCGTTGCAAGGTCTTACAAGACGGTTCATCAGTAGAGGAAATGATAAGTACATTAATGGTTCTAAGATTGTAATAACAGATGTTTCAGCAAGTAACGGAACTGTTCATGCGATTGATAAAGTAATGCTTGCTACTGGAGCTAATATTGTTGCATCAGCACAAGCTGTAGCGGGTGGTGGTGTATTCAAAAAGCCAGAACTAACATTTTTAGTGGCAGCAGTAGTACGATCAGGATTAGCAGCTACTTTATCAGATCCTACTGCAAATTTTACGATATATGCACCAACAGACGCAGCGTTCATCGCAGCAGGATTTCCAAATGTAGCAGCAGTATCTGCAGCTGACCCAACCTTTTTACAAACGGTTTTGTTAAACCATGCAGTAGGTAGGACAGGTGCAATTAAAGGTAAATTCACATCAGAGCAAACAGCTTTAACGGAAATGACAGCTGGTGGAGGAACACTAACGTACAGTGCTTTTGCGAATGGAACATTTACAGTGAAAAGTAATGGAACTGCAACTCCAGCCAACATGGTTATCCCAGATATTCAATGTACAAACGGTGTAGTTCACGTTATTGATAAAGTTTTAGTACCTTAATTGTATTTTGTAAACTAATACAAAATTCCTTTATGGTAAAACAAAGTAACAGTTGTAAAATTAGTTTTGCAACTGTTATTTTTTTAAAAGTTGTAATTAAGAAAATAATTAGGTTGAAATACTTTTAAACAAAATCAATCATTTTTATCGAAAATATTCTATTTTTAAAAGAAATTAAAAAGCATTTTTTAAATCATAACAAGCATATTCATTTTATATGGAACATATTGTCATCATTGGTAACGGAATTGCTGGAGTTACACTGGCACGTCACATTAGAAAAAAAAGTAATTCAGAGATTACGATCATCTCCTCTGAAAATAAATTTTTCTTTTCTAGAACTGCATTGATGTATGTTTTTATGGGACATATGAAATTTGAGCATACACTACCGTATGAAGATCAATTTTGGAAAAAAAACAAAATTAATCTTATCGAAGGATATGTCACTTCCGTAGAACCAGATTTAAAAGCTATCGTTTTAAACGGTAATGAAAAAATAGGATATGATAAATTAGTGCTAGCAACAGGATCAGTGCCAAATAAAAATGGTTGGCCAGGGCAGGATTTACAAGGCGTAACAGGATTTTATCATAAACAGGATCTAGAAGCATTAGAAAAATGGGCACCTACAACGAAACATGCTGTAATAGTAGGCGGAGGATTGATCGGTATTGAGTTAGCCGAAATGTTACGGTCTCGCAATATTCAAGTTACTTTCTTGGTTCGGGAAAAAACATTTTGGGGTGGAGTTTTGCCTTTCGGCGAAAGCCAAATGATCAACCGCCATATAGCAGAACACCATATCGATTTAAAATTAGAAACAAATTTAGTTGAAATTATTTCTGATGAGAACGGCCGTGTTAAAGCTGTAATTACGGATAAAGGTGAAACTATAAATTGTGAATTGGTAGGATTAACAACCGGTGTTTCGCCAAATATTGATTTTCTTAAAAATTCTGAAATTGAATTAGGAAAAGGAATCAAAGTGAATCAATTTCTGGAAACGAGTGTTCAAAATATTTACGCGATTGGCGATTGTGCTGAGCAACGTGAAGCAATAGGATTGAGACGACCTGTTGAAGCTGTTTGGTACAGTGGGCGCATGATGGGCGAAGTGTTAGCACAAACATTAACAGGAAACCCTACAGCATACAAGCCTGGGAACTGGTTCAATTCAGCAAAATTTTTAGATATTGAATATCAAACGTATGGATGGGTATGGGCTACAGCCAAAGAAAATGAAGTTCATTTTTACTGGGAACATGCTGCAGGAAAAAAAGCAGTCCGCATTTCATTTGATAGGGAGAGTAGAATTTTTTTAGGCATAAATACCTTTGGAATACGCATGCGTCATGAATTTTTTGACACCGTTTTAAATAATAAGGAATCGGTAGATTATATTATTCGAAATTTATCAAAAGCTAATTTCGATCCTGAATTATTTACTTCGCACGACCACGAAATTCAAAAACAATTTAATAATCAATTTGCTACCGTACAATAATATGAGCCAATCAAGTAAAAATATATCGATCGCTTCTCATGAAAACCTACAAATGGATGTTGTTCAAAAATTGAGCATTACACTTGGATTAATTGGCTTGTTTATTATGACACTCGCGTTGTTTAACGTATCATTTCCCAATAAAGAGATGTGGCTTACAGGATCTATTCTGGCGGTATTAACAGGAATTATTATTTATGCTAATAGAACGTATCTCAACCAACCTGAAGGCATAAAAAACAATGGTATCTGGCATCAAAGCCTTACTAGTAAAGGGAGTTGGGCCTGGATGATCGGAATTGTATTGACGGCATTCTACATTGCTTTATATTGGTTTCCCCAATACTTGGGACTCAATCAAAGTGGTGGATTAAATACCGGAATAGTTGGTTTTTTTGACCCTTTAAGTTTTGTATTAAATGGAAAAGCAGCCAGTCAATGGTTTGTATACGGAACGCTATATACAGTAGCAATTTTAGGCTTGGGATATAAATTTATTCTAAAATACCGCCACAATAAATACCAATTAGTGCGTACAATTTCTGTGATGTTTTTTCAATTGGGATTTGCATTTTTAATTCCTGAAATTTTAGAAAAATTAAATCCTGAGAAAGCTTATTTTGCAAAAGATTTAAAAAATATGTGGCCTCTTAATTATTATTTCTTCAATGATTGGCATTTAAAAAATATGCTTGAAGGAGGTAATTTAGGGATGTTCATGCTGATTTTTGGTATTGCTATGATTTTTATTATCTCTCCAATTCTTACCTATTTTTATGGAAAGCGCTGGTATTGCTCATGGGTTTGTGGTTGTGGTGGCCTTGCTGAAACAGCGGGAGATAGTTTTAGACATTTGTCTAGTAAAACTGAAGCCTCATGGAAAATAGAGCGCTGGATGATACATAGCATATTAGTCTTTTCATTTGTTATAACTATTGCAGTAATATTCACTTTTTTGTCCAATAATCCTGGAATGAGTTTTATAACAAAAGATCAATTTACTATAGGAATTGTATTATTTTTGAGTGTATTTACATCACTTTTGTATATTTTCAAAAGAAATGATATGGATACAGATGCTATTTATACGATGGTTTCATTAGTAGTCATAATTATTATATCTTTGCTGCTAAATTATTTTTCTGGTAGTCAAAATATTCTATTTTTTGACAGTAATTCATTGAGAGAATGGTATGGATTTGCAATAGGTTCAGCTTTTAGTGGCGTTATTGGAGTTGGATTTTACCCCATTTTAGGCAACCGTGTTTGGTGCCGTTTTGGTTGTCCAATGGCGGCAATTTTAGGATTGCAACAACGATTGTTCTCAAGATTTAGAATTACAACAAATGGCGGACAGTGTATTTCGTGCGGTAACTGTTCTACCTACTGCGAAATGGGAATTGATGTACGCAGTTATGCACAAAAAGGAGAAAATATCGTTCGTTCTTCATGTGTAGGTTGCGGCGTTTGTTCGGCAGTTTGTCCGCGTGGAGTACTAAAATTAGAAAATGACACCCCTTCAGGCAGAATCAATTCTAATGAGATTTTACTAGGAAATGATTTTAAATTAATGGATTTAATAACCAATAAATAAAAATGAATTTCAAATGAAAAAGATTTTATTAACACTTTGTTTTTTAGGCTTAACTTTAATTTCAAAGGCTCAAACTACAGAATTATTTTTTGAACAAGCTACAGAGTTTTTAAAGAAAAATGTGTCAGCAGATGGGAAAGTTGATTATTTTAAAATCAAGAAAAGTCCTGGAGAATTAATTTACATTTTAGATAATATTGCAAAACTTGATACTAAGTTTAGCGATAAAAAAGTTGCAAAAGCATTTTGGATTAATGTTTATAATCTTCATGTTATTAAAAGTGTTGTTGATAAATTTCCAATAGCATCTGTTGAAACAATACCAGGATTTTTTACTACGAATACATTTGTGGTAGGAAATCAAGAATTAACTCTTGATGATATTGAAAATGTAATTTTAAGAGATTTGTTTTTTGATCCTGCGATACACTTTACTTTGTCAAGTGCAGCAAATGGTGGAGCTCCACTATTAAATACTGCTTATTTGCCAGCTACAATTGAGGAGCAGATAAAATCTCGTGCAACTCTTGTTATAAATTCTAAAAATTACTTTTTTATAAATAAAGATACTAAAGTCATAGAATTGTCAAAAATCTTTGAATGGTACAAAAAAGATTTTGCTGTAAACTATTTTAATGAAATCGATTTTATCAATCTTTTTTTAGAAAAAAAAATAGACAATAAACTGACCGTTCAAACGTATGATTTTGATTGGTCTCTAAATAAAATATAACTTCTTCCTATAGAATATAGTAAGGTTACCAAAAAATTAAAAAATGATTAAGTCTGTTTTTATAATGATTTTTCTCTGTGTTATTTCTGGTTCAGGACCAAAAACGTATGTGAAAAATCATTATAAAAATGGTAAATTGAAGTCTGAGGGATGGCTTCAACAAAATCAAAAAGTTGATTATTGGTTTTTTTACAATGAAAATGGGAGTAAAAAAGAAGAGGGCCATTTTGCCGAAAATAAAAAAATTGAGTGGTGGTTGTTCTATAGCAATAAAGGTGAAATAGTAAAAAAAGTTGAATATAAAAATAATGTAGAAGATGGCCTTGGTATTTTCTATAAAAATGGTGCAATAATAAAAGCCGCGCGCTACAAAGCAGGATTAAAGATTAAAGAATGGAATACAATTGCGGCTTATAAAAGTGACAATCCCTGAAAAACAATAATGAATATAATAAAAGTAATTATACCTGCTTACAATGAGGAAAAAGCGATAGCAAATGTTATTAATGAGATTCCTGACTATGTATCTGAAATTATTGTAATTAGTAATAAATCAACAGATAATACAATCGCAGTGGCTCAAAATGTTGGAGCCACTGTATTATCTGAAAATAATAAGGGATATGGTTATGCTTGTTTAAAAGGGCTTGATTATATTTCTCAGCAAGAAGTTAAACCTACCATTGTCGTTTTTTTGGATGGTGATTACTCTGACTATCCTGAAGAATTAACCAAGCTAATAGATCCTATACTTAGTAACAAAGTTGATTTTGTTATAGGTGCAAGAGTACCTGAATTAAGGGAAACCGGCTCAATGACTCCACAACAAATTTTTGGAAATAAATTAGCTACTGTATTGATGAAACTTTTTTTCGGTTCAAAGTTTACAGATTTAGGACCTTTTCGAGCCATAAAATACTCTACTCTGGTTGATCTTGAAATGCATGATAAAACTTATGGTTGGACAGTAGAAATGCAATTAAAAGTTTTACGCAAACGTATTTCATATAAGGAGATTCCAGTTCGATATAAAAACCGGATTGGTGTATCAAAAGTATCAGGAACTGTAAAAGGTACTATCATGGCTGGAATTAAAATTATTGGTTGGATTTTTAAATACGCTTTCAAATAATATGCTGCAACTTTCTTATATCATTCTTACCATATATTGCTTGTCTATATTATTGCTTTTTTTTTATGGTTTCTCGCAACTTAATTTGTTGATTAATTATTTAAAAAATCAAAAAAAAATTGATAAATCGATACAATTTGATTTTACAATACCTTCGGAAATCCCTGTAGTTACGATTCAATTGCCTATTTTTAATGAAAAGTATGTTGTCGAAAGATTGCTTATTACTATTGCAGAACTGGATTATCCAAAAGATAAATTAGAAATTCAAGTTTTGGACGATAGTACTGATGAAAGTATAATTGATACCAAAAAAATAGTTGATCGTTTATCTTCTGAAGGGTTAGATATAAAACTGATTACAAGGTCTAATCGTATCGGTTTTAAAGCTGGAGCTTTGAAAGAGGGTTTAGTATCTGCAAAAGGTGAATTCATTGCTGTTTTTGATGCTGATTTTGTTCCGCAGAAAGAATGGTTGCTACAAACTATTCCTTATTTTAAGGATGCAGGTATTGGTGTAGTACAAACTCGCTGGGGACATTTAAATAGAAATTATTCTATATTGACCAAAATTCAAGCCTTTGCATTAGATGCTCATTTTATATTAGAACAAGTAGGAAGAAATTCACAATCGCACTTTATCAATTTTAATGGAACAGCAGGAGTATGGCGCAAAGCATGCATCATTGATGCAGGAAATTGGGAAAGTGATACTTTAACCGAAGATTTAGATCTGAGTTATAGAGCACAACTCAAAAAATGGAAATTTAAATATTTGATTGATGTAGTAACTCCGGCTGAATTACCTGTTATTATCAGTGCAGCACGTTCACAGCAATTTCGTTGGAATAAAGGAGGTGCTGAGAATTTTAGAAAAATGAACTGGCGTGTCATAACTTCAACAAATATTTCGGTTAAAACAAAAATTCATGGTCTATTGCATTTACTCAATAGTTCAATGTTTTTGTTTATATTTTTAATGGCAGTATTGAGTGTTCCAGTTGTATTCATTAAAAATAAATATCCACAATTAGCCCTTTTCTTTGATATATTGGCACTTTTTGTTTTTACCTCGCTAATATTTTTTACATGTTATTGGTTTACTTTCAAAAAAATTAACGGCGGAGGAATTACTAATTTTTTAAAGTATATTGGTTTGTTTTTTACTTTTTATAGTATTGCTATGGGTTTCTCATTCCATAACACCGTGGCGGTTTTAGAGGGTCTTTGGGGTAAAAAAAGTGAGTTTATCCGAACGCCAAAATTCAATATCGAAAGTTTAAAAGATAAATGGAAACAGAATACTTATATCTCCAAAAAAGTATCTAAAAATATTATTATAGAGGGATTACTTTTAATTTATTTTCTTTTTGGAATCTATAGTGGTATTCGCTTGAATGATTATGGTTTGTTACCATTTCATTTGATGCTTTCCATTGGATATGGATATGTTTTCGTTAAATCAATCCAAATTACCGACTAATTTTATAGATCTTTTAGACAAAACAATAAAATTCTTGGAGTTTACATCTTTAAAATAAAAAAATATTTTAGTAAATTCTATTAAATTTTTGACATCTATTTTGTAGATAAAGATTCAATTTTGATGTTTTGTTTTCTCGAAGTTGATCAATAGTAGATTTAATCAATTCATTTTGTGCCCTGAATCTAATGCTTTCTTTTATGTAAATTTATGATTCTTACAAATTCAATGAAACAGAACAGCAATGCAACTAAATCGTATGTTTTATGCAGCGTATTTTTGTATGCTTATATTGCTTACTTTTTAGAAAGAACTGATTTTCTTGCCTTATTATTTTCTTTTGGATTACTCTTTTTTTTTACTTACAAAATTATCCAAACAGAAAAGAATAATTTTAATTTCTTAATTTTAATTTCGGTACTGTTTCGATTACTTTTTATTTTTAGTTTACCCAATTTATCACAAGATTTTTATCGTTTTATTTGGGATGGCCGCCTTATTTTATTAGGTCTAAATCCATTTACAAACCTTCCGAATGATTTAATTTTAGATCCAAATTTCACACTTTCACATGCACGTGAATTAGTAGGAGCAATGGGTAATTTAAGTGCATCTCATTTTTCTAATTATCCACCTGTCAATCAATTATTCTTTGTATTGGCTGGTTTTTTCAGTAATCATTCTATTCTAGGTGGAACAATAGTTTTGAGAACAATCATCATTGCAGCCGACTTTGGAACTTTGTATTTTGGTAGCAAATTATTAGAAAAGTTAGGATTAGAAAGACACCGCATATTTTGGTTTTTATTAAATCCGTTGGTAATTATAGAACTAACTGGTAATTTGCATTTTGAAGGTGTAATGCTCTTCTTTTTTATTTGGAGTCTCTATTTATTGCAGATGAATAAATGGAGGGAAGCTGCTGTGATTTTGGCATTATCTATTGCTACAAAACTATTGCCCTTACTGTTATTGCCTTTGTTTTTTCAAAAATTAGGATGGAAAAAAAGTTTCGCTTTTTACGGAATTATAATCGGAATAAATATTTTGTTTTTTGTACCATTTTTTTCTGCTGAATTGATTTCAAATTATTCTAAAACTATTGGTTTGTGGTTTACCAATTTTGAATTTAATGCAAGTGTTTATTATATTATTAGAGCCATTGGTTATTATTTTAAAGGGTACAATATTATTCAAAGTACTGGTCAAGTAATTCCAGTTTTGATGATTGTTTTTATCGTATTACAGTCCTTTTTTGGAAAGAATAAGACAACCTTAAATTTGTTTCAAAGTTTTTTACTGGTGTTAAGCATTTACTTTTTTACGGCTACAACGGTACACCCTTGGTACATTATTAATCTCGTGTTAATTAGTGTTTTTACAAATTTTAAATTTCCAATTGTTTGGAGTTTGATGGTTGTTGTTAGCTATTACACGTATTCTAATCCTGTATTTAAAGAAAATTTAGGTCTAATTGCTATAGAATATATTGTTGTTGCTTTGGTGCTATTTAATGAGATGAAGAAAATGCCGTTTAAAATTTTCAGCATATTTGGAACTAGAATTAAAAGTAATGAACGTACTGGCGTCAATAAAGGAGCGTAAACAAAACACTTTTGAGGAATAGAGCAACCATCACATTAATGCGATATCTTTAATTCCCTATGCTTTAGTAAAGAGAAAGAGAACCACAGTTCACTATAATAACCAAGAGAAATGGTGGAGCGAAAGTACGGAAGGAATTATTGCCAGCAATGCAATTGCGCATGATTATTAAATGACTGTCATGTTAAAACTACATCTTTGGGTTAATGCTGGTTTTTAAACTGGAAATTTAGATTTTTAAACCTGCTTTGGCAGTACTAAAAAAATGGTATTATGATCTTTGATAAAAAATCTTACGTACTTAAAAACAAACTTAGCCAAACAATTTTTATTATAATTTTGAATGGCGATTTCTCTTCATTCAAATATAAAAAAACGCACTCGGATTGGAGTACGTTTCAATATTTTAGTATTTGAATTCTATTTTTATTGATCAATAGATCCTAGAACACGTTTCATAAAACTGTTTAAAGCTTCTTTTTTGTCGGTTCCAGTTTTAACCAATTTATTCACTTCTAGAGCGCCATACATATTCGAAATTAATTCTCCAATAACATCTAATTCTTCGTCTTTTAGTGATGCAATTTCAGTCATTGCCTCTAAAACTTCGATTGTTTCAATGATGTAATCTTCGTCGTTTTCTTCTATAAACTGCGTTAAATGTTTGATTACTGGTAATTTCATTATTTAATTGTTTATTTGGTTTTTCGTTGAAATGTTTGTTTAAAAAGAGAATCGTTACTTTAAACGAATAAGTAAAGGAATAAAATTAAACGATTTCATTTACCAATTCAATTAGAACTTCTTGTTTATTAGTTTGTGTTTCATTAACCAATTTACCATTCACAAAAGTGGCAAAAGTTGGTAAATTGCTCACATTAGCTAATTTTCTCGATTCAGGAAAGTTTTCTGCATCAACAAGCGCAAAAGTAATTGTTTCGTTTTCTGAAGCTAATTTTTTGAACTTTGGTTTCATAATACGGCAGTTGCCACACCATGATGCCGAAAATTGAACCACTACTTTTTCTTCTTTTGCAATTAAATCTTGTAACGTATCGTCGGTTAATTCGATTAACATATTTTTTAATATTAAAAAATCAGTAGCAATAATCCATTTGTAGAATTGAAATTGATTATTGCTATTGAAGTTGTTATTGATTTAGTTTAAACTTAAGTATTCAGCAGTACTCACTCTATCAGCACTCATAGCTTCTTTTCCAGCTTCCCAGTTTGCAGGACAAACTTCTCCTTTTTCTTGAATGTGTGTGTACGCATCAACCATACGTAAATACTCGTTTACGTTGCGTCCAAGTGGCATATCGTTTACACTTTCGTGGAAAATTTTTCCAGTTTCGTCAATAAGGTAAGTCGCTCTAAAAGTTACATTAGAACCTTCAATAATTACAGAATCAGTTTCTTCAGAATATTCAGTTGAATCGATATCAAGAATTCCTAAGATGTTAGATAAGTTTCTGTTAGTATCAGCTAGAATTGGATACGTAACACCTTCAATTCCACCATTATTTTTTGGAGTATTTAACCAAGCAAAATGCACTTCGTTAGTGTCACAAGAGGCACCAATTACTAGTGTATTTCTTTTGTCGAATTCTGGTAAAGCAGCTTGAAAAGCATGTAATTCAGTTGGGCATACGAATGTAAAATCTTTTGGATACCAAAACAAAAGTACTTTTTTGTTGTTATTTACAGCTTCTTCGAAAATGTTAATTTTTAAATTATCACCCATTTCAGAGATAGCGTCTACTGCAATACTTGGAAATTTTTTACCTACTAATGACATTTTTATTTACTTTTTAAGTTATTTTTTTGATGGTGCAAAAGTAGGTATACAAAAGATGAATTAAATTAGTATTTGATTATAAATACTTATTTCAAAATAGGGAGTTACTATACTGTGATTTTTAAACTATCACTTATAAGTAGTTAACCACAACAGGCAGAGTCCCTTCGCATTTTATGTTTTCCAAAAGTTGCTCTGCTGCGGCTTCTTGAAATTCTGGAAAATCTTGATATACTTGTACAGTTCCTGATATTTTATTGATATTTGGTATGATTTGTAGAACGTATGGATTTCCAAAAACATATAAAATACATTTTTTTGTACTAAATAAATTGCCTAAAAATTGAAGAACTGCATCATCAATATCAAAATTATTCAAGGGTTTAGCCTTTGGTACAAATAAAGAAATGACTAGGGTGTCAAATCTAGATAGGCTTTGTTCTAGTTCCACGAGAGTGGTAGTTTCACCACTTTCATAACTGAATTCAGGAGAAGGCAAAGCAGCAGATAAGGCTTTAAAAAATGTTGTATCAGTGCTGTTGTAGATGCTTAATTTTGCTAAATCTTCTCTATTTTTCGCATCAAAAACATTCACCGTATTGTGGTTGTCTTTGATTTTAGTCATACTGTTTTGAGCAATTTTAAAATTTAATTTCGACGTAGTTTCAAAATCAAAGTCATTCTGGGAAAGGTTTGGTAAACTTAGATTTCCATCTGTAATTCCGGCTTTCTGTTTGCATTTCCAAATGCGTTGAAAACTAGCTTCAATTCGCTCCAGAGTAGCATTATTTAAGATTTCATGGATTCCTTCAGGCACGTTTTCGGCAAAACACAATACATCGTTGCCAGCATTGAAAGCTTCCCATTCCAATTGTCCTTTTTGATCGTATACTTTAGAAACGCTGTGCATGTTTAAAGCATCTGAAATCACTAAGCCATCGTATCCTAATTGCTTTCGCAAAAGGGTTTCGATAACAGATTTTGACAAGGTCGCCGAAGTCTCTTTTCCTTCATTCAAAGCGGGAACGGCCAAATGACCAATCATAATCGAATCGACATTATTCTCGATTCCTTTTATAAATGGAACTAGTTCATTGGTTAGTAATTCGTCCAATGTTTCTTTTAAAACCGGTAATCCTAAATGCGAATCGACATTTGTATTGCCGTGTCCGGGAAAATGTTTCAGACAACCTAGAACGCCTGCATCATTCAATCCTCGAACATATTCTAAAGCAAATGCAGCTACTTTTTCTTTGTTTTGTCCAAAAGAACGGTAGCCAATAACTGGATTATTCGGATTGTTATTGATATCCGCTAAGGGCGCTAAATTATAATGAATCCCTACTGATTTTAAGTCTAAACCTATTTGTTTACCTACTTCATAAACCAAATTTTTTTCACTTTCGGGTAAGGCACCAAGCGAAATGGCATACGGATATTGCGGTGTTTTTTCGACACGCATGGCTAAGCCCCATTCGGCATCAATACTCATTAATAATGGAGTAGGAGCACAAGTTTGGTATCGAATGATGAGTTCTTTTAAACGCAGACAACTATCGTCATTGATTACAATTTTTTTCTTGGTTTCATAATTGGTAGCTGCACTGGCCCGACTATGAAAAAAAGTCAATCCGCCTATATTGTATTCTTTAATTAAGCGCTCCATAGCTTGAATGTTTTCTTCGGTATCGTTGATGAAAACGGCAGGAAAGAAAAATTGTCCTATTTTTTGTTCTAAAGTCATTTTGAAAGAAATATAATACTAATTTTCAACATATAAGTCCTGTAAGTCAAATTATGCGCATAAATAATTTTGTAAAAACATTGTAAAAAACACTTATTTTATGAGAAAATTACTTAAACAAACTCATAGCGCTTATATGTTAAAAAAAAGCTAGTTTGTTTTTTCTTGTTCTGATTTTTTACCAAAATCGGCTGGAAAAATCAAAAAGCGAGATAAAATTAATCCTGGAATAGTTGCCAAAAACACCCAAATAAAGAAATTTCCATATCCCAGATATTCTTGAATATAACCGCTCAACATTCCCGGAAGCATCATTCCTAAAGCCATAAATCCCGTTGCGATAGAGTAATGAGACGTTTTTGATTCCCCATCGGCTACATAAATTAAATACATCATGAAAGCAGCAAAACCAAAACCGTAACCAAATTGTTCTATAATTACTGTAACAACTATATAAGGATTAAAATAAAAAACAGAAGAAGATACGTTTAAATAAAAAGGATCTAAGGAATATTCAATGTAGGGAAGACTCAGATTAAAAATAATTTCAGGATGAAAATGTGAAATTAGAATGAATCCAATAATTGGTAAGTGCATTGCTAAAATCATGGGTAACATCCATTTTCCTAATCCATCTCTTGAGATTAAGAAACCGCCAATAACCCCTCCAATTACAAGTGCAATTACCCCAAAAATACCATAGATAATACCAAAGTCCATATTTGATATGCCCATACCTTTTTTGGGAATTGCATCGATGTTACCTTTTTCTTTAATTAATTCATCAATAAATTTTGTTCTTTTTGACATTACATCATTATATGTTGTAATATCGGCTTTAGGTATGATGTTTAAATCTAATACTGTTTTTTCATTTTGCATTACGGCTAATATTGGTAGCTCATAGTAAATGTTTTTTAATTCAGTTTTAGATGCTTCTCCTCCATTGTTAATTATAGAATGATAGGATTGTAATGCTGTTTTTTGTTTGATATTTTTGGTTGATTCATCTAGTTCATACTTAATAGGCTCTACTAAAAAAGGATTAAGCATTTTTAATAACTGTGACTCACCTAATCGGAATAGTAAAATAAAAGCTAGAATAAGAACTATTTGTTTTTTTTGAAAAAAAGTAGAAAAAACTTTGCTAAAATTAGGTTTTGTTTTAGTTTCTAATTCTCCATTATTTTCAGTTTTTGGAGTAAAAAAGAAATTGTAAATTGTAATAGCAATCATAAATACTGCTACAAGTATCATTGTATAAGACCAAGCTTTATGTTTGTCACCGTATGCAATTTCTAAATATCCCGCTAAAATCACAACTAATCCATTTCCTGTAAGTATTGCAATTTTATAAAAAGTGCTTCTAATCCCTAAAAAGAAAGACTGTTGATCTTTTTCTAAAACTAACAAATAAAAGCCATCACTAGCCACATCATTGGACGCTGATGCAAATGCGGCTACCCAAAAAACAGCTAAACTCAAGATGAAAAAATTGCTAGCCGGAATAATAAAACCTACTATTAAAAATGCAATCGAAATTAATAATTGCATACTTAAAAACCATTTCCGTTTGGTTCCATGTAAGTCAATAAACGGGCTCCACAATGGTTTAATTACCCAAGGTAAATACATTAAGCTTGTATAAACTCCAATGTCTTCATTGCTGATACCAAGACTTTTATACATGGTTCCTGAAACAGAAAGAATAATGGCATAGGGAAAACCTGAAGCGAAATTTAATAATGGAATCCAATACCAAGGACTATTGTCTGTTTTCATTTGTAGCGTTTTAAATTCGGTTAAATTTTATAGTGTAAAGTGCACTAAAGTTGGGTCACTTTCATTACCGTAAAAATCAATGAAGCTGATCGCGCAGGTAGTATTCTTGTCTAGTTTGTACGTAGGGATTACCACTTCAACAGTATCACTGTTTTCCTTACAGACTATTTTATCAATGATATGGCTTGGATCGTTTATATCAATCTTTGAATTAAATTTAGAACCATATACCATCACGTAGCGCACTTTGCTAAGTAGAGGGTAAGTTACATTAAATCGGGATGAAATTGGATCTGTCAAAATCGAATTTACAGTGGGGATGATCGTTATTTTCTTAACATTATTTGGCACGACCGTTGGTAGAGCTGGATATTTATATTGGTTTTCAGAAAGTAATTTAGTAACACTTTGATTCTTATTCACGAATGATTTAGCACTAAAAAAAGCATTGCCTTGAACGTTTTTGTAGGATCTCGTTAAGTCAATTTGGTTCGGGATTTCACTTGGGTTATTCCACCTTTTATCAGAATCAGCGTTGATTTTATAACTTCCGTTTCCAATGTAAATTGCGGTATTAGTCGAATTTTCGGACCACCAACGCAATAATTTCGAATAGGATGCTTTAGGATGATCCATGCTCCAATACAATTGCGGAACGAGGTAATCAATCCATTTGTTTTCCATCCAAGCGATAGGATCTGCAAATAAATCGTCATAATTAGTTTGTCCTGCTTCAGTATCAGAACCTTTTGGATCTACTGATTTGTTGCGCCACACACCAAATGGGCTAATTCCAAATTGCACCCAAGGTTTTATATTTTTAATTGAAATTGAAACATCTTTGACAAAAGTATTTACATTAGAACGGCGCCAATCTTCAATACTCATCCCATTACCATATTTCTCGTAGGCAGCAGTGTCATTAAACTTTTCACCAGCAACTTTATAAGGATAAAAATAGTCATCAAAATGTACTGCATCGATATCGTAGTTTTGAACTACTTCGTTAACAATATTCAATAAATGTTTTTGAACTTCAGGCAAGGCAGGATTGTAATAGTATTTTCCACCATATTTAATCATCCATTCCGGATGTTTGTAATAATCATGTTCGCGACTTAAAATGGCTGTATTGTAGTCCATCGTAGCGCGGTACGGATTCATCCAGGCGTGAAATTCAAAACCACGCGCATGCGTTTCCGCAATCATCCAAGCCAACGTGTCGTAATACGGTTGCGGAGCTTGGCCTTCTTTTCCAGTCAAAAAACGAGACCATGGTGCTAATTTTGTGGGATAAAAAGCATCACCAACGCTTCTTATTTGAACAATTACTGCGTTGTAATTTAGTTTTTTATAAGTATCTAAAATCTCCAAATAATCTGCCTTTTGTTTGGCAACATCATCTTTACTGGTTTTTGGCCAGTCAATATTAACTACAGTAGCAATCCAAACGGCTCTAAATTCATTTTTAGGATTAGGTGTTAAAACTTGTGCAGTACTATTCCAAAAGGCAAAGAAAAGAAATGCAAAAAGTAAAATGGGATGCTTATAATTTTTCATGAAAGTCATTTTATATAAAGTATTCAAAAATAGTTTTTTTAGTGAAAATGATGTGACAAATTGATTTTAAAATTCAACTTATTTTGATTAGTCAATTTCTTTGCCAATTTTTATAATAGTTTCAGTGGTTGGTATTCTACTAAATATATATAGGAGGTTATTTTTTTCTCTTTTTCTTATTTGATTTCGGTGCATGTGATACGGTATATATTTATATTTGTGAAATCTAAAGTTATCTTATTACCCATGTCCAACTTGACTCCATTAAAAGATTTAGCTGCATCATTAGAAGGAACTCTTTTATATGATGACCTTCATAAAACACTGTATGCCACAGATGCGTCTGCGTATCGAATTATGCCAGTTGCTGTAGCAATTCCAAAATCAGAGGATGATATTGTCAAAATTATTCGCTTTGCAGCAAAAAATAAGATTTCTATCACACCAAGAACTGCAGGAACTTCCTTGGCAGGTCAAACAGTAGGTTCTGGAATAATTGTAGATGTGTCGAAACATTTTACAAAAATTGTCACTTTTGATCCAATAAAAAAAGCAGTTACGGTACAGCCAGGCGTGATTCGGGACGAACTGAATTTATATTTAAAAGAACACGGATTGTTTTTCGGACCCAATACATCGACCTCAAATCGCTGTATGATAGGAGGAATGGTAGGCAATAATTCGTCGGGAACCACATCGATACGTTATGGCGTTACCCGAGATAAAATATTGGAAATCAAAGCGGTTTTGAGTGATGGAAGCTCAGCAATATTTAACGAAATAACTTCTGCTGAATTCATTGAAAAAACAAAAGGGAACACGCTCGAAAGTTCAATCTATAAAACTATTTATGAGGAACTTTCGAATATTGAAAACCAAAAGGAGATTATCAAGGAATTTCCGAAACCAGAAATCCACAGACGAAATACAGGCTATGCAATAGATTTAGTATTGAAATCGGAACTTTTTGGAGGAACCGAGAAGACTATAAATTTAGGAAAACTCCTTTGCGGAAGCGAGGGAACGCTTGCTTTTACCACTGAAATTACCTTGAAAGTAGATCACCTACCACCAACGTATAATGTTATGGTAGTGGCTCATTTTCATACCATTCAGGAAAGTTTAGAAGCTGTGGTAACCGCGATGAAACATCATTTGTACACCTGCGAAATGATGGATGACACGATATTGAATTGTACCAAAACAAACAGAGAGCAAGCCAAAAACAGATTTTTTATTCAAGGGGAACCCAAAGCGGTTATTATGCTCGAAGTAGCATCGCATAACAGTATGGAAGATGCCGAAATACAAGCTAATGATTTGATTGCTGATTTGGAAAGAAATAATTTTGGGTATGCTTTACCAAAAATTTACGGAGCCGATATTGATAAAATAAATGAATTGCGAAAAGCAGGTCTCGGACTTTTAGGAAGTATTGTTGGTGATGATAAAGCCGCTGATTCTATTGAAGATACCGCTGTTGAGTTGAGCGATTTACCCAATTATATTGCAGAATTCTCCGCTATGATGGAGCGTCACGGACAGAGTGCCATATATTATGCACATGCTGGTGCTGGAGAAATTCACTTGCGTCCAGTTTTAAATTTGAAAACTAAAGAAGGACTACATCAATTTAGAAACATCGCAACCGAAGTGGCTATTTTGGTAAAAAAATACAGAGGATCCTTGAGTGGGGAGCACGGAGACGGAATTGTACGAGGCGAGTTTTTACCCTTTATGATTGGGCAACAGAATTATGAATTGTTAAAACGAATTAAACTTGCCTTTGATCCTAATACTATTTTGAATGTAGGTAAAATTGTAAACGCTTTCAAAATGGATGAAAACCTTCGGGTGGAGGCGGGTAGAGCTGAGCCGGATATTCAAACTATTCAGGATTTCTCGGATAGTATGGGAATTTTGCGTGCTGCAGAAAAATGCAATGGTTCTGGTGATTGCAGAAAATTACCTTCGGCTGGAGGGACTTTGTGTCCTAGTTATCGTGCCACCCGTAATGAAAAAGACACGACTCGTGCCAGAGCCAATGCGCTACGAGAATATTTGACACATTCCGAAAAAGACAATAAGTTCGATCATGAAGAATTGTATAAAGTTTTTGATTTGTGTGTGAGTTGTAAAGCGTGTGCCAGCGAATGTCCCAGTAATGTGGATGTAGCTGCTTTGAAATCGGAATTTTTGTACCAGTACCAAAAAGCTAATGGATTTTCATGGCGCAATAAAGTCTTTGCTTTTAATGCTAAATTGAATGGACTGGGGAGTATCACTCCAAAAATTACTAATTTCATGGTGAACTTGCCTTTAGTAAAAAAAAGTATGGGAATTGCTCCTAAAAGGGAAGTACCGCTTTTGGCTCCAATGACTTTTAGAAAATGGTATGAAAAGAATTGGAATCAAGCGCCAAGTGATTCTTTTGTCAACGGAAAAGTATGTTTGTTTAGTGATGAGTTCACTAATTATTATGATGTTTCAGTAGGAATCGATGCGTATGAGTTATTGACAACGTTAAGATATGAAGTAATTCTGGTAGATCATGAAGAAAGCGGAAGAGCTTTTATATCCAAAGGTTTTCTGGAAGAAGCAAAAGCAATTGCCAATACAAATGTGGGTATTTTTTTAGATTATATTAGTACTGATTTTCCTTTGATAGGAATAGAACCTTCGGCGATATTGACCTTTAGAGACGAATACATTCGATTGGCGGATGATATAGAAAGTGCTAAAAAATTAGCTAAAAATGTGTTTACGATTGAAGAGTTTTTCAAAAATGAGATTGCAAAAGGTAAAATTCATGCAGAACAATTTTCTGAGGAGGAAAAAACTATTAAAATTCACGGACATTGCCACCAAAAGTCATTGAGTACCATGGATGCGACTTTTGCGATGTTGAATGTGCCGAAAAACAGTTCGGTTACTATTTACAATTCGGGTTGTTGTGGAATGGCAGGTTCTTTTGGATATGAAAAAGAACATTATGAAATCAGTATGCAAATGGGTGAAGATACCTTATTTCCTAAAATTAGAACTACTGATCCCACAACAGCTATTGCAGCAGCCGGAACGAGTTGTCGCCACCAGATTTTTGACGGAACCACTAGAAAGGCACTACATCCAGTTTCTATATTAAGGAGCTGTTTGAAAAAATAAACCAATTGAACTTAAGTTTTGAGTTGAACGAAACCTCTTTTTACATTTTGTTATTTACTTTTTTTGAGATTAAAATTATGGTTTTTGACTTTTTTTGTGTCAAAAAAAATCATTTTTTTGTGAATTAAAAAAAATAAAAAAAATAGTTGGAGAAATGGCAATAGTTCAATTTGTTTTATACTTTTGATTTTTGAAGATTATTTGCATTATATCTAACATAAAAACGAATAATTTACGGTATCTTAATTTTTAATGATAAAATTTACAATATGGCATTAAAGGGTTTATTTAGAAAAAAGACAGTACAAGATATTTTAAAACAAGTAGAAAAAAATAATACTGACGGTCACAATGCTTTAGGTAAACATTTGACTGCTCGTGATTTGACTGCTTTTGGAATCGCTGCTATTGTGGGAGCTGGTATTTTTAGTACCATCGGTAAAGCAAGTGCAGATGGTGGTCCTGCTGTTATTTTCCTATTCTTGTTTACTGCAATCGCATGTAGTTTTGCAGCTTTTGCTTATGCTGAATTTGCCTCGATGGTTCCTGTTTCTGGAAGTGCTTATACGTATTCGTATGTTGCTTTTGGCGAAATTATAGCTTGGATTATCGGTTGGGCATTAATCATGGAATACTCTGTAGGAAATATCACTGTTGCTATATCGTGGAGTGATTATTTTACAGGATTGCTCGAAAGTGGTGGTCTGAGTTTGCCACAATGGGTTCAAATGGATTTCTTGTCCGCATCTAGGGGATTTGATGATGCCACAGCCCTGATGCAAAGTGGTAAAGAATATGTCAACTTAAGTCCAGCCTTACAAGATGCTTACACCGCTTGGATGACTTCTCCAGTTATTGGATCGTTTCATTTTGTTGCAGACCTTCCCGCATTGTTGATTATCGTTTTAATCACGGCATTGATTTACCGTGGGATGAAAGAGTCTCGTAATGCAAGTAATATTATGGTGGTGGTCAAATTGTGTATCGTTCTTTTAGTGATTGCGGTTGGTGTTTTTTATGTAGATACTGCAAATTGGGATCCATTTGCTCCAAATGGTGTTACAGGAGTTTTGAAAGGAGTTTCAGCTGTATTTTTTGCTTATATCGGTTTTGATGCTATTTCAACAACGGCTGAAGAATGTAAAGATCCACAACGTGATTTGCCAAGAGGAATGATGTGGGCCATTATTATCTGTACCGTTTTATACATTGCAATAGCATTGGTATTAACAGGAATGGTGAGTTACGATCAATTGAATGTAGGAGATCCACTAGCTTTTGTATTTGAAAAATTAGACTTAAAATGGATGTCGGGTATTATTGCAGTAAGCGCAGTAGTAGCAATGGCAAGTGTTTTATTGGTCTTTCAAATGGGACAGCCCCGTATTTGGATGAGCATGAGCCGTGATGGTCTATTGCCTAAACGTTTCTCAAAAGTACATCCAAAATACAAAACGCCTTCTTATGCAACAATTGTAACTGGTTTTGTAGTAGCCGTACCGGCTTTGTTTTTGAACCTAACTTTGGTTACGGATTTGTGTAGTATTGGTACTTTATTTGCCTTTGTACTGGTTTGTGCGGGAGTTTTAGTGTTACAAAACAAAACCGATATTCCTCGTGGAAAATTCAAAACCCCTTATGTTAATTCGAAATTTATTTTGCCAGTTTTAATAGTAATTGGGTTGGTTTTCGCCTTTGGTTACAACAAAAAAGCGACTATGGATTTTATTACTAATGAAACTCAAATCAATAATTCAGCTGATATTATCACCTCTTTAAATAAAGAGGAAACTCAAAAAGTTTACGATTATTTAGTGACAGTTGATGCTAAAAACAGTACAACTGAAACACCTGATTTAGAATTATTATTGAGTCAATACCAAGCTGATGATGCCCAATATTCTAGAATCATTTCTGGTTTACCGATTGCGGATTCTTTAAAATACGAAAGTGGTTTTAGTTTATTCAAACATAAAATTCCGATGTGGATATTCTTGATTACTTTAATCGGATTAGCCGTTTGGTCTTTCAAATCTAACTTATCTTTAATACCGTTATTGGGTTTAATCTGTTGTTTGTATATGATGGCCGAATTAAGCGTTTGGAACTGGATTTATTTTGGAATCTGGCTTTTATTAGGTTTAGTAATTTACTTTGGCTTTAGCCGAAAAAATAGTAAACTAAATACTGTAGCGGAATAGAAATAGATTTTTTTATTAAAAAGAACCGTCTCGTGCAAGCCAGACGGTTTTTTTGTATTTATGAATTTTGTTTTTGAGTTTAGAACTGATGTAAAAGTCCATGCAAATAAATCCAATTTGAATTTTTATCAGTTTGCAAAAGCCAAAAAACTAGATCTAAATTATAGTTGTTTTTTTACACTTGTGAAAGCACAATTAAGACGATTGCCAATAAAGCTAAAAACAATCCTACAATATTCTTTTTACTAAGTTTTTCTTTAAAAATTAAAACCCCAACTAGACTTCCAATAACAATTACTCCCAAATTCATACCCGCAAATACTGTAGAAGGACTTTCTGAGAAATCCTGATGTGCCTTGAGGTAGAAAAGGATATTTCCAAAATTGAACATTCCTACCAAAGCCCCAAAAATAACATTGCTAGTTTTTATGACTATTTTTTTTAGGATTACTTCGTAGGCAACTACGGCAATCATAATTGTCATAGCAATTCCAAATATTACAAATAATGAAGTAGTATAGGGCAGACTTGTAAAAGAGGAAATTTGCTTGAAGAGAATGTCTATCAACCCAAAACCAATTAGTACCACGGCTGGATAAACCCATTTTGTGGCAGTACTTTGGGTGCTTTTTGAAAGAATTAGCAATAGGGCTGGTACTGCAACAACAAAAGCTACTATTTTTAGTACACTAAATTGTTCGTTGAAGATTAGCCAAGCTGATAGAATGGGGATAAAAAGGGATAAGCGTTGGGCTGCATCCGTTTTTACAATTCCCATGTGCTTAATGGATGCTGCCAAAAAAAGGAAAATTATAGGTAACAAAAAACCAATGACACCATAGAGTTCCCAGGGTGCTGTTGCATTGACTTTAGTTATATCTGGACTGAAGGTAGCATAGCAAAACAGTATTGCAAATACATAATTCCAGGCTACAATTTGAGCGTGATTGATAGTGTATTTTCGAGCAATTTTAAAAAGAATTCCCACGGTTACACTACAAATTACACTTAGAATTAAAAATAGCATAGGTTTTATATTTTACTGCAAAAATACTGTTTATTGCAGTATTAAAAGCAGCTATTAATTTTTGAACAGATTTTTAGGGCAAAAAAAAAACAATAGGAAATCTATTGTTTTTAATTGTAAATAATATAATTTTTTTTCTTCATTATTTAAAATAAGAGCAATTTTCTATCCGTTTTTTTATAGATCGTGTTTGTACTATTTTTCTAGTTTTGGAGAAAAAATATTTAAAAAAGTAATTTTCTTTGGATAATATAAACTTGAATTAAACCTGAATTACACCTAGATTAAATTTCTTTTCAATAGGCGAGTGGTTGGCCGCTTCAATTCCCATTGAAATCCAAGTTCGAGTATCAAGGGGATCAATGATAGCATCTGTCCATAATCGTGATGCTGCATAGTAAGGTGAAACTTGTTCATCATACCTGGCCTTTATTTTATCAAACAATTCTTTTTCCTTTGCTTCATCTACTAGTTCTCCTTTTGCTTTAAGCGAAGAAGCTTCAATTTGAGCCAGTACTTTTGCAGCTTGAGTGCCGCCCATAACTGCTAATTCTGCACTTGGCCATGCAAATATTAATCTTGGGTCGTATGCTTTTCCACACATTGCATAATTTCCTGCTCCATAGGAATTACCCACAATTACCGTGAATTTTGGCACTACTGAATTAGAAACTGCATTAACCATTTTTGCACCATCTTTAATGATACCGCCATGTTCTGATTTTGAACCTACCATAAAACCAGTAACGTCTTGCACAAAAACTAAAGGAATTTTCTTTTGGTTGCAATTGGCAATAAATCGAGTCGCTTTGTCAGCAGAATCAGAATAAATTACGCCACCAAATTGCATTTCGCCATTTTTGGTTTTCACCACTTTTCTTTGGTTAGCAACAATTCCTACTGCCCAACCGTCAATTCTGGCATACCCAGTAATTATGGTTTGGCCGTAACCGTCTTTGTACGCTTCAAATTCGGAGTTATCAACCAGTCGATTGATGATTTCCATCATATCATATTGTTCATTACGAGCTTTGGGTAATACACCATAGATTTCTTTTTCGTCTAATGCAGGTTGCATAGCTTTAATTCTACTGTAACCCGCTTTGTCAAAATCACCTATTTTATCAACTATATTCTTTATTCTGTCTAAAGCGTCTTTGTCATCTTTTGCCTTATAATCAGTCACTCCTGAAATTTCGCAATGTGTAGTGGCACCTCCTAATGTTTCGTTGTCGATGCTTTCGCCAATGGCCGCTTTGACTAAATAACTTCCGGCTAAGAAAATACTACCCGTTTTATCGACTATCATGGCCTCGTCACTCATGATAGGTAAATAAGCACCACCAGCCACACAACTTCCCATAACTGCAGCAATTTGGGTAATTCCCATGCTACTCATATGTGCATTATTTCTAAAAATACGACCAAAATGTTCTTTGTCTGGGAAAATTTCATCCTGTAAAGGCAAGTAAACGCCGGCACTATCTACTAAATAGATGATTGGTAGACGGTTTTCCATAGCAATTTCTTGGGCACGTAAATTTTTCTTGGCTGTGATGGGAAACCATGCACCTGCTTTTACAGTCGCATCATTGGCCACAACTATGCATTGCTTTCCTCTGATGTATCCCATTTTTACGACTACGCCACCAGATGGACAACCACCATGTTCTGCATACATCCCTTCACCAACAAAAGCACCAATTTCAATACTTTTAGCTTTGGCGTCAAGCAAATAATCAATGCGTTCTCTGGCAGTCATTTTGCCTTCATTATGCAGTTTTTGAATGCGTTTTTCGCCACCTCCCAATTTGACGATGCTTAATTTTTGTCGCAAAGCAGAAAGTAAAAGTTTATTGTGGTCTTCGTTTTTATTGAAGTTCAAATCCATGATCAAAATGTATTAAAAATTTGTGCTAAAATACAAAATCCAACTAAATAAATTTTATTATTTTAATTGGTTTGTAAAGAAAATAGAGTGTAAGTTTACTATTAAAACAAAAAAACAGAAGTTTACTTCTGTTTTTTTATGAATTTAATAAAAAAGGGTTGTTTATTTTTTAGACTCGTTAACCAGTCTTTTTAAAATGGCCCATTGTTTCAATGCATCGCGTGCTTCGACAGCAGGGTAGCCTAACATGGTTTTTCCAGCTGGGATATCCCCAGTAACGCCCGATCCTGCTCCTACAATAGCGCCGTCACCTATGGTGGTGTGGTCTTTTATAGAAGCACTACCGCCAATGATAACGCCGTTTCCAAGTGTTACAGAGCCTGCTAGACCACTGTTTCCAGCCATAATGCAAAATTTACCTAATTTGCTGTTATGTCCTATTTGAACTAAATTATCAATTTTGCAACCATCTCCTAAAACAGTTGAACTAAATTTTCCTCGGTCTATACAAGAGTTTGCACCAATTTCAACACTATTACCAATGATTACGTTACCAATTTGTGGAATTTTTACCAAACCTCTTTGCGGATCAGGACGAAACCCAAAACCATCAGCCCCAATTGTTGCATTGGGATGCAAAATACAGTCATTTCCAATATGACAACGTTCTCTAACAACGGTACCGGACCATATCACCGTGTTTTTTCCAATTACACATTCATCCAAAATAGTCACATTCGGATAAAGGGTAGTATTATCTCCAATTATAGTTTTAGGACCAATGTAGCATCCCGCACCAATTCTAGCACCACTACAAATAGTTGCGGTTGGGTCAATCACTGCGGTTGGGTGAATGTCTACCGCAAAAAATGGAGTAGGTGGAGCAAAAAGTTCTAAAATTTGTGACATAGCCAAATCTGCATTTTTAACTTTAATAAATGCACGATCCTCTCCTGGTTTTATTCCAATATCCTCGTTGACAACGGCTACACAAGCTTTGGAGTCGGCCCAAAATTTTTCATATTTTTTATTTCCAATAAATGAAATTTCAGATTCGCTGGCAGCTTCAAGCTGTTCTGGTGCAGTAATACTTTGAGAAGTATTCCCAATTATTTCTCCCTTAAGAATATCATTTATTTCTTGAATGGTGTAGGATTTCATGAAGTATATCTTGATTTTGATTGTAAAATAGGTATCAAATAAAAGAATTTACCTTTTAAATTCCTAATTACAACTATTTCTTTAGTGATAGCGGTATACATAATAGCGTTAAAAGGCAGTTTAATAAAAAGTTGTTACTTTATAAAAATAAATGGAAGGACTTATTTACTCTTCATTTTTTTTAGTGAGGAAATCAATGATTCTGAAAACTTATTTTAAGCGGATTTGCAATCCGTGTCCACACAATCCATCGACAATCTAGAACAAATTTAACACTACAACATCTAAATCATTTTCTAAGCCTGCATAATTTCTTGCAGAACTAAAATAATAATTCTCGGTCAAGGTGACTACTTTCTCTTTTACAGGATTGTTGTGAATATAATTAACTTTTTGTTTTATGAACCAATTGGTTTCTATTATTTCAGCGTGATAGCCGTCTTGCCACCCGAGCCTGAAAGTGCGAATTGGCGAAGCATACTTTATAGCTTTGATCTTTTTTAAGATGAGCACACGCTTTTTCAAAATAAGTCAAAAGCCATTCCCTGCGACTCTCTGGCTCTTCCAATATAGTCTGAATAATTTTCTTAGAGGTATATTTTTTAAAATCACGCATGACATCCGATAAAATGAAACCATTAGTGGCTTTGCACATTAAATGGATATGACTGTGCATAATGCACTACGCATAAATCTCAAGACCTTTTTTCTCTTGGCAATATTGCAAAGCATTGACAATATTGTACTTTTGGTTGAGTCGCGTAAATATATCAACCCAACCTACTGTTGTAATGGTTATGAAATATGCCTGATCTGTTGTTGTTGCTTTATATTTTGTCGACATCCTTTTTTATTTAAAAATACAATAAAAGCTACAAACAAAACAATCACATAACTTTTATTTGTTTCTTTTCGTGTAGATTTGCTTTGTGGGCACGGATTATGGTTGTGGCTCATCATTGTGGGCACGGATTGCAAATCCGCGCTATCGTACATGAGAGATTTTTTTACATATCCGAGCGATCGGGGTTTTTACAAACAGGTGATAAGATTAGAATATACAAAACTGATATATACAAATCTATAAGCAATGGCGATGGAAAAAGCATAACAAAAACAATTAATGTATTTAAATAAAAGAAAATGAACACAGAATTTATCATTAAAAAATTTGAAAAAATGTTACCCAATAATTTCTTTATCAAATTAATGGAAGACGCATATTTAAAAGGTTTTTTCGAAGATGGAAAAATAATAAAAGGAATCTTCCTAGGAAGCATAGATGATTTATTAACCACAAATATTATTGCGAGTATAAATTTTAAAGAAATTGAAAATATATTGCATCCACATGAAGATCAATTTTCAATTACAACTATTAACATCAATATCAATAAACATCTCTTTAACCATAAAATAAGAGAAAGTACTTTGAATCAATTACCTGTAAGTTTAGATAATGAAGCTGATATAGATAAAGCTTGTCAACTTATACAACAGTATATAGAACAAGAGGCTATTCCCTTTTTTAACTATTGGCAGGATATTCGCGATTTTTTGCCATTTTTAGAAACAAAAAATAATGGTTTTATTGCAGATCTATTTTCGGGAGATGGTTTTTATAAAAAAGTAATTATTTGGAAACTATGTTCACATCCTGGATATAATGAATTAATAGAGGAAATGTTCGAGATATTTATGCAGGAACTCAAGGAATCTCCTAAGGACAAATTATTAAAAAAAGATTATGATAAGTATATCAAAATCATAAAAACATTAGAAAAGACAAAGTCTTTGTATGAATGGGATAAAAAATATTTAATACAAAAACCTTATATAAAATAGAATAAAAAAACCCGATAGCGCGGATATGTCACTCGCACGATAGCGCGGATTTGCAATCCGTGCCCACAAAGTTCATCAACAATCTAAAATAAGTCCAACATTACAACATCTAAATCATTGTCTAAGCCCGCATAATTTCTTGCAGAACTAAAATAGTAATCCTCTGGTAAGCCAACTACTTTCTCTTTTACAGGATTGTTGTGGATATAATTCACTTTTTGTTTTATGAACCCGATAGCGCGGATTTGTCACTCGCACGATAGCGCGGATTTGCAACCCCGATGGCTCGGATATGACGAGCATTCTCGATATTGATAGCGCGGAATTGCATTCCGTGCCCACAACCCGATAGCGCGGATATGTCACTCGCACGATAGCGCGGATTTGCAATCCGTGCCCACACAGTGCATCAACAATTTAAAACAAATCCAACATCATAACATCCAAATCATTTTCTAAGCCTGCATAATTTCTTACAGAACTAAAATAATAATGCTCGGGCAAGGTGACTACTTTATCTTTTACAGGATTGTTATGTATATAATTAATTTTTGTTTAATGAACCAATTGGTTTCTATTATTTCAGCGTGATAGCCGTCTTGCCACCCGAGCCTGAAAGTGCGAATTGGCGAAGCATACTTTATAACTTTGATCTCTTTTAAGATGAGCACACGCTTTTTCAAAATAAGCCAAAAGCCATTCCCTGCGACTCTCGGGCTCTTCCATTATAGTCTGAATAATTTTCTTAGAGGTATATTTTTTAAAATCACGCATGACATCCGATAAAATAAAACCATTAGTGGCTTTGCACATTAAATGTAAATGACTGTGCATAACGCAATACGCATATATTTCAAGTCATTTTTTCTCTTGACAATATTGCAAAGCATTGACAATATTATACTTTTGGTTGAGTCGCGTAAATATATCAACCCAACCTGCTGTTGTAATAGTTATAAAATATGCTTGATCTGTAGTTGTTGCTTTATATTTTGTTGACATTTTTTTATCTAAAAATACAATAAAAGCTACAAATAAAACAATCACATCGCTTTAATTTATTTCTTTTCGTGTAGATTTGCTTTGTGGGCACGGATTATGGTTGTGGCTCATCGTTGTGGCTCATTATTGAGGGCACGGATTGCAAATCCGCGCTATCGTACATGAGAGATTTTTTTACATATCCGGGCGATCGGGCAAACTAATATGACGATTAAATATAAAGTCGACTGGCTAATACCTAGTCAAGGTCCATTGACTGTTTCGAAAAATAAGATATTTAAAATTGCAGATGCTGGCACAGATAATATTGCAAATGTTATTATTGAAAAAATAATAAAAGTAAACTAGACTATGAAAAAATCAGATAAAAAAGAATTTGTATTTGAAAAATTATTACAATTACTAAAACCAAAAGGCTATTATTTAGTAAAAACAGGTTTAGATCCTACTTTTGTTTTAAAAAAAGAGAATCAAATAATATCGTTTTTTTTCAACTTTAAAGATGGAGGACAAATTTCGTTTTCAAAGATTCTCATTTCCCTGCCAATTGTAGAAGATATAATGTTTGAAATAAAAAAGCCAAATCAAGATTATTCTTTTATAGATGAAAAAAAGAATTTTCTAATTACTATTCAAGATAAGTATACACTAATGCCAGAGGGATATTTTAGTGGAATAGGTTATGACGTAAATAATGAGGTTGAGTTATCTTTTTTTACAAATTGGATTACAAATTATCTTAAAATCGAGGGCGAAAAATTTATAGAAAGATATAGTTATTTACCTAATGTGTTATCGGAAATGGATAAATTAGAAAGTGAAGGGAAATATTGGAATGAATTATTAGCTGGTGGTCCCGAATTTTTGTTCAGAGGATTGATCATCTCCAAACTATGTAATGATGCAAAATATGACAAAAAATTATCGTATATTGCATCTCTTCTTATATCTATGGCTGATGATTATCTGCCTTATTTTGAGAAATTAAAAATAAGATTAGAAAATTTAGAACCTAAATATAATATATAATCCGCATCGCGCATTCTATGATAAAAAACAAGTGATAATCTAAAAATTAACAGGCAAATTTATATGTGTTTATGTATGGAGTTTGTCTGTTAATTACAGAAAAAACGCGACCAATAATTTTACATTTTACATTGTTTAAAACTAGCATCGCATTTTTACCTTCTCCTTTTTTTCGTTCATAATACCCCGCTGATCGAAGTGTCCTTAAAAAAAATGTACTCAAAGACCGCGGGCTGCTGCGCGAATGTCTCTGACTTCGCGCCATTTTAAATCGTTTTGCCATCCGTAAACGTGATAAAATTCTCACGAATTTTTACTATAACTATCCTTATAATAATTAGCGTTTCAAAAGGGATAAAAAACTACAAAGTAACCGTTGGGGTATTTTGTAGTTTTTTGGTTTTATTTAAAATGGAGTATTATGATTTATCACTTAACGATTTGAGTTTAATAAGACATCTACGAAAAAGTCGGGAGACTTTTATTAGATTTACTTATAACAAGAACATTCAAGAAAAGGTCGAAGTCGGGAGACTTCGCCGAACGGTGTTTAAGTAGAACGTACCACTCGAAAGTATTCGTGCGGTAGCAGGGACTTTTGAAGATTATTAAATTAGATTATAAATTTTCTATTATCAAGATGTTCATTATTCAAACTACTTGTTAAACAAGGTCTTGTTTGAAATTCGGGTGCCTAAAAATTACTTTTTCTTGGGTAACCGAATAAACACCCTTCCGAATATGATTTAATGATTTTATTTGAAATTAATAAAAACGAAAAAACCTGTAAATCCTAAGATTTACAGGCTTTTGGTTTCAATTGAAAATGAATTAGTGGACTGAGCGGGATCACAATCGAACACCTAATTCCGATATTAACATTTTTTGAGAGCTTAAAATTATGATTTTAAATATTAAGTCTAAAGCCAAATAAAATGATTCGTTAAGCTTTTTTTCTTGTACAGAATGAGGCTCCAATGCCGTTATACAAGTCTCAATATTTAATGAGCTTTCGGTATGTTTTTTAAGAACTATACTCAACATTAGGTTTACTTTCAAAGTTTTGATTTATATCAATCTAATTGTAAGGAATTAGTATTTAATTGAATAAATTTCTCAATTGTTTTATTTATTGGCACTGCTATTCAAAAGCCTAAAATAAAAAGATCCTGAAAATCCCATATTTTTGATTTTGCGAAACTATAAATACTTTATAGTACTGTTCAGACGAAACAAAAATACCAAAAAATCATGTATTTGACATATTATTAACCTAGTTCCTCGATGGATAGCGAATCTAAATTAGTCTGGATATATTGTCAGAATTTTTGGAGGTTAGCATATTTATATTATAAAATCACCTCCTAAAGTAGAACAATATTGAATGGTAGTGCTTTTTATAAATTGTTGATAACAAATAATTTTTAACTGCAGTAATGCAGTGAAGGAGAAAACAGATCAATTTTAAAAAGAAATTTTCTATTAAATAAATTACTATTTATCACTACCATCCGAAAGTGTTAAATAAAAAGTGCCTGAGATTCCCTTATTTTTGTTTTGCGAAAAATAAAATAATTTTATGGGACTCTTCAGGCGAAACAAAAATATTAAAAAACCAGTTATTCGACAAATTATTGACCTAGTTCCTCGATGGATAATTGAATCTTGTAGCAAAAAGCACAATTCAGACAAGGGATGCAGTAAATACAAGACGTACGATCAATTTGTTGCTTTAACTTACGGACAGCTAAATAAATGCTACACATTAAACGACATTTCCACTGGAATTGGGGTTAGCGAGACTTTTATTGGAGATTTAGGTTTAAACCAAAGTTCGGCAAGATCCACGATGAGTGACGGCAATAAAAAACGGGATTGGAAAGTTTTTGAATCGTTGTATTATAGGGTTTTAAAGCATTATGAAAGGGTTTTAAAAAGTGAATCAGAACGTAGTATAATTGCCGAAATTAAAGAGCAAACTATAAAACTCATTGATAGTACCACAATCAGTCTGTGTTTGAACATGTTTGACTGGGCAAAGTTTCGGACAGCAAAAGGTGGTTTAAAAATACACACTTGCTGGGATGATAATTTACAGATTCCAGACTTGGTAAATATAACCCCAGCAAAAACACACGACCGATACGGTATTGGTCAGTTAATTTTTCCAAAGGGAACAATTGTCATTGAAGACAGGGCATATTTTGATTTCACATTGATGTTACATCGGATTCAAGCCGAAAATATTTTTGTAACTCGAATCAAGACCAATACATTGTATCAAATTGTCCAAGAATTGGACTTGCCTGAGAAAGAAGATCAAGATATTTTAAAAGACGAAATTATCGTTTTAATTAGCAATAAAGCAGTAGAAACTGGCATTAGCAAGAATCAATTAAGATTAGTTCGCGTATATAAAGAAGATGAAAACAAGGTTATTGAGATAATAACCAATAATTTAGAATGGTCAGCAAGGACGATTGCTGATTTGTACAAAAAGAGATGGGATATTGAGTTGTTTTTCAAAGCAATGAAACAAAATCTACAAATAAAAACATTTTTAGGGACAAGTGAAAATGCGGTTAAATCACAAATTTACATCGCTTTGATCAGTTATTTATTGGTTGAATTGATTAATAGAACAATAGCAAAAAAGAATAAATCGTTCAGTAATTTAGTTGAAAAAATAAGAATCTGTTTAGTTTATTATCTAAGTTTAGACTATGTATGCAATGAAATTGGAAATGGGGCTAAAAAAATAAGGTCACAACCCAAATTAGAATTCAGTTATGACTTATTTTCAGCGTAATTTTTTAATAAAAACCTGTTTACAGGCTATCCAGATTGATATTTGAGGCTTTATTAAAACTTTCGGATAGCAATGACTATTTATAAAAACATTATTATTTTTTGAATTAAAGAACTTACATTTGCAACCGTTAAAGTTTTATTAAATATTAGGAAAATCTCTTAATGAAAGTTTTTTTCATAAAAATATTTAATTAAAGATTGATAAATATAAAATTCTTGAAATGATTTTTCTCTATAAGTCACAAAAATTGTTCTCAAAACGAATAACTAAATGGTAACTGTTATTAAAAGTAGTTATTTTTTAGCATTAACGTTATTAAAATTAAAGCATAAAAAAAATTTGACCATAAAATTAAAAAAAAGGCTTAAAACCATTAAAATATACCGAACTTGAAAAAAATTACTTTACAAAAAAATATTTTTACATTTATTATATCCCTTCTTTTTGTTAGTTTCAATTCTTACGCAAAAGTTCATAATGATACAATATTAAAAAGTCAAAATAAAAATTCTATCTATTCTAATTTTAATTTGACTAAAAAACATACTCCTGAAGTAGCTTCTAATTTTCATTACAATCAACAGAAAAGTGAGTTTACAAAAGACTTTTTAGATCATAATTTTCCTCTTTCACAAGAGACTCAAAAAGATTTAGAACTTGCAAAAGCTACAATAGAAAAAATAGAAAAAAATAGCAGTTTAACGGATTTTTTAGAGCCTAAAAAACTTTCGATGTTACCAATAGGCATAAAAAAAACTATTGGAGGAATTCAGTACATGTTAGGGATTAGCAAGGCCACATTTAAAGCTGAATATACTGAATTAACAGCTTTTGTACGAATTATAATTCCTCAAAAAGATGCTAATGGGCAGTCAAAACAATTATTTTTTGGTGCAAATAATATCAAGTTATCTCACAAGGGCGGATTAGTTGGTGATACTAATCTAGCTTTACTTGGTGATGTACCTATAAAAATTAATGGTGAACATCTCTTATTGATTTTAAAGGGAGGTATGAATATGGCAACTGGTGAAGTTGATAAAAAAACTTATGTCACCATTGATTGCAACGGTTTTAAAGAACTAGGGATTACTGCTGATTTAAAATTTTCTAGAAAACTAATAGTACCTGTTAATGACAAATTCATTGCTCAAGATACTACAGCACATGTTACTGCTAATTTTAAAACCGTTGTGTCAAATTGGAATGATATTTTGGTAGAAATATCCATACCAAAATTTGAATTGGCTTCCAAAAAAGGTTTTTGTTTCGAACTCAATAATGCAGTACTGGATTTTAGCGATTTAAGAAATTCTAAAAATATAAACTGGCCAATTAATTATGAAGCCAAATATCTAATACCAGGAAATGAAAATTTATGGCGGGGTATATATGTAGAAACGCTTAATGTTGTGTTACCTGAGGAATTTAAAAAAAAGAATAGTAAGGCTAGAGTACATTTTAATGCAAAAGATCTACTAATTGACCGCATGGGAGTTTCTGGACATTTTTTAGGAACTAATTTAATTAGCTTAGATGAAGGTGATGCTTCAGAGTGGGAAATGTCTTTAGACTCTCTAGATGTAAAAATTGCTGCAAATTCATTAGTTTCAGCTGATTTTAATGGCGAAATTCTTTTACCTGTATCTGATAAAAAATCTACTTGTAGCCAAGGACAAAGATCTGAGTTAAAATACAAGGGTAGCATAGATCCAATAAAAGATGAATATATTCTTAATGCACAAGTTAGTAATGATATATGCTTTCATGCCTTCAAAGCAACTGCTACAATTAAGGAAAACTCATATGTTGAACTAAAAGTAAAAGACGGTAAATTTTTTCCAAAAGCAGTTTTATTCGGGACGTTGTCATTGCAAGCGAGTAATAAATCGGTTAGTACTACACAATCAGAAGTAAATACACAAAGTAAGGAAACTGTTGATTTTAAAGGGATTATTTTTGAAAATCTAACATTACAAACAGTAACTCCTTACTTAACTGCTGATTATTTTGGTTACAAAAATCTCCAAAGTAAAGATGCTAGCCTTAGTAATTTTCCAGTAACTGTCAATGAAATTTCTTTAATTACTGCGCCTGAAAGTGCTAGTTTAAAAATTGATTTGGCGATCAATATAATGGAAAATCAATTTACAGGTCAAACTAAATTTTATGTCATTGGAAAATTTAGCAAAGAGGAAGGTATTCAAAAATGGAAATACGACAGTCTTAAATTTGAACAGATAAATATTGGTGCGGATATAGGAGGGATGAAGTTAAATGGTAGCATTGCAATCATGGACCACGATCCTATTTATGGTAAAGGCTTTAAAGGAATGTTAAGTTGTGATTTTACGGGAGGTATCAAGGTGGAAGCAAATGCTATTTTTGGAGCGACGACTTTTAGATATTGGTACGTTGATGCGATGGTAGATAATTTAAATATTCCATCAGGAGCAATAACTTTTAAAGGTTTTGGAGGTGGTGCTTCCTACCGAATGAAAAAGGAAGGGTTCAGTAATAATTTTACAGCATCAGGGTCTAATTATGTTCCAGATATTGAATCTGGTTTAGGCGTAAAAGCTATGATTAAATTTTCGGGAACAGCTTCGGCAGATGCATTTTGGGGAGGTGCAGGTTTTGAAATTGCTTTCAATAATAAGTTCGGCATCAACAGAATCAGTATTTATGGTGAGGGCCATGTGATGCAACCTTTTGAAATTCCTGTGCCAGATAAACTTAAAAAAGCTTTGAAGGAAGTTAGTGAAAA
This sequence comes from Flavobacterium frigidum, assembly GCF_048286735.1. Classification (GTDB taxonomy): domain Bacteria; phylum Bacteroidota; class Bacteroidia; order Flavobacteriales; family Flavobacteriaceae; genus Flavobacterium. Next base: position 44,919 of record NZ_JBLVPU010000014.1, on the reverse strand, counting down.
AGAAGCTAAATTTTCAAAAGAAATCCTAGAAAAACTAAAAATAGGGAATTTATCTCAAGCTGCTGAAGATTTATATCCAAATGAGATCAAAGGTTCCATGGGTATTAATGCTTTTGCTGCGATACAATATGATTTTACATCAAAAATATTACATGGTACATTTGATATGTATGTCAATACACCAGGAGGCATAATTAAAGGCCGTGGAAGTAATAATAGAGCTGGCTGGGCTGTATTGCACTTTGGTCCTGATAAATGGTATATACACATGGGTACTCCAAAAGATCGTTTAGGCTTGAAAATGGCTATAGGCCCTGTAGAGGTTGAATCTGGTGGATATTTCATGATGGGAGACGATCTACCAGCTAGTCCGCCTCCACCAGCTATTGTTGCAGATCTTTTAGGATTAAAACTCGAGCAATTAGATTATATGCGAAATGAAAACAGTCTTAGCGGAGGGAAAGGTTTTGCTTTTGGATCAGATTTTAGTATTAAAACTGGGGATATAACCTTTTTATTGTTTTACGCTAATTTTCAAGCTGGTTTTGGTTTTGATATTATGTTGAAGGATTATGGTGATGCTGCCTGTCAGGGTTCTGGACCTATCGGTATTAACGGTTGGTATGCCAATGGTCAAGCTTATGCCTATTTAAAAGGGGAATTAGGTATCAAAGTAAAACTCTTTATGGTAAAAAAGAAAATAAAAATTATTGAAGGAGGAGGAGCCGTTTTAGTACAAGCTAAACTACCCAATCCAGTATGGATTAGAGGGTATCTTGGTGGTCACTTTAATTTGCTCGGAGGATTAGTGAAAGGACGTTTCCGATTTAAGGTCGAATTTGGAAAAGAATGTGAATTTATAAACAATACCCCTTTAAACGGTTTAAAAGCCATAGCAGATATTACACCTGCAAAGGATACAAAAGATGTAAATGTATTTGCAGTACCACAAGTAGGATTTAACATGCCTATTAACAAAAACTTTACTATAGAAGAGGATAGCGGCCTAAAAACATACCGTTTAAAACTTGAAGAATTTATGGTAAAGAAAAACGGTAATCCAGTACTTGGTTCTACCAGCTGGAATACAACCAATGATTTAGTTAGTTTCAATGCAACAGAAGTATTACCGCAAAATTCCGACTTAACACTAAGTGTAAAAGTAAGTTTCCAAGAGTATACTAATGGTAACTGGAAAACCATTTATGATAACGGCCAAATAGCTACTGAAGATGAGACTGTTAATTTTACAACAGGGACAGCACCAAACAACATACCAGTAAACAATATTGCGTATTGTTACCCTGTTTTTGATCAAAAATATGTATATCAGAACGAGAGTAAACAAGCTTATGTAGTCCTTAAACAAGGTCAATCTTATTTATTTGAATTAAAACCAGGTCAGACTCAAAAAGCATTATACAAAACTGGAACTAAAACTGTAAATAGTACATTATCCTATTCGCCTAGTTTAAAAAAAGTAAGTATAGATATACCAATTTTAGAGAAAACGAAGTCCTATAATATTACTTTAATGACCTTAGAAACGCAATCAGAAGCGAATAACAATTTAAAGGAAAGTTATGAAACTCAAAATTTGGACGCACAAACTAGTGTTGAAACTAAAAAGAATGAGCTAAAAGAAACCATAACTGGAGGACAAGGTATTGAACTATTGCAATACAATTTTAATACCAGTCAATACAATACTTTTGAGGAAAAAATGAATGTAAAAAGACCAAGACAAACCTTGGTAGAAATCATCTACTCGGATGTACATGCTTTACATTCTATCAATAATTCGTCAGAACCATTTGATGAAATTGAACTTATTGGTAATGCCAAGACTTTAAATATTCCTTTAGTGACTACTGAGGCTATACTTGACGATAATTATTATATCAATGAGATTTTTCCATTGATATATAAAGGATATCCTCTAGAAAGTGATTTAACATTAAATAGAAATACATTAGGGCTACCGCCTACAAAAGGTGTTGAAACACTGGCTTGGTATCAGGATGATCTTATGAATAATGCAACTAGTTACATGCTGAAAGAGTACCTACCATACCGATATAATTTACCTTTCTATTATAAAACAGACTTTGTGGATTTAAGATATAAAGTAGTCAACAAATATCTGAATACTGCCAATCAAGTTATGAAAACAAAGTACGATTATATCATCAACGGACAATTTCCGTACCTCAAAAAAGGGAACTACAACATAAAATTGAAATACACTTTACCAGGTGGTCAACAAGGAACAAGTTCTATTTTTACATTTAATAAAACCAATTAAAATGAAGACCAAATTTTTAATGTTCCTTATTTTAACTGCTATAAATTTAGGGTTTGCTCAAAACCAATTAGTTAAAGAGCCTAAACTAGCTGAAAATAAACTAGAAATAAAAGTACTTACCAGAGTTCAAAAAGATAAGATACTTCTGCGTTGGGCCGTGACCGATGCTATGGCTTGGAAAAAATTAAACAAATACGGCTACTTAGTAGAGCGGTTCACTATTGCGAGAAACAATAAAACGCTATCAAGTCCAGAAAAAGTTGTTTTAGCCAAACAAATTAAACCAGAGCCTTTAGCATCTTGGGAAACCATAATAGATACCAATGAAAATGCTGCTATCATTGCTCAAGCACTTTATGGTGAGGAATTTTCAGTTAATGGAACTGATAATTTACAATCGATCATTAACCTTTCTGAAGAAACAGAGCAGCGGTTCACATTTGCTTTATACACTGCCGATAAAGACTTTGAAATTGCTAAAAAGGCAGGTTTAGGACTTGAAGATACTACTATTAAAGAAAACGAAAAGTACTTATATCGTATTTCTTCTAATGTTCCTAAGCAAGAATTAGATATTGATTATGGAGGTGTCTTTATAGATACTAAAGAAGTGGAGACATTACCAAAACCAATGGATTTTTCAGCAAATTTTACAGATAACAGCACCATGTTAAGCTGGAACTTCAATATACTAGCGCACGCGTATGGTAGTTATTACATAGAACGTTCAGAAGATAAAAAAATATTTAAACGTATTACCAATAAACCCTACACAAGTTTAAATCAAGAAAACACAAATAATAATAGGATATTTTATGTAGACACTATCGCCAACAATAAAGAGTATAGTTATCGCATTCAAGGAATTTCTGTATTTGGAGAGTTAGGACCTTATTCTGAAGTTGTTAGTGGAAAAGGAAAATCATTATTAAAATATGTTCCTCACCTTACGGTACAGGAATTTAAGGACGATACAACTGTTAACTTAATTTGGGAATTTCCAGAAGAAGGAGATGAAGAAATAACTGGTTTTGAGCTTAATCGTTCTGATAAAGAAGATAATAATTATGTTACCGTAGTCAAAAACATTTCGCCAAAGGCTCGCAACGTAATTTACAATAAATTAAATCCATCAAACTATTTTACAATAACCGCAGTGAGCAAACAAGGAAATAGTAGAACCTCATTCCCAATGCTTGTTCAGCCCATTGATTCTATTCCCCCAAGTAAACCAGTTGGCTTAAAAGGAACTATTGACAGTCTGGGCGTTGTAAAAATTTTATGGGATAGCAATAAAGAAAAAGACTTGTTAGGTTATCGAATTTATAAAGCATACAATGCATCTGAGGAATACAGTCAGCTGACAGTGAGCCCAAATGAAAAGAATGCTTTTGAAGATAAAGTAATACTTAAAACCTTAAATAGTAAAGTCTATTACAAAGTGATTGCTGTAGATCACAGATACAATATGTCTGAATTTTCAGAGCCACTCGTTCTAAAAAAGCCAGATATTATTCCTCCCGCATCGCCCGTTTTTTCAAAGTATAAAATTAGAGAAGGAGGGGTTTTCTTAGAATGGTTTAACAGCCAAAGTGAAGATGTGGCAGTACACCAATTGTATCGACAACAAAAAGATCAAAAGGAATGGAAACTTGTTTATGAAACTAAAAACAAAGAAGAACAATTTCAAGACAAGTCTGTTGAAGAAGGGAATATTTATACCTATGCCATTTTTGCAAAAGATGATTCAAATCTACAATCGCTACCTTCGCCTAACCTATCCACTTTTGTTCCTTTAAATGGCGTCATGGAAGCAATAAAAGGTTTTTTTGTTCAAGCTAACAAAACAAGTAACACCATTGATCTATCTTGGAATTACAGCAATCCCTTGGTCGATAGTTTTGAAATCTACAAAGCCTCTGAGAAAGATGCTTTACAGTTAATACAAATTGTAGATGGGAAAAAAAGACAATTGTCTGATCCAACCATTACCATAAACACCAATTACAAGTACGGGATTAGAGCGATTTTCAAAGATGGAAGAATGTCTAAAATTGATTTTTATACTGTTAAATTTTAGACGGAATGAAGAAACTATTTTTACCCTTGATATTGGTTTTAACCATAAAAGGATATGGACAAACATATACAATGGAGCTCCTGTTTAGAAAACCACAAATAGCATGTAATGAAGTGTTTTGGACTTTCTCCGATTATATTGTAGAGGATGACATTACAATAGGAACTAAAACATATACAGATATACCAAATTTTGAAACATTTAAATTGTCATCATTTTTCTTTTGCCCCGCCACAACTATAACGCCTGCATGTGAGAGAGTTAGCGTATATAACGATGAAAAAACAGCTATTCAATTAATTAAAGGTTCCACATTAAACATAACAGGATGTTATGCCAATATCCGAACTACAAGTTTCAAACCGAATGTAACCGTTAAGAACGTAGCTCCTAATGGTTCTACAACGATATGTTCTGGAGAAGAATTACAATTAGCTGGATTTCCTGTCGGATTTCCTGATGAAGCTTACCACTGGCAATATTCATTAGACAATCAACAAACTTGGATAGATGTGCCGACAAATTTCAACAATAATCCAACTACGAATTTTTCAGTTAAAGATGTTTTAGGAGACAGTCATGTAAACTACTTTGATAAGCAACTCTATTTCAGATTGGGCTATCAAAACAGACCTTTTACAGATCCAATTACAATAACTTACTCTGCTTGTGCGCCAGTAATAACGAATTTAAACCCAATTCAACCAAATTGTATTGGTGATCCTATGACTGTCATTGTAACTTTTGATAGACCATTAGATCTTGAGAAAGATGAAAAATTAACCAATTTTCAAATTATTAAAAAAAATGGACAACTTACTGGAAACCAAATTTCTGAAATATTTGCCTTTGACGCTAGCAACGCGACACAATATACCTATAATAATGTTACAGGTTTAATAAACGGAGAAATATATACGGTAAAATACCAAGCTTTTCAAGGAGTAAAGGAGAGAGGAGTACCCGAAACCGATAAAGATTTTCAATATCAGGATCCAACAGCTGTACAATTCGAGATTATCTCTGCTCAAAACCCCTTATGCCACGATGGTACTGTTGAAATTGTCATTAGTGTAAAAGGCGGTACAGGTACTTATAAGTTTTATGATGACACAATAGAAATAATTCCTACAGCAATTAAAGGTACTGACGGTTTTTACTATCTAAAAAACTTAGCACCCAAAGATTATAAAATAAAAGTAGTAGACGGTAATGGATGTATTGATGAAAATAAACATGACTAGTTGTATGAAAAAAATTACCTTTCTACTGCTTGTTTTACTAGCGAATTATACTGCTTATTCACAAAGTGAGTATGGTATATTAGTTAAGACTATACAACCTCCCGCATTTCCGAATGGAAACCTCCAATTAGTTAAAGCCAATCATAGCATATATATCGAAACAAATTCATTAAACTTGTATACTAATGTATTAGGTCAAACACAATATTTTGAAGAGTTCTGGACGGTTAATAACAATGAAACAGATATTGATTATAGTTTTGAGGATAGTAGCGATAATAATCTATGCTACCAGTCAGGTACAATAAATTGGAATTTACTTACTGAACCAAGTAAAATAATTACTGGTTGTATTGCAGAGACATATTTATATGTAATACATGTAACGTCAACAGATGCACTTAAGAGCAAATGTCCAGAAGATGTAATTGAGTTAAATAACGGCTGGAATTGGCAGTATAGTTTTGATGGTAAAGATTGGAAAGATTTTGCTACTAACTTTCAAGCTCAAAGATCAATATCATTTAAGATTAATGAATTGGCTGGCTTCGAAAATAAAACAAAAGTATATTTTCAAGCAGGATTTGGTACGCAATTTACTAATTTTTTACCTTTTGATATATCGCCATGTACTCCTAAAATCGTATCAACCTCAGCTCCTAATCTTACTAAATGCTCTTATTCGAATGACGGTGCAGTTACCTTCACATTTGAGAGAGAATTGCAAGATGGTGAACAATATGAAATGGCTCTTTTGTATGAAAATGGTCGTGCTGTCTTAAATGGGAATAAAACAATTCCTAAAGATTCGATGACTACCCCAACAACGTACACTTGGAATAATTTAGATGCTGCAAATTACAAGCTCACTTACTATATGACAAAAACGGTCGACACAACGGTTTATCCTAACAGTCCAGCACTACGTAATAGTTTTACAATATCTCCCGCTCCTGAGCTAAAATTTACTGTATATGCCAACAATCCTTTATGTAATAATAGAGCGACTAATTTAATTATAGAGGCTATTGGCGGTAGCCCACCCTATTTTTATGATGACTTAGAAGGCACTACAGAATTTATTAATGGAGAAACAAAAATTAAAAGAATACAGTTCAACCCATCATATGAGAAATCAAATCAAGTTTCAATACCACTACTAAATACAAAAAGTGTATATACCATAAAAGTTACTGATGCCAATAACTGTATTGATACTAATTAATATGTTTATGAAAAGAAAAATACTACTTATTTTATTAGTTTTAATAACAACTACCAGCTCCACAGCGCAGGTTTTATATATAATGAAAACTAACTATGGGGGATGCAGCAATTATAGTATGCCAACAACCTATTATGGGGGAGCTATAACAAGTTTTACTTATGATATTAGATCGGATGATGGTATTTGGTTGTGTCCAATACGAGAAGTGGGGCCTTATTTAATTTTCGATAAAAAACCAAGCTCATATACACTAGATTATGAGACTTACACGGATTATGATCAAACAAATATCTATGAATCATTAGCTTCTCTTGTTGTTACGATAACTAAAGATTGCCAATCAGCTGTCGGTTTTTCAAATAAAAATCAAAATGGTCAGTCAATAGATACTCCCTATTTTGAATTGATCAGTAATCAAGTACTTACATCACCAGGAGTAAATAATGTGTTAACAGATAAAATCAAATTAAAAACAACAGGTTGTACTGGAACACAAAGGTTTCATTGGGAGTACAAACTTAATGGAAGTCAATTTCAAAAAATGAATATTAGTACTTCTTTTAATGAAGAATTTGAATTTATAACTGCAAATTTTATCCCATTAGATTACACTGGTTTTATAGACTTTAGAGTAGTCATTGATTCGGATCCGTCTATTACCGAAGAAAATGTATATTCAAATATTATTTCATACAATGTTACTAGAAAAGCTCCGAAAATTATCTCAACATCTTCTCCCAATTTTACTAGCTGCACCTATTCGAAAGATGGATCTGTTACCTTCACATTTGAGAGAGAACTTCAAAATGAAGAGCAATATGAAATGACTCTTATGTTTGAAAATGGTCGTGCTGTCTTAAATGGGAATAAAAGAATTCCTAAAGATTCGATGACTACTCCAACAACCTATACTTGGAATAATTTAGATGCTGAAAAGTATATTCTTACGTATCAAACAAAAAAAATTATAGGAAACTTCGAGCTTATGAGTGAGCCAGCACAAAAAAGCTTTACAATATCATCTCCAACTAATTTAGAATTCACAGTATCAGCCAATAATCCTTTATGTAATAATGGAGCGACTAATTTAATTATAGAGGCTATTGGCGGCAGCCCACCCTATTTTTATGATGACTTAGAAGGCACTACAGAATTAATTAATGGGGAAACAAAAATTAAAAGAATACAATTCAACCCATCAGATGAGAAATCAAATAAAGTTTCAATACCACTACTAAATCCAAAAAGTGTATATAACATAAAAGTCGCTGATTCAAAATTTTGTATTGAAAGATAATCCTATATTAAACACCTATTATGAAAAAATATTTACTCCTACTACTATTGTTTTTGATTAACTTTTGGGGATATTCACAAACACAAACACAAGCAACTGTAACAGAAATAGCTGTAGATGGTGCAAGAACTGTAACTTTTACAAATCCTGCTACTATTACCATCAATAATAAAATAACCGAAAACAACTCGAATTCATCTCCACCTAACGGAAAAATTAGTTTCTCCATCAGTGGTGGGAATAAAATAAGCGGTGATACTCCATATACTTTAACTTGGGAGAATCCTTTGCCAAATAGCGCAACCATTTCAATTGATGCCAATGGAAATGTCATTCTTTCAAACCTTCCTAATGGAACTTATAGAGCAACAATAAAAGATGCCACCTGCACAGTAGGTGTAAGTGATTCCTTTGTTATTTATGATAAGTTAAATGTTAGTGTTGTTCAAAGCAACATAAAATGCTTTGGTGGCAATAACGGAAGTATTACTCTTACCATTAAAGGCGGTAGCGGAACTAATACTATACAATGGAACAATACAACCCTTACTGATTCCGAAAGAACAGGTTTACAAGCCGGAACCTATGAATACATCATTATTGATAAACAAGCGACTGGAAATATAGAAAGTGATAAGAACAATGGTTTACGCATTGAAAATGAAATTATAATTAAAACACCCCCCCAAGGTGTAAACGTTTCCCTAACAAAAGCTAGACAACCGTCACCTGGCAATAATGACGGTATTTTGCAGTTAGCGGTAAGTGGTGGCTACGGGAACTACTCTTCCTATTCTTGGAAAAAAGATGGACAACTAATGAATCCTCAACCAACACGAGACGTATTAGGTAGGGTATTTGGCTTAGGCGATGGTACTTACCAAGTAAGTGTTATCGATAAAGGCGTTGATACAGCAGAAGGATGTCTCGTTAACAGTAATGAAATTATATTAAAAGCATTAAATGTAAAAATTGCGACACCTCAGCCAATAAGCTGTCAAGGGGGCACAACAAACCTTACTGCTGCAGCCTCAGGTGGTGAAGGAACGATCAACTATGCTTGGTATAAGCTGATTGGTGATCAAGTGGTGGGAGATGAACTTTCAAAAAACAATTCTTTAAACAACATAAAAGCAGGTAACTATAAAGTTGTAGTAACAGATTCAAATAATACAGCATCGACTACAATCAACCTACCCGAATCGTCTAATCCTATTATAACGGCAAATACAGCAGCAACTAATGTAACATGCTTTGATGGTAGTGACGGATCCGCCTCTATAGCAATTACAAACTACAATTCAAACAAGAAATATTCGTTTAAATGGTATAAAAAAACGGAACCCCTTGCGGAATTAAAGAGTAATATTACTACTGTAGCAAGTAGTTCAACACTTTCAGGCTTGACAAAAGGAGCGTATGAAGTAAAAGTTACAGATGGATTTTGCGAGACACCATTTGATGTTACAGTTGACTCCGCAAGTCCTATTGTAGTAAAAGAGGAGTTAGGTAGCTTTAAGAACCTACAATGTAATGGTGATACCAATGGTTCTATAAAAATTAGTGCTAACGGTGGCATAGGAAACTATACCTTTAAATGGGAAAAAAACAATGCCCCTATAACCGTGAATAATGACTTAAACCCAACAAATCTTAGTGCTGGAAACTATTCTGTCAAGGTCTATACCTCTACTGAATTAAATAATACTAATAATTGCTCCCAAGGAATAGAGAACATTATCATTAGCGAGCCAACTGAATTAAAATTCAAATCCAAAAAAACTGAAGTAAGTTGTAAAAATTCAAATGATGGAACGATACAATTAAATATCAGTGGGGGAACGTTTCAAACGGATAGTAATAATAAACCCATTTATACAATTTCATGCGAACCAATTGTTTCTAGTCCTAAACCATTAATTGATATTCCCAATCAAAAAATAACTGGGCTTTCAGCTGGCATTTGGAGGGTATCGGTTTTTGACGATAATAATTGTTCAACTGTAGTACAAGAAATTGAGATTAAGGAACCAAACGATCAATTTAGTTTTAGTGCCGCAGTAATTACAAACGTTAGTGGGTATGCGCTTACTAATGGGAGTATTACTGCGAAAAACATTGGTGGATGGGGAAATTATTTTTATCAATGGTATGAAGGAAGTACCGTAGATAACAGTAAATTGCTTTCCTCTGAAACAACTAACCAAATTAAAGACAAACCTGCTGGTAAATATACACTAATAGTTACTGATAAAAACAGTGATGGAGTGGGTTGTTCCTTAGCACCAATTCCTTTTGAAATAAAAGAACCAACCATTTTAAAACTGGATGTTGTTGCTAACAATACCCAATGTAATGCTGAATTAGGTTCGATTGCAGCGGTTGCTACGGGTGGTGCCGAGATAGCACAGCAACAAAATGAAAGAATATACACTTATGAACTATTTCATAACAATGTATCAAAACAAACAATTGTTGGAAACACCGCCAATTTCAATGGATTAGAAGTGGGTCAATATAAAGTAGTGGCAAAAGATTCAAAACAAAATGTTTCGACGGATGTAAACACTAAATATGGCAATGGAAGTATTATAACAATCGGTTATACGGAACTTACAGAACCTAAACCAATTGTAATTATAGAAGAAAAAGTAATCGGTGTAAAGAAACTACTGAATTGTTATGGCGATAATGATGGTATATTAAGCGTTGCTGTCTCAGGAGGAACTGCATTTACGACTGGCTCTCCCTATACTTACATTTGGAAAAAATACAATAGTGCTACAACTATATATGAACCCATAGGAACCAATGCACCAAAACAAAGTAATCTTTTGGTAGGGAAATATTCTGTTGAAGTTCGTGATGCTAATTATGATCCAATAAAACCATCTAGCTGTATTGCTATTTTAGACAATTTGCTTATTGATGAGCCCAAAAAACTTTCTTTTACAACAACACCAACCCCCGTTTCTTGCTTTGGTGGTTCTGATGGAAGCATTCAACTTATAATAACAGGAGGGACAAAAAGTACCGATCCTAATAATCCATACTCAATTACTAGCAGTGGTGGAACAATTGATACTAAAAACGGAATTATTTCTGGATTAGCAAAAGGCAGCTATATTGTAAAAGTGACGGATGCAAATGGTTGCCAAACTGCCCAACAAAATATTGAAATTTCAGCACCCGAAAAAGCTCTTTTTATTGCAAGTGAAATAAGTATTCCAACCACAGGTTTTGGTCTCGCTACAGGAAAAATAGAAATTAGCGTAGACGGCGGCACACCTATAGACCCAGGAAATGGAAGCACACCAACTTACAACTATGTATGGAAAAATAATGCTGGTAGTACAATTGGCACTAATAGTCCAACCCTAAGTAACATTGCTGCGGGTGAGTATTCTGTAGTGATTACTGATGCTAAGGGTTGCGAATTGCCTAAATCATTTACTGTCTTACAACCAACAAAACCTATAGTAAGTGAAACGCATCTACAAGCAAAATGCAATGGATTAACGGGATCTCTAGATGCAACTGCCACAGGTGGAGCAACATTTGAGCAAAAGCAATCTGAAAAAACATACACGTATAAATTAAAAAATAGAACAACAGGAATTACTGAATCTATTGTTGGAACTAAAGCTAAGTTTGAAAATATAGCAGACGGGGAGTATGAGCTAACCGCTACAGATGTGGCTGGAATAATTTCAAATACTATACCTGTTACTTTTAAGCAACCTGCTCCCATAGTAGTAAACTTAATTCAAAAAAATGTTTCTTGTTATAATGGAAATGACGGATCACTAGAAGCAGTTGTAATTGGCGGCACAGGTCCTTATACTTATATTTGGAAAAAAGAAACTGCAAGTATAGGAAGTAATACATCAAAAATTGAAAGCCTTTCTAAAGGTAATTACACACTTGAAATAAGAGATAGCAACTATAATTCTAATTTAACGGCTTATTGCGTTAATGTTGCAACTACATCAATCTCTGAACCTACAGATGAATTAGCAATTGAGTCATTTACTTCTACAGATGCTACAGGTTATCAAATTAACAATGGAAAAATTGAAGTAAATCCTAGCGGAGGAACACCAACTTATCAATACCAATGGTTTTTTAATGGTACCGTTATAAATAATCAGAGCAATAAAAATCTTAGTAACTTAGCTCCGGGTGCATACAAAGTAATCATAACAGATGCAAATCTTATTTGTTCTATTGAAAAAACTTTCACCATTAATGAACCAAAACTTTTAGAATTTAAAGTTCTAATAACTAAAGTTTTATGTTTTGGTGAACAAAACGGTAGTATTAATGCCATAGCCACAGGTGGTGTAAAAGACAACAATGGTTTTTATACCTATACCCTTTTTGATAGGAATAAAAATGTATTAGAAAGCCAAAAAGCTTTAGAAGCAAAATTTGACACTAAATTTGCTGGCACCTATTACATTCAAGTAACTGATTTTAATTTAAATACTACTCCTTCAAATTTAAATGATTTAATACCTGTAGTTATTGAACAACCTAACAAGGCACTAACGTTAGTTGAAATCAAAAAGAATAATGCCACCTGTCCTAACGAAGCCGACGGTAGTATTATTTTTGAAACAAGTGGAGGTACACCAAATTACAAATACACTTTATTAAACGTAAATAAAAACACCTCATCTCAAGTTAATGATTCAGCTATTGAAAACTTATTAGCAGGAACCTACACCTTAACTGTAACAGATAGTAATGATTGTGTTCAAAGTAACACATTTACAATTACAGAACCGGAAGATTTTGGTTTTAATAAAGAAAAATTCACATTAACTAAACCAATTTTACCAGAAACAAACTGGTCGATTAATGTGGTAATGAAAGGTGGACAAAATGATTACAAATACAGTATTAAAAATAGTAGTGGAAATACACTTTTAGAAAAAGTAGTCTCGGACAAATCTCTATTGATCAATCAATTACCAACAGATATTTATACTGTAAGTGTCACTGATAATACAGGATGTACTAAAACAGAAATTATTGATTTAACTAATAATGTATTAGCAGCTTCAATTCAGCAAACCAAGCAAATCATATGCAATGGTGAGGGAGCAAATATTGAAGCACTCGTAACAGGCGGTCTAGGAATTAAAACCTATACATGGTATAAAAACAATGAAATTATACCACTAGAAAACGGAACAACTTTAACTAATTATGGCCCGGGTGAGTATAAGTTTAGTTGTATAGATACAGCTAAATTAGAAGTGATAAGTAATACGATCATTATTACTCAACCTGATGTAGTAGAAATTAAAAGTATTTTGAAGACTAATTCAACTTGTAACGGAGCTAATGATGGTACTATTTCTATAAACGTTACGGGTGGTAGCGGCTCCTATTTGTATAGTTTAAATGCTACTAATTGGACTGCTTTCTCTGCAAGTTCTACCGCAATTATTAATAATCTTCCAACGGGAGATTATACAATATATGTTAAAGACTCTAAGGGATGTAATGCAATAACAACAGCTCTAGCCAAGATAGAACAACCCTCTATCTTAACCATTTCTAAAATAAATACAAATAGTACTTCTGGTTTTGGACTAAGCAACGGAAGTATTGCTGTGGTTATAGATGGTGGTAACGGAAACTATGTGTATAAATGGTTTAATGAAAATAAAATTGACATCAACCAATCAACTAGTTCAGCAATAAATCTAGTAGCTGGTAAATATTATGTTGAAATCACCGATTCAAAAAATTGTAGTATTACGTCAGAATTAATAACGATTTCACAACCAGAAAAACTTACTACTCTTATTAATCCAATAAACCAAGTAATTTATTGTTATGGCGATAAAAGTATCCAATTAACAGCAACTGTTGCTGGAGGTGTGCCAAATTATAACTTTGAATGGTATGATAGTTCCAATTTTATGATAGGGACTAATCCTACGTCACCTTTTGTAGGTGCTGGAAATTATTATTTAAAAGTGATAGACAAAAACGGAAATACAGCTACCAGTACATCAGTAACAATCACAGAACCAGAATTGATTCTTACAAGTAATACAGTTGTTGATGTGAACTGTATTGGCGAAGAAAATGGAAGTGTAACATTAAAAGCGTCAGGAGGAAGCAATACTTTTGAATATCGTTTCAAACCAGAAAACGATAGTTATGGGAATTGGATCTCTTTTACTTCTAAAAACAGTACAATTCAAGAAGGGCTTAAAGCTGGAAAGTACACTTTTCAAATAAAAGACAAAAATGGAATTTTATGCAGCAATGTACCAAATTTAGAGGTTAGCATAGCGCAGCCCTTAGCTCCAATAAGTTTAGTCAATTCAAAAACAATTGTTACAGCTGCTTCAGGATTTGGTTTAGCTAACGGTTCTATTACTGTTGAAGCTAGTGGTGGAAACGGTAACTATGGCTACCAATGGTACAAAAACGGTTCAACAACAACTATTGACAATACTGCTACAGCCAACAATCTTGCAGCAGGAAAGTATTTTGTAAATGTGACAGACGCAAAAGGATGTAAGCTTACTTCCCTACTAATCGAAGTAACAGAACCTGCGCTTTTAATTACCTCAGCGGCAGTTCAAAATATCATTTTGTGCAATGGTGATGCCAACGGAAGTCTAAGACCTAACACTTTAGGAGGGTTCTTGAAACCAGGTGAAAACTATACCTACCAATGGTTTGCAGACGGAAATGCAACAGCATTAGCCACAACTACTATTCTGAATAACATCGGGAAAGGGTCGTATTATGTGATTGTAACGGATTCTAACGGCAATAAAGCGACCAGTAAAAGTATAACCATGACGGAACCAGATATTTTAAAAAACACATTATCTGCTGATTATACGTTGTGCGGGGATGCTAACGACTGGACCATTACAACGGCTCCAACAGGCGGGACAACTGCATACAATTACAGCTGGAACACTGGAGATAAAACCCCGAGCATACAAAATGTACCGCCAGGGAAGTATAGTGTTGTTATTACTGATAAAAATGGCTGTCGTGTAACCAATGAGATTACGATTACCGCTCCACAGCCAATTACAACAGCAGCTCAAATAAAAAAACCGACCTGCTTTGAAGGAGATGATGCTACCATTGTATTGACAACGGCAGGAGGAAAGGGCCCATACACCTATATATGGAGTACAGGAGCACAATCAAGCCAATTGAGTAATGCAAAGGCAGGTACTTATTCTGTAACAATTACGGATGTAAAAGGATGTGTTATTAAAGAAGAGTATAAAATTGAAAATCCTCCAAAGGACCTGTTAAATCTTGGTGAAGATGTGACGTTGTGTCTCGATCAAACCTTGACAATTAATGCTACTATTAATGATGATAAAGCCACGTATTTTTGGCAATCAGATAAAGGATTCACTAGTAATAAACCTATTGTAACCTTAAAAGAACCTGCAAATTATACCCTAACAATCACCAATAAATTAGGTTGTAAAGCTGTAGATATCATTACAATTAGTAGCCAAAATACTCCTATTAGCGCTGAATTTGCTATGTCGTCACAAGTGTTTACAAATGAGATTTTTACTATTATTGATATCAGTAATCCCCGACCAGACAGTATAGAATGGATTTTACCAGCGGAAGCAATAGTCAAAACAAAGAATAAAGACTTCGCTGAAATAAGCTTTCCAAAAACGGGAGAATACCAAATAACCATGACGAGCAAAAAAGGAAATTGTACTGCTTTTCAAACTAAGAATGTACTTATAATAGACGGAGAATACAAAGATCCAGAAAGCACGGATACTATGAAAAATTTTGATTTGAAAATCTATCCAAACCCATCGAATGGTATTTTTACAGTTGATGTAACCTTAGATAAAGTAATGCCAGCTACTGTTAAAATATTCAGTTTAATAAACAATAGCATTATTGCTTCAAAATCAGAAACCGGCAAACAAACGTATATTTTTGATTTTAATTTGAATGGCATGATACCAGGAGTCTATTTCATTCTTATTGAATCTCAGCAGGGAAGTAAATTGAGAAAAATAATTATTCAATAGCCTACGAAATTTATAAATAATAAAAAGACCTTATTTATTAAAGTCTTACCGAATAAAATAATGAACTTGAATCGAATTATAATAGTACTACTTTTTTTGAAAAGCGCAGTAAGTTTTGGTCAAAACTTTAATATTGAGCAAGTAGGTAAAAGCAAATTAATAAACGTAAGCGGAGGAGCATCAGCAAGTAGTATTTTTTACGCTGGTAGTGCTACCCGTGATCCCTTTAATTATTTTCTAAATGGTAATATCAATCTAAATATTGCGGGCTTATACAATTTGCCGTTTTCTTTCTCGTATACCAATCAAAAATTAGGGTATGGGAAACCTGTGCTAATGAATCGATTAAGCATTCATCCATCATATAAATGGATTACGGCACATATAGGAGATGCCAGTATGAGTTTTTCTCCGTATACTTTAAGTGGACATCAGTTCACAGGGTTTGGTGTTGATTTGACCCCACAAGGAAAGTTCAAAATCAGTGCCATGTACGGACGATTATTACGAAGCAATGAGTACAACAGCAACCTCCCGGATCTACTTCCTACCTACAAAAGATTTGGTTACGGATTTAAAACGCAATATGCTTTAGAAAAAGTAAACATTGGATTTACATTTTTTAAAGCAAAAGACCAAGTTAATTCCATTAATCCATTGTTTCCATTTGAATTAGGAGTTACACCAAAAGAGAACACAGCCATAAGTTTAGAAACAGCATTTAAACTCCTTAAAAAAGTACAAATTACTACTGAAGTTGCCACCAGTAGTGTCACCGAAGACATCAGAGAAAAAACAGGAGCTACAAGAAAAATTAATGCCTCATTATTTTTAAACCCTAATTCAACAACCGCAAATTATAATGCTTTTAGAGGACAACTAGCCTACCCAGCTGGTAACGGAACCTTAGGGTTAGGATATGAGCGTATCGATCCAAATTACAGAACCCTAGGAGGTTATTTTTTTAACAATGATTTAGAAAACATAACTGTAAATGCTACACAAACCGTATTAAAAAACAAAGTAAACCTTGCCATGAATTTTGGGTTACAAAAAGACAATTTAGACAAACAAAAACAAAGTCAGATGAAACGATTGGTATCATCTGTGACTGCTGATGTTAAGGTAAATCAGAAATTAAACTTAAACGCTAATTACTCCAATTTTCAGTCTTTTACTAATAGTCGCAATCAATTTGACTTTATTAATCAAACTTCCAACTTTGAGAACCTCGATACCCTTAATTTTCGACAAGTCAATAAAAGCGCCTCATTGTCTGTAAATTATTTATTAAAAAATACAAAGAAAATTAAACACACCTTTAATGCTAATTTTAGCATGCAAGACGCCATAAATCAACAACAAGGAAAAACCATTGCTGGTGGCGCAACAACGTATTACAATAACGCTATTTCCTATTTAGTGGGACTCCCTCAAAGGGCTTTAAATCTTACTGCATCTGTAAATAATACACTAGGAATAACAGATAATGGTAGAAGCTTGATACTAGGACCAACACTTGCAGCAAACAAACTTTTTTTTGATAAAAAACTAAATACATCGGCCGCAATAAGCTACAATACAAGCAGTAATAATGGCATGAAACAAAATGACGTCTTTAATTTTAGACTCAATGGATCTTATATTTATAAAGAAAAACACAATTTTAGTTTCAATGCTATTTCCCTGTTTAACAATACTAAAACAGCTCAAAACAAAGATATTACGGCCACATTATCTTATTCCTATTCTTTTGATAAAATTAAACTGAAACCTACTAAAACAGCCGAAACGAAAGAGCAAAAAGACAGTGTTTCTGCTAAGCCAGCTATAAGGATTCTTTATAAAGGCCAAACGTATCAAGGCAATAGATCCGAAATTACAGAGCAATTGGCTACTAAACAGCCCGATACAGCTCTTTTATCTAATGCGGACCAATCTAATTTAAAACAATTATTCTCAGCTATAAATCAAGCTGAGACGGATAAAGAGTTTAAAAACAAAGTCTTAGATTATTTAATGGCGCAAGATATGAGCACTAAAAACAGTGTTAAGTATGAGGAGTACTTAATGCAAGCGTATACAAAGCTGGAAAACGATATGAAAAACAAGGATGAAAGCCTTGAAAAAGAATACCTGTCTCTAGTGGGTCGAATAAACATGCACCCATTTCACGACAAAAAAGAGGAAGAAATAAGCAATAAAAACGGGTATAAATCTTATGTAGTACTGCTTAAAAAAAGTGAACAAAATAAAAACAAATTAGTAAGACACCGCTGGATGTACAACGAAATTTCATTGGCCGCAAAAACAAAACCTAATGCTATTCAAGAAAACAAGTATGTCTCAGTTTTTAGTTCTCAAATAATAGATAGTACACTTGAATTGATAAAAAATAAAAAAACATCCGAAGAAATCATAAGTGCCATTGAAATGAAACTAATTCCTTTTTACCATGATTTAGCTTCAAAAAATACAAGTAATGATGATGTTAACATTAAATACCTTCAGAAATAAAATGGGCAAAAAAAATTACATCTCACGTACTGAAAACAAACCCTGCATAGACAACCAATACACCAATAAAATGCTAAAAAAATACACCTGCTTTTTTATCTTTTTACTTTTGCTAGTAGGAATTACGGGCTTTTCACAAACCTTTCCAGTTACTATAAGCACCCAGATCAATCAACCTTCGCCAATTTATTGGAGCAATTATGCTGATGCTACCACCAGCAATAGCCCCATAAAAATGCAAATTGTGCTGAACGACTTAACAATTGCACGAAGACAAGTACGCTTAAAATGCTATTGGCAAGGCAACGGAATCTCATTTATGAATAATGACTTTGTGGTAGGTGCCCAACCACTTTTCCTAGAAGGTGGTGTACCATTGCAATTGACCAATGTGAACTTAGCGCCCTATTTTGAGTTTCAAAACATAGTGGGGATAACACCAAATCAATATGCACAAGCTATGCCCGAGGGTATTTATACCTTAGCGGTAGAAGTGTATGATGTAGCTACCGGACAAAAACTATCCAGAAAAAGTACTGTAACGGTTATTATTTTCCAGAACGAGTCACCGTTACTCAATTTGCCTTTGAACCAAGTTAGCATCATTCAGCAAAACATCCAAAACATTCTTTTTAGCTGGACACCTAGACAAATCAATGTGAGCAATGTAGAATATCAGTTTGATTTGATTGAAATTTGGGATCAATACACTCCAGTTCAAAACGCTTTTGCTTACTCTAAACCTATTTATACCACCACCACTAAAGCTACCACGCTGCAATATGGTGTGGCAGAACCGCAATTGATTATCGGTAAACGCTACGCATGGCGCATAAAAGCCAAAGCGCTTGTGGGCGCCGAAGAGATTGGAGTATTCAAGAACAATGGTTATAGCGAAATCTTTGCTTTTACGTATGAAGTATATTGCACGCCACCTTTACTAATATCCACTGAAGGTGTAAGCCAAGACCAAGCCAAAATAACGTGGAGCGGCGCCCTTGATAATTTTGATTACCAAGTAAACTACCGCGAAAAAAATGCCGACTCACAATGGTATCCTCTTGAAACCCCGCGCGAGTATGCCACTTTAGCCAATTTAAAACCAAACACCACCTATGAATATACCGTAGGAGCCTCTTGCGAAAAAGGGAAATACATACACAGCAGCATACAAGAATTTACCACCTTGGCTCAAGACGAAATTGCCCTTGTAACCTGCGGTATTATACCAGATCCAGTTGATTTAAGTAACCTAAGTCCGTTAGACAATTTGGTCCCAAATGATGTGATCAAAGCGGGTGATTTCCCTATTGTAGTGATTGAAGCCACAGGTGGTAACGGCAGATTTAGCGGTGAGGGCTATGTAACACTACCGCTCTTAGAAAGATATAGAAAACTAATTGACGCTGCAGATAACCTTGGAGAAATTCCAAAAAAAGCTGCAGGTATCGTAACAGATGCTGCCACAGTAGCTACTGCACTTGCAAACCACGGTGCAACCCAAGTTAATAATGTAGTAACTAAAGTAGAACACATAACGGGTCAAACAATAAATGACCCCACGAAAGCGGTTACAGATCAAATTAAAAGCACTGCAGCATTAGTAAGTGACAAGGCTAATGCTCTAGCGGGAATGGTACCGGATTATTCCACAAATATAGGAAAGTATACCCGCATCGCCGTTAGCTTTAGTGATATTGGTGTAAACACTGATTTTAAACTCATATCGGGCTCCATTATAGCAAGTTATGACCCCGAGTGGAAAAGTATGATTGATCTTGACCCTGCATTTAACGAAGTTTTTGGAGATGCGGGCAACGTAGTCAATTATGAAATTGATTTTATCATTGAAACCGTTATAAAAAATCAAGACGGCACCATAACAATTACTAGTACCACAGGAGTAGTTACTGTACTAGATAAAACAGTTAATGATATTGTTATTACTGATAAAGATGGTACACAATATACAATTCCTGCCAATGCTCCAGCTGGACCTATAAAACCATCAGGACAATTGGCGCCCGGCGGAGTTCCTACGGCTGCAAACACAAATGGTATGGGTGCAGGCGGTGTTGTAAAACAAATTTCTTCAACAGATGTGAGCGTTGTTTTCACAAAAGGCGACGGAAAATATGCTTTTGATACAGCACCTACCACACAAAATGGTAAACTAAGCAAAAGCTACAAATCAATTCCTCAAAAGAGCGGTGGCACGTATAGCATTCCTTTCAAAGCCATTTCTAATAGTCTAGACTCCACAGATGTTATTATAGCCACGGTAGATTTTAAAAACGGAAAAACGAAAGATGATATCGTATTCAAAACCCAAAATGGTACTTTAATAAAAAGTAATTGGAACGAAAATACAGCTATTTTAAAACTAAAACGTACTTTAGACTACGCCAAAGAAACCGTTATTGCGGCAGTAAGACCTACACCTGCTGTACAGCAAAATACTACCGGCAGTGCACAACCAGCAGCTGCTACCACAGTCAAACCCACGGATAGCAAAAACAGTCCTAAATACGACATAGCTGGTACTTTTAATTTATGGCATTTAACCCATAAAAAAGTTAATGTAACTTTAGTAAGCGTTAATGGAGCTGCAATACCAGAAGATGCAGCCAGTACGCTAAATCAAATTTATGAACCTACAGGAATAACGTTTAATGTCAATACTATCCCCGTTTTCTTAAACCAATTTTGGGAAGATACAATTGAAACGGGCAACAGTGACTTATTGAACACCTACACCGCTGAACAACAAGCCATAACCATGGCTTTAAAAACGGAGCTCGGCGCAGAGTACGCCACTGATACCTACTACATGCTCTACACTAAGGAAGGAACAGTAAAGAAGGATGCAGGGTTTATGCCCTTGAAACGACAATTTGGTTTTGTATTTGATGGTAGAAATAAAACACTCGCGCATGAGTTGGGTCATGGTGTATTTGGGCTACAACATCCTTTTAAACAATATGGAACTTCTAAAGGGAGCACAGATCTACTTATGGATTATGGTGATGGTACTACACTCAATCATAATGATTGGGAAATCACGCACGCACCAGGATTGCAGTTGTATCAGTTTACTCAAGGAAGTAGTGCGGGGGCTCAGATTGCAGAAGGATTTAACTATATAATGCCAAATCATAAATCATTTAGGTTTCAAACAAATGATGGTAAAAAGGATTCAGATATAATAAACGTTAATCACATCAATAATGGAGGTCATCCAAATGGTACTTTATATGCATTTACCATAAATGGAAAAGAATATGAATTTGGGTTTGATTCTAAAAAAACTACCGAAGCATTTTATGAAAAAGGTTCTGATATTGCTTATACTAATGCCTTTAGTAAAATTTTTGAGGAACAAAGCTATAGATTGTTAATTCAACAAGCTGCAAACTCTTGTAATTACTATCTAGCTATAAGAAAAAAACCTAATTTATTAAATCCTGTTTTAACAATTCTTCCTGCTGAAGTACCAAAAACAGCCAGTAATTGCAGTAAAATATTGCTAAATGAAGTAGCAGTAAACGGAGGCACCATAGATTGTAGTCTAATTGCAGAAATAAAAATAGACAACCCTGGTTCTATTGCTTTTAGAGTAAATAGAGCCGTAAAAGAATGTCTAGAAGCAATAAAAACATCCGAAAGAGTGTCTATGATTAATGCTTTGCTTCCCTATCTTGGAAATATAGAAGACGCAAAAAGCAAAACTGCTTTAGAGGCAATGAACAGGGAAATAGGCGATACTAAAAACTTCGTTTCAAATGTTTTTAATGCAGGAGATCAATATGATGTAGGAAGAGCCATTGCTCAACTAACAAGTACCGGTGTAGAAAATAATGACTTTCAAAGAGAGATTATCAATATTGTCAAAAAGAATAATTACGCGTTATTAATAAAAATGCTTGGTGAATGTGACTTTGACGAAGTTACACATCCATTTATAGACGAAGTAAGTATTGCCTTTATGGCAAATCCAAATGTAGCTAATACCACAAGAGCGCTAGAAGTTTTAGGTGAAACACTCCGTTACCCTTCTTCTCTCATGCCGTATATCATTGGGCTAAAACCTAATGAGTCTATCACAAGTGATAAAGACCAGTTGAATGCACAATATACAGTACTCAGCAAATTGCCAATAACATTTAATTCAAACGGAACAATTAATCTTAAAGAGTCATACTCTGAATATTTTAAAGGCAAAGGGATTGATGATATGACCTTTCCGTCTCTTTATGATAATCCCACAGCAGATCCATTTGAAGCTACTATTTTCTTGATAGGTATTGATAATAACGAATTAGGCTTACAGAAAGACAAGGTTATTGTAATGCCAGCAATATGGGGATTTTGTATAGAAAAAGCAATAGCAGAGCATAAAAAAGCCCGTATTTGGCGCCATGTTGGTAATGGTGCTGCGGTAATAGGTGCAATAGTCGCTGCGGTACCATCAGGAGGGACAAGTGTAGTTGCTGCAATAGCTATATTAGGTGGCGAAGCAGCGGTTCTTGACGAATTGATGATGATGTCTAAGGATGATGTCACCTTTGAACAATATCAAAGAAATAAAGAATTATATGAAAAATGGGATCTAGTCTATAACAGCATAATGATGGTAGATGGACTAGTAAACGCTCCAGAGCTTGCAAAAACATTAGGCGGACTTGTGCAGAGAATGCGAAGCATATCGTATCTTAAAAGTACAGGCAAATTTTTGAAGCCTGAATTTGTTACTTCTTTAAAATTAGCGCTACAAGATATTGGTAAATATAAAAATATTGCAGCCATCAAGCTTGGAATAAAAAACACCATAAACTACACAAAATTTGCTTTTAAAAGCACGGATAATTATTTAGACATTATTATTCATGCAAAGGGTAATAAATTTTATGTAGTTGTTGAAGGTGTAGTACAAGAAAAAAGCAGTAAAGAAATAATTAGCATCCTAGACAATGCACCTACTGGCAAGACAGCAAGATTATTGTCCTGTAACGATGAAGCAGCAGCAATAGCCCTCTCAATTGAAACAAAAAAACCATTTTATGCCAGTGATGGTTGGGTAGAAATAAATAAAAACGGTGATGTTTTTTCTGAAAAAGATTTTTATCTTTACAACAGAGGTACTAAAGGAGCAAAAGGTAGTAATTATACTAAAGGCAATGCTCCTGAAGGAGTCGAATATTTAAGACTTGGAGATGGTGTTAATGGGGCGGGGAGTCTCGTTCCAAATAGCTTAATTACAAAGCTTACACAACAAGGAGCAACTGAATTAAAGGCTTGGACAAGTGGCAAAAGTTTAAGTTTTGTTAATGAAGCAGGAACTGTTTTAACTGGTGCGAATGCAGAAGCGAAGATCTTCGTGAAATTAGAAACGTCAATTGGAAGTAAAGCAGTATTAAAAACTACCACTGATACCAATGGGAGATTATTGGTGCAAACAGAAAGAGGAACAAATTCAAACAGAGTTTTAAGTATTGAAATCAATAAGAATGGACAAGTTGTAGTAAAGGAATATGCACCATCATATAAACCAACTGCAAATACAGATATTGATGTTGATTTGAGTAAAGGAATGTTAGCTCCGGATTATACTACCAAAGGAGGTAAATACCTATATCCTAAAAATTCCCTACAGTCAGGACAAAATAATGTTGTCGAAATTACCATGACTGGAGATATGGCAAAAGACTTTAAAGCTGCCAATGAAGCAGCAGGATTTTCGAGCTTTGGATATAAAGCTCCTAAATTAGGAGAGGTTCAATTTACTTGGCATCATTTAGATGATTTTAATCCTATAACTGGTAAAGTTTCTGTACAATTAGTTGATCAGTCAGCTCATACAAAAGTAGTAGGAATGGGACATTCGGGTGGTGTAGCACAATATAAAACGTTTAATGGAAGTGGTTACTAATAAACAAAATGATATATAATGAGACATTTAACAATTGACAGTTCATTTATTCCAGTGAATAAAGATGAAATAGAGTATTTTGAACTAGCAAACAATATTGTTTTACCGAATTATTTAAAAGATTTTTTTGTGAAATATAATGGAGCATCAACTAAAGAGTACAAATACTATAATAAAGTTGATTATATTATAAATTCATTTCTTCCATTACTCAAAAATCGGAATGCTTCAGTTGAGTTAATTTTACCAGCAGTGCGAGACGAAGATGAGGGCATAGGAAGAAATGATTTAATACCATTTGCTACTGATCCTGGAGGTAGACCTTTCTATGTCTCAATTGGAAGTAATGATGAAGGAGTAATTTATTATGATTTAGTTGGTTTAGGAGATGATGAACCTTTACGTAAAATAGCTAATAGTTTTGAAGAATTTATAAATGGCTTGCATGAAGAAACTGCTAACGATTTATAGAACATTATACCCCGATAGCGCGGAATTGCATCCCGTGCCTACAATCAAAGTCAAATAATACAATTAAAAACAAAAAAGCAACAAGTAAAATTGTTGCTTTTTTTTTTTGAAATTTCCAGCTGGCGAAATGTCTCTCCAACTTTGCATACGATAGCGCGGAATTGCATTCCGTACCCACAATCAAAGTCAACCCCGATGGCTCGGATATGACGAGCATTCTCGATATTGATCGCGCGGAATTGCATTCCGTGCCCACACCGTGCATCAACAATCTAAAATAAGTCCAACATTACAACATCTAAATCATTGTCTAAGCCCGCATAATTTCTAGCAGAACTAAAATAATAATCCTCTAGTGAGCTAACTACTTTCTCTTTTACAGGATTGTTGTGTATATAATTCACTTTTTGTTTTATGAACCAATTGGTTTCAATTATTTCAGCGTGATAGCCGTCTTGCCACCCGAGCCTGAAAGTGCGAATTGGCGAAGCATACTTTATAGCTTTGGTCTCTCTTTAGATGCGCGCACGCTTTTTCAAAATAAGCCAAAAGCCACTCCCTGCGACTCTCTGGTTCTTCTATAATAGTTTGAATAATTTTCTTGGAAGTGAATTTTTTAAAATCACGCATGACATCAGATAAAATAAAACCACTTGTGGCTTTACACATTAAATGGATATGACTGTGCATAATGCAATACGCATAAATCTCAAGTCCTTTTTTCTCCTGACAATATTGCAAAGCATTAACAATATTGTACTTTTGGTTGAGTCGCGTAAATATATCAACCCAACCTACTGTTGTATTAGTTATAAAATATGCCTGATCTGTTGTTGCTTTATATTTTGTTGACATTTTTTTTATCTAAAAATACAATAAAAGCTACAAATAAAACAATCACATCGCTTTAATTTATTTCTTTTGGTTTAGATTTGCTTTGTAGGCATGAATTATGGCTTTGGGTTATCGTTGTGGGCACGGATTGCAATTCCGCCTTTACCCCGCTCCGCAAAGTCTCATGACTTTTGCGTTTTTTTTAAAAGTGCTTAAAGACCGTAAACGTGTCAAAGTCTCAGCTGCTCGAAGTATTCACAAAAAATGTACTTAAAGACGGCGGGTTGCTGCGCGAATGTCTCTGACTTCGCGCCATTTTAAATCGTAATGAAGCGCAGATTCGCAGATTAAATATTACTATAATCTGCGAATCCCGATGGCTCGGATATGACGAGTATTCTCGATATTGATCGCGCATTCTATGATAAAAAACAAGTGATGTTTTAAAAATTAACAGGCAAATTTATATGTGTTTATGTATGGAGTTTGTCTGTTAATTACTGAAAAAACGCGACCAATAATTTTACATTTTACATTGTTTAAAACTAGCATCGCATTTTTACCTTCTCCTTTTTTTCGTTCATAATACCCCGCTGCTCGAAGTCTCCTTAAAAAAACGTACTTAAAGATTGCGGGTTGCTGCGCGAATGTCTCTGACTTCGCGACATTTTAAATTGTATTGTATCGCAGATTAGCAGATTAAATATTACTATAATCTGCGAATCCGCGGTTATTTCACATAGGTAATTATATTTTGAATCCTTGTTTTTTGCGCACCTTGGCTAGTACACCATTGGCCACAGCCGATGCTTTTTGAGCACCAATTTTTAAAAGCGCATCTACGCCTATGTCTATATGACAAGCCATATTCATTTAATAGGTATTGCATTTGAAGGGGAATTGCAAAATGTAACACGTGATTTTAAGAAGTATATCTCAAAAAAATTAATTAAAGCAATTCAAGAACATTCCTAAAGCAGAAGAGAATGATTATTAAAAAAAATTTAGTTTTGAACCTCAAAAATCAGGAAGAGCAACAAATTATAAATTATAGAAAGATGGGTTTCATCCCGTTATTTTAGATACTTTGGAAAAGATGGAACAACGAGTAAATTACCTCAATTATAATCCAGTTGAAGCGGAAATTGTATTTCATGAAAGAGATTATGTAAAGAGCAGCTATAGAAATTATGAAGAAGAAAATACTGTTTTTTGTAACGTAAATGTTGAACCTTTATGGTAATCTGTCTAAATAAACCGCGTTGCAAACGCTTTATTTTTGATAATTAAGTAAGTAGGTACTCGTTGCAAACGAGCAAAATAGGGGTAGCAATAAAAACAATATGATTTACAAATACTAATAAAATCAACTGCATTGTCAACTAAAAAAAACCTCATAATCAAAAGATTATGAGGTTTTTGTGGACTGAGCGGGACTACAATCGAACATTTAATACCTATATTAACTTTTTTTGAGAGCTTAAAATAATGATTCAATATATTGATTTTCAATTTTTTAATTAATTTAATTCAATAATTATTTTTAAGTATAAAATATTTAATTAAGTGTTTTTACGAATTATTTAATTATTCTATTTTCATGATTAAAAAATTTAAAAGTAACTTGGCGCAATATTAACCACATTAATAAAAAAAATGAAAAAATTATTATTACTAACTACATTACTGCTTTCTATCGGAAGTTCTATCGGACAAACCTCCCCTTGGATTGTTATGACACAAAGTCAAATTGCACTGCTGCCGGTATATCCCTCTGGTTCAGGTTTTATGCCTTTTAATTATAAAGTTTTTACATTAGATTTAGCCTTGTTGGCAACCCAATTATCAGATGCACCGATGGATAGTGCAACAAATTCAAATGTAATTCTGAAATTCCCAAATCCTGAAGGAGGGCAAGATGATTACAAAATTTTTGAGGTTTCAGTAATGGAACAAACATTGCAGAACAATTTTCCAAATAATAAATCTTATATAGGTAAATCAATCAAAGATAAAACTCAAACTATACGGTTTAGTTTAACAACAATCGGATTTGATGCCGTAACTTATTCAGGAAAAGTAGATTCGTTTTTTATAAAAAAATACCGAAGTAATTTGTTTAGCACTTATATTATATATAAACATTCTCAATCAGCAATTAATCCTGTCTATAGAAATTCAATTCCGTCATCAATAAAAACAGACTTTGTGTGTGGTGTTGAAAATATTAGTAAAAAAATAATTAACAACAAAGCACATCAACAACATAAGTCAAATCAAATAAATACGGTGGATAAATTGAGAGTTTTTCGGTTGGCAATAGCAACAACAGTTGAGTTTTCGTCAAAAATTATAGACCAATTAGGTATGAATGCTAGTACAACTTCTCAAAAAAAATCCGCAATTATTGCGGGTTTAGTTCAGCTAGTAACACGCTTAAATTGTGACTGGGAAAGAGATTTGTCAGTACGTATGAAATTAGTAGCAAACCAAGAATTACTCATTTTTATTGAGACTGATAATTTTACCAACGGAAATATGTACACTCTGATAGATGAGTCGACCCAAATTACACCCATTATAGGAAATATTAATTTTGATATTGGACTTGTACTTGGCACTGGTGGTGGTGGTATAGCAAGTCAGGGTATTCTTCAGGACAATCAAAAAACACGAGTTGTCGCTGAATATGGAACAGAGGGAATAACAGGTGCCGTATTTGTGAATAGTATTACTCATGAAATGGGACATTTTTTTGGAGCGAACCATACCTATTCTGCTTCTGACTGTCAAAATGTTAGTGGTAGTTCGCAAATAGAGCCGTATGCTGGGGTTACGATTATGTCATATAACAGAAAATGCAGTAGTTTGCAACCAACAAACTTAGCATCATTGTTTGATGTTTGGCAACCTGTTAATGATCCCTTCTATCATTCAGAAAGTATCAAAGAGATGCAAAATCTTCTATCACAAGCTACCAGTGGTACTTATATACTTTTAAATAGTACCCCACCTGTTGTAAATGCCGGACTTGATTACACAATTCCCAAAGATACACCATATATGCTAAAAGCTACGGTTTCTAATTCAAATTCAGATGGTTATACTTATTCTTGGGAAAACACTGATACGGGTATTCAAGCAGAAACTAGTGCGACCGCTACAACTGGACCAAATTTTAAATTTTTTAAACCTACAAACGAACCGATTCGTTATATGCCAAAACTTGCAAAAGTACTTACTGGAAATTTAAGTAGTAAAAATGAACGTCTTTCGAGCGTTTCAAGAATACAAAATTTTACTGTTATTGTACGTGATAACTCAATGATTCAGGGTTCACATATTCGACGAGATGATATGAAACTTACTGTTAATGCCGATGCGGGACCTTTTGAGGTAATATCCCAAAACAGTGCTGGAATAACTTGGGCAGGAAATTCATCGCAAACCATTACATGGAATGTGGCAGGAACTACAGCAAACAACATTAATACTTCATTAGTCAACATACTACTTTCAACAGATAAAGGGTTAACTTTTACAACAACACTGCTGGCAAATACTCCAAATGATGGTACACAAATTATTTCAGTTCCTAATAACATCAATGCATTAGATTGCAGATTAATGGTACAATCTGTTGGTAATTTATTTTATGCAGTAAATACTATAAAGTTTGCAATTGCACCAAATTTAGCAACAAATGATTTCGAATTTGAAAATTTTGTACTATATCCAAACCCTAATAATGGAAGTTTCAAAATATCGTTTAAACCAGAAACTAACGACGAAATTAAAATCACAATTTATGACGTCAGTGGAAAAAATATTTATAATAAAACATTTCAAAATTCTGGTATGTTTGATCAAGAATCACAAATAAAGACTGCTTCATCGGGAGTATATTTTGTAAAGATACAGAACGGTGAAAATAAAATGGTGAAAAGAATTATTGTAGAATAAAAAGATTTTTACCAAAAGTCAAAAAAATAAAGCAGAATTGTCAACCAATTTTTAATCAAATTATGAAATTAAAATTAATCATCGCTTTACTACTATTTCAATTAGGGTTTTCACAACAAAGAACTTGCGGAACCGATGCGCAAATGCAAAAAATCATGTCGGATCCAATAGCAAAACAAAAACATTTAGATTTTCAAAAAAGATTTAATATAGAATTAGCAAAACTTCAAAATTCACAAAATGAATCGGCTAGAAGTACCAACGCAATTACTTTCATCCCTGTGGCGGTTCACTTTCCCGAAATTGCTGCAAATTCACCCAATAAAGCTTGTTTGATACAATTGGTGCAAAATCAGCTCGATATTTTAAATGCTGCTTTTACCGCAACAAACCCTGCTCTATCTTTGTGGACTCCGCAAGTGCAAGCTTTTTATCCAGGAACTACTGTGGGTAATTCAAATATGAAGTTTGTTTTAGCAACCAGAAACCATCCTGCTGGAACAGGTCTGACCAACGGACAGTCAGCAATAACATTTGGAACTAGTTTTCTTAACGGCGCAATTAGAGACATTAATTGGAGAGGTTGTTTGAATATTGTTGTTAGAGATACTAATTATGCAGGATATTATACAGGAGGAACTCCAAATGAGGGTAATGTGGTTGTTATAAAGAATATTTGTTTCGGCAGTGGCGACGGATGTCCTGGACATGTACCTACCAATGGATGGCATTTAGGACAAACATTATTGCATGAAGTGGGACATTACTTTAATTTAGAACATACTTTTGGAAAATCTCCGGGAGATGATGTATGTTTGCCTTCAAACACAGACTATGTTGAAGACACACCACAATGTTTAATGACCAGAGATTGGGGTCCCGTACTTGGTTCTATACCTGGTTGTGTGCCTGGAACTAAAGCACTAACAATGAATTTTATGGACTATACATTAGATGGTAATAGATGGATGTTTACAACAGGGCAGGTCGTTAGAATGAAAGCCTATTACAACACAGTTGCCAATCAATTTAATACAAATGTTTTAAGTAGTGAAGATTTTGAGTTTAAAGATTTCGCATTGTATCCAAATCCAAATAACGGAAGTTTCAAAATATCGTTTACAAGCGAGATAAACGACGATATTGAAATAGTAGTTCACGATATTAGTGGAAGAAAAATTTATAATAAAACATTTCAAAATTCTAGTATGTTTGATCAAGAATTACAAATAAAGACTGCTTCATCGGGAGTATATTTTATAAATATACAGAACGGTGAAAATAAAATGGTGAAAAGAATTATTGTAGAATAAAAGAGATTTTTACAAAAAGTCAAAAAAATAAAGCAGAATTATCAACCAATTAATAGTCAAAATATGAAATTAAAATTAATCATCGTTTTACTCCTATTTTAATTGGGATTTTCACAACAAAGAACTTGCGGAACCGATATGCACATACAAAAAATGATGAATGACCCAATAGCAAAACAAAAACACTTTGATTTTCAAAATAGATTTGAAATTGAATTTGCAAAACTTCAAAATTCACAAAGTGAATTGGCTAGAAGTACCAATGCAAAAATTATTATACCAGTTGCGGTTTATTTTACAGAAGTTGATTCAAACTCGCCAGACAGGCGATTCTTGCGGGAAATGGCACAAAATAAAATTGATATTTTGAATGATGCTTGTAATGCAACAAATGCAGATGTTGCATTGTGGACTCCTCAAGTACAAGCTATCTATATAGGAACTAATTAGGGTACGTTTAATGAACGGTTATCAATTGCAACTAAAAAACATCCTGCTAGTTCAGGACTTTTAAATGGTCAGGAGGCCATAAATCTTTTAAAAACATCCCCAAACTAAAAAATAAATTATGAAAAAACTATTACTGTTTTCAATACTATTGCTCTCCATATTAAATGCTTTAAGTCAAACCTCACCTTGGACGGTCATGACACAAACTCAAGTTAATCAACTGCCAGCTTTTCCTTTCTCAGATATGCCTCGAACTGGCTACAAGGTTTTTACTTTAGATCTTTCTGTTTTAAGCACTCAACTATCAATGGCACCAATGGATTCTGCCACAGATTCTAACGTGATTGTAAGCTTTCCAAATCCTGATGGCGGTCAAGATAGTTACAAAATCTTTGAAGTAGCTATAATGGAACAATCTTTGGCAAACAAGTATCCGAATATAAAATCGTACATAGGAAAAGGGATTAACGATAAAACCCAAGCCATTCGATTTAGTATTACACCACTTGGCTTTGATGCAGTAACAAATTCTGGTAAAGTAGGCTCATTTTTAATAAAGAAGCACCGTAGCAATTCGCTCATTAACTACGTTGTTTACAGACATTTTAGAGCACCAGGTAACTCAATTTATTATAGAAATTCAAATTCATCAGCAAAAAGCTCTGATTTTGTATGCGGTCTTGCTGATGAAAAAGATAAATTAAATTACGATAAATTAAAAAATTTACCAAAGTCGAACCAAAGAATTGCCGATGGAAAATTGCGAGTTTACAGATTAGCGGTAGCTACAACTGTCGAATTTTCGAATACAATTGCTTCTCAAGCAGGAATGGGTTCAGGTACAGTAGCTCAGAAAAAAGCGGTAGTTATTGCATCATTGGCACATTTGATTACACGATTAAATGGTGATTGGGAGAGAGACTTATCGGTACGAATGAAATTGGTAGACAACCAAGAAGCCATAATTTTTGTAGACTCTGATAATTTTACTAATGGAAATAAGTTTACCTTATTAGAAGAATCAGTTCAAATTACTCCAATTATTGGTATTACCAATTTTGACATAGGACACGTGTTGGGTACAGGTGGTGCTGGAGTAGCAAGTCTTGGCGCAATTAGATATAGCGACACAAAAACCCGCGGAGTAACCGAATATGACGGACAACAAGGTATAAATAACGACAAATTTAGTAACAATTTCGCTCACGAAATGGGGCATGTTTTAGGAGCGAATCACACCTATTCTAATAGTGACTGTAAGAATTTAGATAGTACAATACAAATAGAACCTTACGCAGGCAATACTTATTTATCTTATAATAGGTTATGCGCTGGATTAGCAGTTGATTCAGATGGATGGCAACCTATTTCCGATCCATATTATCACACGGCAAGTATAAATGAAATGCAAGATGCTATGGCTGAATCAAATACTGGTACTTTAATGACTATAAGCACGCCGCCACCAGTTGTTAATGCTGGTCCAGATTACACTATTCCAAAAGATACACCTTACGTTTTGAAAGCCGCAGTTACTAATTCAAATGCAGAAGGTTACACGTATTCATGGGAAGGTTTAGATACTGGTGTACAACCTGAAACTAGCGCAACGGCTACCTCTGGACCAAATTTTAAATTTAACCAACCTACAGCTTCTCCCAATCGATACATGCCTAAACTTGAAAAAGTTATTGCAGGAGAATTAAACACTAGAATGGAACGTCTTTCGAGTGTGTCTCGAGTACAGAATTTTGCAGTAACTGTTCGAGACAATGCCGTTATTCGGGGTTCAAATGTGAGACGCGATGATATGATACTGACAGTAAATGCCAACGCAGGGCCATTTGTAATAACATCACAAAACACAACCGGAATAACGTGGGCGGGAAACTCATCGCAAACCATTACATGGGATGTAGCAGGAACAACAGCCAATAATATAAATACTTCGTTGGTAAATATATTATTATCAACAGATAAAGGATTAACATTTACAACCACACTTCTGGCAAATACACCCAACGATGGTTTGCAAGTGATTACAATTCCAAACACTATTAATTCGTTGGATTGTAGATTAATGGTGCAATCTGTTGGTAATATATTTTATGCAGTCAATACTACAAAGTTTGCAATTGCAACGAATTTAGCAACAAATGATTTCGAATTTGAAAATTTTGTACTATATCCAAACCCAAATAATGGTAGTTTCAAAATATCGTTTAAGCCAGAAACAAATGACGTAATTGAAGTTATTGTTAATGATGTCATTGGAAGGAATATTTACAACAAAATATTTCAAAATTCAGGTATGTTTAATCAAGAATTTCAAGTCAATACTATAACAGCGGGAATTTATTTTGTAAAAATTCAAAATGGAAAAAATAAATCAGTAAAAAAAATCATAATAAAATAACTTATTTAAACTAAAAGTTGATTTGACCATTTTTCTTTATTTAAGTTAGATAAAAGCGATTTGTAATCTTAATACTATTCAACATTGAATGATAATGTACTTGTCATGCAATGTTGAATATCTTAAATCAAAATCATTATCATAACTACCAGAAAACATTTAAAAATGAGCAACAAAGCGCCGTAATGAAAACAACGGCGTGTTTTCAAGCTGCTATTCTTATTGTGCTGCATAGTGTTTGCGTAATCGGGGGGGGAGGCTTTTTCTGCCGACGATCGCTTGGAGATGCCAAGCCGAACAAAGAGAACGACCGGTGGGAGACCTATTGATTGCCAGTGATGTTTTTACTATATAATTAAATCCCTCTATTTATCAGGAAAGAAAGGTGCTTTGAAATAATTATGAGCCAAATCTTTTAAGAAAGGGTATCCTGCTTGATAGCTTCGATAATTATACTCAAATTCTGTTTCCTTATAAACGATCTTTATTTTAACTTCTTCAAAATTTAAATTTTTATCAAAGTTTTTTTTCAGTCTTGTTTCTGATTGGTAACGATGCCGAAAGGATTTTGAAAACAATTGTACTTCCAAGTCATTCTCCTTAGCAGAGATTAAATGGTTAGAAGCCGAATTTATGCAATGGTAAGGTACAAATAATCCTAAATCAATTTTATTTACAAGAATAAATTCTTTCATGACAACGTATTCTTCTTCCATATCCAATAAAGTAAGATATTTCATTATAATCATAAGAATAGGAGAAGTACTATCCGAAAAATAGACCGGTTTGACACCGGTAACAGTGAATCTAATCACATTTTCAATACTGTTATTCGCAACAGGATTAAAGTCTAAATTTTCTTTTGCACACTTAATTTGTCCTAGAACTAATTTCAAATAATTTTTAGCATTCTGTAATTCTCCAAAATCAATGAATAAATTAAGAATACTGATTATAGCTGATGAATGAATGTCAATAAGAGGTCTCAAGAAACATTATTTTGATTAATAATATTTTCTTGTTGTAGATGCATAGCTTTGTCATTGACTTTTCTATTATAAAATCTTTCAACATTCAATATAAGAAAAAAATTCCAGATACTAAAAAGTTCTTTTTGCATATCCTAATTTGCTCATATCTTCCCGAATGTTCAGAAGACAGACCATCTTTTAAATTAGCAATGGAAATTGTTCGTTAAAAATATTCTAATTACACTTTATAATAGAAATTAAAAACCTGATCGAAATACTTTGTTACAGCTTTGTCGTTTTCTAAATTGTTCTTTAAAATACAATGCCAGAATTTCATCACTAAATGGGTTAAATATCTCTTTTCGATTTCAAGGTTGTTAAATTCTTTCGATTCTGGATATACAAATAAAACCTGTAGCATAAAGCTACACTTTTGTAATTAATTTGATTGTTAAATTTTACAATAGTCGCATAATTCAAAGCAGAATATCTCCTTTTTCTATTGTACTAAATTTCAATATATTCAAAGATTTCCAGTAGCAATTATAAAAACATACTTTCTTTGTCAATTAACAAATTATAACACACACTATATTTATTAAAAATAGCTCAATACAACTAGTAATATTTTGTCTATTTTCACCTACAATAGGATTATTAATATAAAAACCAATTAGATTTAATGAATTTATTAAATAAATATGTTAAATTTACTTTTTTTATTTAAAAAAACAGACTTAAATTAGACAAATAAAAATATACAATACAAATGAAGAAATTTTTACTTTTACTACTGTTAACGATTTTTCAGTATGGCTTTGGTCAAACCACTTGGACTGGTGCAATTAATACCGATTGGAACACCCCCTCAAACTGGAGTACAGGCGCAGTGCCAACAGCCATAGATGTTGTTGTGATACCCAACGTAACAAATAAACCGATAATTACAGGTATAACAGCTGCTTGTGCTGATTTAACTATTAATGCTTTATCATCCTTAACCTTAACAAATAGCGTTACTAGCTTACTTAACATAGGCGGTAATTTTGTAAACAATGGGACTTTCACTTCAGTAGGAGCCAGCACTATCAGCTTTGTTGGTGCTAATCAAATAGTTGCCGGAGTGACTTATAGTAATTTAACGCTCGGCGGTACCGGAACAAAAACCTTTGCAGCCAATACTATTATAACTACTAATTTAATGGTCGTGGCGGGTGTTAAGATGAATTTAAATGCAATTAACACGCATCAAACGGGCACTTTAACTTTAGGTGGTGACGGAGCCCTTTTAAGTACATGGGGTGCTTCAAATACAGGAGCTTCAAATGGGAATAACATTTATTTTACAGGTCCGGGTAGAATTACTGTAACTGGAACGCCACCGTACCCACGTATAGAAAATAATTTTGCATCCTACACCAGTGGTGCTTCTGGAACGGTAGGCGCATCCTATCCTGAAGGCGCAACTTCATCACCAGTTACCGCTCCTGATGGTCTTGTTTTTATTAATGTAAACTTTGCAAGTTACGGCACGCCAACAGGTACAAGCCCAAATTATGTATTAGGAGCTTGCCACGCACTTACTAGTATTACAGAAGTTAATAAAGTTATTTTAGGTGTCACTACAGGCAAAGTTCCAACATTTAATGGAGCATATGGCGATCCTTGTGGAGGTACACCGAAACGAATAAACGTGGTAGCATCGTATGCAGAGCCAATATGTTCGGGCACAAATCCTGGAACTATAACTGGCTCAACACCCACTGGAGGAAATAATGTGTATTCTTATTTATGGGAATTTAATACGGTTGGGGCTTATTCACCTTATGCCACGACACCTGGTGTAAGTACCTCTAAAGATTATATTATACCTAGTGGTATCACGCAAACTACATGGTACCGACGAACGGTAACTTCGGGTATGTATTATACCACTACAATTGTGCTGGTTCAAGTGAACACAAATCCAACAGCACCAACCACGATAACAGGTGGAACGTCTATTTGCTCTGGTGCCTCAACTACCTTAACTGTTAGCGGCGGTAACAAAGGCGGCGGTGGCGGTTATGCACAATGGTTTACTGGTTCTTGTGGTGGAACCCTTGTAGGTACAGGTAATTCTTTAGTAGTAAGCCCTACTGTAAACACCACATATTATATTCGTTATAAAAATGTTTGTTCGGTAACCAGTTGTATAACAACAACAGTTACGGTAGCACCAGCACCGTCTATTACGACGGCTGCTGCTTCTGTAAGTGTTTGTTCTAGTGCAAGTCTTCAAACTACACCTTTATCGTACAGCTCAACAACTGGAACTCCTACAACTTATAGCATAACATGGAACGCAACGCCAACTAATAGTTTTGTTGCTGTTACAAATGCCGCATTACCTGCAAGTGCAATTAGTATAGCAGTTCCTGCGAATGCTACATCTGGCACTTATACAGGAAACCTTACCGTAAAAAATGCAGGTGGATGTGCAAGTAGCACAACTATTTTTAACGTAACGGTACAAGCAACGCCAACAGCAGGATCAATTGCGGTTAGTCAAACAATTTGTAATGGAGGTGATCCAGCGACTTTTACCAGCACAACAGCAGGAACTGGAGACGGAACAATTACATACAGATGGGAAAGTGCCGTAAGCCCATTTAGCTCTTGGAGTGCCATATCAGGAGTTACAACAGCCACCTATGATGCGCCAACAGGTTTAACAGCCACCACTCAATATAAAAGAATCACAATCTCAACTTTAAATAGTGTAGCATGTGAATCAACAGCTACATCGCCAGTTACCGTAACGGTGCAAGCAACGCCAACTGCAGGATCAATTGCGGATAGTCAAACAATATGTAATGGAGGTGATCCAGCGACTTTTATCAGCACAGCAGCAGGAATGGGAGATGGAATAATTACGTACAGGTGGGAAAGTTCCGTAAGCCCATTTAGCACTTGGAGTGCCATATCAGGAGTAACAGTAGCAGCCTATGATGCTCCAACAGGTTTAACAGCCACCACTCAATATAGAAGAATTACGGTGTCTATTTTAAGTGGAATAGCATGTGAATCAGCAGCTACATCGCCAGTTACCGTAACGGTACAATCAACGCCAACTGCAGGAGCTATTTCCGCCAATCAAACAATTTATTATGAAGGTGACCCCGCAGCCTTTACCAGTACAACAGCAGGCACTGGAGATGTTACAAGTACATACAGATGGGAAAGTGCGGTAAGTCCGTTTAATACTTGGAATACAATATCAGGAGCAACAGTAGTCACATATGATGCGCCAACAGGTTTAACATCCACCACTCAATACAGAAGAATTACTATATCAACATTAAATACTGTCGCTTGTGAATCATCAGCAACAACGCCAATAACTGTGACGGTATTAGCAGTTATTGTTGCTGATGACGATACCTTGAGTACGCTAGCTGCACCGTTAATATCAGGTACCAGTCCAGTAACAGCAGGAAACGTATTAGAGAATGACACTAGAAATGGAGTTGCAGCAACTACCACCAATACGAATGTAACACCATTAACCACAGGTCCATTGAGCATTGATGCTGACGGAATAGTAACCTTAGCGGCCAATACTCCAAGTGGTACGTACAGCATCACGTACCAATTATGTGAGGCCGATCCATCAACTGGATTAAATATGATCCCTGCGAATTGTGATAATGCAACGGCTACAGTAGTAGTTTTAAATCTAATAGACGCTGTAAACGATGGTCCAGCAACTGTAGCTTCAGCAACAACACCTACAGTTATTTTAAATGTAACAGATAATGATACTTTAAATACTATTGCAGTAACAGGGGCAAACACTGATGTAACACCAATTACTACAGGACCATTGAGTATTGATATTAATGGTAATTTAACATTAGCAGCCAACACAGCTTCAGGAACTTATCTAATTACTTATGAGTTGTGTGAATCTGGGGCAAGTCCAGCAAATTGTAATACGGCTATAGTGACTGTTGTGGTACAGAACCCATTAGTAGGAGTAAATGATGGACCACTTACAGTAGCGACTGCTGAAGTTCCCAAAGTTGTTTTAAATGTAACTATAAATGATACGTTACATGCAGATCCAGTTACAGATGCAAACACTAATGTTACTCCACAAATATCAGGTCCATTAAGTATAACAAGTAATGGAGAGATTACTTTAGCAGCAAACATAGTTTCCGGCACTTATAGTATTACATATGAAATATGTGAAGTAGGCGCAAACCCTGTTAATTGTACAACAGCAACAGCAACAATAGTAGTTCTAAATGCTATTATCGCTAACCCGGATATAACAGGAGGACTTCCAGGAGCTACAACTGGTTCTGTATTAGGGAATGATACATTAAGTGGAATTCCACCAGTTGAACCCGCAGACGTGATTTTGACAACAACAGCTTTAAATCCGGTATTAACTTTAAATGCAAATGGTACTATTACTATTGCAGCAGGTACACCTGCAGGACCTCAAACATTAGAGTATCGAATATGTGAAATTGGTTCGAATCCAGCTAATTGCAGTACAGCAACAGTAACGGTAAATGTTTTACAATCTGCAGTAGATGCCATTGTTGATGATTTTACAGCAGTACCATATACGGGAGGAAATGGAGGAACTACTACATCAGTATTGAATAATGACACCCTTAATGGAGCTGTCTTAAATCCAGCAGATGTTAATTTAACATTAAGTGGAACAGCGCCTACAGGATTTGTGCTTAATAGTAATGGTACGATAACAGTACCTTCTGGACAAGTTTCGGGTACCTATATGGTTTTTTATCAAATATGTGAAGCGATAAATCCGGGCAATTGTGATATAGCCAACGCTAAAATTCGTATTAGTAATCAAATTAATGCATTTGATGATGCCTTCCCTCCAAAAGCGCCAAGCACTACAGTGGTTACAACAGTTGGAAGTGTGTTCTCTAATAATGGTAATGGAGCAGATAATTTAAATGGAATAGCAGTTACATCGGCAAATACTGATGTGACACCGGTAACCACTGGACCATTGCGTATTGATGCAGATGGAAATTTGACTCTAGCTGCAAATACTGTTTCAGGTACGTATACCATCACTTATAAATTGTGTGAAGCAGGAGCAGACCCTGTAAATTGTACAAACGCAACTGCAACAGTAGTTGTTTTAAATCCAATTGATGCAGTTGATGATAATCCAGTTGCAGTAAACACAGGAGTAAATCCAAAAGTAGTGTTTAATGTAACAGACAATGATACATTGAATACTGTTTTAGTAAGTCCAACCAATACGAATGTTACCCCAGTTTTTGCAGGACCATTGAGTATCGATTCGAATGGAGTAGTAACATTAGCAGGAAATACACCAAGCGGAAGCTATAGTATTACCTATGAATTGTGTGAAGTTAATCCATCAACAGGATTGGCTGTAACACCAACGAATTGTAATAGCGCTGTGGCAACCATTAAAGTTTTAAATTCGTTAGATGCGGTAGTCGATACTTTAGGAACATCAGCAGCACCATTAGCTTCAGGTACTACACCAGTAGCCGCAGGAAGCGTGATCGGAAACGACAGCTTAAACGGAGTTGCCGTAACGACGACAAACACGAATGTTACACCAATCACTACGGGAGCAATTTTAGTAGATGCAGACGGAAACGTAACCATTGCGGCGAATACCCCAACGGGACCTTACACGGTTACGTATACCATCTGTGAGTCCGATACAACTACAGGAGTTAATGTAAACCCATCGAATTGTACCACAGCTACGCTAACCGTAAACGTAGTGGGTCAAATCATTGCAGGAAACGATACTTTAGGCACACCATTAGCACCATTAGCCTCAGGCACTACACCAGTAGCAGCAGGAAGTGTGATAGGAAACGACAGCTTAAATGGAGTTGCCGTGACCACTACAAACACGAATGTTACACCAATCACTACGGGAGCAATTTTAGTAGATGCAGACGGAAATGTAACCATTGCAGCGAACACCCCAACGGGACCTTACACGGTTACGTATACCATCTGTGAGTCCGATACGACTACAGGAGTTAATGTAAACCCATCGAATTGTACCACAGCTACGCTAACCGTAAACGTAGTGGGTCAAATCATAGCAGGAAACGATACTTTAGGCACACCATTAGCACCATTAGCCTCAGGCACTACACCAGTAGCAGCAGGAAGTGTGATAGGAAACGACACCTTAAACGGAGTTGCCGTAACGATTGCAAACACGAATGTTACACCAATCACTACGGGACCAATTTTAGTAGATGCGGACGGAAACGTTACCATTGCGGCGAATACCCCAACGGGACCTTACACGGTTACGTATACCATCTGTGAGTCCGATACGACTACAGGAGTTAATGTAAGCCCATCGAATTGTACCACAGCTACGCTAACCGTAAACGTAGTAGGTCAAATCATAGCAGGAAACGATACTTTAGGCACACCAGCAGCACCATTAGCTTCAGGTACTACACCAGTAGCAGCAGGAAGTGTGATAGGAAACGACACCTTAAACGGAGTTGCAGTAACGATTGCAAACACAAATGTTACCCCAATCACTACGGGATCAATTTTAGTAGATGCAGACGGGAATGTAACCATTGCGGCGAATACCCCAACGGGACCTTACACGGTTACCTATACCATCTGTGAGTCAGATACTACAACAGGAGTTAATGTAAGCCCATCGAATTGTACCACAGCTACGCTAACCGTAAACGTAGTAGGTCAAATCATTGCAGGAATCGATACATTAGGGACACCAGCAGCACCATTAGCTTCAGGCACTACACCAGTAGCAGCAGGAAGTGTGATAGGAAACGACACCTTAAATGGAGTTGCCGTAACCACAACAAACACGAATGTTACACCAATCACTACAGGACCAATTTTAGTAGATGCAGACGGGAATGTAACCATTGCGGTGAATACCCCAACGGGACCTTACACGGTTACGTATACCATCTGTGAGTCCGATACAACTACAGGCGTTAATGTAAGTCCATCGAATTGTACCACAGCTACGCTAACCGTAAACGTAGTAGGTCAAATCATAGCAGGAAACGATACTTTAGGCACACCATTAGCACCATTAGCTTCAGGTACTACACCAGTAGCAGCAGGAAGTGTGATAGGAAACGACACCTTAAACGGAGTTGCAGTAACGATTGCAAACACAAATGTTACCCCAATCACTACGGGAGCAATTTTAGTAGATGCAGACGGAAACGTAACCATTGCAGCCAATACCCCAACGGGACCTTACACGGTTACCTATACCATCTGTGAGTCAGATACCACCACAGGAGTTAATGTAAACCCATCGAATTGTACCACAGCTACGCTAACCGTAAACGTAGTGGGTCAAATCATTGCAGGAAACGATACTTTAGGCACACCATTAGCACCATTAGCCTCAGGCACTACACCAGTAGCAGCAGGAAGTGTGATAGGAAACGACACCTTAAACGGAGTTGCCGTGACCACTACAAACACGAATGTTACACCAATCACTACGGGAGCAATTTTAGTAGATGCAGACGGAAATGTAACCATTGCGGCGAATACCCCAACGGGACCTTACACGGTTACTTATACCATCTGTGAGTCAGACACCACCACAGGAGTTAATGTAAACCCATCGAATTGTACCACAGCTACGCTAACCGTAAACGTAGTGGGTCAAATCATTGCAAATGACGATACTTTAGGAACACCATTAGCACCATTAGCTTCAGGCACTACACCAGTAGCAGCAGGAAGTGTGATAGGAAACGACACCTTAAACGGAGTTGCCGTAACGATTGCAAACACGAATGTTACACCAATCACTACGGGAGCAATTTTAGTAGATGCAGACGGAAATGTAACCATTGCGGCGAATACCCCAACGGGACCTTACACGGTTACGTATACCATCTGTGAGTCAGACACCACCACAGGAGTTAATGTAAACCCATCGAATTGTACCACAGCTACGCTAACAGTAGTGGTAAGCAATCCATTGGTAGCCAATAATGATACATTTCCATCTACAGGAGGAAACGTGACAACAAACGATACTTTAAACGGAGTGCCAGCAACTGCAGCTAATACTGACGTGACACCAGTAACAAATGGTCCATTGAGTATTGATACAGACGGGAATTTGACAGTAGCTCCAAACACGCCAGCAGGCACGTACACGATAGTATATGAAATCTGCGAAGCAGGTGCAATTCCAGTAAATTGCAAAACTGCTACAGCAACGATTAATTATGTAAATCCATTAGTTGCTAGTAATGATACTTTTACAGCAACAGGAGGAAATGTATTAGGGAATGACAGTGTCAATGGCGCACCCGCTACGATGACCAATATTGTAGTAACGCCAGTAAGCGCAGGCCCATTAAGTTTAGATTTGTCTGGAAACCTTACAGTAGCACCAAACACACCAAGTGGGACCTATATTATTGTTTATGAAATTTGTCAAACAGGAATGACACCTGCAAATTGCACCACAGCTACAGTAACGGTAGTTGTCAATAACTTAATTACTGCCAATAATAATTCTTTCCCGCCAACAGGGGGTAATGTAATAGGAAATGATACGGTTAATGGAATGCAAGCTACCGCAGCCAATACTGATGTGACACCAGTAACAAATGGCCCATTGAGTATAGATATTGATGGAAACTTAACAGTAGCGCCAAACACACCAAGTGGAACATACTCCATTACATATGAGATCTGTGAAGCAGGAGCAAAACCATCAAATTGTACACGAGCTACAGCAACTGTGGTGGTAAACAATGCAATTGTTGCTATTAATGATACAATACCGGCCACAGGAGGAAGCGTACTTGCAAATGATACCATTAACGGAGCACCAGCTACCATAGCTAATACTGATGTTACATCAGTAACAAATGGTCCATTAAGTATAGACGCAAATGGAAACTTGACAGTAGCACCTAATACAATAGCAGGAACCTACACGATTACTTACCAAGT
Organism: Flavobacterium frigidum; assembly: GCF_048286735.1. Lineage (GTDB taxonomy): Bacteria > Bacteroidota > Bacteroidia > Flavobacteriales > Flavobacteriaceae > Flavobacterium. Next base: position 817 of record NZ_JBLVPU010000014.1, on the reverse strand, counting down.
TTGTGAAACAGGCTCTAACCCGTTGATCTGTACTACAGCCCAAGCTACTGTAGTTGTAGGTGAAGTGCCAGCAATAGCCATCATTAAAACAGCTGTTTTCAATGACGAAAATGGAGATGGATTTGCACAAGCAGGCGAGAGTATAACCTATAGCTTTGCGGTAGCCAACTTAGGAAACACGCCATTAAGCAATGTAACGGTAACAGATGTGCTACCAGGTTTGATATTATCAGGTAATAGCATACCTTTATTACTAGTAGGAGCGACAAACAATACGGCCTATCAAGGAGTGTATCGATTGACACAAGCCGACATCAATTTGGGAAGTGTAACCAATCAAGCCAAGGCAACAGGAGTAACACCTCTTGGTGCTATAGTAAGTGATTTATCAGATGATTCAAATAATCTTAGTGATAGACCAACTGTTCTAGCTATTCAAGGATGTGTAATTGAAGTGTTTAATGCAGTAGCTCCAAATGGAAACGGTGACAACAAAGTTTTCCGCATCAGAGGTTTAGAATGTTATGCTGATAACACAGTAGAAATATACAACCGTTGGGGAGTATTGGTATTTGAAAGAGCAGGATACAACAATGACGATAGAGCTTTTAGAGGAGTTTCAGAAGGTAGAGTAACAGTAAAACAAGCTGAAGAGCTACCTGAAGCAACCTATTATTATATTTTGAGATATAAAGATAATGCAGGAACAAGTTTCGAGAAAGCAGGATATTTATACATTAATAGGTAATCAATCTAAATTTCTTAAGTCTAAAATAATAGAATATGAAAACAAAATTTATACTAATGTTGCTGTTGC
>NZ_JBLVPU010000013.1:0-108223 GCF_048286735.1 Flavobacterium frigidum | reverse complement strand
CGGAAAATGGGTAAATGTACAAGAATTACCTTTTAATAGTAATGAATATAGTGTAGCGCATCCAGCGTTGAGTGTAGACGAGAAAACCTTGTATTTTGCATCAGACATGCCAGGTACAAAGGGCTTATCAGATCTTTTTAAAGTAAGCATCAATCCAAATGATACGTACGGCACGCCAGAGAATCTAGGATTGCCTATTAATACAGAGTCAAGAGAAACGTTTCCGTATATCTCACCAGATAATAAGATGTATTTTGCCAGTGATGGACATCCTGGACTTGGAGGTTTAGATGTGTTTGTGATGGATTTGTCATCGCAAACTCCAGGTAGTACCATTGAAAACTTAGGGACACCAATAAACAGTACCCAAGATGACTTTTCATTTGTGATAGATGCAGAGAATAAAAAAGGATTTGTCACTTCCAATAGAGAGGGTGGATTAGGATCTGATGATATTTATAGATTTAATAAATTTCCTGTTCCTGTTTGTAATCAAGCACTTCAAGGAGTCATCAAGGATCAGGATACAGGTTTAGTCTTGTCCAATGCTAAGGTAAGTTTGTTTGATAATAATTTCAAATTAATCAAGGAAATTACAACTTCATCATCAGGGGACTATACTTTTGAGGTTGAATGTGGCAAAACGTATTATTTACGTGGAGAAAAGCCAGAATATGAAACCAAAGAGAATAAGCTTGTAATAGCAAAAGTATCTGGAGTAACACAAGGTCCATTGGCCTTAGAGCCACGAAAAAAAGCAATTGAAGTAGGAACAGATTTAGCTAAAACCTTAGATATTCCGATTTTGTATTTTGATTTAGACAAGTCATTTATCCGTAAAGATGCAGCTTTTGAGCTTGAAAAAGTACTAGCAGTCATGCAAGAATACCCAAAGATGATTATCGACATTAGATCACATACAGATTGTAGACAAACCGTAGCTTACAACCAAGCATTATCTGACAGAAGAGCTAAAGCAACCAAGGCATGGTTGATGAAAAATGGAATAGCCGCAAATAGATTAACGGCCAAAGGTTACGGAGAATCACAGCTCTTAAACGATTGTGGATGTGAACCAACGAACCAATCAAACTGTACAGAGGAGCAACACCAAGCCAATAGAAGAAGTGAGTTTATTATTGTTTCTATGCAATAAACCTTGTCAAAACAACAACTATCAAAAAAGGCTATCCAGAAACTTGGATAGCCTTTTTTGGTGGTTGATAAATTGAAAATATAAAACCATTGGATACGGTCTGATTAACAGATAAATTGCCAATTTTTACGCTATATAAAATACTGACTGAATTGGAGTAGTGGAAAACCTGTCAAATTGACCACCAGTTTCGGAGCAAACTGACCACCACTTTCCAGTTCAAATTGACCATCTGATTTTAGGCTAAAATTGGACATTAAAAACTACCAACTTTTTCATATTGTTAGCACCATTCATTCCTTAAAAATACGGTTTATGGCAAACAAAATAAGAGATATAAGTAAAATTAGAAAAGCAATTAAATTCTACTGTAACGGAAAAAGTAAGTATTTATCTATTTCTAGAAATACGGTAAAAAACTATATTTCTTTATTTAAATTACTAGAATTAAGTTTTGAAGTAATTAACGAAAAAACAGATGCTGAGTTAGAACTTTTATTCTCACCCACCACTGTATAATCAATCTGTCCCAAACTGCAAAGTCTTGATGCTTTTTTTCCTAAAATGGAATGCGAACTAAAAAAAGTTGTCGTTACCATACAGCACATGTGGGAGCAATATATTGCCCTAAATCCTAAGTGTTACAGAAGCTCGCAATTTGGACATCATTATAAAACATGGAGCAAAAGAGTCAATCCAGTGATGCACATAAAGCACAAAGTGGACGATAAAATGTATGTGGATTATGCTGGAAAAACACTCTCCATTATTGATAAATACACGGGAGAAATCAAAGAAGTACAATTTTTTGTAGCCATATTGTGAGCCAGTCAATACACCTGTGCAGAAGCTTCCATGAGCTAACAAAAGGAATATTTTGTTACATCGGTAGAAAATGCTATGCGTTTTTTTGAAGGTACTCCTGCGGCTATTGTTCCGGATAATTTAAAATCTGCAGTAATAAAAAGTAGTCGTTTTGAACCCACAATCAATGAAACTTTAGCTGATTTAGCCGAGCATTATCAAACTACAATCTTGCCTGCCAGGGCTAACAAACCACGAGATAAGTCATTAGTTGAAGGAGCTGTCAAGATCTTGTATCGAAGAGTTTATGTAAATCTAAAAGAAATACTTCAATTTTACCTTCAAATTAAAGTTGTAAAAGCCAGCAACAACCAAGTGATTCCAAAGACTGCTAAATTATTTCAACGCCCCTTTTTCTATAATACCTTTGTCACGAAATCCCACAAAGTGCAGAAATATAGAATAATTTAATTTATCTAAATCATGGGAAATCAAGTTAAAAAAATAGTGTTGGAAGTGACCGTACTATCAACAATTAGTGTTGTTGCACAAGGAAACAGAACAGTAGGAATCACGGAGGCGACGCAAATGGTCAATTCTTATTTTGATCCTGCTACCAAACTTATTGATGCTATTGGAACAGTAGTGGGCCTCATTGGTGGAGTGAAGGTGTATAATAAATTTAGCAGTGGTGATCCAGATACGAGCAAGACGGCAGCAAGTTGGTTTGGAGCTTGTACCTTTTTGATTATAGCGGCAACTGTTTTACGTTCTTTCTTCCGATAAGTTTTAGCGGTATGAATACGTATACTATTAATAAAGGTATTGGAAGAACAGTGGAGTTCAAAGGACTGAAAGCGCAGTACCTGTTCATCTTCGCTGGTGGTTTGCTAGGGATGCTTATCCTGATAATGATCTTGTACATCACTGGAGTCAATTCCTATCTGTGTATGTTTATAGGACTGAGCGGGATCACAATCGAACACCTAATTCCGATATTAACATTTTTTGAGAGCTTGAAATTATGATTTTAAATATTAAGTCTAAAGCCAAAAAAAATGATTCGTTAAGCTTTTTTTCTTGTACAGAATGAGGCTCCAATGCCGTTATAAAAGTTACAGTTTCGCACATAACTGTTATTAATTTTATCATCTATAAATCTGTTTTACTTTAAATTTAGAATTTTTAATTGCTAAAAAATACCAAAATTTTATTTGTTTTAGGATTAATTCTTCTTTTGATTAATCAAAAAACTGACGTATATCATGTTATAATTTGGTTTTAGTTTTTTTGAAATGTAAAGGTATGACTTAATATCACCAAAAGTGGGTATTGTTTAATCCTGTAAAATACCGTTTATTTACATTTTAACGGTCAAAAGGATGTAAAATGACATAAAACAAATGGAAATAAAACGAATAATAAATATTTGTACTCTTCAAATGTGGGAAACCGTAAATTAATTAATTGAAGTATTATTAGGTTTGAGATATCACTTAAATTCTAATTTCGAAAGTAGTATCATTTATCAATCTGCTTTGTTAATAACATAATTCTTACACTACTTTCAAATTGTGTATTTTTAGATTCTCAAAAAAAAGCGTTACCAATGTCATTATTTCAGCCTTCCGTACTCAAAAAATATTTGAGCCAACAAGATACAGATCAAGTTCAGAAAGCCTATAAAAAATACAGCAAGTATTTTCATAATGCGGCCATTCAAGAAAACATTCGTAACAGTAAAGAAGAACAATTCCAAGAAGGATTTCTGCGGGAGTTATTTGTGGATATCTTGGGCTACACCCTGAATCCAACGCCAAAATTCAACCTGACCACGGAACTCAAAAACATAAAGGGCGCCAAAAAAGTGGATGGCGCCATCCTCAAAGACGGAAATGCTCTAGCAGTAATTGAACTTAAGGGAACCAATACCAAAGATCTGGAAAGCATCCGTCAACAAGCCTTTGATTATAAAGCCAATCAAACAGGCTGTATCTATGTCATTACCTCCAACTTCGAGAAGTTAAGGTTCTACATCAACAATGCGGTGGACTATGAAGAATTCAACCTCTTTACCTTATCCCATCTCGAATTCGAAATCTTCTACTTGTGTTTGGCTAAAGACAATATCCTGTCCAATAAACCTCTCAGCATAAAAGAAGCTTCTGTGGTGGAAGAAGAAAATATCACCAAAAAATTCTATGCCGATTATTCGCTTTTCAAACGGGAGTTATATCGGGATTTAGTCAAGCAAAACAGGAATAACATCATGCTTACGGAGTTAAGCGAAAAAACCTCTAAGCTGACCCTTTTCAAAAAATCACAAAAACTGATCGACCGTTTTCTGTTTATTCTTTTTGCTGAAGACCTTGGTTTATTGGCTCCAAACTCCATCAACACCATTCTCAAAGAATGGAAAGCATTAGCTGATTTGGATATGGATGTGCCGTTATACGATCGTTACAAACAATACTTCCGTTATCTCGACACCGGACGTAAAGGCACCGACAAAAAAGAAGAAATTTTCGCCTATAATGGTGGACTGTTCCAGCCAGATACCATTCTGGATGCAGTTGTGATTGACAGCGAAATGCTCTACCGTCACACAAAAAAACTATCGACCTATGACTTCGAAAGTCAGGTCGATGTGAATATTTTAGGACATATTTTCGAACATTCGTTAAACGAAATCGAAAGTGTCAATGCCGAAATTGAAGGAACTGATTTTGACAAACAAAAAACCAAACGCAAGAAAGACGGGGTGTTTTATACCCCAAAATACATCACCAAGTACATTGTCGACAATACCGTTGGTAAACTCTGCACCGAGAAAAAATTAGAATTAGGAATTATTGACGAAGAATACGCCAAAGGCCGTAAGAACCGCCAGGCAACAACAATTATAAAACTCGAGCAGCAACTCAAAGATTACCGCGAATGGCTCTTGGAGCTCACCATTTGTGACCCGGCTTGTGGCTCGGGAGCCTTCCTAAACCAAGCCTTGGATTTTCTGATTAGGGAACACGCCTATATAGACGAACTCAACAAACAATTGTTTGGCGGTGGTTTTGCTTTCCCTGATATTGAAAACCAAATCCTGGAACATAACATCTATGGCGTTGACCTCAACGAAGAAAGTATCGAGATTGCGAAACTCTCTTTGTGGTTGCGCACTGCCCAACCAAAACGTAAACTGACAAGCCTAAACAACAATATCAAATGCGGTAACTCGCTCATTGATAGCAAAGCCATTGCGGGTGACAAAGCTTTCAACTGGCAGGAACAATTTCCGGAAGTGTTTGCCAAAGGTGGTTTTGATGTGATTATTGGGAATCCACCTTATGTTAGACAAGAATTATTTAAGGAACATTCTGGATTTCTATCAAAAAACTACAGAGTATACTCAGGAAAGGCAGATTTGTTTACATATTTTTATGAGAAAGGATCAAATATTTTAAAGGAGAATGGAATTATTTCTTACATCTCTTCTGGCAAATTTTTTGAAGCCAGCTACGGAAAAGTATTGGTAAAATTTCTAACTGAAAATTTAACCTTTATAGAAGTAATAAATTTTGATGATCTAGATGTCTTTCAAGGAATAAGTGCTTATCCATTAATTTTCACTGCGCTAAAAACAAAACATAAAGAAGATTATAAATTCAATTATGTATTTGTACCAAAATTAGAATTTAATAGAATTGAAGATGCCGTTTTTAATCTCCCATATAATCCAGTTCATATTAGTGATTTTATAGAAAGTGATTTTCAATTTTATTCTAGGGAAGTTTCAAAAATGATTAAAAAAATATCAAATAATTCTAAATCATTAAAATCATATTCTTCTTTACCATTAGTTGGCGTTAAAACTGGATTTAATGATGGTTTTATAACTTTTGAAGAAACAGAATATTCTAAAAATTATGTTTTTGGTAAGGACTTAAAAAGATATTTAACACCTAAATCAAATAACAACATAATTTTTCCTTACAAAAATTTAAATGGTGAATATGAATTATGTTCAGAAGACGATTTAAAAGAAGAAATAGAGTATTTAAATTCAAACAAAAGCAAACTAATCTCAAGAGCCATAATAAATGAAGGGGTTAAAAAGGGTAATAAAAAATGGTTTGAATATCAACAAATTAATAAAAAAATAAACTTCAATTTAGAATATATTGTCTATCCAAATGTTTCATTGGGAAATAATTTCACTCTGTCTCAAGGAAATGTTATTGATATGACTGGTTTTATAATTCCATCAAATGATAAAGTTCTATTAGCAATTTTAAATTCAAAATTAATTAAATTCTTAATGGGACAATGGGCAATAACTAGAAGAGGTGGTTATCAAGAATATAAAGTACAATATTTAGAAAAAATTCCAATAAAAATTTTCGAAAGTTCAATTAAAATTCGAGTAAGTGAATTAGTAGAAAGCATCATCTTATCTACAGATGAACATTTTGGATTAAGGCAAAAATTACTGAAATATTTAACTTCGAATTTTAAATTTACTGAAATATCGAGAAAACTTCAAAACTGGCAAGAATTATCATTTGCTGAATTTATTACTGAGCTCAACAAGGCTATTAAAACAATAGGACAAACACCACTCACCAAAAAAGATGAAATCGAATGGATGGATCTTTTTGAAGATTACACAAAACAAGCTCAAACCCTGAAATCTCAAATAGAAACCACAGAAAAAGCAATTGATAAAATGGTGTATGAGTTGTATGGTTTGAGTGAGGAGGAGATAAAAATTGTTGAAAACAGCTAATAACTATATTATGGAAAGAAAATATATTTATATCAATGGAAAAAAATCTGTTGAAATTGAAACAATTAAAACTGTTGATGAAGACGAAATTGGTGAAGTAGTTAGTTATAATATTTACATTGATGGAACTATACACAAATTTGAAGATGATAAAGATAATCCAAATAAGTTAGCATATGCTTTGGCTACAAAGAGAAAGAAGTATGCAGAATTTTTAAACAATCAATTTGAAAATTTAATAATTCTAACTGGAGCAGGTTCATCGGTTGGTGTAGGTGAAAACATCCTTATCGAAGATATTTTAACAGAAAGAAAAGGAAGATTATTGGCTCAACTTTGGGATGACGTATCTATGGCAATTACCGAGACAATTCTGAATAGATTTTGTGTATTGGTAAAATATGATGACAAGTACAAAGAAAAGGAAGAAGATGTTGATTTAAAATATATTAAAAATTTAGAAAAGCTTTTATCACTTGCAAATATTGCTAGAAATTATGTAACTGATGTGCCTTTGGAAGAGGAAAAAGCATTAGATATTGAAGATATAATAAATCAAATTGAAAAAATCATTAAAGTCAATTGCACTTTAAGACTTCCAGAAAACGCTGCACATTCAGTTTTTATAGAAAAAATAACGAAAAGAAAAGTTACACTACCTAGAGTAAAAGTGTTTACATTGAATTATGATACTTTATTTGAGCAAGCTGGCAGAAAAAAGAACTTTACAATAATTGATGGTTTTTCATTTTCACATCCAAGAACATTTAGTGGAAGAAATTTTGATTTAGATATTGTTTCAAGAAATTCTAGTAGAGTAAAAGAGGAAGACAATTTTGTTCAAAAAGTTTTTCATTTATACAAGCCACACGGTTCGGTTGATTGGACTATAGATGGAAATGAAATTATACAAAAAGATGGTGTTGAAAACCCATTAATGATTTTTCCAAAAGACAGCAAATATGAGAGCTCTTATGAGCAGCCATATTTCGAAATGATGTCCCGTTTTCAACAAAACTTAAGAAATGAGAATGTATTATTAATTTGTATTGGTTTTAGTTTCAGCGATAAGCATATAGTAACAGCTATAATTGAAGCGTTAGAACAAAACCCGGGCTTTCAATTAATGGTAGTCAATAAAGACATTGACACAAAAACGGCAACATTTATTTCAATTTTTGAAGCATCAAAAAAACATAATAATATTGTTTTGGTTGATGAATTATTTGAAGATTTTGCCAATCACTTTCCAGATCTAAAATCATACAATCAAGAAGATGCTAAAAAGATTATTCTCAATTTAAACACAGCTAATAATGAGTAATAATCCTTTCAATCATAGCCATTTCATTGGTTACATAAATCAAGTTACTCCACAGTATGTAAAAGTTCATTTTCCTTCTTCCATATTAATGAAATCTTTCACCTTTTATGGAGAAGAATTAAAAGGCGGTTTAGTTGGTAATTATGTCGTAATTGAAGGAGAAAAATATGGCTTTCTTGGTAAAATATTAGAATTAAGTTTACCCGAAAAAGAAAGACTAGAATTAAGTGAAAAATCATTTAACACTAAAGAATTTCATCCAACAGGAAAAATAGAAATCTTGTTATCCTTTGAACTTTTTGAACCATCTAATATTGACAAAGGATTAAATTCTTTACCAATGATTGGAGCAAAAGTTTTTATTTGTTCCTCTCAATTTATCAAAGGATATTTTAAAGGATTTGGTGTAAAGAAAGAAAATTTAGGTACTGCACCAGTAATAAAATTAGGGCATTTAACGTACGATAAAACTACTATTGTAGAATTATCGCAACAAGCTATTTTTGGAAGACATTGTGCTATAGTTGGGACAACTGGCGGAGGTAAAAGTTATACCGTTAGTAAACTACTTGAAGGTATAATCGAAAATAAAAATAAAGCAATCATTATTGATCCAACGGGAGAATATTCAAATTTTGATATTAACACAGAGATTTCTTGTAAACCTTTAATATTATCAAATGATGCTTTTTTTCATTATTCGAATTTAACAGTTTCAGATTTATTTGTTCTTCTAAGACCTTCTGGTCAAGTACAATCACCAAAATTAATGGAAGCTATAAAGTCGTTAAAAATACTAAGAATCTTAGAAAAAAATATTGATAACAATTTTATAACAAAACCAGATGAAAACACTTATTCTATTAAAATAACGGAAGTATTATGGGAGGAAATTAAAGTTAGTAATAATAACATTTTGAAAGCGGGTCAATTAATGAGGCCTTTCAATAGAGTGTATTCAAAATTTATAAATGAAATAGAAGGTTTAAATTCAGATTTCAATATTGAAGCTCTTTCATTTCAACTCATGAAGGAATGTATTAATGATGTAGATTTTAATAATCATAATAAATGGGGAGGTCAAAATAATAATCACGCAACAAACTGCATAAGTCTAATACTTAGAGTAAATAATCTTATAAACAACCCTGAATTCAATAAGATTTTTGGTTTTCAAAAACAAAAAAATGATGCTTCTGAACTTATAAGTGGAATTAATGAATTCATAAATGGTGATTTAAAAATTTTGCGAATTGGATTTGAAGAAGTAAGTTTTGATTTTCAAGCTAGAGAAATATTAGCAAACGCAGTAGGTAAATTTTTGTTAGAATTAGCTAGAAAGAAAAAATTCAAACAAAATCCCCTTGTGTTATTCGTTGATGAAGCTCATCAATTTTTAAATAAAAAAGTAAAAGATGAGTATTTTGAAACCACAGAGTTAAGCTCTTTCGATAGTATTGCTAAAGAATGTAGAAAATACGGTTTGTTTCTTTGTATCGCTACTCAAATGCCAAGAGATATTCCAAATGGCACATTAAGTCAAATAGGGACTTTTGTAGCGCACAGATTAATCAACCATCAAGATAAAGAAGCAATTGCTAATGCTTGTTCTTCTGCAAATCGTGATACTCTTGCATTTTTACCAGTTTTAGGTTCTGGAGAAGCAATTTTAATGGGCGTTGATTTCCCTATGCCTGTTATGTTAAAGGTAGATTTACCTAAAATAAAACCAAATTCTGACACACCACTTTTTTAATTTAAAACTATAAATTTCATATGGACAACTATAAAATAATACATTTTGAAAGCAACCCTATTAGGATAAAAAAGATCACCAATACACTTTTTTCACCTAATGCAAAGTTTAAAAATAAGCTTCACTCCATATGTGATACATACGTTAAATCAACCTTTTATTTAAGAGATAATTTAGAAATGGAAGTTTATAAATCTGAAATGAATAAACCCATAATTTTGCGAAATTGTGGGTTGAATTATATGAAAGGTTTAAGATTAGAAAATATTGAATTTGTTGAGACTGCTTTTATTTATCCCTCTGGGAAAATGGTTTCAAAAAAAGCTGAAGCCTATTATAATATGGTTTCAATAACATATGTGATGTTAGATTATAATAGAGAGGAAAACATTGAATATGTCCAATTAATAAAACATAGCAGGTTAGACGCGTATTTAAAAGGAAATAATGTAAAAAAATATAAATTAGAAGTTGACAATAACAATTATAAAGTAGTTATAGAAAAATAAGACTCTTCTCCTATGAGAGAGTCACAGCCAAACTGTAGAAGACTTCTTGTTCGTGTAAATAACCTAAAATTGCTAAATAATTAATCAAATATAAAGTTGTCATTAATTAAAAAATGGAAGATTTAACAAAACATATCGATCCAATGATGAAACCTTTTCGGGATATCGAAAAGATTACCAAACCAATGACGGACTTTCAAAAATCTTTAGAAAAACCTCTGAAAGACTTTCAAAAATCGATTAAAAATATAAATAAACTAATTGTTTCAATCCCTAATTTTGAAAATCCACTTTTAAAACAGAGAGATATTTTCGGCCAGATTGGATTGCGATTAAAGGAATACGCAGAAAAAACACCAGCTTATCTTTTACTGATAGCACAAAATGGCTGGTTTATCGAATTAGATAGTGAATTAAGTTTGCCTTCCCAAATAGCTTATGAGATTAAAAAGGACTCAACAGAAAATGCAAATAAATTATTGATGGAATATTACTCTTTAAATCTTGAAAGAATAATTGAAAATCTAGTAATGAGACATCCCAATAGAAAAGAAATATTAAATCAAATATTAAAGTCTTATAAAAATGGAAATCACAGCGTTTTAATTCCCTGTGTTTTAACACAAGTAGATGGTATCTGTTTTGACTTTACAAAAAAGAAGTTTTTTATTAAAGAAAAAAATAATAAATATTTGTCTCAAATAGCTTCCGAATTAGAATATTCAATAAATAGTTTTTTGAAATTATATCTTTCACCTTTACAAAACCAAACTCCAATTATGGTACGAGAAGAGGATGTTTCGAAATTTCCCTGTCATTTAAATCGACACCGGATTCTGCACGGAACTAGCACAGATTATGGAACCGAAATTAATAGTCTAAAAGTTATCTCCCTCTTAAAGTATATCTCTGATTTACTTACAGATCTTGATAGAAAAACTCTAAAAATAGCATTCAACTCTCAATAAAATTGCACATTCTTTATGCTTATATACATAGATTTATTGACAAATAATCACCCAAAATAGGGTTTAAAATTCTAATACAAACAAATTCAAACCCTTATAAAATAAAGGCTTAAAAAAATATACATTAATTAATTGATATTTGTTCACAAATATGTGAACATTTATATATCTTTGCAAAACCAATTATGGAGATTATCTTTAAAAAACCGTATTTATCAGACCTGTACCAGGGAATTCTAAAACCCCACAAGGAATATAAATCCAACCCTCAATTGGTAAAACAGTATGTGCAAAAAATCAATATGTTAAAATCCGTCACTCGTATTGAACAGTTGTATCAAATTAAAAGTTTACACTATGAAAAAAAAGAAGGCGACCTCAAAGGCGTTAGTGCGGTTTATGTCAATAAACAATACCGTATTCTTTTTAATGAAGTAGCTTCTGCTTCAGGAGATCTCACCATCGATGTATTAGAAATCGAAGATTTAAGTAAACATTACGCAAAATAACGACAAAAAATGACGACAAAAAACCGTATCCCATCATTTGCCACGCATCCCGGAACAATACTCGCGGACGAAATGGAAGCAAATGAATACTCTCAAATTGACCTTGCAAAACTCATAGACATTAAACGCAGCCAACTTAACGAAATCATAAGAGGCAAGCGGAACATCAATGCAGACTTGGCATTATTGTTAGAAAAAGCCTTGGGCATCGATGCCGATTTCTGGATGGAAGCACAAAAAAACTACGACCTCGACAAAGCAAGAATTGAGGCTAAAAACAAAGCACAATTAGAAGCTATAGAAATCTGGAATGTCGCCAAAGCATTCATTCCGGTATCATTCTATAAAAAAGAACAAGTAATTTCTGGAAATCCTGTAACCGACAATCAAAAAATCAGGGAAATATACCGAGTGGTAAACTTGGACCAACTGGCAACAATGAGCGTACAAAGCCATTACCACAGGTTCAAAAAATCGACTAAACTCAAAACCGATGTGGTGAACATTATGGGTTGGGTAAAACTGGTGCAATACAAAGCTTCGGAGGTTATAGTCCCTACTTTCAATCACGAAAACCTGGAGCAACTAATAGCTGATTTAAGAGCCATTTTGCTAAAAAATAAGGACACGCTAAATAAAGTCCAAAACAAATTGCACGACTATGGCATCAAGTTGATCTATCAGGCAAAAGGAGAAAAAACACCGGTGGATGGAGTCTCTTTTTGGAGTAATGGAAATCCGGCCATTGGAATGACACTAAGACACAATCGTTTGGATAATTTTGCATTTACCTTGTTTCACGAATTGGGACATATTTTCAAACATTTGGTAAATAACGACACCGCCGAGTTTATCGATCTGGAAACTAAAAACGAAGAGGAAGAATACAAAAACTCGACAGAAGAAAAACAAGCTGATCATTTTGCCCAAAATAGTCTGATTATAGAGGACGATTGGAACAAATTCAAAAAAAATTTGCCTCACAATAACAACGATGTAGCAATGATGTCTTTTGCCAAACAAGTCAAAATCCATCCCAGTATAGTAAGAGGCCGAGTTTGTTTTGCGCTAAATAATTTCCGCAGCTACACTTCGATTAGTAATGATATCAATTAATTTATTAAAAAACTCTAAATAAAAGATAAATGAGTTCCTATTTGTAGTACAGTAAGAACAGAGAAAAAGTCTAGTAGTAAACATGGTTTATGTTATGGAGAAGAAAAAACACCTCCAAAAAAATCATAAATATTTTAAATAGCGCCCCTGTTAAGGGACGCTTCTTATTTATATCAGATTTAAAACTTCATTCGCTGTATTCTAACCGCATTTAAAATGGCTAATAAAGCTACGCCCACATCGGCAAAAACGGCCTCCCACATGGTGGCTAAACCACCTGCACCGAGTATTAAAACAATCCCTTTTACCACAAATGCTAAAGTGATGTTTTGCCACACAATTTTCTTGGTTTGTTTTCCAATGTTTATGGCTGTGAATATTTTATGAGGTTGATCGTTTTGAATCACAATGTCAGCTGTTTCAATTGTTGCATCGCTTCCTAAACCACCCATTGCAATACCGGCATCGGCAAGGGCAACTACTGGCGCATCGTTTACACCATCACCAACAAATGCAATTTTTAGATTTTGTAATTTCAATTCCTCCACTTTTTCAACCTTGTTTTCCGGTAATAAATCCCCATATGCCTGGTCAATGTTTAATTCTTTGGCCACTGCATCTACAACGGCTTGTTTATCGCCCGAAAGCATTACGGTTTTCACGTTTATTTTGTGTAAACTCTGAATCGCTTCTTTGGCATCTTCTTTGATTTCATCAGCAATTAAAAAATACCCCGCATATTTTTGATTGATTGCAATAACGATAATCGTGAAAGGGGTAGTATCGATTTCGACATCATAACTGATGTTGAATTTTTTCATCAATTTTACATTTCCTGCCAAAATTTCTTTTCCGTCCACTTTTCCTTTTAGTCCATGACCTGCAATTTCTTCTACGTCAGTAACGGTTGCATTTTTTTCGGTTCCTTTAGCATATTCGATAATTGCTGTTCCAACGGGATGGGTCGATTTGGTTTCGAGTGCAGCTGTATATTTTACTAAGTCGGCTTCGGAAATATCCACAGCAACCACTTTTTGTACTTTGAAAACACCTTTGGTCAGCGTTCCTGTTTTATCCATAACCACTACTTCGATGGCTGCCATTAAATCCAGAAAATTGGATCCTTTAAACAAAATCCCGTTTTTACTTGCTGCGCCAATGCCCCCAAAATAGCCTAATGGAATTGAAATAACCAATGCGCAAGGGCAGGAGATAACCAGAAAAATTAAGGCTCTGTACAACCAATCGTTGAAATTGTAGTTTTCAACAAATAGTATTGGAAGCAAACAAATCCCTATGGCCAGAAACACGACCACTGGCGTATAGATTTTAGCGAATTTTCTAATAAATAATTCAGTTGGTGCTTTTTTGGCAGTTGCCTCTTGCACCATTTCTAAGATTTTAGATAATTTACTATCGGTGTAGGCTGTCGTTACTTCGACTAAAACGACCGTGTTGAGATTGATCATTCCGGCAAGAACGGTTTCATCTTTTTGTTTGGTATCTGGTTTACTTTCTCCTGTTAGTGCTGCAGTGTTGAACGAAGCGGTATCCGAAAGTAGCTTACCGTCTAATGCTAGTTTTTCTCCTGGTTTTAACTGAATAATTTCTCCAATAATTATTTCAGATGCTTTTTTTACAGTCGCATTTTCTCCATTCATTACTGTTGCTTCATCAGGTCTTTGGTCTAATAATAATTTGATGTTAGTTTTTGCTCTTTGAACAGCCAAGGTTTGAAACACTTCACCAACGGCATAAAAAAGCATTACAGCAACACCTTCAGGATATTCACGAATTGCAAATGCACCAATGGTAGCAATGCTCATCAATAAAAATTCCGAGAACACTTCTCCTTTGCGAATACTGTCCAATGCTTCTTTTAGAACAGGGAAGCCAACTGGAACATAAGCAACTATATACCAAATTAACCTGACCCAACCTGTAAACCAGGTTTGTGTAAAGTAGTTGTCAAAACCAATGGCCACAAGGAGTAAAATGAATGAAATAATTGCGGGCAAAAACATTTGAAATGTGGTTTGATCACCGCCTGAATGGTCGTGGCCGTCATCATCTGAATGTTCAGATTTATAATCAACGGTACAACATCCTGATTGCTTATCGGTTTTGCTGTTTATTTTTTCTTCCAGTGTGCAACAAAGCTGCTTGCCGTTTGCATCGTATTTATGTATGTGTTTCATGATTGAATTTTTAATTTGACAATTAGTATCGGTATTAGTCTTGGTTTGGGTTTTTATCGTTTTGAATCCTGGATTGCCAATTTCTATAAAAACTAAAATGATTGAGCGACAACATGAAGTACAGTAGGGCCGTAGTCACAACAGATATTACATAAAATCCCAAAGCAGCGGCTACACCAATGGCAGAAACTGCCCATATATTCGCAGCCGTGGTGAGTCCGCTGGATTCGTTGCTTTGCTGTTTGTTATAAATAATTCCGGCACCCAGAAAACCGACGCCTGTAATGATATTGGCAATAATCCTTGATGAATCATCGGTTTCTGAAAAATGCATTCCAACAGCGGTAAACAGTGCGGCACCGGCACTTACTGCGCCAAAAGTACGTATTCCGGCATTTTTATTCTCTCGCTCTCGCTGGTACCCAATTATGCAACCAAGTATAGCAGCCATAAGTATTTTGGCTACCATTATAAGTTCAAATTTTATATCTGCTTCTATCATTTCATATAGTATTACATTAAGTAAAAAGAGGTTGGTTTTTCTAGTATTGGTAAATTTGTATTGTTAATCATTTCTTTTAGATTAATCTCAATAGTTGTTGCAAGATTTGTCATTGGTGTATCTGAGGGTGAATTTTCAAAAGGGTCTTGCAATATTATAGCTGTTCGCTCTATAGTAATGAAAATTAATGGCAATAATGTAGTTAAAAAAATCTCTTCAATGATGTATTTATCATCTAATCCAAAAGGTAGTAGTGTAGCGAATACATAAATCAATAAATGTATTAACAAGCTGTAGGATTTAGGGAACACTGTGTTTTTAATGCGTTCGCACTTTCCCATAGCATCACACAAACGGCTTAAAGTAGTGTCAATCTGTACTTGTTTAAATTCACTTATATCCATTTGAGACAATGCAACACTATGCAGATTTAAAATTGCGTTTGGAACATTTTTGTCCGTAATGTGTTGCTCATTAATGTATTGTTGTACTTTGTCTGTAAAAGGCAATCCTCGTAAAGATTCTCCCAAGGCATAGCACCAAATAATTTGGCGATGTACAAATATTTCAATTGTTTTACTATTAGCATTATTTTGTGGAACAAATTGTATGACTTGTCGTATCAATGTTCTAGAATCATTTACTATTGCTCCCCAAACTATTCTTGCTTCCCACCATCTTTCATAAGCCTGTGCTGTCCTGAACGCTAGTAAAAATGATAAGGTGGTAGCTATAATAGCTGTCATATTAGTAGGTATTGATATCTTGGACAGAAAAGAATATTGATCTACAATGCCCACAACTACTGCATAAGTTACAATTGCAAGAATATCATACTTAATTTCTTTTATAAAAGTAAAAATTGATATTTTTCTATTTAGTAGCATATTTGTTTAGATTAAAAATACTTATGTTATACTTGTTTTTTAATTATATAAATGTCAATAAATATCCGAGTAATGAGCCACCTAAAACTATAAAAGCAAAAAACTGTTTTTCAATAATTATAATTTTTTCGACTGCAGTGTTTATTATTCAATCGCCTTGCGCTGTTTTTGTTTCTGTATTTTGATTGCAGGAAAAAAAGCAAACGATACGGATAGTATTAGCAATTGTTTTTTTATTTTAAAATTTCTTAAATCCACAAAACTGAAAATTTTGTATTGTTTCAAAAGGAGTCAAATGATTCTCTGTAAAACATTTTACAGTATTAAATTTTTCTTTAAACGTATTCTTCATTGTGTTTTCAGAATATTGTTTTATTTCTAATCCACTACATTTTAAAGGACCATTTTCTGAAAAAGTTCCTAATAAGAAATTGCCATTCTCAGCGATTGATTTCCCCACTAATGTTACATATTTTTCAATACTTATCGCATCAGTCAGAAAATGAAAAACTGCCCTGTCGTGCCAAAAATCAAATTTAATAGCTGTATTAAATTCGGTTATATCTGAAACAATCCAATGGACCTTATTAGCTTTATCACCTAACCTATTTTTTGCTCTCTCTAACGCTGCTTCTGAAATATCTAAAACCCAAATATTTTGATATCCTTTTTCTAATAAAGCATCTATCAAATTGCTATCACCACCGCCAACATCAATAATATTGGCAGTTTTTGATAGGTTTAAATTTTCTAAATAATTCATAGAAGTGGTAGGATAGTCCTGTGTCCAACTTACTTCATTAGGGGATTTGGTACTAAATACATTTTCCCAATGTTGTTTGTTTTGGTCCATTATTTCAGTCCTTTACAACAATTATCTAATTTTGCGAAGCTTGATGGATCTGCTTTTACATCATCAGCATCATAACCCAGTTTTGAAATACCCACTTTTATAGCTTCTAAATCTGTTTTTTTAGGGTTAAAATATACTGTAAATGCCATTGCTTTATCATCAAGAGTGTACATTTTCACTCCATTAATTTTTAACATTTCTGTTTTAAATTTTTGTCCACAGGTTTCACATTCTTTGCAATGGGCACAGTTTAAAACCGTTTTTATAACCGCTTTCCTATTTGTCTTTTTTTCTTGTGCGAATGATGAAGTGATTGAAAATAGAATTACCAATATGGTTATTAAAGAACCAGTGCTTAATTTTAAATGTCTCATTTTAAAATAATTTATGATTACTATGTTTTTTAATGACCATGTCCTTCTTCTCCGTGAGAATGTCCGTGCTCTATTTCCTCTACAGATTTTGTTTCTTTTTTAGAATTGTCGTGACCGTCACCTTCTTTATGTTTTTGTACAATTAAATCCATGCTACAAACAGGACATTTCCCTGGTTTATCATAAGTTTTTCCTTTTTCACAATCCATTGGACAAACGTATGCTAATTGATGAGCTTCTCCTTTTTTGTGGTCGTGCCTTTCCAGTTCTTTTGTAGCTTCTTTATTTTCTTTTTTCCCACAAGCAACTACTGTTAAAGTTGCGATAGCCAATGCCATCATTACGATTGATTTTTTACTCATAATTTTTATTGTTTTTTGGTTTTCGTGACCCGAGCCTAAAAGGCGAACAGATACAATAATCTTTGATTCCATTTTTATTACTTTTTTATTAATTGATATTGACCTGTTAAATTTATATTTACTTCTATGTCCTGACTGGTTTTATTTTTAAAATACCAACCGTGTTTTCCTTCATAAGGTGCTATAAAAGATCCTGCCATATTATTAGAATTGGCAACGGTGTAGCTTTCAAAATAACCAGATTTTGTGTCTGCCGATTTTACATCCCCGTGTAAATCAACGAAAAGAATGCCATTGTTGGTTTTCCAAGCATATTTTACCTGTCCATATTTTAAAACAGCTATTTTATATTCTAAACCTTTACCGGCAGGAACAGTAATTTTTATGCTGTCTTTTCTGTTTTCATATTGTTTTACAGGAGCGGGATTATTAGCTTCATTGGGTTTTTGTTCTGCCGGTTCCGAACCTACATTATTAAGTGTGAGTTCTTTAAAAATGGGTGCTATTGCTTCATTTTCAGCCAATTTTTTTTCAACTTCATTATCGTTTTGATGTAAGCGGGAAAAGCCTAACATTTTACCTAAACCAGTATAATCTTTACCATATTCAGCGGGTAGAACCGCAACTATTGTAATAACAAATGAAGTTGCCAAAGCAATAACAGTTGCTTTGATTATTTGTGACGAAGTGAGGTTGGGTTGCGAATTATTATTTGTCATTTTAATTTATTTAAGAATTGAAGTAACCTGAAAGTTGAAAAGCCATTAGAACAAAACCAGCCATCATTAGGGCAGTATTAGTAATAGTAGAAAAACGAGAAAATGAACTGTATTTTCGCCAAGCACTGATCAGAATAAGTACAAACAGAAGTGCTATAAACTGTCCAAGTTCTACACCGATATTAAAACCGATTAAGTTGGTAAACAAACTTTCTTTATCAAAATTAAACTCTTGTAATTTAGTAGCCAATCCCAAACCGTGAAACAAACCAAAAAGGAGTACTGCCATTTTTGTATTGGGTTGGAAATTAAAGATTTTTTTAAATCCTCCTAAATTGTCAAAACCTTTATATACAATTGACAACACAATTACAGCGTCGATTAAATAAGCATTTACTTGAAAATTGAGCAATACGCCCAATAATAAGGTTATGCTATGACCTATGGTAAAGAAACTAACATATAGCAATACTTCTTTTGGCTTGTAGAGAAAGAAAATCACTCCTACTAAAAACAGCAAATGATCATAACCTGTCAGCATGTGCTTGGCACCAATGTATAAAAAAGGCATAAAAGCAGCCCCATTATTATCCATCAAAAATACTTTTGTATTGTCATCAACACCGTGAGCGAATACGTTTGTACAACTTAACAACGTAAAGACAAATACCAACAAATAGGGTATCTTATTTTTATTCATCATCTATAGTATGGATTTAAATATTCATAAACTGTCGGATGTAGTATTCTTATGTAGCTACATCCGGCAGGTTTTTTTTATCTTAATTAGTGTTCATTTTTTTAATGGTCATGACTGCCACCACCTTTCATGGCTGACAAGAGATAGAACGCTCCTTTTACGACAATTTTAGCATCAGCAGGAATTTTTTCTACAAATTTAACTTCAGTGTACCCTAGATCGGTTGTTCCGGGTATAACTTCTATCGCTTTGAAAAGAACTTCATTATGTCCTTCTTCTTCTCCAACAGCCTCGTCAGAATGTGCTTCGCCTTCTTTATGTAAGTGAGCTTCCGCTTTTTTACCAGTTACTTTATCCTGATGTACTTGTTGCACATAAACAAAATATTTATCTCCGTTTTTTACAACGGCGTCTTTAGGCAAAGCTGGAACGGTAGCATTAGTAATATTAATGTTTGCAGAAACATACATACCAGAAATCAAGCCCTTGGCATCTTCGGTATTAATTTTGGCGTGAACCGCTACCGTTTTACTTTCGTTAGAAAACGATTTATTAATACCAAATATTTTTCCTTTGATTGATTTATTCGATTGGTTGGTTAGAACAAAATCTACTTCCTGACCTACTGAAATTGAACCTAAATCTTTTTCATACACATTTAAGTCCAAGTGCATTTGGCTGTTATCAACCACTTCAAAAAGGAGTACTCCCGTTTCTGCAAAGGCGCCTTTTGCGATGCTAATTTTCCCAACATAACCTGAAATTGGGGAAACAATTGGCACTAAACTAGCACCATTGGTACTCATATTTAATGCTTGCAATTTGTTTTTGGCAGCTTGTGCTCTGGCTCTTTCAACCGCTAATTTTGCTTTTACTTCTTGGAATACTTTTCTCGGATTTACATTTTCCTCACTTAGTTTTTTTTGGCGATTGAATTCTAATTGTAAATATTCAATATTGGCAACAGCTGAGCTATAATCTTCCTGCATTTCGACAACATCCAAGTTTTGAATGGTTGCCAAAACTTTTCCTTTATTTACAAAAGTACCTTCTAATACAAAAATATCTTTAACCGTTCCCCCAATTAAGGTAGAAATGTTTGCCATGTTTTGTGGTGGAACTGTAGTGTACCCATTGGCTTTGATTACTAAATTCAAGTTTCGATTTTCTATTGTCCCTGTTGCAACGCCAACAGTTTTGAATTGTGCAGCGGTTAATGCTACTTCGTTTTCTACTTTTTCTTCTTCGTGACCAGTTTCTTCGGTTTTCTTTTCGCCACAAGAAAATAGCACAAAGAGGATAGAAAATAGAATAGAGAGGTTGAAGAAAAAAACTAGTTTATGATTTGATTTTATAAATATATTTTTCATTTTAGAAATTTTATTTGTTAGAAATGGATGGGAATTGCAACTGAATAGCACTTTGATTGTAAGCATTTGTGGCTTCGGCATTTTGCTTTTTAATATCAATGGCTTGGTTTAAAAAACTGATATAAGACCAGTAACTCATATCACCATTAGCATAACTTTTTTGAGCTGTTGTTATGATTTGTTCTGCATATTGCAACCCTTCATTTTGGTAATATACTAAAGCTTTATTTTGCTTATCGAAATCGTTTTTTAATTCTTGCAGTTGCAATTTTAAAGTCAATTTATTTTTATCCAATTCCAATTGAGATTGTGATATACTAATTTCCGATGCTTTAGCTCTAGCGGTATTGACCCCACCAAATAAAGGAATTTGCAATCCAGCTGTAAATCCTTGAAATAATGATTTTGTATCAATTGTTTGGGCAAAATAACCCAATCCTAACTTTGGTGTACGCAATGCTTTGAAGGTATTAGCTTCTTTTTGATATACCGAAATTTGTTGTGTGTAATAATCGGTTACTAACGTTTCCACTTTTGATTTGTTATCATTCATTAGCATTGCAAACTTCATTGGTGTAGCAGTATCAGGTACAATATTCTCCTCGGTTTGAATGAAATATTGCAATTGTTTTTGATAAATTGCCATGTCATATTCGAGTTGTACTTTTTGCGTTTCGATTTCTTTAGACTTTGCTTTGGCACTAATGACTTCGATATTTCCGCTTTCGCCAGTTTCAAAACGAAGTTCTGCGTTTTTAAGGAATTTGGAATAAATTTCTAACAAATCCATATTTAGTTTTTGAATAGAAATGCCATACAAATACTGATAATACGCTATGGTAACTGCTTTTTCAATTTCATATTCGGATAGTGCTTTTCGTTTTTCGGCAAGTTTTACCAATTCTTCTTGCAATTGTCTGTTGGCTTTTGTAATTCGACCGATGGGAAAGTATTGTTGCACTGAAACATTGTGGTCGTAATCGATACTATTGAATTGCCCTCCTTGATACTGTACTTGCAATGGATCTATCTGAAAAGCGGTCTTCTTGAGAACAGTTTGTTTTTCAATTTCTTTAGTAGCAATTTTCAAATCAATGTTATTGGTTTTTGCCATTTCTATTGCTTTTTGTAGTGTTGTTGGTTGACCACTTTGGGCAAACGAAAAACTACTTATCAATAAAGCAATCATTGTTACTATTGGTGTTGTCATTTTTTTTCTTCTTCTAATTCCTTTTTCAAATAGTAAATATAAAATTGGCAAAACGATTAACGTTAGCAAGGTTGCCGAAAATAATCCGCCAATAACAACTGTTGCTAATGGTTTTTGGACTTCGGCACCACCGCTGGTTGATAATGCCATTGGTAAAAATCCTAATGATGCAACAGCAGCAGTCATTAAAACGGGGCGTAATCTTGTTTTTGTTCCTATTAAAACCCGTTGTAATGGGTCGGTTATTCCTTCGGCTTTGAGCTGATTGAAATAAGAAATCAATACAATTCCGTTTAAAACTGCGATACCAAACAAAGCAATAAAGCCAATTCCTGCCGAAATACTAAACGGCATACCTCGCAACCACAAAGCAAATACGCCTCCAATTGCTGATAACGGAATAGCTGTAAAAATCAATGCAGCTTGTTTCATACTATTAAAGGTAAAAAACAACAATACTAAAATTAATCCAAGAGCAATAGGCAAGGCTACTGAGAGTCTTTTTGTTGCTTCAATCAAGTTTTCAAATTGACCACCATAAGTAACATAATAACCTGCGGGAAGTTTAAAATCTTTATCCAGTTTTGCTTGAATTTCTTCTACTACACTTTTAATATCGCGACCGCGCACGTTCAAACCAACGGTAATTCTACGTTTTCCATTTTCACGAGAAACCTGTACTGGGCCTTGTTCGAAAGCCACATTTGCAACTTGTGAAAGTGGCACTTGTTGCCCGTTTGGTAATGGAATAAATAAATTGCTTACATCAGTAATGTCTGATCTATTGGCAGCATCCATTCGAACAACTACGTCAAATCGCTTGCTGTCTTCGTAAATTTTACCCGCACTTTCACCAGCAAATGAGGAACGAATAATTTGGTTGATATCGGTAATATTCAAACCATACAAGGCAATTTTATTGTAATCATATTTTATCGTTATTTGAGGTAACCCCGTTACTTTATCGGCCTTTAAATCGCCAATCCCTTCTATGCTATTTACTTTTGAAATCAATTCTGTTGCTTTTGCATCTAAAACATCTAAATCATCTCCAAAAATCTTGATAGCAATATCGCTTCTGCTTCCTGTCATTAATTCGTTGAAACGCATTTGGATAGGTTGCGAAATTTCGATAGTAGCGCCTGGGATGGCTTCCATTTCTTCTTTCATAGCATTGGCTAAATCTTCCCAATTGTCATAATCACCAGTCCAATCGCTTTTGTCTTTAAGTACAATAATTAAATCACCACTTTCGATAGGCATCGGATCAGTTGGGATTTCTCCAGAACCAATTTTGGTAACTATTGTTTTTATTTCCACGAATTTTACTTTTAGGATTTTTTCGTATTCCGTAGTTGTTTTTACCATTTGCGAAAGTGAACTTCCTGTCATAATGGTTGCGTTGATTGCTAAATCGCCTTCTTCAATGGTTGGGATAAATTCACCTCCCATATTTTGAAAAACGATGATGGCAAAAACAAAAATTGCTATGGTAAAAGCCAATACCGCTTTCTTAAAACGTAAAGCACTTTCTAAAAATGGCGTATATATTTTTTCGAACCAAGCCATCATTCGATCACTAAAATTAGGTTTGTGTTCTGTGTTTTTTGATAAAAACAATGCACTCATCATAGGAACATAAGTCAATGACAAAATAAATGCACCAATGACAGCAAAGCCTACGGTCATTGCCATTGGTCGGAACATTTTCCCTTCGGTTCCTACTAATGCTAAAATGGGCAGGTACACAATTAAGATGATTATCTCCCCAAAAGCAGCACTATTTCTAATCTTGGATGCCGATTTAAATACTTCGCTATCCATTTCTGATTGCGTTAAGGTCTTTTGTCTATTGAGTTTTTGTAAATGATGCATCGTTGCTTCGACAATGATTACCGCACCGTCGACAATAATTCCAAAATCGATGGCACCCAAACTCATCAGGTTTCCGCTTACGCCAAAATAATTCATCAATATCACTGCAAAAAGCATTGCTAATGGAATTACCGAAGCAACAATTAATCCGGCACGTAGATTTCCAAGAAATAAGATCAGTACAAAAATCACGATTAAGGCTCCTTCGAGTAAATTTTTAGAGACTGTTCCTATGGCACTATCGACTAATTTTCCTCTATCGATAAAAGCTTCGGCAACAACCCCTTCAGGTAAAGTTTTGTTGATTTGGATCATTTTTTCATTAATCCGATCCACAACAGCACTTGAGTTTTCACCTTTGAGCATTAAAGCTAAACCACAAACGATTTCACCTTTTCCGTCTTTTGTAGCTGCACCGTATCGTAATGATATTCCCTCTCGAACTTCGGCAACATTTCGAACTAAAATTGACGAACCATTTTTATTTGCAACCACCACATTTTCCAGATCTTTAATTCCTGCTGCCATCCCAACACCACGAATAAAGTAAGCATATTGGTCTTTTTCTATATAGGCGCCTCCGGTATTTTGATTGTTTTTCTCTAAGGCATCAAATATATCGGTTATGGTTATTCCTAAACTATTGAGTTTATTAGGATCAACAGCAACTTCGTACTGTTTTAGTTTTCCTCCCCAGGTACTAATTTCTGCTACACCCTCAATTCCTTGTAATTGTGGTATAATAATCCAGTCCTGAATGGTTCTTAATTGGACGGCATCATATTTATCTTCATATCCTTTTTTGGCATAGACATCGTATTGATATATTTCGCCAAGACCAGTTGTTATAGGAGCTAAGCTTGGTGTTCCAGCATAAGCAGGAATATTTTCTTTGGCTTCTTGTAGGCGTTGAAAAATTTGTTCTCTTGCCCAATAAATATCAACATCGTCTTTAAAAACAACTGTAACTACCGAAAGTCCAAAACGAGAAATACTTCGAAGCTCAATTACTTTTGGGATTGTTTTTACGGATTGTTCTAAAGGGTAGGTAATTAATTGCTCTACTTCCTGACTGGCCAACGTGGGAGCGGTAGTAATGATTTGGACTTGATTATTAGTTACATCAGGTAAGGCATCTAATGGTAAATTTTTAAGGGAATAACTACCCCAAGCTATGAGTACAAGGGTAAGTAAAAGTATAATGAACTTGTTCTTTATACTAAATTGTATGATTTTATCTAACATTTTTTATTTTATAATGAATGAGAAATTTGGACAATAAATTGTCCATTGAACATTGTGGAAAACCCACAACTCTCTATCCCAAATACCGAAGTGTCGGGACTGGCTTCATTATACTATTTGCGGTGGTTGCCATATACTTCCGAAGAAACTGGAAGCAAAAACGGATTTATAAGTAGGTAGTTGAATGGTTATCATAGCAGAAACTGCTGAAAAACCAAAAGAAATACCTGGCTCGTAACTTAATACTTGTGCACCACAACAATTACAAAAGCAAAAGGGTGAACAAGAATCTTTTTCTTTATCGTGGGAATGTTCCTCATTATTTGACGCTAGTTCTGTCAAATCATGTGCAGGACTATTCACTTCCATATCCGCGCAAGGCAAACACGAAAGTGCTATTAGATAAATTGATACTATAGTTATAATCCATTTCACGGATGTAAAAGTAAGAATAAAATTTAGATGATTTAATTTTTGATTCATTTATTAATTCTTTTAAATATATATCAAAATATTTATTTAGTTTTGTCTAAATTTAATTTAAGTGATATAAAAAATAAATTAATCAATCTATCTTTCCTGTTTTTTTTATTCTGTATCAGTTTTACATCGTGCGAAACCAGTTATATAGATGTGCCCTCTGATGATGAATTATTAGATGGTACTATAGAAGGACTTTCAAGTTCAGAGTCCTCTCGGTTTTTGAGAGGTGATGTCGCTGTTAATGAGGTCTTCACTAGAGAAACAGGTCTTGGGTCAACATTTGTGGGAACCAGTTGTATCAATTGTCATGCTGGTGATGGTAAAGGGCATCTATTTACCACATTAACCCGTTTTGGTCAAATTGATGAAACGGGAAATCAATTTTTAAATCAAGGTGGGCCACAATTGCAAAATAGAGCATTGCCCGGTTTCTTACCAGAACAAATACCCAATGGGGCAACTTTTTCAAAATTTACACCACCAGCAATTACAGGTTTAGGCTTTTTACAATATGTTTCAGATGAAGATTTACTGGCTATGACCGATCCAAATGACAGTAATGGAGACGGTATTTCAGGAACTGTTAATTGGATTGGTATTCCAAGCTATTCTATCCCTTTATCTAATGCCATAACCCAAAATGGTAAACATATTGGACGATTTGGTAAAAAAGCATCTGCCTTCGATTTATTACACCAAACGGTTAACGCCTACAATCAAGACATGGGAATTACATCTGCATTTAGTCCGATAGATCATTATTCGAATTTAGAAATAGATCCAGAAGTTACAAACAATAAAGTGAACGATGTTGTTTTTTATTTACAAACATTAAAAGCGCCAATTCAAAGGAATTCCTCGGATGAAATTGTGCGTCAAGGCAAGAATTTATTTGACCAAATTAACTGTATTGGTTGTCATAAAGCGGAACTTAAAACAAGCTATTCTCCAATAAGTTCTCTTTCCTACAAAATTTTTGCTCCTTACACTGATTTGCTTTTACATGATATGGGGAGCAACTTAGACGATGGTTATACAGAAGGAAGTGCTAAAACGCACGAATGGAGAACTCCGCCACTCTGGGGAATCGGACTTTCAAAAAATTCTCAAGGCGGAAACTTATTTTTGATGCATGATGGTAGAGCAAGCAGTATTGAACAAGCAATATTGTTGCACGGTGGAGAAGCAACAAATAGTAAAAATGCGTTTCAAAAGCTAACACAATCGAATAAAGATGCGTTATTGAAATTTATAAAATCATTGTAATCATGGATAGAAAACAATTTTTAAAAACATGTAGTTTTGGATGTTTAGCCGGAATTACAGGAGTAACATTATTACAAGGCTGCAATACTTCGCAAAGTATTTCTGCAGTAATTAAGGATTCAGATATTTTAGTGCAAATTTCTAGTTTTGAAATAAAAAATAAAAAGGAAACAGAATTTAAAAAGTATGTCATTATTCAAAACGAAATATTAAAATCCCCGATTTGTGTATATCGATTTGATGCAACAGATTATGCAGCCATGTTAATGACTTGTACGCATCAAGGAGCTGAACTTCAAGTTTTTGGTGATAAACTTCAATGTCCTGCACACGGAAGCGAATTTAGTAACAGAGGGGTTCTGGAAAATGGTCCAGCAAATACTGATTTAAGGAAATTTCCTATATTGATCGAAAACAACACCTTAAAAATATCCCTTAAATGAGATTAGAACTCCCCTTTATTTTAGTTGCAGCACTGTTATTAAATTTGAATTCTTTTGCCCAAATAGATCCAAGTTTATTGAAAAGAATCCCGAAGGACACTGTAAAAAACATTCTGAATATGGATGCTTTATATAACAGACCCACATTGAAAATAAACAAAACTCCTATTTCTATTGGTGGTTACGTTGAAATGAATTGGCAAAAAATGACAACCGATGGAGTGTCAGAAGGGCATCAATTTCAAGCGAGAAGATTGTCCATTTTTATGTCATCAGCAATAAGTAGAAGAGTAAAGTTTTTAAGTGAAATTGAATTTGAGGATGCTGGTAAAGAAATTGCAATTGAATTTGCTTCCATTGATGTAGAGCTTGATCCGCTATTGAATTTTAGAGCCGGAATAATTTTAAATCCGATTGGAGCGTTCAATCAAAATCATGACGGCCCCAAATGGGAGTTTACGGATAGACCAATAGCTGCGACACAAATGTTACCTAGTACTTTTAGTAATGCAGGAGTTGGATTTTTTGGAAAAAAATACACTAAAAATTGGATGTTTGGCTACGAAGCTTACTTGTCAGGCAGTTTTGATAATTCCATAATTGAAAATACCGAAAACAAAACTTTTTTACCGGCCTCTAAGAACAATCCCGAACGATTTGAAGAAATAAACAGCGGAGAACCGTTATTTACTGGAAAATTTGCTCTTAGAAACAATAAAGTGGGGGAGCTTGGAATTTCGTATATGGGAGGGATTTATAATAAATTTCAAGACGATGGAATTGTTATTGATGAAAAAAGACGCGTTTCAGTCTTTGCCGTAGATTTCAACACTACAATTCCTAAAATCAAAACCTATATTACCACAGAATTTGCTTGGGTCAATGTAAACGTACCAGAAACCTATTCACAACAATTTGGAAACAAACAGCACGGAGGATTTATTGATATTGTTCAACCCGTTTTTTCAAGAACAATTTTGGGTTGGGAAAAAGCCGTTTTTAACTTCGCCTGTAGATTGCAATATGTAGATTGGAATGTTGGTAAATTTGTGGAAACAAATGAAAATATTGGAGAAGATCTTTGGAGTATTGTACCTGCTATTAGTTTTAGACCTACTTCACAGTCTGTCATTCGCTTGAATTATAGGTATCAAAAACAACGTGATATTTTTCAAAATCCGCCATCAATTACTGACGGATTTAACTTTGGAATTTCTAGTTATTTTTAAAATTTCATTAAAAAACGCTCCATATATCAAATGCCCCCAAAAAGTTAGATACTATTTGGGAGTATTTTTATGAATTCCAATACCCCAAAACCATAGGTAGCTAATAGAATTTTCATTCTTCTTTCTCCACTAAATTCATTCCGCATTTGGGACATTTTCCGGGTTTATCCGAGGTAACTTCTGGGTACATTGGGCAGGTGTACGTTTTTTGAGTTTCCATTTTTTTTATCTATATTTTAATATTGTTTGTATTTGTATTATTTGGACATATCCATATTTTTATCCATTCCAGTCATTTTGTGTGATTGCATTTTTTTATCTTTCATCATATCGATCATTTTAGGATTATCCATCATCGATTTACACATTTCAGACATCATCGTAGTATCTGTTTTAGATGCTTCCATCATTTCGGTCATCATTCCTTTCATCATATCTGGATTATCCTTCATCATTTTCAACATATTTTCGTGATTTGTCATCATCATTTTTCCTTTATAACTGTTCATCATTGCTTGCATCATAACTTTTGGAAATTACATTAATTTATTATCAGGATAATAGATTACAATGAATTTATAAAACTCAACAAATCATTTCTGTCTTTTGCAGAAAGTTGTTTGTATTTGTTTTTGGCATTTTGACCTTCGCCACCGTGCCATAGAATAGCTTCTTCAACATTCTTTGCTCTACCATCGTGCAATAAATTGGTATGATTATTTACAGTTTTAATAAGTCCGATACCCCATAAAGGAGGCGTTCTCCATTCATTGCCAGTAGCCAAGAAATCTGGTGTATTGTCTGCTAATCCTTCTCCCATATCATGCAATAATAAATCCGTAAACGGACGAATGGTTTGGTTACGTAAAGCTGCAATAGTGTGTGTATTTCCTGTTTGTATTTTAGGAATATGGCAATTGGTACAACCTACAGTTTCAAATGTTTTTTTTCCTTTCAAAACATTTTGATCGGAATAATTTCTCCGTGCCGGAACTGCTAATGTACTGGAATATAAAACGACTCGGTTTAAATTTAAATCTGAAATTTCGGGTGTGCCACCATTTGGTATTGTCGTAGCAACAACAACAGTTGGGACATCTTCATTAGGAAATAAACTCGTTGTTATTCCCATATCACTTAAGAAAGCACCTGCAACTTGCTGACGAACATTTGGTTGATTTGCTTTCCATCCAAAACGACCAAGCTTCTGACTATTTGAAACAACATCATAAATATAGTTTGCTTTTCCTGAGATACCATCTCTAGTATTATTGGTTACAAAACTTAAAATTGTACTTTCTGGAATTGCTTCCAATAATCCTAAACCAATCATTTGGCTAGCTACTCTTGGCGAAATTTGTACATTGTTTGCCAATGAACCATAACCCAAATTATTGATTTGATAGAATGGTTTTTGTAGGATTACACTAGTTCCGTCTGCAAAAGTTTCGGTAATGGATTGATAAGTAATCCCATATGTCCCCTCTACGGTTTGACCAAGAATGGCATTGTCTTGTAATTGTCCTCCATAAATTGGATCTAGAAGTGAACCTCCATTGCTGTTTGTACCGGGAATACTTAATCTTAATAATAATCCATGACCAAGTTCACCATCAAATATAGGAGCTCTTCCTCTTCCGTCTTTAAAATGACAACTTGCACAGGCTATTGCATTAAAAAACGGTCCCAAACCATCTCTAGCAGTTGTAGAGGAGGGTGCAGAAACCCAACTTTGTCTAAAAAAAGAGTTTCCTATACCAAAATCGGATTGCTCATCGAATGTCAAGTTGGGAGCAGAAAAGCCAAAAGCTTCTTCCGAAGTATTAAAAACAGAAATTTCTCCACCAGAATATTGTTCCCTCTCTTCGGGTGTTAATGCTACATATTCATCGTCAGTATTGGCACAACTAAAAAGTTGAAAGCAAATTAGAAAAGCGAGACCTTTGAAAGTGTTCTTCATTTTGTTAAATAGAAAAAAGTGTCCAGTTACAAGGACACTTTGATTAAACCTGAATTTACGAATTCATTAATTTACAGTGATACCAATTTTCGAAGCACCAGCAAGCAAATTAGAACCAAAATCTTTCAGCTGTAAAACTGCCATTCTAACTTTCGCACCTTCTGTAGAGGTTAAACCGCCAGAAATAGCTAAATCGAAAGGTGTTACTATCGCACTAATTTTAGTTACGGCAGCATTTAATGCTACATCTGTACTATTGTATGTATTTGTGTTAGCTTGTTTAACCAAATCTTCCAGTGATGCTCCATCAACAGTTCCGTAATTCCCTTTATACACGTTGATTACTCCTTGAAGATTCAAAGCAATATCTCTATGAGTATTATCACTAAAACAAGAATGTTCGTCTTCTTGATCTGCATTTCCAAGTGCAACATCCATACGCTCTACTGGTAATTCTGCAGACACAAGTGTAGTTATCCCAAGATAAATATTTCTGACAGCGACATCATCAGGTAGTGCAAGGAATTTAGATCTATAGGTACCGCCAACTTTCCATTGGTTTACTAAATACTCCAAATTATCGGTCAATAAATCAGCGCATGCTTTCAAATAAGCTGCTCTTCTTGTTTGATTTGAATTTGTTCCCCCAACAACATAATCCGTATAGGCTCTCAATCCAGCTAGGTTTGCCGAAGGAGCTGTCAAATCTTGTCCCCAAAGTAAAAATTCTATAGCGTGATATCCAACACTGATATTTTTTTCTCCACCTTGTTCATTCAAACGCTCTAAAAGAGATTTGTTTATTGTTGGGAATGTTGTAAAATCATTGATTATTCCAGCATTTGTAGCCCCTTGAACATAATCAACATAATTTTCATCTAATGGCCAGGCATTTAATAATCCTTCTGGTCCATCGGCATTATCAATTGGTCCATCAGCAAAACGAAAGGCTTCGGTAGTACCATAACTTTCTCTTGCAGCTTTCCATTTGCTTTTAGCATTATCAAAATTGACTTGAGTTGGTGATGTTGTAAATGTATTTATTGCTGTTTCTAGTATTACGGCATCATCATACGCTTTTTGATAATTGGCGTAAGCAATGTTTGCATAATTTTCCACAACTTGTTTTTTTGTAACATTAGAAGTAGTGGAAGAATCATCGTTAGTATTACAAGAAGTAATTAAAACCCCCATTGTTAAAAGTATTGAAACTTTTAAAAATATTTTTCTCATAGTTTTGCTTTATTTAGAATGAATAAACTTAACGCAAAAATATAAACTTTTATTAAATCGCCAAATTTTATTTAGAATAAATTTAAATAAAAATTTGTTTGTTCTAATTTAGGTTTTATATTTGCAGAAATTATTTTAATTCAATCTAAATTAACTGAAATGAACTTTAAAAAATTATCTCTTTCCGCATTCCCAATTTTATTGTTAGCGCTTGCATCTTGTTCAAATGACGATGCTACAGTTGAAGATACGTATAATTATACTGTTCCAGCAAACTACACATTCGAAAGAAATGCCGTGACTTCTGTAGATTATTCTGGGCAATCGAGCCGCTTATTAATGCTTGATGAGATGGGGAAATATTTTAGTACAGCCGCAACAAACGGCACTGTCGCTGATGACGCAGTACTATCAGACATGTATGCTAATGTAAATAACCGTTATACTGGCGGAGGTTTAAACGCTTCAGGAAAACAATTAAAAGATAAAACGGCTGCTTCAAAAGATTATTTTTCATTATATCTTGGTGGTGGTTCAATAGCTGAACAAGTAAGTGTTCGTGATTTATTTGAAACCCAATTTGACAATGGTGATGCTGCAAGTCAAGGAGCAACAGCTTCTGCGGGTGTTGCAGGTGTTTATCTAGATGGAACAAGCAAGCGCTTATTTGCAGCAAATGGATTAGAGCCCCAACAAGTATTATTAAAAGGAATGATGGGGGCTTGCTTTATGGATCAAATAGCTAATAATTATTTAAGTCTAAATAAGCTTGATGGCGGTACTAATAAAGTTGACAACACAAACAAAGTATTGTTAACAGGAAAGAGTTATACTGAAATGGAGCACAACTGGGATGAAGCTTATGGCTATATCTATGGAGCGGATAATTTAACTGTTACGCCAAACACTTTTAAATTCTGGAGCAGTTATATCAATCAAGTTAATGCCGATACTGATTTTAATACTCTTAAAGCAGATATTGACTTGGCTTTCCGTAAAGGTAGAGCAGCAATCGTAGCTAATGATTATAAAGTTCGTGATGCTCAAATCGATATTATCAAATCAAAACTAGCAATGGTTTCAGCAGTGAGAGCTGTATTTTATTTGCAAGAAGGGAAAGGTAAATTAGCAACTGATAAGGGAGCAAAAGCTTTTCACGCTTTGTCTGAAGGTTATGGATTTATTATGTCGCTGCGATATACAAATAAACCAGGAACAAATAGTCCTTATTTTACCAAATCAGAAGTAGATGCAATGTTAGCTTCTATGGTAAGCGGAACAAATGGTTTGTGGGCTATCGATACTTTAGGAGCAAAATTAGATACCATATCTACACAAATAGCAGCAAAATTTGGGTTTACAGTTGCTCAAGCTACCACAGTAAATTAACTCAGTAAAAAATAACAAAGCAAGAGAAATTAACCCTCTTGCTTTTGTACTTTTGCTTAAATTTTTAAGAATATGAAAAAGATACTATTAGTTTTAAGTTTTGTTGCCGTATTTGTAGCTTGCTCATCAAATGATGGTGAAAATAATACGGACGGGGATAATTACGATAGAACAGCACTTTTAACAAACTGGGCTGATAATATTATTATTCCAAGTTATGTAAATTATCAAGCGAAAGTTCAAATATTGGTAACTAGCACAAATACTTTTGTTGCAACTCCAACTGAAGCAAATCTTCAAATTCTGAGAACTTCTTGGTTAGAGGCTTATAAAGCATATCAATATATATCGATGTATAATTTGGGTAAAGCGGAAGAGATTAATCTTAATATGGCTTCCAATACTTATCCAACAAATACAATCGGTATAGAATCAAATATTTCATCTGGAACTTATAATCTGGAATTGTTGTCTCAATTTGACAAACAAGGTTTTCCGGCATTGGATTATTTAGTTAATGGATTGGGTGCAAATAATGCGTCAATTGTTGGTTTTTATGCTACAAATGTAAATGCTGCAAATTACAAGCAGTATTTAACAGCTGTTGTTAACAAACTAAAAACTAATGCTGATGCAGTTGTAATCAATTGGAATTCAGGTTTTAGAAATAGTTATATTGCTAACAATGGGACTTCGGTAAGTAGTTCAGTGAATAAAACAACAAATTTGTTTGTAAAAAATCTTGAAAAGGATATTCGTACGGGTAAATTAGGAATTCCAGCAGGTGTTTTTTCAAGTGGCGCCAAATTTCCAGAAAAAGTAGAAGGGTATTATAAAAATGATATTTCTAAAGAGTTGTTGAATGTTTCAATAAAAGCACAGCAAGATTTTTTTAATGGAAAACATTTTAATAGTACTACAACTGGCGAAGGTCTAAAAACGTATTTAGATTTTTTAAATGCTATTAGGAACAATCAGAAGTTAAGTGATATTATAAATAATCAATTTGCTACTATCTATACAGTAAACAATGCGCTTAACAATAGTTTTTCTCAGCAAGTAAATGCTGATAATTCAAAAATGATTGCCGCATATGATGCTTTACAGCAAAATGTAATCTATACAAAACTAGATATGATGCAAGCATTAAATATTACTATTGATTATGTAGATGGCGATGGCGATTAATTATGGGTTTAAGTATAACAAAATATCTAAATAAATATTCAGAGGCATCAACGCTAGCTTTTTTTAGGCTAGCGTTTGGCTTTATGATGGTTTTAAGTCTTATCCGATTTGTGAGTTATGGTTGGATTGATAAATTTTATATCCAACCCCAATTTCACTTCACGTATTATGGCTTTGAGTGGGTTAAACCGCTAGGGAATTACACGTATATATTGTTTTTTGTTTCAGGGTTGGCAGCTTTTTTTGTCGCAATAGGATACAAATACAAAATATCGATAATTACCTTTTTCCTGAGTTTTACTTACATTGAATTTATGGACAAAACCACTTACCTGAATCATTATTATTTTATTACGGTGGTGAGTTTTATACTTATTTTTTTACCTGCTAATGTCTATTTTTCAATCGATGCGTATAGAAACCCTAGAATTGCCTATCAGAAAATCCCGAGATGGACTACTGATATTTTAAAACTGTTGTTAGGTATTGTATATTTTTATGCTGGCTTGGCAAAACTTAATTCCGACTGGCTTTTTGAAGCGATGCCACTCAAAATCTGGTTACCCAATAATTCTAATTTACCTCTAATTGGTTCTTTATTAAACGAGAATTGGGTGCACTACGCATTTAGCTGGACGGGGATGATTTATGATTTAAGTATACCTTTTTTATTACTTTATAGAAGAACTCGCTTATTTGCATTTGTTTTAGTGGTAGTCTTTCATATTCTGACTAAAATTTTATTTCCCATTGGTGTTTTTCCGTATATAATGATTGTAAGTTCATTGCTCTTTTTTAATGCGGATTTTCATAAAAAGGGTTTACAAATTATTTCAAAATTATTCAATTTCAGTATGACTGTTTTTGAGAACGGAAAAGAAAAAATTCAGCATTTTAATGGAGTTTATAATACTAAAATAGCCTTTTTAACCTGTTTTTTATCTTTTCAGTTACTGTTTCCTTTTCGATATGTATTGTATCCAGATGAATTATTTTGGACAGAAGAAGGTTTTCGGTTTTCGTGGCGCGTGATGCTTATGGAAAAAGCTGGTTATACCCAATTTAGTGTTACCGATACTAAAACGAAAGAATATATAGTGATCAATAACAGTCATTTCTTAACCACTTTTCAGGAAAAGCAAATGTCATTCCAACCAGATTTTATTTTGGAATATGCACATTTTTTACACGATTATTATCAAAAACAAGGCATTAACGACCCCGAAGTTAGAGTAGAAAGCTATGTTGCTCTCAATGGAAGATTAAGTCAAAAATATATCAATCCAACAATAAATTTAGCCAAAGAAAATGAAACATTCCATCACAAAACTTGGATATTACCTTTTAACGATGAAATTAAAGGATTTTAGTTGTATTCTACTTTTATTTTTTACAATAAATAGTTTTTCCCAATATAAAATTTCAGGAATGACTGCAGCTAGCAATGGTACAGTACTAGCTTCCGTTGAAATATATAATAAAACTTCCGGAACTAAATATCTATCTAATTCTAAAGGAGAGTTTTCAATAGAATTTGACAAGTTAGGGAATTATGAACTTGTTTTTTACAAAGAAAACTATGCGGTTTTAGAAAAAACAGTTGCAACATCCGATGAAAGCATTGTTATTTTTTTGGATAAAGTCACCAACCTTTCGGAAGTAGTTATCAATAAACAAAAAGAAAAAATATTTGCACTCAATAAATTAAAAGATATTGATGAAACTGCTATTTACGCTGGAAAAAAAACCGAAGTAATCTCGTTAAATAAAATTACGGCAAATAAAGCAACCAATAATGCACGTCAAATATTTGCTCAAGTTGTAGGATTAACAATCAACGAGAGTTCTGATGGTGGGTTACAATTAAGTATTGGTGGACGAGGATTAGATCCAAACCGAACCTCCAATTTTAATACCCGTCAAAATGGTTATGATATAAGTGCAGATGTTCTTGGTTATCCTGAAAGTTATTATGCTACACCCACTGAAGCCCTCGAAGAAATTCAGGTAGTTCGCGGTGCAGCATCATTGCAATACGGAACTCAATTTGGAGGATTAGTCAATTTTAAACTAAAAACACCAAGCCAAAAACCATTTGAATTCGCAACGAGAAACACTTTTGGCTCTTATGGTTTGTTTACCACTTTTACCTCATTAAGCGGTACAAAAGATAAATTCAGTTACTACACCTTTTATAATTACAAACAAGGAAATGGTTTTAGACACAATTCTGAATTTGAAAGCAAAAACTATTTTGGGAATTTGAATTATAAGTTCAACGAAAAAACATCATTGCATTTTGATTATACTTATTTTAATTATTTAGCCCAACAAGCTGGCGGATTAACTGATGTGATGTTTAATGAAGATCCAACACAAAGCAATAGAACCCGAAATTGGTTTGCAGTAAACTGGAATTTATTTGCATTGCGATTAAAACATAAATTTAATGCAAATACCGATTTTTCATTGCAATTATTTGGGTTAGATGCAAGTCGAAAAGCAGTTGGATATCGTTCTAATAGGGTTTCAAATCCTGATGGAGTAGGTACGGAAAGAGATTTAATAATTGGGGAATTTGTCAATTGGGGAGCGGAGGCACGATTTTTAAAACGCTATAAAATAAAAAACAACACCAGCGCTTTTTTAATTGGAGCCAAATATTATCAATCTAAAAATTTAGGAGTTCAAAGTCCAGGAACCTCGGGCAGTGATGCCAATTTTAATGTTGCTGATGCAGAATTTCCTTTTTATGCCAACCAATCCAATTATACGTATCCAAACTTGAATGTATCGGTTTTTGGAGAGAATATTTTCAAAATAACTTCTAATTTTTCTGTAACACCAGGTTTTAGATTTGAAAAAATAAAAACACAGGCAGAAGGTTCTTATCGAAAAATAAATCAGGATTTGGCCGGAAATGTAATTTTAGATGAAACCAAGTTTGAGAATAATATAAAAGACAGAAACTTTGTTTTGTTAGGGGTTGGATTAAGCTATAAACCATTGAATAGAATAGAATTTTATGGAAATGTTTCACAAAATTATCGCTCGGTAACGTTCAATGACATCAGAACTGTAAGTCCAAGCCAGGTGATTGATGAAAATATTTCTGATGAAAAAGGCTATACTTCTGATATTGGAATTCGGGGACAAATAGGGGATAAAGTAACTTTTGATGCAAGCATTTATGGATTGTATTATAATGATAAAATTGGTGAATTCGAAACTAGAAATCCAAATGGTTCGGCAGCAATTGTAAGGTTTAGAGACAATATTGGAACTGCTGTTACTTATGGTTTTGAAACGATGTTCGATTGGAGTTTGAATAAAACTTTTTTCAAACAAAAAGAAAACTTCGTTTGGAATGTTTTCTCCAATATCGCTATTACAGATTCGGAATATTTAAAATCGGACGCACCAAATATTGAAGGAAATAAAGTGGAATTCGTACCGCTTTACAACATAAAAACAGGAACAGGGATTGGGTATAAAAACTTCATTTCGAGTGTACAATTCACCTATGTTTCTTCTCAATTTACGGAAGCAAACAACAGTAAAACAGATGCAAATGACAATACGTATGGCATTTTTGGTCAAATTCCTGCTTATTACGTCGTTGATTTTTCAACTTCCTACAAATGGAAAAACTGGAAACTGGAAGCTGGAATAACCAATTTTACAAACAATAGTTACTTTACAAGAAGAGCGACTGGTTATCCCGGTCCCGGAATCATTCCGTCTGATACTAGAACTTATTATACTACGCTTGAGTTTGTTTTTTAATGTTTAAAAAAAATGCTGATTGAGAATCCAATAAGCATTTTTTACCTGTTTTCCTTTCTTAATTAAAAAAGTCTTGAAATGCTAAATCCACATCGAAATTGATCTTTAATCCAAGAAGTTGGGTAATAAAATAGAATCAACTCACATCAAGAACCTTATAAAATTTAATATTTATAAATAATTTTACAAAAAAATCAAATCAAAAATGAACCTCGCTTAATGTCCTAAAATTTTGGAATAAATGAGGCTTTTTTATTTTCTTTATGCTATTTAATTTTTGTTTTTATTATTTTCCACAAAAAATGAGAAGTAAATGCTAATAAAAACTATTGCTATTCCAGTAATTATAAATGTGGCATTTGCACCAAATTGATACCAAATTAATCCTGCTAATGAACTCGCTAACATTGTACAAATACTTTGAAAACCTGAATAAGTTCCGATTGCTGTTGCCGTATCTTTTCTGTCGGAAATTGTACTAATCCAAGCTTTGGAAATCCCCTCGGTTGCCGCTGCATAAACTCCATAAATAAAGAACAGCATTGCAATACTATAAATATTAGTACTGAAAGCCATCCCAAAATATACGATTGCAAACAAAAAAAGCCCAAAAACAAACATTTTCTTTAATCCTATTTTGTCTGCAAAAATTCCTATTGGAAATGCGCAAAGTGCATAAACCAAATTGTAAAAAATATAAACTCCAATTACTGCTGTATCAGTTAGCCCTGCCTGTTTTGCTTTTAATAACAAGAAAATATCAGAACTGTTAAATAATGTAAATACAAGTAACCCGATTACTAATTTTCGATATTG
Organism: Flavobacterium frigidum; assembly: GCF_048286735.1. Taxonomy (GTDB): domain Bacteria; phylum Bacteroidota; class Bacteroidia; order Flavobacteriales; family Flavobacteriaceae; genus Flavobacterium. Next base: position 69,213 of record NZ_JBLVPU010000013.1, on the reverse strand, counting down.
TAACGGACTTGTTTTCCAATAATTTAGAAAGGAGAAAAAAGGTGTCGGTTTTGTTTCTATTGGATGGTCTTTCGTTTTGTCTGTCAAAAAAAAGGAAGCCAATACAGCTAGTAGACCAGGAATAAAAGCGACATAAAAAAGTGTTTTGTAATCCTGTGGATAAAAGCATAGATACACTAATGCCAATGCTGGCCCAATAACTGCTCCAAAAGTATCCATTGATCGATGAAAACCAAAGATTTTTCCCTTGTTCTCAGATGTTGCCTCATCCGATAAAATAGCATCTCTTGCACCTGTGCGAATTCCTTTCCCGAAGCGGTCTATAGCTCTCGCAAAGAAAATCCAAAGCGGAAAAGTAAAAACTGCCATCATTGGTTTTGAAATAGTGCTTAATGCATAACCGAGTTGAACAAACGGAACACGTTTTCCGGAATTATCCGATAATTTCCCGAAATATCCTTTGCTTAAGCCTGCCAAAGCTTCTGCAAAACCTTCCAAAACACCAATTAATACAATAGAAAATCCGATTGTTTTTAAATAAATTGGTATAATTGGGTACAGCATTTCACTTGCTGCATCAGTAAATAAACTGACTATAGATAATATCCAAACGGTTCGTGTGATAATTTTTGTTTTCATTTGGCTTTTTCACAGCTTAATTTTAATTCCTCCGTTTAATATAAATCCATCTGTTGGTGTGTAAACTTCTCTAAATTTTGGATTTTGATTTGTTCCCGAATACATATTGTCCCATTTCGATTGTCGGCTGTCCAAAAAGTTTTCAAGATTCAAAAATATGCTGAAATACTTAAATTTGTATTCCCCTGACACTCCCATAACCCAATAATCCCTTACTTTTTCGTTGTTTGTCAAATATTGATTTCCAACATAAAAAACCTCGTAAGCAATACGCAATTTTTCTTCCCATTCATACATTAAGTTTGCATTTATTCTGTGTTTCGCCGTTAATGGATTTACTATTGAATTATTATCAAAATTTCTTTGTGCATCAATGTAAGTGTAACCAATGTAACAAGAAATATCCTCAAAACGAAGTTTTACGTTTGTTTCAAAACCTTTGGTTTCTATATTTCCGTTGGCATTTTCAAAGGCATAATTAACCGTCGAAGGAACTGGATTAAGAACTAACGGGTTTTTGATAATGGTGTAAAAAAACATTTGATTAATGGCAAAACTTACTTCGTCAAAAATGGTAGTTTTGTAATTGACATCAGCATTTAATCCATACGATTTTTCAGGATTGATTTTTGAAAAGTCAAGTGAATTTATATTTTGAAATGCTTTTTCTTCGGTTTCTTCCGAGAAAATGGTTGGTGATTTGTAACCTAAACCACCGCCAAATCGTGAAGATAATTTTTCGTTGATCTTATACAATAATGACAAACGAGGCAAAACAAAAACATTGCTTCTGTTTGAAATGTCTAAACGTAAACCGCTTTCCAAAATAAATTTTTCGGTTATGTTCAAATTATTTTGAGCAAAAATACCAAATGTAGCATTGTAATAATCTAATTTGTCAGCGACTAAATTAATTTGTTTGAAATTATCCGAAACTAAATTGGCTCCCAAATTCCATTCTGATTTTTCGTTTGGAATCAGATAATTGGCTTCTGTAAAAGTGGCTACTTGTTGCCCTTCAAAATTATAAGTTTGTTTTTCTATTTTTCGGTTAAAATATCCAACACTATTTTTAATTGTCAATATATTTTTATTGTCAAATGTTTTTTCAAATTTTGCCTGTGTCGAATATCGATTACTGTTATTTCGCTCAAAGAACGTATGCGTAGCATCTGATTTGTTGTCTATTACTTGCATATCTCCACCAATTCGTTTTTCAAATCCTGCGTTAACACCTAAGCTAAATGTTATTTTTTCATTTGGATAATAGAAAAATTTTGGACTTATGGTATATCTGTCGAATTTTGGAATATCCGAAAACCCATCGTTATTCACATCGTATGCTTTTTGGGAATTACTTGAAGCATAAATTGTAAGCCCGGATTTCTTGTATTTTTCGGCATAAAAACCGCTTAAATCCAATGCCTGTGTTTGATTTATATTTGCCAAAAATGAAATTTCTCTTGTGTCGGTTGGTTCTTTTGTAATCAAGTTTATCAATCCCGCAATGGATCCGCCGCCATAAAGTGTTGAAGTGGAGCCTTTGATTACTTCTACGCGTTTTAAATTCAAAGGTGGAATTTGTAAAATGCTCAAACCACTTGCGAAACCCGAATATAAAGGAAATCCGTCTTGTAAAAGTTGTGTATACTTCCCATCTAATCCTTGAATTCTAATGCTTGCACTTCCCGAAACTTGGGAGGTTTGTTGCGTTTGAATTCCGGTACTTTCGGTAAGTAACATTTTGATATTCCCTGGTTGCATTGAGGATTTTTCGTCTAATTCGCCCGCTGCAATCGTTTCGATCCGTGTAGGGATATTTTTGATTGTTCGGCTGCTTCTTGTTGTAGAAGTAACTTTAACTTCTTCCAATTCTTCCGCTGTTGGTTCTAAGAATATCTCTATGGCATCATTTAGAGGAAATAGTAAAGTTTTTTCTTTTTTTCGATATCCGATAGCATCAAAAATAATAGTCTGCTTTCCATCAGGTATATTTTCTATTATTACTAATCCATTTTCGTCTGGGACAGAAGCGTTTTTATTTCCTTCTAAAAATGCGGAAACATTCGTAATTGTTTCTTTTGTTTTTTCATTTTTGATGATTGCCTTTAAGGTGTTCTGTGCAAAAATTAAATTTAGATTTAAAAGAAAGAATATTATAAATAGAATTTTATGTTTATTACTTGTTGCGTTTTTCATTTGTATGTTTATTTTAAATTTACTATTAGCCCTAATCCGATTTCTTTACCATTATAAAAAGGGGCTATCATTGACACTGTTTTTTTCTCTCCAGGCGATTTGAATATTTTTCTTTTAATGTACGGATTTAGCCAATAAGCAATTTTAGTACTTAGTATTCCTATGCCTGCACCTGCGGCAACATCTGTAAGCCAATGTTTATTATTAGTTATTCTAAAAAGACCAGTTGCAGTTGCGACAGCATAACCTGAAATTCCGTACCAGATAGATTTGTCTTTGTACTCTTGCCAAAGAAACTCGGCACCAACAAAAGCGGTCGCAGTATGTCCTGATGGAAAAGAATATGAAGAACCATCCGGACGTTCAATGTTTGTAATTCGTTTTAATGCTGTTACGGAAGTAAAAACTAATAAAAAAGATGTAGCTAAAATAACACTTCTGTCTTTTAAGTTATTCTTTCCTTGTATTCCTTAGTTATTTAATGCGTAAACTGTTAAAGCAGGAGCATATTGTGAGAAATCATCAAAAGTGGTTTTTCTGTCAATATCGTTTATAACTTCTTCCCTAATTTCAAAATTTAATTCTTTTAGGTAGTCGATTTTTTCAATTCCTATAGCTCCATAACTAATTAAAAAAGTTGGAATAATAAGTTGCTTGTAATTGAACTTTAAATTTTGTTTGATACTATCCTTTTTAACTACTTCTTGAGCGGTTAAAGAAATTGTAGTTAAAAGTATAATAAGTAAAATTATGTTTTGTTTCAATGTTTTCATTTTTTTTAGTTTAATTAGAATGCTATGTTTACACTCTATTGGTTCTAAAATATTTCAATGTTATCATTTTGAGGGAATGTAATAGTTTTCTCTTTTTTACTATAACCAATAGGATTAAAACAATGGTTTGCTTTCCGTTGGGAATATTTTCGATTGTTACAAATCCTTTTTCATCGGAGATAGAACCTTTTTGAGTTCCCTCTAAAAATACAGAAACATTCGTAATTGCCTCTTTTGTTTTTTTATTTTGATGATTGCTTTAAAAGTATTTTGGGCTGTTGCTAAAAAGGAAATAGCAAAAGAATGAATATTTTTTTTCTTGGATTTAAATAGAATTGTTTGAAATAGTAAAACAGACAACTGCGTAGCAATTGCCTAAAAAAGTCAAATCAGAAATTCATCAAATCAAGTAAGAAGAATACAGAATAAAAAGCTTATTCCGCTTTGGAAAGAAAGAACTTTTGTAGAATGAATTGCATTTAGATGCAGGTGTAATTGCACTTAAATGGAATAGTATTGGGGTGTTAAAATTAATGTCGCAATGCGGAATACTTTGTGTTATACTATTTGAAAATGACTCATTATCAAATTTTTGGATATAAGTATGGCTTTCATTTTCAAAATTAGCCTTCTCCTCGGTATCCGAAAATTCAAATACCGTGTTGACATAGCAACAAGATATCAAAAGTAGAAGTAATATTTTAATGTATCCTTTCATCGTTGCAAATGTACAAACAATAATATTATTTTGTTGGCAAATTGACTGTAATTCATAAATGAAGGATTAGGTTAAACGTCCACATTTTTGGGTTAGGTCCATCTCAGTATCTTTTACTTCTTATCCCTACTCTTCCAGCTGTCGTTTTAGTGACTATTTCTCCTAGACTTATAAATTTTACCTCTCAGATAAAGACATAAAAACAAAACCCCAATAAATTTTATAATTTCATAACATTCCATTCCTCAAATGTAGAACGTATAAAGAGCTACTTTTTTAGCATCAAATCAATTCCACCGTTTTTGGCAAGTTTTAATTCCTAATTGACAAGTATTCCGTATCGCTAAAAACGGGAAAAGATGCTTACGCATCTTTTTTTGTGTTTGTTTTCAAAACAAAATCATCATTAGTCTTAGAACCAGATTGTTCTTCAATTAATTTAAAAAACTCAGAAAGCTTGATATTTCTTGATTCGCAAATTTTTTTAAGAGTATTTACAGGAATATTATAATTTGAACCTTCGATATTAAGCGAAGTGTTTTTAATTTTTCTAACTATGCTTTCTTCAATATTATGATCCAATGCAAAAGACCTCTGAGATTTATAAGATTTAATCCAGTTATTGAAAATATAGTTACAAATAATGTTGCTAGTCTCTGTCATTTTTAGCAAAGAAAAGTCAATGATCAAAAAATAGCGCGTACTTTAGTGCGCGTTTAAAAGTATTTTGTTATATTTGTTATATTAATACAAATATGTAATGTATTTTTGCGATTCTTCATATAAAATATTTGAAGCATTCGCTTTGAATCTCGCATCGTAAAACTGGTAATTTTAGCAACGAGATGATAAGTAAGATGCTCACGTCCCATGGCGTGGGCTCACTTATTGTTGCAAGGTATACCAGTACCCACGGTGCAATAAGCTGAGTTCCATGCCATTTTTATGCGCAAAAGTTACTCGCTTTTATTCTAAGCAAATCTTCTTTTTTACAGTATCGTAAATCAATCAATTAATTGAATTAGTTTGTTTGGAAACGCACTGCCTGAGTTGGGCTGCAACTGGCAACGGCAGTGTACTTTCCTGAAAAAAACAACATAAATTCAAAATCCTTTGCACCCAAAAAAGAGTGCTCTCAAGATCTGTGGTAACAGCAGTAGCACAAATCGAAATAATAAATTGAAAAACAGGAAACAAACAACGAATAGATGAAATACTATAAAACTATAAAAGTTACTTTAATTCTAGCTTTCATTACACTGATAATTTGTTGGCTTTATGGTTGCAACGCTTTTATATAAACAGCAATAACTAAGAAAAATAACTAAGAAAAATAACTATTTATTTTCACATCACACAGCTTGCTTAGATATGACAAAACCTACAAAATACAGATAACGCCTATGACTTAAAAAAATAAAAATCTATGCCTTAGTACTTTCGTGGCTAATCACAAAAAAAAAGGTCCTCTAACTCTTCTTGCCGGACGAATAGAGGACCAAAGCAAACTAAACCGAAGTCTAACTAAACCAATTCAAAAGTATGAAAAAAAAATCATTTTTGAAGTTTTGGACAACAACACAACTGTCCAAACTGTACTGCATCCTTTTCCTGTGCTTCATAACAGGATTAAATGCTCAAACACGATCTATCAAAGGTAAGATTACCGATGATACCGGCACAGTTCCCGGCGTAACCATCAAGGTTAACGACAAGCCAACAACAACATTTTCTGATGAAAATGGAAATTACACCATACTAGCAGCGGAGAATGATGTTTTGGTTTTTTCCTATCTAGGCTATAAAACGATGCAAATAGTAGTTGCAAATCAAGCAACTATCAATGTAAAATTGACTGAAGATGCAACGACTTTAAAAGAAATCATAATAAATGCCGGATATTATTCTATTAAAGAAAAAGAGCAAACGGGTAGCATTGCAAGAATGACTGCAAAAGATATCGACAAGCAACCTGTCACAAACGTACTAGCTGCAATGCAAGGAAGAATGGTAGGTGTCAATATCATTCAAGATGGGGGAACTCCTGGCGGTGGTTTCCAAATTAAAATTAGAGGCCGCAACAGCATTCGTCTTGATGGAAATGAACCATTATACATTATTGATGGAGTTCCCTATTCTAACGAGTCCATAGGAAGTGCGAACACTTCAACAGCATTACCAAGCCAAGCCAGCCCGCTGAACAGTATTAACCCCAATGATATAGAAAGTATCGAAGTATTAAAAGATGCCGATGCGACGGCAATTTACGGGTCAAGAGGTGCAAACGGTGTGGTCTTAATTACTCGAAAAAAAGGAAAGTCAGGTAAAACTAACATTTCAGTAACTGCCTCAACAGCCGTTGGTACAGCGACTAAATTTGTAGATCTGATGAATACGCAGCAGTATCTGTCGATGCGTAAACAAGCATTTATCAATGATGGAATTCCAATATCAGATACTGATTATGATGTAAATGGGACTTGGGATCAAACTCGATATACCAATTGGCAAAAGGAATTATTAGGCGGTTCAGCAACAATCAATGACTTTAGAACCAGTATCTCTGGTGGTAGTGAAACAACACAATTCTTGATTAGTGGGAATTACAGAACCGAGGGAACAGTCCTTCTGGGAGATTTCAGGTACATAAAAGGAGGTTTTCTTAGCTCAATAAACCACACTTCTGTAGATAAGAAATTCAAAATCTCTTTTTCGGGAAATTACACTGCACAAGATAATCTACAAGCAGCGACAGATTTGACGTTAACAGCGCGTTATTTGGCACCAAACGCTCCCGCACTCTACGATTCAAATGGTAATATAAACTGGGAAAATGATACCTTCGAAAATCCTTTAGCACCTCTAAAAAGCACCTACCGTGCGAACACCAATGACTTGGTTGCCAATAGCGTGTTGTCTTATGAACTAATTCCAGGTTTAGAAATTAAATCAAATTTTGGTTTTACCGATTTAAAAACCAAAGAACTCCGAACGATACCATCCACCATTTACAATCCCGTTTACGAAGTTGGGAGTGACAATTCCTTACTGTACTTAAACCTTACCAGCAGACAATCATGGATTATAGAGCCACAACTAAGAAGTTTCAAAAATTTTGAAAACCACAAATTTGATATACTAGTGGGGATGACAAGCCAGCAACAACGTACAGAACGCCTATTTCAATCGGGTATTGGTTTTGCAAACAACAATCTGATTAACAACTTAGCTTCTGCAATTACAAAAAACACAACCAATAGCGATACCTTTTTATACCGTTATCAAGCTTTTTTTGGTCGCATCAATTACAGTTACGACGAAAAATACTTTTTAAACTTTACAGGTCGTCGGGATGGCTCCAGCCGATTTGGACCAGGCAAACAATATGCGGATTTTGGTGCTATTGGTGCTGCATGGATTTTTAGCAAAGAAAAATTCAATCCAGAAAATAGTAAAATGAGTTTTGGAAAACTCCGTTTTAGTTATGGAACTACGGGCAATGATCAAATTGGAGATTATCAGTTTTATGATACCTACGGTACAACTGGTGCTAATTATCAGGGCATAATTGGGTTACAACCTACACGACTTTACAATGCCAACTTTGGATGGGAAACCAATCGTAAACTAGAATTAGCTTTAGAAACTGGTTTTTTTAAAGACAGAATTTTTAGTACGCTAGCGTTGTATAGGAATCGTTCGTCAGATCAATTGGTGGGTATTCCTATGCCAGCTACAACAGGTTTCTTGTCATTAAATGCGAATCTTGATGCTACCGTTGAAAATTCAGGTTTTGAATTTTCCGTTAGAACCCTAAATATTGATTCAAACTCTTTTAAATGGTCAACGAACTTCAATGTGGCCGTGGCAAAAAATAAACTACTTTCTTTTCCGAATCTTTCAGGTTCCACTTTTGCAAATCGGTATGTGATCGGACAATCAATTGATATAGTAAAATTATACCAAAGCAAAGGTGTTAATCCACAAACAGGATTATACGATTTTGAAGATTTAAATGGGGATGGAAGCATAACAGCAGGCGACAAGCAAATTAGCAAAGACTTATCTCCTAAATATTTTGGAGGCATCCAAAACCAATTGGACTATAAAAATTGGCAATTGGATTTTCTATTGCAATTCGTAAAAAGAGACAATTACGATTACATTTCAAATGTTCCGGGAGGAGGTCAAGTAAACCAAAGCAACAGTAGTGGTGATGCTTGGCAGCAAATTGGGGATCAAAGCAGTTCGCAACTGCACACTACGGGACTAAATGGTGCAGCGGTAAGCACGTATTATAGGTACATAGAAAGTGATGCTGTAATTACAGACGGCTCTTTTATCAGACTAAAGAATATTTCACTTTCCTATGATATTCCGTTACAAACGACCACTAATGTAAAATGCAAACTTTTTATTCAAGGTCAAAACCTACTGACATTTACACCCTACAAAGCAGGTGATCCCGAGTTTAAGTTCTCAGGATTCCTCCCTCCGCTAAAAGTGATCAGTGGCGGAATGACATTAAACTTTTAATCCTCAAAAAAATAGTAATATGAAAAATTTACAATTTATAATGGTACTAATAAAGCCATTTCAGGTGTATCGCATTCTTTTTGTTTTGGCACTGATGCTGTCTTCAAGTTCCTGTAGTCATTTTGTAGAGGTTCCATTACCTAATTCTCAGCTTACAGGAACTACAGTTTTTGAAAGTGAATTGACAGCAAATGCAGCAATGGCACAAATCTATGCACAACTTCGTGACGGCGGCATCCTATCTGGATTACCTACTGGTGCATCTGTTAGAATGGGATTGTACGCTGATGAATTACAAGATTATACCAACTCTACAATTTCCCTACCTATTTACAACAATGCGCTTACGGCTGATAATGCTACTGTGACGTCACTTTGGACTTCAAGCTATAGTCAAATATATAACGCAAATTCGGTTATTCAAGGTATTAAAAATTCGACCGGGTTACCTATTGCGATTAAAAACAGAGTGTCGGGTGAAGCACTATTCGTTCGTGCTCTAGTGCATTTTTATCTGTTGCAAATTTATGGTAGCATCCCCTATATTACAGGAACCAATTATGAAATTAATAGAAAAGTTAGGCGTAGTTCTGCTGATGAAGTATATGCAGCAATCGCGAAGGATTTAGAAAGTGCCAGTACTAGATTGCCTGAAAATTATAGTTCTTCGGATCGTGCCAAACCCAATAAAATGGTGGCCAAAGCCATGTTGGCGAGAGTATATTTATACATGAATAAAAATACAGAAGCAGCAAATGAAGCAACTACTGTTATCAATAGTGCGCTTTATGCTTGGGAAACGGATTTAAATAAGATTTTTTTAAGAAATAGTAAAACTACTATTTGGCAATTAGCATCAGCAACAGCGGTGCGAAATAGCAATGAAGGTACAACTTTTATTTTCGTATCAGGACCGCCACCAGTTTGTGCGCTTCGTACCGATTTTATGAACGCATTTGAAACAGGCGACCAACGCAAAGTGAATTGGACAAAGTCAGTTACCACCGGACTAAATACTTGGTATCATCCCAATAAATACAAACTACGCACCGCAACAACAAGTTCACAGGAATATTCTATTGTGTTGCGCTTAGCAGAACAATATTTGATCAGAGCAGAGGCAAGAGCAAAACAAGGCAATATAGCGGGAGCAAAAGAAGATTTAAATAAAATAAGAGTGACCGCTGGCTTACCAATAACTACATCATCTATCGCCACTGAAATTTTGTCTGAAATTCAAAAACAACGAAGATTTGAGTTTTTTACTGAACACGGCCATCGCTTTTTTGATTTAAAGCGCAGTGGAGCAGTCGATGGAATACTATCTGTTTCAAAACCAGGCTGGAACAGTTCAGATATTTTGTGGCCTATTCCAGAGCTAGAATTGAACGCAAATCCAAATTTACAACCGCAAAACACAGGATATTAAAGTTATGAAGCTATTAAAAAACCATAGTAATCACACTTTAGGTTATTCTTGTAAAAAAACAATTTTGACATTTTGGATAGTATTATCCTGCTCTATTTACGGGCAGGATAATTCCAAAAAGAATATTGCTGATGCAGAGTATGAAAGATGGGGCAAATTAGAAAATAGAGCTATTTCCCAGAAAGGAAACTGGATATCATTTGATATGCAGTACAGCAATGGTTTAGATACATTATTTGTAAAACATACGCAGAAAAATATTGGATTTAGTTTTCCACTAGGAACACAGGGCAAATTTGGCGGTGAAATTGCATTTGGTGCTTTTCAAGGAGATAAAGTAATAGTAACCAACTTAGAAAGTAGTGAAAACATTATTATATCTAATAGTGCTGCTTTTGAATTTGCAAATAGTGGGAAAATTATTGTGAGCTATTCCAGTGATGGGGAATTAATGGTAAGGACCATAAAAAATAAAGAAATCATCCAACTTCCAAATGTAACGGAATACCAATTGGATCAGCCTAACGATATCCTGTTTTATCTCACTAGCCATGAAGGGAAAAGTAGTTTCGGAACAATAGAGCTTCGGACAAACCAAAAAACAGAATATAACACAACGCAAAACAAATTATCTGGTCTGACATTAGCAGAATATGGAAAAGGTGCTTTTTGGCGCGAAGAGGGCATCAACGAGCAAAGCACAAAACTGAACTTCTACAGAACCCAAGACAATAGTATTCAGGCATTTGAACCGAGATCATTCTCAAATTTTCCAGAAAAGCATGAAATTGTTACCACAAAATCTTTCAAAATTTCAAGTGACGGCAAAAGGGTATTTTTTGGAATCGCAAAACTTAAAGATGGTGCAACACCAAAAAAAGATGATGTCGAGGTTTGGGATACAGAAGATTTATGGATTTATCCAAAAGCAAGTAGGGAAAATCTTGAGGGGTATTCAACTTTGTCTGTCTGGTTTATCGAAGAAAATCGGTGGACAACAATTACAAGTAAAGAACTTCCTTTTGTACAGCTTAGCGGCAGTAAATCAGTTGCATTACTTTACAATCCAACTGCATATGCACCTCATTTTAAGCGCTATGGTGAGGTTGACTATTTCTTGTACAACCTGGCTGATGGCACCAAAAAGTTGTTTTTAGAAAAGCAACCTGGCGAAAATTACCTATTGTCTTTTTCCCCAAATGGAGCGTACATCTGCTATTTTAAAGATAAAAATTGGTGGCTGTACAATATAAAAACACAATCTACGGTGTCAATTGTTCCACCTGCAGGTTCCGAATGGGTTTCAAATGATTTAAAGTACATAACAAGACCACATGTTTTTGGAATGAAAGGATGGAGTGATAATGGAGAATATCTTTTGGTACAAGATGAGTTTGATATTTTTAAATTTGATATAAAAACAAGTAAACTAAAACGGATTACAAGCGGACAAGAAAGCGGAACGTACTTCACTGTAGATGGTTCGAACATCAAGCAAATAGGAAATGATAATTACAACGGTTGGGCTCTTACTGAAATTAATGCGACTAATGATTTAATCGTCTCTTCAAGAAATGCGACTACTAAAGCACAACAATTCAAATTAATTTCTACATCCAACACTTTAATTCCAGTAGCAAACAATGATACAAAATCAGATGAATTGCGTAGAGCCAATAATGAAGTCTATGTCTATCGAGAACAATCACACAATCAGTCTCCAAGAATTGTATCATTAAAAAACGGTGTAAATAAGGTTTTATTTAAAAGCAATACCCATGATAAAAATTTTAATCAAGGAAAGGTAGAACTAATTTCATTTTCGAATTCAAAAGGAGACAAACTGCAAGGATTACTATATTATCCGGTAAATTATGAAGTAGGCAAAAAATATCCGATGATAATCAATGTGTACTCGCAAATCACTAACTCATTGTATGATTATTGCATTCCGACTTTATACAACGATACCGGTTTTAATGTGAAACATTTTGTGCAACGGAATTATTTTGTATTGATGCCTGATGTGAAATATTATGGAGGAGAAACTGGAAATAGCGCACTGGATTGTGTTGTTGCTGCAAATAATGCAGTTGTAAAAACAGGAATGATTGACACCAAGGGAATTGGTTTGATAGGGCATTCTTTCGGAGGTTATGAAACAAATTACATCATTACAAAATCGAAAATTTTTGCAGCGGCAGTATCGGGTGCAGCAATTTCAGACATGGTAAGTTGGTATTTTAGTAACTCAAAAAGTCTCAATATCCCGGAATTATGGCGAAGTGAATCGCAACAATGGAGAATAGGAAAATCTATTTTTGAAGACAAAGAGTTATACCTGAAAAATTCACCAATACTTTATGCAGATAATGTTACTACACCATTACTGTCTTGGGTTGGTAAAATGGAGACTAATTTACCCTACGAACAAAGTTTACTTTTTTATAATGCATTGAGGAGAGCAAAGAAAAAGAATGTTTTATTGGTATATCCAAAAGACCAGCATGTAATTGTAATCAAGGAGAATAAAATGGACCTTACAAAACGAATTATCGATTGGTTTGACCGATATTTAAAGGAATAAAAATAAATAAGTGCAGTTTTTTAAAACTGCACTTATTCGTTAATCTACGGATTAACAGTTCTAAAAAGCGGCGTAGAACAGGTCGTTTCACTATCTTTATCGAATACTTGTGAAGAACCACTCATACAAAAAGCATTTCCAGTAACATCGCAATCTACGTTTACCAGTTTACAACTGGAAGGGAGTGGTGAATGGATATAACCATTAATAATTGCAGTAGCCGTTTGGCTTTCTTTTGCCGTGCTAGTGGTTACAGCAGCAGCACTAGCCAATGAGAATGCTACCATTGGAAGCACCATCAATTTTAAAAAATCTGTTTTCATAATAAAAAAATTAATAATTATTATTTCGATCTACTCTTTTCTTCAGGTTTTCGATCTTACCCCTGATACTGGCCAGTATATCTTTAATTTTATTTTTTTAGTTGCGTTAAAATTGTGGCTCCAAAAGTATATTTTACAATTTGATGTCCTACTATTGCATACAAGGCCTTTTCAGTTATCAATAAATCACTCATTTTCATTTTGTTTTCGTGGTAGATGTAGAAACTGAATAAATAGATTTTATTCGTAATATCATAAACATCAATTATAGAAGCATAGTTCCAATTTTTTTTACTTTCATAACTGCCACGAAGCCCAGATTGATTGAACAAAAGTTGATTAAAGGCAGCACTTCGTAAATTAACAGTATAAGGCGGAGCTGCAAGTTTACTATCCCCTGATTTTTTGACTCTGACTACTTTTAGTTTAGCTTCGGTAGTGGTGTCAATAGTCGTAACGCGATGGACAAGTTGCAAAGCTGTATCGGCTACAATAAATTGATTTCGATAGAAATAAGTGTAAACGATTTTCTTTAAACCTTCACTATAAGTCAGGGTTCCGTCCGTGTCAAAAATACCGTCTATTTGTTTTTGTAATAAGTGCTTTTGCTTTCTAATTTTTAAAGAGTCATTTAAAGCTATTGTACCCAATATATTTTCGTAAGTACCTAATTGTTGTCCTCTAAATATACAAAGAGCAGAATCAATTGGTTGTAATGTAGTAAAATAAGGTTTTTTGGTAACCCAAATGGTAGCTTTCCAATCAGAAACTAAACCCCGATAAATGATAGGAATAGAACCATCATAAAGAAAAAAATGAGCAGCCACAATTTTTGTTTTAACGGCTCTAAAAGGTAAAGTATCCGGAATAAGTTGAATAGAATATTGTTTTTTATGTTGCAATGTGCTGTCAAACTCAATGATAGTTAAAGGAGAAATAGTATTTCCTAAATAGATCTTTCCTTTAGAGTGGCCGGCAAAGTAAAATCCATAATTATTTAAGTTTTTTATTAAAGTCCTTGATGCAATGTTGGGAGTAAATCGACGAATAAATGGATTTTGCTTCTGCATAGTATCCTCTGATGATAGTAATAAAAAAATAACGAAAAGCACACTTGATACTACAATTAATAACAGTGAGATAATCCCTTTTTTATCATATTGATGAAGCAACAGACTACAACTACCTATGAAAATGAAAAAAAGGTTGAAAATCAAGTGTTCAGTCCATCCTAACTTTTCTAAAATTCCACCACAAGAGCATGGAATAAACGAACTAAAATTCAAAATCAAAATAATATATGTAGTAAAAACAGTCATTAAGCCCACTGATAAATAAAGGGCCTTTATTCGACTTACTCGCAGAGATAAAGCAAGTACTAGTCCCAATTCCGCAAAAATTACAAGAAACGAGATAGAAGCAGCATAAGCACTTAAAAGTGGCGACTGGCCTAATTGTGTTTGAAAGTTTTCAAAATCAATTAGTTTACTGATTGCAGCATACGTAAACAAAATGATATACAGGAAGCAGACCATCTCTAAAAATACATTTTGTAATTTAATATTCAGTTTCATAGTACTTTTTATTTAAAGCAAAATTCTGAATTATAAAATGACTACAGTTGTCTTTTTGGGAGTAAGAGATGACTAAAACGGATAACTTTAATCCTCATCTGACGAAATAAAACCAACTTCATTTCGCTTTAATTCGTTGGGAGAAAAACCAAATTGTTTTTTAAAAGATTTTGAGAAATTTGGATAATTATTAAAACCATTCATGACAGAAATATTTTTTAACGGTATTCCAGTATGTTCAATCATAAAGAAAGCTCTTTTGAGTCGCTCTTGATTATAAAACTGATAAATACTAGTCTTAAAAAAATGGCGAAAACCATCTTTTAATTTATGTTCATTTGTTCCGAATTTAGATGAAAGCACTTTTAATGAGGGAAGGGGTTCTTCAAGGTGTGCTAAAATATAATCATAAAGTTTTTGAATCAATAGTGCATCTGCCTTTCGAGTTTTATTATGTTTCTCGTTTTCATTCCCATACAATAAAGGACTATAAGGATCTTGACGTGCAGGAGTAACCAGATTCATTATAATTTCCGAACGATTAACCAACCGTACAATGTTACTTGCGACCGAAATAGGTAAATGTTCTTTAGGTGTAAAATCTAATGTAATTGTTGTAAGCAAAGAACTATTTGTCTCAAGTACTTCTTGAAATTGTTCAAAAGAGGCTTTTGTAATAATATCCGCCAAAGATAAGTTTAGCAACTCCGATTCTGAATAACCCAAAAAAAGAATAACTTCAGGTGTAAAACTATTAATAAGAAAAGATGAATCTAAAACTATTGTGCTTAAAGCTGTAAATTGATTTGTCCTATGTGTATTCACGTACCCAATTTGAAAAATGGACTCTTTCATTTCTTCCGCAACCATATTAATTAAAACAACTAGCGTTTCCAATTCTTCATCATTTGAACTTAAAGGAATGCGACTGTTGAAATTGCCACGTGCCATTTCAAATAACATTTGATGAATTGTAACAATACGCTCTTCGTTGTACGTTTTATTCATAAGATTCAACTTTTAATTCTTTTTCTTAAACTAAACGCTAAACAAACCCTTTTAGATAAATTAAAGCGTCATCTTCTTTAGTAAAAATTTGAGTGGGTACAGAAGGCTTACTAATCTCTACATAAAAAGCACTAATAATTAAGGAAACTTTTTCATGTACAATTAGTGCTACTGCTTGCGTCAAAATAGAGCCCGACTGTGCTAAATGATCTCTTCCAGCTTTCTCAGTAGCTACAACACCTCTAATATCACATAAAATAGGATAAGTACATTCGTTTTGAAAATGGATTCTATCGGTTATTACACGCTGGGCTACCCTTAAATCAATAGTTGTATTAGGTTTGTATTCAAAAAAGAGAATGCCACCAGAGATCCAAAATCTGGCGAAATTATTCTCATAAAAATCATGTGCTGCAATCATGTTTTATGGATTTAATTTTTCTAATTTAACAAAAATATAAACATCTATTAATAAGTCACTTGCCAATTTGGGATTATTTGTTGCAATTTGGCTGTTTTAGTTGTCAATTTGGGACTTTGACTTGTTATATTGGGAGTATTGAGGTATAAGATGAAATAACTTTAAATTTTTATGATGAATTTTAGAAATCTAATTTTTAAAACAACCTAAATAATTTAAAGATGGCAAAAATCAAGCACAATAATTTCATTGACACAGTCGATGAGGTTTTATCAGGAGCAAAAAAAGAAGGAGTACTTCATCTATATGCAGAAGACAAAAAATTGACGGGTAGGACAATCCAAATTAAGGGAAAGGAAATGTTTCATTTTGGTACAACCGGTTACTTGGGACTCGAACAAGACATTCGGTTGAAAGAGGCCGCAATAGCAGCCATAAACAATTATGGTACACAATTCCCACTTTCTAAGTCATATATTTCGCATCCGCTTTATAATGAACTAGAACAAAAAATGAAAAAAGAGGCTATTTCACAAGTTGTGCGAAAGCCACTATGCTGTCTGAAATGAAATTATTAAAGCAAACGAACTGACGCTCGGAAAGATATGTTGCGGAATGACATTATGAACAAAACAGTACCGAACTTAAAATTTGGGACCTACATGAATTACTTATTCACTTTAATATTGTCAGTATGATGCAGTCCACTTATAAAGATGCGCTTTACAGTATACTAAAAAAAGAAGAGGAAATAAGTTTGGAATCAGTGCATGTAATAGACGAATCCTATCGTATGACTAAATTCCTTCAGGATTTATTATCAGGTATGAAAAACCATGTTTTAGAGCATCATTTTACAGATGAAAATGAAGAAATTGAATTCTTCAGAATCATAAAACCGCAAATTCTGGGTAAGTTAATCTATTACAACAAGATGTACAGAATAGAAACCTCTTGTCCAGTGAGTACAGGAAAAATGTATTATAAATATTATTCCAGTGAATTACAGCAGCTAAAGCAGGAATATAAGGAACATATTTGCAATTCTGATTTTTACCGATATTACCGTTCTGGAAGAACTGACAGGGACCACGATTTTTTTAAATTGGGGAAGATAAATCTTAATACGGGCCTTAACAGTTTTATCTTTGAAGTTGATACCCAATTTTCTACATATTATGATTACAAAGTTTCCCGTATTATAGCGGATGAACTGCTTTATAATTATTTAATTATCAAAATAAATCCTGTAGACAAGCCGGGTATGGCTTTACAGAATGCCGAATCTACCAAAGATGTTTTCTGGACAGAATCTAAAAATGCACTGATAGAATTAATTTATGCTCTTTACGCATCTGGAGCAATTTCTAATGGTAAGGTCGGAATCCGTAAAATCAGTTTAATTTTCCAGCTATTATTTCGTGTCCAATTGGGAGATATTCACCATGCATTTCATCGCATGAAAGACCGCGCTGGTAATCGCACTTTATTTTTAGACCAACTCAAATCTTCTTTAGAGCAGTATATGGATAGAGATCTATAAATAATTATAATCTTCTATTATTTTAAGGCAGTGTTTTTTAAATATTGCTTTTTTTATAATAGCTACCCATATAGACCCATTGGTAAAGCTCTCTCTACACAAAACTTCTCGTGCAAAATAGTAACTTAATAATCTGAAAAACAATCAACTATATGTTTTTTAGAAATTCAAAAATTTTCTTTTCAATTGGCGAACCTTGGCATAATATAGTACAAATGTTTTCCAACTTTGTATAAATGATTAAAACATATCTATATGAATATTGATAGAATGGAATTTATAAGTTGGATGGAACGTATCATGGACCGATTTGATTTAATGAATGATCAAATTAATGATGTCCAAAAAAGTAGAAACAATATTGATGGAGAAGAATTGCTAGATAATCAAGACGTACTTCAAATGTTAAAAATCAGCAATAGGTCTTTACAACGCTATAGATCCTCAGGTAAACTGGCTTACTATACAATTAGTGGCAAGATCTATTATAAATTATCAGATGTTCATCAATTTATACGGGATAGTTTTAATGCACCTTTTGACAGATGCAAAGACAATCTGAGACATGGTGTTCCAATAAATGCCAAGTCCTAAACCTCTATTTTATATGTAGCTATTTTCGAATGAATTAATTTTTAAACGAAAAAGTAATGAAGAAGGATATACAGGAAGAGATTAAAAGAGAAAGTTCTCTTTCTAAGGAAGCAAAGACTAATAATAGTAAAAATAAATCCCAAGATATAGTAAAAATCGATCCTATGGAATTGCCTACAGCCATAGGAGAAAAAGAGGAAAAAGATTTTCAGCGCGTGGACAAACAAGGTGATTTATTCTCAGACTTTTTTTCTGATTTTAAAAAGTAATACAAACCTCTAAAAGCATTTATGTAGAACAGAAAATAATAAATAAGGTTACTCTTTTTCTGAAAAGAGTAGTTTAAGAAATAGCCTAAATACTAATATCAACTTTTAAAATCTAAATATTATGGAATCAACACAGAGTACAACAGAAACAGGAGAAAACCGTTACAAAGTAGAACAAATCGATTGGAAAGCAATGGCTAATCTGGGATTAACAAAAGAACGACTTGAAAAAATGAATGTCCTTGAACCTTTGCTGAAAGGCTACAAAACGAATGAATTAGTTCCTGTCACTCTTGATTTAGGGACATCAATCACTAGAATGGACGCTAGGCTTTCACTACAAGCAAAAGAAGATGGTCAAGTAGTAATGGCAATTCACGGAATTCGAAAAGAACCCCAATTGTACTTTAAGTTTTTCGGCCATGAATTTACAAAAGAGGACAAAGATAATTTGCTTAAAAATGGAAATATGGGGCGAGTTGTGGACTTGACAAACCCCAAAACAGGGGAAACAATCCCATCAATCATAAGTATTGACAAGTTAACCAATGAACTTATTGCACTTCGAACAACCCTCATTAAAATTCCAGAAGAAATCAAAGGCATTAAGCTTGATGATCAACAAAAAACTACATTGTCAGAAGGAAAACCATTGTATTTAGAAGGTATGATTTCTAAAAATGGAGAACCTTTTAATACCTCAGTACAGTTTAATGCAGATAAGCGATATATTGAGTTTTTGTTCGATAGAGGAAGTGGCAACAAGCAAGCTGAAAAGCAAGATATTGAAGCTCCAAAAACCTTTCGTGGGAAAGAACTAGATACTGCACAATTCGAAAAATTTAAGGACGGGCAAACAGTTTATGTCAGTGGATTGGTTGATAAGAAAGGCAAAGAATACCAAGGATACATCACATTCGATAAGGATACGAGAAAAACATGCTTTTCTTTTGACAATCCCAATAAACCAGGGGAGAAAGCACAACCTAAAGAGGAAAGTAAAACCCAAGTTGCTGTTGATTCTGAGGCTAAAACTAACGAGACGACTAAGCAAATTAAAGAACCTTTGAAAAGCAAGCAGAATAATCCTGATAATACAAAACAGCAAGAACAGCAGGAGAAACCCAAAGTAGCTGCTAAAGCTAAAGGTAGAAAAATGTAATTACCCTAAAGACTTGTTCACATGAAAGTAGTAATTGCAGAAAAACCAAGTGTTGCTCGGGAGATTGCTCTCTTGTTAGGAGCTACAGAAAAGAAAGACGGTTACTTGATGGGAAATGGATATCAGGTAACCTGGGCGTTCGGACATTTAGTGTCTTTAGCCATGCCGGAAGATTATGGAATTAGTGGGTTTAAAAGTGAAGCTTTGCCCATATTGCCTAATCCATTCTTATTGACAGTACGTAAAGTAAAAAAAGACAAGACTTATATTCGTGATCTTGGAGCATTGAAACAACTGAATACTATTGATCAACTATTTAAACAGTGCGAGAGTATCATTGTGGCCACGGATGCTGGGCGAGAGGGAGAACTTATTTTTCGGTACATCTATGAATATTTAAACTGCTCTAAACCTTTCGAACGATTGTGGATTAGTTCATTAACTGAAAAGGCAATTCTTAAAGGATTTGAGAATCTAAAATCAGGAAAAGACTTTGATAGTTTGCATGATGCAGGAGTAGGAAGGAGCCGTGCAGATTGGTTAGTAGGTATTAATGCTTCGCAAGCACTAACTGTTAAGAGCGGTAGTAGTATTTTTTCGCTGGGTCGGGTTCAAACACCAACACTTGCACTAATTTGTAAACGTTTTTTGGAGAACAAGTTGTTTAACATTGAAGAATATTGGCAAATTGAATTGGAACATAATAAAGAGTACGTTGATTTTAAGAGTCTTTCTAATCTTAAATGGGATGAAGGTAAAAAGGCTGATTATGTATTGAAAATAGTGCACAAACATGGAAAGGCTTCAGTAATTACCACAGAAACCAAAACTGTTAATGAGCAGCCTCCATTGTTATTTGATCTTACTGCATTGCAGAAGGAAGCTAACATAAGGTTAAATCTAACGACTGAGGAAACGCTCAATATCGCTCAAAGTCTCTATGAGAAAAAATTCATTAGTTACCCACGTACTGGGAGCAAATATATTCCTGAAGACATGTGGGAAGAAATTCCTAAGATGATAAGGATTACTGAAGAGATTGAGAAATTCAAAGCTATAGCTGCTAAATTGAAATTGAACCGTTTGAATAAACGAATCGTAAACGATTTAAAAGTGACCGATCATCATGGTATATTAATCACGGATAAAATTCCATCGGCTTTATCAGCTAAGGAGAAGGCAATTTATGAAATGATTGCGTATCGATTATTAGAATCAGTTTCTCCTGTTTGTACTAAAGAAATAACGAACATTGTACTACAGGTGGCACACTATGATTTTGGATTAAAAGGAATTAAAATTCTTGATGCAGGTTGGAGAGCTATTAAAGGTGATTTTAGCGATGAAGATAAAGATCCAATTCAAGAATTACCAGCACTAAAAATTGGTGATGAAGTAAAGATTAAGACAGCAAAAGTATTGGTAAAGAAAACCAAACCACCAATTATTCATACGGAAGCAAGCTTGCTTTCTGCAATGGAAAATGCGGGGAATCAGATTGAAAACGAGCAGGAGAGTAAAATAATAAAAGGTGTAGGAATAGGTACCTCAGCTACTAGAGCAGCTATTATTGAAACACTTTTTAAAAGGGAATATGTAAAACGCGATAAGAAATTACTACTGCCTACTGAAAAAGGATTAAAGGTCTATGAGTTGGTAAAAGACAAAAATATTGCCAATGTAGTGTTGACTGCAAACTGGGAACTAGCTCTGAAACAAATAGAAAATAATGAATCTAATTTAGCAACTTTCCAGAGAGAAATAGAAACTTATACAAAGTCTTTAACTCAAGAAATACTTGATTTAGTAATAGAAGTAGAGCCACAACCGGAGCTAATTTGTCCAAAATGTAAGGTCCAAAAATTGATTATTCGGGACAAGTTGGTAAAATGCAGGGACGAAAAATGTAATTGGGTTCAGTTCCGAAATATATGTGGCATACAACTCAGTCATGTGGACCTGGAAGACCTCATAACTAAAGCAAAGACCAATCTCTTAAAAGGGATGATAAGTAAATCAGGTAAGAAATTCGATGCTTTTATAGCTATGGATGAAGGAGGCGATACTTCTTTCATTTTTCCTCAAAAGAAGAAAGGTTAATAAAGTGGTTTACTGATTTCTAGTTACTTTTTAGTAAAATGTAACTATCTGTAAATGCTGCAGTTCTCGAAGAAAGAAATTAAAGGTAATATGTTTGAGTTCCAACTCAAATTATAAAAAGGAAGGCTATGAGTTGGATAGGGCTGGAATGCAGTGGAGCGTGGGCACGGAGCGCAACGCAATGAAGCTTTATCCTGCTTATATAAGCTTGACCGAACGCAAGGAATGAACGTGCGGAGCTGAGAAACGCAACAGCCTAAAAAAAACAGCTGCTTATTTTTAAGCTGCTGTTTTTTTTATGGACTGTGAAGTGCCTGCGAAGGGTAGGTATGTCGAAAAATAGATTTCGTTTACACCTTAAATCATGAAGGCATACCGACTGGAGCAGCCGAACGGAGCAAAATGAATGACTGGAGTGAGACTGATTATTTAAACTATCACTACCAAATAAAAGCTTTTTCCATCATTTCCAACTCTGCTCTAGAAATTCCTATTTTTGTGGCTATCGCTTTCCAGTTGCTTGTAACTTGTATAACTTCTTGAATGATGTTTTCCATTTGTAAAGTATTCAATCTAAAATATTCTCCAACACTTATAGCTAATTCAAAATCCAGTGCATTGTTGTCCATATCAATATTGAGAGCCAAACCATCTTTGTCTATGGAGGGGTTAAGATCGTAAGCAGGGGAGAGTATCCAACCTTCTTTGGTTAAAATAAATCCATGGTTACGCAAATGGTCATCGGTGTTAGAAATGACTATATTAAAAACGATTCTGCGCCATAGTTGGTGAAGATTTTCTTCTACGTTTGCACCTTGATTACTAATAAATTCGGCAATATCTAAATAACTTGCAGGATTATCTCTTATAGTATCTTCATTGTTGCCTGTCATTGTCATAGCCGACGCAAAATGAATTCTTTCACCGTTCTCCCTGTCAAAGCGTTTGGTAAAGAAAGTATGATGGTTGCCCATGATTTTTTCTATTCGACAGGGTGCCATATCAACTCCAGCACTAGTGGCCAATTTATAGGCTAAAAATTCCCAAGCTGCTTTGTCTACAGTATCTGTTTTGGAGGGGAATTTAGCAATCCAAAGACTTTTATCGTTGTCTAAAATATTGGCTTTGGGTCTTGCACCACCTAATGAAGATCCAGGCGCCATAAGAACAGATAGCCATTTATTGACCTCTTCATTATCTTTGTCGTTTTCGAAATTAGCGGCTGCATTTTGGAGTTCTCGGATAGAAGACCATGGCGGGGTAGAAGCGTTTTTATTGTTATCTAAAAAATCACCATTAGCTTCAATTTTAAATCGGAATGCTCCCATACGACTTTCATCATATACACCTAATAGAAAATCAATATCATAGAGTGTTTTTGGCTTTTCATTCCTTTCTCTAGCAAGCTGGGCTTCTCGGCGTTTCATTAAGGTACGTCCCCAAGTATCAGGCATGCTGTCTAAAAAAATGCCAAAGTTCTCTTTTTGGTTCGGGTATTGTGGACCAGCATATAATTGAATGTCTGGATCCAAAAGGAATTTTTGTTCAGTTTTGAGCCAGTTTCTATCGTATTCAAAACTAAATGCTTTTTTACCTTTGGCTTGTTGTGCAGATAAGACACCTATTAATTTAGGTTCCTTCATTTCTTGCCAATGGGCGTAAACGTAGATGTCGGTTTTACTTAGTGACATGTTGTGTGTTTTGAATAAGTGATCTGTTTAATTTGTTTCTAGCACGGGATTACTTTAATAGTTCGAGGTCTTGAAGTTTTCTTCCTAGTTCGTCGTCAGCAGCTATTTTTAAAAAATCGTCTTGCAAACCGAGTACTCTAAGAACATTAAAATAGGCACCTATAGCCACACTAGAGTTTCCTTTTTCTATTTGGTATAAAGTGGTTCTAGCAATATCGGCTCTTTCAGCAATTTGTATTGCAGTGAGTTTTCTTCTTTTTCGAGCCAATTTAATATTCTCACCCATTTGCTCTAAAAGGAGTTGGTGTTTAGGGAACAAGACTTGCTTTTTCGCGCTCATTTTTATAAATGTTCATTAATATGGACAAAAATAGCAAATATGTACATAATAACAAACATTGAATAAGTGTTTCTTCTATTTAGGGTCATTTATTTTACCCCTCTTGCACTAAATGTTGCAAATTAGGATCGTTTTTAATGCGTTCCAATTCACTTTCTATAATAAGAACAATATCACGCTTAATCTGTTTGTAATTAGCCTCAATTTCGACTTTCATATTATCTTGTCCGTTTTCATCAACGAAAGGTAAAATAACGGGTATCTTTTTATAAGCTTTGGTTTCTGCCGCTACTTTTTCATTATCTACCACAATTTCAGAATGGAAAATTTTCTGTTCGATGCGTTCGTCAAAATTATCTGAAACAGCTCCCACAAACACACCTTGCGTAAGCGTAGAGATTTTTGATGCTGGTATCAAGCTGTCTAGTTGTGTAGATATTGAGGTTGATTTGTCATTTCTATTGATGGTTAGACTCTGACGTTTCTGTAATACTTTGCCAAACCGTTCGGATAAGCTTTTGGCCGTTTCTCCCACAACCTGACCACTAAAGATGTTGCCCACCGTATTTTGGATAACCTTACTTTCCTTATCACCATAATCACGTGTCAATTGCGAATAATCTTGAAATCCCAAACATACCGCTACTTTATTACTTCTAGCTGTGGCTATCAAATTATCTAGTCCTCTAAAGTAGATCGTTGGCAACTCATCAATTATCACCGAACTTTTTAATTTTCCTTTCTTGTTGATTAGTTTTATAATTCTAGAATTGTACAAACCCAAGGCAGCAGAATAAATATTTTGCCTATCGGGATTGTTTCCCACGCAAAGAATTTTAGGTTCATCCGGATTATTGATGTCCAATGAAAAGTCATCGCCAGTCATTACCCAATAGAGTTGAGGTGAAATCATTCGAGACAAGGGAATTTTTGCGGAAGCGATTTGTCCTTGCAATTGATCTTGTGCGCCACCTTGCCAAGCATCCATAAACGGAGATAAATAATTTTCGAGATCAGGGTAGGAAGTAAGGATGGTAAAAACATCAACATATTTCTTGTTTAGTAACTCTATGGCATGTGGAAATGTACAATACTTTCCATTATCATAAATTTTCAGAAACCAAATAATAGCGGCTAGTAATATAATGGGAGATTCCACAAAGAAATCGCCTTGCTTTTGTATCCAACTGCGGTTAAGATTCAACATAATGGTATAGGCAGATTCATAAGCATCTGAGATGTCTGTCATAAAATCTGGATTGATAGGATTGCAACGATGACTTCTGCTAGGATCGTCAAAGTTGATGATATAGAATTTTGGTTTAACGGTATACTTGTCCGAATGTTTTAGTAAATGATTATATGCAATGGTAGAAAGATCATCGAATTTGAAATCATAGATGTACATCGAAAATCCTTTTTCGATATGCTGCTTGATATAGTTGTTTATAATGGCATAACTCTTACCAGATCCTGGTGTTCCTAAAACGATGGAAGCTCGAAAAGGATTTACAACATTAATCCAACCTTCGTTCCATTTGCCTTTGTAATAAAATTTGGTTGGCAAATTAACGGAATATTCGTTTTGCATTAATTTGGTTTCTTGCATGAAGCTTTCATTCTCATTATTAAAAACATCGCTCATAAGATTGGTACGCAGCAGTCGACTGATCCAAACGCCAGCCATCATTAACGAAATATAGCCCGCTGAGGTAGTCGTTATGTATAACGAAATAGCTAAATCAGCGGATAACTTCAGCAATGGTGTGTTGAGAAAAAAAAGTATAAATCCAATGACTAAGGCACTAGATATTTTAGACCAAGTAATTTTTTCGTTTTTGACTCCTTTTGTACCCAAACAATTTAAAGCTAACAATACCAAAGCAAAAATCTTGGTGTATAAGCTGTGAGAGAATAGACTTGCAGTCCGTTGAAAATTACCTAGTATCTTGTTAATGATTTGTAATGTCCAGCCCTTTTCTAAGAAAAAACTATAACAAAACCAGTAAAAGTGCATGAGTATTAGAAGGATACTTACAGCGCGCATGAAAGCCATTATTTTGGCGAGCCCTCTTAAATCGTCTTGTCCTTGCATAATTAAAAAGTTAAAAATGTAACAAGCGAAAGTAGATCGAACGTAAAAGAATCTAAGTCAATTGACTTCCGTTGGCATCCATTGGCGTTGGTTGTCTCGCTAAACTATTTCTTTCCGTGATGATTGTTACGTTTTGTCTTTTTCTTTATTTGATTAGCAAATACTTGCTCTTCATAATCTTCACCTTGAGCATTTGGTAATAAAGTAACAAGGCTTTCTATAAGTCCAAAGTCAGGTATAGAATGGGTTGAATAATTTCCATTAAGAAAATCAAAAAGTGCATGTGGTTTTTCTGTTTCTGGTTTGGATTCATTTTTACTAGCTGTGGATGAAATTGTTTTGGTTTTCTGTCTCTCATTTTGAACTTTTTGAGTCCCTTCATTTTTCCATAAATCATTAAAAACGTTGGCAGATAAATTTTTACTTAATTGGGATCCATTCCAAACAGTGCGAGATTCATGGTCAATAAAAGTCATTCCGTATATACGACCTTGAGCATTTCTTCGAACAATTGTATTAACTCCTTGATCAACTAGTTGTTTTTTGAAATCAGTTTCATTGTTAGTGGTGTGCATGGCAACCTCTATCGAATTTTTCAGGATTTCTTTAACAGGTGCTGTTTTCATTTTTTCTTTGGATTGTTCGAAATGCTTTTGCAAACTTTCTATGCCAGCCTGTTTTCCAAAAAGAGAGGATTTGAAAGGATTTGTCACTTTTTCTCCTTTTTCATTCAGTGCAAAATAAACAAGACCTTGCTTAGATTGACCCTGCATTTCACCTGTTATTTGCTCAGCAGTAATATTAAAAAGAGAAAGTAGTGCATTATAAGTTCCCAAACTTTGATACTGATAATACTTTGGCAGATGTCGAATTACCGATGCTATTTGACTTTTTACATTGGCTTCCTTGTAATCAACTGGTTTAAAAATTACTTCCTTCGGTTTTTGATTCTGTTCAGTTGCAGGAAGTAATTGATATTTTTGCTCCAATGCACGGCACGCATTCATGGAACGTAATTTCTCATATGAATCAGATAACTTTTTTCCGTAACGATCAACGCAGGTCGAAACGATATGAATGTGAGTTCGTTCAATATCGGTATGCTTAAAAACCACATAAGGCTGGTCTCCATAACCAATAAGTTCCATATAGTCTTGTGCGATTTTTTTAAAGTCTTCGTCACTTACACTATCTTTTGGGTTTGGGTTAAGAGAAATATGCAAAACAGGTTTTTCTGTTCGCTTGTTTGCCATTAGATAAGGTTCGAACGAAGGGTATAATTGGCTAACAGTAAACTGTCCATTGACTGTTTCTCTTATTCTATGAGTCGATAAAATTGATCCATTTTCTTGATCTACTTTTAGTTGGTTATACGAAAGTGCACCAATTATATTTGCTCCACGACCAATTTTTGCTATCATTTTTCTCCTTTTTTCAAATGTTTTACTTCAAACTCTTCTGTTAATTGCGTTATGGCACGGCATAATTGCGCTAACTCGATCGTTTGTTTTTCCAATTTAAAGAGATAGGCTGCTGCTTTCTTTTCAGAAAAATTGCGGTACAATATCTTGACAATTTGATTGTAATTAACGCCAACAGCACGAAACTGACCATACAAAGTGGTTAAGCGCATGTAATAATCCATTGCTGCTAGATCTACTTTAACCGTTTTTATTTGCTTTTCAAATAAGAGAGAAGTGATAAATAGCGCTTTACTATCCGCTCCCGAAGCTTCAAAAAGAGAAAGGAATTTTGCGTTTTCCTGGTCTGTTAATCGAAAAACATAGCGGTGGATACTAGGATTCTTTTTAGGATTTCTACCGCCTTTGTGTTGTTTTTTGTTTTGTTGATTCTCCATTGTGATTCTAACTTTAATTTTTAGAAAACCCCGACTTCGGAGGGAGTTTTAAGCCCCTGCAAGGGCAAGTTGTTTTGAGGCACGGAATTCATTTCGAGTGCCTCAAAACACAACTTGCTCTGTTCTGGTGAACAGATAATCCGTCCGCCTGTCGGCGGAACAGATTTAATAAAGCAGGGATAAATGGCTTTAAGCCGTTCCTGTTCTTATTCAAATATAGATTTGGGCCTTTCATTTTTTAATTTATTTACTTCTTTAACAAAGTAAATCATTGAATTTTAGAATGGTATAGTAGTATGTGTAGCCAAATAATGCCATGTAACGCCAATGAGTTCATAGTTCTGAGATGGTTTGGAGTTACCAGCTTTCTTTGTTTCAAAGTTGTAAAAGGATATTTAAAAACGTTTCTATATCCAATTTCAAACACAAATACCAAGGTGCAGGAGTAAGCAAGTATTTAGTAAAATAGTAAGGTATAAAACGATAAAGTTTTAAAACTATGCAACTATAAAAGCATAAAAGCAGTATTATAAATGAGCATGCATATTACCAATAAACAAGGCATAGCTGTTGGAAATTGTATGAATATGTAATTGTAAATACACACATACTTAAAGCAAATAAATAGGGCAAAACCTTGTATGGAAATACAAGAAGGTATGTAGGTGTAAAGCGAAATAATTTAGTAAATAGATAACTTTAAAATTTTAAGTAATGGAAACAATAAAAAAAACTTTAAAAATTAGTTTCTCTACCCAAAAGGGTGGAGTAGGGAAATCTACAATGACAACCTTTTTAGCTAGTGTGCTTCATTATCGATTGGGATTTAATGTATTGGTTTTGGATTGTGATTTTCCGCAGCATAGTCTCGGCAATATGAGAGACAGAGATCTTAAAACCGTGATGCAAAATGAGTATCATAAGAGAGCGGCAGTGAAGCAATTTCAGTCGATTGATAAAAAAGCATTTCCTGTCATTCGTTGTAAAGCCGACAATGCGCTAGAAAAAGCGTCAGAATATGTAGGTCAATCGAATAGTGATTGGAATATTATTTTGTTTGATCTTCCAGGAACCGCCAACACCAAGGGCGTTTTGACCACATTAAAAGCAATGGACTTTATCTTTTCTCCCATTACTGCTGATCGTTTGGTCGTAGAAAGCACTTTGGGATTTGCCAAAGCATTTCTACAACTTCCAGAAACAGATGGAGGTAACAAGAATTTAAAATTTTGGTTGTTTTGGAATCAAGTGGATAGGAGGGAGAAGACTAGTTTGTATAAGGCCTATCAAGGTGTAATAGAAGAATTGGGGCTTTCTATAATGGAGTCAAAAATAATGGATAGTAAACGTTTCCGCAAGGAAACGGATGATACTAGTAATTATATTTTTAGATCTAGCCTGCTTCCTGCTGAGCCTAATTTGATGAAGTTAACCAAGCTAGATCTTTTTGTCAATGAATTTCTCAAAATCATAAACCCTTAAATCTTTTCTTGTATGGAATCTGATAAAAAGCATAAGGGTTTTCAAAAACCAGTTGTAGATGAAGATTACCTCATGAATATTATGAGTGGGGATGAAGCGGTTAACAACGATAAAAACACAAGCCAAAGTGTCGAAGCTAAGGAAAACAAACCTAAAGAGAAAATTCGTGTAAGCGCTCAAAAAAAACGGAATTATGAAGAAGTATTTCTCACTAACAGATATCCGTCTGGTCGTAGCGGGAAGGTTGTGTATATAAGACCTGAATACCACGAACGACTCCTTCGAATTGTTCAATTGACAAGGGAAGAGAAAACAACATTGTATTCTTATATCGATAACATTTTAGAACAGCATTTCAGTGATTTTGGAACCGAAATCCAGGAATTTTTCAATGAGAGAAACAAGCCGATTTTTTAAACAATGTATAACACTAAATAGTATGGAAACAGTAATTGTAATTTGTCTGCTCATCGTCATTTTCCTTTTGGCAAAGGATAAAATTGTCATTAAAAAATATCATAAGCATCAACCAAATCAAGAGAAAGTTAACTCTAGTCTCCCGGATATTATGGGACAGCCTAAGCCTCAAAGAAGCCTTTCTGTGCCAAAGAAATCCAATGACGGTCAAGTGCAAAAAGAAGAGCATCATAATGATAATTTTGATATAGAAATCGACGAAAATAAAGTCGAATTACAAATTTCACAAGAAGAGCTGGATGAAGTTTTTGGGAATGTACCTGATTTTGAGAATGAGGAGGAAGAATGGAATAGTTATGGACTATCCGATGGCGATAATGGTTTTGCCCAAGGGGTTACCTTTGAAGAATTAAGCACTGTAAAAACGTTGTTAAAAAAAGAGAAAATGAGACCCTCTCAAAAGGAAACAGCAACAGTCCTACTTCAGAAAATACAAGGAACCGAATTATTCGACCTATTGGAAAATTCCATCGAAGATGCTTCTCAAAAAATAGCCAAGCTGCTAGACAGTAAAATTTCTTCAGAAACGGATTCTGGTTCTTCTTTTTTGCATAAAAATGATTTGGAAGATTTTGATATTGGGGAGTTTGTGTGAATAAGTTATAAATCAAATTAATTTGATTCAAATCTAATAATGTTCGCTTGATGGAACAAAAAAGAAATATTGTCCTTTGTTTTACTTCTATTTAATTACAAATCAGTTGTGCAGGTGATATTTATAACTTCATTTATCCTAATTGTACGAAACTCATTTTCTGTATGTATTCAAACCAGTGTGCAAGGATATCATTTCAGTCTCATCTACTATCGATTTAAAATCGCTTAAAAGTGACTGCATTTCTAAAGCCTTAATTACTATGACGAATTGGTACATTGGAAGATCATTTAATAAAGATAATAATTCCATAATAATTAAATTTTACTTTTTTTGCAGTCGAACTAACCCTGGAATTTTACTTAAATCCACAAAGAAATTTTCATTCTTACGGTTTTTATCTTCTAAATCGGTATATCCAAGAAGGCCTGCAATTGTTTGAACAGTAGGTTTACGCTTAGTAACATTATCTCTAATTTTACTGTGATAAAAATGCTCTCTTAAACCTAAAACGGTATTAACATAGAAATACATTGAACCTTTACCGTCAGGATTTTTTGACAGGTTACAATATGTGTCAAATTCAGGACTTATCATAATCATTTCAAATATAGAATAATCTGCTTTTCCCATATGAACAGACTGTGAATGTTCACTAAAAATTTTATCTTTTGGTGGAATTTTATTTTTTAAGGCTTCTTCGATTTCTGGATTATGTAATAATAGAAAGATTACACACTTTTTTTCTTTCATATCATCTTCAGTAATTATTAAATCTGGTCTTTCGTGTAGGAGTAACAATAGAGATAAAGCAAGTTTTTTGGTAATGAGTTCATCTTCAATTGCTTTAATTTCTAAATTAATCTTGCCATTTATACTCACTAATATTAGAAATTCTTCGTCAATAGTTCTGCATGACAAAAAAGGAAGACATTTCCCAAGAAGAGAGAAGATAGAATCTAAATCCTGATGTGATAATAAATCTTCAGATTGTTCGATTGCTAATCCTAGGATACTGTACGAATATTTAGCTTTAAAACCGCTATAAATAATGATATTTAGGAATTCTTTAAAAAGTAACTTACCCTCTCCTTTATTTTGCTTTTTACAAAATTCAACAAAAGATAAAAATTGCTGAATTATATTTCTTTGAACATCTGAATGAGAAAAATATTTTTTAAATAAAATTCTAAAATTCTTTACAACAGATTCATCTGAGGGATCATTGCTTATTATCTCTTCAATATCATCAAAATCTTCATCAACAAATGCCTTTTCGATTAATTTTGTAGTTAAAATATTGGCTTCATTTTTTGCTCCGGCAGAGTTATACAGAGTTATAGCTTTAGCTATATTACTTCTATAATTTTGGTTGTATTGCTCCATTTTAGCATAATAATTAGCACAATCTTCATACGTCTGAGCCGCTTTGGTATTGTCTCCTAGTAATTCTAATATTTCTGCCTTTTCATTTAATGCATTAGCTATACCATAATAATAATTTACTACTGAACATGCGGTAAAAGATTTTTCAGCATATTCAAGACCACCTACTAAATTTCCATCCGCTGTTTCAACACTCGCCAAAATCCAATATATACGGCCTTCATCTTTTTTTATATTATACTGAACAGTGTAAACTAATGCTTCCTTATAAATCGCCTTGGCTCCCTCAATATTTTTCTCATCCCTCAAAATATTACCGAAATTAATTAAATTCAAAATTGCTCTGTCCTTCATCTCATATTTTTGACAAAGTTCTATTGCTTTTTTACAATATGTTTTTGCACTCTCAAATTTCTTCTTTTTTCGATAGATTGACGTTAGTGCATTTAAAACGATTACTTCAATGGAGAATTCAGTATCATCGCCTTTTATAATTTCCAATAATTGTAAACCATATTTTTCTACATCGTCCTGATACTGATCATCAAGAGCGAGACTCGAAATTAAATTAGCTAAACTGCTTATCATTCCTCTTCTGTCTCCAAGATCTTTAAAAATTTCAAAAGCCTGCTTACTAGCCATTGCAGCCTTAGTAGTTTCTGACATATCAACATAAATTTTGGACAGAGTAACTAATATTGGAGCTTTTACTTCTTTATTTTCCTCTTTTAAATCATAAAAAATTTTATCAGCCATTTCTGTTGCTTCCGAAATACTTCCTAGTTCAACTAAATCAGCTGCTTTAAATATCAATGCCGCAGCAAGCATTTTTTTATTTTTTACTTTTTCAAGATAAAAAATTGAATGATCTAATTCCGAACGTGATTCTTCCTTATTTCCGAGTAGATTATTTGCATGGCTTAAATGATAGTATAAATATCCTTTTTCAATATTTTTCTTAACCTTACTGAGCGTTCTTTTTATAACTTTTACAGCAAAAGGAAGTTCTCCCCAATCTAATAATTTGGGAAAAACATCAAACAAATACT
This sequence comes from Flavobacterium frigidum, assembly GCF_048286735.1. Lineage (GTDB taxonomy): Bacteria > Bacteroidota > Bacteroidia > Flavobacteriales > Flavobacteriaceae > Flavobacterium. The sequence continues at coordinate 36,365 of NZ_JBLVPU010000013.1, read as the reverse complement.
TATCAACTTTTTCTGGAGCTATGTCAATTAAAAGGTAAGTTGCTTGAATTATTTCATCATTCGATAAAAAGTAATTCCCAAGTTTTATCAAATAATGTTCAAGTAGTCCTTTATCTTTTATCTTATCTAAAATAAACTCTTTAAAGGTAGGATGAAAAATATGTAATGAGCCATTTATATTAGTGACCAATGTAGATAAATTTTCAATTACTTTAGAAAACTCCAATGGTGACGCAAACGAAAGAGCTTCTGATAATTGGATAGTATTTATGCTAAAATGAGGAGCTGAAATTAGTATTAAAATTTCCTGTTCATATATACTTAAGTCGCTCCAAATTACTTCTTGAAAAGCTATTAAACTTTCAGGCAATGAAGTAATTTGAAAATTAGTTAAGTAAAATAAGTACAAAGGATTACCTATTGATGCTTTTCGAATTTTATTGAATTCTAAAGCACCAACTATCTTACCATGAGAGTTTAAAAAAGTTTTTATTTCCGAATCGGTGAAAGCTTTGCACTCATAATTTATTACACCCGCTTTTGAAAAAAGATTTTTTTTACGGGTTGCAAATAAAAATTTATTATTGAATTTTTGCAGGGGTATAATTTTCGCTACAGTATCCGGAAGCTGCTCACAATCATCAATGATTATCGTAGCACTCGTTTTTTGTAGACTACTTTGAAGCCATTCAACGGCTTGATCAATATCAACCACTTCAAGCAAATCTTCATCGTTTAGCTGGCGAATTTTGTTTATTAAATATGAAAAGATACTTATGGGAGATTTATCTTTAACAGAAATGTAAATAACCTTTTTAAGGTCTTTTGCAAACTGATACAATATGGTTGTCTTGCCCATACCTGGCTCTCCGTAAAAAATCAATTGATTATGTTCTTCTAAAACATTTTGAATTTTTGATACTTTGTCTTTTCTTTCAATAAGTTTTTTTTTTGATAGTCCCTCGGACAATGCTTCAAAAAACGGTGTGGAATATAATTCCTGAAGCTTCTCCTGTTTTTGCTTATTAAGAAGTTCAAGCATTTCAGGAGAATTATTTATGTGCAAGCCTCCCGCTACATTATATATAGTATGGGCGCTCTGTGAGGGTATATCAATAATTTCCATAAATTATTTCTGGTTTGGTTTATAATCTCCAGAGATATTTATAATATTTTTTTTGGCGTTTTGAACTCCAATATTAAAGCCGTTGGTATTACTAAATTCCATTTTGGACACCTGTGTTAATACAGATTCATTTTCTTTGATCCATACTTTAATCTCTGTAAACATTTCCTCATTATATTTTTCCCCAGACACTGATTCATATACATCTTCAATGTCTCTCTCTGGTTTTGAAGTATTTACTGACGCTTGGCTGCATATAGTTTCTAAATAGGTATCAACCTCCGTGTCATTTTTAAAGAATTTCCTAATTCTTTCTTTTAAGGACGAAAAATCAATTGTGCTTTTTAAAACATCATAAGTAGCGCTGGCTATAACTTTAGTGGCGATATCAGCCTTATAAGCCAATACAAAAGCACTCACGGCTGAAAAAATTGTAAACATAGTTAGGGTTTGTTAAAATATTGTGTTAGTTCGTTTTTATCATTTTGGATTTGTTGAATTATTCTCTCTTCTGTATAAAATTCATCATCAGGATAGTAGCTGTCAAATGATTCGAACGTAAATAAAAGATAATCTAAAATACGATTTGGATATCCCAGACCTGTAAAATCACAAGTGAGATCAGCATTTTGCTTTAGTCTTTCAAATATTGTCAAGTTACAAATAGCCTGCATTACTTGATCTTTTTCAAATTCTTTCTCTAATTTTTCTATAATGATTTCCAGCCACTTGTTTTGTAATCTGTTCAACGTTAAAGGAAGATATGACTTTATTTCTAAAAATCTTCGTTCCCCAAGTTCGTTTAATGGGAACTCAGTAGATTTTGGCCTAGTCTTTTTTACAAAATCAGATTGATTTTTTGTTGCATGATATACCGTCGCCATATTATCTTCAGAAATATTATTTTCTTCATAAAAATTAAACTCTGTTTTAAAAAAATGCTTTTCCCCTTTTTTGACAATTTTTTCCCCTTTTGCAATAACATATCCAATAGAAAAATTATTTATATGTTTTATATTATTTTTAAAGTCCAGGTAACTTTTGCTTAAAGTAGGAATTTCCTTGAATTGGGTATATAACATGGCAACAGGAGTAATTTTTTCTTTATGGCTCTTTGGAACCATTCGATCAATAAATCTTTTCCTATCAGGGGTAATCCCCAGTGCATAACCACCGTCATTTGTTTCAATAAAATCCAAAGCGACGGCATTTCCGTCTCCATTCGATTTATCAATCCAGTTTAATAATATATTAAAAAAATCTTCACCGGGTTTTTCATTTTCAAACATAAATAAAAGTGACTCTGGCTTGATTAAATCATTTACGCCCTTTGAAAACTCATAGCATAAACCAGTACATTTTGCTGCTTTAAATAAATTTGAAAATTCAGGATCACCCACTAGCATTAGGTGAGGTTTCAGACCATAATCAAATCCAATTTTTGAAAAATCCAATTTATTCATACTTACATTTAAGTTAGTTAACAAATATACCATTATTTGGATTATATTTTTTATTGGTTTATCGAATCTCAATTGTAAATATCATAGTTGACTGATAAGATGGAATAAATATATTTTATTATACCTTAAACTATCGATTTAAGAATATGAGTTTTAATTGGAACTAAAAACTTTACTATTTTCCAAAATCTATTATTCTTCAGATAGTATCTCATTAAATCTTTTAAAGGGTTGAATTCTGTACAGTCAAGGTCATTTGATGAGCCATTGAAGAAATGTGTTAAAATGCAATTTGTAAATGCCCCTAACTGCCAAATAATTCTTCTCACTACCACTTTGCGAAAGCACCTTCTTATCCGTGAGATATTTGTCGTCGAAAACCCGCAGGCTGCGGGAAAATAACAACAATTTAAAGTGTTTTAATCATGGGAAATCAAGTTAAAAAAGTGATGTTGATAGCAGTGACTATGCTGTCAACAATTAGTGCAGTTGCACAAGGAAACGGAACAGCAGGAATCACGGAAGCGACACAAATGGTGACTTCTTATTTTGATCCTGCTACCAAACTTATTTATGCTATTGGAGCAGTAGTGGGTCTCATTGGAGGAGTGAAGGTGTATAACAAGTTCAGTAGCGGTGATCCAGATACGAGCAAGACTGCTGCTAGTTGGTTTGGAGCTTGTATCTTTTTGATTGTAGCGGCAACTGTTTTACGCTCTTTCTTTCTATAATTTTTTGCGGTATGAATATATATAATATTAATAAAGGTATTGGAAGAACGGTGGAGTTCAAAGGACTCAAAGCGCAGTACTTGTTCCTATTTGCAGGTGGTTTGCTCGGGATGCTTATCCTGATAATGATCTTGTACATGACTGGAGTCAATTCTTATCTGTGTCTCTTTATAGGAATCGGTGGAGGATCGCTATTAGTATGGCAAACTTTTTCATTGAACAACAAGTACGGTGAACATGGTTTGATGAAAGTGGGAGCGAAGAAGCGTCATCCACGGTTTATCATCTGTCGTAAGCCTGTGCATCGCTATTTTCAGTTGAATTCCAAAATGCATCAGCTATGAGAAATAAATCAAAAGCGTCAACACTGGAAAGTAAGTTTCCGTTGTTGGCACTAGAAAATAATTGTATTATCTCTAAGGATGCTGATGTCACAGCTTGTTTTCGAGTACAGTTACCAGAGCTTTTCACAGTAGCCTCTGCGGAATATGAAGCCATTCATTCCGCTTGGCATAAGGCTATAAAAACCTTATCTAATTATACGGTGGTGCACAAACAGGATTGGTACATTAAGGAAAAATATGCTCCTGATATTGCCAAAGAAGATTTGAGTTTTTTGGCAAAGTCCTACCAGCAACATTTTAATGAGCGCCCGTTTCTCAATCATTATTGTTATCTGTTCTTAACAAAAACGTCCAAAGAACGTATGCAAATGCAGAGTAATTTCTCTTCGCTTTGCAAAGGAGTGCTCATCCCAAAAGAGCTAAGAGATAAGGAAACCATTTCTCGCTTTATGGAATCGGTGGCGCAATTTGAGCGAATTGTGAACGATTCCGATTTTATAAAATTGGAACGATTAAGTGAGGAAGATATCATTGGAACAGATGACAAACAAGGATTATTGGAACAGTACCTAAGCCTTTCAAGAGAGGAGGGAACGCCATTGCAAGATATTGCTTTGGGCGGAGAAGAAGTTCGCATAGGAAACAAAAGGCTTTGTCTGCACACCTTATCCGATACCGATGATTTGCCTAGTTCAGTATCAGCAGAAACTCGTTATGAAAAATTGTCTACCGATAGATGTGACTGTCTCTTGTCTTTTGCTGCACCAGTTGGATTGTTGTTAAGCTGCAATCACATCTACAACCAATATCTTTTTTTAGATAACAGCGAAGACAACCTGCGCAAGTTCGAAAAATCAGCAAGAAATATGCATTCCTTGGCACGGTATAGCCGAGCCAATCAAATCAATAAGGAATGGGTCGAACGTTATTTGAATGAAGCACATTCTTTCGGACATGCTTCTATTCGGGCACATTTCAATGTAATGGCATGGTCCGACAATCCAGTGGAATTAAAACAACTAAAGAACGACACCGGCAGTGCTTTGGCGTTGATGGAATGTAAACCAAGGCACAACACTACAGATGTTGCAACGCTTTACTGGGCAGGAATGCCAGGTAATGCAGGGGACTTTCCGAGTGAAGAAAGCTTTTACACTTTTATAGCACCTGCGCTTTGTTTTTTCACTGAAGAAACCAATTATAAAAGTTCACCTTCTCCTTTTGGAATCAAAATGGCTGACCGATTGACTGGAAAACCCATTCATTTGGATATTTCTGATTTGCCCATGAAGCGCGGTATTATCACGAATAGGAACAAATTCATATTAGGACCATCAGGTTCAGGAAAGTCCTTTTTCACCAATCACATGGTAAGACAATATTACGAGCAAGGTGCGCATGTGCTGTTGGTGGATACAGGTAATTCGTATCAAGGATTATGTGAATTAATCAAGGGAAAAACCAAAGGAGAAGATGGCGTTTATTTCACCTATACCGAAGACAATCCGATAGCCTTTAACCCTTTTTACACCGATGATGGCGTGTTCGATATTGAGAAAAGAGAAAGTGTCAAAACTTTAATATTGACCTTATGGAAAAGGGATGATGAACCACCAACACGCTCAGAAGAAGTGGCACTTTCAAATGCAGTGAGTGGTTACATCGAACGAATCAAGCGGCAGGATGATTTTCCTTCTTTCAATGGGTTTTATGAATTTGTACAAGGAGATTATAGGCAAGTATTAGAAGATAAAAAGGTACGAGAAAAAGACTTTGATATTGCCAACTTCTTAAATGTCTTAGAACCTTACTACAAAGGAGGTGAATACGATTATTTGTTGAATTCCGAAAAGCAACTGGATTTACTTTCTAAACGATTTATTGTTTTCGAAATAGATGCGATCAAGGATCATAAAATCCTTTTTCCAATAGTGACCATCATTATTATGGAAGTTTTTATCAATAAGATGCGTCGATTGAAGGGAGTACGAAAATTAATTCTGATTGAAGAAGCTTGGAAAGCTATTGCAAAAGAAGGGATGGCAGAGTACATCAAATACCTTTTTAAAACGGTGCGAAAGTTTTTTGGAGAAGCCATTGTTGTAACGCAAGAAGTTGATGATATCATCCATTCTCCCATTGTGAAAGAAAGTATTATCAATAATTCGGATTGTAAAATACTGCTGGATCAAAGAAAGTACATGAACAAATTTGACGATATCCAATCGATGCTTGGTCTGACTGAAAAAGAAAAAGCGCAAGTACTTTCCATCAATATGAACAATGATCCCAAGCGACTTTACAAAGAAGTTTGGATTGGACTAGGCGGTACGCATTCGGCAGTATATGCTACAGAAGTTAGTTTCGAGGAATATTTAGCCTATACCACTGAAGAAACAGAAAAGTTGGAAGTCATGCAACTTGCAGGACAATTAGATGGAAATGTAGAAAAGGCTATCAAAAGGATTGCCCTTGAGAAAAGGGAAAAAGAAAACAATTAGTAAAAATTTTAAAAACGAATAGCAATGAAAAATTTAAAAATTATGGTATGTATGGTGATTTTATTCGCTGTCATGCCGAATGCTAAAGCACAGTGGGTGGTCACAGATCCTACAAATTTGGCACAAGGAATAGTCAATTCTGCAAGACAGATTATACAAACTTCGACCACAGCGACCAATATGATTAACAACTTTAAAGAAGTCCAAAAAGTCTATAATCAAGGTAAAGAATATTATGATAAACTAAAGGCAGTAAACAATTTAGTGAAAGATGCTCGAAAAGTGCAACAGACTGTGTTACTTGTTGGAGATGTTTCTGAAATGTATGTAAACAATTTCGGAAAAATGTTGAACGATCCAAATTTCAATGAGCAGGAACTAACAGCCATTGCGAATGGCTATTCAATCTTACTGAATGAAAGCACAGAACTTTTGAAGGAGTTAAAACAAATTGTAAACTCTTCCAGCTTGTCGCTCAATGACAAAGAACGAATGGACATTATTGACCAAGTGTATCTGAAAGTAAAAGAGTACCACAATTTGGTTCGTTATTTCACGAATAAAAATATTTCGGTTAGTTATCTGCGAGCCAAGAAAGCCAATAACAGCCAAAGAGTATTGGATTTATACGGAACAGCGAACCAAAAATATTGGTAATCATGGAATTTAATAATCTTCACGAAGTATTACGTTCGCTCTATGACGAGATGATGCCATTATCAGCAGATATGGCAGCGGTTGCTAAGGGTTTGGCTGGATTGGGTGCATTGTTTTATGTCGCATTAAAAGTCTGGCAAGCGCTGAGTAGTGCCGAACCGATAGACGTCTTTCCTTTGCTTAGGCCTTTTGCCTTGGGTATCTGTATTACATTTTTTCCAACGATTGTATTGGGAACGCTTAATGGAGTATTGAGTCCAGTGGTGCAAGGAACGCATAGCATATTAGAAAGTCAAGTTTTAGATTTGAATGCTTTACAGCAGCAGAAAGACCTATTGGAGAGAGAGGCAATGCTTCGTAATCCTGAAACAGCCTATTTAGCATCGGATGAAGAATTTGATAAAAAGTTGGAGGAACTCGGATGGACACCCTCCGATCTAGCAACCATTTCGGGTATGTATATTGAAAGAGAAATGTACGGTGTTAAAAAAATGATACGGGATAGTTTTCGTGAATTTTTAGAAGTGCTTTTTCAAGCAGCAGCATTAGTCATAGATACGATTCGAACGTTCTTCTTAATTGTGCTTTCAATATTGGGTCCTTTAGCATTTGCGATTTCAGTCTGGGATGGATTTCAGTCTACATTAACGCAGTGGTTGACTCGGTATATTAGTGTGTATCTCTGGTTACCCGTTTCAGATCTTTTTAGTGCGATGTTGTCTAAGATCCAATCTTTAATACTCCAAAAGGATATCGACAGTTTATCTGATCCCAATTTTATTCCCGATTCATCGAGTACTGTTTACATCATATTTATGATTATTGGCATCATTGGGTACTTTACCATACCTACGGTGACTGGATGGATAATTCAGGCTGGTGGCGCAGGAAACTTTGTCCGCAATATAAATCAAACCACTACTAAAACTGGGAATATAGTAGGGGCTGGTACAGGCTCTGTTGCTGGAAATATAGGCGGTAGATTAATGAAATAACAATTTAAATAAAAGTAAAATGGAATTTAAAACTTTAAGAAATATCGAAAATAGTTTTAGTCAAATTAGGCTTTACGCTTTTGTATTTGCAGTACTGTGTGTTGGTATATCGGGTTATGCTGTTTGGGAATCTTACAGGTTCGCTGAATTACAACGTCAGAAAGTCTATGTATTAGATAATGGAAAATCGCTAATGTTGGCTCTTGCTCAGGATGCTTCTATTAATCGCCCTGTAGAGGCTCGTGAGCATGTTCGTCGGTTTCACGAGCTTTTCTTTACACTAGCTCCAGATAAAAATGCAATTGAGAACAATATGAAAAGAGCATTTAATCTTGCTGATAAAAGTGCTTTTGATTATTACAAAGACTTAGCAGAAAAAGGATATTACAATAGGATCATTTCGGGAAATGTCCAACAGCGACTTGAAGTGGATAGTGTGGTATGTGATTTTGAAACCTATCCTTATGCTGTGAAAACGTACTCTAAGCAGTTCATCATTCGATCCAGTAATGTGACAAAAAGGAATCTCGTCACTTCGTGCTACCTAGTGAATTCCGTTCGTTCTGATAACAATCCACAAGGATTCAATATGGAGAAGTTTACGGTTTTAGAAAATAATGACCTAGAAATTATTGAACGTTAAAAATAACAAAGATGAAAGAGATTCGAACAAATATTGATCTATGGATCAATGAAGTTGAGGTGAAATGGAGGATGCTTCCATTGCAGAAACAGTATAAATATATCATGGTTTGTTTTGCCGTCTATCTAATGATCAGCATAGCTGGTATTCTTATCAGTTTGATTTAGTTCCAGTAGCGTGCAATCCCTTGAGGGATCATTAATACTAATTATAAAAAAGAAAAGACATGAAAGAAAGTGAAAACAAGAAAAATGCAGTCTATGTTACAGATGGCAGTGTACATACAGCTTCTGAAGGACTGGAAGTGATTAGTGAGGGTAAAGCCGAAAAAATTAAAAAGCCAATCATTTTTGGATTGATGGCAATCGTATTTTTTGGTTGTATGTATTTGATATTTAAACCAGCAGAAAATATAAGAAATATTGAGATTCTAGGACTTAACGACTCTGTTCCTCAGGCTACAACTATTGGTTTAGAAAATGACAAACAAAAAGCCTATGAACAGGAATTATTAGAACAGAAAAATCAAGAAAAACAAAATGCCCTGACATCTCTATCTGATTACTGGAATGAAGGGAGTACAGAAGAATCTTTGCAAGATGTTCCTGAAAAAAAAGGGAATACTAACGCCTCATTAAATAGTTATCGCAATGCACAAAATACATTGGGCAGTTTTTACAATAATGATAATTCTGAAACGCAGGAATTACGCAAGCAACTAGAGGAACTAAAAGAAGAACTGGCAAGAAAGGAAGAAACACCAACTAATATTGTTGATAATCAGTTGGAGTTAATGGAGAAATCGTATCAGATGGCGGCTAAATATTTGCCGATCAGTTCAGCTTCGCCCGAAACCAAGGCAACTGGAATTTCTTCACCACCAAAAGAAGCCTTTGTTTCCATAATTCCAGAAAGGCACAAGGTCGTTTCTAACCTGGAGCAAAAAGTTGAGGAACATCCAGTAGTAGCGGCTAGCAATAGTAAATTCACAAATAATAATCAACAACAGCAAGCAAAGAATAGTATTCGTGCTGTTGTTCAAGAAACACAACTCGTCTCCGAAGAAACTAGTGTTAGCTTGCGTTTATTGGAGCCCGCAAGGATACAGAACAAAACGATCCCTGTCGGAACTATTGTAACGGCAAATTCAAAGTTTCAGCAAGGTAGGTTACAACTGAAGATCAGCTCTATTGAGTTGGAGGGAAATATTCTCCCCATTGAACTCAATATCTATGGTTTGGACGGACAACAGGGATTGGCAGTACCTTATTCTCCAGAACGTACCGCTATGACCGACATGGCAGCCAATATGGGACAAACTTCTGGCAGCAGTATAATGTTGTCAACTTCCGCTGGACAACAGATCGCAGGGGATTTAAGCCGTGGATTAGTCCAAGGTGTTTCAAATTATTTCTCCAAAAAAATTAAAACTCCGAAAGTTACCCTAAAAGCAGGACTGCAAGTACTGTTAGTCTCAAAAAAATAATTGTTTAAAATGTAAATTATATAAAATGAAAACAACAGTAAAAAACACTTTGATTGTACTAATTTTAATGTTAGGATACACATCAATTACGCACGGGCAAGAGGCCTTGTCCACGAATGCAAAGAAATACTTGAGTATAATAGAACCCTACGATATAGAAGTAACATTCGATAAAACCTCACATCTATTATTTCCCTCTGGTATTCGTTACGTAGATTTAGGTAGTACTAACTTGGTTGCTAGTAAGGCTGATGATTCTGGTAATGTTTTGAGAGTAAAAGCATTTGTTCGGGATTTTGAAGAAGAAACTAATTTTTCAGTAATAACGGAAGACGGAACTTTCTATAGTTTTAATGTCTCCTACAATTCATGTCCTAGGGTTACTAATTACAGTTTTACTAAAACTCAAAAAAGCGATCATGAACGGAATTCAAAACCAATTTTGTTTAAAGAGCTTGGGACGAATTCGCCCAACCTGGTCGACGAATTAATGGAGGAAATATACAAGCAAGACAAGCACTTTATAAAACAAATTGGTACCAGAAAATTTGGAATAGAATTTCTATTGAAAGGTATTTATATTAACGATGATAAATTTTATTTTCATACACAAATTAAGAATTCAAGCTTCGTTTCATTTCCGATTGATTTTATAAATTTTAAAGTGATAGATAAAAAGAAAGCCAAACGCACGGTTGTACAAGAAGTAATTAAACATCCAATACGAGTTTATAGCGCTATCGATGAGGTACAAGGAAAAACGGTTTCTAGAAATATTTTTGTTTTGGATCAATTTACGATCGCTGATGACAAAGTACTTCGCATAGAACTCCATGAAAAGAATGGTAGCCGATTGCAAGTTTTGGAAATCAAAAACAGCCACTTACTTAATTCCAAGTTAGTTAAGAAGCAACATATAGCGGAAGATTTAGAGTAGTGATCAAAACTAAATAACAACTGATTGCTTTACTAGATATAGTTTAGCAGTCACTTTGATTTTAAAAATTATAAAAAAATGTAACTATCTTCAAATAAGATACTTGTTGTTAGGTTGTTGCTAGTTTGTTGCTTTTTTTTGTAAATTTATAAAGTAATTTTTATAAATCTTTGAATATGAATCCTGCATTGTTTTTAGGTATAATTGCTCTAATTATAGGTGTAAGCCTTCGATATTGGATCAACAGACGAAAGTTTTACAGACGAAGTCCAATGGGAGTTGAGGGGTTTTCGAGTTACGAAAAATCAGTAGTAATAACATTCTTTGAAAGTGTGACCAAATGGATTTCCATTGGATTAATTTTTTTTGGTCTTCTTATGTTATGGAGTTATTCGAAAAAGGAGTCAAACGAAAAGAGGCCAGCTCCAATCAAAGTAGAAAATTTGCAATAATAAAGCGGCATTCTTTTGCTTCTTTTCTTTTGGCGCTTTTGTGGAAAGAAAAGAAGGCAGAAATAAGTAATAGGATAACGAATATCCTATCATTCAACTCGAACCTTTTCAGAAAGAATAGAAGGAAGCGTTGCGTACTGATTACTTTTTTCTGAAATGGTTCAACTATTTTCTTCAAAAAGACTTTCCCGACCATTTGGAAGGGAAGGTCTTTTTGAAATTTAAAATCGTAAGATATATATTCCCTAAAACAATAATTTAAAACTAATAAAAATAGACGGCCACTATCAAATTGGGCCGTCTATAGTTTTTAAAAGGATTACTAATTAAAACAATTCACACCCAGTTTTTGAAAATTAGTACAGATTTCAAAAGCTTTTTGAGATTTTAATTGAGCAGTACCCCCAAAAATAATAGATTGCAATTTGGCTTCGGTATCCTTATAGCTACGTACATTTTGGTAGTAGCCTGTTACAGCGTTGTAAGCTCCAAACAAAGTTCCTTTTGTAGTGTTCATTTGTTGTGATTCACTTGTCATAGCATAGGCAAAAGCATCTTCAACGGTATTTTTAAATACTGTGGATATTTCGTCATCATTTCCAGTTTTTAGATGTTGTAAGGTTTCTTTGTTAGGGCATAGTGCGAATTGGATCATTTTTTTAATCTCATTGTCGGCCACTTTTACTTTTGCCCAATTATTAAAAATGTCCTCTAAATGATTGCTAAATTCGTTTGCCAATCCCATTACTTTGTGCGCATTCTCCAAACGTTGTTTTGCTCCTGAAGTATGGCGTATGCGTACTACATTACTCATATTACGAAGAGATGCGTTTAGGGTATTTTGGCAAACAATCCTAACAGGTGTAAATGCTGCCGTAATGCTTCCGCTACCATCGTGTGAAGTAGTGAGGAAAATATATTTTTCTGTAACATCATCACCATTGCCCACACGAATATAGTCCGGTAATTTAGCCGTGACAAAAATACGTTCTCCATTTCCTAAAGCGCCTGCAGTCTCGTACAAAATCCCATCAGTACCACCTACAATAGCATCAAAGAAACTAAATGCTTCACGATTTTGTACAATGTGATACTCTTTACCTACTACACCCAAAACAGCATTGTTATCCTTACGGATAGTAGCAAAATAATTGGGTACGTTGAAGTAGTTGTCACCTATAGCTAAATTGTCAGTAGGATCAATTATGTTTGATGCCTTGGTATAAAGAGGACTTTTTATAACTTCATAATCAAGTCCTGCGTGTTTAATTGCTTCCGCGCTTGTTGGATAGTCTGTTACTATTTGACCCAAACCGTGCCAAGCTTTTTCTTGTACGCTAAAAAAGGAATAGCGTCCTGTTCTTTCATTGAAATTTAAATTGTGTGCCATGATATTAAAATTTTAAAAGTTGAAAAAATGATTAAGTATTTAGTGTTAAAATGGTAGATCATCTACAGGTTCCTCTATAATGATCTTTGTATTTTCTTGTTTTACGATAACTTGTGCATGTTCTATTTTCTTTATACTTCCATGTAATTTAATAGTAGCTGTGTGAAAATTTAAGCTAGATCTTAGTTCCCCGTTATTAGCAGTCCAAGCTCTTGTACTTACTCTTCCCGTTAGCTCTACTAAAGCACCTTTAATGAGTATTATTGCTACATTTGGACTTATCCAGTAAGAGCAATCAAAATAGCTAGTTTGCTCTATGCGTTCGCCTTGCTTATTTCGGTAGCTATCATTGATAGCTACTGAAAAATTCACTACTTTTTTATCCTGCGGTGTTGTGTGTACTTCCGCATCCCTTGTCAATCTTCCGATGATGTTCATGATTTTTATTTTAGGATTATTTTTAAATTAATGTATTCGGTAATGAGAGGAGGTGCTGTTTTGTTTCATTCTAATTCCAATATAAATAGTATTAAATTTCATTGTTGACATTTTTTTTATTCGTCCAAAGAGCCGGAGTATGCTATGTTTCGTTTCGAGAGCATAAAAGGTTAGTGTTTAGCAAAAACAAGGTTTTATCAAATAAATACTACCCGAAAGGGTGGAGATTTTTTGATAAACCCGCAGGGCTTGACCTTTTTTTTTGCGTTAAAAACACTAGAATACCTTTGCTCTTGAATTGGGACAATTTAGCATACTGGTTTTTGAATAGTAATAGACTGGAAGCAAGGTTGCAAAGAGGATTGTATGGGATTATAAAGTACAAGGTGACTCGTCAAATAAATAGTATGTAATATTATCAATCAACTATTTATCCAAAATAATGGTATGGCTAGATAAGCCATGAAAAAGGATCTTGAAAATTATGGATACGTAGCCGCTTAAATTTTCAAGATTCTTTTATTGATTATCCGACTAAGCTCTTTTGTGCTGAAGCGTAGCGGAAGTATAAATGTGCTTTGAGGATCCGTATTGAATTATAATTGCTGCTCTTTAAACTGTTTATAATTCTAATTTCATAAAAATGAAATACCTCTTAAGTGATTTAATGTTTTAGATTAGTGTGAAATAACTAAAGAATACGACTTAAATCATCAGCCTTTTATTGGTAGTATTTTGGGAATAAGGAATTACGATTTACTAGTAAACAGAAGTTGTACAAAGTCAAGATTGTATTAAATAATAGACAGTTGTAGTCAAATTGGGTCTTTAGATGACAGAGTACAATTTATGAAATGGTTCTCTTTAAATTTAATCAACTGATTTTATTGTCAACATTGCAATTATCATTTGGTTGCTTAAAGAAGAATAGGAGGTTGTTTTATGGAAGAGGAAGTTAAAGACTTGATTAATATAGATATAGACTTGTTAAAAGATATAAATAATATTGAAAAAGAACAAAAATTTGTAAATTTGATGGTCGATATTATTATCACAATCACATTAAACGAATTAAATGAAAAGAGCGATTAGATATTTAAGATTCAGTCAATTGGGGCAAAGTAATGGTTCGATTGAAAGGCAAGAGCTTTATACAGATCAGTGGCTACAATTTAACAATGTTGAATTAGCTGATACTTTTATTGACCGCGGAAGAAGTGCAAAAACATTTGATCGCCCCGATTTTATAAAGCTTCAAGCGTTTATTTCCAAACATTTTAAAAGTGTTGATTATCTTCTGGTAGATCAGATGGACAGGTTTAGCAGAGATGCCGGTGAAGCAATGAGTATGGTTAAGATGCTTCAACGAAAATACAGTATTCAAATTGTAAGTGTCACTGAAGGAATAACATTCGATTATGATACGCCAGGAAGCTTTTTTAGAGCGGGCCTACAACTTCTGCTAGCAGAAGAAGATAATATTAATAGAAGTATTAAAATCAGAGGTGGTTTATATACGGCTAGAGCAAAAGAAGGACGATATATTGGAATTAAGGCTCCCTTCGGCTATGTTAAATCTGGTGAAGGAAAAGCTAGAATGCTAGTAATTGAAGAGTCTCAGGCCAAGACAATTAAATTTATGTACGATTCTTATCTGCATGATATTCCACTTTATGTAATTAAAGAACAAGCGTTTAAACTGGGGTTTAAAGCGAGAGGAAATACTGCCGTTGAGAGGATTTTGACAAATCCTGTTTATGCAGGTATGTTGCAGGTACAGGGTTATAAAGAGTATCCTGGAGGAATCTTTCCCGCAATACATGAGGCAATAATTGATAATACAACTTGGCAATTGGTGCAAAATAAAATGAAAAAGCCTGAAAAAATCAGGTCAATATTGGATGAAAACTTACCACTTCGGGGGATTTTAAAATGTCATTGTGGAAACATACTTACAGGTGCTCCATCAAGAGGAAAATCTGGAAAGTATTTTAACTACTACAAGTGTAAAACGTCTAAACATAATAATATTAGCGCACTCAAAGCACACAATCAGCTTGCTGAAATTTTTGAGCTGATGAGTTTGCCACAAAATATAATATCTGATATTAAAAAGTCATCTGTTACAAAAATGGAAGAGAATTTAAAATCTAATAAACTTGTAATAAACCAAAAGAAAATTCTACTAGATGCAACTCAAGAAAAAATGTTTTCTGTTGAAGAGAAATGGATTAAAAATGAGATATCTAAAGAAACATATGATAGATGGTATACCACTTATAATACCGAAGTCACATCTTGCAAAGATTCTATCACTCGTCTAAGCCATGTAGATAAACATGCATTTACAATTTTACAAAAAAACTTGGATTTACTTGTTGATTTAAAATCATTATATAATCGAGCTAGTATTACTCAAAAGAGAGAATTTGTAAAGCTGATGTTCGACAGCAACTTATACTATCAGGATGGTATCTATCGAACACCTACAATGATTGATTTATTATCTCGTAATCACCTGTTAATGAAGGAAAAAGGTTTGCTTTTATACAATAAAAAAAGGGATGATTTTTCAATCATCCCATCCAGTGGAGTCGCCGGGAATCGAACCCGGGTCCAAACAAGCAACTAAAAAGCTTTCTACGCGTTTATTTCCTGATTGAGTTTTCGATAGTGTGCTAGGCCAGAAACAGCCACACGCTACTTATCTTCTTAATTTTGAAATCCACCCGAAGCTCATGGAAATCTAGGTTTATTTTTACGGTTCTCCTGGACTGAACGCCACAAACCAAGGCTTTCAAGGAGAATCCAGCTTTCCTATCTGATAGGAACGTGGCGTAATCGTACTATAATTCGGATTATGCAGCTAAAGCGTAGTTATTTTCGCCGTGTAAAATGGTAAGATCTTATATTTACGAGCAAGGTCTCAATGCTCGACGTGCTTACTGATCAATTCGACTTGCTGTCAAAACCAGTCGACCCCTTTTTATTTAAAATCAAAAACTGAATTTAAGTCTGCAAATGTACACTTTTTAACTTGAAAAAGTAGTGCTAGAACCATACTCAATTAGTATTACTTTATTCTTTTATTTTTATTCGTCTTTCAATTTGAAGGGATAGTCTCCAAACAACACTGCTAGTTTCCTTACGTCGTATGTTTTTCGGGTAAATTTATTCGAAAGTGCAATTATAGTGACGCCTTCTTTTCTTAGCGTAATGTAGGATGATGTATTTCCATGCCACCAACCGTTGTGAAAATAGAAGTTTTGTCCTGTTTGCCAATTAATCATTCGAATACCTAATCCATAATTTTTGGTACCCTTTCTTTCGTTGCTATACCCTTGATATACTTGTTTTTGAAGATCAGGTGTCAAAAATTTTGAACTATTTCTGGCTCTATCAAATTTCAATAAATCTCGTGGCGTAGAATAAATATTTTTATCGCCATAAATTGCATCCAAGTAGTCTTTGCCAATTTCTACTTTGTTTCCTTTATAAGAGGTAACGGCAGAATCTTTATCCCTATCGTAGTCAAAAACATAAGTGTTTTTCATGCCCAGCGGTTGAAAAATAATTTGGTGCATCGCATCTTTATAGGAAAGTTTTGTGATTTTTTCGATTATTAACGCCAACATCGCATAATTAGTATTGCAATAACTAAATCGCGTGTCTGTCTTAAATTCTAAACCAATATTTTTTGTTGCCATAATGCTCAAAATATCTTGGTTTGTTAATATGTTATGCCTATCCCAAACTGTTTTGTCACGATCTGTAAAATAGGCATAATTACGCATACCACTTCTGTGATTCAACAAGGTTCGAATGGTTACATCGGGATAGGGGAATTCCTTTAAAATTGTATTCACTTTTTGATCTAATTCAATCCTTTTTGCATTTACTAATTTTAGAATTGCAGTGGCTGTGATCACTTTACTCACTGAGGCAATGTGCAGTGGAGTAGATTTGGTAATTAGTGTTTTAGCTCTAAAATTAGAATACCCTTCGTACTGTTCGTAAATAATTTGGCCATTTTTAGCAACAAGAAAACTTCCGTTCGCACTATTATTAGGCCATTTTTTTTTGTAAAAAGAGTCGATAGAAGCCTTTTTTGTTTGAATATATTGAGCGGTTAACTTTGGCTCAGATTCTTTTAAGGGCTTCATTACAGGCAATGTACTTTTAGGGAGTTGCGCATCGTTTAATTCGATTTTCTTTTTCTCTTTATTGCAAGAGCTCAAAACCAAAAAAAGAAGCGATATATGTAGTATCTTTGTGTTTTTTGTAAAATTCATTGTCAAAGTGATAGAAAAGCAAATATATAGAATCAATGTCTTTTGATACCCTGTTTTTTTGAAACCTTAACAGTACTTTATAACTAAGCATTCCTTGTGTTTTTGTATCGTTTTGTACATCAGTGTTTAAAAGTATCTCACTTCCCGAATTGTACTAAAAAATAAATCATTTTTAGATTAAATTGTTATATTTGTAACAATAATGTATTATAAAGTTATATTAAAATAATAAGATAAGAGAATATATGAAATTTGGAATCATAAAAGAAAGAAAAAATCCACCAGACCGAAGAGTTATTTTTTCACCAGATGAGCTGACGAGATTGAAAAGTCAGTACCAAAATTGTTCCATAAAAGTAGAAAGTTCTGATATTCGGATTTTTACTGATACGGAATATACAAATGTAGGAATTGAAGTTGCTACTGACATCAGTGATTGTGATGTATTATTTGGAGTTAAAGAAGTTCCTCTAGAAAATTTAATACCCAATAAGGCTTATTTCTTTTTTTCACATACCATAAAAAAACAGCCCTACAATAGAAAATTATTACAGGCAATTTTAGAGAAAAATATTGATTTGTATGATTACGAAACTATTGTAGATGAACACAATCGCAGATTAATAGGTTTTGGTCGATATGCAGGAATCGTAGGTGCATACAATAGCATTAGAGCTTTTGGGATAAAATTCGAGTTATTCAAATTGCCAAAAGCAGAAACATTATCTGGTAAAGAGGCTTTAATTGCACATTTAAAACGCTTGGTTTTACCACCCTTAAAATTTGTAATTACGGGAACTGGAAAAGTAGGAAATGGTGCCAAAGAAATTTTGGATGCTATAAAAATTAAGGAAGTTTCAGTTGAAAATTATCTAACAAAAAACTATACACAACCAGTTTACACCCAGATTGATGTATTGGATTATAACAAACGCAAAGACGGACAAGTATTGGATTTTAATGACTTTTACGATAATCCAGAGGACTACATTTCAGATTTTGAGCGATTTACAACGATTTCTGATGTTTATATTTCTGGGCATTTTCATGCTAATGATGCTCCCGTAATTTTAAGTCGTGAGATGCTGCAATCCAAAGATTGTAAAATTAAAGTTGTTGCTGATGTTTCCTGTGATGTTAATGGTCCTATTGCTTGTACGCTTCGATCATCTACAATTGCAGAACCTTTGTATGGTTACTTGCCATCAGAGCATAAGGAAGTTGATGTTTTTCATCCCGCAGCAATCGTAGTTATGGCAGTTGATAATTTGCCATGTGAATTACCAAAAGATGCCAGCGAGGGATTTGGAGAAATGTTTTTAGAACATGTTTTTCCTTCTTTCTTCAATGGTGACAAAGATGAAGTATTAAAAAGAGCTAAAATAACTGAACAAGGAAAATTGACTCCTAGATTTAGTTATCTGCAAGATTTTGTAGATGGGAAGTAATTTTTATTTTAATGCGTTAAAAAAACAGTTGTAAAATTAATTTTGCAACTGTTTTTTTTTGAAAGCAAGCATTGTTTATAAATCAATTTTTTTGTTATCTCTAAATTTTAGTATACTACTAAAATACATACTAAAATAAGATTTTTTTCTTTTTTAGCCTTTCTTTTCCTATATTAACATAAAAAATCGATTTTTTTTGAAATTTTAAGATTAATTAGTTTTAAAAACCAAAATAATAATTTAATTTGCCTTCGACAATGCTTAATTATATGTTAAATCAAGAATTGTCTTTAATATAAGGAACCATTAACCCAAAAAGACCAATGAGAACGAACTTTACTTTACTATTATTTTTACTTATTTCTTTTACTGGATTAGCTCAAAAAAATGAAATTAAGCAGGCTCAAGCCGAATTTAAAAACGGTAACTTAAATGGAGCTTTATCTACATTAGTGAAAAGTGAATATTTAATCATTAATGCAACCTATGATGATAAGTCTGAATTTTATAAATTAAAAGCAGAGATCTATAAAAGTATTGCAGACAAAAATATTGACCCTGGGGCAAACTTAACTGCTGCTGTTGCTGCTTATAACCAATTGATGTTTGAGGAAGATCTTGGCCAACAATATAAATATACTTTGAAAGCAAAAGAATCTATTAAGTTGATTAAAACTGAAATGGAAAATAGTGCCAATAAGGATATTAAAGCTGAAAAGTACGCTGACGCAGCAAAAAAAATGTATAGTTTGTATGAATTAGATAAAAAAGACACTATTAATTTATACTTGTCTACATCCTATTATATGAAGATTAAAGATTATGATGCCGCTCTTGTGAACTACAAATTATTACGCAAAATAAACTACACAGGCAAAGGAATGGAGTACTATGCTGTAAATAAGAAAACAAATGTAGAAGAGTTGTTTTTATCTGTAAGTGATAGAGACATTAATATAAAAGCAGGTTTACATGAAAGACCTAAAAATGTTTCGGCTAAATCTAAAAAGAATGAAATTTTCCTGAATATGGGTTTCATTTACAGCGAAAAAAAGGACTTAAAATCAGCTGAAAATATTTACAAAGAGATGATTGCTTATAATCCTAAAAGTGCGGAACCGTACATTGAATTAGCATACACCTTGCTGGATCAAAAGCGAGCTTTAAGTGAACAAATGAGTCTATTGGGCACTTCTGCAAGTGAAATGCTTGCCTATGATAAACTAAAGTTAAAAATGGATGATGTCGTTAAAGAGTCAATTTTATACTTAGAAAAAGCAAATGCAATCGAACCCAAGAATACAATTGTTTCCGATATATTGCTTAAATTATATCGATCAATGGATTTAACTGCAGAATACAATGCGCTAAAAGCTAGATTGTAATTTCCATAAATTATTAAACATAATAAAAGCCCTGTAATTTATAAGAATTACAGGGCTTTTTGTTTAATTCAGAGGTTATTATTTGAGACTTCCAACCATATCTTCGGGTTTAACCCAAGCATCAAAATCTTCCGAAGTTACATAACCCAAACGAACAGCTTCTTCTTTTAAAGTAGTTCCGTTTTTATGTGCAGTTTGTGCAATTTCGGCTGATTTATAATAGCCTATTTTTGTATTCAAAGCTGTTACTAACATCAATGAATTGTCAACCAATTCTTTGATGCGTTTGTAATTTGGTTCAATTCCTTGCGCACAATGTTCGTCAAAAGACATACAAGCATCACCTAACAATCTAGCTGATTGCAAGAAATTTGCAGCCATTAGGGGTTTAAAAACATTCAATTCATAATGACCTTGCATTCCTCCAACAGTAATAGCAACATCATTTCCCATAACTTGCGCGCAAACCATCGTTAATGCTTCACATTGTGTTGGGTTTACTTTTCCTGGCATAATAGAAGATCCAGGCTCATTTTCTGGGATAATTATTTCTCCAATTCCGGAGCGTGGTCCAGAAGCCAACATACGTACATCGTTTGCAATTTTATTCAATGAAACAGCTAGTTGCTTTAAGGCTCCGTGTGTTTCTACTATAGCATCGTGTGCAGCCAATGCTTCAAATTTATTTTCGGCTGTAACAAATGGATGTCCTGTAAATTCAGCAATATATTCCGCTACTTTTACATCGTAACCTTCTGGAGTATTTAATCCTGTTCCTACCGCAGTGCCGCCTAGAGCCACTTCTGATAAGTGAGCTAATGTATTTTTAACCGCTTTCAAACCGTAGTTTAATTGCGCTACATAACCTGAGATTTCTTGACCTAGAGTAAGTGGTGTAGCATCCATTAGATGTGTACGTCCTATTTTTACGACAGTATTAAACTCAATAGCCTTAGCGTGTAGTGTATCTCTTAATTTTTCAACACCTGGAATGGTAACTTCTACAACTGCTTTATAGGCAGCAATATGCATTCCTGTTGGGAAGGTGTCATTTGAAGATTGTGATTTATTTACATCATCATTGGCTTTAATAAATTGTTCGCCTTCGCCAATATTAAATCCTTTCAGCACCTGCGCACGATTTGCAATTACTTCATTGACGTTCATGTTACTTTGCGTACCAGAACCCGTTTGCCAAATTACCAATGGAAATTCGTTATCTAATTTTCCAGCTAGGATTTCGTCACACACGGCACCTATTGCATCTCTTTTTTCTTGGGGTAATACTCCTAAATCACAATTGGCGTAAGCCGCTGCTTTTTTAAGATAAGCAAAACCTTCAATAATTTCCTTTGGCATGGAAGCCGATGAACCTATTTTGAAGTTATTTCTGGAACGTTCTGTTTGTGCGCCCCAATATTTATCTGCTGGAACTTGCACTTCACCCATGGTGTCTTTTTCTATTCTGAATTTCATTTTGTTGTTATTTAGAAAAAATTATTTTGTTTATTACGTTTTTTAGCACTGATGGAAATGGAAATCCTTTTATTTTTATTTTCAAAAATAAAAGATTGGAGTGTACAGCGGGAAATAGCTCCAAATTCTGAGTTCAAAAATAAGGATAATTCCTTTTTTATAAAAATTGATTGGTAGTTTTTATAGTTTTTTATTGGTACGAAAAGGAATTAAACTTACATTTGTGGCTACATTCAAAATTCCGGAAAACATGTTTGAATTTTCACAGTATTTAGGCTTTTTACTTTTCTTAACCATTCTTACTATTGGGTTTTGGTTGATGTTTTTTCTAGTTGGTTTCGTATCCTATTGGGTAGGTGGAGCAAGTTGGGAGGCATACAAAGAGAAAAGAGCAAAAAAGAAGCAAGAACAATCAGTTTAATCTTTTTGTTAAATAAAAAAAGGACTCCTATTATGAGTCCTTTTTTTTATGTCTTAAAAAAGAAAAAGGACCCTTTCTCACGAGTCCTATTTTTATTTATCCTTGATAATCTCCTTCACTATCTTGTTGATTTCGTTTAGGTTGTTCTCTTTCGTTTTTTGCTTTGTTAAAACGGTACGTGAACGATAACGTAAACTGTCTTTCTCTCCACTGCATTTCACTATAAGAACTTACAACACCTGGAAGAAATGTCTCCATCATTCTTTTTCTGGAATTGAATACATCGCTGATGTTGAATGAAAGTGTTCCTTTGTCTTTTAGAATGTCTTTACTAAATGCTAAGTTAGCACCAAAAACACCTAAACTTCTCCCTTGTGCATTATTTTGTGGTCCATTATAGGTAGCATTTGTTTGCCAGTCAATTTTGTATGGCAAGGTGATTTTTGAAGTCAGTCTTGTAGACCAAGATGTTGCTACATTATCAAAATTTTGCACAATTTCATTACTTTTAAAATCGATATAGGTAAAATCTCCTTGAGTTTCATTTCTAAAGAAATTGAAGTTACTATTTAATTTCCACCATTTGAAAGGAGAATAGTTCAAAGTGAATTCAAATCCTAATCGATATTCTGTGGCTAAGTTTACTGGTGAGCTTATGATAACAGGCGTACGTTTGTCTGCACCACCATTAACTTGTGATACTTCGCCATTTACAACTGTATCTTCTCCGTCAATTATAGTGACAACAAATTCACCAGATTCTCTACGAGCAAACTGAAAGGAATCGGTAGTTTTGTTTACATATAAGGAAGTATTAAAAGTTAATTTATCCCATCTTTTTATGTATCCATAATCTAATGCATCTGTAAAAGCAGGATCAATATCAGGGTTTCCAACAAATATGTTTATGTTGCTTGACAAGTTGTTAAAAGGATTTAGTAATCGTCCTCTAGGTCTTTGTACTCTTCGGCTATAACTTATAGATGTACTACTCTTATCTGATATTTCGTAAGTGAAAAAGGCGCTTGGAAAAAAATTATTGTATTTTTTAGTATTGAAATCATTGGTTGCTAATTGATTGATTTCAATATTAGAATCTTCAAAACGCAATCCAAAAAGAGCAGAGAATTTATTAAATTTCACTCCATATTGCGTATAAACTGCATTTACTTTTTCTTTATATTGTAGCGTGTTAGTGAAATTTGTATTGATTTTACCATCATTAACTACACTATAATCGGTAAGCAATTCGGAGAAATCACCACGATATCCTGCTTCAAACTGACTGCTTTTCCCAAAGGGTAGCACATAATCTGTTTGTAGTAAGTTTCTACTTTGCTTTTGATTATTAATGGTATTGTCAAATTTCACCACATTTGTATTGGTGCGGGTATCTGTAATTAAAGCATCATTAAGTTCATCACTAGTCGAAAACGAGCCGTCGAAAGTCAATTTATGACCATCTTTTTTGAATTTATTGGTAAAATTCGTTGTAAATTCTACGTTTTCACTGTCGCTATTTTCTAAATTGATCCGGTTACGGGTGTAGTCATACTTAAAATCGGCATCATAGTTATTCTGGAAAACGTTATCGACGTTAATACCATTACTTTTTCTGTAGTTTATTGAATTGGTCCATGAAGTCTTTTCATTCAAGTACAACTCAATTCCAAATGTTCCATTATACCCCTTATTGTCTCTTTCGTTTTCTCTAGTTTCATTTACATAATCACGAGTCGAATTATCAGCATTTAAATACCTTGAATTTGTAAATGCATTACCTGGATTACTCCTGTCGTTGTATCCTTGAGTAGTAAAAAGATTAAAGTTTTTTGATTTATAGTTCAAAGTACCGCTCAAACCATACGTTTCAGGATATCCAGCTGAAGCTATAATAGTTCCATTTAAACCTTGGTTTTTTCCTTTTTTTAAGATGATGTTTAGTAAACCTCCTCCGCCCTCGGCATCATAACGAGCAGAAGGATTGGTAATTACCTCTACTTTTTCGATTGCATCAGCAGGAATCAATCGGAGCGCTTCGGCAATATTAATGGCATTTGATGGTCTTCCGTCGATTAATACCCGTACATTTTCATTTCCACGAAGGCTCACATTTCCCTCTACGTCTACAGAAACAGATGGAATATTATCAAGGACATCGCTCACAGTTCCCCCTTTTACCATAAGGTCACTCCCTACATTGTATACTTTTTTGTCTAATTTGATTTCGACAGTTGTTTTTTCGGAACGAATAACAACTTCGTTTAACTGATTTGCATCTTCATCTAAGCTAATTAACCCTAAACTAGTGCTTTTTTGAAGGTTTTTTTGTTTGATTTCAGTGATTTTAAAAGATATAAACTCAATTTTTATATCGTATGTACCCGGTTTAACTTCTATTTCAAATTCCCCTTTAGGATTTGTAATTCCACCTGCTACAGGTTTTGGATTATTTGGAAGTAAAAAGGTTATTGTAGCATATTCAAGAGGTTGTTTACTGATTTTTTCAACAACTTTTCCTGTTATTTTAATTTTTGGAGCAACTACAACTTGTTGAGAAAAACTAAACAAAGTGGTGAATAATAATACAATAATTAAAACGGATTTGATTTTTTTCATTAGTTAAAAACTTTAGTTATGGCGTTTAGATTATAAAAGTATGTTTTGGTTTAATACTATAATTCACAAAAAAATGTTAATTAAATTAACTTGTGATTTAGAGGATAAAATCGGCGACTTTTTTTAGATCTCGTCCAACAATGGCGGAACTTTCTTTAATGACTATGGGTCTTTCAATTAATATTGGATTGGAGACCATGGCTTGAATGATTTCTTGTGCATTCAATTTTTGATCTTTAAAGTTTTCAATCCAAATTTTTTCTTTTCGACGAACCAAATCAAGAGGTTCTAGTTGTAATTTTTCAATAATAACAGACAACTCGTCAAATGTTGGAGGATTAATTAAATAATTAATGATTTTGAATTCTTTTTTTGAATTTTCAATAAAAGCCAGGCAATCTCTGGATTTGCCACAGCGTGAATTATGGTATATTTGTATCATATTTTAGTACATTTCAGAATCTAAAAAGAATTAAATTTGTAACAAAAGTAAGGTTTGTTAAACTAATTAACGATAATATTAAACAAAAATAAAATGTTTGTAGAACAAGGAATAAAACCAGAGAACAAGTTTTGGAAGTATATCGTAGGTTCATTGATACTAATTTTAGCATCATTTATAGGTCAACTACCACTTATGATTGGTATAATTTATGAAACTCTTTTTAATGGTAAAGCATATCCAACAAATAATACAGCTTTGATGCGCTTTTTTGATTCCAATGTAATGTTGTTTTTGATGTTGCTTTCATTTGTATTTATAATACTAGGGATTATAATGGTCGTTCGTAATTTGCATAGTCAGACCATGCTTTCTGTTACCACCTCAAGAAAAAATATGGATTGGAGTAGAGTAGGATTCGCTTTTGTGATATGGTCTCTTTTTACAGTAGTAGTAACTTTACTTTCGTATTATTATAGTCCAACTGATTTTGTCCTTAATTTTAAACCCATACCATTTGCAATTTTATTGATTATTGGTGTCGTTTTAATTCCGATTCAAACTAGCTCTGAGGAATATATCTTTCGAGGATATTTAATGCAAGGATTTGCTAATCTTGCAAGGAATAAATGGTTTCCTCTTTTGATGACTTCGGTTATCTTTGGCGGGATGCATATTTTTAATCCTGAAGTATCTAAAATTGGGTACATAATATTGGTATATTATATTGGTACAGGATTGTTATTGGGGATTGTTACCTTAATGGATGAAGGGATGGAGCTGGCATTAGGATTCCATGCAGCCAATAATTTAGTGGGTGCTTTGCTCATAAGCTCAGATTGGTCTGCATTTCAAACCAATTCAATTTTTAAAAATATTTCAGAACCATCTGCTGGATTAGACGTTATTTTTCCGGTGGTTATTATTTACCCAATACTTTTATATATCTTTAGTAAAAAATACAATTGGACCAATTGGAAAGAAAAATTAACAGGTTCAGTTTAATTAATGGTACTGTTTAAAACTTTAAAATTAAATCATCATGATTGCTACTATAACCTATCAAAATGTTCACAATCTCTTTAAGCTCAACGGATTTCACTTAAATCGTAACGATTTGTGTAGGGTAGCATATAGTTTCATCAAAGAGGGTGAGGAATTTGAAAAATCAGCAGGAGATTTTATTTTAGATTGGTTTGATAGCAAATCGTACATCGAAATGAATACTTCTGGCACTACAGGAGCACCAAAATTGATTCGAGTAGACAAACAAGCGATGGTAAATTCAGCGCTAGCTACGGGAGATTTTTTTGAATTAGAACCTGGTGATAAAGCTTTGCATTGCTTGCCTACTAAATACATTGCAGGAAAAATGATGTTTGTGCGCGGTTTTATATTGGGACTTGAAGTTGATTTTGTTGCACCAAGTTCGCATCCGCTGTTACATAACGATACCAAATATGATTTTGTAGCGATGGTTCCGTTACAAGCTCAAAACTCCTTATCCGCATTAAAAAATGTTAAAAAAATGATAGTGGGTGGTGCGAAAATGAGCAAAATACTAGAAAGCGGACTTTCGAAATTAAACTCAAAAGTTTTTGAAACCTATGGAATGACCGAAACCATAACTCACATTGCTGCAAAGGAAGTAGGAGAACGTGCTTTTTCAGTTTTACCCAATATCCAAATCACTACAGACGATCGCAATTGCTTGGTTATAGATGCACCCTTGATTTCAAATGAGCAAATTTGCACTAACGATATTGTAGAATTAGTGGGAGAAAATCAATTTGTTTTTTTAGGACGAATGGATAACATCATTAATAGTGGCGGGATTAAATTAATTCCAGAAAAAATCGAAGAAAAATTGTCAGATAAAATTGAGTCGAGATTTTTTGTAACAAGTTCCGAAGATGCTGATCTTGGAGAAAAATTAATTTTGGTGATTGAAGGTGAAAAGCAGACACTGGATACAACTATCTTTGATAGTTTAGATAAATATGAAAAACCAAAAGAAGTTTTTTTTGTATCACAATTTATCGAAACTGCAAATGGAAAGATAAAGCGAAAAGAAACTGCAGCAACTATTTGAAGTAATAGCTTGAGAGCTGTTTAATATATCAGTTAATTAGTACCCAACATCCTTTTAAATTTGCTAGTTATATTAGGTTTTAGATCACTTTATAATAAAAAAAAACCAATATCTATTGGGGTTTTGTTAATACAATGGGATAATCTCCAAATCTTTTTTTGATTAACGGAAGATTTTAGGAGACAAGCAAAATTTTTTTAAAGCTAACATAAAGATTAGTTGGTACTATTACCTTATCGTTAAAGTTCTGATTTTTTTACAACTTACAACTAACAGTTTGAATTAAAGTAATAATATTCGCTCAATTGTCCAGTATAATGCAATGCAACCTATAATACTTGATATTGGAAGAACAATTCGTTCTTTGTACCAAACTTTATCAGAAAACCATTTACTAATTAATAAGTAAGCTAATAGAATTATGGTTATTTGCCCAACTTCAACACCTAAATTGAAAGATAATAACGAGGAAAAAAACTGGTTTTTAGGAATTCCAATTTCTGATAATGCAGTTGCAAAACCCAATCCGTGAATTAATCCGAAACCAAAAATAAGGAGTAATCTCCAAGGATTTACTTTCGGGCTTATAATATTTTCTATGGCTGTAAAAAGTATGGAAATGGCAATTAATGGTTCGATATAAGTAGAATTTGGAATAATAAATCCAGCAGTTGCAAAACCCAAAGACAAACTATGAGCAACTGTAAAAACGGAACATTGAATAACAACGGATTTTAGTTTAGAATTTAAGAAAAAAATACTCAAAATAAATAAAATATGGTCGAATCCTAAAGGAATTACGTGAATAAAACCGAGTTGAAGATATTTTAATATATTTTCCAAAAAATTGAATTTATTGTTTGATTAGTTTAATTTTCAAAGCTGTTTCACCTTTAATTTCTAAGATATATATCCCTTTTAGCAAACCTGAAAAATCTTTTTTCTCGATGTTTTTGCCAGAAAAAATCTCTAAACCAATTTCGTTATACAATTTAAAATACTCGTTTCCCACAACATTTTCAATCGTTATTTTTGATGAAAAAGGATTCGGGAAAACTTTGATTTTTGATTTTAAATCAACCGAATTTATTGCCAAATTTACAGGATTTCCTTTAACGCAAATGACATAATTTACGGTTGTTTTTAATCCGAAAGTTGTTATTCCAAATTCGGTATTCCAAAACCAAGCATTAAGTGTTTGATTTTGAACCGTAGTTGAACTCCAATAATTTTTCACTCCAATCGAGCCAAAAAAAGTTTGATTCACGGACGGATTTGATAAACTTTCGTCATTCAACGATTGTAATTCTTTGATGTTAGGCAATCGCCAATCATTTGCAGATGCTAATGATAAACTTTCGGCATAAGTAATAGCATTTTCCCAAGTCACGGCCGCTGTATTTAGTGCTTTTTGCCAAATTAATTGGGTCAAATTATTTGTAATGGTGCCGTTACCGTTATCTGTAAAATGATTTGGGATAACCGCAGGCGTTGTAATATCTCGAACCGCACGAGCATGAAATTTAGAAGTTCCGCCTGCACTGATAGTTTCAGATTTTGGTTTATTGCCAATTCCACCGCCCGCATTTGTAACCCAAACTTTGGTATTATCGCCAGTTTGATAGGTATTTGTCCACCAGTAGCCCGCATTTGTGTTTGTAAAATAGGAAGTATTTAGAGCAGGATTAGTATTCTGGTGATTCAAAATCGAAAAACTTTCTCTTGGTGTTGGCAATCTCCAGTCCGAAAACCCGCCAAGTACTAAATTATCTGCATACGTATATGCGGATTCAATCGTCATTTCGCCACCATCGGCTTGTTGCCACATCAATCCTGTTACAGTATCGATTATGGTTCCGTTGCCATTATTGGTAAACGACGGCACATTAATACTGTAATCATTGTCTTCACCGAAAGTTGCTGTATAACTTGTGTTTTGTCCGGTATCGGGCAACAAATTCATCGTTTTTGTAACGCTTTGCGCGAATTAGAATGTAGTTATAAATAGTACTAGTAAATTTTTCATAATTTTAATTTAGAAATATAATTTTAGACGATTTCTATTTATAAATCTGGCACAAAATTTTGATTTCTTTTCCTGAAATTTTCAGGAGTGTCGTCGGTCATTTTTTTAAAAATATGATAAAAATTACTTTTGCTATCAAAACCCAGTTCATAAGCAACTTCATTTACAGGAATTAAAGTATCTGAAAGTAATATTTTTGCTTTCTCTATTTTTCTAGAAAGCACATATTGGTACGGAGTTAAACCCAAATATTTAGAAAATAATCTAGAGAAATGGTCCTTTTTCCATTTTGTGAGTTTGGTTAATTCTTCAATATCTAGTTTTTTTTCTAAATTGCTATTAATATAATTTACAATTTCTTTTACTTTAAATGGAATAGGGCTTATTTCTTCATTTTCTATACGATTGGCATCTATTTTTTTGTGCGAATAGTTATTTAAAACTATCGAAACGGTCGATAATAAATCTTCATCTTTAAATGGTTTTACAATATAACCCTGCGGTCTGGTCATATTTACTTTATCTAAAGTGCTTTTGTCAGAATAGGACGTGAGATAAACATAAGGAATCGTGTCTTTTTTTAGTAAATAACTGCCTAATTCGATTCCTTCTTTATCTTTGTTTAGGTTAATATCAATAAGCACCAAGTCTGGTGGTGATTTTTCAATATATTGAATAGCGTCTTCGACCGATGTAATATCGATAGTAACTTCGTAGTTGTTTTTTTCTAAAACTTTTTTAATATGAAGTGCTATTAATAATTCATCTTCTACAACAATTATTTTTGATTTCATGAGATTAAAGTTTTATTGTTTTAAATTGTATTGTAAAAATCGTACCTAATGAATTTTCAATTTGTACCGTACCTTTTATTTGCGACACCAAAAGCCGTACTAGTTCAAGTCCTAAACCGTTTTGCTGTTCTTGTTTGTTTTCAAACCCAATACCATTATCGCTTATAGAAAGCGTAAATTTTTTCTTATTTTCTTTTAATGAAATTTTAATTGTTCCTGATGATCTGTTTACAAATGCGTGCTTGTACGCATTATTGATCAATTCGCTAACAATTAAGCCAATAGGTATGGCAGTTTGAATATCGAAATAAATATCATGTACATCAAGTTGCAATTCTATTTTTTTAAAACCTTGATAGGAACTTATAATAGATGAGATCAAATTGTTTATGTATTCTTTAAATTCAACTTTACTTAAATTTTGACTTTGATACAAGTTTTCATGCACTAAAACCATAGAGTTAATTCTGGCTTCGCTTACGCTTATAAAATCTTCAACAGTAAGTTTTTGGGCATCTAGTGCTTGAATTTTTAGTAAACTAATAACCATTTGCATATTGTTTTTTACTCTATGATGAATTTCTTTGAGCAATATTTCTTTTTCTACAAGCGATTTCTGAGTTCGTTTTTTTTCGGTCTCTATTACTTTATTTTTATTTTTAATAGTCTTATTTGTTTTAATGTAAAAAAATATAAATACCAAAGCAATTGATAGCAAAACACATATGAAGGTTAAAAGGTCTTTTTGATTTTTATTCTCAACGGTTTTGATTGTTTTTTGTTCTTGCAAGGTTTTTATATTATAATCTTTTAAGGTTATATCAAAATCAATTTGGAGAAGTAAGTGATTTTCATTGTTTATTTTATTGTTTCGTTTTTGTGTGAAATTTATTTGTTTTCGATAATAGTAGAGTGCTTTTTTATAATTGCCTAAATCTTCTTCTATTTTAGATACATTAGCATTCAATTCAAAATTTTCAAATTGTTTATACAAAGAGTCATGAAAAACAAGCCCTTTGTTGCTGTAAAAACGAGCCTCTTTTTTTTTATTTAAATCAAAATAAATATTGCTCAATATAACATAACATTCAATTTTATATTCTTGAATGGTATTTTTTGAATCAATTACTTTGTTTATGTAAGGAACAGCTACATTATATTTTTTTAATTTATAATACGCATTGACAATATTGTATAAAATTAAATTGTATTGCCATTCGCTGGTTCTTTTATATTTGTGAATAGTTTGATAATTTTTAAAACTTAAATCTAAGGCCTCTTTGTGTCTTCCTAGTTCATTAAGTAGAAATGCTTTTTTTGCTTCGACCAAAAATTGTGCTTGTTCATCTAAATTTTCTATAGAAAAATTGATGTAAATTAATGCTTTTTCATTTTGGTTTAAAGAAATATATTGATCTGAAATTCTTTGAAAAAAATAGCTTTTTGAAATCGACTTTTCTTTTGATAAATATGGTATACCTTTTTTATAATAAAATAACGATTTGGCTATAGAATCTTTATAGCAATTATTATCGCCCAATAATCTATAAAAATTTAATAGAACATCTTTGTTTTTATGGTTTAAAGCTAGTTTTAAATTTTGGTTGAGTACTAGCTTGCTTTTTTGATTATCATCAAGCCCAATATAAATTTTAGCCATTTCAATAACATTAAAAAGATAAAGGCCAATAGCATTATTTTTAATTAAAATAGATGCTGCTTTTTTAGAAAACTGTAATGCATTCTTGTATTTATTATTTAAGAAATGTACACGAGAACAATTTAAATAATATAAACCATAGCCTATCTCATACTTGTGTTTTCGCGATAAAATTAAAATTTTTTGGTTGTATTTCTCTAAATTGGCTTTACTATTTGTAGCATACTCTAAACATATATAATGTAATGTATTTATTTGTGATTTATAATTTTTACTGTCATTAAGTACAACAAGTAAGCTGTCAATTTGTTTTTCGTTCTGAGAAAAACAAATTAAACCACAGCATAAAAAAGTAAGTAATAAGTAAAGTTGCTTCATAGGTTGGAGATTTAGGCCTATTGATTTACTCTATTTTAGAGTAAAATTTATGAGGTATTTAATTGTTCTTAAATCTTGAAAACGGTACAGTTATTTGTTAAAATATATGTACCGCTTAAGCAGCATTAGAATTTAAAAAACACAATAAATACATCTATTATTTCAACAAAAAGGTATTTGTTACATACTATATCGATATAGTAACGAATATAAATATCTGAAAATATTTTGAATTTAAGATTGCAATTTCTGTTAAAATTTAAGTGCAAAAGTTTTAAACCAAAAAACTGTCCGAGAATTATTTCTCAGACAGTTTTAAATAAAAGCATACCTTTTTTATTGCTAAAATAGAATTAAACGGTTTGCAACAGCTATAACTTTTTAGCCAGTAACATAGCTTTAATTGCTGCTAATTCACTTTTCATTGCATTAATTTCTTTTTCTTGTGCAATGGCATGAAGGGTTAACTCCTCTACAGTTTGCTCTAGTGCAATGTTCATTTCGGTCATAGTGTAGCCATGTGCCTCATAATGTTTAGCCGACTTGAACGCTGGCAAGTGCTTGTTGGCTTTGATGTATGCTTCTGTTTCTGATAATGTTATTAACTTATAATCATTCTCAAATACATAATCTGCTGCAAAAGCGGCTACAACTGCATAATTAGTTGCTGCAATTGTACCACCCACGACTAATCGATATTGTGCGTTTAGGGTAGGATTAGCACCCACGCCTAAATTACCATTAAAATAACCTGTACCGGCAACATCAAGTGTCCAACTTGGAGTATTCGTACCAATACCAACTTTACCATTTCCTGTTATGCGCATCAACTCATTTGACGTTGTTGCTGATGTTGCTGCCCAAAAAACATGATTTGAACCTACACCATCAACTTGGTATCTTAATTGATAAGCGTTTACACCAAAACCATAAAACTGATGGTCATTACCGCTCCAGTCAAATAAACCAATTTTTTTATTTATTGTGTTTTGAGCAAAAGTTAATGGAGCTGTTGCATTAGTAGTTCCAATCCCCATATTTCCTGTGGTTCTATCAATTGTAAGTTTAGTAGCAGTTGTTAAACTATTCCACTGTCCAGAAATTTTGAACTTATCGTTATCTGCGTTATCTATACCCATTGACCAGCCACCTATGCCCCTTACATCAAAAGCAATAAAAGGATTACCACCTGAACCACCATTTACCCTTGCTGTAATAATTGCGTCGTTACCTGCAGTATTGTTACCATTGTATACATAAATACCGTTTGTTTCATTATTACCGGCAGTTCCTGACGGGACTGTTATTTGTAATTTAGCTGTTGGGTTTGTAATTCCAATACCTACATTTCCACTAGTAGGTAGCACATTTGTTTGAGAATAAATATTTAAGTACGCCATCATTGTAGCTGCGCCTAAAAGTATTTTTTTTGATTTAAATATATTTTTCATATTTTTTTGATTTAAGTAATTTTTTAATTTATTGTTTAATAAAACGTTTTACAATACGTTGATTTTCTACTAGTATCTCAACTAAATAGGTGCCTGAGTTTAATTTTTCTACTGAAATTGTACTGTTTTTTACTGTACCTACACCCACTTCTTGACCTAATATGTTAATGATACGATACGGAGTGTTGTCGTCAACTAGTGTAATATTCATAATGTCGCCAGATACAGGGTTAGGATACAAAACAGAATTTATTGCATCGGCACCGCTAGTTACACTTGGTTTGTCCTCTGCGGCATACGCTTTTATATTTGTGCTAGTTCGGCTTACTGAAAGTGATTTTGATAACAGTACATCATAATCTTCTATTTCACCAATTGCAATATAAGTAGTATGTATACCACTTGCAGAGATACTGCCAAAAGTAAGGAAATCGCAAGTTCTATTATAGCTGTTAAACTGTTGACTATCTATTGGGGCAGCATATCGTGCATACATGATTCGCATTTTAACTTTTCCTTCATACGCATAAAGTGGTACTTTAATTGGCCCCGATACAAAAGTTACTGGAATACCCGCAGCTATTGTACTACCAGACATAGATGCTATGTTAGGTAAAATACCGCCATTGTAGAATAGAGAACCCATTGGAATTTGTTCACTTACATCAAAAACACCATTATAATCAAAATCAATAGCTACTAAAAAGTGAGCACTTGTAAGAGATTTATTTGCTACTGTTACACTTAGTATATTACTAGCTGAATCGCCACCAATAAATAATGTTGGCACAGTTATGTTGCTATTACCTGAAAAATTGTTGTAAGTACCACCATAGTGAACAGTTGCAGGACCCTGACTCGCGTAGGGAAAGCTTAGCGTTTTGAGTTTTACTTGACTTATGAAGTTATCTGCATTGTAATGTTTACTGTCTAAAGAATTGGGTGCACAGTAGTCATTTGTAGTATTAGTATCTGTAGCGCTGAATGGCGATAAATTGCCGTATTGATCCATTGCAGCAACTTTAACAGTATACGAAGTTTTTGGTCTTAAGCCTACAATTTAATAACTGGTGTTGCTTGTAAATCCAACAATTACTTCATTAGCAAATATATAATATCCAACTGTGTTGCTATTGATCTCTTGATTTCCAGCCCAAGAAACAAGAAAACCTTCAGGAGTAACATTTGTACCTGTAGTTAAATTATCCAATAAAGGAGAATTTGCACCCTGATTTGCTTCATAAGAAATAACATTACTTCTAGCACTTTCTATACCGTTTAGTGGTTGTGCTGTGATACAGATTTGATAATTCATTGGCGGTGGCAACTGATTTGATGTAAGGGTGTATGAACGCGCAGTACTTGCGCATGATTGGTCTATAGCTACCCATGTAGATTCTGTACTCCTTCTTATATATATCTGATAAGATTTAACATTGACAGAATTTGGAGCTCCAGTCCACGAAACTGTCGTTGAATTATAATAATTTGTGACATTAGTAGATATCTTAAAGTCGGTAGGTGGTTCTTGTATTGCACCAGATTGACAATGTGCCTCGTTTACTACAAAAGTAAAGAGTACTTGGACGAGTATTATAAGTGACTTTTTCATAGCTAAAATCTATATCTTAAATTTTTAGCATCCTCAACCAGCTGTGCACTTTTTCCTTGAGCAAAAATTTCTTCAATACCCATACATATGCCAAAACTACTAACACAAGCCAATCCAGCAACTGTAGATCTATATGTTGTTATACCCAGGCTTGAAAATTGCGTCAATACACAAACTATCAATCTATTTCTATATGTTGAAGATCCTGCTGTTGGAGGCGTTGTTGTGTCATCCGCATTTACTGAAATGTATGCATTTTGTTGGGCTCCTGTACTTACGGCACACATTAATCCGGTCCACACGGTGATTGCAGTGATCGATATTCCTACTGTTATGAAACAATTTTTCATAACATCAAGGCAATTTTTTAATAATGTATTTTCAACACATGCGGCCTCAAATATTTCTTTCAATTTATCTGTATGCATACTTGAAAGTTCAGGATGTTTTGCTATGATAGTATTCTTTAAATCAATCAATTTATTTACAATTGTTTCAATTTTTGCGTCAGAATTGGGAACTAATTTTCTCAACAATAATTCGGAATTATTGTTAAAGTTTGCCAGAATACCATCATTTACTTGCACATTAACAAAATCATTATTTTCTTTTTCTACAATATATGTATCATAATAAATGGAGGTTATTAAAAAAGAAGATTTTACAAAAGTAATAAAGTATGCTGTACCCATTTTTCAGACAGAAATCTCAACGATTTAAGATAGGTTTTTAGTTTTATATTCTATTATCTTGGTTAAAATCGGAGATAACTTTTGGCTATTTTAAGAAGCCAAAAAAAGTTATTCTGATTTTATGCCACTTCTTTTTTGTAATAATTATTATAAGGCGTTCCATAATCTAGTGACTGATGAATTCGCCGTTTATTATAAAATTCAAAATAATCTTTGAGTCCTCTATAAAGGCTGATTCCATCAGTATATGCTTGTAAATATACATTCTCGTATTTGACTGTCCTCCATAATCTTTCTATAAAAATGTTGTCAATAGCTCTTCCTTTACCGTCCATAGAAATTTTTATTTCATTGTTTAATAGTACATTGGTGTGAACCTCACTGGTGTATTGACTTCCTTGATCTGTATTGAAA
>NZ_JBLVPU010000012.1:0-108758 GCF_048286735.1 Flavobacterium frigidum | reverse complement strand
ACAATTTCAGGTAATAATAATTTGATTAGCTCACTAAAAGAATCTTGCATTTGTATCTATTTTTAAAATACAAATATCGAAATTTAATATTTCCCCACAGGTTTTAGACTTGATCCTGGTTTATTTTGTTTTTGATTTAGGATAAGTTAGTTTGTTATCTTAAAGGACTGTAACTAGGATTAAGTCTTGAATGGTCTTTGAATAGTTTTAAACTTATTTCATAAAAACATCATTCTTTGTATCACTTAATTGCCTCCAAAGCCATTCTAAAGGTCCGTACACATGATTTTTTAACCACCAATAGCTAAATCCGATTTGAAGTAAATAAATAGCGATTGCAAACAAAAAGTAAAAATAGAAAGGCATATGATGAAACAATCCTAAACCAACTCCCTGAAATACGAAAAAAGCAATTAAATTTTGGGTTAGATAATTCGTAAAAGTCATTCTGCCAACCCATGAAAATGCTTTAAGTGTTTTTTTTAATTTTTGATTTGTATACAGCAGTATAATAAACAAACTTGTAGAAAGCATAGTTGTTAAAACGATCCAATAATGAAATGAGAAATACTTTAAATAAGGCGGTTTGTACATCATAGAAAGTAAAGAAACTCCCCATAAAACGATAGTGATACCTACTAATGAAAATAAGGATTTTTTTATTTGATTTTTGCTTGCAAAAACAGTTTCCAAGAACTTACTCTTTTGTATCGCCAATCCTAAAATCATACACGTAAACATGACATAATGCGCTGTTACAGAATAGACCAAATTAAGAACTTCAGTGTAAAATGAATTCAAAATATTGTATTTAAAAACCTGTAGCAATTGTGTACTATATCGTAAAGGCGCAATACTATTCGTTAATGTAGTAACATATGTAGTATCAACAGTATTTATGTAAGCTGTTAGTAAAGGAGTAAATAAAAACAATACGCCAGCTATATACAATAATGTTTTAGCAGAAAAATGAATAAAAAACAAAATTAGTAAGCCTAAAAAAGCATAATCCCGTAAAATATCACCATCATAAAACAGACTGTTTATAAAGGCGAATACAAATAAAACCAACATGCGGCGAATAATAAAAAAATAAGTTTGTCCCTTCTTTTTAGCATAAATGACTCCGAAACCAAAACCAAAAAGAGTAAAAAGTAAAGTCCATCCTTTAGCTGAAAAAAGTATGGATTCTACTCCATTTATTACTGTTGCGATAATTCCCTCTCCATGTATTGTCCATTCTGGGCTGTAGGCATAATATAAATAATTTGAAATAACTACTATTAAAAGTGCCCAACCTCTCAGCATATCAATAATTTCGACTCTTTGTTCTTTTTGCATCATTGTTTTTAAATTCTATGTAACTTTTTAATTTGTAAATTGTATTTTGTTTCACCAACTAGTACCTATAATTTAACCCGTAAAACTCATTTCGCGGCAACTAGTACACGATTTTTATAGCAGTAGTAGAGCTTGGCGTATTTAGCCCAAAATATTTACTTCATGAGATTAACGCGAAGAGGAATAGGTTTTGGGATTTTAGGAGTTGGATGGTCATAATTTATCTAAATCAATAATACTAACACCAAACCATTTTTTTGCTGTTTCTAGAACCTTTTCAGAAGGTGCTAAATAATAAACTGCTAGATTCTCTTTAGCTCTAGTACAACAAACATAAAATAGTTTTTGTGTTCTTTCAATAATTTCTTCTTTGTCTTTTGTGTTTTCAAATAAATATTTAAAATTGTACTTTGGCCAGTTTCCATTATCTAAAACAATTAAGACGTTGTCATATTCAGAACCTTTAGTTTTATGTTGTGTTGAATAAGGTGTAAACCCTTCTAAGTAATTATACAAATTGATAAATTCTTGATAAGATACTTCTCGAACTCTAGTATAAATGTATTCAGATGATTTTATAAATTCATTTAATGACTTGTCATTTTTAATAACAATTCCTAATTCATCTGCTCTGTCAATTACTTCTCCAATTGTAGTAGTTCTATTTTTTAATAGTTTTTCAATAGCTTCTTTGAGTTTTATTTTTTCTTCTATGGAATTAATTCTTATTCCATTCTTTTTGATAATTCTAAAAAACTCAGAAAAATTCTTGTTCTCATAATACAAAAGAGTATGCTGAATCTTAAATAGATGTCTAATTAAATTATCTCGTTTTGAACCTTTCTTATTTTCTTCATCTTCAGATTCTTTTTTATCATCAACAAGTTGATCCTTGACAGCATAAAGTTTTTTATAATTAATAAAAGGTTGTTCTTTTACTGATTTATAAAGTTCTTCATCTAACTTTTCTTTAACATCTTTCAGTACTTTAATATCATAAACGTAATCAATCTCAATTATACCAGTATTATTTTTGAAATCATTGATTAAATATTTTTTTGAAGGCTCTATTTTATCTTCTTTAATTGGCTTTAATTTTTGAATTAAATCACTTAAACTTTCATTTTGAGAAAGATGTAAAGTTCTTAATTTTTCTAAATATTTTAATACCGTAAAATGACTTAAACTTTTACTATCAATTTCTTCTTTAACATTTTTAGCAATTTGAGTAAAAACCTGATTTACTGTTGTGTTGTCATCAAACTCGACCTCTCTAATTCTTAAATATTTTCTAACTTTTGATAAATATTCAATAAATTTATCCTTATCGTAAATATCCATTAAAGTGGAAAACTTTGCTTGTGAAGCAATAAGATTGTGGGTTAAGTTTAATTCTTTAGTGTTTTTAGAATCGTCAAAATTCCATTTTACATCAGTATCAAGATTAGAAAGATATTTTTTGAGTTTTGGTAAATCAGATTCTTTTGAATGTAAGAATAAAACATTACCTTTTTTACATTTCCATTCGCAAGCATATTGGGAGCTTTTGAATCACTAGAATGCTTTTGGGTTAAAGGATCAGTTCTAAGTTTATTTGCCAAGTCATATACATTCTTAGGATTCCTTCTATTGTCAGGTTTTTTAACTTCTTTTAAATTAGAATCTTTTTGGTCTAAATAAATTTTCAAATTACCAATACCATCATCATAAATAGACTGCATAGTATCACCAAAAAAACCAATTATTGTCTTGTTCATTTTTTTGGAACGAGATAAATGGCTTAATATAATTTCAACAACTAGCTTGTCGGTATCTTGATACTCATCTACAAAAATAAAATTAAACTTGTCATTGATGCTATCACAAAGTTTCGGGTAATTCGCAAACATAGCTTCTGCCAATATTAGCAATTCAT
This sequence comes from Flavobacterium frigidum, assembly GCF_048286735.1. Lineage (GTDB taxonomy): Bacteria > Bacteroidota > Bacteroidia > Flavobacteriales > Flavobacteriaceae > Flavobacterium. The sequence goes on along the minus strand of NZ_JBLVPU010000012.1, from coordinate 105,502 downwards.
CGTGTGAAATGATACCTTCTGTTAACCTAACAAATTCTTTATATTCAATCTTCTTCCCCTCAAAAATGGATTTATCTGGGTTATCTAATTGAAAACTGGTTATACTATCATTTTTAGCTAAATTGATTATACATTTTTTAAGCTCATTTTGAAAGTTCTTAATACAATCCCAAAGAAAATCGTGTATCGTAGAAACTTTTAATTTTTTATGATTAACTCTTTCTTCAATTTCTCTTACAGCCGCATTTGTATAAGTAATACAAGCGATTTGCACAGCAGGTTGTTCTTCCAGAATTTGTCTAATAATGGAAACTAAAGAATAGGTTTTTCCACTTCCAGCACCACCACTTAATAAAAAATGATTTTGATTATCTATGTGCTCTAAAATTTGAAAAACTTCTGGCTGTTTGTCTTTTATTTCTAGTCTTTTCGTAACCATAATAATCCTTCTCTAATATAATTTGGTATTTGCCATTGTGAATCTGGCTTTTCATTTAACAGTATATCGATTGCTAAAGTTGGCTTTTTGTCGACCCCTTTTTCAGCTAAAGTAAAAGCACACTTATTACTTTTAAATTCTTCTAACCATTTATCAGTTAAACCTTGAAAACTAATATTCTCATTACAAATAAAATCTTTATTGATATGAAAAAAGGCATCTTCAAAACTTCTTGCGTGGTATTCATCTTGCTCTGTTTGAAATGTTACAAGTAGTTTTCCTTTTTTGTTTGAATTCCAAATTCCTTTTTTATTTTTTCTAAGTACTTTCCAATCAAATGATAACTTTTTTATATCATCTATTTTATTTGTGCGATGAAAAAATATTAATGCGTTATTTTTAATGAATTGGACAGAACTACAACTTGCGGGACATTTATGCTCTATGAACTTAGTATTACCGTTTTTATAAGTATCATGAGTCCCATCATCTTTTAATATTGGTTCTGTGTAATAGCAATCCAAATCAGTGATTATTAAAGATTTTACACCAATAAAATCAATAAACTTTTCAAAAATCTGAGAATGCGCACCAACTTCTACAATTGAAATATTCTGAGATAATAATTTAAGTTCATTATTTTCTTTTGGTTCTTCATTATCTATTTTTTGCATCATTGCAGGTAATAAAATTCTCTCGGTATCACCTTCTATGAAAATTGCTTTATCAGCAAAAAATAATTCTGATCTGTTTAATGTTAAATACTGTTTTAAAAAACGGTAGTTTTTCTTTCCTAATTCGCCTTCCGAATTATATTCTTGCTCTAAATCCTTTAAATTCTTTGCTTTAATGTCATTTATAGCTTCTTTCTTCAAATATTTTATTGTATCAAAATCTTGGCAATTCGCAACGATGTGTGAAGAGTGTGTGCTAATGATATATTGAAAAGGTTGTGGTATTAGAGAATTACCATCTTTATCCTTTTTTACTATCCCTTTGTTTAAAAGATTCGCAATGTTTTGAATAAAGACATACTGCATTTGTGGATGCGTATGGGCTTCTGGTTCTTCAATTAATAATAAATTGATACTCGCTGGATTTTCGTCTTTTTTTCGTGCAAATTCTGAGACTAAAATTTTGATTTGGAAAATCATACTGATAAGATTCATATATCCTAAACCATTATACTGTTCAGGAAAATCTGTCTCATTATGATTATATACTACCGTTGTATTTCCTTTTAACAACTCCTTATGTTGTAATGTGGAAATAATTTTGATAATAGATTCTTCTTTTTTTATGCCTCCAAACTCTTTTACTGTTTCAATTGTTTCACTAAACAAACCTTTATATACTTCACCTAATTTTTCATCCGTTTCTTCTATTGCCTCATTGAATTCTTGAATTTTTTCTTCATCAGCATCATTTTTTTCACTTCTTTCATATATTTCTGACGTTTGTGTAGATAAGGTTTTATCGTTATCCTTATTCGTTACACCTCTTTTAGCATCTATATATTTGAAATTAATGATGTCTTTCAAATTATTTTTAAGCTTGCTTTTTTCTAAATCATTAAAATTTGATTCAAGGATTATATTGTTATCATAATCATAGTCGATACTTTTCCATCTTCTCTTAAAATATTTGTCTTGGTATAACTTAAAAAAATGATTAAAGGTTTTTAAAGCATATTCTTTTTGTTCGTTTTTAGGTTTACTTTTTTCAGATGCATACAATTTAATTCTTTTTAATCTTTCATTTCGATAAAAAGATTGATACTCTTTTCGCATTTCTTCATAATCATTGAAATGCAGGGAATATTCATAACCCAAAACAATTTTGTTGTGATTAGGTTCTAAATCCATCATTAAATCAAATATAGTACTCGTGTTATCATTTTCATCATAGGATAAAATTAATCTTAACTTAATACCATAGAGGGTTTTATCGTATTCCTCTTTGTTTGTAATTTGTTCAGGAATAGTGATTAGATTTTCAATTTCTTTTTTATAATCTAAATTAAAATCTTCCGCTTTAATTTTATTTTTATCACTTTCACTATTGATAAATTTTTCTAAGCATGTGAGGATAGAAGTCTTTCCTGTATTATTTTTTCCTAATACCAGCGATAAAGTATCTTCTAAATCTAACTTAAAGTCTTTTAGTAATCTGAAATTACTAATGTGTATTGATTCTATTATCATATATGTTTGTTTAACTTTATCAATTCCCTAAAGCCCCCATCCAACTCCTCAATCCTCTTCTTCCCGCTTCCCAATCCACTCGAATACAAATAATATTTTGAAATACTTCTCTCGTATTTTATTTTCCATAAGGTATTTCTCAAAAATAACAAAAACAAACTACAAAAACAGGGTATAACTACCTGTTTTTGTAATTAAAATAACCTAAACTGTTTTCTTAATTTAAACTACAAAGTCTTACGGGTTGCTTATCGAAAATGCACTGACTTGAAATTTTCCTTCATCATACACTTAAAACATTTCAAACCTGAAAAAAAAAATCGTGAATTAAAACCCATATACAGGTTCTAATTCACGATTTATAACTTTGAATGGATTTTATCTTAACTGTGCGCACTACTCGAATTGCTGCACAGTTTCAGTTTTTATCCTTACTCTTATTTCCAACCGTCACCTAATTCACGGTATACATGAACTACGGCATTAAGCTGGGCTTTTTTCGTTTCGATTAATTCCAGTTTTGATTCTAAGGCGTCGCGCTGTGTCATCAATACCTCAAAACAATCTACTCTGGCTGACTTGAACAAATCACCTGCCAAGTCAATAGAACGGTTCAACACGGCTACTTGTTGGGATTTTAGATCATAGCTTTTTTCTAAGTTATTGATTTTAGACAACTGACTGGAAACTTCTAAATACGCATTTAGAATCGTCTGTTCGTAATTATACAACGCCTATATTTGTCTCGCATTAGCAGGGCTATACTCGGCTTTGAGCGCATTTCTATTAATTAAAGGAGCGACTACATCTCCCACTAAAGAATACAGCAAAGACTCTGGCATCTTAAACAAATAATTTGGTTTAAAAGCGTTAAAACCTATTGCCGCTGTAATATCTAGTGACGGATAAAACTCAGCGCGAGCCGTTTTTACATCCAGTTTAGCAGCTTCTAATTCTAATTACGCTTGTTTGATATCCGGACGATTAGCAAGCAATTGAGCAGGAACACCCGCTTGAACTATGGCAGGCAAACCAGCATCAAAAACAACACTATCTCGTTTAATTTCTTGCGGATATTGTCCGAGTAAAAAGTTGATAGTATTATTCATACTATCAATTTATAAACGCTCTCAATCATTTATTTATCGCTTACCTATCAAACTAGGCAGAAATAAATAAAATGAGATTCACTTTTCAAGATTATAAAAAGTTGGACTTTAACAAAAATAGTAAGCTTATGAATGTTTCTAAATAGCTTTTAAATTACAAATTTTAAGAATATTTGTCTAACGTATTTGATAAAAGTAAAACTACCAAAATTACTGTTGAAACAGAAACAGACGACAAGATAAAAGCGCCAATATAAAAAAATCTCTTATCGGCTTTTTTTGCCAATACTTGAGATTTGTATCGCCCTTGTACTTCATTTTTCATGTAAGATCCTGTTTTAATTTGATAAATAAAAAGAAATTATTTTGTGCAAATTTACCTATAATAAAAGACTCATACAATACCTACATTTAGTGATATTTACCACCATTATTACACTCATTTTATCCTTATTCCAATAGCGAAAATAGTATTACTTGAATACTTTTAAAATGAATCTCGACGATGTAAATCTTTATTTTAAATGCCGTTAAATAATTGGCAATAAAGAGCATAACTCGGATTACTAATTTAAAAACAACCCAACTCCCAAAAACTAAATCATAAAAAAAGCGTCTCGAAAAATTCAAGACGCTTTTTGATTTTAGCTAAATAATCGAAAAATCTGTTTCCAAAGTTCAATACTTGAAAACCAAATTATGTAATACAAATGGTTTTAATTTTGATGCACATTGTTTTTTAAAAACAGGTTAAAAACGAAATGAAAAATTTATTTTTTGCTTCAAAAATTGTAAATTTCCAAAAAAAAGATGAATAAAGTTTTATTGATATTTATGAGTTGCAGTCTTTCTATGTTTTCCCAAAAAAAGCAATTAGATAAAGAGGAAAAAGATATGATTTATGAATTTACTTATAATGTAGGTAAAGGAATATTTAAAGTCACAGATTTTCCTTATAAGAAGGTAAGTAAAAAGATAAGTGAGATTCAAAAGAAGCCAATTCAATCTATTGAAGTACTAAATTCTTCAGTAGATACGCTAATTGCAAGAGGGATTTTAAAATTGGAGCAATCTGAATATGGATATGATTTGTTGTTTAATTCGCGCTTTCCCTCTTATTATAAAGATAATGACGAGATTGATGTTGTAGAATTTCATCCTATAAAAAGCAAGTTATTTAATTTAAAAAAAGAGTTGATTGAAATTCAAAATGTTGGCGGAACTTCTTTCGGAAGTGAATTTTTGTCTAAATATGAGAAAGGAAAAAACACCAATTTGAATTTTACGACCCTTCGTAAGCAAGATCAAATAAACAATGAAGTAAACTTTAAAAACAACAAAGAGCTTTCTGAAATCAAAGGAAGTGTCGTTTATAACATTAAATTTATTACAGATTATTCTCAAGTAAAGCTTTCTCAAAAGGATGTAGGGAAAATTTTTAAGCTCAACAACATAGAATACAATTTAATTGCTATTTTAAACAACACGATTGTTTTCGAAATAGTTGACTTGAAAAACAGTGATCGAAAAAATCAAATACGCTTGATAAATTATGATGAAATAGGCAATGTTTTAGTCAATTATAATGATCAGGAAATGATTGAATTAAAGAAGAAAAATAAAAAAATAAATGATGAAAGAGCGGGTTTTGGGTATTTTGGAGGTGATTTAAGTAAGCGTATTTTTGATGCTTTTAAAGTTAACCCTTTAATGACTTTTGAAGAATATAAAAAAATATTTAATGTAGAAGATGTAATAAATGAAACAAACAAGTACATATTTGTTCACACTATTGCGCCAATTAAAAATGACTTTATACTTTACGAACCCATATATGGAATAGACAGGAATTTTGAGATGATTCCTAATCAGGAAAAAGCAATAGCAAAAAAACTTGCCATCGAAGATTATAATGCGCCACAGTTGTCTGCTGAATGGGAGGAGAAACTATTTGGAAATATAAAAGAATACACTGAAAACTTTTATTATGCCACAAAAAAAGGTGACAAATATGTAAAAGGAAAAATGCAAAACTATAGAACTTTCAAAAAGAACTCTAATGGTGAGTTTGTAGAAGATAAATTGTTCCCTAAAAAATCTGATTATCCGGAGAACAAGTATAATAATTTGAAACTAAAGATAGAATCAATAAATTATGATGATGAAGATAAAATGATTGAAAAAACGATTTATAATTATGGACCTGATAACAAGTTAATCGAAGAGAGAAATTATTTGGATAATGATACTTTAAGAAGTTCGGTGAAATACGAATATAATAAAAACCACATATTTAAAAACAAAAATTCTTACGAATATATTGAAGGAGCGGTTGAAATAACTGAGTCACAAGATGATTTAGTATACGATGAAAGAGGAAATCTAATAGAAGAACATTTTAAAAATAATAAAGAGGGCTCAGCTTATTTGGATAAATTGGTTATTTATCGTAAGTACAACACTGATAATAGGAGAATTGAAGAATCTAGTTCGGATTCCTTTTTCGGAGATGGAAAAAGTAAGTTAGATACAAGAATTCAATATCTTAAAATTGATAATCAAAAAAACTGGACTGAAATGTTTTTTGAAGACGGACTAGATTCAGAAAAGCCAAGTGCAAATTTTGTAGAGCGAATATTTATATATGAATAAAGTTTTTAAGTAAATAATTTCACCAACAGCGTAACAAAAAAACCTCACAGCAATGTGAGGTTTTTCAAATTATCTAATTAACTTACTTCATTAATTGTTGTAATGGTTTTAATTGTTCTACATCAATATTTGATTGTTGTAAAACACTCATCATGGTCATAATGCTAGTCGGATTCATATCTTTACCCAAAATTCTAACCACAGCAAAACCATTTTCTTCTTTGTTGGCAAAGAATACAAATTCTTCAATATGATCATCGGTGCCTACAAAACTTACCGAAGCGCCCTCTTTTCCAGACGCAAACTTCATCAGCTGCTGGTACTTTTTATCTTTTAAGATCAAATTTACTTTAGCACGTTCTATCTCAAATTCTGCTTTGTTCGTAGCGTTCAATTTAAAAGCCAAAACATTCATCTTGTCAAAAGATTTTAAAGCATCACTTTGAGCTACTGATAATTTTGTTTTATCAACATTCAAAATATCAGGTGACACATCCAGCGCAATAAAGTTTTTATTTTCTGTGTTTTCAACAAAGTACTTTTGTAAGGACGGTTCTGAGTTGCAACTTGACAGAAACAAACTTAATAGCAGTGCTATTCCATAAACTGTTTTCATCTTATCTTTTTGCTTTAGTTGCTTTTCTCAAATCATCTCCGCCAGGAATTTTCATTTTATTGGTAAGGACTGCAATTTCATCTAAATCAAAGTTTCCTTTTAACGACATTAGCACGGTATCATCATTTTTAGCTCCTTCAATAAACATAAATAACTCTCTAATTTGGGAATCATTCGCTCCTGATTTTACTAAGATTTTAATACTACGTCCGTCTTCATTCACACGCATTAACTCTTCTAAATTTGCCGATTTGATGTACTTGTCTGCAACTGCTTTCATTTCGCCTTCTAAACGTGCATTTTTTGTGGTAAACACTTTCAAATCATCGAGTTTCTTGATTAAACTTAAGTATTGTTGCGTTTCTTTATCGGAAGCATCCATTTTTACTTTGCTCATCAAGTCAAACATTTTTTTATTAACAATGATTGAGGTTACACCTACTTGCCCATCGAATTTATCAAAAATAGCTTGTGCATAAAAGGTGCTGGAAACTAAGGCGAATACTAGGGTTAGTATCAACTTTTTTGTGGTACTGAATTTACTATTCATTTTGGTTGTATTACTTGTTGATTTCATTTTAGATTTTTTTTTAAATTATTTTTCTTGTTTTTATTCCACATACAAGGGAATTACAAACCACTTGACTGAGTTCTAGTGTCAATAAAAATCTTGTCTTTTGTAGTTTGATACACCTGAATGTACTGTACACTTTCTATGCCAACATTTACATTACTAGACAATAAGGACAATGCTTTTTGAGTAGCTCTAAAAGCTTCTTCAGGATCGTCATACGTTCCTAAATTCTGATTATTTGTTGCATCATCATAATTGTGATAGACATAGGTTCCTATTCCCAACAAAACAACAACAGACGCTGCAAGTGATAGCCACGTAGCATTACGCTTTATGTTTCCCGCTTTTGGGAGTTGTGGTACTTGAGACGTAAACTGCTGCTCTTTGGCAAGAGAGAAATATTCAAAAATAGGCCTGTATTGTTCTAAATGCTGCGCAACATCTAATGAAGAAAAATAAGTACGTAATTCCTTTTCTTCTGCAATACTGGTTTCTCCCTGAAAATATTTTTCTACTAAATAGTCTATTTTAACTAATTCCATAATTGTGTGTTTTTGTCATATAATCCCGTATCGTTTTCCTTGCTCTAGATAGCGCCACCCGAATCGCACTTTCATTCATTTCGAGTATTTTTGCAATTTCTTCAAATTCATATTGTTCTATATCCCGCATTTGAATAATTAATCGTTGTTGAACGGGTAATTGCTCCATTATTTTCTCAACCCAATTCAAACTGTCCAGGTCTTCCATTTTCTTGTCTAAACCTGCCTCTCGATCTACATAATTCGTATGCACAATTTTGAGATTTCCTGTTCTTTTAGCTTTAAGCTGATCTAAACAATAATTTTTGGTCATGGTCATGGCAAAAGCTTCAACACTCCCAAAATCAGATAAATTACCATTGCGATTCCATAATTTAACCAAAACTTCTTGAGTAGCATCTTCTGCTTCCTCTGTGCTCACGAGCAACCTTTTGGCCAACCTGAAGACTTTGTCTTTAAACGGATTGACAAGAAGAACAAAGTCATTTTGGTTCATAAATAATTTGGTTTTAAACTGGTTATATAAGCTAGACGACTCGTATTATTTTTTGCAACAAAAAAACATAAAATAAAAACTAAAGTTAGTATTTTTACGTTTATCTTATTAAATACCAACCATGAAAACAACCATTAAAATTGCCCTCTTATTGTTTATATCGGCTTTCGCGTTTCAAAGCTGTCAAGATAACGATGATATCGCACAACCGCAGGGATTAGCCATTCAAAATTTTATTTGGAGTGGAATGAATCAATTTTACTTATGGCAAGGAGATGTACCCAATTTAGCAAACGACCGATTTGCTGACCAAGCTGCACTAGATGCTTTTTTGCAAGGATATCCAGTTCCTGAAGAACTATTTGATGCTTTACTTTTTAAAACAAAAGATAAATTCAGTTGGATTGTAGATGACTACCTAGAACTCGAAGGTCAAATACAAGGAACTACCAAAAATAATGGGGTTGAATTTGGACTCAGTTATAAACCTGGCAGTACCACCGCCATATTTGGTTATGTGCGTTACATTATTAATAATTCAGATGCATCCACAAAAAATATTAAACGTGGCGATGTTTTCACAGCTGTTAATGGAACACAATTGACGATCAGCAATTACCAGTCCTTGTTATTTGGTGCTAATGAAAATTACACTTTAAATTTAGCTGATTATAACGGAACTGACTTTGTTACCAATGGTAAAACAGTAAACTTAACAAAAACTGTATTAACAGAAAATCCAATTTTAATCAACAAGGTGATTACTTCTGGAACAAACAAGATAGGCTATTTGATGTACAATGGTTTTTATTCCAATTTTGATGGACAGTTAAATGATGCATTTGGTTTTTTAAAATCACAAGGAATTACCGATTTAGTTTTAGATTTACGTTACAATGGTGGAGGATCAGTGCAAACTGCGACCCGATTAGCAAGTATGATTACGGGACAATTTACAGGTCAAATATTTTCAAAATTAGAGTGGAACAGTAACTATAGCGATAATAATACCAATTATCTTTTCCCAAGTAACATAGATGCTGCATCAATAAATAGCGTCAGTATGGCAAAAATTTATGTTTTGACTACAAAAGGTACCGCGTCTGCAAGTGAACTTGTTATTAATGGACTGAAGCCTTACATGAATGTTGTACAAATAGGTGACGTAACATATGGTAAAAATGTAGCCTCAATAACATTATACGATTCGCCTACTTTTGGTTCAACCAAAAGAAATCCAAATCACAGATATGCCATGCAGCCTATTGTAGCTAAGACTTCGAACTCTGTGGGTTTTGGAGATTATCCTGACGGATTACAACCTGATTTTCTGGTAAAAGAAACGATCAGCACCTATGGCGTTCTGGGAGATCCATCAGAGCCTTTGTTAAGCTATGCTATTGGAAAAATTAATGGGACAAATAGAATGATGAGACCAAATACCACTAATGACTTCGAATTTTTTAAAGATTCTAAAGCAATGCGAAGATTTCAAAATGAAATGTATCTTGAAGAAGCACCAAAAGGGCTCTTGAAAGCTTTGGAGTAAATAGCTCTTGTTCACAATTTCCAAACTAGAATTAAGCTATGTTTTAGCAGAAAACTGCGTTCGATACACTATCCTTCGTTTCCGAATTAAAATAAAAACTGTTGTAATTAAAAAAGAGAGACTTTCACCGCTGATTGTCTCTCTTTTTCGTTTCCAATTATAACTAACCTTATTTTTAAAATTTATTTTTAACTATTAATTATTGAAATAAAATCCATTAGGAGTTACTCCAACAGTGCTATTATTTTTCAAAACACCGTTTGTGTCATAAATAGCAACTTTACCATTCGAACTATAATCAACTGCATCAGCCAAGTAAACTGAATTATTGTGAACAGCAAAACCATAGGCACTAAAACTTGTTGTAAAAAGCGCTTTTGAAGGCAATACAGTATCCGATGTATTCATCACAAATACATTTTTAGCTTGAGTGAAATATAATTTATTATTTTCTATATCCATTTGACCAGGATGAGAAGTCAAGGCGAAATCTAAAGTTGTACTAACCATATTTGTAGTAGGATTGATTTTTTGCAACTTCCCAGCAGTTTCATCACCAGTCCAAGAAGCTTTACCACTACTTAAAACATAGATAACACCTTGATTTTCTTCAATACTTGCCGGCTTATCTCCTACTGAAATAGTAGCTGTTACTTTAGAAGTCATAACATCAACCACTGAAACAGTCTTTCCTGAACCATATCCACCTAAATGTGCTACATATAATTTATTATTATAAACGATCAACTTTTCTGGACCTTCAACTACTGGAATTTTGCTTTCTATTGTATTTGAAGTCAAATTCACAACAGCTATATAATCGTCTGTTGCATCACTTCCATCTCCCCAGTTTGTAACATATCCTTTTCCATTTGTAAAAACAATATATCTTGGATTTTTCAAATCTTTATCAATAGTCGCAATACTTTTGAAAGAATATCTGTTTACAACTTGAATTGTATTAGAACCATTCATTACTATGTAACCAAACTCTCCATTAGCATTAAAATCTTGTGCTGTGTCACCTAATAACTTCCCTTGATTAATTGCGGAATAAAGCGAGTTTTGTTGCGTGATAAGATCATTACTGATAAAAGAAATTTCAGCATTGGCTTTACCAAAACCTCCTTCATTGATTATAAAAAAACCATTATCATAAGCTCCTAATGATTTTTCCTCATTAGTATCATTGGTACAAGACCCTAAAAATAATGTTGAAGCCAAGACTGCGATTGTAAAATTTTTAATTTTCATGTGTTAGTATTTAATTGTTAGAGTTAAATTATAATTGCTACCAGGCATCGGTCTTACCTCAACGATTTGGTAGTTTTCATTAAATAAATTCAGTGCTTGAATTCCTATTTTATAATGGTCCAATTCTCCTATTTTGTAATAGACACTAAGATTTGAAACCTGATATTCTTTTAACCTGTAATAATTATCCGCTGAGGTAAAAACAGCTCCATTGAATAAATATTGATAATTTAAAGACCAGTTTTTATAAGAGTAATCTGCATTCATTGTCATTTTATGATACGGAACATAAATAAGTTGTTTTTGATTGCTTTGATCCACAGACGAAGTATAGCCGTAAGCTACACTGAAATTAAAATTATGTCCTCTGAAATTTTTGAAATAGCTTCCTGTCGCCTCTACCCCTTTATTTACAACACTTGCTGTATTAATAGGCGTCCATTGTCCTGTTTCATTAGGAATCCAACGAATCATTGCTTTGGTTTGAATATAAAAACCCGTCAATGAAAACTTCAAAGCATTAATTTTTAATTCCTGTCCCAGTTCAATTTGATGGGAAAGTTCCGGAATGAGTTCATAATTACCACTCCCTTCCCAGTATAAATCATTGAAAGATGGGAGTCTGAAATTTTTAGATGTGTTCAATTTTATGCTGTATAATTCAAGTGGCTGATAAACAAACCCAAAAGAATATAAAAAGGGATTCTTATAACTGGTGGCAATTTCCTGTCTAACGCTTGCTTCATATTGTATAACAGGACTTAATATATGTTTAACTAAGAGGCTTGCAGTGGCTATATTTCTTTTAGCATTATCAATAGAGGTCCCAAAACCATTGATTTGAGTGAAATCAATAACTGAATTGACGGTGAAGTTTTTAGTTGGAGAATAATCTAAATCATATTTTATTATCTTCGTTTTGGCGCCACCTTCACTAAAAATATCTTTGTCTTTATTCTCATAATACCTAAAATTTTCAGTTACATACGCTAATTTCAACTTAGAAGTCAAATCTCTATGTAATCCAACCCACTCCAGCAAATTTCTTGTGTTCAAATCATAATATTTACTAACAGAAATGGAAGCTAAAGTTCCAGAAAAATGCCGTAAACCGTCATATAACTGGCTGTAAAAATTGATTTTATGATTCAAATTGATTTTATAACCAAAACTTCCATTTAAACTGGTATTGTAATAATCTCCATTTTGATTTTTTTGATTTGAATTGGGGTAACTATAATCGTTATCCGAGCTATTTCTGGAAACACTAAACTGTGAAGCAACTTTTTTATCTGAGGCAATAAGCTGGTAGTAATACCCTTGCGTATTAAAACTTCCAAAATTAATTCGTAAAAGATTCTGAAATTGTTTTTTAAAATGCAACTCATTGTTCAAATGAATACTCCCCCCTATCGCTGAACTACCATAAATACCGCTACCACCACCAGTTCGTACAGAGACATCAGTATATCCCATAGGAGTTATGGTATTAAAATCCGTTTGTCCCAGAAGCTGTGAATTTATATTAATCCCGTTCCAAATTACTGCTGTTTGTGCAGCAGTTGTACCTCTGAAGGAAACAGAAGAAGTCATTCCGTTACCATATTCTTTCAGATAGAGCAAGCTATTGTATCGCAATAAATTGGTCAATGAACTGTAATTTCTCTGAATTACAGAATCATTCAATACCTGAACCTGAAGTGTTTTTGAAAATTTTTTTAGGGCGCCGTCAGTTACAATTACTTCGTTTAAAGAAATTGCAGGTTTATTTTGAGCCAAGACATATTGGCACACACTTAAAAAACAAAATATAAGTAATTTTTTTGTAGTCATAATTTCTGAACTCTTTTTCCCGAGAGCTCGATATTTGTTAAGTAAAAAGGCAGGTCTCCTGGCTTGCGTCTTGTTGTTTACCTTCTCATTCGCCGTGACGAACAATGGTTTTGTAGATAACAACAAGCTTTATAGCTTACAGTTGCGGGTACAGCTCAGGATTTTTGATTTAAGATTTAGGATTCTTTATTTAGGATTTACACCCTAAAATCTGAAAACTAAAACTTGAAATCTATCACCTGATTCCCTTTTAATGCGATTTAAAAAATTTAAACCACAACCTCAATACGGTGGCAAAGATAAAATTATATTAAGTTAATAACCTAAATAATTGCGAATTTTATAATTCAATCTTGATTACAGCTCCAAAATCTACTTTATTTTTAAAAGCATCTTTCAAAGGTAATGCTGAAATGTGGCATAAAAAGCTTCTGATTACTCCAGCGTGAGCCACAATAATCACTGGTTTCGAATGCGTATTTTGGAATTCACTTTGTATAAAATCGACAACACGACTGTGTAAATCGGTAAATGATTCTCCATTAGGAACGCGAATTGTTACAAAATCAGCCATCCACGAATTAAGCTCATCAGGATCAATAACGTCCCAGTTTTTCATTTCCCAATCGCCAAAATTCATTTCCATTAAACGAGCATCTTCATTTACAGCAGTAATTTCTGAATTGTCTTTGATGTAATTTGCCAAAAGAACACAGCGAAGTAAAGGACTAGAATACAGATTTGCATCTTGAGGCAATTGATTTAAAATAGACTGAAAAACAGCATCATAAGGCTCTATGATATCCATATCGGATTGTCCATAACAAATTCCTTTTGGGCAAACGGTTTCGGTGTGGCGTACTAAATAAACTTCCATAATGCAATAAAGGTTATATAAAAAATTACTTCACAAACTTGTTGCGTTGCGCCCAAACAATCTCCGGTATAGCCGTCAATCCATTTCTGAAAATAACGTGCTAAAAAGAATCGAGTCACAAAAACAGGGATTAAAACCAAAATGATTTGCCACTGAAAATAAGACAAAAATACCAATGGTACTAATCCAAAAAAGAAAGCTCCTACTACTTCTCTCCTAGAATAATTTTGTGCAATGGGTTTGCTTTTACTAGATGCATCCTCCCTACTATATTGATGCGTAAAAACAATTGATATTGCCGCTAATCTACTGATAGAATGGCCTGTAATAAAAAGTAAAAGAATTGTAAATTGTGAATTATAAATTATAAAAGTAGGATTCTCCGGAACTGAAATTAATTGAGTCAATCCTTGATATTTCAACAGCAATAACAAGATTAAACCAATGGCACCATACGCGCCAATTGCACTATCTTTCATAATCATCAGGATTTTTTCTTTGGTCCAACCGCCACCAAAACCATCACAAACATCAGCAAAACCATCTTCGTGAAAAGCTCCGGTCACTAAAACAGAAGCAATCATAGAGAATAGTACTGCAATATCAGGCCCAACTAAAAAATTAAAAACATAAAAAACTACAAAAGCAGCACTCCCAACAATCCAACCAACAAGAGGAAAATAACGGGATGCTTTATTTAAATAATCTGGATTATGATCGATGTTTGCAGGACACGGAATCCTTGTGTAGAACATTAAAGCCGTAAAAAATATATGTAGTTCTTTTTTCATTTTTAGAATTATTTTTTGGTTCATTTTCCTGTAGAGATGCACGCAGAGATGCATGTAGAGATGCACTGCAGTGCGTCTCTACTGCTGTTTATCGACCGCTAACCCCCGCTGATTCAAAACTAGCCATCTCATTCAAGAAAGCTACAGCAGATTCAATTATAGGAAAAGCAATCGCACAACCCGTGCCTTCACCCAACCGTAAATCGAGTTGCAACAGGGATCGAACTCCTAGATAATCTACTATTTTTTGGTGTCCTTGCTCTGCTGATGAATGGCAAAAAATAGCATTTTTTATAACAGATGGTTTCTTTTTAAAAGCAATTAAAAAAGCAACACTACAGATAAAGCCATCTACCAGAATGAGCATATTCTGTTCTTTTGCTTCCAGCATTGCACCTACCATTTGCATAATTTCAAATCCGCCAAAGTAGGCTAATTTGCTTTCTAAGTTATTCTCACCCTCATAATTATCTAGGCATTTTTTGAGAATATTAATTTTTTCAATCAGCTTTTCGTCTGTGATACCCGTTCCCTTTCCTACGCAATCGGCAATGGGTAAAGCTAAAATAATACTCATTAAAACTGAAGCAGTAGCGGTGTTTCCTATTCCCATTTCACCAAAACCAATGCAATTACAACCTGTTTTTGCAATCGTTTTCACGACCTCTTGCCCCTTATTTAAGCACAATTGCAGTTCCATGGCGCTCATGGCTGGACCGTGCAAAAAAGACTGTGTTCCCATCCCAATTTTTGCCGAAATCAAATTCGTATTCAAAGGGAAATCATAATTCACACCCGCATCCACAATAGAAAGTTTGATGGTGTTTTGTTTGCAAAATACATTGATTGCTGCGCCACCTACTAAAAAGTTTGTAACCATCTGTCTAGTTACATCTTGCGGATAGGCACTTACTCCGTGATTTGCAATTCCGTGATCAGCAGCGAAAACAACCAGATTAGGTTTTATAATTTTAGGTTCTAAAGTTTGAAACACCATCCCAATTTGTTTGGCGAGCACTTCTAAAATTCCTAACGAACCTGTTGGTTTGGTTTTTTGATCGATTTTATGTTGTAATACATTTGCAAAAGCAGCAGAATCTATCTCCTTTTTAGTATCAAAAAATACTTTCTCCACCGTACTTTCATGCAAAACAGTGATTTCCTCAACCAATGGAATTTCTTGTTTTTGTTTCCAATTCAGTTGTTGCAACATGGGTTGATTATCATAATTGGTAGCTGGTTTTCCCACACAAAAATACCCCAACGGCTCCATATTATCTGGCAAACTCAATAATTGCTTAAACTGATAGTAATTCAAGATAGAAACCCAACCCATAGAATAGCCTTGCTCCGTTAGGGAAAGCCAAATATTTTGCGCTGCACAAACCGCGCTAAACTTGATTGCTTCATTACTCCCAACAGTTCCAATCGTAAAATTATTCAAAACGGAACGATCGTAACAAATCACTAATCCCAATGGTGCTTCTTCAATTGCTTCTAGCTTAAGGGCTTTGTAGGCTTGTTTTTGTTGTTCATTATCTGTTGATGCAATTGCTTTTTCATCATAGTTTGTAAACAAATTTTTAATTGCCTTTTTTATTTCTGCCGACTTGATTAAATAGTATTTTGTGGCATCGGTCAAACCCACAGAAGGTGCCCAATGTCCCGCTTGTATTGCTTTTTTAATAACATCATCCGGAACTGGATCCTCCGTAAAATGGCGGGTGTCGCGACGGGATTTTAAAATTTCATCTAAATAAGTCATGTTTTTTTATTTAAAAGTTCAATGGCAAATTAAATGACAATTGCAAAAAATCAATTTTAAAAACATTGCTTTGATATTGATTTTTGTAGTTGATATTGCCATTATTTCTTTGTTCTTGAAAAGTTATTCTTCCCAAACAATGAAGCAATAATTTTCATAGGTAATTTTAGTGAATGCTGGCAATTCAATCGCTCCCGAAAATAACGGACAGTTAAGTACCAAAGTATGAAATTCACCATTTTCGCCACAAGGATCTATTCCTTTTTCGTGTAATTCTTGCGCTAGTTCTTTAGTCAAAATTTTCCCCAAATACTGTTCTCCCATCATTGTATTGCAAGAAACAATCATC
The DNA here is from genome assembly GCF_048286735.1 of Flavobacterium frigidum. Lineage (GTDB taxonomy): Bacteria > Bacteroidota > Bacteroidia > Flavobacteriales > Flavobacteriaceae > Flavobacterium. The sequence goes on along the minus strand of NZ_JBLVPU010000012.1, from coordinate 88,452 downwards.
GTTACAATTCCATTTTCAAGCATGTGGTTTACCAATACAATTCGGTCTTGTTGCCACAAAGGTAAAATTGCTTTTAGTGATGCGGCGGCACATACTTTATCTTCCCAATCTTTGTGCGGTTGCAAATCAATATCACCAAAAACAGCTGCTTCCAAATCATATTTGGCTTTTAGCATTTTCAAAACTGCAATAAACTTGACTTCATAATCACCCCAAGTTGCCGGAATTCCTTCCAGAGGCAATCCCATTTTTTGGGCTTGCTGATTCAATATAGACAATGGCAATCCGTGAGAACGAGACACTTTACCATTTTCATTCATCATGTTGAGTAACACTTTTGGAATAAACCCTTGCAGAATTGCCTGCATCATTGCGTAACAACTGTCTTTTCCTCCACTCCAAGAAGTTACAAAATTCATAAGTAATTATTTATTGATTTTTAATTGAATATGTAATACGCTATGAGGTAATATTATCTTTGAATTCACTAATGTAAAATCAGAGCTATTTCATTTTTTTTCTTTTATAGTTACAGGAATACCAGAAACCATAAGCACAACGGTATCAGCAGTTGCATCAATATATTGATTCATCCAACCTTGAAGTTCGGTAAATTTTCTTCCAACTGCTGTATCAGCATGAAGCCCCATACCAATTTCATTCGTGACAATGATGATCGTTGTATTTTCTTGATTGGCAATTGCATCAATTTCAGCTTTAGCTTGCTCTAAGCACAAAGAAATATCGTTTTTAGTATCTACAAAAAAGTTCGTTAACCAAAGTGTAACACAATCTACAACGGCTACTTTCCCTGAAAAATTAATTTCGCTCAAGTGTTTTTCTTTTTCAATATTAATCCATCTTTCGTCGCGATCGTTTTGATGGCGATCGATTCTTTTTTGGAAGTCATCATCCCATTTTCGGGCTGTCGCCACATACATTGGTTTATCCGCCAATCCTTTTGCTAGATTTTCGGCATAACTGCTTTTCCCTGAGCGTTCACCACCAGTTATTAAATATATCATTTTAATTGTAAATTATTAATTGTAAATTATTATAACATCTTTTTTGCCAATTGAGTAACTCATTTCTTGACATCAACTTTTGATTTAGTCGTTAAAATAATACTTGTTATAAGTTTTAATATTGATATTGCATCGTTATTTATATTTTCATATTCTTTTTCATTTAAATAATCCGTAGCTTTTAATAATTCTAACCAATAAACTACCTCATTAACTTCTTTTTGTGCAATCGCAAACTTGTGAATAAAATCTTGCTTGCTCTCTGCATGTTCTGCTTCACGAATCATAGCCCCAATACTTGTCCCTGATCTTAATAGCTGCTTTGATAGCACAAACTCTTTTTTATCACAACATAGATATTGATATAATCTAACTATTCGTACAGCAAAATCAAAACTCTTGGTTTTGACAATATTATCTCTCATAATTTATAATTTATAATTTATAATTTATAATTATTAATACGGACAATGTCTACATCCATTGGTACAACAATGCCCTCTTTTAAGATGAAACCAAGCCTTAAAAACATAGTTCCCATTTTCTAGATAATAGTCGATTTCTTCTAACAGATTAGTCGTTTTGGGTAAATCTTTAGCTATAGTATTTGTTGCCGTTTCGGGAGTTATTGTAGCAACATATTCGTCAATTTTAGTGGAACAAGCCGTTGTAAAGCAACTTACGCAAAGGCAATCCACTACTTCTGACGGATTATAAATGGGCGGAAAATCGTTGCACCAACATTTAGCTCCTTCAGGTGTGTCCCCACAATGAAAAGGAGTTCCGCAGGTAGAACAGTTTTTTATTCGATTAGCGGTTGGAAAAGTATCAGTCATTATTTCACTTTTTCATTAAAATGAAAAGACAAATATTTGTGCTTTAATGTACTTGGAACTTCAAAAAGATCTGGATGAAATAGTGCTGCCAACAATTCAATTCCGTCTACAACGGTCATGCTAGGTTGCGTAAACAAATCGGCATCAGCTAGAAAAACAGCATTATTTTGAACTGCTTTTAAAGTCTCCCAACCTTCTAATTTTGTCAGCGCTTCAATTTCTTGCCCCGAACGGCTGACTTCAAAACCACAAGGTGCCACAACCAAAACCTCTGGATTATAGAGCAAAATACGTTCCCAATCCGTAACAATCGAATAGCCAGATGGATTCGAAAGCATATCAACGCCTCCAGCTTTCGAAATTTGATACGGTATCCAATGTCCACAATTATAAATAGGATCCAGCCACTCCATAACCATAACTCGTTTTAATGGCGCGTTATTTTTGCGAAGCGTATCCAGAATAAAATCGGTTCGTTTTTTTAGTTTTGCCAGTAACTCATAAGCACGCTCTTCTTTATCGAAAGCCTTTGCAATCGTTATCGCATTTTGATAAATATCGTCTAAATTCCTAGGGATAAGTGCGATTAATTCAGGCTCTTTTGACAATTTATAAATGGAACGAGCCACATGACTGGTGTCTATTTGACATACATCGCAAACATCTTGGGTAAAAATAATATCCGGAGCAATCGATTCTAGTAAAGCATCGTCTATATAGTATAAACTTTTTCCTTGTGCCTTTGATTGTGATACAATTTGGTCTATTTCCTTGCTTGTGTGATTGGTACCTTCAAGATAGGAACGAACTACTTTTGGTTTATCCGAGTGGCATTCAAAAGTAACACCAACCAATTGACTTTCTAATCCCATTTCGTAAATCATAGAAGTGGCAGCTGGCAGAAAAGAACAAATTTTCATCATTGTAGTTATCAATTTAAGGTTTTTTTTACTGGCTTTTTTTAAATAAAAACAGAAAAAAAACGAAGTACAAATATAAAGGTATGCAGCTAACTATTAGTATAAATCTTATTTTATGTTTTATACTTCCTGCCTCATTTTAAAAATTTGATTCTGATTATAAAAAAATTATAATTTACCTTTGTCTTCAAATTTGCAAAAAATCATGAAAGGAAATACGCTGAAATTAACTTATTTTATATTGTTTTTAATGCTAATTGGATGCAAAAAAAACGAGCAAACTTCAATAAAAACAGTAGTTACAACTGGGAATTCCATAACGTATTCAAAAAGTCTAGCTATCTTTAAGCACGAAGGCTATTCAGTAGTAAAAGTTTCAAACCCTTGGCCTGAAGCAAATAAGGACTTTACTTATATACTAAAAGAAAAAAACGGCAGCATTCCTGACAGCCTGCAAAAATATATTACAATTTCAGTTCCTTTAGAAACGATTGTGGTTACCTCGACCACAAATATTCCTTTTTTGGAAATGTTACACGTTGAAAAAAAATTAGTAGGTTTTCCTCATACCGATTATGTTTCATCCGAAAAAACTAGGAAACTAATTGATGCCGGCGCAGTTAAAAACATAGGACAAAACGAAAAATTAAATACTGAGCAACTGATTGAATTAGCGCCTGATTTAATGGTAACTTTTGGAATTGATAACAATAATCCTATGATTGATAATCTACAAAAAAGCGGTCTAAAAGTGCTCATTCAAGCCGATTGGATGGAACAAACTCCACTTGGCAAAGCAGAATGGATCAAGCTTTATGGTGCTTTGTTTGGAAAAGAAAAAAAGGCCAAACTATTATTTGATGGAATTGTCAAGAATTATAATGATGCGAAACAATTAGTGGCCTCCCAGAAACCCACAGCAACCGTTTTGTACGGCTCTATGTATCAAGATCAGTGGTATGTGGCAAGGGGAAACAGCTGGGTTGCCCAATTCATGAAGGATGCTAAAGCGAATTATTTATGGGCTGCTGTTGAAGGAACTGGAAGCCTTAGTTTGTCGTTTGAAAAAATACTGGAAAAAGCCAAAACTGCCAAATACTGGATTGCAACAGGTTCTTTTAAGAATCTAGCAGAATTTGAAAACAGCAATCCGCATTACGATCAATTTGATGCTTTAAAATCTAGAAATGTGTATACTTTCGAAAGTAAATTAGGCAGTACAGGAGGAACTGTATATTATGAAGTTGCCGCCAGTCGACCGGACTTAGTATTAAAAGATTACATAAAAATATTCCATCCGGAATTGCTTCCAAATTATACATTTACTTTTGCACAAAAACTGAATTAAATTGCCTCATCAAAAACGAAATATAATTTTATTTTTCTTGCTCACTTTTGTGCTTGTGCTTTTGTTTTTTGTAAACATTAGTTTGGGTTCTATTACGATTCCTTTTAAAGAAATCTACACTAGTTTAACGGGCGGTCAAGCCAGCAAATCTAGTTGGGAGTACATTATTATGAATTACCGTTTACCCAAATCCATTACAGCTGTTTTAGTTGGAATGGGACTGTCGATAAGTGGTTTGTTGATGCAAACTTTATTTCGAAATCCACTAGCAGGACCCTATGTATTGGGACTAAGTTCTGGTGCGAGTTTAGGAGTAGCTTTTGTACTTTTGGGAGCTGGCTTTTTGCCACCATTTTTGAGTACTATAATACAATCACCTTATGGAGTTGTTTTGGCTTCAACCATAGGAAGTTCAATCGTTTTGATAGCAGTATTATTGGTGTCCCAAAAGTTACGTGATACTATGGCTATTTTAATTGTAGGATTAATGTTTGGTAGCTTTACCAGCGCAATAGTAGGTATTCTCACGTATTTTAGTACAGCCGAAGAGTTGCGAAAATTTACATTTTGGTCTATGGGAAACTTAGGCAATTTATCTTGGTCTTCTATTTTAATTTTGACAGTTTGTGTTGTAGCAGGACTGTTGTTGAGTGTTTTTAGTATCAAACCCTTAAACGCTTTATTATTGGGCGAAAATTACGCTCGTAGTTTAGGTATGAATTTCAAAAAAACACGCTTAATTATAATTTTCGCCACCAGTATTTTAGCAGGAAGTATCACCGCATATGCAGGCCCAATTGCCTTTATTGGACTAGCCGTTCCGCATATTGCAAAATTACTATTTCAAACCAGCAACCATGCGGTATTGTTCTGGAGTACGTTGCTTTTAGGAGCATCAATAATGCTCATTTGTGATGTGATTTCAGAGTTACCTGGATTAAATATCACGCTACCCATCAATGCGGTAACCTCTATAATTGGCGCTCCAGTTGTAATCTGGTTATTGGTTAGAAAACGAAAAATGATTGCCTAATGGAAAACAAAATCATCTTACAAGCCTCTCAAATCAGCATTGGGTATTCTCATAAAAAAAAGCAAACAATAGTAGCTTCTGACATTTCTATTTCTTTAAAAAAAGGAAAACTAATTGCTTTAATTGGTGCCAATGGCATAGGAAAATCAACACTTTTAAGAACAATAACAGGAATACAGAAACCGCTAGTTGGTGCTGTTTTTCTGAATGAAAAGAAAATTACTTCTTATGAACCTTTGGACTTAGCACAAAATCTAAGTATCGTTTTAACCGAAAAATTACCTCCCAGTAATTTAACCGTTTTTGAGCTCATTGCCCTGGGAAGACAACCCTACACCAACTGGATGGGAACTTTATCTGACATTGATATTGTAAAAGTTAACGAAGCCATGTCGTTGACACAAATTAGTCATTTAGCCGCCAAAAAGCATTATGAAATCAGTGACGGACAATTACAAAAAGTACTGATTGCACGAGCTTTAGCGCAGGATACTCCGTTAATAATTTTGGATGAACCCACTACCCATTTGGATTTATTGCATAAAGTAGCACTGTTCAAACTTTTAAAAAAACTCACACAGGAAACCGGAAAATGCATTTTGTTTTCTACGCATGATATCGATATGGCCATACAATTGAGTGACGAAATGATTATTATGACTCCAGAAATAGTGCTACAAGACGAACCCTGCAAATTCATTGCAAAAGGCAGTTTCAACACGCTATTTAAAGACGAGCATATTGTTTTTGATCCTGAAAAAGGGAAGTTTGTAATTTCTTAAACGTTCAAACTTATTTGCCTTTTTGCTTCACCAATAACAAACGCTACAGAATTCGCTATGTTAAAACTTCTGATTAGTGGGGACATAGGAATAGTTAAGTGATTTTCGAACTGTGCGAGAACTTCTTGGCTCAAGCCTTTACTCTCTTTACCAAAAACCAACCAGTCGCCATCCTGAAAATCAGTTTCTAAATACGATTTTGAAGCATGAGAACTCATTAAGAAAACGCGTGACAAGTCTGATATCTGCGCTTTCCATTCGGCCACATTTTGATACTCCGTCACATCAAGATGCACCCAATAATCCAATCCAGAACGTTTTAGGTTTTTATCATTAATGACAAATCCAAAAGGATGAATTAAGTGCAAACGACTTTCTGTGCCCACGCACAAGCGGCCAATGTTTCCGGTATTGTTAGGTATTTCAGGTTCTACTAGAACGATATTTAACATATTATACTTTATTAAAATATTGAAAAATTAAAAGATTAAAAAATTCAGATCGAATCCGTTACATCTCTATTTGAAAATCCTCAACTTCTTTAACTTCCCCTGCCTGTAAATCATTGAGATGCATGTTTCCAATTCGAACACGAACCAAACGTAACGTGGGGAAACCAACAGCGGCCGTCATTTTACGCACTTGGCGAAATTTGCCTTCGTTGACTGTAATCGATGCCCAAGAAGTGGGACCATGACGGTCATCTCGAATTTTTTTTCCGCGTTGGCCAAAATTAGGAATTTCATTCAAAATAAAGGATTGGCAAGGCTTAGTTTTATATTTGGCACCGTTAAATCCGATTTCAACTCCCTTTTTTATTTGATCAATGGCTTGCTGATTGATAACGCCATCTACTTGCACATAATATTCTTTATCTACTTTTTTACTTCGAATAATTTCGCTCATCATCCCATCAGTAGTCAACAATAACAACCCTTCTGAATCTTCGTCAAGACGTCCAATTGCCATTGTCCCAATCGGAAAATTATACAACTCCCCCAGCAATTTCTTTTTTCTTTTTAACTCGTAAATAAACTGACTTAAATATCCGTAAGGTTTGTGAATGATGAAGTGAGAATGCGACATTTTATTCGATTGTTTGTGTGAGCAAAGATAGTTTTGTTTTTGATGGATTTAAAATCGTGTCGCTATACAATTACTATTAGAAAGCAAAAGCTATGTTAAATGATTGAACTAATAAGGATTTTTGTCGTAATCTTATAGTAGCATAAAATAGTAACTTTTAAAAATAATATCATGCAAAGCGACGATTTAAGTAACAAAAAATCCAATAATAAACAAACTACAAATGAAGGATTAAGCGGAAATAATAGTCCCGAAGATCCTGCCACAGGCGCATCAATACTTAAAGAAGAAGTAGAAATTGACGCCAGTGGGAATGAAAAACTGGTGCAAAGAGCCCGTAATGTTGACCAAAAAATAGCTTCTATACCAGAGCCTGAAGAAAGGAATTGGAATGAAAACGAAAGTTTAAGTCGCGGTGTATCTTCAGAAAAAGAAACCATGAGAACCGTTGAAAATGAAGATTACAACTCTGATATTACAGCAAAAAGATATCCAAATGAACACCCAGATAACAAAGAAAATCGCGGAAATATAAAATTGGACGAATAAAATAGTCTCATAGCGCTATACCAAAACAGAAATACTGTTTTACAAAATTTTAATAGCTGGCAAGGAATTTATTTCTTGCCGGCTTTTTTATTGAATTAAAAAAAGGTATTTAATATCGGTTGGCAAAAAAGAAAAATAAGTGTCCAAATCATTAATTTTTAAAATACTGAATTAGATGAATTTATAATATTCTCTTAACATTAAAACTTATAAATTTGCGACCTAAATTTACTTTAAATCTCTATGAAACAGAATTACTATTTGCGCTACATTGTAGCTTTTTTTACTTTTTTATACTGTTTTTCAACAACGGTACTGGCACAAGGAACATCACCTGTGCCACAAAATTTACCTTATACACAAGATTTCTCTAGCCTTGCTTACACATCCACAACCTATCCTGCTGGATTTCAAGGTTGGAAAACAGCTACATCCGCAACTTCTTTACCTTCAGGTACAACGCCATTCTTAACAACTGGAGTTTTACTTGCAGATCAACCTTTAATAGCAAGCAGCGGTGCTAGTAACACTTCCGGTAGTACTCATAACTATGATGGAAAAATAGGAATGCTAAATAGTGGTAGTAATGACTTTGCCATTGGTTTTGCTATTAACACTTCTGGCAAATTAGGCATTGAAGTACAATACAATGCTATGACAATTCGTAATCCATATGGCACATCAACAAATACTCGAATTAACGAAATGGCATTGCAGTACCGCGTAGGTACTACTGCTGATTTTATTACTTTGCAGAATACAACATATCAAAATAATACTACAACACAAACAGGTTCTGGAGTAACTACACCACAAAATCCTCAAACGATTAAAGTAGTACTCCCTTCGGAATGCGATGACAAAGCGGTAGTTCAAATAAGATGGATTTGCAGGCAAATTTCTGGAGGTGGCTCACGACCATCTTTTGCCATTGATAACATTAGCATTATTAATGATGTTACTTCTCCAGTAAATGCAGATGGATTTCCTAAAATAAACAGAATCCTTTCTGATGGATTTGATTTTTTGACTAAAATTAATGAAGCTGGAAAAACTTATTTTATAGTTGAAGCTTCAGGAAGTACTACTCCAACCGCTACACAAATAAAGGAAGGAACAAATGCTTCTAATACTGCAGCTTTACGAGCTGGAACGCTTACAATTGTTAATCCTGCTTTAGAATATACCCAAAACAATACTGGATTAATTTCGGGTACTGCTTATGTGGTTTACTCTGTATCAGAAGATACTGCAGGAAACTTACAAACTACAGTAAACACATTAAATGTTACCACTTCGAGCGTTGCAGTGCCTTCTATTACAACGTCTAAAACGGCACTAGATTTTAGTTTTGTAGAGCAAAATTTCAGTTCAACACCATTAAATTATCAAATAACAGCACTCAATTTAGCAAGTGATGTAATAGTAACTGCATCAGGAAATTATACCATTTCAAAAGCGGCAACTACAGGGTTTGGAACGAATTTAGTTTTTGCAGCTGCTGACTTTAATAATGGAGCAACACCAACCGTATATGTGAAATTTGCGCCCAATACAACTGGCGTTTTTTCAGGTCAAACAAACCATGCAGCTACAAATGCAACTACTAAGTCTGTAAGCTTAACAGGTATAGGAATAAATCCCTACATCCAAGATTTTAATGATGTAAATGTTCTTTCTAACAGTGGCTGGACGGCATACAGTGTAACTGGCGATAGGATTAAATGGGCAAGCACAACCTCTCGTTTCAATAGCTCACCCGCAGCGGTACAAATGAATGGTTTTTCTGAAAATGGTGCTAGTAAAGACTGGTTGATTTCCCCAAATTTACGTTTAGATACATTTAATCAATTTCCGTTATTGTCTTTTTATTCCCGTAAATTTTTCTCAGGAACACCTCTTAAGTTAATGGTCTCAGTAGATTATGATGGAAAAAGCAACCCTGAAAATGCAACATGGACCGCATTAGAAGGAGATTTTCCTACCACAACGGGTACATTTAAACAATCACAATTCATCAACTTACAAGCATATAAAACCGACCACACCTATATTGCTTGGGTTTATGAATCGACTGGTTCTGGATCCGGTTCTGATAGTGCGGAATGGACACTGGATGATGTACGAATAGCAAATAATGAAACATTTATAGCATCTAACCCTAATTTAAATTTTGGAGAGGTTAGCCCTAACACTACTTCATCAAGTCAATCATTTGCATTTATGGCAGGTGGTTACGGTGATATCAACCTAACTGCTCCTTCTGATTTCCAAATATCAACTGACAATACTAACTTTCAAACTAGTGTAGTGATCACCGCTGCCGAGGCTGTAGCTGGCAAAACAATTTTTGCTCGTTTCGCTCCCTCTGTAAAAGCCCTTACCATTTCTGGTCCTTTGAAGTTAACTGGAACAGGACTTAATCAAGAAGTTGGCGCTTTCAAAGGTTCTTCCATAACTAAAGCGGAAACTTTTGATATTGTTACCTATAACTTAGAATTTTTTGGAACTGATGTTAAAGATACAGGCGGAACTGAATTTGGTCCAACAAATGATGCGCTACAAATAGACAACGTGGCCAAGGTCATGAATACTTTAAATGCAGATGTTTACGCTGTTCAAGAAGTTTCGGATGATGCAGCTCTAGATCTGTTACTAACTAAAATAAGTATTAACGGAAAAACTTTTGCGAAATCAGTTTCTCCAGTGTGGTCACGCTCGTTTCAAGCTCCAGATGCAAATTTTCCACCGCAAAAATTAGTAGTGATTTACAATACACAAACTACTGCAGTAAAAAAGACACGTGTACTATTCTCTAAATTGTACGACGAAGTACGTGCTGGAACAAAAACACTCCCTAATTACCCAGGTGGCGACGGTTCAAGCTTTTATTCGTCTGGTCGTTTACCGTATTTAGTTGAAATAGAAACAAATATTGGTGGTGTCAAAAAAGACATTAAAATTGTAGATCTTCATGCTAGAGCCAACAGCGGAGGGGATATAGCACGATACAATATGAGAAAATATGATGTCGAAGTTTTAAAAGACAGTTTAGATGTTGAGTTCCCAAATGCCAATGTAATGCTCTTAGGAGATTTTAATGATGATGTGGATCAGTCCGTTATTGCTGGTAATCCTTCCTCTTATCAAAAAATGGTTGAAGATACTGCACGTTACAATACATTGACACTGGAAATCAGTAAAGCAGGCGCTTTTAGCTACTTGTCTTCTGGTGGTTTTCTGGATCATATAGTAGTCTCAAATGAACTTTCAGATGAATACGTACCAAATTCGATAATGGTTTACGATCCAAGAACAGACATACTTAGTTACACGACTACTACGTCAGATCATGGCCCAGTAATCGCACGATTTGAACTTAAAGAAGACATTACGTTAAGTACCAATGATGTTATAGGTAAAGATGAGTTGAGTGCAATTGCTTACCCAAATCCAACTATTGACTCATTTAATGTGGTCGTGAATTTAGAAAACACAACAGATTTACAGCTTAATATTTACGATGTTTTAGGACGATCAATGGGTATGCCGTATAAATTGAATAGCAGTTCTAATGGCAATACCACTACTATAAATATCGCTAAACTTCCTGCTGGAATATACATTTATACCGTGAGCGATGGCAACAAAGTAATGTATAAAAATAAAATTGTTAAAAAATAAATAGAATTAATTTTTTAAATAAAAGCCAGATTTCACAACTGAAATCTGGCTTTATTTATTTAAAGTATTTACAAAATATGGTATAAGAGTGCACTTATTACTAGGTTTATTCGAGTACATTCAGCAACTTAATTAACAACCGTATTACGACTTTACTGCAGTCTTTTTGCCAACAGCAATTAATAGCATTCCAAAAAATAAAAACGTCAATAGCATAAAAAAACTATTACGAATCACTTCAGAATATCCCAAAGCGTTTACATCAACAAATGGATACGGGTAAAAATCAAAAAAAGCACCGCGAATTAAGGTATAAATTAAGTACACAAAAGGAAAAATTAGCCATTTAAAAATTGTGCTATATTCCAATTCTTTCTTGGTTACAAATACAATCCAATACAATAAAACTAATACTGGAATTACGAGATGTAGCAACTCATCTACTATTTTTTGAGAACCTGTGGGAGCCCATAAAAAACGTAAGATAACGTTATAAACCAGCCCTACTATTAAAATATACAAAGTAATGGCAGTTGCATTCTTCGCTTTTGAAAAAAACAAACCCCAATTGGATTTAGGCCCCAAGCAAAGACAGGAAAAGCAAATTGCTACGAGAATATTGATCTGAATAGTAAAGAAACTAAAAAACCGAACAATGGTTTCAGGAAGTGAAGCCACACGGTTAATGATAATAAGATACAATTGAAAAATCACAGCAAACCAACCCACAATTGAAATTGTAGCACAAAATAGCGTTTTGAATTTTAAAGATTTATCCTGCATGTATTCTAAAGTTTAAAGATGAAGTTAATACTAAATTTATAATTTAATGAATGCTAAAAAATAAATAAGATTTTGATTTCTCAAAAGAAACTCGAAAACTTTTCTTTATTTTTACAAACTTACAAAAAGAAATTTTATGTCAAATATGCTTCCATTTTTATTGATTTTCATAGTTGCGCTCGCTATAGGTATTTTCCTTGGTAAGATGCTATACGCTGCACGATTCCAGTCCGAAAAAATTAGTTTAGAGGAGAAACTCATTGCTTCCAGTTCACAGTTTAATCAACTAAAAGAGCAAATTATAACGGAGAAAATAGCCTTTGAAAAACAATTAAAAACATCCAATACTGAAAAAGAAAATATCAGAAGTGAAAAGGACAGTCTTGCAATTCAACTCTCAAAAAAGGAAGTAGATTTTGAGAATCTTTGGGAACGAAACAAAGAACAAAAAGAAGAAGTAGAAAAACTTCAAGAAAAATTCACGAAAGAATTTGAGAACCTAGCCAATAAAATATTAGAGGAAAAATCGAATAAATTCACTGAACAGAACAAGGAAAACATGAAAAATATCTTGTCCCCTTTGCAGGATAAAATTCAATTGTTTGAAAAGAAAGTCGAAGACACACACAAAGAAAGCATCGATTACCATGCCGCTTTGCGTCAACAAATATTGGGATTGCAAGAAATGAATATCCAAATGAGCAAAGAAACTATCAACTTGACAAAAGCATTAAAAGGGGATAGCAAGATGCAAGGCAATTGGGGCGAACTCGTGCTGGAACGTGTGCTAGAAAAATCAGGTTTAGAAAAAGGACGAGAGTATGAAGTACAGCAAGCCTTTACAACTGCTGATGGAAACCGCGTTTTCCCTGATGTAGTGATCAATTTACCAGATGGCAAAAAAATGATTGTAGACTCTAAAGTTTCTTTAACTGCCTATGAAAAATATATCAATGAAGAGGACGACGAGGTAAAAGTTGGTTTTTTAAAAGAACACGTTAATTCTATAAAACGTCACGTAGAGCAATTAGGCAACAAGAACTATCAGGATTTATACCAAATTGAAAGCCCAGATTTTGTATTATTATTTATTCCTATCGAACCTGCTTTTGCTTTGGCACTCAATGAGGATACTAGTTTGTACAACAAGGCATTCGAGAAAAACATTGTCATAGTTACTCCTGCCACTTTATTAGCTACTTTGCGAACTATTGACAGCATGTGGACCAACCAGAAGCAACAAGAAAACGCACTCGAAATTGCTAGGCAGGCTGGTGCTTTATATGATAAATTCGAAGGTTTTGTGGGTGATTTAATCAAAATCGGAAAAAAAATAGACGAAAGCAAAACAGAATATAGTGGTGCCATGAACAAACTGGTAGAAGGCAAAGGAAACTTAATTGTAAGTGTCGAGAAATTAAAAAAAATGGGGGCTAAAGCTAAAAAAGCACTTCCTGAAAGCATTTTAAACCGAGCAGAAAAAGACGAAAATAAACTTTTAAACTAAATCTAAAATGAGAAAAATTTTATTGATTATCACAGTTATCCTTGTAGTAGCAGTAGCAGGATATTTTGGCTTTTTATACACAGCAACCTACAGTGAAGGCGTGCGATCTGGTGAGTTGATCAAGGTCAGTCACAAAGGAGTTGCATTCAAAACTTGGGAAGGTGAAATTAGTCAAGGAATTTCTGGAGCACAGATTTTTACTTTTTCTGTGATGGATAGTGAAGAAAAAGTGATTGCTGATTTAAAAGATATGGAAGGTCAATATGTTCAAGTGAACTATGTGGAGCGCTACCGAACGTTTCCGTGGTGGGGAGACACTCGCTACTTTATTGTAGCCGTAAAAAAAGTAAACTCGCCTTTCAAAATCAAATAAATGAATAGGACCTTTAAAACTGTAGCTTCATCGAATATCAGTATTTCAGAATTAATGCTTCCGTCGCACACTAACTTTAGCGGAAAGATTCATGGAGGTTACATACTGTCTTTGTTAGATCAAATTGCTTTTGCCTGTGCATCAAAATTCTCTGGAAATTATTGTGTAACGGCATCCGTAGACACTGTAAATTTTCTTAAGCCTATAGAAGTTGGCGAACTAGTAACTATGAAAGCTTCTGTAAATTATGTTGGTAAAAGTGCTATGGTTATTGGCATTCGTGTAGAAGCCGAGAATATACAAACAGGAACAATCAAACATTGCAATTCCTCTTATTTTACGATGGTTGCCAAGGACGAGCTAGGCAATAGTATGCTTGTTCCAGGATTAATTTTATCTAATAAAAATGAAGTGCGCCGCTTTTGCAATTGTATCAAACAAATAGAGTTGAAAAAAGAAAAAGAACTGCACGAAGAAAAATTTGATTACAACTCAGTAGCGACGCTAGAAAACTTAAAAAAATACAACGTTAAATTAGAAATACAAGACTAACTTAAGCAAACGTTAGTTCTAAATAAAATCAAGAAACACTGCTAAAACATTAAATAAAATTCCTTTTTTTTTAATTAAAACGTACAAAATAATACATTTTATTTATTTTTTAGTCGTCAAAGTCTTATGTTTTAAAAAATAATTTTTGTAACTTTAAGTAATTTAATTCATCAATTCTATGAAAAAAATTACAATAGCGTTACTTTTACTTTTTGCCGTGCAACTGCTTGCTCAAGAAAGAATGATGACAGATCGTGCAAACGTATCTTTTGAAGCCTCTATTCCATTTTTTGAAGAAGTAAAAGCTATTAATAAAAAAGCAAGCTGTGTTTTAATAACTAAAACTGGTGATTTTACTTGTTGGATGTATGTTAAGGATTTTCAGTTTGAAAGAAGTTTGATGCAAGAACATTTTAACGATAATTACTTAGAAAGCAACGAGTATCCTAGAGCTATTTTCAAGGGTAGAATCGAAAAATTTGATTTAAAAAATTGTACTTCAACTGCAAAACAGCATCAAATCAACGGGAAAATTACTATTCATGGTAAAACTAAAAAAATAAACTGTGTCGGTTTTTTGAAAAAAATAGACAACCGATTAGAACTTGTGACATCAGTTATAGTAAACACAGCTGATTTTAACATCAAAATTCCCGCCATAGTAGATACTAAAATATCCAAAACAGTGAAAATTACAGTCAGTTGCGTCCTACAATAAACTTATTTTTTTAAACAATCTCTTAATGCAACTTCCAAGTTTTTAAATTTAAATTGAAAACCAACTTGTTCAATTTTATCAGATGAAACCCTGCGTCCTGTCAAAACAATAACCGCCATTTCGCCCATTACCAATTTTAGAATAAAAGCAGGAACATTGGGCAACCATATCGAATATCCATATATGCGGGCTAAGGTTTTAGAAAAGATAGTGTTAGTGGTATCATCTAAAATAGCTGCATTATAAGCACCTTCCATTGTAGGATTTAAAATCGCTTGCAAATACATACCACACAAATCATCAATATGAATCCATGGCATGTATTGCTCGCCGGAGCCTATAGCGGAACCCAATCTATTTTTAAAAAGCGGAACCAGTTTACTCAAAAAACCTTCGTTTTTTCCCAACACTAAACCGGTACGAATTTTAACCGTTCTAATGTTTAAATTTTCTATAAAATCTAGTGACTCTTCCCACTTCTGACAGGTATAACCCAAGAAATCATTAGCAGGCGTCATTTGTTCTGTACAAATTTCTTGTCCATTTACAGCACCATAAATACCAATTGCTGATGCTGAAATAAAGGCTTCTAGTTTCTTATTATTCTTTTTTAACACCGAATACAACAGTTGAGTAGACTGCTCTCTACTATCGATAATTTCAGCTTTTCGTTTGGCTGTCCATCTTTTTTCTGCAATATTTTCACCAGCCAAGTGTATAATAAAATCCGCTTTTAAAACTGCGTTTTCATCAATTGTCATTTTGGCAACATCCCATTTGTAATAAGAAATACCATCTCTATTTTGTTTTTCAGTTCTACTCAGTATAGAAACAGAGTATCCTTTTGAAACTAATAAACTTGCTAAATGACCCCCAATAAATCCAGAACCTCCACTTATTAAAACATTTTTTTTCATAGTAGTGTAAAACTAACAATTTATAACGATATAAAATTATATTAAATTTTGTTTAACTTTATTAATATATAGTTAAACATTTACTACCTTTATACTCTAATTTGAAATACATAAAAATGGCAACTAAAAAATCAAGCATCACAAAGGATAAAATAGTTTCAATGTACATGAATTATGTACTTGAAAACAGTGAAAAACCTAAGTCAGTTTATCATTTTACAAAACTGAATGATTTTACAGAAACAGAATTTTACGCGTTTTTTGGAACTATAGAAAGTATCGAAAAAGAAATTTTCAAAATGTTTACTGAGAAAACAATCGATTTACTGCACAAAAATAAGGAATACGAGATGTATGATATGAGGAGTAAAATGCTCAGTTTTTACTTTACCTTCTTTGAAATCCTTACAGCCAACAGAAGTTATGTTGTAATGGTCTTAAAGGAACACAACAATCAATTAAAAAAATTAGCGCTTTTATCGGGTTTAAGAAATAGCTACAAAAATTTCTTAATCGAAATTATCACAGACGATTTTAGAACGCAACAAGAACGATTTCAAAGTTTCCAAGAAAAAACATTTATTGAAACGTCTTGGATTCAGCTTTTGTTGACTATGAAGTTTTGGTTAGATGATTCCTCTCCAGCATTTGAGAAAACAGATATTTATATCGAAAAATCAGTGAAAGCAACATTTGAATTGATGAACATTGCTCCTATTGACAGCTTAATTGACTTTGGAAAATTCATTTTCAAAGAAAAAATATACAATAAATAATGAAAACAATTGACTACATCCCAACTTCAAAAATTGAAAGAGCTACTAAACTGGTGCAAACTGGTGCAAAAGTGGGCGTAAATTATTTGAAGTACTACGGAGAAAAAATAGTAAACTCTGACTTGACACGTGATAAATTAAACGAAGACAATGCTGAAGATATCTATGATGGACTTAAAAGTTTAAAAGGAAGTGCCTTAAAAGTAGCGCAGATGCTAAGCATGGACAAAAGTTTTTTGCCACAAGCCTATGTTGAAAAGTTTTCATTATCGCAATTTTCAGTTCCGCCCTTATCAGCGCCATTGGTTTTGAAAACATTCAAAAATAATTTTGGGAAAACACCAAATGAAATTTTTGACGAGTTCAATGCTAATTCTGTAAATGCAGCAAGTATTGGGCAAGTACATGTGGCGGTAAAAAACGGCAAAAAACTAGCCGTTAAAATTCAATATCCGGGTGTTGCCAACAGTATTTCTTCAGATTTATCCATGGTAAAACCTATTGCTATTAGGATGTTTAACTTACAAGGCAAAGATTCTGATAAATACTTTAAAGAAGTAGAAGACAAACTAATTGAAGAAACCAATTACTTATTAGAACTAAAACAAAGCCAAGAAGTTGTTGCAGCTTGCGAAAAAATTGAAAATCTTGTTTTTCCACGATATTATCCTGAATTTTCGACAGAAAAAATCATCACTATGGATTGGATGACGGGAAATCACCTTTCTGAATTTGCAAAATCCAATAGCAATAAAGATATAGCTAACAAAGTGGGTCAAGCCTTATGGGATTTCTATATGTATCAAATTCATATTTTGAAAAAAGTACATGCTGATCCACATCCTGGGAACTTCTTAGTGAACGATAACAATGAATTAGTCGCATTAGACTTTGGTTGTATGAAACAGATTCCTAATGATTTTTACACGCCTTATTTTGAATTGATTGACAAAAAAGTAATCAACGATCCCAAAATTTTTAATGCCAAATTATTTGAATTAGAAATATTAAGAACGGATGATACCAAAGAAGAAATAGCTTATTTCACGGATATGTTTCATGACTTATTATCCTTATTTACAAAACCGTTCCAAGCAGAAACTTTTGATTTTTCTGATGAATCATTTTTTGACAGTATTGCACAATTAGGGGAGCGTTTTTCGAAGGATACGAATTTGAAAAAAATGAATGGTAATCGTGGATCGAAACACTTTATCTATATGAACCGTACATTTTTTGGATTATACAATTTGATGTTTGATCTAAAAGCAACTATAGTGGTTAACGAATATAAGATATACAACTAGTGAAAAAAGGCAACCTACCCTCTAAAATGTGCTTGGTCTGCAACAGACCATTTGATTGGCGCAAGAAATGGGAAAAGGTTTGGGATGAAGTAAAATATTGTAGCGAAAAATGCAAAAGAAACAAAAAGGGTTAATCTGGTTTAGAAATGATTTAAGAGTTCATGATAATGAATCCTTATTTAATGCTGTGGAAAATAATGAAAGCGTGATCGCGGTATATTGTTTTGATCCAAGACATTTTGAAGAATCTCGATTTGGTTTTAAAAAGACAGAAAAATTTAGAGCTAAATTCCTAATCGAATCAGTAGCAGAACTAAGATCGAATTTGTCGAAATTAAATATTCCGCTTTTAGTCCATTTTGATGAGCCTGAAAAAGTAGTTCCACAAATTAGTACTGAGCATGACATCACGACTGTTTACTTTCAAAACGAATGGACCAGTGAGGAATCTAAAGTACTTGAAGCTGTAAAAGCAAATTGCAAGGAAACCAAATTCTTGGGAACGTACAATCAGTTTTTATTTCATCCAAAGGATATTCCGTTTTCTATAGAGTCGATTCCAAATGTTTTTACACAATTTAGAAATCAATGCGAAAAACGTTCTAAGGTAAGAGAAGAGTTTGAAATACTCGCATTACCCAAGCAAAACTGGCAGGAAATTACAACTGAAATCCCGACTTTAGAAAAACTTGGTTTTGATGCTTTTATCCCAGATCCAAGATCAGCATTTCCATTTTTAGGTGGTGAAAATCAAGCCTTAAAAAGACTGAAAAATTATTTTTGGGAAACCAAAAAATTAAGCGTTTACAAACTGACGCGTAATGGTTTAATAGGAGCCGATTTTAGTTCTAAGTTCTCACCGTGGTTGGCAAACGGTACACTTTCGCCTAGAAGGATTTATTGGGAGATTCTGAATTATGAAGAAGAGATAGAAAAAAACGAATCTACTTATTGGCTGATATTTGAATTGATTTGGAGAGATTATTTTAAATACATTTCCTTGAAAAATGGAGACACCATATTTAAAATTGGTGGAATATTAGATAGAGATTACGATTGGAAAAACAATCAATTAGCGATAAAGGGTTGGATCAACGGGACCACAAAAGAACCATTTGTAAATGCCAATATGATCGAACTACGCGAAACAGGTTTCATGAGTAACCGTGGCAGACAAAATGTAGCGTCTTATTTTGCCAAAGATTTACTGATTGATTGGCGTATTGGAGCAGCGTATTTTGAAGCCATGCTTGTAGATTATGATGTACACAGCAACTACGGAAACTGGATGTATGTTTCAGGAGTAGGAAACGACCCTAGAGATCGTAAATTTAATATCAAGTTGCAAGCATCCAATTATGACGGGCAATTTAAATTTCAGAAATTGTGGCTGCAACAAAAATTATTTTAAAAAAATAGATGAGTATAAATAAAAAACATATAAATGTAGTTTGGTTTAAAAGAGACCTTCGTTTACAAGATAACGAAGCAATTTTTAATGCAACTAAAACAGGTATTCCGACCTTGTTTCTTTATGTTTTCGAAAAATCACTAGAAAATGATTCCCATTACAGCAAGAGACATTGGAATTTTATAAAGCAATCTCTGTTAGATATCAACAAGCAATTGGAAAAATCCAATACTAAAGTGCTAGCCGTTTCATCAGAAGTACTTCAAGTTTTTAATATTTTAGAGGAAACTTATAAAATTGACAATGTATATTCTCACCAAGAAACAGGTTTGAAAATCACCTATGAAAGAGATAAAACCTTTAAACGTTTCTGTAAAAATAATTTAATCAACTGGGAAGAAAATATCAATAATGGTATTTTTAGAGCTCTCAAAAACAGAAATAATTGGGTTTCTAAATGGGAAGATTATATGAATCAGCCGCAGTTTGACTTTGATCCAAAACCAGATCATTATATCAGTGTTGAGGAAATCAATGAACTAGAAACTGTTTTCGAAAAAGCAGATTTAGCAACTGTCCCTGATACCATTTTCCAAAAAGGAGGTGCTACTATGGCCGAGAAATACCTCAAGACTTTTTTTGATGAACGCTATCATAATTATAGTTCTCACATATCAAAACCCTTACTAGCGCGAAAAAGTTGCAGCAGGTTGTCACCTTATATAGCTTGGGGAAATTTATCCTCTAGACAAGTTTTACAAAAAGCAGCCACCTTTAAATTACACTGCAATGATAAAAAACAAATAGACTCGTTCCTATCCAGACTGACTTGGCAAGCTCATTTCATACAAAAATTTGAAATGGAGGAAATTATGGAGTTCGAAAGCGTAAATAAAGGTTTTCATTCTTTGGATAAAAAAGTGAATGAAAATTACATTATTGCCTGGAAAACGGGACAAACAGGATTCCCATTGGTAGATGCTTGTATGCGCTGCCTAAATGAAACTGGTTATCTAAATTTTAGGATGAGAGCGATGTTAGTTTCCTTTTTTACTCATAATTTATGGCAACCTTGGCAGCAAGCAACACAACATTTATCACAAATGTTTCTAGATTTTGAGCCAGGTATCCATTTTCCGCAGTTGCAAATGCAAGCGGGTGAAACAGGCATTAATATGTTGCGTATTTACAATCCGATAAAAAATAGCTACGAACACGATTCTGAAGGTGAATTCATTAGAAAATGGGTTCCAGAATTAAGAAGCTTACCCCGTGCTTTTATTCATGAACCGTATAAAATGACGTATTTGGATCAAAAATTTAACGACTTTGAAGTTGGTGTCAATTATCCAAAACCTATTGTGAATATGGAAAGAACACGGAAATTTGCTAGTGATTTTTTATGGAAAATGAAGAAAAACCCACTGGTAAAAGAAGAAAGTACCCGAATATTACGATTACATACTATGGCAGATATTGGCGATAGTGAATAATATTTAACAAACCGAATTTAAACAAGTACAAGAATTTAATATTTAAAATAGCGTGACCACAAAAAAAGAACTTACCGATTTAGAAAAAGACAGAATCATCGAAATGGCATGGGAGGACCGAACCACTTTTGATGCTATTTTACTGCAATTTGGATTAAAAGAGCAGGAAGTAATCAACTTGATGCGAACCGAAATGAAACCGTCTAGTTTTAGAATGTGGCGTGAACGTGTGCAAGGTCGTAAAACCAAACATGAAAAATTACGCGAATTCCGCGAGGGTCGTTTTAAATGTACCATGCAGCGACAAATCAATAACAATAAAATTTCAAAAAGATAATTTTAGATACCTATAAATAAACTTGCCCTTAATTTATATAACTGATTAATAATAGATATGAAAAATATAGTAATCATTGGTGGTAGTAAAGGAATTGGTAGTGCCATTTTGTTGCAACAATTAGAAACAAACATAGTTTACAACATCAGCAGAAATGCTCCTGAGATCACACACCCCAACCTCAAACATTTTTCGGTAGATGTTTTAAAAGAAGCACTTCCTGAAATTGAAGCGATAGACACTTTGATTTATTGCCCGGGTTCTATTAACTTGAAACCTATTGGAAGTTTAAGCATTGACGATTTCAAAAACGATTTTGAAATTAATGTGATTGGTGCAGTGAAGGCCATTCAAAAATATTTACCTGTTCTAAGAAAAGGTACAGATCCTTCAATCGTTCTGTTCAGCACAGTAGCGGCAAAATTAGGGATGCCCTTTCACGCGAGCATCGCTACTGCAAAAGCGGGTGTCGAAGGATTGGTAAAATCATTGGGGGCTGAACTAGCTTCGGTTGTACGCATCAATGCTATAGCACCAACTATTACCGAAACATCTCTTGCAGCTGGTATTCTAAGAAACGACCGTATGAAAGAAAACATGATAGAACGCCACCCAATGAAAGGCTATCTAAAACCTGCAGAAGTTGCGAACATGGCCCACTTCTTAATTTCTGAAAATGCTAAATCCATATCCGGTCAAATATTTGAAATGGACTATGGAATAGTTACATTTAAAATTTAAAAAAAATTGATTACCATAAAATTGAAATACAGAATACAATGATAAAAGAAATGAAAAGTTACGAGAAAATTGAACAATACGATACTGAAATAACGGATGCTCTAGCTGATAATTATAAAGTAATTATTGAAAACTTAGGCGAAGACGTAAACCGCGAAGGTTTACTTAAAACTCCGGAACGTGTTGCTAAGGCCATGCAGTACTTAACACATGGTTATGGGCTCGATCCATTAGAAATATTGAGATCAGCTATGTTTACAGAAGATCACAAACAAATGATTGTGGTAAAAGATATCGAAGTCTATTCGATGTGTGAGCATCATATGTTACCATTTTTTGGAAAAGCACATGTGGCTTATATTCCAAATGGAAAGATTGTTGGTTTAAGTAAAATTCCTAGAGTGGTTGATGCTTTTGCCAGAAGAATGCAAGTGCAAGAACGATTGACAGACCAAATAAAGAATTGTATACAGGATGCTTTAAACCCACTTGGAGTAGCAGTTGTAATCGAAGCACAGCACATGTGTATGCAGATGCGTGGGATTCAAAAACAAAATTCTGTCACGACAACCTCTTCATTTACAGGTGCTTTTGAGAAAGATAAAACAAGGAAAGAGTTTATTAGTCTTCTTTCAAATAAATTGAGTTAACTTTACTTTACAAGGGTTAGACAATGGATTAAGACAAAAAAAATTGTTGCTCTTTAATTACAAATCTATTTTTTTAATATAGAGAGAAGTGTTTGTATAATGATACTTTAGGACTTCGCTTTAAATTACATTATAGCTATTTTATTCAAAGTATGGTTTAAATTTTCGTTAGGATACAAAAAATAACACCTTTTATTTATCTTATTTTTAAGTTACTAAAGTTAAATATTATGAAAATTCTCTTAACAGGTGCAACAGGTTATATCGGGAAGCGACTTTTACCATTATTGGTAGAACAAGGTCACGAAATAATCTGTTGTGTAAGAGATAAGAATAGATTTTATTGTCCAATTGACTGCGTCAGCCATATCACAATCATAGAAGTTGACTTTCTTGATGAAGATACATTAACAGCGATACCCGATGAGATTGATGCTGCGTATTACTTGATTCACTCCATGTCAGGATCTGACGCTAATTATGATGAACTTGAGAGCCTATCCGCGCATCATTTTGTAACCCGCTTGAATACTACCAAAGCGAAACAGGTGATTTATTTGAGTGGTATTGTAAACGATACATCGTTATCAAAACATTTGTCCTCAAGAAAAAAAGTAGAAGAAATTTTAAATACAGGTTCATTTGCCACTACCACTTTACGAGCTGGGATTATAGTAGGTTCAGGAAGCGCCTCCTTTGATATTATTCGGGATTTAGTAAATAAGCTGCCCGTTATGATTACCCCAAAATGGCTCAATACCAGATGTCAGCCTATTGCCATTCCTGATGTGCTTGAATTTTTATCTAAATCACTATTAAATCCGCTTACTTACAACCAAAGTTTCGACATTGGCGGACCAGATATATTAACGTATAAAGAAATGCTTTTGGGTTTTGCAGAAGCAAAACATCTAAAACGATGGATTTTTACTGTGCCAGTAATGACACCTAAATTGTCCTCCTACTGGTTGTATTTTGTAACTTCAACGTCTTACAGATTGGCATCTGCGTTAGTCAGCAGTATGAAAGTAGAAGTAGTTTGTAGTGATACCCGAATTAATGAATTGCTGCACGTAACGCCTATGACTTACCAACAAGGACTCTCACGTGCTTTGATCAAAGTTGATGAAGATAAAGTAGCATCCAGTTGGAAAGATTCCTTGGTGAGTGGTCGTTTTACAACTAATATGTCGGGCTACTTAAAAGTTCCCAAAAAGGATTGTTTTATCGACCGTCGAAAAATGGAACTTATTGATCGGGAGTTTACCATCAACAAAATTTGGTCTATAGGTGGCGACTCAGGCTGGTATTATGGAGATTGGCTCTGGAACTTACGTGGCTTTATTGATAAATTATACGGTGGTGTGGGCTCCAGACGAGGAAGAACCAACAGACACGATATACATTCTGGAGACGCTTTGGATTTTTGGAGGGTTTTGTATGCCAATAAGGAAGAGGGTAAACTTATTTTGTTTGCCGAAATGAAACTTCCGGGAGAAGCCTGGCTCGAATTTAAAATTATAAATCAAACTTTATACCAATCAGCTACTTTTAGACCCAGAGGAATTTGGGGTAAACTCTATTGGTACTCTGTTTTACCTTTCCATGGTTTTATCTTTAATGGAATGCTCAATAAATTAATTAAGGAATAAAAAAATATCCTTTTCAATGTCTACTAGAACAAGGACCATACAGATTGAACTATTTATACACTGTTCAATCTGTATTTTATTTTAAAATTCCAGCTTTATAGGTAGCAATAGCTCTATCTCTAGCGATAGCGTGCTCTACCATAGGTTTTCCATAACCCAAATCGAATTCTTTAATCCATTTGCGGATGTAGACTCCTTTTTCGTCAAATTTCTTTTGTTGAATTTCGGGATTGAACACTCTAAAATACGGAGCTGCATCACAACCGGTACCTGCTGCCCATTGCCAATTCCCTACATTGGATGACATCTCATAATCCAATAATTTTTCAGCAAAATATGCCTCGCCCCACTGCCACTCGATTAATAAATGCTTGCATAAAAAACTAGCAACCACCATACGAACTCTATTGTGCATGTAGCCGGTTTCATTGAGCTGGCGCATTCCTGCATCTACCATAGGATAACCTGTATTTCCTGAACACCAACGCTTAAAATCAGCTTCGTCATTGCGCCACTGAATGCCATCATACGCCGATTTAAAATTACGATTGACTACTTTAGGAAAACTGTGAAGGATTTGCATAAAAAACTCTCTCCAAATAAGTTCACTCAAAAAAACATCATTTTTATGAAAAGCCCAGTTAACTAATTTGCGAACACTAACTGTTCCAAACCTTAGATGAGGGGATAAATACGAGGTTTTATCCATCGCTGGAAAATCTCGCGTGTCTTGGTAATTGCTTATAAATTTAAGATTATGTGGCTTAACTTTGATGTTACTTTCTTCAAAACCAATTTCGTTTAAAGTAGGTATCACAAAACTATTTTTATGAAAATTAGCGTAAAGTGAAGTGGCATCGTACTCCTGAACTGGAGCCATCGATTTGTATTTTTCTAACCATTTATTTTTAAAAGGAGTGTACACGGTGTACGGCAATCCATCTGCTTTAGTAATTTCTTTTTCTTCGAAAATTACTTGATCTTTAAATAAATACGAAACAACATGATTTGCTTCTAATAATTCACAAATAGCAGCATCACGTTTTGCAGCATACGGTTCATAATCTTTATTAAAAAAAACTTCTTTGACATCATACTGTGTCAATAACGATTGCCAAACAGTTTCAGTTTCTCCTTTTTGAATTAAAAGGGAACTTCCTATTTCCTCTAGTTGTGCATTTATTTTAGAAAGATTTTCATGGATAAAACCAACCCGTGGATCATTTTTTGGCAACTTTTTTAAAATTGCCTCATCAAAAATAAAAACAGGTATTATAGGATATGGAGATTTCAGCGCGTGAAACAATCCTATGTTATCCTCGAGACGCAAATCGCGTCTGAACCAAAAAATGGAAACTACTTGCTTGCTCATTACTTATTATTGAATAGTTCATCCACTTTAGTAACCCGATATTCAAAAATGGATTTTAATTTGTTTTTCACCACTAACGTATTCATTATACGTCCTAAAATCCCTAATGGCAATCCGTAGTGCACCACATCTGTCATTTTAGTTCCAGTAGGTGTTGCTTCAAAGAAATGCTTGTGGTGCCAAAAACTGTAAGGCCCAAATTTTTGTTCATCGATGAAATAACTGTTTTCTTTTACTTGAGTAATCAATGTCATCCATGATAAGGTAATTCCTAAAAGAGGCGTTACTTTGTATTGAATAATTTGGCCGGGATACATTGATTTTTGATCAAAATCAGTGATTTGAAAACCCATTCCTTCTGGTGTAATTTTTTGAAGATTTCTTGGATTAGAGAAAAAAGTCCAGCATTCTTCTACAGTGGCATTGACATGCTGCACGGTTTCTTGTTTGTATATTTTCATTTTTGGTGTTTTAAAATAAATGATGTCTTAGTAACAGACTCGCGTAAGGGACAGCAGTGGAGCTCTTTTTTGTGCTGCTTTTTTAAGCAGGATAAAAAAAGCGGGAACGGATTGCCCGACCCCGCTGTAACGCTAGTGAAAGTGGGGTGACGCCCCAATTAAACTTATATTTTATAATATTTGAACGGTACGAATAACATTCCGAAACACTCGCCATGTTCTTTACCCAAGTGTTTGTGGTGTACTTTGTGTGCTTTTCGCAAACCAATTAAATACTTGTTATTAGTGTGTTTGAACCATTTGAAACGTTGGTGAATCAGTACATCGTGAATCATAAAATAACACAAACCGTAAAACATAATTCCCAAACCTATGAAGAATTTGTAATTCAAACCTCCCTCTACTCCGTAGTAAAAAAGTGCTATACTTGGGGCGGCAAAAATTACAAAAAAGATATCGTTTCGTTCAAAAATATTAGCATATTTTGGTTGGTGGTGATCGGCATGGAAATACCACATAGAACCGTGCATTACATATTTATGGGTGCACCACGTAATACATTCCATTATTAGAAAAGTACTTAGAAAAATCAAAAAAAATATCATTTTATTCTGTATTAAAGTCAAACAATTTTTTTAAAAAAAGTAAGGGTAATCTAAACTAACTTCAATTTATAGGAAACAAAAGATTTGGCTAATAATCCGGCTTTAGTATAGTTTGAAACTCGAATTCTGGCACTTCCTATTTCCTCACAAGGTGTATTTTCTAGCTTTTTAAGCAATTTTTTATAATATACAAAAGCGGTATAAACACCGAACTTAGCCTCAATAGGTAGTTTAACAATTCCTTCGTAGGCTACTCTAAAATCTTCTTCAATTTCATTGATAATTGATTTTTTAGCATTTTCGTCGAATGAATTTAGATCGACTCCAGGGAAATAATTCCGATTCAAAACCAAGTTATCATCTTTCAAGTCGCGTAAAAAATTTACTTTTTGGAAAGCTGATCCCAATCGCATCGCTTCGTCTTTGAGCTGCGCATAACGCTTGTCATCTCCTGCTACAAATACCTTCAAACACATCAATCCCACTACATCAGCTGATCCGTAGATGTAATCATCATACTCTTCCTTGCTGTTGTAATCTGATTTAATAAGATCTAATTTCATACTTTTCAAGAAAGCTTGAACGAGATCATCTGTAATATTGTACTGCTTTACCGTTTGCTGGAACGAATTCAAGATAGGATTTAAGCTGATGCCACGGTCTTTGGCCTTGTAATACTCATCCTCAAACTCTGTAATTAAACTTTCCTTATCGTATCCATGAAAAGAATCGACAATTTCATCCGCAAAGCGAACAAAACCATAGATGCTATAAATGGCATCTCTAATAACAGGTGATAACATATACACCGCCAGTGAAAAAGAAGTACTATAATTCTTAGTAACTAACTTGCTACATTTAAAAGATACATCATCAAATAATTGCTTCATACTATTGTTCTGAAAATTGCTTATTAATTAATTCCGACACCAATTTTCCAGAAATTAATGCAGGTGGAACGCCTGGTCCCGGCACGGTCAACTGACCTGTGAAATATAAATTTTTAACCTTTTTGCTCTTTAACTTTGGTCTCAAAAATGCGGTTTGTAATAAAGTGTTTGCCATTCCATAGGCATTTCCTTTGTATGAGTTGTATTCTGACACGAAATCATTTTTACAAAAAGATTGTTTAAATATAATATTGTTTTTGATACTTTGACCTGTTAAAGTTTCAAAACGATCAATTATTTTATCAAAATATTCCTCTCTCAACGCCTCAGTATCATTGATTCCTGGTGCTAAAGGTATTAGAAAAAAGCCCGATTCCATTCCTTCAGGAGCAGCAGTTTTGTCTGTTAACGAAGGGAAGTTCGCATAAAACAAAGGTTCTTTAGGCCATTGTGGTTCATCGTAAATATATTTAGCGTGTTGATAAAAATCTACATCGAAAAACAAAGCGTGATGCGAAATGTTATCGATTTTTTTATTGAAACCCACATAAAATAATAAAGACGAAGGTGCAAAAACCCTACTATCCCAGTATTTCTCTGTATAGGCTCTGTGCTCCTGCTCCAATAAAGTTTCGGTGTGGTGGTAATCAGCACCACTCAAAACCAAATCAGAATCTATACGTTCACCATTAACTTGAATGGCTACAGCGGTTTTATTTTCGACAATAATTTTCTCAATGTTGGCATTCGTTTGAAATTTCACTCCCAACTCTTTAGCCAGACTTTCCATGGCACGAACTACATCAAACATTCCTGTTTTTGGGTGCCAAGTTCCCAATCCAAAGTCGGCGTAATTCATAAAACTATAAAACGATGGAGTATCTGAAGGTTTGGCGCCTAAAAACAAAACTGGAAATTCTAGAATTTGAATCAGCTTTTTGTTTTTGAATTTCTTGCGAACATCTCTACTGATGTTGCTAAAAAATTCACCTACTTTCATAGCAGTTTTTGGAGTAATTAATTCCAATGGCGAAACGCCCGGACGATACACTAAATCTTTAATGGCAATATCATAATTACTTTTGGCTCGAGCCATAAAATCCTGCAGCAGAGCACCGCTTCCTTTTTCGATAGCTTCAAAAGCAGCTATAATTTCAGTTAAATTATCGGCAATGGTTATAAAGTCATCAATTCCATAATACACGCGGTAGGCTGGAGACAATTTTATAAGCTCATAATAATCGGTAGTTTTTTTTCCAAAATCAGCAAAGAAACGTTCAAAAACGTCTGGCATCCAGTACCAACTTGGTCCCATATCAAAGGTAAACCCATCTTTTTTTAATTGTCTAGCACGACCACCAATAGCATCGTTTTTTTCGAATACTGTAACATCATATCCACTTTGCGCTAGGTACGCCGAAGCAGCCAAAGCAGAGAAACCAGAACCTATGATTGTAATCTTTTTAATATTCTTCATTTGTTTAGCAAATATACAAATAGTTTAAACAAATAATTAAATCCAATCGACTAATTCGTTGATGGAATTAAAAATTGTTATTCCTTGAGATAATTTTTCTTTTTTTACAAACTCAACCATGCGACCAATATACCATAATTCAGTAGTATCATCTAGTAATTCTTCTGACATTTTTTGAACATAACTATCCACAACATCTCTTTCGGGTTGCACTGTCATGTACGATACATAAATAATAGAACTAAAATGTTTTTTCAAATCTTTCAAGTTCTCGATTGGCATGCTCTCCCCTAAGTAAATGGTTTTGTAGCCATGCAATAAAATTTCATAGTTTAAGTACATCAGTCCTAATTCATGAATTTCGTTCATAGGAAGTGATAACACAAAAATACGATCCAATTTAGTTTGCTTCAACACTTGAAGTTTCTCAGTGTTGACCAATAATTTTTGTTTAATCAAATAACTAATAAAATGTTCATGAGCTGGAGTTATAGTATCGGATTGCCACAGCAATCCCAATTCATTCATCAGCGGAATAAAAACCTGGTGAAAAATTTCTTTGAACGACTTTTCTGCAATTAACCAATTGTAGGTATTAAAAAAAAGCTCCTGATCAAAGTTCATCATAGCCA
This sequence comes from Flavobacterium frigidum, assembly GCF_048286735.1. Classification (GTDB taxonomy): domain Bacteria; phylum Bacteroidota; class Bacteroidia; order Flavobacteriales; family Flavobacteriaceae; genus Flavobacterium. The sequence goes on along the minus strand of NZ_JBLVPU010000012.1, from coordinate 58,535 downwards.
TTTTAAACTCACTTATGGCATGACTTTTTGCTGTTTTGCTCGAAATTATTTCACGTACTAAAGAAGGTATTTTTTCCTGTGGATACGTAGCTATTTTTGAAATTTTATAGCCGTAATCGTGTAACAACGTGATGTTTAATAATTTTTGTAAGCTCGCCAAATCATACAAACGAATGTTAGTATCTGTACGCATGGGCTGCAAAATATCGTAGCGTTTTTCCCAAATACGTATCGTGTGCGCCTTGATGCCCGAAAGGTTCTCAAGATCCTTAATACTAAACACATTTTTTACATTGTTCATCGTTTATTCAAATTTATTGAACAAATGTAAAATAAATTTAATTAAAAACAGCTTTTAAAATTCCAAAACACATAAAAAAAGAGCAATTTATGGTAAAGAAACCCTTTTGTAAACGTTCAACAGATCTAAATTTAGGATTGTTTTAGAATTATCGGTACTCCTGGTGAACATGGGTTCAAATTTAGCTCCATAAACCAACTCATTAAAAGTATACGATGTTCTTATGGCTACCGTGTTGCTAAACATATCGTCAAAAGCGGTGATCATGACTATTATTTCACCATGAATAGCTTCAAAATCCTCTTGTGTATACTTATATAGCGGACTATCCTCGGTTATGGGATGCACGAGTGTCCAGCTTAGAGTTAACAAATTTATTTTATCCAATTCTAGGTCCAAGGCAAAAAATTTATTGGTCATTAGTCCATTTTCTTTGATGCTTATTCCCAGCGTAACTTTTGCCAAAGCATCAGTAAGATTGGTGTTTTTAAAAGGTGCTACCCGAATCATTAATCCAGTTCCTTCGCCATAAGGTGCAACAAGTGCATTGTGTGAAAATTTTAAAAAAGCGGTTGGTTTGCTAAAGCGACCAAAAAACAAACCTGTGGCGATTGCAAAACTCAATAATCCTATTAATGCCTCGGCAGCAGAAAGCAAACTTGTTAAGAAACCTACTGGACTAATGTGACCATAGCCAACAGTAGTAAAGGTTTGCGCACTAAAAAAGTAGGCTTGACCAAATTTACCTAAATCAGAGCCAGTAGCATCGATCCCGTTTAAATGTTCAATACCTATTGCATAATACAATAGTGCAAAAATGAAATTCATTCCAACGTAAAACAACAACAGGATAGACATGAAACGCCATCGTGGCATATCGATCATAGTGTGGTACCAACTGATGCGGTTTAATAAAAACAATCCGCGCTTTTCTACATTAGCGGTTCCATCCTTATTGATAAAACGCCCACCATAATTATTGGCATTGGTTCCAAAACCAGTATTTTGCTGTGATGCTCTTGTTGCTTTCATTGTGTTTGACCTAAAATAGCGCTGATTTAACCTCTCACGCTTGGTTGCCATTGCGATTGGAAATTCAAAAATAGAACTAAAATGCAAAACATCATATATATTTTATTATTGACGGTTATTTTTATATCAAATTCAAAACTAAGTAATGGCTAAAATGTAATGTCGTATTCTAATAAAGCACTAAATTTCTCTGCCACAGATTTCACAGATTAGCACAGATTAATTTGTTGTGTAATTTTAAAAATATTTTTAACCCTCAAATCTGTAGCAAAAACAATTTTTAATACTTGCTACAATTTATCTTTCTTGCTACTTAGAACCCTTATTATTCTTTTAATCGAAGGAGAAATCCTCAGAAATTGGTCAAGACACGGGACTTCTTCGTTCCTCAAAATGAAAAAGTTAGAGCCTACTAAATAAAGTATTTTATAATTTCGACTATAAAATGCTCTCAAAACTTTTTATTATATTAATACCAACTAAAAAAAAGCGATGAAACAAATAACTAAAGAAGACATCAGCCAAGAAGTATTTGACTTGTACGATGACTACGCACACAACAAAATTGACCGTCGAAGTTTTGTAGAAAAATTATCATTATTTGCTGTGGGAACGCTTACACTGCCTTCTCTACTGAGTTTTATGACGCCCAATTATGCGGATGCTATTTTAATAAAACCCGAAGATCCCAGAATAAAATCAGGATTTATAACTTATGATTCTCCCAAAGGTGGCGGTACGATTAAAGGACTTTTATCTCAACCCACAGCAACAAAAAAGAAAGTACCCGGAATTATTGTGGTGCATGAAAATCGCGGATTGAATCCGTATATTGAAGATGTAGGACGCCGAGCAGCCGTAGATGGTTTTATCACCTTGGCACCTGATGCTTTGTCACCACTAGGCGGTTATCCTGGAAATGATGATGCGGGTCGAGAATTACAAAAAAAACGAACTCGGGAGGAAATGCTCGAAGACTTCATCGCAGCCTACAATTACCTAAAAGCACACAAAGATTGCAACGGACATATTGGTGTAGTTGGTTTTTGTTTTGGCGGATGGATTGCCAACATGATGGCGGTAAAAATCCCAACCTTAGGCGCTGCAGTACCATATTATGGTGGCCAACCCACAGCAGCTGAAGCCGAACTCATAAAAACTCCTATCCTAGCGCAATATGCCAGCTTAGACACCCGCGTCAATGATGGCTGGCCCGCTTATGAAACCATACTCAAGAAGAACAAAGTAGCGCATGTCGCTTATTTTTATGAAGGAGTGAACCATGGTTTTCACAACAATACTACACCGCGCTACGATGAAAAAGCAGCTACTTTATCTTGGACAAGAACAATAGATTTTTTTAAAAAGGAACTGAAGAAGAAGTGAATTTTGTAATGCTTGCTATAAAAGTGGAACTATTAGGTCTCCACTTTTTTTATGCTATACTGTAAATAAAATACTTCAAAAATTAAATGCAATGCAGAATTTGAATTATATTTGAAACAAATTAAAAATGACAGCAGTGAGAACTATCTCTTTAAATTTAGGAGATAGGTCTGATTTTATCAGACGTATAGATAAGGTATCGGCAACTCTAACTCAGATAAAGCATACAAGTACCAAATTAAAAATGAGAATAAAAAAAATACAATTAAAAAACGGGTATAAAAGATTTCACGAGTTGACAATTGACTTGGGGGATGAACCTAAAAGAATTATTGCTTTGGTTGGACCAAATGGTTGCGGAAAAAGTAGCGTACTTGATGGAATGTTATTTCATAATAATGCCTACGGTGCAATTGGTGATAAAGGCAGTAAAGACCACAACTATCATTCAATGACTCAAATGCCTAATTTTGATTATCAAAATATTGTGATTGAATTAGATATAAGTAATTTTCAACAACTTAAAAGCGATAGAACAAAAACTGGTAAAGAAAATACCATATTTTCATTTAGAAGTCCATATAGGTATAACAGTAATTTAAAAGTTACCCAATCTAAAGCTACTACAGAAATAAGGTTAAATAATTATGGAGCTACAGCATCTTCCGATTTGGATGATAAAATGGAAGAAAATTACAGAAGACTATATATTAAATTTAACAAATATCTTCACGAACAAGACTGTACACCAAGTCAAGCAAAAGTAAAAATCATTGGAGATCTAAACTCTTCTCTCAAAAACTGTCTTGATTTAGAAATAATGGGCATTGGAAACATTGAAGCAAATCAGGGAACAATGTTTTTTAAGAAAAGTGACCATCCAAAAGAGTTTGAATTTAATGTTCTTTCTTCTGGTGAAAAAGAAGTTGTAGATATTTTACTTGATTTGTATTTAAGACAAGAAGAATATAATGAAACGATATTTTTAATTGATGAGCCAGAACTTCATATAAACACATCTATTCAAAAAAAACTACTACTAGAAATAAATAAACTAGTTGGCCAAAATTGTCAAATTTGGATTGCAACTCATAGTATTGGCTTTTTAAGAGCATTACAAGAAGACTTAAAAGATGAATGCCAAATAATTCAATTTCAAAAAGGAATTAGTTGGGCATCAACTCAACAAACACTTATTCCAATAAAAAAATCTTTAGCAAAATGGAAAGAAATATTTGAAACCGCACTAGACGATTTAACGGGATTGGTTAGTCCAAAACGTATCGTTTATTGCGAGGGTAAAGACCGTCCTGGGATAAATGGACTTGAAAAAGGATTCGACGCTAAAGTTTTTAATAATATTTACGGTGAAAAGTATCACGATACGTTATTTATTTCAAGTGGTGGGAATACAGAACTTGACCAAAGAAGTGAAATAGCTCTTGCTATTTTAACGAAGGTCTTTTCAGATATTGAAATTTTCGTATTTAAAGATAGAGACGTTTCTTCAGGCAGGCAAAATGACGAAAACGAAAGACAAGTGTATCTCAAAACTAATCCCAAGCATTTCAGAATTATGAAGCGTTGGGAAATTGAAAATTATTTATTTGACAAAGAAGTACTAATTGCATTTTGCAGTGCAAACAACTTAACTTTTAATGAAATTGAATATGATAAGTTTGTCACTAACATTAATGACAACAACATTAAAGATGAAGTAAATCGAATTAGAAATTTTTGTGGAATTAGTGCTAGTATTAATGCAGAAAGTTTCAAACTGACATTATCTGAATATATTACCCAAGATATGAAAGTCTTTAAAGAATTAGAAAATTGTATATTTAATAGAGAATAAAAAGAACAGCCGTTTGGCAATATGGCAAGTTTAGGCTTAATTTGAAGTTGGTTTTGTATTAAGAGTGATTTGCTTCGCCTATATGCTATCGCTCGGGCCGAGCATTTTAAAAACCTTTTTACTTAACAGCAAATCAAGTACATGTACAAAATAGATTGCTTATTTTTAATACTTTAAAATTAAAGAGCAAAAGATCAAAATTTTACAAAATCACATCTAATTCGACACAAAATGAACATTAAAAAAGAACACCTAACCAAAGGATTTATTCTTGCTGGATTGATGAATATAATCGGGGTATTATTATTCTCCAGATTTTTTAGTAATACGGTTATTCCAGAATTTGATCCTCAAGCCATGTCCAATTTTGGATTGATCATGATTGTAGTTTGGGGGTTTGCTTATATAGCTGTATCCCAAAATTTTAATCAAGTAAAATGGTTAATTGCCGTATTTATGATTGAAAAATTGATTTACGCAACGCACTGGACAAAATGGATACTCGATAACAAAATTACAGATGTGATAGAAAAAGATAAAATGGCCGGAATATTTTATGTGATTTATGGCATCAATGACTGGATGTTCTTTTTATTTTTCTTGTTTGTTTTTATAAGTGTAGCTCGTAAAAAAATGTAAAATCTTAAATAAAATATCCAAATATCTAATACTCCAAACTAAAGTGCCAAGTACTGGAAACCCGTACATTTTATTACTTCTAAAAAAACAGGACGCACCTCCTAATCATAACTCCCTTAGATTTCCTTTCCATACTAATTTCTAAATTCCTAATTTGCGACTTCAAAATCAATCGCAAAGAATGAAGGTCTGTATTGCCGAAAAACCAAGTGTAGCACGAGAAATCGCATCCGTTTTGGGTGCCAATATCAAGCACGATGGGTATTTTGAAGGCAATGGGTATCAGGTAACCTACACTTTTGGGCATTTATGTACCTTGAAAGAACCGAACGATTACAAACCGCATTGGAAAAGTTGGGATTTGAACAACCTGCCCATGCTTCCCGAGAAATTTGAGACCAAAGTGGTGGAGAATTCAGGGATCCAAAAGCAGTTTAAAATCATAAAAAAATTATTCGACAAAGCCGAATTGGTCATCAATTGTGGGGATGCAGGACAAGAAGGAGAACTCATTCAGCGCTGGGTCATGAACGAAGCCCAGTATAAAGGGGAAGTACAACGCCTGTGGATTTCATCCCTAACCACCGAAGCTATCAAAGAGGGTTTTCAAAATCTGAAACCATCCGCAAACTACGATAATTTGTACTACGCCGGATTTTCCAGAGCTATTGGCGACTGGTTACTCGGTATGAATGCCACGCGATTGTACACCGTAAAACATGGCGGATACAAACAAGTTTTATCTATTGGAAGGGTGCAAACCCCAACATTGGCAATGGTCGTGGACCGATTTAAAGAGATCAAGAATTTTAAACCACAGCCGTATTGGGAATTACAAACGGTGTATCGAGATACGCTTTTCAGTTATGAGGAAGGGCGTTTTTTGAAAAAGGAAGATGGCGAAATTCTCGCCAATAAAGTCAAAGAAAGTGAGTTCGAAATAGTTTCTGTCGAAAAAAAGAACGGCAATGAGTTTGCACCAAAACTATTCGATTTAACAGGTCTTCAGGTCTATTGCAATACAAAATTTGGTTTTACGGCCGATGAAACGCTTAAAATTGTACAGACTTTGTACGAACAAAAAGTGGTCACCTACCCGAGAGTCGATACCACATTTTTACCTAATGATATTTATCCAAAAGTACCTGGGATTCTGAAAAACTTGACGAATTATGCCGCGTTAACGCAACCGCTTTTGGAAAAAAAGATAAAAAAATCGCCCAAGGTTTTCAACGATAAAAAAGTTACGGATCACCATGCGATTATTCCAACGGGGATTCAAAGTAAATTGCAATACAATCAGCAGCAAGTGTATGATAGTATTACAAAGCGATTTATTGCCGTGTTTTATGACGATTGTTTGGTTGCCAATACTACGGTAGTCGGGAAAGCTGCCGATATTTTATTCAAAACCACTGGAAAAGAAATCTTGAAAAAAGGATTTCGTGTAGTGTTTGAAGACCCAAACGCAAAAGAAAAAGAAGCGGACATCTTGCCGAGCTTTGTTATAGGTGAAAAAGGGCCTCACCAACCTTCATTTTTAGAAAAGGAAACCAAACCACCGAATCAATTTACCGAAGCCACTTTATTGCGCGCCATGGAAACCGCAGGCAAACAAGTGGATGATGAAGATTTACGCGAATTGATGAAAGAAAACGGTATTGGAAGACCTTCAACACGAGCCAATATTATTGAAACTCTTTTTAGACGCCAATATATTGTAAGAAACAAAAAACAAGTTTTGCCCACACCAACGGGTATTCAGCTTATTGATACGATTCAAAATGATTTAGTAAAATCAGCGGAATTGACGGGATCTTGGGAAAAACAGTTAAAAGATATTGAAAAGGGATCCTGCAGTGCTGGTTCCTTTATAAATAATATGAAGCGAATGGTAGCCACTTTGGTCGATGAAGTTCGCAGTGAAAGCAGGCAAGCTAATATTTCGCATGCAGGAAGTGCTCCAAAAGAAGTAGCTAAAGTAGAGAAAAAGAAAGTAATCGGAATTTTGGCGGAAGCCTGCCCGAAATGTAAAAAAGGAATACTTATCAAAGGAAAATCAGCTTATGGCTGTAGCGATTACAAAGCGGGATGCACTTTTTTATTGCCCTATACTTTTGCAGATAAAAAAATATCCGAAAACCAATACTTGCGATTGCTTCAAAAAGGATCAACGGTAAACTTGAAAGATTTTAAAACCAATTCAGGTACTGTAGATGGCTTGTTGCGTTTTGATGACAATTTCAAACTCATTTTAGAACCTAAGAAAACTTTGGCGAAAGCCATACCTGACGAATTAATCTGTCCGAAATGCCAGAAAGGAACCGTTCTAAAAGGAAAAACAGCTTATGGTTGCAGTCAGTATAAATCAGGCTGCGATTTTAAAGTACCATTTGATCTAGTTCGGGATAAATTAAAAGATCAAAAACCTACAAAGGAATTGGTTTATACCATTTTGAAAGGATGCTCACTATAAATTTACATTCTTTACGAATAATAAAGAGATAAAGAAATTATATCCTTGCAATCCTTTTTACCTTTACACTATTCCAATCTAATTGTCATGCTAGAAGCTTCTCCAGGTAGAAGAACAACAGTATCGAGAGACTTCTAGCGGGACAAATATCAAGAACAATAAGCGGTCAACCGCAATAATTTGAACTATGATATCGCACTAATTGCAATCTTTTTGTTAATTTTGATAAGCTGTAATCACGAATAAATTCTGTACTCATGAAAAATACAATTCTTTTTATCGTTGTAACCCTGATGGTTGCTTCTTGCCAAAAATCTGAGAAAGTTAACAAAATAAATGTAGCCAATTGGATTTTAGGTAATTGGGAAAGCAAGTCCGATGAAGGTACGCTGACAGAGTCTTGGTCAAAAGTAAATGACAGTACTTTTCAAGCAACTTCCTATTTTACTAAAGAAAAGGATACGATCCATTTTGAAACCATCACTTTGCAACAAAAAGGTGACGTTCTCACCTATTATGCAACTGTAATAGGACAAAATAATGACAAAGCAGTTGCTTTCAAACAAACGAATGAAACTCCAGAACAACTAACATTTGAAAATCTTAAACACGATTATCCCCAAAAAATCTCATATTCTCACAAAACCACGGCTGATTTAGCGATTAAAATTTCTGGAATACAGCAAGGAAAACCTACTTCAGAAGAATTTATAATGAAGAAAATCAAATAAAATTTTAACATATCGGCTACCAATCAAAACCTTACTCATTAAAAGTAAGGTTTTTTTATGCTTTTAAAATACTGAATTTCAATAGCGAGAGAACTATCTTTACTTCACTATTCATATTTAGTCTAAATAAGTTTTGTTAAATCAAAAGTGCTTTATATATTTGCACCGTTATTTTTAATTATTCCAAATAAACAATCATGAAGTATATTTTGCTCCCAACAGTAAGCCTATTATTCAGCTTGTCTTCTTTCGCACAAGAATCAGCTTCTGCAACTGACGACAAAAATTTTGATGCCGAAATTTCATCAGAATTTGATACAATCAAAAACAAAAAAGGTGGTGTGCTAAGAGAAGTTATTATTACCGCCAATAAAGAGAAAAAACCTGTGTCGGCACTGCGATCTGGTTTAAAACCAATGGATACACCACAAAGCGTTCAAGTTATTGGTGCTGAAATAATAACACAACAACAAGCCATTCGTTTAAGTGAAGTCATCAAAAACATCAATGGTGTGTATGTAGGTTCGGCTAGAGGTGGCGCGCAAGAATCATTTTTTTCGAGAGGATATGACATGTCTGCTAATAATATGTTTAAAAATGGTTTCCGTTTTAATAGCGGATCTATTCCTGAAGTTTCGTCCTTAGAAAAAGTTGAAGTCCTAAAAGGAAGTGCTGCTTTGCTTTACGGAAATGTGGCGCCAGGGGGAATTTTAAACATGGTTACTAAAACTCCGTCTTTCAAGAAAGGAGGCGAAATTTCAATGCAAATGGGCAGTTATTCTTTTTATAAACCATCCATTGATGTATATGGCCCAATGAATGACATTATTGCCTACCGCTTTACTGGTTCTTATGAAAACTCTGCAAGTTTTAGAGATAATGTAACCAAAGAGCGCTATTACATTAATCCTTCTTTTTTGTTTAAAGTAAGTGATAAAACTGAAATAACTTTACAAGGAGATTATTTAAAAGACTATTGGACTCCTGATTTTGGAACGGGAATCATCGGAAAAAAAATATTAGACCTTCCTAGAAACCTTTATTTAGGCGCAACTTGGTCTAATGGCGAAACCAATCAAGCTACTGTTTCTGGTTTGGTTACACATAATTTTAATAAAGATTGGAAGTTAAACTTTAATACTTCTTTTCAAAACTACAAAAGAACTTCTAAAGGTACCGAACGAGTGCAACCAACTGCAAATGGTGATTGGAAAAGACCTCTGGGACAAAATAAAAACTTAGAACAAATTATAGGCGAACAATTGAGCGTGCAAGGAAATTTTAAAACAGGACAAATCAAACATCAATTATTTACAGGTGTAGATATGGAAAATTCCTTTTTACAAGCATATACATTTGTGTTTACACCTAATACGTACGGTAGTGGTAACCTATATGATTTTGAAAATTTTAATCAAGGTGGAGCAATCCCAAATGGAACAAATACCCGAATTGTAAAAACAAATACGAACCGTTTTGGCATCTATGCGCAAGATTTAATTTCACTTACTGAAAAATTCAAAGTTCTAGCAGGAATTCGTTGGTCTTGGCAAGAGGCACAAGTAGAAACCACAGACTTGGTTAAAAAAATAATTACTGAAGACAAAAAACGAAAAGACCTAGCCTTCACTCCAAAACTTGGGTTGGTTTATCAACCTACAAAGGATTTGTCTGTATTTGCCAGTTACGCAAACTCTTTTACTCCAAATACGGGAACAACAGTAGACTTAAAAGCAATTGAACCTTCCATAATTGACCAATATGAAGTTGGTGTGAAGAAAGATTTTTGGAGGGGAGCATTAAGCACAAATGTTACTGTGTACCAAATTACAAATAGTAATTTAGCACAAACTGCTGAATTTAAAGCGGATGGTTCTTCTAATACAGATAGTTCAATAAAAGTGTTAAGTGGAGAAACCAATAGTAAAGGAATAGAACTTGATATTGTTGCAAAACCAATTGAGGGATTAAACATTATCGCTGGATACAGTTACAATGATATGCGTTTTACCAAAACTTCTGGTTTAAAAGGGAGCTTTATTGAAGGAGATCGATTAGCTAGAACTCCAGCAAATACAGCAAATTTAAGCTTTTTCTATACGTTACAATCTGGTGCACTTAAAGGAGTTTCGCTAGGAGCTTTAGGAAATTATATCGGGAAAAGAGTTGGTGGTTGGAACAATCAAGTAGATGCTTCCTTGCCTAATGGTATATTTGACAGAGAAATTCCTTTAGAAGGCTATACCACAATAGACATATCCGTTGGTTATGAATGGAAAAAAATATCGATCTTGTGCAAGCTTTCTAATGTTACAAATGAGTTGAACTACACTGTACACGAAAACTATAGCGTAAACCCAATTGCACCTAGACAAGTACTAACCAGTTTACGATATAAATTTTAATTAAACCTTTTACCAAACAAATAGTCTGACTCCTAATTCATTTTATAAATTTTTAAACCATGAAAAAAATTAAAGCAAGAAACTTACACCGTGATTTAGGATATTTTTACATCGGACTCATTGTATCGTTTGCATTCTCTGGACTATTAATGAATCACAGAGATATGTGGCATCCTGAAAAATACACCACCGAAACAAAAGCGATTGAAGTAAAATTGCCTGAAGAAAGTAAAATTGATGAAAAATTTGCCGAATATTTAGGGAAAAAATTGGGGATCGATGATAAAATGAGGCGTCACAATATTAAAAAAGAAGTATTTAAAATTTCCTTTGAAAACCACGATGTCGAAATTGATATGAAAACAGGAAAAGGAGAAATTGTATCATTTGTAAAAACGCCAATCATCAGTCAAGCGATGAAATTACACAAAAACACTTCGAATTTCTGGATTTACTATTCTGACATTTTTGCAATAAGTTTAATCGTTATTGCTTTGACTGGAACTTTGATGATCAAAGCTGGAAAATTCAGTTGGAAGAATAGAGGTTGGAAACTGGCAGTTGCTGGAGTTCTATTTCCATTATTGTTCTTATTTTTATTTTAAAATACAAATAATAAAAGCTTCGTTTCAAAATAAATTACCCCCAAAAAATAAACATTCTTTGGGGGCATTATGTATAAAAAACAATCTATTTATTTGAATTATAAGGGAATCGCAATGATTCTTAACAAATTTGAATACCGCTTTCTTCCAGTAGTTCAAAAAGAGCATTGCTATGATTGGGTTCATATTTCTCGATTCCACTTTGATACCATTCCTCAATCATCGCTACTTGATGTGCTGTATATCCTTCATCATCAATAGGTAATCCAAGTAGACCTGCAATAAGAAAATCCTCTAAAATCATATCTGTAACGATTCGCTGCGGGATTCCATTACAAATTAAGCCATTCATTCGTTCATATTCTGAACGCCCAGCATTAAACCCAATTATAAATGCATCGTTTTTCATTGCACTATTAAATTGTAAATATGGATTTAAACCAATAGAATAGCCTTCAAAATAATGTTGTCTATAAGCTGGACTAAATGCTTTTTTCATCTTGTATTATTTGTGGTATTGGGAAATTATATCGTAAAAATATTGACAATATTTCAGGAAGCAATTTAAAATCGTTTAAAGGACAAAATACTCTTTAAAACACAGAGCTTTTGACGTTGGTCGATAAAAGACTTTCAAACTAAACCACTAAGGATTGGAAGTACCTGAATTTAATTCAAGGAATGAAGGTATTCAAAGCTGAGTTGTAATACTAATAAAATCAGACCCTGTTTAAACTGATTTAAACAGATTTAATCGTTTCAATCTCTGTTTAAAATTTTAATTATAACTTAAAATGTGATTCATTTAAAAAAAAATCCCATTCGCAACGGTTGCAAATGAGATTTTAAATAAAATATTAATTTTGTTATTATTTTAGTCCAGCCAAACTGTTTTCGATAGTTTCAATTTTTGCTAAAGCATCCGCTTCTTTTTGTCTTTCGTTTGCTAACACTTTCTCTGGTGCGCCAGCAACAAATTTCTCATTGGATAGTTTGTTTTGAACCGATTTCAAGAAACCTTGCGTATACACCAACTCTGCGGTTAGTTTTGCAATTTCCTCTTCAACGTTTATGTTTCCTGTTATCGGGATAAAATATTCATTCGATTTTACACGGAAAGATAATGCACCGTCAACTTTATCAGATACATATTCTAATGAAGTGATATTCCCTAATTTAGTTACAACCGAATCAAAATAAGTAGACGCTTTATCATTATTAACAATTTTCAACGCTATCACATCCTTGAACGGAATATTTTTGTCTTTTCGAATCGTTCTAATTCCGGAAATTACTTCAATAGTATTTTCAAAATCAGCAATTAAACTGGCATTAAAAGGTTTCATTTCTGGCCAAGTCGAAACAATCAATGCTTCTGCTGTAGTTCTTTTTGCAAGAATTTGCCAAATTTCCTCGGTCAAAAACGGCATAAAAGGATGCAATAATTTTATGTTGTTTTCGAGCATTTCAATGGCTTTCGCCAAAGTTTCGCTGTCTATTGGCTGTTGGTACGCCGGTTTGATCATTTCTAAGAACCAAGAACAAAAATCGTCCCAAACTAATTTATAAATTGCCATTAACGCATCTGAAATTCTATACTTTTCAAAGTTATCTTCAATTTCAAGAAGTGTTTGTTGCAATTTAGCCTCATACCATTCAATGGCAACTTTAGACGATTCTGGCTGAGGGATAGCATCAGATACTTCCCAGCCTTTGATTAGTTTAAACGCATTCCAAATTTTATTGGTAAATGCTTTTCCCTGGTTACATAATTCTTCATCAAACATGATATCGTTTCCTGCAGAAGCACTCAAAAGCAAGCCTACACGAACACCATCGGCACCAAATTTCTCAATCAAGTCTAAAGGATCAGGCGAATTTCCTAATGATTTAGACATTTTGCGTCTTTGTTTGTCCCGAACTAAACCAGTTAAATATACATTTGTGAATGGCTTTTTATCTGTGTATTCATAACCTGCAATAATCATTCTAGCCACCCAGAAAAATAAAATATCTGGACCCGTAACCAAATCGTTGGTTGGGTAATAGTATTTAAAATCGTCACTTTCTGGGTCCATAATTCCACCAAAAACGGACATTGGCCACAACCAAGAAGAAAACCAAGTATCTAAAGCATCTACATCTTGCTTTAAATCTTTTGTTTCAAGTTTAAGGTTTAAAGTTTTCTCTCTCGCTAACTTTAAAGCATCTTCAATAGTTTCAGCAACCACAAAATCTTCTTTTCCGTCACCATAGAAATAGGCCGGAATTTGTTGTCCCCACCACAACTGACGGGAGATATTCCAATCACGAATGTTGTTTAGCCAATGTGCATAGGTATTATTAAATCGTGCTGGATGTAATTTGATATCGCCATCTACCAAAACCGATTGAATGGCAGGTTTTACCAAATCTTCCATCTTCAAGAACCACTGATCAGACAAACGAGGTTCGATAACGGCCTTCGTTCTTTCTGAGGTTCCTACTTTATTTAAGTGTATTTCTGTTTTTGCCAAAGCACCAATTGTTTCTAATTCTTTGGCAATTGCTTCACGAACCACAAAACGATCTTGACCTTGATAGTGTAATCCAAAACTATTTAAAGTTGCATCTTCGTTAAAAATATCAATTATTTCAAGATGATGCTTTTCTCCCAATATTTTGTCATTCATATCGTGTGCCGGAGTTACTTTTAAACAACCAGTACCAAATTCTATATCTACATATACATCTTCAATAATTGGAATAACTCTTCCACAAATAGGAACAATCGCCTTTTTACCTTTTAAATGAGTAAAACGCTCGTCATTAGGATTAATACAAATCGCAGTATCTCCAAAAATAGTTTCCGGACGCGTTGTTGCAATAGTAAGAAAATCTTCACTTCCTACGATTATATATTTCAGAAAATACAGTTTTCCTTGTTGTTCTTCATAAATTACTTCTTCATCAGACAAAGTAGTTTTTGCCTCGGGATCCCAGTTTACCATTCGGTATCCTCTGTAAATCAAACCTTTATTATATAGATCGACAAAAGAACGAATTACAGATGCCGACATGTCAGGATCCATTGTAAATTTAGTTCGTTCCCAGTCACATGAAGCACCTAGTTTTTTTAGCTGATCTAGAATTACACCACCGTACTTATCTGTCCATTCCCAGGCATGAGATAAAAATTCTTCGCGTGTTAAATCATTTTTATTGATTCCTTCAGCTTTTAATTTAGCAACTACCTTCGCTTCAGTGGCTATAGAAGCATGATCAGTGCCAGGAACCCAACACGCATTAAAACCTTTAAGTCGGGCTCTTCGAATTAATACATCTTGAATCGTATTGTTTAACATGTGTCCCATGTGCAAAACCCCAGTAACATTAGGAGGAGGAATAACAATAGTGTAGGGTGTTCTATGGTCGGGCTCAGAGTGAAAATAATTATTCTTCATCCAGTAGTCATACCACTTATTTTCAATGGTTTTAGCGTCAAATTGTGCGGGAATAGTCATAAAAGCAACAGTTAAAACCAAAATTAAACTTTGGTCTGATATTTGTAATTCAAGTTGAGAACAAAAGTAAATAATAAAGTACACTATAAAAAGCGAAAAAATTATTTGTACGTAAATTAAAAGGATGTAAATTTACTTAATGAATTTAAATATTTAGGAAATGAAAAAAACAATAGCTTTAGTCGCATTCGCATTAATCAGTACTATTGGTTTTGCGCAAAATGGTCCAAAAATTGAATTTGAAGCCAAAGACAACACAATCGATTATGGAAAAATTAACAAAAATGGGAACGGCTCTCGTGATTTTATCTTCACAAATACCGGTAATGCACCATTGATAATAACTAATGTGCTTTCTACTTGTGGCTGCACAGTTCCTACCAAACCGGATGAACCAATTCTACCCGGAAAAAAAGGCAAAATAACGGTAAAATATAATATGGCACTTGGACCAATCAGAAAAACCCTAACAGTAGAGTCAAATGCAGTAAATTATGAAGACGGCAGAGTTGCTCTTAAAATAAAGGGTGAAGTTATCTCGGATTAAATTAATTTTTAAATATGAATAAAAAATGCTTTTGGACAATTTTACCAAAAGCATTTTTTTTATAAAATATTGTACAACTGAAAATTAAATTTCAAAATTTTACTTTTACGTACAACTTCTAAAGTGATACTTTTTTCCTCTTCGGTTTTAAAAAGAGTGTTGATTTCTTGCAAAGTCCGCTTGTAAGTTGGATTATTGTTAATCGTTATGATTCCATCTCCTTTTTGTAATCCTGCAATTGCCGCTGGAGAATTTGGGCGAACGTAAGCAATTTCATAAATAGGCTTTAATAGGAACTTATATTTAAAATCATTGGTACTAACTTTAACACCTCCCGCGTCATTATAACTAGAAGATAGTGTCACGGTTTCCATACGTAATGTTTCCTGTATCCATTGCAATCCGCTTTGCTGGATCTCAACCCCACTTTTATTGTAACTAAAAGGCGCACTATAATTCCCGTTCTTTTTTAAATACATTTGATTGTTTTTATAATCAAAAACCACAGTAAATCGCTTCATAACTTCTCCTCCCACAGAGCCTTTGCGATCTTCAACCATATTTACATTTTTTATAGAAACTGAATCCGGAAAAGCTACTACAGGATTATTAAATTTAAAATCTGTGATTTTAAATTTATTTATCAAGGCTCTTTTCCCTTTCACATCACCGCTAAATCCCCTTCCCAGAAAATCTTCAAAATTCTTAGTAGGTACTTTAATCAATTCGGATCGATTTTGAAATAGCCATAAAGCATCACTATTTCCTATGTCTATCAATAATTTTACTGGTATTTCCTTATTGTCTTGAACGATGGTACTTTGTATATATGGTTTCGACTTTTCAATAGAAATAGGTATTTTTTTATAGCTTTTTTCAATTTTTACTCGATTTTTTTCAGTTTCTCTGTACACTACAACTTTCTTTTTGCTATAATTGACTTCGACTAAATAATTTCGGAAAAACTGATAGCCAATAATACCGTTAACTGGAATTCCTACATGAGATGATAAATTAAATTCGGGATCTAAAATAATATAAAGCATATGATTCCGAAATTTCATGGCATCAAATTCTAGAATGTTATTGGTAGATTTTAAACCCTCGACGGCTTCTTGACTACCCAATCCTTTCAATAAAATTCTTTCTGTATTAAAAAAACGAACTTCTTTTTTGTCTTCCAAACTAAATAATATGGTTTCGTCAACACCTGTATCCAAAAGAAAATTAAGCTCAACTCCATTTACTTTAATAGGTAAAAAAACTAAATTATTGATCAATTTAAATGGAATGCTGATTTTATTTACGCCATTTTCAAACTGAAATCCTTCTTGGGCAGAAACAGAGTAGAAAAGTAGGCAGATGAGAATTGTTACTAATGTTTTTTTCATTGTTAATCTTTGACATAAAAATACTAAAAAAAATTATATCAAAACTGCAGTTTTAACAATATATACTCGTTTTGATTGTAATACATTCGGAAAAAAAATCGCAAATTTGCAATTCAATAATTATAGTACTATGCCAAAAATATCTATCAAAGGCAAACAAATGCCAGAATCACCAATCCGCAAATTGGTTCCTTACTCAGAAATCGCAAAGAAAAAAGGAAATAAAGTATATCATTTGAACATTGGCCAACCGGACATCAAAACACCCGAGGTTGCAATGAAAGCTGTTAAAAATATTGATTTAACTATTTTAGAATACAGCCACTCAGCTGGAAACGAAAGCTATAGAACAAAATTATCGGCTTCCTACATTAAGCAAGGTGTTTCGGTAAACAAGGAAGATATAATCATCACTACAGGTGGATCTGAAGCGTTAATGTTTGCGATGGGAAGCACTATGGATCAAGGCGATGAAATCATCATACCGGAACCTTTTTATGCAAATTACAATGGATTTTCAACTGCCTCAGGAGTTATTGTAGTTCCTGTAATCTCAACGATTGAAACTGGATTTGCTTTGCCAGCAGTAGCTGATTTTGAAAAACTAATTACTCCAAAAACAAAGGCAATCTTGATTTGTAATCCAGGAAATCCAACTGGGTATTTATATTCAAAAGAGGAAATTATGCAATTGGCCGCTTTAGTTAAAAAACATGATTTGTTCTTAATTTCTGATGAAGTATATCGTGAATTCACCTATGATGGCGACATTCATTATTCAGTTATGAATGTTCCTGGACTGGAAGAGCACGCTATTATGATTGATTCGGTTTCAAAAAGATACAGCATGTGCGGTGCAAGAATTGGATGTATTGTCTCCAAAAATAAAGCAGTAATGGGAGCAGCAATGAAATTTGCGCAAGCAAGACTTAGCCCACCCACCATTGAACAAATTGCAAGTGAAGCGGCATTAGACACTCCGCAGAGTTATTTTGACGAAGTGATTTCAGAATATAGAGAACGAAGAGATACTTTAGTAACTGAGTTGAATAAAATTGAAGGTGTTGTAGTATCCAAACCTAAAGGTGCATTTTATTGTATTGCACAACTTCCAATTGAAAATGCTGATGATTTTGCACAGTGGCTATTGGAAACCTATGATTTAAACGGAGAAACCGTAATGGTAGCTCCAGCAGCAGGCTTTTACTCTACTCCTGGAATGGGTTTGAATCAAGTTCGAATTGCTTACGTGCTAAAGAAAGAAGATTTAATTCGTGCTGTACAAATTATAAAAACTGCGATACCAATCTACAACGCAAGATAACCTTGTTAGTAAAAGGGCTAAAGATTAGTTTCAAAACTTAGCATCTTGAATTTTAAAAGAAAGGCAATAGCGAATACGTTGTTGCCTTTCTTTTATTTTAAAAAAAAATAGAATAACAACCTTAAACAATAAAGTACTCTTAAATACTTAGGCTATAGAAATACTTTACTTTTTATTATTTATCTTTACCGTTCAAATAAATATACCCACTATAATAGTTGCTTTTAATGATAAAAAACGAAGAATTTCAAGACGAAATAGGAGATAATCATGTTAGTTTGTCCGCAAAAAATCCGGTAAGAGATGATGCATTTGACCTTTCTGATGATGAAAAAATTGAAAAAATAAAAATAGACGTTGAGAGTATTTTAAGTACCCTTGGAATGGACTTGACAGATGATAGTTTAAAAGGTACGCCCAATCGTGTAGCAAAAATGTTTGTAAAAGAAATTTTTGGAGGTTTAAATCCTTCAAAAAAACCAAAAGCATCTACTTTTGATAATAATTACAAATACGGCGAAATGTTAGTAGAAAAAAACATAATTGTTTATTCTACTTGCGAGCATCATTTATTACCTATTATTGGAAGAGCGCATGTTGCTTATATTTCAAATGGTAGGGTAATAGGTCTATCTAAAATGAACCGTATCGTTGAATATTACGCTAAAAGACCTCAGGTACAAGAGCGATTGACAATGCAAATTGTCCAGGAATTACAGCAAGCACTAGGAACTGAGGATGTAGCTTGCGTTATTGACGCCAAACACTTATGTGTAAATTCGAGAGGAATTAGCGATATTGAAAGTAGTACGGTGACATCCGAATTTGGTGGAAAATTTAAAGATAATGTTACTCGCAGAGAATTTTTGGATTACATCAAATTAGAAACAAAATTCTAAATTTGGTAAATCGTTAATTTGTTGATTTGGTTAATCGTTTATTCGATAAATATTTGATTCGTAAGTATGTAAACCATTCAAACAACAATAAATTATTAAATAAACTTATTTACTATGTATATTTTTTCATTTGAGAAACTGGAAGTTTGGCAAAATTCGAGGCTTTTCATTTTGGATATTTATAAATTAACAAATAAATATCCTACGAACGAAATATACGGAATAACATCTCAATTAAAGAGAAGTGCTTCCTCTATAGCGACCAACATCGCTGAAGGAACTTCCAGAAACACCAATAAAGACAAAGCTCATTTTTTAACAATCTCTTATTCATCTGCAATGGAAACATTGAGTCATTTAATGATATCTTATGATTTGAATTTCATTTCAAATGAAGAATATTTATTGACCAGGGAAAAGTTAGAAAAAATTTGCAATCAAATTAATAGCTTAAAAAAATATTATTTATCTAATGATTGAATCGGATAACTGTTCAACCAATAAACAGTTCGCCAAAAAAACAAATAACCGATTAAACGATTAACCTCTTATGCCATTATATAGTAGCCAAACTCTAAAAATATACAATTCTCTTTCGGGAGAAAAAGAAACATTTGTACCCATTCACGAAGGAAATGTAGGAATGTACGTTTGTGGGCCTACGGTTTATAGTAATGTGCATCTTGGGAATGTGCGAACATTCATGTCATTTGACATAATTTTTAGGTATTTTTTGCATTTGGATTACAAAGTTCGTTATGTTCGAAACATTACTGATGTTGGCCATATAGTAGATGATGTTGATGAAGGCGAAGATAAAATTGCAAAAAAAGCACGTTTAGAGCAGCTGGAACCTATGGAAGTTGTACAACGCTATACGGTAGATTTTCATGATATCTTGAACGAGTTTAATTTTTTACCACCAAGCATTGAACCAACAGCTACGGGTCATATTATCGAACAAATTGAAATTATTAAAACTATAATCGATAAAGGAATTGGGTATGAAGCCAATGGATCTGTTTATTTTGATGTAGTAAAGTTCAATGAAACTAATCATTACGGAAGATTAAGCGGTCGGAATATTGAAGACATGCTGGCTAACACTCGTGATCTAGACGGACAAAGTGATAAGAGAAATTCACAAGATTTTGCACTTTGGAAAAAAGCTGAACCGCAACATATTATGCGTTGGCCTTCACCATGGAGCGATGGATTTCCTGGTTGGCATCTGGAGTGTACTGCTATGAGTACAAAATATTTAGGCAATCATTTTGATATTCACGGAGGTGGAATGGATTTAAAATTCCCACATCATGAATGTGAAATTGCTCAAAATGAAGCCTGTACCGGTCAGACTCCTGTTAATTACTGGATGCATGCCAATATGCTGACTTTGAACGGAAAAAAGATGGCTAAATCTACCGGTAATAATATTTTGCCAAGAGAAATATTAACTGGTGAAAATACTGTCTTAAGTAAAGCTTTCTCTGCATCGGTAGCTCGATTCTTTATGCTACAAGCACACTACAGAAGTATTCTTGATTTTTCTGATGATGCTATTGTTGCTGCAGAAAAAGGATATAAAAGATTAATGGAAGCAATGGATTCAATCAAGGATATCGTTGCAGACGCAAAAAGCACTATTGATATTCCTGCATGGAAACAACAGTGTTATGATGCAATGAATGACGATTTTAATACTCCGATTTTAATTGCGCAGTTATTTGAAGGCGTTCGTTTTATAAATGTATTGAAAGATGGCAAAGAAATAATAAACAACGAGGACTTGCGATCTTTTGAAAAAGGAATGAACGATTTTGTTTATGATGTTTTGGGATTACAAGAAGAAAAAACCAATGGTAATACAGATAAGTTAGAAGGTGTAGTTAATATGCTCATAGATATGCGTAAACAAGCTCGAGACGATAAGAATTTCGCATTATCAGATCAAATTCGTGATCAACTAATAGCATTAGGAATTCAGCTCAAAGACGGTAAAGAAGGAACTACTTTTAGTATTTAAGTTCCAATTGCTAAACGAACCAATTGTGAAAAATAAAAGTGACGTTTTACATAACAATTCAAAATATGTTATCAAAAATAATTGTTTACCCATTTTTGCTATTGGTTCGGTTTTATCAAGTTGCTATTTCCCCTTTTACTCCATCAGCCTGTAGATTTCAACCAACTTGCTCTTCTTATATGATCGAAGCGTTACAAATTCATGGTCTATTTTATGGAGGTTTTCTTGGAATAAAGCGCATCTTGAGTTGTCATCCTTGGGGAAAAACAGGCTACGATCCCGTTCCTAAAAAAGGTTACAATCACAAACATTAACTTTTTATAATTTAGAAATTGAACTTTAAATCTCTATTTTTACGATCAATAAACAAATTTAACACTAAATGACACACGCTTTAAACATTGTTTGGAATCCATCAGAAGGAATCGATTTAGGCTTTTTTATTATTCGATATTATAGCTTAATGTTTGTAATTGCTTTTGGATTAGGCTGGTACATCATGAAACACATTTTTGAACGTGAAGGAGAATCTTTAGAAAAACTTGATTCTTTGTTTATTTGGACTGTTCTTGCCACTTTAATTGGAGCACGATTAGGTCACGTTTTCTTTTATGATTGGGAATATTATCGCAATCATTTATCTGAAATAATTTTACCGTTTCGTTTCTCACCCAGTTTTGAATTCACTGGCTATCAAGGATTGGCAAGCCATGGTGCTGCTATTTCTATTATTGTTGCCATGTATTTTTACAGCAAAAACGTTATTAGACGACCTCAGTTATGGATTTTAGATCGAGTAGTAATTCCGGTAGCCAGTGGAGCCATTTTTGTACGATTGGGAAATTTTTTCAATTCAGAAATTATTGGATATGAAACACAATCTACTTTTGGAATAAAATTCATCAAAGATTACTTTAGTGCAAAGGATGCAGTTAATGCCACACAAATAGCGAATCCGAAAGACGCATACACTGCAATAGCGACTGATCCAAAATTTGCATCATTATTGGAGCAAGTTCCAGCTAAACATCCCACCCAGTTATATGAAGCGTTTTGCTACATTTTTGTTTTTGCCATCTTATTTTTCTTGTATTGGAAAACTGAAAAAAGAAACTATACTGGCTATATTTTTGGTATGTTTCTGGTACTATTATTCTCTGTACGTATTGTAGTAGAATCTGTTAAGGAAAGTCAAGGAGGATTCGAAAGTGCCTTAGGATTACTTTCTACAGGTCAGTGGTTGAGTATTCCTTTTATACTCATTGGACTTTATTTTGTATTTACTGCAAAAAAAGAACTGAGTAGTCTATAAAAACTATATTATTATAAAATAACAAAGCGTTATCTGCAACTGAGTAGATAACGCTTTTATTTTGATACTACTTTTTGCAGTAACACAGAGAAGTCAAATGAAATAATATATTTAGTACTGTTTATATGCTAAAAGCGAGTCAAAATGCTACAGCAACTTAGCAATTAAACTTGATATGTAACAATTTTAATGTACGAGAAAACCGTACATATTTTAGGATCGTATTGCTAAAGTTTCAAAAGAATCAAAGTGCATTGCACATTAATTCTAAAATCATCTAATTGGACATTAATAACAATATTATTCGCTTGCTAATTACATTATAAAAACCACAATATTGTAGACTGGTGAACACAATTTAAAGGCTTTCGTTAAGTAGTAGCACCACAAAAACCACTAATCTATAGGCTACTCTTAATCAAAAAAAAGAGATTCAACTTTCGTTGAATCTCTTTTTTTAACCTTGTATAAAAACTATGTTAAACTTCTTGATGTGCTTTTTCAACTTTATTTTTATCTTCTTTAGAGATGGTATCAACCAAAACTGGCGTAGCAATAAACAATGAAGAGTATGTTCCTACAATGATACCTACTAACATCGCGAAGATAAATCCTCTAATAGATTCTCCACCAAAAATAAACATGATTAATAAAACCACAATCATCGTTAAGGACGTATTAATAGTTCTTGACATAGTTGTATTGATAGACTGATTTACAATATCAGAGAAAGTACCTTTAGTCTTTCCAGCTAAAAATTCACGAACTCTATCAAATACGATTACAGTATCATTCATTGAATATCCAATTACAGTAAGAATCGCAGCAATAAAGTGCTGATCAATCTCCATTCCGAAAGGCATAAATTTGTAACATAAAGAATAAATACCTAATACAAAAATAACATCGTGCGCTACAGCAGCAATTGCACCTAAACTATATTGCCATTTTCTATAACTAATCATTAAGTATAAAAACACAATTGCCATTGCTCCTAGAACTGCCCAGTAAGCGTTTGTCTTAATGTCCTCAGCAACTGTTGGTCCTACTTTTGATGCTTGTACAATACCTAATGTTTTACCTTCGTAAGCATTTACAAATTTTTCATAAGTCATATCTGCTGAATAATGCTTTTTTAAAGTCCCAAACAACAATTTGTTCACTTCTTCATCAGCTTTAATTCCTGGCTCTTCAACTTTATACTTCGTTGTTATTTTTAATTGGTTGCTATTACCAAAAATTTTAACTTCAGCACTACCATCTAAAACTTTAGCTAATTCAACTTTTACTGTTTCAGTTTCAATTGGTTTTTCAAAACGCACTTGAAACGTTCTTCCTCCCACAAAATCAACTCCTTCATCTAAACCATTCGTTGCTAACGAGATTACACTGATTACAACTACAATACTTGAAAACAAATACGTCCATTTTTTAACTCCTAAGAAATCAAAATGAAAGTTGTTGAACATGTTCTTAGAGAAATTAGTAACAAAAGTCAAGTTGTTCTTTTTGCTTATATTCCAATCAATAAAAATTCTTGCAATAAAAATAGAAGTAAATAATGAAGTAATAATACCTATTAATAATGTAGTTGCAAAACCCTTAATTGGTCCTGAACCAAAAATAAATAATACTGCACCTGTTAAAATGTGCGTAACATTCGCATCTGTAATTGATGACATTGCACCTCTCCAGCTATACGAAGTTTTAACTGCTTCCTCCAGAGTTTTACCCGCTCTTAATTCTTCTTTTGCTCTTTCATATATAATGATATTCGCATCAACAGCTGTTCCCATTGTTAAAACGATACCGGCAATACCAGGCAAAGTAAGTACCGCACCTAAACTAGCTAAAATTCCGAACAAGAAAAGTAAGTTAATCGCCAATGCAATATTAGCATACCAACCTGCTTTACCATAATAAATCATCATCCACAACGATACTAATAGTAAACCTATAATTGCTGAATTTGTTCCATTATCAATAGCTTCTTGCCCTAAGGATGGCCCAACAACTTCTGACTGCACAATATCAGCAGTAGCCGGTAATTTACCTGCCCTTAAAACATTTGCTAAATCTTTAGTTTGAGTTACATCAAAAGCACCAGAAATCTCGGATCTACCACCTGAAATAGGACCTGTAGAAACACCAGGAGCAGAATAAACCACATCATCCAGAACGATCGCAATATTACTTTTTTGAGTATATGCTCTACCAGTTAATTCTTCCCAAGCTTTTGCGCCTTGACCATTCATTTGCATAGAAACTGCTGGTTTACCCAATTGATCAAAAGTATCTTTTGCATCAGTAATAACACCACCAGCCATAGCAGGAACATTATCTCTGTTTCCTTTTAAAGCATATAATTCTAAAACTTCAATATCTTTTGCCTTAGCATCTTTTATTGTTGTTGGAATACCCCAAACAAATTTAGCGTAACGCTGATCACCTGCTAATAAAATTCTGATATCTGCTCTTTTCAAATATCCGTTAATTGTTGCCGTATCTTTTGGAGAGAAAAGTCCCAAAACTGGACCTCCACCTTGACCAACAATTTTATCAAATATAGGATTTTGACCTTTTTTTGCTACCGTAGAATCTTTAGTATCTGCAAGCAAAGCACTTAATGAATCTTTTACTACCGGTTTAACTTCAGTAGTTATTACTTCTGTTTTTTTCAATGACTCATTAGCAGCCATTAAGAAATTACCAATTTCCTCAATTTTATACGTTTCCCAAAATTGTAATTGAGCCGTACTTGATAATAATTTTTTTGCACGATCTACATCTTTAGCACCCGGAAGTTCTACAAGAATCTGACCTGAGTTACCTAATTTTTGAATATTAGGTTGTGTTACACCAAATTGATCGATACGTTTTCTTAATACACCAAAAGCACTCTCAACAGATTCTTCAACTTTTCTTTTGATTACTTTTTGAACTTCAGAATCTGTCATTTGAAAATCAACACCACCTTCACCTTGCAAACTTCTATTTGCAAAAATATCTGGAGAAGCTAATTTTACCGTTCCTTTTGAATTTGCTTCAAAAGCATCAAAAAACTTATCCAGGTATGATTTATTACCTTGCATGTCCGCAGTTGCGTCAGCCAAAGATTTATTGAAAATTGGATTTTTAGAATTATTGGATAATCCTTTTAAAATATCTTTAACTGATATTTGAAGTATCACATTAATACCTCCTTCTAAGTCAAGACCTTTATTGATTTGTTTGTCACTTACCTCATTAAAAGTAAAATCAGTAAAACCAATATTGAATACTTTTTCCTTACCAATAGAATCTAAATATTTTACTTCTTTGTCAGCATTTCCATTTGCAAAAGATTTTGCATCGCTTTTTACTTTACTGGCTACAAAAGTGAACGAAAGTTGGTAAATACTTACCAATGCAAATAGAATTGCGAAAAATTTAATAAGTCCTTTATTCTGCATTATTACTAAAAATTAATTATTTTTATTTATTTATTTTTGCTTTAAACCTTATAAAATGTGACTTGGCATCCATTTTTTTACCAAAATAAAGATAAATCCAGTTCTACATTATTTTTTTAAACCGAGCAAATATATAATTAACGTTAAGATTAACCAATTTATTTATTAATTAATCTCAAGAAAAAGACTGCATAGTAGCAGTCTTCCTCGTTATATGTATATTTTTTTACGCTAAAATCGATTTTAAGGCATCATTCATTTGCCTAACCGCGTCTGCACTTTTTGCAAACAAGGCTTTTTCTTCATCATTAAGGGCTATATCAAGAATTTCTTCGATACCATTTTTACCGATAATACAAGGAACACCGATACAAATATCATTTTGACCGTATTCTCCTTCAACAAAAACAGAACAAGCGATCATTTTCTTTTGGTCATTCAAAATGCTGTCTACCAAGAAAGCCACTGAAGCTCCAGGAGCATACCAAGCTGATGTCCCAAGAAGACCTGTAAGTGTTGCTCCACCAACCATAGTATCTGCAGCTACTTTTTTCAATTCTTCTTCAGATAGAAATTGTGAAACTGGAATTCCATTATAAGACGCCAATCTTGTCAAGGGAATCATAGTAGTATCACCATGCCCGCCGATAACCATCGCTGAAATATCATTAGCCGGTTTGTCTAAAGCTAAAGATAAATACGTTCTAAAACGTGAACTATCTAGTGCTCCTCCCATACCAATAATTCTATTTTTTGGCAATCCAGTAGCTTTCAATGCTAAATAAGTCATGGTATCCATAGGATTAGAAACCACAACTATTATTGTATCCGGAGAAAACTTCAGTACGTTTTCAACAACTGTTTTCACAATTCCTGCATTGATTCCTATCAATTCTTCACGAGTCATTCCTGGTTTTCTTGGAATTCCTGATGTAATCACTACCACATCACTTCCTGCTGTTTTAGAATAGTCATTAGTAACGCCTGATACTTTGGTATTAAAACCCGTATTGGTAGCACATTGCATAATATCTAGCGCTTTACCCTCAGCAAAACCTTCTTTGATATCAAGCAACACTACCTCGCTAGCAATTCCTCTATAAGAAATCACGTCTGCACAGGTTGCACCTACATTCCCTGCTCCTACAATGGTAACTTTCATATTTTAAAGTTTATTCGGTTATTAGTTAATTTCTGTGGTTAATAGTTTATTTATTACGCATCAATATTTGCATAGACTGCATTTTTCTCAATAAACTCTCTTCTTGGTGGTACTTCGTCTCCCATTAACATAGAGAAAACTCTATCGGCTTCCGCCAAACTGTCAATTGTTACCTGACGCAAGGTTCTGAAACTTGGATCCATTGTAGTTTCCCATAATTGCTCCGCGTTCATCTCTCCAAGACCTTTATACCGTTGAATTCCTGCGCTTCCGCCCATTCGTTCATTCGCCTGATCGCGTTGTACGTCATTCCAAGCGTATTCTTTCTTGTTTCCTTTTTTGACTAAATATAAAGGTGGTGCGGCAATATATACGTGACCTTCTTCTATTAATTCTTTCATAAAACGGAAGAAGAACGTTAAGATTAAAGTAGAAATGTGACTACCATCGACATCGGCATCACACATAATAATTACTTTATGATAGCGTAATTTTTCAATATTTAAGGCTTTACTATCTTCGGCAGTTCCTATTGTAACTCCAAGAGCAGTAAATATATTTCGAATCTCTTCGTTTTCAAAAACCTTGTGGTGCATCGCTTTTTCTACGTTCAAAATCTTACCACGTAATGGCAAAATAGCTTGAAACGCACGATCACGACCTTGTTTTGCAGTTCCTCCTGCCGAATCTCCCTCGACAAGATATACTTCGCATTTTGCAGGATCTTGCTCTGAACAATCTGATAATTTCCCTGGCAATCCACCGCCACCCATTACGGTTTTGCGTTGTACCATTTCACGTGCCTTTTTAGCTGCGTGACGCGCTTGTGCTGCAAGAATTACTTTTTGAACAATGATACGTGCATCATTTGGATTTTCTTCCAAATAATTTTCAATCATTTCACTCACCGCTTGAGAAACCGGAGAAACAACTTCTCTGTTTCCTAATTTCGTTTTGGTTTGTCCTTCAAATTGTGGTTCAGCAACTTTTACAGAAATAATAGCTGTTAAACCTTCACGGAAGTCATCACCAGAAATATCAAATTTCAGTTTATCTAACATTCCAGATGCATCTGCATATTTCTTTAACGATCTCGTAAGACCGGTCCTGAAACCTTGCAAGTGCGTTCCTCCTTCGTGTGTGTTGATATTATTTACGTAAGAGAAAATATTCTCTGTATAACTTGTATTGTAAATTAATGCAACCTCAACCGGAATTTCACCTTTTTCATGGTCCATAGAAATCACGTGCGCAATAATTGGCTCACGGTTCCCGTCTAAATAACGGATGTATTCTTTTAGACCTTCATCAGAATGAAAAATTTCAGAAACAAAATTCCCATCTTTATCTAATTCTCTTTTATCAGTAAAAGTAATTGTGATTCCTTTATTCAAATAAGATAATTCACGCATACGAGCGGATAAAGTATCATAAGAATACTCTATTGTTTGCGTAAAAATACTTGGATCCGGATAAAAAGTAACGATTGTTCCTCTTTTGGTTGTTTCTCCAATTTGTTTAACAGGATACAACGCTTTTCCTTTTTCATATTCTTGCTCGTATACTTTTCCATCACTACTGTGAACGGTAGCTCTCAAATGATTGGACAAAGCATTCACTACAGAAACTCCAACACCGTGAAGTCCTCCAGAAACCTTATAGGAATCTTTATCAAACTTACCTCCAGCACCAATTTTAGTCATTACGACTTCCAATGCTGAGACACCTTCTTTTTTATGAATACCAACCGGAATACCACGTCCATTATCTTCAACAGAAATAGATCCATCTTCATTAATATCGACTCTGATGGTATCACAATGGCCACCCATTGCCTCATCAATAGAGTTATCTACAACCTCATAAACTAAATGGTGTAGTCCTCGAACACCTACATCTCCAATATACATCGATGGTCGCATTCTTACATGCTCCATTCCTTCTAACGCCTGAATACTATCCGCTGAATAATTGTCCTTCTTGATTTCTTCGCTCATATATTTTATTCTAAAAACGTAATTTTTGTCTAACAGGCAAATATATAAAATCACAAATTATATAACCGTTAAAATACCTTTTTAAGTACTTAAGTTATTAACATTTGTTCATATAAGACGAAAAAAATGCGCTTCAACTAGAGCGCATTTTTATATCTAAAGCAAAACAAAAATAATGGGTTAAAAAGTACCTCTTGTTTTTGCAATTTCAGTATCTGCTTGCATGTGTGCCGAATTTGCTCTTCCACTTGGATCCAAATTTTCTTGCCATTTTGGAATCCATTTCCTAACAGTCTGTGCAGCAATTATCTGTGGATAGTACTTATTAAAAATAGACCTGTAAAAATAGGCTTCTTTAGTTGTAGGAGAATTATACGGAAACTCTATTGCAGCTCCAGCTAATTGCTCATCTGTAACTTGTGTTGCACAATAATCAATCAATTCATCAATCCAATTATACCCAACACCATCCGAAAATTGTTCTTTTTGCCTCCATAAAACTTCGTCTGGAAGATAGGAATCGTCCTGAAAATCAAAAGCTTTTCGCAAAATGTATTTTTCTTTACCATGATACGTCTTAGGCATTTTTTCTTCTGCTTTAATTCGTATGGCAATATCTAAAAATTCTTTATCTAAAAACGGAACTCTAGTCTCTACACCATGAGCCATCATTGCTTTATCTGCTCGTAATAAATCAGCTGTGAATAATTTTTGGACTCTTTCGATGGTTTCCTTCTGAAAATCTTCAACCGAAGGGGCATTTGCAAAATACAAATATCCTCCAAAAATTTCATCCGCACCTTCACCAGACAAAACCACTTTAATCCCTGATTTTTTTATAGCTTTTGCAACAAAATACATAGGAACACTTGCTCGTAAGGTAATGACGTCATAGGTTTCTATTTGCCGTATCACTTCCTGAATAATTTCAATTCCGTCTTGGACAGTAAAGTAAATTTCGTTGTGCTCTGTTTTCAAAAAAGCCGCTACTTTACGAGCTGCTACAACGTCAGGCGCATTAGCATCTAAACCAATTGCGAAAGACTGTAATTTTTTTCCGCTTTCTGCTTGTAATCTCGCTGCTATAGCCGTTATCAAAGAAGAGTCTAAACCTCCTGACAGTAAGACACCAATAGGAACATCTGCTATTAGTCTTTTTTGGGTAGCTTTTATCAGTGTATTTCTAATTAGTGCAAAATCTGTTTCTTGATTTGCTTTCTCAAAATTTTCAAATTCAGGTCTAAAATATTTTACAAAACCCGTATTGGCCGTGTAATAATGCCCGGGAGGAAACGTAGAACACGTTTTACATTGATCAACAATAGCTTTCATTTCGGAGGCAAAATAAATTCTTCCTCGTTCGTCTAAACCATAATATAAGGGTTTCACGCCTAATGGATCGCGAGCGGCCATATAATTATCTCCATCAACTATGACAAAAGCAAAATCGCCGTCCAGTTTATCACAAAAATCAAAGCCAAATTCTTCGTACAAATGCACGATTACTTCTGAGTCTGATTGCGTTCTAAAAGTATGTCCTTTCAAAATACTAGAACGAAGTTCTTTGTGGTTGTAAATTTCTCCATTATGAACCATATAAGCAGTGGTAGTCCCTTGAATGGGTTGCTTTCCAGTACTTAAATCTACAATAGAAAGCCGTTCATGACTTAAAAAATATCCTTTTTCAGTAATAAACAAACCGTTTTCATCTGGACCTCTATGAGCCAATCTTTTAGAGAGATCCCTTACTAGCTGCTCCTCTTTTCCTTTACCAATGATCGCTAATATTCCGCACATAGTTCCCTATTTTAATTCTTTTAATTGCAAGTTGACAAATATGCGCCAACTACTACCGATACGAAATATGATTTCAACTATTAATTACTATTTGTTACTAAAACTTAACTTTTAGATTTAAAATGTAACTCAAAATCTATCTTTGATCATGAATAAGAAGATAAAATCTTTCTTACCACCTTATTTCACTTTCTGACCTTTTAAATAGGTTGCTGTAGGTTTCATTTTTACTAATTTATTCTCTTCTACTTTCATCAAATCTTGGTCATACATCACAAAATCAGCCCATTTACCTACTTCCAGACTTCCTTTTTCTTTTTCTTCAAAATTAGAATACGCCGCCCACAGTGTCATTCCTCTCAAAGTCTCTGCTCTTGAAAGCGCATTTTCCATTTGAAAACCACCTTTTGGATATTCTTTTGTATCTTTTCTAGCTACTGCTGCATGAAAAGTAAGCATCGGGTTCACTTCCTCAACCGGGAAATCAGTTCCCAATGCAATAGTCCCCGCTTTTTGTAGCATTTTTTTATACGCATAGGCATTTTTTAACCTTTTTTTTCCCAATCTGTCTTCAGCCCAATACATATCTGATGTAGCATGAGTAGGCTGTACCGAGGGAATAATTCCGAATTTGAAATAATCAAAATCTACTTCTCGCAACACTTGGGCATGTTCAATTTTCCATCTTCGGTCTTTGGTTCCAGCCAAAGCTTTGCTGTAAATCTTCAAAATCACTGTGTTAGCTGAATCTCCAATAGCGTGCGTATTCAATTGAAATTTTGAAGCTGCAATTTGCATGGCAACATCTTTTAATCCTGAAATTGGCGCCAATAAAGCACCGTATTGATCTGGTTTATCCGAATATGGTTTGTGCATACAAGCGCCACGCGAACCCAGTGCACCGTCGCCGTACATCTTGAATGAACGCACATTCAAATTATCTGTTTTGTAAATTCCTTTTTTAAGGTACAAATCAATATTCTTTTGGTTGGCTGTGATCATAGCATATACGTTCAACTTCATTAATTTTGCTTTTTGCAAACTATCCATTAGGTTGATGATATCTGGATCTAAACCAGCATCGTTTACAGTAGTTAATCCATAATCGAACATTACTTTTTCAGCATCTAATAAAGCTGCTATTTGTATTTTTCGTGTTGGTTTTGGAATTATTTTAAAAACCAATTCCATCGGATTATCCACTAAAATTCCTGTTGGCTCTCCATTTGCAATTTCTATTTGACCACCATCAGCATTCGTGTTTTTTGTAATACCCGCCATCTGCAAGGCTTTACTGTTTACAATAATAGCGTGACCATCTACCCTATTTAAAACAACTGGAATATCAGGAAATGCCGCATCTAAATCGGCTTTTGTAGGATACTTTTTTACTTGCCAATCGTTTTGATCCCAGCCGTTACCCACAATAAAAGTTGGTTTTTTATCCTTTTGAAATGCTTGCAAACGGCTAACGATTTCAGCCATACTTTTAGTACCGCGCAAATCAGCTTCTTGCAAGCTTAATCCATAGCTGTAAAAATGGCAATGCGCATCAATTAATCCTGGATAAATAAACTTGCCATCCCCATCGATTGTATTTTTAGATTCGTATTGTTTTGATATGTCACTATTTGAACCAATAGCTACAATTTTTCCTTTATCAATAGCCATTGCAGAAAACTCCTGAAAAGAGTTGTTTACTGAGTAAATTGTTGCATCAGTAATTATAGTATCGACAGAAATTTTATTTTTTTGATCACAGGAGATCATCAAAATTAAAGCTAGGTAGAGTGAAATAGATTTCATAATAAAAAATTTAGTTAGGCTAATATAAAAAAACTGAACCGAATTATTTAAAACAAACGGAATTAAAAGAAATTTTTGAATTTGTAACTTGACCATTATGATTACTACAATAAAAAAACGCCCTCAAATAAGAGAGCGTTCGTCTATTTATAAAATCCTGTTTATTATCTGTTTATGCTTTCACATACGCATCATCATGCACACTCGCGACTGCTCTTCCGGAAGGATCGTTCATGTTTTTGAAGGCTTCATCCCATTCTAAAGCAATTTTTGTACTGCATGCTACACTTGCTTCTTGTGGTACGCACAAAGCTGCGGCATCACTCGGAAAATGTTCATGAAAAATAGAACGGTAGTAATATTCCTCTTTTGATGTAGGCGTTTGTAAAGGAAATTTATATTTTGCATTGGCTAATTGTTCATCTGAAATTTCAATAGCAACTGTAGCTTTCAAGGTATCGATCCATCCGTATCCAACGCCATCACTAAATTGTTCTTTTTGTCTCCAAGCTACACTTGGTGGCAACATCTCTTCAAAAGCTTTACGAAGGACCCATTTTTCCATTGGATGCTCTGCATTAATCATTTTATCTTGTGGATTGATGCGCATCGCCACATCCATGAATTCTTTATCTAAAAACGGAACTCGCCCTTCAATTCCCCATGCTGCTAAACTTTTATTCGCACGCAAACAGTCATACATGTGCAATTTCCCTAATTTGCGTACGTTTTCTTCATGAAATTCCCTTGCGTTTGGCGCTTTGTGGAAATACAAATATCCTCCAAAAAGTTCATCTGCTCCTTCACCCGACAATACCATTTTGATCCCCATTGATTTGATCACTCTCGCCATTAACCACATGGGTGTCGAGGCTCTAATGGTAGTCACATCATAAGTTTCTAAATTGTAAATCACATCTTTAACCGCATCTAAGCCTTCTTGTATAGTGAATTTAATTTCGTGGTGAATCGTTCCTATATGATCCGCCACGATTTGTGCAGCAGCCAAATCTGGTGAACCTTCTAAACCAACAGAGAAAGAGTGCAATTGCGGATACCAAGCATCAGCAACATCCCCAGATTCGATACGTTTTTGCGCATATTTTTTGGCTACAGCCGAAGTAATAGAAGAATCTAATCCTCCAGAAAGTAAAACGCCGTAAGGCACATCACTCATCAATTGTCTGTGAACCGCAGCTTCTAGAGCTACTTTTATATCTTGAATGTTTGTTTCATTATCCTTTACGGCATCGTAATCAATCCATTCTCTTTTATACCATTGTACAAATTCCCCGTCTTTGCTTGTCATATAATGTCCTGGAGGAAACAATTGGATCTTTGTACAATATCCTTCTAGCGCTTTCAACTCAGAAGCCACATAAAAAGTTCCGTGTTCATCCCAACCAATGTATAATGGAATAATTCCCATGTGATCCCGAGCAACAAAATACTCATCTTTTTCTACATCATAAATAGCAAATCCAAAAATCCCATTCATTTCATCTATAAAATGAGGTCCTTTTTCTTTGTACAAAGCTAAAATTACTTCGCAATCACTTTCGGTTTGGAATTTGTACTTGCCTTCAAATTGTTTACGTAATTCTCTGTGGTTATAAATTTCACCGTTTGCTGCTAAAACCAATTGTTTATCTTCACTGAGTAAAGGTTGTTTTCCCGAAGCTGGATCTACAATAGCCAAACGCTCGTGAGATAAAATCGCTTTTTCATTGCTAAAAATTCCACTCCAATCTGGTCCACGATGACGAATAATTTTAGACATTTCTAATACTTGCGGTCTCAAAACTTCCGCTTTTTGTTTGAGGTCAAAGGCACATACTATTCCACACATAACGCTATATTTTTTAAAAAAATTTATTTATTTTGATAAAGCAAAGGTGGCGTTATAGTTCTAATTGAAAAACATAAATACTATTTTTGGTTATAAATGATAATCAAAAAATAGTATTTGTATCTAAAATGTAATTTAAAATGAACAAGGAGCAACATGAAGTTGCAGATATTAAAAATGATATCCGAATCTAGTCGATAATGAAGTGTTTAGTTCTTATTTAATTTCCTCCACTAAATACTTTGTATCATTAATTTCAAAAGTAAAACCTTCTTGATTGCCCATCAGTTTATTTCCTAAGGGAGATTGAGGTGATAATGCGATAACATTGATACCATCAACAGCAATTTTTGGAAGTGCGACACTTAAGTATAAATAAATTCCGTTTGCTTTAACCAAACTCCCCACAATAATAATCTCAGCATTTGAAGTAGCATCAATTTTGTCTAAAACTGTTTTTTGATCCAATACTTCTCTCAATTTACGATTGAGTTTTTCCTGCTCAATATGCATCATTGACAAAGCGGTTTCGTGTTTGTCTCCGGCAGAACCTTTGGCATCGTTCTTAGAATCTTCGGTTAGGGCCACAATCATATCTTTGAAAACATCGATTCGATCCTGAACTAATTGCAAATAATGGGTATGTATTTTTTGTTTGAAAGTCATAAGTAGAATTACAAGCCTGACAGGATTCAAAACCCTGTCAGGCTTTCAAAATTTTTTAATAAAAAAAGCGAAGATTGTTTTACATTTTGGCTCCCTACCCTTTGGGGAGGGCTGGGGTGGGGATTTAAAAATCAAATTTATAGTTCACTCCCAGAATCACTTGAAATCCTTGCACTGGATAATTTTGCCATTTTTGGTAGGCATTATTAGTGATATTATTTGCTCTGGCAAAAGCAGTCAATCGATCACTGTATTTAAATCCAACATTTGCATTGACATCAAAATACGATTTTAAAGTCGCAGTTCCCTCTATATACGCCGGTTCAAATGCCAATACTGTAAAATCTTTTCGCTCGCCAACATAAAAAAGATTGGCACCTGCAAACCATTTTTTAGTTATGGATACATCCAAATTAGAGCCCACCTGAATCGTAGGCAAATTCCAATCTTCTTGTTGTACATCATTCGTATAACTACTAAAAGTTCCGTTGATCCCAAAAGATACATTTTCAGAAAAATCAGCTTTTAGCTCCCCATAAAAACGTAACGTTAACATGTCATCGTACACTACTTGAAAGGAATTCCCGTAAGCATAATCGGCATTTGCTGCATAATCATTGCTTCGAAACAAGGCTTTATTTCTTTCGTTTACATAGGACGCTTTGACATTATAACTTACTGTATTAGTCAATTTACCTTTTAATCCCGCAAAAATATCATATTGCTTGTCTGTAGGTGCGACTGTTAATGTTGGCGATACAAATGGATTTTCATTTACAAAGTCCATATAGGAGTTCTGTTCTAAATTTCCTTCGGCACCAGCATAAAAAATCATCAAATCACCAACCACTTTATACGACGCATTGAATTGCGGATACACTAAAAATTTATTATTGCTGTTCACATTATCCATACTGTAAAACAAACCAGCTCCAATATTCAGCGTCCAATCGTCCTCTTTGATCACAAAACTCGGAACAATTCCAAAATTGGTAAAACCATATTTTACACGCTCCGTATTTGTTTTAGAATAATTATTCTTGAAACTTCCGCCCACATAATCAACAATAATATTTGTTTTTACGGCACTTTCCATAACATCAAATGTTACCGTTGGCTTTGCATAAAATCGGTTTTCAGAAGATCCCGAAGCATCCGAAAAGTGATGATACTGAAAGCTTGCTTTGTTTAAAATACTTTCGTTAAAACCAATATTACCGCCTAATGATAACGTTCCATACGTTTGCTGCGGACTGATACTATTAATCAAAGTCGCTTTATCTTGTGGCGTTAAACTACTCCCAAAATAGGTTGGCAATCCGTACCAATTGTATATTTGATTTTGATACCCTAAGTCTAAATTCCAGGATACATCTCTTTGATTGGAACCATACATCAAGTCTAGTGAAGTATCATAAAAGCGATTGTCAAGTGCCACATTTTGTATGCCGCCTTCGGAAGAATGATGGCGAAACATGCCTCCTACATAATCTGTGTTACTGATATCATGATTTACAAATAACTCCCCAATGAAAGTTCCATAATTCCCCACCCCAAATGTGGCATAATTTTTATATAAAAGTGCTTGTTTTTCTTTTTCTACTCCTTCTGCTTTTCCTTTTGAAGGTGTAAAAGTAGATGCTACAGGAAAAGAGAAAATGGTATACTTAATCTTTTCTTTTTGGGCCGTTTCCTCTTCATCGAGTTCCGGAATTTCTTTTGGTTTAAAAGCATCCGAAATTTTTGGCGTGTACGGTTTAACTACATTTACAGTTTCGGTTCCTATTTGCTCTTTCTTTTGTGCAAATGAAAACTGGAAAAATAAAAGAAATAAAATCCCCAATCCCACACTTCCCGGAGGGAAAGGAGCCGTAAACGTTACTGCTGTATTTGTTAATGATTTTATGTTTAATTGTTTAACTGTCATGTTTTATTTTTTTACTTCTTATTTCTAATGCTTCTAATCTTATTTTTTAAACTTTCCATTCGCCTTTTGCAATGAATTGCGACTTACCGCCAATATTGATATCAAAATCATTATTAGTCAATTTTCCATCAAAATAAATTTGTGACGGTCTGTTGATGTATTCCCCCTGGTGATTGATAATTTGAATGTCTGGCGCATGATATTTTAAAAGAAAAGCCTGCAAACACGCACTGGCACTACCAGTAGCTGCATCTTCTATCAGTTGATTGTTCTCGACACAAAGCATCCTACTACTGAGTTTTGCATCTTCTAAACAATAAAA
This sequence comes from Flavobacterium frigidum, assembly GCF_048286735.1. Lineage (GTDB taxonomy): Bacteria > Bacteroidota > Bacteroidia > Flavobacteriales > Flavobacteriaceae > Flavobacterium. Next base: position 21,125 of record NZ_JBLVPU010000012.1, on the reverse strand, counting down.
ATACAAGGCTCTGTGACTAGTTTTACAATTTGCCTGCAACCAATCGTTCATTTTATCCTTATCGATAATTAAACGCTCTAATACCTTGATATTTTTGAGAGGAACAATTACAAAAGCACTTCCAGTAGTCACTTCCTGAATAGGAAATGCATCCTCAAAATCAGTACTACCTAAATTGCTGAAAGTAGTGAAATCTTCTTTTGAAAAAGTATCCAAAAACTGAGGTTGAGCAGCTTGTAACCATACCAAATCTCCCACTTGACGTACTGGAATTTCACCTACGGGAACTGAAATTGCAATTTTATCTGGTTTATTTTCGAATGTTTTATTCATCAAAACCCATGAAGTTCCTATGATAGGATGTCCCGCAAATTGCATTTCATGTTCTGGCGTGAATATGCGAATCGTAGCTGAGTACTTTTGACCATCAAATTTTGTAATAAAAGTGCTTTCTGCAAAGTTGATTTCGCGCGCAATTAGCTGCATCTGTTCAGTACTTAAAGAATGTGAATCTAAGAAAACAGCCAGTTGATTGCCTGCGTATTTTTTTTCTGTAAAAACATCAACGATGTAAAAAGGTAGATTCATTGTATTTTTAAATTAATCTAGTATTTAATACCAGTATTTTTTGTTTGCACTTTCATTTTTCTTTATTAACATTAATCTTATCGGAGGTAGCAATACAAAATATTGAAATAAATCATATTTTCATTTTCTGATAGTGAAAAACATCAATTACAGTTATTTTAAAGAATATATCAATACTTTCAATTGCTCGTCTAGTTCTCCTTCAGTAAGTTCTCCATAAACATTCAGTATTATTCCTTCTTTATCTAATAATATAGTCATTGGATATGCCTCTACACCCAAGTCCATAATTTGTTGTTTTGAGTCAACTATATGTTCAAAATTAAATTTTTTGTTTTTTAAAAAGGCCTGTACCCTCTGATCATTATCGAATGTAATTGCAATAAAATTTATAGATTTGTCAAATCTTTCTTTTAATTTATTTAAAACTGGCACTTCTTTAATACAAGGAACACAACTTGTAAACCAAAAATTAATAAGAGTCGGCCTATCTAACAAACTACCTTTAGTATATTTTTCACCATTCCCTTTTTTGAATTTTTCAATAGAAAAATATTTTCCAATATTTTCTTTTTGCTTTGAATACGGATCAAAATAATTCCCGTTTTCGTCTTTTATCTGCAGTACCGTTAATTTTACCGTATTTATTGTAGAATCATTTCTTATTTCAGAATGTAAAAAAAACTCTTCAATTTTTCCGTTTTTTGAAAGATTATCTTTAACATTATCATACGATAATTGGTTTAATATTTTTCCATTAGGCATTTTATAATAAGTAGCTTGTGCCGAGGATATTAAAAATGTTAATAACAAAATTGGAATTAGAAATCTTATTTTCATCTTGATGACTTTATTTGTTTAGTTTAGGCAAGAAACTCTCTACTTAGTAATGGATGAATTCGTTTTGGATTCTTCCGTTTTGATTCGGTCTAGTTCTTTTTGAGCATCGGCAACCACGTTTGAAAAATCAGTGAAATTTTGAATGACATTTTCTAGAATGTAAGTTGCTTGATAACTGTCTTTCAATCCGTAAAAATTCTTAGCCATTAGGACTAATCCTTTGGCTCCAAAATATTTATAGCTAGAATAACTCTTTGCTAACTTTTGAACTGCTATGTTCGAAGCTTCAAATTTCTCGTCTTTATTTTTGAAATAAGCATCATAATACAAGGCTTCAGCAGCTAATTCTCCTTTGGCAATCGTCATTAATTTGGCGTAAGCTACTTTCGCTTTATCTTCATCACCCGTCTCAATTGCGGCACGCGCGATGATAATTTGAGCATCACTTTTTACATTGCTATCTGTTTTTGGATTTATTAAAACCTTTTCTGCATAAATACCAGAATTAGCATAATCTTTTTTATCATAATAGGATTTCATCAAATTTGATTGTGCGAATGTTTTATTTTGAGCAAGTTCTGCCTCGTTTTCCAATCGAATTAAAACCGGAATTGCTTTTTCATATTCCTTATTTTTGAGGGAAATTTGAGCCAATCGCAACAACGATTGTTCTGTAAATTCACTTCTGGATTGCGCAATCACATATTCATAATTAGGAATTGATTTACTCTCAGCACCTTCAGCATAATGCAGTTGTGCTAAATAATAATTCGCCTGCAAAGCATGAATTCCACGAGGAAACTGATTTATATACCCGTTAAATCCCGCTATGGCTTGCTTGGTGTTGTTTTGTTGAAATTGTTTTTCGGCGCCTTGATAGGTATCATTATCTAATTCAGCATCGGTTACAGCTACAAAATCTAAGGTTCGAACCCAAGTCGCATATTCATCTACTCTGCCATTGTCTACATAAATCAATCGCGCAGTTGCTACTGCTTCAAGCGCTTCTGGAGTTCGCGGAAAATCAGCTGCCACTTTTTTAAATTTGGCTAATGCTTGATCATCTTTGTCGGTGTTGTAATACACTAACCCTTGACGCAAAATAGCTCTGGAAGTGAAAGAACCTTTTTTGAATTCCGTATTTAATCTGTCATACGTTTTTACCGCAAGGTCATTTTGATTTTCGGCAACGTAGGTATTGGCCAATTCAAAAAGTGCATCGTCTCTGTATTCTGATTTTGGATACAATTGCAAAAAAGCATTTATCTCGTCAATTTTCTTGTCATTTTTAGACATAAAACCGTAGGAAATTGCTTTTTGGAAATACGCATAATCCGCATCTACACTTTTAGACTCAATCACTTTAGTATACGCATCCATTGCAGAACCGTATTTTGAAGTCACAAAACGGCAATCTGCTAAACGCAAATACGAATCATTCAAACGTACTTTATCCGAAGGTGCTTTTTCTATTTGGTTTTGGAAATAATTCCCCGCTTGTTCATATTCTTTCAATTTGAAATACGTATACGCAATATTGTAATTACTATTTTTAAATTCTGGCGTGGTGCTGGCTTGACTTGCACCAATAAACTGCTTAAAACTTAGCAAAGCTTCCTTGAATTCATTCAAAACATACTCTGTTTCTCCTTTCCAGAACGTAGCACGAGCAGTGAAAATTGGATCTTTTTGTTCGACTATCGATTTCGAAAACATTTTCAAGGCATCCTGATAATTTTCGTCAGTGTACAATTCTAAACCACGATAAAAAAGCACTTTTTGATACGCTAATTTATTTGCTGGTGATTTATTTTTTTCTAATAAAACTAATGCTTCTTTGTAATTTTTAGAAGAAATATAGGAATCAATTAATAGCTTTTCAACCTCAGCACGGCTTGAATTTTCTGGATATTTTTTCAAAAAAGATTGTAAAACAGCTGGTACACTTTGATACGAATTTCCTAATTCATAACTTAATTTAACATAATTCAAACTGGCATCTTCTTGAATGGCCAAATCAAACTCCATTTCCGAAGCATTTTTAAAAGCATTCAAAGCTTGTTGTTTTTTATCGGTATTGAGATAACTTTCTCCCAAATGATAATAAGCATTCTGCGCTACAAAATCTTTACCACCAATTATTTTATTGAATTGCGCGATGGCACTTTCATAATCTTTTTGTTTGTAATGCGCATAGCCTAATTGGTAAAAATCTGTATTGTTCCACTTTCCTTTTTTTCCTTTGTAAGCTACTAAATATGGAATGGATGTATCATATTGCTTTAAATTAAAATAGCTTTCACCAATGATTTTACTCAGTTCAGATTTTTCTAAAGGTGTAGATTTGGCCATTGCTTTCTGTCCTAAATCGATCGCTTTTTGAAAATTCCCCAACTTAAAATTCATATCGGCTTGATAGTACGATAGCTTTTCTTTGTATTTTTCTTCCCCTGAAACTTCATCAAAATACTTGGTAGCTTGCTTGTAATCATCGCCTTCATAAGCCATAAACCCTAAGTAATACTTAGCCTGAGAACCATATTCTGATGAGTTTACGACTTTGTTCAAATAAACGATTGCTTCTTTTTTCTTTTTGGCATTAAAAAAACTATAGCCTTTCTGGAAATTGAATTTGTCTAGGTCTGATCTGCTCAAACTACTTTCATCTACTTTATCAAACCATTGTAGTGCTTGCGGATAATTCCCCTGGCTAAAATGAAAATGAGCCACCTCAATGTAAGCCTGATTTTGTTTAACACTTGTAGGATATTCCGAAACAAATTGTTCCATCAACTCATCTGCATTGGATTGATTGGTTCGAATGGCACAATTGGCGGCATAATATGCACAATCCGATTTTAGCTCTTCGGTAGTCGCAGTTTCCTTTACTTTATTGAAAATGATTTGCGCAGAGGCATATTGATCATCCTTAAATAACGCTACTGCTTTGTTAAAATCTTTAGAATCGTGAGTATATATCATAGATTTTTGTGCCGAAACAGCCACAGTGACCATGAAAATCAATATAAAATGGAACCAAGAAATTTTACGCATTGTAATTTATTTTAATAATTCAAATGTATCATATTCTGCAGTCTATAACGAATCGTTATTAGTTTTTATTATAAACATTTTTTTTAACACAGATGAATTTAACTTTCCACACACTGCGATTTCGCCCTGTAAATGCAACTGCTTTGGCATATTATCCGTAATTTTCTAAATTGTGTCTCATAGAACAGAATTTATTTTGAATAGAACCGTTATCTTATTACTTTTACCCAATAAACAAATGTAAATTATGTCACAAGCTGTACTGTCTCTAAAAAATGTAACGATATATCAAGAAGGAAAATCTATTTTATCAGAAGTAAATTTAGAGGTTAAACACGGAGAATTTCTATACATCATAGGAAAAACAGGCTCTGGAAAAAGTAGTTTAATGAAAACATTATATGCTGATTTACCTTTGACTGAAGGAGAAGGAAACATTGTAGACTATGATTTAGCAACGCTAAAAGAAGATGACATTCCGTTTTTAAGACGTAAAATTGGAATCGTTTTTCAAGATTTCAAATTACTTCCAGATCGCACCGTAGATGCTAATATGCTTTTTGTATTGAAAGCAACTGGCTGGACAGACATCACAGAAATGCAAAATAAAATTGAAGAAGTATTAAATAAAGTGGGGATGAAAGATTTTGGCAAAAAAATGCCGCATCAACTTTCTGGAGGAGAACAACAAAGGGTGGCTATTGCACGTGCTTTGTTAAATGACCCCGAATTAATCCTTGCTGATGAACCAACTGGAAACCTTGATCCACAAACCAGTGCCGAAGTGTTGGAGGTTTTAAAGAAAATCAATGCCAACGGAAAAACCATTATTATGGCGACGCATGATTATGCTTTGTTGATGAAATTCCCTTCAAAAACATTAAAATGTGAAGATGCTAAAATCTTTGAAGTAGTTCAACGAACGGCATAATGCTTTCTATTCTTGTTCCAATATACAATTACAATGTGTTTCCTCTTGTTGTAGCGTTGCACAAACAATGTACGGATTGCGGAATAGATTTTGAAATTCTTTGCCAAGACGACGCTTCTAATTCAAGTTTAAACGCTTTCAATGAACACGTAAACGAACTGTCTAATTGTAGTTTTGTCTCTTTAAAAGAAAATCTAGCACATCGCGCAAACCGAAATTCCCTTGCCGCACAAGCAAAATTTGATTACTTGCTTTTTATCGATGGGGACTCTATAATTATTCATGACAATTTCATAAAAAAATACGTTGAAACTCTTCAGGATTTTGATGTTGTTTATGGCGGAAGGTTGCATCCTGAAAAATGTCCTTCTAACCATCAAAAACTACGTTGGAAATACGGAAAATTTATTGAGGACAAATCTGCACCAAACCGGAAGAAAAAAACGTATCAATCGCTACTTTTCAACAATACTGTAATCAAAAAAGTGCTTTTCAACAAAATAAAATTTGACACGAACAGCAAGAAATACGGTCACGATGATACGCAATTGGCGTTCGAGATAAGCTTGCTAAAATGCAAAGTAAATCACACAGAAAACCCAGTTGAACATGGAGATATTGATACTAATCTCGTTTATTTGAATAAGACCAAAGCGTCTTTGGAGAATTTGATTTCACTGTACGAAGAAGAAAAAATTGATATTGAATTTGTGAGACTGATTCAATTGTATCATTTTTTAAACAGAACAAGACTTACTTATATTATTTCAAAATTACATTCCGTTTTCGAATCATTTTTTATTAAAAATCTGACTGGGAAATATCCTAATTTATTTGTTTTTAATTGGTTTCGAGTGGGCTATTTATGCTCATTACAACAAAAAAATTAATTCTTTTTGAGTCCGATAAATAACTGATCCCAAGTTTCCATAATAGAATCGACCTGGTATTTTTCACTGGACATTTTTGCCTTTTCGCCCATTTCTTCTCTTAATTTTATATTCTCGATTAAAGTCTCGACTGCATTTACATAATCCATCTCGTTACCGTTTTCAATTAAAAATCCATCTTTGCCATGAGTTAAAACACCTCTCGGCCCACACGGACAATCATAAGCTACACAAGGCAATCCAGATGCCATGGCCTCGATTAACACCATTCCAAAACCTTCAAATCGAGATGTCATCAGATAAAATGAAGCTTCTACATATTTATGTTCAATATCTTGAACTGGTTTATGAAAAACAACATTATCTGAAATATTTAGATTTTCAGCCAATGATTTTAAATCGACACTTTCTGATGCTTTACCGTAAATTTCTAATATCCAATCGGGGTATTTTACAACTACTTTTTCCCAGATTTGTAACAATCTATCAAATCCTTTTTCATACGAGTGCCTTCCTATGGCAATAGCTTTTTTATTTTCTAAAGTACTTGTTTTAGCGGGAGTAAACCATAAAGGATTCGGTATAACAATTGTATTTTTAATATTCCATTCAGCAATGTTTTCGCTAGTTATAACAACAAATCGATCGTATTTATGTATTCCTGTTTTTTTAAAAATGCTAATACCATTAGATATGACTTTCGTCAGGAAATTATCCTTTGATTCTCTTTCCTCGATAAACTTAGAACTGTGCATTTCTAACACAATAGGAATTTTATTTTTTAAAATAAAAGGAATCAAATATGCTTTCAAACCATTATCACAAACGACAATGACATCGGGCTGAATGGTATTAATTTTAGTTTTTAACCCTTTGGAGAATGAATTGAAAAACTGAAATAAATTTCCTTTTAAAACTATATCGTGAAAAATAATATTGGAATTAAAAGTATAGAACAACGGATAAAAACCCTCGTTTTGAGTCAGAATATGAACTTCATATCCCAATTTTTCAACCAGATAATTCGCTTTTACTGAAAGGACTCTGGCTACACCTCCTTCGTTATTTATGTTGGGAACAACGTATAAAAGTTTCATTTTTTTGAAATCATAAACTGATCAAAATCCCGAATATAATCTTCTTCGTCATATACATCAGAAGCCAAAACCAAACACACTGCTCCCGAAGAAAAATTATCTAATTCTCTCCAAATTCCCGTTGGGATATACAACCCAATATTAGGTTTGTTCAGTAGAAATGATTTTTTCTCTGTTCCATCATTTAAAATTACTTCAAAACTGCCGCTCAAAGCGATTAATACTGCGGATTGATTGATGTGCGAATGACCGCCTCTAAACGAATTGCTAGGCACATCAAAAAGGTAGTACACGCGCTTAAATTCAAATGGCACAATATCCTCTTGAATAAATGCTAAATTCCCACGCCTATCCTCTACAACAGGAATTTGCAACAGCTGTATGTCTCTGAGTGTAGTCATAGTTCTATTTTAAGCTAATTTTCATAAGATCCAACCATTGTTTTCCGATACTTGAAACCGAAAAAGATTGCACACTTTGCAATGCATTTTGCTTGCAATATCGATATAAATTTTCATCTTCTACCAATAAATTCATTGCTTCAGCAAGTTTTTCAACATCTTGGTTTGCAACCAACAATCCATTTTCCTTATGCTGAATCATTTCGCGTGGTCCAGATGAACAATCAAAAGCTACGACTGGTGTTTCGCAAGCCAAAGATTCTAGAATAACATTGGGCAAACCTTCATACAAACTACTTAAAACAAAAAATCGCGCCTTTTTTAAATATTTAAATGGATTGTCCTGGTAGCCCAAAAAATGTACTTTATCAACTACATTTCTTGTTTTGGCCACATTTAAGAGCATTTGCATTTGTTCTCCATCGCCCAGCAAAACCAAATGAATACCGGTTTTTGGTAAAATAGATTTGGAATATGCTTCAATCAATTTATCAAATTGTTTGATGTTGGTTTCCATTTGGCCCATGCTAATAATACAATCAAATTCAAGCTCACTTTTCTCTTTGCTTTTTAGGGTAATTTCATCAATATCAATTGGATTATAAATTCGGATAACATTTTTTAACTGGTGTTTATTCTGTATTAATGCTTTGGATTCATCCGAAATACTGACTATTTTATAACAATCTCCGTACATAAAGCGGCTAAGAAAAGTCCAATTTGGCAGGTAATGATCTATTAGAAAACTATGAACAGTAAAAATAGTTTTCGTTTTATAAAGCCACTTTGCAATGAGCACTTCTTGAATGGGTTTTACTCTAAATCGGAAATCGATAATGAAATCAAATTGGTTTTCGACTAGGCATTTTCTAAGAAAAGTGAACCGTTTCCATTTATTAAAAAAGTTGTTGGATGCATTTTTCTGCTTACCTAAATTAACTAATTTCCCGGAATAGGCATACGATACGGAATCGAGAACGATAATATTATGAACCTCTAATCCTTGTTTTTCAAAAAAATGAGACAGTGTGGCCATCACCTTTTCGGCTCCGCCAATACTTAATCGATAACCAATTAAAGCAATTTTAATTTTTTTGTTGGGCAATATCATTATCGATTTCTTATTTTCGTATCAAATATAACTCTTTTAAAAAAATATGCAAGTCAATCCATTGGTCACCATTATTTGCTTATGTTACAATCAGCAGGATTATATCTTGGAGAGTTTGTTTTCAGTAATTAATCAAGATTATCCTTGTATAGAACTGATCATTGTTGATGATTGTAGTACAGATAACTCGAGAGCAGTAATCGAAAAATGGCGACTTGATTTCCCGAAAATTCAATTTATTGCAAACGACTTTAATTTAGGAAGCACGAAATCGTTCAATAAAGCCTTGAAAAAAGCCCAAGGTGAATTCATCATTGACTTGGCGGCTGATGATGTTTTATTGCCACATTGTGTGAGCTCACAAATAAATGCTTATAAAAATACAGCTTATAAAAACCTTGGTGTTGTCTATGGCAATGCTGCATTAATCACTGAAAAAGGAGTTTTTGATTCTTATTATTTCCCTGTAAACCATCTTAAAAAAGTAGTAACTTCCAGACTCACGGGTGATATTTACGAATCCATTCTTAGTGGTGGTGATTGTATGTGCTCGGTTTCATCGATGGTAAAAAAATCAGTGTTTGATTCTTTAAATGGTTATGACGAGTCGCTGGCTTATGAAGATTTAGATTTTTGGATTCGCACATCTCGAATGTATGATTTCGATTTTATTGATGCCATTTTAATTCAAAAAAGGACGGTTGAAAATTCATTAGGAACCCATTTTTTTAAGAAAAATGATGCTCGAGGCCGAAAAATAAACCACTCTACTTATTTAATTCTAAAAAAGGCAATTGCACTTAACAAAACAAAAAAAGAGAATAAAGCTGTTTTAAAACGAATTCATTTTGAACTGATTTTAGCCTGTAAAACAGCCGATTACATGCTGCTCTTGAAATATAGTTTACTTGCGATAAAGCTAAGACTATAATTACAATTTTTTTAGATACTGATTTAACCGATTTTGTTTCCTAGTATTTTGATTCTATCAAAACGCGTTCATTCAATTAAATAGGACTGCTGAGCAAAGTTCGATTTGCATACAATTATTATACTTTCAATTTTAGACTTTTTTTGAGTTTTGTAGATGTAAAAAACTTCAATCAGGTAGCTATCGTTAATTGTGTGAAGATTTTAAATTACTACTCGAGGTCAAAATTTATTTTTAATTTTCAAATAGTAATTTCTCAAGCCCACCCGCTTATCAATTCCTCGAAACGAATACACAAGCGAAAAAACAAGCAATATAGAAATGATGATCTGCGCAGTAAAGTTTGAAAAATAAAATAGACATAAACAACTTGCAGCTCCCACAAATAGTGAAAACACTATAATTTTAGCACACGCTACTTTGAAACTAAATCCATATTTTTTATTCACAACTCGATAGACATAAAAACCATACAAGCTAAAATTCAGAATACTGGCAAGTCCTATACCTAAAAGTCCAAAATAATTATACGATAAAATGGTTAAGCTTACATTTAAAAAATCACCTAGTAATTCTTGAATAAAATACTGTTTTTTATCGCCTTTGGCCAAAATTACAAACCCTAGTGGCCAAATTACCGCCTTTATAATCATTGCAAAAAGCCCCGTTTTAAGAATCATATTAACGGGTAAAAAATCTTTTGAATACAACAATTCAATCCAGTAAGGAGCTGTAATATAAAGAAACAATATGGCAGGTGTAAGCAAAAGTAAAGCAATTTCAATTTGATGATTTACTAGATTTTTCATCTCAGAATGATTTTCGTTTATGCTAGTCAATCTGGGATAAAAATCGATCGCCATGGCATTAAATATCAGTCCTACGTACGAAATCAAAATAACTGTACTAACTTCATAAAACCCGACAATCTCTAATGCTGCACCTTTATTATTTAAATAGAGCTTGATAAGAAACGTACATACATACCCAAAAATAACATTTATTGACAATAAAAAACCAAGTTTTAAAATCGGTATTGCTTTATTCCAAATTTCAGAAATAGGAAGTCTATTCACTTGCTGTTGCACATTTCTGGTGTAATAGATATTGACCATCAAATTGATTGCGCTGGCCAGCAAAATGACATATATAATCCCATCGAATCTTAAAAAATAATATAGGGCAACACTACAAATTGAAACTAAAATTGAGGAAACTATATTAGAAATAGCGATTGTTTTTAGCATCCGCATTCCTTGTAATATTGCAACGCGGCTAGCGGTATAACTGGTAAAAATAAAGTTGATTGACAAAAAAACAAACCAATAATATTTGTTTGAAGAACCAAAAGTAAGTTGGCTCAGAAGAGGACTGAATATGATTGTTAATACTGTACCAAATATACCAATCCCCAATGCCATTTTTTGCACTAGATAAATAGTTTCAGATGTTTTTTGAGCGCTGTCTGGCTTTCCCGACGCATTTGCGATTTCTCTCACACTGGTAGTGCTAATGCCAAAACTAGTAACTGCAGAAATAATATTAATTGTATTTGTCACCAGTCCAACTATTCCTATACCAATTGGGCCTAAAAAAACAGCAATAAATTTATAGCTAACGACGCTCACAGCCATTTTGATAAATTGCATCGCACCAAAAACACCAGTAGCTTCTAAAATTGATTGATATGAATTAGAATTACTATTTCGCTCCATCTTATTCCAATTTACAACCAAAGGATTCGTATTGATTTCTGAATTCTCTTTTCCAGATGGACCATTTCTCGTTCGAAACTAATTTGTTTTGATGACCAATAATAGCGTAAATCACGGTTTCATCAAAATCGTTTGGGTAATTATTAATGGCATCAAACTTATTTGTAAACCAAGCCTCATTCAACATCAAATTAAAAGCAAACATATCGATCAACACTCCGTTTTTATTTTGTGAAGTTGCCGAGGATGAAAAGCCAGTTTTCATAACTTCGTTGTTTGTGTGCGCAAAGAACATTTCTTTATTTCTGTTGTAAAACTTCACCGCATTATAGAGCTGGAGTCCTTCGTTTACATCATTATTATGATTGGACCACAATTGCAAAAAATAATTTTTATGAAATAGAATACCTGCAACTGCATATATGGAATAATAGGCTAGCAACCTGTCAAGTGTATTAATTTTGAAAAACCTAAGCATTTTGCGAATACCGAATCTATCTAACTTATAAAAAATACAGTAGTATAAAAAGGGGTTTCTAATGAATAAATCTGGTTTGTAAACAGTAATCTTATTGGCAATTTTTATCGTTTTTTTCTGTATTAATTTTGGATTTCCTAGCCAAAAAAGTTTTACAAACTGAATACCATTTTTTTGTGTCGAAAATAATAATTCTTGCAAATCTACTTTTTCAGTAAACCACATATCATCTTCCAGCAAAATAAAATAATCCGAAGATTTTTGCGCAATTTCTACCCATAAATCAATTGGAATTGCAGTTATTTCAGGAGTTTTACCAACTGAAGTGCATTTCACTTTTTCGTCATAATAACCCGATTTATAGATCATTGTTTCAGGGAAACTGCGTTGTAATTTATCCAAGTACTTTTGTGGTGTTCCATCGTCTAAAATCTTAATATTAAACTCTAAACCACTACAGTTTCTATAAATACTTTGAATACACCTATCCAAATAATACGGCCTATTAAATGATTTGATTAGGATGTCCATTCATTCAGTTTTTCAATGATTTTAGTCACCTCATCCATCGTCAATACAGGACTTATGGGTAAACTCAATACTTCATCATGAATTTTTTGGGTAATCGGAAAAGACAAATGGTTCAAAAATGACAAAGCCTTTTGATTGTGAGGCGGAACTGGATAATGGATAACCGTCTGTATGCCGTTTTGAAGCAAATAATTTTGTAAATCTACTCTGTTTTGAGTTCGAATAACAAACAAGTGAAAAACGTGATTGGATTGTTTCTTTTCACCAATTGATACCGTTGGTAAGATGATTTTTTCATTTTTAATTTCAATCAAATACCGTTTGGCAATTGCTTTTCGGAGTTCATTATCTGCATCTAAAAAAGGGAGTTTCACATTGAGAAAAGCCGCTTGAAGCTCATTTAATCGTGAATTAACCCCAATGTGATCGTTGTAATATTTGGTTTCGGAACCGTAATTCCGAAGTGATCGAATGGTTTTGGCTAAATCCGAATCATTTGTGGTAACTGCGCCAGCATCTCCTAAAGCACCAAGATTTTTCCCAGGATAAAAACTATATGCTTGCGTTTTTGAAATTATATTTTGCGTGTCTAAACTTTCAAATTTAGACTTTTGACTTTCGATTTCTAAAATTGCGCCGTGAGCCTGAGCAGCATCTTCAATGACTAGCAAATTATTTACCTGAGCAATTTCATGTATCGCATCCATTTCTGCCAATTGTCCGTAGAGATGAACCACAAGAACGGCTTTGGTTTTTGAGTTGATTTTTTCTGTAATTAGATCGGGATTGATGTTGTAAGTTTCTAATTTTGGCTCGACCAAAACAGGAATTAAATCTGCTTCTAAAATAGCGAGGATACTAGCAATATAGGTATTTGCAGGAACAATAATTTCATCCCCTTTTTGTAGTTTCCCCAACTGAATGTATGCTTTAAAAATCAAAACCAGAGCATCCAGACCATTTCCTGTACCAATGCAATATTGTGTCCCGCAATACTTAGCGAAACTCGTTTCGAATTCCTTTACTTCATTGCCTAAAATATACCAACCAGTAGCTAAAACCCCTTTCAATTTTTCTTGAAAAGCAATTTCATACGGTTCGTTTATTTTTTTTAAATCAAGAAATTGTATCATATCAGATTCATTTTATAAAAATCTTGACTAAACACAGAGCAGCCTAATTCTTCTTTTTGTTTCAAAAGTCCAGCATTGTATCCTTTTTCATCATCCTCATTCACAATTCCCATATCAAAAAAAAGTTTGCCTTCACTCTTGTATTTTTTTATCAAATTGATGAATAGAAAATCCAAGGCGCGCATCTCCTCACCTTTTTTTGTGGTGGCTCCATATTGCGATTTCACCACTTTTTCTGACTCGAAAATCGTAATGCCTGCAATGATTACGCCGTCATAATAAGCTGAAAACTGTCTAATATTATTCGGAAACTTCTCTTTGAGCGCCGAAATTTCTTGCCACGTATGTACGGGCTTTGCATTGTGTTTTTCTAATAGTCTTGGCTCTAAAACCATTTTCCAAAACAACTCTAATTGCTGTTCTTCGACTAGTTCGAGATCGAGTTCCTCAATTCTCCTGAAATGTTTTAATTTACTTTTTGAAATGGTTAATGGCATGGCTAAATTGATGGCCAAGTTCATTTCTTTGTGATCTAAAATCGCTCCTTTTTTTATTAGAAAAAAATCAATTTCGGCATTGCCTTTTGACACATAAAATGAAGGAATTGGCTTGTAATAAAAGGTTTGCATCTCATTTTCTTTAAAAAAAGACAACACAACATCCAAAATAGTTTCTATTGTTTCACCTTTTATTTTAGTTCCATAAACTAGTCCCCCATAAGTAAGCCCTTGATGCGAAAAAACGGCATTTCCACCTCTGTTTGCAGGCAAAAGAGCGACTAGTTTATCGTCCTCAAAAATCATCAAAGAAAAATCTTCGAATCGATCTTTGTGGTATTCCATAAAATCGCGGTGAAACAAAAAGGTAGCGTTTTTGGCTTGACCAATAAAGGTGTTCCAATTTGCATAATCCTTCTCTTGGTACTGTTTTACGGAGTAGTTTTTCACTATTTAATTTTAGACTTCGTGAAAGTAATCATTTTTTATTTATGTTCTAATGTAGGCAAATACCATTTGAATTTTACTGCCATCAGACGAAAGGAAATAATAACCAGCGAGGTTGTCAGGTATAAAACATCATTTTCTAAATTAAATTCACGAAGAATAAAGAAAACTATTCCACCTAAAATACAAATTGTCGCATAAATTTCTCTCCTAAAAATAACAGGTATTTCTGTACATAAAATATCTCGAATAACGCCACCAAAACAAGCTGTCATGGTTCCTAATGCCACACATATAACTGGATGAAGACCAATATTTATTCCTTTTTCGAGTCCAATTAAAGTAAAAACACCCAACCCAATGGTATCAAATAAAAACAAGGACGTTCGCAACGTATCGAATTTTTTTCTAAAAATAATGGCCAATACAAATCCGATGATGATTACATAAACGTAAATTAAATCTAGCATCCATCCCACTGGCGTTCTGCCAATCAAAATATCGCGAAGTGTCCCGCCTCCTACCGCTGTTACGAAAGCGATGATAAACACTCCAAAGGGATCCATTTTTTTATTCATTGCCGTCAAAGCGCCAGACATAGCAAAAGCCATCGTGCCGATAATGTCTAAAAATTGGAACATTTATTTTGGATTAAAATGGATAAAACGCCTGTTGTTTGCTACTATTATAGAAAACAAAATTAAAGAAAATACTGGTGTAAACGCTTCTATTTTCTACAATTAATCAACTTACGATTCACCTTGTAAATATTCGAATTCAAATAGAACAAACTGAAATATCTCTATGTATCTTTGTTTTCTAAAAATTAAATAGTTGTACCTCTTGAAACAAATCACTTCGATACAAAATCCCTACATCAAATCATTAGTGCAATTGCAGGAAAAAGCAAAAGTACGCAAACAAACTGGAACCTTTTTAATGGAAGGAAAGCGCGAAATTGCAATTGCTATTAAAGGTGGTTATGAAATGGAAAAGCTCTTGTTTTTGCCGGAAATTTGCTCGGAAGCCGAAGCCCGACAATTATCTAGCTACGCTGATTTGATTGAAATTAATAAAGAAGTCTATCAAAAACTAGCTTACAGGGACACTACCGAAGGTGTTTTGGCTGTGGCCAAAACCAAATCGATGCAATTATCCGATTTGAAATTATCCAAAAATCCGTTGATTCTTATTGCTGAAGCCCCCGAAAAACCAGGGAATATCGGCGCTTTATTACGTACCGCAGATGCTGCTAATCTGGATGCAGTTCTTATAGCAAATCCAAAAAGTGATCTTTACAATCCAAACATAGTGAGATCCAGCGTTGGATGTTTGTTTACCAACCAAATTGCAACTGGAACTACCTCTGAAATCATTGCTTTTTTGAAAGAAAGAAAAATCAATTTTTATTGTGCGACTTTACAGAACTCTACTTCGTACCACACGCAAGATTACACTACTCCAACGGCATTAGTTGTAGGAACAGAAGCCACTGGATTGACAGAGGAATGGCGTAACGCAGCCACCCAAAATATCATTATTCCGATGCAAGGCGAAATTGATTCGATGAATGTTTCGGTCGCAGCTGCCATCTTAATCTTTGAAGCTAAAAGACAAAGAGGGTTTTAGATTTTAGATAGCATATTAACGATTGGAGATTGTAAAAAAGAGAATACCTAAAATAAAAAAACAAACTACTTTATATCCCACAAATGAATTTAGAAGAAAGAATTTTACAGGCTGAAACCAGAATTTTTAAAACCGTTTTTCCAAGCACAACAAACCACTACGATACTTTATTTGGAGGAACAGCCATGTTAATGATGGATGAAGTAGCGTTTATAGCAGCCACAAGATTTACTAGAAAAAGATGTGTAACGGTTTCGTCTGACAGAATTGATTTTAAAAAACCAATTCCAGCTGGAACAATTGTAGAACTAATAGGAAAAGTATCTAAAATTGGAAACACTAGTTTAGATGTGAAAGTAGAAATTTATATCGAGCAAATGTACAGCAATCATAGAGAAAAGGCCATATCTGGGAACTTTACTTTTGTTGCATTGGATGAAAATAAAAAACCAATTCGCATTCTAGACAATAATGAAACTGCGTAGAACCAGTATTATTTTCGAATCCTAAAATCTTCTTGTTTATTTGATTACTTATTGTTATTTTTAGGAAATGAACCATGCCGTTATGACAGAAATAGATTTAGAAAAAGAAAACAAAGCAATTGCACAAGAATACAAAGAACTGCTACGTATTAGTTACCAAACCTTGACCACTGAGGACAAGAAACTGATTCGGAAAGCATTTGATGTATCTGTAGAGGCACACAAAGACCAACGAAGAAAATCAGGTGAAGCATATATCTTTCATCCCATTGCTGTGGCAAAAATCGTTGCTTCAGAAATTGGTTTGGGCGCTACCTCTATTGCAGCTGCATTACTTCATGATGTGGTTGAAGATACCCCAACAACTATTCAAGATATTGAACGTTTGTTTAATCCAAAGGTTGCCCAACTCGTTGAAGGATTAACCAAAATATCGATGGTTCAAAAGGATTTAAACGCTTCATTACAAGCCGAAAATTTCAGAAAAATGATTCTGACTTTGAATGATGATGTTCGTGTAATTCTGATTAAACTTGCCGATCGTTTGCATAATATGCAAACCATGGAGTCGATGCAGGAAGACAAGCAAACTAAAATTGCCTCAGAAACCTTATACATCTATGCTCCATTAGCACACCGATTGGGTTTGTACAACATAAAAACTAAACTAGAAGATTTAGGTTTAAAATACACAGAAAAAGCTGTTTACAATGATATTGTAAGTAAAATAAAAGAAACAAAAGAAGAACAAGACGCTTATATCGAAGCCATTTCTACTGTTCTGAAGACTTCATTAGACCTGGAAGGTGTAGAATATATAATCAAAGGCCGTCCAAAATCTATTTATTCTATTCGCAGAAAAATGCTGGCGCAAAATGTAAGCTTTGATGAAGTCTATGATAAATTTGCATTGCGAATTGTTTACAAATCGAATACTCACGATGAAAAATTTCTAGCATGGAAAATATATTCAATAGTTACAGATCATTACAGACCAAGCCCTAGTCGTTTGCGAGACTGGATTTCATCACCAAAATCAACTGGATATGAAGCCTTGCACATTACGGTTATGGGACCAAAAGGCCGTTGGGTAGAAGTACAAGTTCGAAGTGAGCGTATGGACGAAATTGCGGAAAAAGGGTATGCTGCGCACTATAAATATAAAAACGGCGCTACAGAAGAAAGCGGTTTAGATGTTTGGTTAAACTTACTCAAAGAAGCTTTAGAAAATTCTGAAACGAATGCTGTAGATTTTGTTGAAGATTTTAAAATGAATTTATATTCCAAAGAAATCTTTGTATTTACTCCAAAAGGTGAAATAAAATCATTGCCCAAAGGCGCTACATCACTTGATTTTGCTTTTAGTATTCACTCTGAAATTGGGATTCGCACTAGAGGAACACGCGTTAATGGAAAATTGGTTCCTTTGAATTTCGAATTAAAAAGTGGCGACCAAATTGACATTATTACTTCGCAACATCAAAAACCCACCATCAACTAGTTGGACTATGTAACTACTTCGCGAGCAAAAACGAAAATAAAAAATGTTTTAAACGAAAACACTAAGAAAATTGGTGAAGAAGGAAAAGAACTTCTGACTCGAAAATTAAAACATTTAAAAATAACCATGAGCGAACAAGTGGTTAATGAATTAGTTAATTTTTTCAAACTCAAAACAAGTTTAGATTTATTTTATCGTGTAGGAATTGGTGCCATTGAAAATCAACAACTCAAGGATTACGCAGCACAAAAAAGTAATAGTTTCATTAATTTTTTCAAAAATAAAATGAAACGTTCACCAAGCACAGCCGATGAGGACATTCATAAACCAACAATCAGTAGTAATTATGACATGCTCGTTTTTGGCAAAGAACATGATAAATTGGATTATAAGTTATCGCCTTGCTGCAACCCCATACCTGGAGATGACGTATTTGGATTTGTAACCATCAACGAAGGAATAAAAGTGCACAAAAAAGATTGTCCGAACGCGCTGGGCATGCAGTCCAACTATGCGTACCGAATTATGACAGCCAAATGGATTGACTCCTCGCAAGAAGAATTCAAAGCCATTATTAACGTTACGGGAATGGATGTTTTAGGGCTTACCAACCAATTGACAAAAGTGATTTCAAATAACATGCATGTCAATATTCAAAGTATTTCCTTGAGCACTGATGCAGGAATTTTTCATGGTCAAGTGGCTGTAATTGTGCAAAACAATACCATTTTGAAAAAAATGATCAATAATATCAAAAAAATTGACGGTATAGATAAAGTAACACGTGTTTATAAAACGTAGTAATAAATTCGATTTTTGTTTTAAATCAAAGTGTACTGCATATGAAACTTAAAAAACTTAAAACTAAACAAACTGGAATCTTTATACTTTAAACTAAAAAAATTACCTTTGCCTGCATATGACACTCATTTCCACAGATAACACCAAAAACCAAGAGATTGTAAAAAATGTTTTTACAATGTATCTCGAAAAAAAAGGACATCGCAAAACTCCAGAACGTTATGCAATCCTTCAGGAAATTTACGATAGCGAAGAACATTTTGATGTAGAGAATCTGTATATCAAGATGAAAAACAAAAACTATCGTGTGAGCAGAGCAACACTTTACAACACCATTGAGTTGCTATTAGACTGTGCTTTAGTACGCAAACACCAATTTGGCCAAAATCAAGCACATTACGAAAAATCATACTTTGACAAACAACACGATCATATTATTATGACCGATACTGGAGAAGTAATTGAATTTTGCGATCCTAGAATTCAAACTATCAAAAAAACAATTGAAGAAATTTTTGATATAGAAATTACCAACCACTCGTTGTATCTCTACGGAACTAAAAGACAAAATAAAAGCTACGACGAAAACGATCGTCCTTAAACATAAAAACTAACTACAAATAACATACAGAATGACGGTAGATTTATTACTAGGATTACAATGGGGAGATGAGGGAAAAGGAAAAATTGTTGATGTTCTTACTTCTAAATATGATATTATAGCCCGTTTTCAAGGGGGACCAAATGCAGGACACACCTTAGAATTTGACGGGATAAAACATGTTCTTAGAACGATACCATCCGGTATTTTTCACAAAACTGCTGTAAACATTATTGGAAACGGAGTAGTAATTGATCCTGTTGTATTTCAAAAAGAAATTGAAGGACTGGAACGATTTAATTTAGACATCAAAAATAAATTAATCATTTCTAGAAAAGCACATCTAATTTTGCCTACGCACCGCTTACTAGATGCCGCCTCTGAAGCGTCTAAAGGAAAAGCAAAAATTGGTTCTACCTTAAAAGGAATTGGTCCAACTTATATGGACAAAACTGGAAGAAATGGTCTTCGTGTAGGAGATATTGAATTAGAAGATTTTGCACACCGTTACAGAGCTTTAGCTGACAAGCATGAAGCCATGATCAAGTTTTATGATGTTGCCATCCAATACAATCTTGAAGAACTTGAAAAAGAATTCTTTGAAGCAATTGAAGAACTAAAAAAATTAGATTTCATCGATAGTGAAGAATATTTACACCAAGCGCAAAAAGCAGGAAAAGCCATTTTATGCGAAGGTGCTCAAGGTTCTTTATTAGATGTCGATTTTGGTACGTATCCTTTTGTAACTTCATCAAACACAACAGCTGCTGGCGCTTGTACTGGTTTAGGGATTGCTCCAAATAAAATCAAAGAAGTCTACGGAATTTTCAAAGCCTACGTAACACGTGTAGGTAGTGGTCCGTTTCCAACAGAACTTTTTGACGAAGATGGTGCTACGATGGCACGTGTAGGAAATGAATTTGGATCTGTTACAGGAAGACAAAGACGTTGTGGTTGGTTAGACTTAGTAGCGCTTAAATATGCGGTACAAGTAAATGGTGTGACTCAGTTAATGATGATGAAAGGCGATGTATTGTCAGGATTTGAAACCTTAAAAGTGTGTACGGAATACAATTATAAAGGCGAAAAAATTGCTCATTTCCCTTACAACATAGAGCCAGAAAATGTAACTCCTGTTTACCAAGACTTCAAAGGATGGAAACAAGATTTAACAGGTATGACAAGTTATGATGAATTGCCAATTGAATTGAAAGAATATATTGAATTTATCGAAAGAGAAGTTGAAATTCCAATCAAAATAGTCTCAGTTGGTCCCGACAGAAAACAAACCATCTTAAAATAATACAACCAAACGCCCTGAATTTCGGGGCGTTTTTTTTGTTTAAATTGTCCCGTCCTGAAATAGCGATACACAATAAGTATCCTAATGGAAAAACATGAAGAAACACACTATGTGAAGCGGACTCAAAAAGATTATTCAATGTCTTTTAAATTACAAATTGT
>NZ_JBLVPU010000011.1:0-113329 GCF_048286735.1 Flavobacterium frigidum | reverse complement strand
AAAATAAAAGCATTTAGATCTCAATTCAGAGGAGTTAGAAATATAGAATTCTTCCTTTTTAGACTAACTAATATTTATGCTTAATTTTTGCTTCCCCACAGGTTTTGGGATTGATCCTTTAAATATTCAAGCATAGCTTGGGTTATCGGTTTGGATAAAAAATCAATCACCATTGGGTATTGTTTTGATTTTTTTAAATCTTCAGGGTCTATTGTAGACGATAGTACTACGACTTTTATATTTTTGAATTCTGCAAATTCTGGAGTGCTGAAATAATCTAAAAATTCCCATCCACCCATAACAGGCATGTTTAAATCTAAAAAAATTAATTGAGGTAGTGCTTTCGATTGGTTTTCTACTTCTTTTAAAGTCTTGAAGTATTGTAATGCTTCTTCGCCATTTTGCACTGTTATTATTTCATGAGAAAATGATGATTTGATTATTACTTTTTTACATAACATTAGTGTTATCGCGTCGTCATCTATGCATAAAATTATATCTAACATTAGTGTTTGTTTTTAAATGTTAATGTAAAGGTAGTTCCTATATTCACTTCACTATCGATTTCTATTGTACCTCCCATAGTTTCAACTTGCGATTTTACTAAATAAAGACCAAGTCCTTTGCTGTCTGGATAATTATGGAAACGCTGATAAAGTCCAAAAATTTTAGTCCTGTTTCTTTTTAAGTCTATACCGATTCCGTTGTCTTTAAAAATCATCACAACACCATTTTCTGTTTTTTCAGTAGTTATTGTTATTTTAAGCTTTCTGTTTTCGGATTTGTATTTTATTGAATTGGACAAAAGATTGAGTAGAATGCTTTCTAGATAAGCTTTGTTAGTATCTAGAACTAAAACCTTTTCGAAATTGAGTTTAATTATTGGTTTGTGTAATTCGATTTGAGAAGTAAGTTGGCTGAAAACATTTTCAAAAATTTCTTTTATCAAAACCGTTTCTCTCTTAATTGAGGGATTATCCTTTATAATAATGACTTTTACCAAGTCATTGATAGTGTCATTTAATAAATGAGTAGACTTAGTAAAACCATTTAATATTTCTTTTAATTCTGGATTCTCAATTGTGATATCTTCTAATAAGTTTAAAAGTCCAATAAGATTTGATAATGGTGCTCTGAGGTTATGGGATGTTATATAAGAAAATTGTTTTAAGTCTTTGTTGTTTTGAGTCAATTCTCTAATGAGTTGCTCTTTTTCTTTTTCTTGCCTTTTTTCTTCGGTAATATCTCTTTGAATTGAAATCCAATGCGAAAGTTCAGTATCAGAATTGTAAATGGGTATCATAGAAAAGCGTACCCAATACTCTTCTTTATTTTTTGTGAAGCTCGCTGTTTCTATAAAACATTCTTTTTTATTGTGTATAAAAGTTAGAAGCTTGTCAAGTTCGGTCTTATCCGAATTAGGACTGTTAAATGGATTTGCTGGTTTTCCTTTAATTTCATCAAAACTGAATCCGGACATTATTGAAAAAGCAGGATTTACATATAAAATGTTTGGGAATGTCCCGTCTAATGCATTGGCTTCAGTAATGATTATAGAGTCTTTGGATTGCGTAAAAACCGTTTCTAGTAATTTAAGTCTTTGTTCTTCTTCTTTTTGTTTGGTAATGTCTTGTATTGCTCCAATCATCCTGATGGCTTTACCATTTTCATCTTTTAATAAAAAACCACGATCTAAAACGTATTTATAAGAATCATTAGCACATTTGAAACGGTATTGATCTTGCCAATTTTCTGTTTTTTGTTCTATAAATGAGTAGAGTCTTATAGACATTTTAATACTGTCCTCGGGATGAATTTTATCAAACCACCATTTTGAACTTTTTCCAACTTCTTCGTCAGAGTACCCAAAAACATTTTCTATTCCTCTGTTCCAAGAAAAGCTGTCTTCTTGCATTTTCCAATCCCAAATGGTATCGCTAGTGGCTTTTGCAACAATGTCGTATTTTTCATTTGACTCTTTGATTTCATCGTTCGTTTTTTTTAGCTTTTTTACGATAGAGATGTTTCGAGAATCGTTTTTGGATAAAATAGTTTTGAACATTATTCCAGTCAATATAATGAACAAAATATCTTTAATAAAAGTATAGAATTGATAATTAGGATCGGTGTTGTAATGGTATAAAAATTTATAACTAACAATGACTAAAAACACTGCAATTAGTATGTAGATGCTGATTACTTGATTGGTTTTGCTTTTCATTACTCAAATATAATTAATAATTACTTAGTTTGTAAGGAACAGGTATAACTTATTTTTTAGTTTTTCCTAAAGGTCTATTGTTGTGGTTAATGGGTTAAGAATATGTAAACAATTGTTTAAATATTTTTTATATCAAAATAAAGTGTACCTTTGCACCCATTAAAAATCACAGATGGAATCTATTAGAAACATTGCAATTATTGCCCACGTCGATCACGGTAAAACAACTTTGGTTGATAAAATTATGTATCACTGTCAGTTATTTCGTGATAACGAAAATACAGGTGACTTAATCCTTGATAACAACGACTTAGAGCGTGAAAGAGGTATTACCATTACTTCAAAGAATGTTTCTGTAGTTTACAAAGGAACAAAAATCAACATTATCGATACTCCTGGTCACGCTGATTTTGGTGGAGAGGTAGAGCGTGTGTTAAACATGGCCGATGGGGTTTGTCTACTTGTAGATGCCTTTGAAGGACCAATGCCACAAACCCGTTTTGTATTACAAAAAGCGATTGACTTAGGATTAAAGCCTTGTGTTGTAATTAACAAAGTTGATAAAGAAAACTGTACTCCAGAAGAAGTTCATGAGAAAGTTTTTGACTTAATGTTTGAATTAGGCGCCGAAGAATGGCAATTGGATTTCCCAACTGTTTATGGTTCTGCTAAAAATAACTGGATGTCGGATCATTGGGAGAACGTAACTGATAATGTAGAAGCATTGTTGGATATGGTTATCGAGAATGTACCAGCTCCTAAAGTTTCTGAAGGAACTCCACAAATGTTGATTACTTCATTAGACTTTTCAGCATTTACGGGTCGTATAGCTATTGGTCGTCTAGAACGAGGAGTGCTTAATGAAGGTATGCCAATCTCATTAGTAAAAAGAGACGGTACTATCACAAAATCACGTATTAAAGAATTACATACTTTTGAAGGACTTGGTCGTAAAAAAGTACAAGAAGTTATCGCAGGAGATATTTGCGCGATTATTGGAGTTGAAGGATTTGAAATTGGAGATACTATCGCTGATTTTGAAAACCCAGAAGCTTTAAAAACAATTGATATCGACGAGCCAACCATGAGCATGTTGTTTACAATAAATGATTCTCCTTTCTTTGGGAAAGAGGGTAAATTTGTAACCTCTCGTCATATTAGAGACCGTTTGACAAAAGAATTAGAGAAAAACCTAGCAATGAAATTGGGTGAAACTGATTCAGCTGATAAGTTTATGGTTTTTGGTCGAGGAGTACTTCACTTGTCAGTTCTTATTGAAACAATGAGAAGAGAAGGGTATGAATTACAAATTGGTCAACCACAAGTTATTATCAAAGAAATTGATGGTAAAAAATGTGAGCCAATTGAAGAATTGACAATCGATTTACCAGAAACACTTTCTGGAAGAGCGGTAGAGTTTGTTACTATGCGTAAAGGTGAAATGTTGAGCATGGAAACTAAAGGAGAACGTATGATTGTAAAATTCAACATTCCATCTCGTGGAATTATTGGATTGCGTAACCAATTGTTGACTGCAACTGCTGGTGAGGCTATCATGGCGCA
Source organism: Flavobacterium frigidum (assembly GCF_048286735.1). Classification (GTDB taxonomy): domain Bacteria; phylum Bacteroidota; class Bacteroidia; order Flavobacteriales; family Flavobacteriaceae; genus Flavobacterium. The sequence continues at coordinate 109,545 of NZ_JBLVPU010000011.1, read as the reverse complement.
CCGTTTTATAGGATATGAGCCTTTCAAAGGAGAAATTTCTGGACGTAATAAAGGTTCGTTGATTTCTATGGAAAAAGGAAAAGCTATTCCTTATTCTATTGATAAATTACAAGATCGTGGAAAGTTCTTTGTTGAACCAAATGCCGAAATTTACGAAGGTCAGGTAATTGGAGAAAACTCTCGTGGTGATGATATGTGTGTAAACGTAACGAAAGAGAAAAAACAATCTAACGTTCGTTCATCAGGAAATGATGAGAAAGCAAGAATCATTCCTCCAATTATTTTCTCGCTAGAAGAAGCTTTAGAATACATTCAGAAAGATGAATATGTTGAGGTTACACCGAAATCAATTCGTTTAAGAAAAATATATTTGACAGAAACAGATAGAAAAAGATTTAAATTCTAATTCACCGTAATTACATACTTAATAAGCCATTCTTTCGAATGGCTTTTTTTATGCTTATTTTTCAGTAAAGAAATTTGATCAAATAAAGTTGTTCGAATATTCAGTGTCAACTTTTGTATCTAACACATTCAGCTTTAAATTTTTTTAAATCTTTAGGTTTAAAACTGACTTGTTTATTCTTGTGCACACTTTACATTTGTGTACAAGAATAAACAAGTCTACATTAGTTTTAAAATATATATTATCGTTTTAAACTAAAATGACCTTTTACCTCTCGGCCATTCTCTAATTTTACGGTGTACCAATAATCGTCTGAAGGAAGTGGTTGCCCTGTAAAAGTACCATCCCATCCTTGATCTGTTGGAATGATTTGTTTTAAAAGTTTTCCAAATCTATTGAAAATATAAATGATGGAGTTGCCATTAAAATTAGCACTTAATCCTTTTACGTTCCAGTAATCATTATAACCGTCACCATTTGGAGTAAAAAACTTGGGAACGCCCACAACAGCAATTGTTTTACTAACCGTTCCGCAACCATTTTTATCATTAACGTAAACTATATGAATATCAGCTGTAACATTGTCAAAGAAATTGGAGTCTTGAAAAGGTCCAAAAGGCGAGTCAAGACTATATTCATAAATTCCTTTTCCTGATACATTAACGGTTACTGTGTTTGTATCTGCTAAATCAACTACATCAATGCTGGTAATACTGGCAATATCAGAAGCTGTAACTTTTATAGTTCGAATTCTAGAACATCCTAAAACCGTCGTTACTTCCACAGTATAGGTTCCTTCTTGATTTACATCTAAGGTGTAGTTGTTCTCATTTGGAAGAAGAACATTGTCTTTAAACCACTCATAGGTATAGTCAGTACTTGGGGATCCGTCTTGAATTCCAGCATTTAGTGTTACAAAAAAAGTAGGAAGATTAGAACATACCAATTCGTTTTCGGATCCATCAGCATTTAAGTTTATTGGGGGTAAACTATTTACTATGAAAGGTAAAGTAATTGAAGCTTTACAAGCTGGGTTAGCAGGATTCTCTACAACAGCTCTAATGTTTTGGGTGTTGCTAATGTAGGGATTTGGTAACGGACTAGATAGTGAAGCTCCATTTGCATCAAAATATTTTACAATCATCCCTGTTTGATTTCCTAAAATCGTATTCTGAAAAGTACTAGTATCAAACGCAAACTTGCCATCTTGTAAGAAAGGATCTAATTCATCATCACATACGGTTGTTAAATTTACAGGTACTTGGAAAGCTTCCGGAAGATCGTCAACTGTGAATGTTATCAAAGTCTCGTCAAAACATTTTAATGTTGAATTATTAGTCACAACTGCTTTTATCGTTTGTGTGCCTGTAGTGTAGGTTGACGGAAATGGACTTGATAACGAATTGTTATTTTGATCAAAATAAGTAACAGTAATACTAGTTTGTCCTTGAACTAAATCAGATTCTAAAGTAGCTGTATTAAAAGTATATTTTCCATCTTGGTCATCATCACATTGTCTAGGAATAGTCACAGCGTTTGCAAACGGAAGTTTTTCAACAGTGAGCGATACGTACGGCCCCAAGCCATAACAAGCATTATCTGTATCACTATCTACTCGGCCCCAAATTTCTTGGGTGTTTGTATAACCAATATTTCTGTAATTAGATATATTGTTGATTGCATTTGTTTCTGCTAGTGCATCGGCTTGGTTGCGATAAAATGTTATTGTATAATTTCCCGCTGGTAATAAATTCTTTATATCCTTTTCTGCACTGCTAAAGTCAAAAGTACTTACGCCATCTCTTTTATCATTGCTTGCATTATTATTGCCGTTGATGTCTAAAAAATCGTCACATTGCGTGAACTTTCTATTGAATGTACTAGGAACTTGTGTTGCTAAAACTTTTAGAGTCAATTCAGCTACACTAAAACAACCATTAGAATTAAGTACTCGGGCATATACTTTCATCATACCGGGTGTTGTATTCGTAAAAGCTTTGGGCGTACTAATTAACTCTGAAGCGTTTGCCATTGTAGCGCCGGAAAATGAGGTGTAGTAAGAAAAGGTTTCATTTGCAAAATTGCTTGAAATCTCATCGTTTTTTACCGTTAGATTAAATGTGGTTACCGCATCTAAATCATCGTCACATTGAATGATGGTTATATTATTTACAGTTGGTAACGTATAAACGATTAAAGTAGTATCATTTGAAAGTAAACCACAACTGTTTCCTATTTTGTCTAATTTTACGCGGTACTTATATCCATTCATTGTGTTTGTTACGCTGTTAATAGTCAACTTATTTGTGGTTGATCCTGCATACATTGTATTGTTTGTAATGTCAGTCCATGTTGTTCCATTGATCGAAACTTGCCACTGATAGGTGTTTCCGCCATTATCAGCTAGAGTAATTACCGCATTTTGTTGTTTACAAGTTGGCGATACTGTTGGTTGTGTAGTTATAGCTATAGGCGCAGCGGTATTATAATTGCTATTTGGTGTTGTATATCCCGTACCGCTAGTTACTTGACCATTAGTATTTACTGTAACTGGGCTATTGCCCAATATTCCGTCATTGTTTGGGTCTAAGAATCCGGCTTCGATAACATCGCTGCATAAATCACCATCAATATCTAAATCACGATAATTTTTTATTCCATCAGAATCAAGGTCATTTCCCGTTTCTATTGCATCAAAAATTCCATCGTTATCACTATCTAAATCTAAATAATCACTAACACCATCACTATCAGTATCCACTGGTGTTAGCCCTGGATCGTACGCGTTGTCGATACCGTTTTTATTTGTGTCGCTATTTGTTGCAGCTACGGCAGTGTTTGATTGTGTTTCAATATTGTCAGTAATTCCGTCATTATCGCTGTCGCTGTCTAATTGATCTGCAATCCCATCATTGTCGCTGTCTTTAGGAACGCACACTGCATTGATAGCTAATGTTGATTTATTAGCGTTAGCATCTGATAAGTTTTTGTGTGTAAAAGTTATAGAGTTCGATAAATTGGTTAGAAACTGAAATGTTGCTGTTCCTGCAGCCAATGGAGTTATACTATTTAATCTAAATCTGATTTCAAATGACGAAAATTGCTTTACTCCACTTTCATAAATGCCGTCATAATTAGTGTCAATCAATAGTTGGTCACTTGGATTTAATAACGTGATGGTTTTATTAATATCTGAATTTACTATGTACTCAGCATCTGCATTCAATAAATCAGTTGAATTAGCAATATTTACATATTTCATTTCCAAACTGATTGGATTGGAGAAAGTCATTTTATAACTCACAAAGTTTCCTTTTCCTGCGGGTACATTAGAAATAAAACTTCCGTCACTGTTTCCAATAAATGGCGTTGTACTTGCACTTGTTGACGTCGTAATTGTTCCAGCAAATGAATTGGAATAAAGACCAACTGCGACTGATCCACTAGATGAATTAGAGATATCAATGACTTGATTTCCATAAGATTCAGAACAATTAGTAATACCGTCTTTGTCATTATCAAGATCAATATTGTCGTTTACTGTATCAAGATCTGTATCCGTTTCACAGGTGCTAACAGGTATTAAATCAGACAATACAGGTGGAGAATTACATCCTGAAATACTGCCTCGCACTTGATAGTAACCTGGTTGCGTTGGGGTATATGAATTGCTGTTTGTATTAGGTATTGCGACGTTATTGAAATACCATTCAAAACTATCATAAGATGAAAGTGAACTTACTTTTAGAATAACATTTGGGATGCAATTTGAATTGGAAACTGCAATATTATTACTTACAATTTCTGGTTTTGTATCAAATCCTGAGTAGTAGCCTCCATAAGTAGCTGCTCCATTTGTTCCAAAGTACGAAACATATACCTGTCTAGTAGATTTTATGCTAACATTTCCAGACAAACCATTTACTGTGTAGCGCACAAAATTAGGATTTCCAACTATGGCTACAGCGGGGCCAGCAATAGGATTATTGTTAAGAGTTACAGTTGCGCCAGTCTCCGTTACTATATTTAATCCACCATCATAAAATGTATTCCCAATTTTTTCAATAGATGGAATATTATCAACAATATTTGGTGTTGAACAATTTATTGGTGGTACAAAAAATAAATTTTGATTGGCAGGCGGATTATTACTTGTGTTGCTTCCTCCAATACTTTGGTAGGCAAATACGCTTTCAGAAGTAGTTACGTATAAGTTTCCATTAGTAAATTTGCTTCCGTCAATATCAGCATATTCACCTTTATTTAGTGTTTTAAAAAGAGTAACCCCGTCTAAAAATATTTTTGTATTGTCTTCATTTGCGATCAATAATACACGTTCTATTTCATCTGTGCCAAGACCTTTGACAAAAATATATTCTTTGCCAGTTTTTTCTGCTGAGACGACTTGGTCAAAACCAATATCTCTACCTGTTGGTTGCCCTTGACCATTAACAAATGTGCTGTTACTCCCGCCAAACGAACCTGAATTCACAACAACCGGTTTGTCTGTTACTACTAGAGCACCAATCATTTTTGAACTGTTTGATGGTGTAGTGTTTGGGGAGTTATCCATTGCCAGCACGTAACTTTCATTTTTATTTAGAGTAACTACAATATCGCCAGAAATGACAGTTCCATTAGACAATACTGTTCCATTAGGAATATTAGAGATAGTTACTTTAGTTCCGTTTTCAGTGGATAAAATGGAGGCGAAATTGAGTAAGCTGCTGTCTAAAAGTGGGTTTAACATCGCGCCCAACCTAAATATTTTGCCTAATGCACTATTACCTTTAGACACTAATCCTCCTGCATGAGCAAAAGTACCACTTACCTGATTAAATCCACCATTAACTCTCACGCTAACGTATATTAAATCCTCAGCTTCTACGATATATCCCCTGTTACTTAATATGCCAATATTCGTTTTTGGAGTTACCAGTTGTGTATCTTGGCCCTGACCAATGGTGTAAATGTACGGTGTTGTCTTATTGACCACTCCGGTTATAGTACCGCCTCCAATTGCCATAATTTTAAAATTGACATTGGTAGTACTTGGAGTAGAAATATATAAGTACTGGTCGCCAGCTATATTTGTGGCACAAGCTACTGGTGGTATGTAATGTGTTTTACTGAATTGTGCGAAACAGCCAATTGATAAAAAAGTAAATAAAATGAGTATTGTTTTTTTCATGGGCTAAAAATAGGAAAATTAGTTTTATCTTTTCAAAGAAAAATGACCTTTTACAATTTTTCCATCTTCAAAAGTTAATTTAAACCAATAATCATCAGCAGGTAATGAAATTCCATCAAAGGTTCCATTCCATCCTATATCTGAGGTGTTTAATTGCTTTAGTAATTTACCATAACGATTGAAAATAAATAAGTTTGTTTGGGCAAATTTATCAATATTTTTTATCTTCCAGAAATCATTATAACCATCTCCATTTGGCGTAAAAAACCTTGGATAATCTAAAACGTACGTTGTATTTGGTACTGACAAACCACATCCATTTTTATCACGGGCGTAGATTGTATATTCACCGGCAACAATGTTACTAAAGGTATGATATTCTTGAAAAAAAATACCATCGATAGAAAATTCATAATTTCCAATTCCCGTATATGTAATGACTATTGAATTTTTTTCTCCAGAAAAATCAGTTACTATTGTTCCTGTAATACTTGCAATTTCTGAAACTATAGCCGTATATTTTTTTGTTTTTGAACAACCATTAGCATTGGTGACGGTAACAGAATATTCACCAGGAGTGGTAATAGCGATGGTATTGGTACTTGCTCCTGTGTTCCATAAATAACTTGTAAAACTGGAGTCTACAGCTATCGTTATCGAATTGCCTTCACATAAACCTACAGTTTCATCTTGAAAATTAGGAGGGTCAAAAGAATTCACAACAAGTTCTATAGGTGTGATTGCATAACAATCTGGACCATTTATTATGCGAGCATAAATCGTTTGTTGGTTTCGAATCGTATTATTAAAAATATTGAGAACTTGATTTTGTTGTGTAATAGCATCTTGTGGGTTTAAAAAATACGCTACGATCAGTCCCGAAGGTAATCCTTTAAGAACTTGAGGAGTTGCGTGGGCCTCTAGATCAAATTGTGATAATCCATCTAACGTTCCATCAGTATCGCAGGTAGTAATTGGATTTTGAGGTGCAATAGCAGTACTCGCGATGAGGAGTTTTACTTCGGCATAATTTACGCAATCGAAAGCATTACTCACTCGTGCAAAAACGGACTGATTGACCACCTTATTGCTGTATGCTGTAGGATTAACAATTGGGTTAATTTTTGCCACAGCATCTGCTAATGTTGCGTAGTATACGACTGCGCTTAGATTGGCTGCATTATTTTTTACAATGGCATCTACTTTAGTTAAATTAAAAATTGATATACCGTCACTATCTAAATCGCATTGTGATAGTGCTGTATCGTTTAAGACTATTGCTGCTGCAAACTCGATTTTTATTTCTGCTGTTGTGATACAGCTCGGAGTTAATTGGACTTCTACTTTATAAGTACCTGGACTTGTTGCCGTAAAACTGGAAGAATTATTTATAAATGCAACATTATCTTTGTACCATTTGTAGGTATAACCAAGGCTAGCTGGAAGTTTAGCATCGATGGTATATCCTTCGCCTGAACAAATGGGATTATTATTAGCTAATAATCGGTCTGGTCCTAAATCAATTTTTGGTAAAAAACTGCCTGCTTTGAGGAAAACCGCAGAATCATAAAATCGGTTTCTTTCATCAGCGATTACTAATTTTATATGGTATGTTTTACCTGGCTCCACTTTTGTTTGTGCAGTCAAGATTTTAGTCTGCCCAGCATAATTTGCGGGACTAGTCGCTGTAGTGTAGCCGCCCCAAAATATTTCGTTTTCAGGTCCGCAACTCTTTATTGGTTCTAACGAATTCGGAACAGGATTAATTGTTGGATGTATGTTTTTTGAAGAAACAGGTATGTTTGTGCCCGGAAGCACTGCTAAATTTACATAAGTAGTAGTGTTTACTTCTTTGATTAAAAAAGCGAACCCATCAGAGTAATTACAAGGAAAATCATCTTGATATTCATTAGATGCAAACAGATAATCAAAACTTATAAAGTCTGTTAAAGCTTTGAAGTCAAATTCTAAAACGGTTGCATTTATGGTGTTTGACATATCTAATGCTTTTTCTAAATCAGCATCACCTAACCAAGCAGAACTTCCTCCTCCAAGATTCCTTACAAAAGGTCCTTGCGAATTCTGACTACTCCAAGTACTTAAAACAATTCCTTCAGTAAAAGCAAAACTGCCCCCTTGATTACTAAAATATCCGTAGCTGTTTTGACTACCTGAGAAAGGATCTCCTTTTACTGTAAAATTTGAAACAGTTGCACAAGAACTGTTTACTAAGACATTTTCAATAAGTTGTTGCGCTGTATAGGAGTCATTAACCACAATAGATTGAGCTGTTGCGTCAAATAATGTGCAGTTGATTAAAATAGATAATAATATGAATTTTACACATTTCATCATGTGTAAAGATACTACAAATCTCTATTTTTTAATAATCGATAGGAAAGGAAAACAAAAGTTACTGTCCAAAATAAAACAATACAAATAGATAATAAAGTTACATTGTATTCTTTTATGTTATCCAGACCAATTTGGGTCCCTAGGTTTTTTACGACGGATAATCGCGTAAAAGGTTCTACTATTAAATTCGACATGGATTGCATAGGTAGAAACTGTGTAATTGTTGCAGCAGTTTCGCTATTGGGGAATACTTTAAAAGTTAAAACTCCATTAATAATTCCTTCGATAATATTCCAAACTAAAAGAAATCCCAGCGCAAAAGCAGAGCGCTTTACCAAAATACCTAAAAACAAACAAAAAGAGAAAAAACCAACTAGTTTTACAAAGTATGCCAGAAGATACTCTAAACCAGAAAAAACGATGCTAAACTCGGTATACGAGGAGTAACTAAGTCCTAAAATAAGTGACATTAAAAAAACAAAAGCAGTAGATACTGAGGCAAACAAAAGGACAGTTAAGAATTTAGATTGTATAAATTCTTTTTTACTCATTCCGTCAATTAAGTTTTGTTTCAGTGTGCCATAACTATACTCATTTGCCATCATAGACACAATTACGATGGCTAAAAAAAGTTTCAAAATGGCTGCAATATAGGTGTTAAAATGCCATATGAATGGAAAATTAAAAATTCCCATTTCGGCTAAGTGAAATTTAAAAATCCCGAGATCAAATTTTATAGATGCTATTAATGCTATAAAAGTTAAGAGAATAAAGTACGCCAACGTTAAAACTCGACTGGCTTTATTTTTCCAAATTTTTTGTAATTCTATGGAGAGTAATCTTTTCATGATTTAGTTTTTGAAATTTGAATTGGAATTAGTCAGTTCTAAAAATTGTTCTTCTAAGCTGTTTTTGCGCTTAACCAAATGATTGAGAATAATGTTTTTTTCAAAAAGAAAACGATTTAATTCTTTAGCTTCCAAGTCATTTTTTAAATAAACTAAAATCTTTCCATCTTCATTAACAACATTCTTTACTGCCGAATGGGTTTTTACAGCCGCCATTAAACTCTCAGCATCATCTGCTTGTAATTCAAAAAAGCCCTCATTAGCTGACATGCCATCGACTAAACCAGTATATAAAATTTCTCCTTTTCTTAAAACTACCACATGGGTACATACTTTTTCGACTTCGTCTAATAAATGCGAAGCCAATAAAATAGTAGTTCCCTGGGATGCAATTCGTTTAATAATATCTCTAATTTGATGAATTCCTTGCGGATCTAAACCGTTTGTGGGTTCGTCAAGAATCAAAATCTCTGGGTCATTAAGTAATGCAGAGGCTATTGCCAAGCGCTGTTTCATTCCTAAGGAAAAAGTACTGAATCTACTATTTTGTCGCTCAACAAGACCAACTAACTCTAGTTTCTCAATAACTTTTGAAGATTGAATTCCTTTGATTTTACAGACTAATTCTAAATTTTCTGTAGCAGTCATGTACGGATAAAAGTTAGGTCTTTCAATAATGGCACCTACTTTTTTTAGCGCTTCATGGGTTTCTATAGTTCCATTGAACCAATTGTATTCACCAGAAGTTTTGTTGACTACATTTAAAACTATTCCTAATGTTGTTGATTTTCCGCTGCCGTTTGGGCCCAGAATTCCGTAAACATTGCCTTTGTGTATGTCGAAAGAAACGTTTTTTAGAGCTTGAATGGAGCCATAACGTTTGTGGAGATTTTTGATAGAGAGTATTGTTTCCAATGGGTTCATCTTTTTGGTTTAACATAGGACGAACAAGTTTGGAAATTGTTACGGGGAAAGCTATAATTAGTTCATTTCACCAATTAATTTGCACAGCAACTCTAATTTGTTTGCAGTTATAGGTTTCTTAATATAATCTTTAATGACATCGTATTTTTTTGCCATTTCAATATCTGCAGGGTCTATGGAAGAAGTCATAATAAAAATTGAAATTTCTTTTTGTATCGGCAAATGAATAAATTCATCCAAAAATTGCCACCCATCCATTACGGGCATATTTAAGTCAAGTAAAATAGCATCTGGAAGAATTGAAGTATTATTACGATTTTCTTTTAATGTATCTATAGCCAATTGGGCATTATAAAATGAATGAATTTCTTCGCAAAACTTACTTTTAGAGATAAGAATACTCATTAATTTCACGGTCAATTTATCATCATCAATAATGTACGTTAATTTATTTTTCATCTAAATAAATTTTAAAATTAGAACCATGACCCACTTCGCTCTCCATTGCTATTTTACCATTCATAGCTTCGAGTTGGTTTTTTGTAATGAATAATCCAATTCCTTTAGCATCTGCATTACCATGAAAGGTTTTGTACATTCCAAAAATTTTGTGTCCATTTTTTTTTAAATCTAATCCTAATCCATTGTCTCGAAAGTTAATCACAGAGTAACCCTCAATTTTTTCATAACAAATATTTAAAGTTGCATTGCGTTTTGGGGATTTATATTTAATAGCATTTGTAAATAAATTAAGAAAAATACTATCTAAGTAAGCGGGAATGGCCTTAACGATAACACCCTCTGGAATTGTATTTGTAATTGTTATTTCACTCTCTTTTATGGCTAGACTCAATGCCATTCTTGTTTTTTCAATTTCACTTTTTAAATGAATTTTAGTTTTTTCAACATTTGTTTTTTGTTGAATGGTTATAATTTCATTCAAATATTCTATCGATTCCGATAATTTTTCTGTTCCTTCTCTAAATAATTCAAAGTAAGAAAGCTTTTCGTCAATATCATCAGTATTTTCAATAACATCTACCACCATCGATAAATTACTGGCATGGGAGCGTATGTTATGAGAAACAATATGAGTGAAGTTAAATAATTTTTTATTTTGATTACTGGTTACTTCTAGTAATCGTTTCATCTCAAGCTCCTTTTCAATTCGTCGTGTCACGTTGCGACCTACGCCTATAAAATTCATAAAATTATTGTTACTGTCAAATACAGTTGTAATGTTCAATTCAAACCAATACTTCTCTTTATTTTTATTATAATTTAGTATTGTGATTTTAATGCTTTCTTTATTTTTGATAGCTTCTCTCATTAATTTTGAAGCTGTAAAATCAGTTTCTGGACCCTTAGATAAATAACCAGGTTTTTGACCAATTACCTCTTCCATAGCCAAACCAGTTAAGTCTAAGTAGGCTTGATTTGCCCAAACCGCTTCCCCATTTCTATCTGCTATTACAAGGGTATCCGTTGTTTCTGAAGCTGCTAGTGACAGTAAATTTAATTTATTTTCCGCATTTTTTCTCTCGCTAATATCCCGGATAAAGCATACAACGTAGGTTTTTTGATCGACTTTAAATTTTTTTCCGGAAGCTATCTCAACGGGTGTTATCACATTAGATTTTGTTTTGATAACGGTTTCATTGATGGTATATTCGTTTCTATCTAAATTATATTTCAGAAAATAACGGATGTCTCTTTTAAATTCATCTGGAAATAATTTTGAATTATGCAAGCCTTTTAATTCTGCATTACTATAACCAGTAAGTTCTGTCGATCTAAGATTACAGTCACTGATTTGTCCATTTGAAGTATCAATGATAAAAATGGCATCATTTGCACTAGAAAAAATAGAAGAGAATTTTTCTACATTATATTGCAATTCATTTATTAAATTCTGTTCATTTGTTATGTCTTGAAATGTACCTAAAAGCTCTACAGGCTTACCATTTTTAAATACAACTTGGCAAATACATTCTATATACTTGATGTTGTTTTTAGCAGTCATAATCTGAAATTTGCTCTCAAAAGAAATCCCTTCATTGATTGATTTCTCAATAAGTACTTTAATCCGATCACGATTTTTCCCTGGAGTATAAAAATTTAATGCCGTATCAATATTTGGCTCGTAGTCAATGGGTACTTCGTGAATACATTTAGTGACTGCATCCCAAAAAACATCATTGGTTTGCAAATTAATTTTCCAGATTCCTATTTTAGCAGACTGTGCAGCCTTGATGTAAAGGTCAAGTTTTTCTTTCATTAGTTGGACTTTAAGGATTTAACTACAGTATTGATAAATGAATATAAAGTTTGTAGTTTAGGTTTTAAAATTTCCGGTTATAAAACAGTAGGCTGTAATTCTATTTTTATTAGTCGTTAATAGTATTGATTTAGGGTAGTATTGTGTTTATACATTTAACAGTAAATAAAAATTGATTTTTATCCATTGACTAATTAATTTTCATTTTATAGCTAATACATATTGTTTTAATTCCATTAAGAAAATGTGCCAGCGTATGCAGGTTATTTTAAAATTCTTCATTAAAGGTAGTTAAAACATATGAAATGAGTGTATTACATCGGCTTATTTTATTGTAATTTTGTTCTAAATCCTTATTTCAATGAGTAGTGAGCCTGTAATGCTTTTTAAAAAACCATCGTATCCAGTAAATAAATCACTTTTAGAATATTTGGAGCGTTTTGATCGTTTGTCAAAAGTTGCTATTGTCTATGATGATTTATTGCGTTTTTCAGGATCGGTAACCGTTTATGATAAAAACGATGAAGATACGTTATGGATTCGTGTGTATTATACTGAATTTGAGCGACAAGAAATTGATTTAACTTTAAAAAAAATCTATTCATTGCTGCATTCTGATGGTAATTTGGGAATCATCAAATTCTTAAATGTAGATTCTATAGATTATTGCACTTTTGGTAACTCAAAACCGTTTCGGATAAAAATCAGAAATATATTAAATGACAATTACACGCACTTCTACATAAAGAAAGCCGATGCTTCTCGAATTTATGGACTCGAATTAGAGCATATTTTATCTCCAGATAAAATTAACTTTCTCGTGTATAACGACACTTTAATAGAGGAACACATTATGGGAATTCCTGGTGATGTTTTTATTAAAAAATTATTGTCAGAGTGCACCGAAACTGAGAAATCTCAAATTGCTAAAGAGTTTGTGAAATTTAATGAGCGTTGCATGATACGATTGCTTGGCGATATGCGTTCCTATAATTACGTGATAGTTCCCACACATGATTTTGATCATGTGGTGTATAAAATTCGCGCTATAGATTTTGATCAGCAGTGCTATGAAGGAAATTTTAAAGTGTATCGGCCTCAGTTTTTTAAGGAAAATTATCCAATGGTAAAATTGGTAAAGGACAAACTTCAAAACAGTTCTATCGAGCAATACAAGGACGAAGAGAGAGCGGTTCTTGCTAAGAGAATTCATTCTGCTGAAAACCGAATAAAACGTCTGTTGCAAATTATGGGAGATGACGTAATCGCTCCCGAAGAACATTTGAAACAATTGCAATTAGAATTGTATTGCTACACAAATGATATGAATTTTAAAAGAGCCAAATCTATGGGGAATATCATGAGTGCAGCTTTTGGATTTATTACTAGAAATTTCAAGAATGCTACTGTTTTTAAGATTTGATTTTAGTTTTCTTAAATCTATTTATTACTACTAATTTTACTATGAGAAATTATATTTTTACTTTATTTGCATTGACCTTTTTGTCCTGTCAACAAGATTCAGGAGCTTTATCACCCGTTTATTCATTACCCAAAAAACTAAAAGAAGTCTCAGGAATTGTATATTTAGATTCAAGTAATTTACTCTGGGTGCTGGAGGATAGCGGTAACGCGAATGAAATTTATGGACTCAATTTTGAAAACGGTGCAATTGAAAAAACACTGACAATTGCAAATACAGCCAATATCGATTGGGAAGACATTACTAAAGACAAAGACGGTAATCTCTATGTTGGAGATTTTGGTAACAATGATAATGAACGAAAGGATTTATGTATTTACAAAATTGATAAAAAGTCTTTAACTACAAAAAGCACCATTCCCGCCTACAAAGTTTCCTTTGCATATCCTGAGCAGAAAGATTTTCCTCCAAAAAAAACAGAAATGTTTTATGATGTAGAAGGATTTTTCGAATTCAAAAATAATTTCTATCTCTTCACCAAAAATCGAAGTAAAGGTTTTGACGGAACCGCTTTTTTATATAAAATCCCCAATACTGCAGGTTTTCATCAAGCAGTTTTGATGGGAGAATTTAAAACTTGTGATAACTACAATCATTGTGCAATCACGGCTGCAACTATAGCTCCAGATGACTCTAAATTTGTTATTTTAACCCATGATAGGATTTTCTTATTCGAAAATTTCGAAGGGGATAATTTTTTGGATGGAACAAAAACTACTCTCGAATTAAATCATTTTTCCCAAAAAGAAGCAGCATCATTTATAGATAATGACCGACTTTTTATTGCCGATGAAAAAACCAAAAGCGTAGGAGGGAACGTTAATGAAGTTAGTATCAAAAAATTAAAATCCAAATCCTAGTCCAAAAGCGATTCGGGCTTCCTCATTAGAATTTTTAAAATAAGTGATTCTGGCTGTGATTACATTTAATCCATTGAGCCATAATCCGCCACCAAAAGATTGATGCCATTTCTCTGAATTTTCTCCTTTTTTCCACACGCGTCCATAATCTACACCACCCAGAATTCCGTACGTCATAGGCAACACGCTTCTTCTTATTTTTCCAATATTCCAGCGAATATCGCTGCTTTGATAGAATGATTGATTGCCTAAAAAACGTTCGTTTCTAAACCCTCTTAAATCATAATCACCGCCCAAAGTCGCTCCTTGATGAAATTCGAAATTAGTGTTTAAAAGTATTTTTGCTTTCAAAATTGTTGCAAATACTACTTTTCCATTGGCATCAATTTTATGGTTAAAATTCAGTTTACTCTCTAATGAAGGAAAATTTCGTTTGGTATCATTCACATTCATTTTCCAGGTTCCTGCAATAAAAAATCCCATTCCCATCGATGGAAATGAAGGCATATCATAATTTTCAAAACTGTATTTGAAGGTTGCTCCAGCAAATCGTTGGTTATCAAAAACATTGGAATTTACAATTCCGGGAATGTTTATGAATCGGTTATTGGTTTCCTCTACACTTATTTGTTCAAATGAAGTTTGAAAATAAATTGTACTACCATATTTCCCTACTTTTTTGATTGACGGTAAAACTTTGAGCATTCCAATACGAACGCGATTGTAATCCATTCCGAAAATTTCGTCATTATTTGCGCTTTCGTTACCAGTTCCAAAATAATTAATGGTAAAATTAGGACTGTTAAACTGGCTCTCTAAGTCTAAATCCCATTTACCTATTGATTTTGGAAAATGTGCATTGTAAACCAGTTCGTACCCATCTGTTGCAAAAAAGTAATTTGCTTTCAGAATATGTTTTTGTGTGTATGGATTTTGATTAAATTTATTGATTGTATAGCTGGTAATAAAACCTATTTTCACTCCATCATCAGGATTAAAACCTATATTAGGTAATCCTGAAAATGCATTGTATTTTGGTTTTTTAAAATCATATAAACTAGCTTTATAATCATCAGATAAAAGAACTCTTGTTTTTGAGTCTAAAGAATAGGTATTCGTTTTGGATTTAAAATCATGAATTTTTACCTTTTTACCATTCTCAACAGTATAAGAATCTTCGTTTTGACCGCCAATTAACCGTATGTTTATATCTGATTTTGCGTTTCCTTTTACTTCAAAAATATCGTCTTCATCCAAGCCGTAAATCCAAATATTTTTTGTTTTGTCGGCAAAGAATTCTTTCTTGTACAGTAAATCGTCTCCTTCATTTTTAGCACGGTATACTTCTACTTCTATTTTATTTTTGGTATCTTGTCGAATAATAAATTTATCTTTTTTATCGGTACCAACAATTAAAAATGTTTTTTGTAAAACCGTATAATAAGCTGATGCGTAGCGTTGTAAAGCTGTTTTTCTAATAATTAATTTTTGTTTAATGCTAGTAAGTGTTTCATCTTGAACTTCCTTTGGTAAATTGTCAAAGGCATTGTAAATAGTAGTATCGGTTAGATTTTCCTGAATGAATTTAGCTTGTTTGAGCCACTCCTTTTCGTCTGCCGTTTTAAGCAAAGCGAGGTCCAAAGAATAAGGTTCGCGATTAAACCATTTTACATTTTTAATTTTATTTTCAAAACTTTGCATGTGGCGCAACAAAGGCATATTCATCAATACGGTAAGCAATGCTCCATCATATTTTGTAAAAGCCTGATCTCGATCCCTTGGTATTGGTTTGTAAACTATTTTTTTTTCTACTTTATATTCGCCCCAGCGCCATTGATCTTCGTTTCTGTTCCAATCTCCTATGAGCATATCAAACAATCGTGCTTTGATGTATTCGGCTTCGTCTACACTATATTTTTCATCTTTATGAAGGTTCTTTAAAACATCTTGTGTACTGATAATAGCACTAGGATTTCCATAGCTTTTCGCATTAATTTGGCTATCAGTAGGACTTTCTTCAACCAAATACAATTCATCTCCAAAACTTGTATTGAAATCTTTTAAGGCTTTGTGTTTAGGAATATAATACAATACTGGATTGGGATGTGAAACTCCAATTTTTTCGGCTAAATTCCCAACTGCAAATGTTGTGTAAGGATGCGAAGTTGTGTAAAAATCAAGCAAAAAATTCTCTGCATAGGTGTCTTCAAATTCATTTTCGATGAATTGGTTTTTAAATGCTTCCGCTTGAAGGAAACGAGAAGCACTTTTTTTCAAGGCTCGCATTACATATTCTTTTCCGTTTTTGTCCACAATTTGTAATGATCTGGACTGATGACCACCTCCAGCTCGTTTAGGTTGTAATCCGCCATAAAGAGTATCAAGAGTTGTGGTTGTTGCTGTTATGGGTAAACTGTAATAATTTCTATAATGTTTTCCAAAAAGGAATCTATAAAAGGCTTTTTTATCCGTTTGTTTTGCGGTATAGACAGTTGCAGTAGTGGTTTTAGCAAATGAAGTAGGGAAGCTTCTAGTACTGAAATCGTCTTTTTTTGCAAGTATAAACTGTTCGAAAATCAGTTTTTCTTTAATGTTTTCTTTTCCATAAAAAGTAACTTTTGCCGCTCCGTTTTCATAAACACTTAATTGAGTATAACCATTTCCCCCATAAGAAAAATCATTAGGGTTCACCGCTTTTGCAGCTTCTGATTTTGAGCCGGCCCCACTTATAATTTGTCTGAGGTTGTCTTTTTCAATGTATTGTAAATTATGGTCATGACCAGAAACTACAATGACATTTTCTTGACTTTGTAACAATGTTTTTAGTCGTTTAATAAAAATTGTATACTGTTTATTTTGAATGTCTTGCGGGCTAATTCCCGATGTTTTGCGAACGAAGTTAAGAATAGAACCTAACAATGGTAACGGAATTTTTTGCTCTAATGGGAATAGTTGTTTTTCTAGTGAAAACTGTCCACCATGTATCCCGTTACTCATTAATGGGTGATGCAACGCCAGAAGTATTGTTTTTTCTTGGTTTTTATTCAGGATTTCTTCTAATTCATTAAAAAAAGCATCTCTAGATTTTATTGTACAATCATCATTTATAGTAGGACTGTTGTCCCAGTCTTCTAAAAACCATTGACTATCTATAGTTATTAAAACTAGATTTTTATTGATTTCTAGGTTGTCGATACCACAGCCTTTTCTGGGCAAAAATGAATTTTTATCATTCAAATAATCGGTGATAAATTTTGCTTGGCGTTCTAAACCTTTTATTCCGCTGTACCAATCGTGGTTTCCTGGTATAAATATGGTTTGGCCCTTAAAATTTTCAGACAATTTGAGTTGATTGGTAAGCTTACTTTCGGCAATTAATCGCTCATTTGCATTAGTAGTATTAGGCAATCCTTTTGGATAAATATTATCACCAAGAAATAAAAGTGTTGCGTTATTATCTGCTTTTTTTAAACGATCCTCAAGTAAACTAATTGTTTGTTGCGCTTTTTCTTCATTGGCATTTCCAGCATCCCCAATTAAATAAAAAGTATGCGAAACTTTAGAACTATCTATTCCTTTTTGTTCTGCAGTATTCTTAGTTTTTTTACCAAATTGTTCGTAATGCGTAGCACAAGATTGGAAAATAAATACAGCTATAAGTGCCTTAAAAATTATTTTATTCGAAGCTATAAAACAATTATCCGAAAATAATTTCATCTTTCAGTTGTTTAAAAAATTTTGTACGAACCTTATCGAACAATCCGAAAATTTGGTTAGTAAATTACTCAAAGATAAACTTTCTCGTTCATATACCTACCATAATTTTAAGCGCACGAGTTATGTAGTCCATGTTGTTATAACATTTGCGGATAGTGAGGATATTACTGCTTGATAAGGAAATTTTAGTAGGTAGCGCGTATTTTTATAATACAGGATATTCAAAAAATTGTAGAAATAATGTTGCTGCTAATAGTGCAATAGGTTCTGATTTTTTTATCAGAAATAGGGAAATCTGAAGATTATATTGAGAAAGTGACTGGACTAATTGAAGGTACCTAAATACAATGTGTTCCTCAAAGCCTTTCTGAAAAAATAATTAAAGACGCAGCTTATTTTTCATATTGTAATCGATTAGTATATTTCAGTTGTGAAAGATTACGAAAAGAGAAAATAGTGTGATAATAAATAAATGTAGAAGCGAATTTTTAATAGTTCAATTTAGGCAGAGTGTATTCTTTTATTATGAAATCCTATTAGGGTTTCGTTAATTTCTTTTAATTCAGGCGTGAGAAATGTTTTTCTACCTTTTTCATCATTCGTTAATTCGAGTTCACAAACAGTGCATTTAAATTCTTTGAAATGATCCGTAACATTTCGTGTTGTAATTATTTTGTGCCCAAATAGAGTGCAGAGTATTTTTTTGCTTAAAATTTTTTCTTTAATTTCGATTAAGTTCATACTGATTAGATGTTAATATTATGATTTTAAGAGCAGTATAAACATAATCAATAGTAATTAAGTTTTCAAATTTAATCGTTAAAAAACACTATTTCTGAATAAAAACCATATATTTCTTATATAATTAGATTTATTTCTTATATAATTCTTGTTTAATTGTGATATTAAATTAAAAAAAATCCTCAATTGCTTAAGCAATTGAGGACTATATAGTTGCCATTGAGGTTTAATCTAGCTTTTTTCTTCTTTGTTAAAATAGACCAGATAATAGTACATTTGTTTTTCTTCATCCCAACCCTTTTCCACATACTTTTCAGCACTCTCAGGGTTGATAAAATCCATTTTAATTTGAATGTGCGTATCTAAATTAATGACGTTTTTGATTGATTTACGTGCGTCAGAAACTGCTGCATTTGCAATAGGAAATGAGGTAACATCTTCTATACTGTATTTCTCTCCTTTGTCTACTTTATAATTTTTAAATTCAGGAATTAAATCGGGATTGTCTAAGACTTCATTTAAAAAGTTTGTTTCCTCGAACTGATCGTTTTTTGCAAAATAGTTTACAGAGCGATTCATGAACATCACTTCTTCTTTTTTATCCTCAGCTGGAAAAACGACGTCTTTAGCAAAGTTTTGGCAGAATTTTAAATACTTTTTAGTGATAAAATTCTCATCTTCAAAGGCATCTACTGATAAAAAATGCTCTAACCAATATCTGGCATCATAGCGGTTGCTATCAACGGTTAATATTTTATAGCCTTCCTCTTTTTTGTAGTTAAAGATCAAGCACCCTTTATCAAGTTTATTTAAACTCACACCATGCTGTAAAATCATCTCTAGATGGGAACTTTTTTCTTCAAACTGTAAAAAGTCGGCTTGAATTTCACTTTTAAAAATTCCAATAGCGTCAACCACATTATTATCAATGCTTACGTTGCTTAAATAGGTCACATATACCTCACCATTCTTGATATGAGGATGATTGGACTGCTCAAAGAGGTGTGTTGTGATTTTTTTAGAAATTTCATGAGCACTACTAGGATTGTCAAAAATTTCTGTCGCAAACTTGAACATATCATTGTAATCCAAATCAACTTCATGAGCAAACTGAAAATAATTTTCTTCTTTTTCTCTAAAAGATTTAAAGAAAAATTCCTTCATCAAAGGCACAATTTCATCATTGAGCGTAAAGGGTTGCTCTGATAAAAAAATGGCTTCGTTTCTACTTTTATTCCCCACTCTGTGAATGGACAAATTTTCGATGTGTGTATTATATAAGTTGATCATGTTTTTTTATGGTTTCCTCCCCCAACCCCCTCCGAAGGAAGCGGAGATGGGGAGTGATTTTGTGTTTGTTAAATTTTTTTATATTTGTCTGGAGTACTACCTAACAAAGAAACCCATTAAAAAAATGTCCTCTGGGTATAGATACGGACATTCATTTTATTTTTGTGTAGTTAGCCTCCCTTTCCTTTGGAGAGGGTCGGGGAGAGGACTAATTCCAATTTTCTTCAAAACCGTAGTCTTCAAAACTATCGTCTCCCTCAAACATATCTAAATCATCTTCATCTAATCCGTCTTCAAATTCGGCGTTGTAGTCATCGGCATTATCAGATTCAAAGTTTTTTTCCATTGCTTCATCCGGCATTTCGCCATGAGAAAAAATAGTTTCAGGATATAAATTTCCAACAACTTGATCTTCTACAGCAGCAAGCTCTACAAGGAATGTCCACATATTAATAAAATCATAAACATAGAGGATTTTAGTATTTTGTTTGTCTAAAATATCAGATAATTGATAGTCACTCATGATTTTTTGCTCGCCGGGAACGTCACCAGTATCAAAAAGTGAAATCTCTTCTTCTTGGTTCCAAGTTTCATCACAAGTGTAAAACGAAGCTACTTCCATGCCATCAAATCCAAAGGAATTAAAAATAGCATTGTGCAAATCTTCTAAAGTATCGTCTTCAAGTATTGCGATGTCTCTAAAAACATCTTCTTCCGCGTCTAGAATCACTCTAAATTTATAAACCATAATCTTTCTTTTTATTGAAAGGTCAAAGGTAAAATTTAATTTCAGTTTTCGATTTCAGTTTTTAGTTTTGTTGATAAGATTTTTGCAATCGATTTACGAAGGGAATGAGCTCTTGATTATCAAAAACAGTTACTGCTGTATATTGGTTAATGCAATAAATGGAATTGTTTTGCTTTATTTTCAGTACCGTTTACACGTTATTTAAATAGGGGTGTTGTTAGCTTTTCATATTCTATGAAGCTGTTATTCATATACATTATCAGGTATTGAGCGAATCATTTATTAGGATTCACCTAATCCATTTTAAATTCGGGATACTATCAGAATTTTAACTTCATAAAAATACCCCCAAAAAAAGCATTAGTTTTTGGGGGCTGTCTATCAAATAATAAGTTGAATTATTTCGTCTCAGAACAAAGTCCTACGATCTCATGAAAAACATCATGCAATTCAGTAATTGATTTTACTATCGCAGCATCAGCTCCGTTTGAAGTAACTAATTCATGAAGCGCTTTACTTTTTAATTGCAAGCGTTCTGCCGAAGCTAATATTGCTTTTGTTTTAAATTCTGTTGGGATATCAGACTTTAATAGTAAAGCCGCCTTGTTCATCATTTCCTCTGAACGTGCTTTTATTGGTGCTAAATTTCCTTCCTCTGCAGGATGAAAAGTTTCAGACATTACACCATGAAATTCTTTTATGGCTGGCCATTTATCAAAAGTAGATTGTGCCGAAACAGAGTTTGCGACAACAATAAGTGCTAAGACTAGAAAGGTTTTAAGATGTTTCATTATGATTTGTTTAGGTTTAATTTTTATAACAAATATAGTAAAATTTAGTTTTGACATGTTCCTATTTTTGCTTTTCAAATTTATTACTCATTCAATTTCCGAATCACTTTTGCTGGGTTTCCTACTGCCAGTGAATTATCAGGAATATTTTTGGTCACCACAGAACCAGCTCCAATAACGCAGCCTTTTCCTATCGTAATTCCTGGACATATAACCGTATTGCCACCAATCCAGCAGTCATCACCAATGGTTATGGGTAAGGCGTTTTTCTGGATTTTTCTCAGTTCAGCATCTAGCGGATGTGTGGCGGTATACAACTGCACATTGGGCGCAAAAAACACATTAGAACCAATTGTAACGGGTGCGCCATCTAAAACCACACAGTTTACATTGAAATACACATTCGCGCCACACGTAATATTATAGCCGTAATCACAATGAAAGGGCGGTTCCACATAAAAATTCGCTCCTGCATTCGGGATCAATTCTCTTAGGATTTCCCGTGCTTTTTTGGTCACTCGGTATTCCGTTACATTCAATCTGTGAAGCAAATTTTTAGCTCTTCGACGGTCTTTTACCAAAACCGCATCGCCTGCGGAATAAAAAGCTCCGGCAATCATTTTTTCTTTTTCGGTTTGTACTACCATTTTTTCTTTTTTTATTTTTTGGGCATGCCCTCCGCAAAAGCTTCGGTCGGGCTCCTTCGTTTCAATCTTTATTGTCTCGTTTTGACAACGAGACAATAAAGGATTTCCACTGCGATCCCTCATGCAAATTAGATCCGTATTTTGACACTTGATGTAAATATACCAGAAAAATAGGTGCGCTACAATTCATCCATTAATTTCAACAGTTCGGTACAGTATAGTTTTTCATCGTTCGTAGCTATTCTATATTTGCTTTATCAAAAAATCAAATCACATGAAAACCATTATTACACTTACCATTTTTTTATGCACCACTTTTGTTTTTTCTCAAACTACACTATCAGGAAAAGTAGTAGACGAGAAAGGACAACCTGTTGCAGGTGCAAATGTTTTTATCGAAGGAACCTATGATGGTGCTTCAACTGCTGAAACGGGTAATTTTAGTTTTACAACTGCAACCACGGGCAAGCAAACTTTGGTGGTGAGTTTCTTAATTTATGAAACTTCAAGAACGGTAATTGATGTGGCTACTTTTCAAAATAAAACCATCAAACTTCGGGAAAGTGTAAACGCGCTTGATGCCGTTGTCATTACAGCTGGAACTTTAGAAGCAGGCGACAAATCAAGGGTTTCGGTGCTAAAACCATTAGATATTGTAACTACAGCTGGTTCTGCAGGAAATATTATTGCCGCGCTGCAAACCTTGCCGGGAACACAAACCGTGGGCGAGGACGGCCGATTGTTTGTTCGTGGTGGCGAAGCCAATGAAACACAAACCTTTGTAGATGGCATTCGGGTAGCGCAACCGTATGGGGCAACCACGAATAATTTACCTACTCGAGGACGGTTTTCTCCCTTTTTATTCAGCGGAATATCATTTTCAACAGGGGGTTACTCAGCAGAATATGGTGAAGCCTTGTCCAGTGTTTTGCTATTAAATACGCAAGATGAACCAGATCAGAATAAGACCGAAATCTCTTTAATGACAGTAGGATTAGGAATTGGAAATACTCAAAAATGGAAGAAAAGTTCGTTGAGCGTCAATGCGAATTACATTAATCTAGCTCCGTATCAAGCCGCAATTCCTCAAAATGTAGATTGGAATAGTCCTTTTCAATCTTTGTCTGGGGAAACGGTGTATCGCTATAACTTCAACAATGGAATTTTGAAAGTATATGCTGCTTTTGATTCTTCAAAATTTGACATCAATCAGGAAAGCATTAATTCGCTAGATAAAATTAGGATTGCTTTAAACAACAATAATTTCTATTTGAATTCATCTTACAAGGGAGTTTTTGGAAATAATTGGCAACTTACTTCTGGGTTGAGTTATGGTTACAGCACAAACAAAGTCGATTTAGCTGCAGATACGGTTAATAACGATGAAAATGCGGCACATTTAAAATTAAAATTACGAAAAAGCTTTTCAGATCGATTAAAGGTTTCCTTTGGAGCGGATTATTTTGTTACCCAATTCAAAGAAGATTTTAAGGGAAATTCGGGTTCTATTTTTACCAATGGATACGATTCTAATATTGCGGCTATTTATACCGAAGCTGATCTATTATTCTCTAAAAAGTGGGCGGCAAAAGTTGGTATACGGGCTTCTAATAATGATTTGTTAAATGAAACGGCTATTTCTCCGCGGGTTTCTTTTGCATATAAAATGGCTAAAAACAGTCAGTTCTCCTTTGCCTACGGTGATTTCACACAAACTCCAAATGCAGATTACATCAAATATTCTAACAATCATCAATTTGAGAGTGAGAAAGCATCACATTATATTTTGAACTTTCAATACAGTAAAAACGGAAAAACATTTCGTGCCGAAACCTATTACAAAGACTATCGAAATTTAGTAATATTCGACACTCAAACGGCTCTATTTAATTCGGTTTATGACAATACAGGTTCTGGATATGCAAAAGGCTTGGATTTGTTTTGGAGAGATGGAAAATCCATAAAAAACTTAGAATATTGGGTTTCTTATTCGTACATAGATACCGAGCGTGATTATAAAAATTTTAGTTCTCAAGTCACACCAAGTTTTGTTGCAGATCACAGTTTGTCTATCGTTACTAAATACTGGATCAATGACTGGAAATCACAAATAGGGTTTACAAACGCCTACAGTTCAGGTCGTCCTTACAACAATCCAAACGAAACAAAATTTATGAACGGTAAAACAAAATCCTATAATAGTTTAAGTTTTAATTGGGCGTATTTACTGTCACAACAAAAGATTTTATATTTCTCAGTTTCTAATGTTTTAGGTTCTCAGAATGTATTTGGGTACGAATATGCCAACAATCCAGACAATGCTGGTTTTTATAAGCGAAAAGAAATTATTCCTACTGCTGATCGGTTTTTCTTTGTAGGTTTCTTTTGGACGATAAGCAATGACAAAAAAGACTATCAATTGAGGAATCTATAAAAGGAGTCATAAAGTCGAAAGTACATCACTTACTATTCTCTGTGTACTAAGTACAAATAACTAATAAAAACTACAATTCATCTATCAAAAAATACAGTTCAGAAGCAATTAATTTTAAACTATTATGAGCTGAGATACTTTTACACTGATTCAAAACAATATCAAAATATAAATCAATTTTAAATAAAAAATCATGAAAAAATTAATTGTAAGTGCGTTTTTATTCACCGCTACTCTCGGATTCTCACAAGTAACTATGCAAGTTGAAGTTAAGGGATTAAAAAATACTAATGGAAAGGTGGTGATTGGGTTATACAATTCTGAGGATACTTTTTTAAAGAAAACATATAAAGGACGTGCAGCGACAATAAAAAACAATAAAGCTACTGCCACTTTTACAGATCTTCCTGCTGGTGAATATGCAGTCAGCATATACCATGACGAAAATAGCAATCAAAAATTAGACGTCAATTTTATGGGCATACCCAAAGAAAAATATGCTACTTCAAATGGCGCCAAAGGGTTTATGGGGCCGCCAAAATATGCAGATGCTCATTTCAAAATTACAGAAAACAAAACTATAATAATCAAAATAGATTAGTATTTACAACTCATCCATCAAAAACGACAGTTCAGTAAGCAAAAATTTTATAGGGCTGCAAATCGATATACTTTTGAAGTATAAATTAATAGAATCGTTTCAATCATCACAAAAAATAACCTTAAAAATTAGAAATTATGATCAAAATTATCACAACTATCGCATTTTTTATCTGCAGTTTAGTATCTGCTCAAGGACAATTCGAACAAGGAATGGGAAAAGCTTTTCAGTTATGGGGCGAAGGAAAAAATACTGAAGCTTCGGATGTATTCGAACGAATTGCAGATGCCGAAAAAACAAGTTGGCTGCCTAATTATTACGTGGCATTAGTAAACACTACAACTTCTTTTAAAACAAAGGATAAAGATCAAATGAATTTGTTGCTTTCAAAAGCACAAAAAGCATTGGATATAGAAATGGATAAAAATCCTAACAATGCAGAACTATTAGTTGTACAAGCAATGATTCACACCGCCTGGATTGCTTTTGATCCCATGACAAACGGACAAAAATTATCTGGAACAGTAATGCAATTATATGGCAAAGCACAGGCAATTGCTCCAGAAAATCCAAGAGTAGTTTATAATAAAGCAGAGTTTGAAATAGGTAGTGCTAAATTTTGGGGAACCGATACCAAGCCAATGTGTGCTCAAATTGAAAAAGCTATCGGACTTTTTGCTACTTTTAAACCAGAAACACCTTTCTCACCAAAATGGGGTTTAGAAAGAGCGATCGAAGCACAAAAAAACTGTAAATAAGAACGCAGCATCTTGAAATTTCATGAAAAATGCGCACCAATAAAAAGCTACACAAATGAATATTCTCTATAATCAACTACTGAAAGCAATAAAACTAACACTAGTTATTTTTGTAGTAATGCAAATTATTAATGTGGTTATGGGTAGCGAAATCCATTTTGGTAAAAAATTACTAGTTCAGTTTTTCTTTACGGCATTGAATACGTTTTCATTATACACTGCAAATGCTCTTTTGTTTATGAAATTAGATTCCTTTTTTGCTGATCGATTTTCAATAAGAGGATTAGTTACAGGTTTTATAGGTTCTTTAACACTATCGTTAACGGTTATTTTTTTATTGCACGTTTTTGAAGAAGTAATTTATAATGGCAACTCATTTGACTATTTTTTGGCAAATGAAAAGGCTTCGAATTATCTAGCAGGAATCGTAATCACTTTTTTTGTCACGCTTTCAGTACATGCCATTTCATTTTACAAGGCCTACAATGAAAACAAAGTCAAAGAGCAAAAAATCATAGCAGGAACAGCTAATGCCAAGTTTGAAAGTTTAAAAAACCAAATCGATCCGCATTTTCTTTTTAACAGTTTGAACGTATTGAGTTCTTTGATCGAAGAAAATCCAGAAAATGCACAAAGGTTTACCACTTCTTTGTCTAAAATTTATCGGTATGTTTTAGAACAAAAAGACAAAGAATTAGTTTCTGTAGATGAGGAATTGGCTTTCGCCAAAACCTATATGAACTTGCTGAAAATGCGTTTTGAAAACAGTCTTTTTTACGATTTACCAGCAACGGCTATAAATCCAGAGGCCAAAGTAGTGCCGCTATCGCTGCAATTATTGTTAGAAAACACAGTAAAACACAATGTAGTTAGTGAGCAACGGCCGTTGCATATTAGGATTTATGTAGAGGGCGATTACTTAGCAGTTCAAAATGATTATCAAAAGAAGGAAGTGTTACAAGAACGTCAAGGCGTTGGTTTACAAAATATAATCAATCGATACGGAATCATTACCAAAAGAAAAGTATTGATTGCCCAAAACGAAAAAACATTTACAGTCAAAATACCTATTTTAACCAAACAAATAATAGTAATGGATACCACTACAAATTACAACGAAAACAATGCGTATTACAAAGCAAAAAAGCGAGTAGAAGAGCTGAAAGGGTTTTACGGAAACCTAATTTCATACTGTTGCATTATTCCTTTTTTAATATTTATAAATTTAAAATTCTCCCCACATTTTCAATGGTTTTGGTTTTCTGCTGTGGGATGGGGTTTTGGATTAATTATGCACGCTTTAAAAGTGTATGGATACAGTTCGAAGTGGGAAGAACGTAAGATTCAGGAAATTTTACAAAAAGAGGACAACAAGAAAAATTGGAATTAAAAACATAAAAAAGTAGAACATGGAAAATACATTTCAGAACGACGAGCGCTATTTTAGAGCAAAAAAACAAATTGAAGAAATTAAAGGATTTTATGGGAACTTGGTTTCCTACATTGTCTTTAACAGTGTGTTACTAGTGATTAATTTAGTTACATCACCAGATCATTTATGGTTTTATTGGCCTTTGTTTGGTTGGGGAATTGGGGTAATTATCCATGGCTTGAGAGTTTTTAATTATTTGCCATTTCTAGGTAAAGATTGGGAAGCGCAAAAGATTAAAAAACTCATGGATCAGGAGAATAAAAAAAATTGGGAGTAATAGGGATTAGATGACTTTTAAATTAGATTATGATTTTGGCGATCTTAATCAGTTTCACTTAAAAAGAAAATAGTATGATAAACAATACTGAGGTGGATTATAATGGCCACCAACCTGAGGATAAGTATGCAGAAGCTCAAAGAAAAGTTAAAAAGTTAAAAGGCTTTTATAACCATTTGATGATTTACATATTGGTTAATATTTTTATTTTTTTCCTAAACGTTAATGACCTAAAACCGGGTGAAAGTTACTTTAAATTAGAAAATTTCTTTACAGCATTTTTTTGGGGTATAGGACTATTGTTTCATGGTTTGTCTGTTTTTGGGGGAAATATATTTTTTGGTAAAAGCTGGGAAGACAAAAAAATCAAGGAATTGATGGAAAAAGAGAAAAGTGAAAAATGGGAGTAAAAATGAGTGTTCAGTTCGACAAATAACCAAATTAACGATTCAATATAAATGACTACTATAATAATTGAAGACGAAAAACCTGCTGCCAGATTACTGCAAAGAAAATTAGAAAAACTAAACGTTGAAGTAGGAGTAATGTTACATTCTGTTGAGGAATCTATTGACTGGTTTTCTAAAAATGAGCATCCTGATTTAATTTTTCTTGACATTCAATTATCAGATGGATTGTCCTTTGAAATTTTTGAAAAAGTAAGTATCAAAAGCGCTGTGATATTTACAACTGCCTATGATGAATATGCGCTTCGTGCTTTTAAATTAAACAGTATCGATTACCTCTTGAAACCCATCGATGAAGATGATCTAGAGGCTGCTGTTACTAAATTTAAATCACTGTTACCAAAACAAGAATTACAAACTCAAAATCTTACCATCGATTTTGAGCAAATCAAAAAAATGCTAACCAATCCTTTTGAAAAAACCTATAAAAAGCGATTCACAGTAAAAATTGGGCAACATTTAAAAGTGATTTCAATTGAGGAAATTGAATGTTTTTTTAGCGAAAATAAAGGAACGTATTTGCATACTTTTGACAATAGGAATTATTTATTGGAATGCACATTGGAACTTTTGGAACAGGAATTAGATCCAGCAGATTTCTTTCGAATCAGCAGAAAATTTATAATTCCTCTGAAAGCAATCAAAGAAATTGTTGTGTACAGCAACTCTCGTTTGAAAGTTATTTTGCCTTCTTATAAAGACGAAGAAGTGATTGTGAGCAGAGAAAAAGTATCTGATTTTAAGACTTGGATTGAGTAATTTTAAAACATAAAAAAACTGTTTCAAATGAATATCAAAAAATCCTAATAGAAAATTCTGACTTTAACAATTGAAACAGTTTTAAGTACGTGTTCGATTTAAAAATTAAATAAATAATGATTTAATTTCTTTTTCTGTCTTACCTAATTTTTGTTGTAATTTACCCCACATTTCATCTTCTTTTCCTTCATCGTATAGTAAATCATCATCGGTCAAATCGGCATATTTCTGTTTAAGTTTTCCTTTCAACTCATTCCAGTTTCCTTCAATCTCTTTTGAATTTGGCATAATATCTAAGTTTAAAATTACTATTTGTTCTTTACAAATTTGGTTATTTTAAACGATTAAAATGTTATGCAATTCTAGGAAACAGTTGTATAATTACTATCTGATTTATTTTTCTTCACCGTAATAAAAATGAAATAGTTATTATGAAATTAATTAAATTATTGATTCATATAAAATTATTTAAATCACTGGTAATGTATTGTATAAATAGGTAATATAGATTTTTGTTATCAGGAGTTTATGCCTTAAATACTGTTTTTCTAATGCCAATTATAACAAAAATAAATAGGGTGTAAATAATGAAAAATGGGATGATGTATTCTATGAATCCAGCAGGTAGCATTATTGCAATTATCAACAATTGAAAACCCAAACCGTAAATGGATAGTAGTGTCATAAACCAGTTGGGGAATGTCTTAACCTTATATGCGTTTTTATCTAGGGAGTGAATTATTTTGTCAAAAACGCCATACACAATAGTATAAATGCCAAACAAAATATCGACCGATTTTTGAGTTTCTCCTGCTAAAGCGCGCGGTGATTTGTATTCGAAAACTTTGCTAGTTGTGTCGCCTCCAACCGATTTATTTCGGAGAATTACATAATAATAATTGTATAAAGTACCTTGTAATTGAATGCCAATAAAGGCCAAAATTGTTAGCCAAATTGTTGTTTTCGAAACATAACAAATAGTCATTAAAAACAAAAAATTGAGTATGATGTCAAACACGCTATCAAGGTATCTACCGGTATAAGAAGGAGTGTTTTTTAGTCGTGCTAATTCACCATCGGCAGCATCAATTCCAGATTTTAAAACTATAAAAAAACCAGCCCAATAATACGATCCGTCAAGAATACTATAAATAGCGATTAAACCCGAAACCCCAAAAAGCATGGTGACATGAATGGGTGTAAAGCGGGTCTCTTTTAATTGACAGGCTAGAAGTTTTCCAAACGTTCTTCCATAATCTGATAAATCTAAAAATTTATCTTGAGCGGCAAGTTTTGACATTTTAATAATTCGTGGACAAAGGTAAATGCGACAATATAGTCTGAATTTTATGTTTTTATGAATGTATTTTTTTTGATTTAGATTCTAAAATAATGTAAAATTGAACTCCAAACAAGAGAGTTGCTAATACCACATGAACAGTTTGCGTACCAAATGGGAAATCAAGATAATACATGGCTATTCCAGAAATGATCTCCATAATTAAGATGGCTATAACCCATTTTATTTTTGAAAATCCTAAACTTAATTTGTTGTTTAGTGAAAACAAATATAAATTAGTTAGCAATACTACAATAGAAAAAGAACGATGAATATAAAACACTAGGGTTGGATTTTGAAGCCACATAATTTCTGGCGCACCCGTTTTTGAAATGATATCTACTTGTTCTCTCACATCGGTACCTAAAACAATTTGAATTAAAGTAAGCGCTAATGATAGTAGTAAAATGGTATTGAATTTAGCATTGTAGCCAACTATTTTCTTGTTGTTTTGAGTGCTGTGAATAATA
This sequence comes from Flavobacterium frigidum, assembly GCF_048286735.1. GTDB lineage: Bacteria > Bacteroidota > Bacteroidia > Flavobacteriales > Flavobacteriaceae > Flavobacterium. The sequence continues at coordinate 78,729 of NZ_JBLVPU010000011.1, read as the reverse complement.
ATTAATTGAAAGGCTACAATCAACAATGCAGCAAGCATGTGAGTGGTTATTTTGTAGGGACTCAAATCAGAGTCTACAACGGTTTTGCCCAGCCATGCCTGAAATCCCATTAAAATACACACTAAAAAGGTCAGTAAAAGGAGTGTTTTGTTTTCTTTCCTATACCCAAAAGCAAGTGTAAAAGTGATGACACACGCAATTCCTGCTAGTGCTCCCAATAATCGATTAATATATTCGACCCAAGTATGTATTGGGTTGAAAATAGCGTAATCGTGTTTGGTGTATTTTTCCCAGTTCGACGCATCAAAATTTGTTTTTGAAATAAAATCAGTTTTGGCAACTAATAACATCTCGTCTTTGATGATCAATTGGCCCTTATCATATTCTTTTTGAGCTGTAAAAAGCAGTTCTTTTTTCTCTGTTGGAGGTATGTAATAGCCAAAGCATTTTGGCCAATCTGGACAACCCATTCCAGAGCCTGTCAATCGTACAAAGGCACCGGCAAAAATGACAAGATATACAAGAACTAAAGCTATTTTGGCTGATTTTAAAAAGTATTTTTGCACTCGAAATTTATTTTGGTAAAATTATCTTTTTTTGGTGTAGAAATAAAATGCACAATAGTTAAACTTTAACTAAACCTAATTTCGTCGCTTTTTTCAACATGAATTCATAAGCAGCTTGGTATTCGTTAGAGATTTCGCCTTCCAGAATGGCTTCCTTTATAGCTTCTTTGAGCATTCCGATTTCTTTTGATGGTTTTAAGTTGAACAACTCCATAATTTCTTCTCCTGAAATAGGCGGTTGAAATTTACGTACGTGATCACGTTCTTCGACTTCAACAATTTTTTTCCGAACGATTTCAAAATTTTTGTGGTATTTCTTGAACTTATTTGGGTTTTTAGTCGTTATGTCTGCTTCGCATAACGTCATTAAATTTTCAACATCTTCACCAGCATCAAAAACTAAACGACGAACGGCACTATCGGTAACCATATCTTGTGATAAGACAATAGGGCGGGAGCTCATCATTACCATTTTTTGCACAAATTTCATTTTTTGGTTTAACGGCATATGCAATCTTTCGAAGATTTTTTTTGCCATTTTCCCGCCAAGAAATTCATGACCGTGAAAAGTCCATCCTTGTTTTTTATTGAAACGTTTCGTGGGTGCTTTTCCTATATCGTGCAGTAAAGCAGACCAACGCAACCAAACATCATCTGTATTGGGGCAAATATTATCAACAACTTCAAGCGTGTGATAAAAATTATTTTTGTGTGTGTGACCTTCAATTTCCTCTACTTGATTCAATGCAGTCAATTCAGGTAAAATAATATCCAAAAGTCCGGTTTGGAATAAAAGTAAAAATCCTACTGATGGTTTGTCTGTAGATAGTATTTTATTCAACTCGTCTACGATGCGCTCCCCAGAGATGATCTTGATTCGGTTCGCGTTTTTGGTTATCGAATTTAGCGATTTTTCTTCAATTTTAAACCCCAATTGGTTGGCAAAACGAATTCCTCTCAACATGCGTAAAGGATCATCAGAGTAGGTAATGTCCGGCTCTAGGGGTGTTCTTAGAATCTTTTTTTCAAGATCTAGTAATCCTTCAAAAGGATCTAGTAAATCCCCATAATTTTTTACATTAAGCGAAATAGCGAGCGCGTTGATTGTAAAATCACGACGGTCTTGATCGTCTTGTAGTGTGCCATTTTCTACAATAGGATTTCTACTATCAGATTGATAGGATTCTTTACGAGCGCCTACAAACTCTATTTCGGTATCTTCAAAACGCAACATGGCGGTGCCATAGGTTTTAAAAACTTGAACTTTTGGTTTATTGGGAAGTAGTTTTGAAACGTGTAAAGCCAATTCGATCCCGCTGCCAACGGCAACAATATCAATATCTTTTTTGAAATCTCTTTTTAAAAGTAAATCTCGCACAAAACCACCAATTACATAACTTTCAACGTTAAGTTCTTGGGAAGCTTGAGAGATGACTTCGAAAATTTTATTTTGTAAAGATTCTTTGTAATTTTTTGAAATAGCCACAGATTCACAGATTTTTTTCAACGATTATTTGATTATTCTTTTGTATTCAAGTGAGGTCTTATTGAAATTGACCAAAATTGCAAGCCTATGACCTGAAACATGCAAATAATTTAGACATTGAGAAATATGCTTTTCATGTAATGAATCAGTAGATTTTATTTCAAGTATGATTTTGTCTAAAACAACAAAATCGGCATAGAATTTATGATTTAAAATTATGTCTTTGCAATGAACTAAATATTCTTTTTCTCTTTCAAAAGAAATTTTGTTTTTCTTTAATTCATATTCGAATGCATCTTTGTAAACAATTTCAGAAAATCCTTTTCCAAGGTTTTTATGCACCTCAATCAGGGCTCCAATAATTTTATAAGTATCTTCTTCGTATAAATAGTTTGACATTTATAATAAAATTTATTTAAATCAGTGAATCTGTGGCTAATTTTTATTTCCGAATAATTTTAACCTGACTATCTGAACTCAATTTTATAATCGTAGAAGGTTTTCCTCCAATTTTTTCACGATGCAAATTTACAACATAGTCCACACCTTTTATAATTTCGGGACTGATATCTTTAAATGCAATGGGCGTTGGTTTTCCAGAGATATTTGCCGATGTTGAGACTAATGGTTTTTTCATTTTTTCCATTAATTTAAAGCAAAAAGGTTCCTTGACAATCCGAATTCCAAGAGATTTATCTGCTGATATGATATTTGGAGCTACATTTCTAGGATTATCTAAAATTAGAGTGGTTGGGTTTTCAGATAAATCAATGATTTGCCAAGCCACTTCTGGGATATCTTTAAAAACATTGTACATCATTTTTTCGCCATTCATCAAGACTATCATGCTTTGGGTTTCGGCTCTTTGTTTCAGTTTGTAGATCTTGGCCACCGCCTCAGCATTTGTGGCATCACAACCAATTCCCCAAACGGTATCTGTCGGGTATAAAATAATTCCGCCTTCTTTTATTATTTCGTAAGCATTGTGTACTTCTGTGTTGATCATTTGTTTGATTTGTTCCTTAATTTATAAAATAGTTTTCTGTACCAAACATTGTAGTATTTCTTTTTATACTTTCCGTTGCTATCTTTTGACTGCAAAAGCGTTTCGATATCATAACCGTTTGCAGCAAAAAAAGAGTAGTTTTTGTTGTAAATGTATATGGTTGATTGTTGTCCTAGGTTTTTACTGTTGTCCGTAATAGAGCTTTTATCGAATCTTTTTCTGTAAAAGAACAGTGGTTGATCGATTTTATATACGCCTCCCACTTCTTGAATGATTCGGATCCATAGGTCCCAATCTTCTGTATATCCTAAGTTTTCATCAAAACCACCTACCTTTTTAAATACTTCGTTTCGTATCACAGCTGAAATTGGAATACAATTGGCTTCTAAAAAACTTGGAATACTAAAATCGGGTAGGTTCCACTTTCCTTTTTTTGCGCCAAAATATTCACCTTTGGTATAAACTATATTTAGATTTTTATCACGTTCTAAATTTGCAATACAGGAATCGATGTAAGTTGGAGCCACGAGATCATCCGCATCCAAGAACATCAAGTAGGTGCCTGTTGCAATCTGAGCACCATTGTTTCTTGATTTTGATGGTCCTGCGTTCACTTGATTAATCAAAGTAATGTTAATAATTTTTTTACTTTCAATATAACTATTAATTACTTTTTCGCTGTTGTCAGTTGATCCATCATTTACGATAATCATTTCTATGGATGAGTACACTTGTTTCATGACAGATTCGATTGTTTCGATAATCGTATTGTCGTTATTAAAGCAAGGGATTACTATTGATATTTTTGGGAATGATTTCATTGTTGTGTGACCAATTGTTTCTTAAATAATTTATTTTTTTACTGGATATGATTTTCTTATTTCTTTAGATTTTTGCTACAAGTAATTGCACATTAAAATTTTAAAACAATTCAATGTTTTGTAATTTCTGCTTAATTTTTAACGATTTAGACAAAGGCGCTCCAACTATTAATACTTTAAATAAAGCCCAATATCTTGGTTTGAAAAAACTCTTAAAAAAATATTGAATTTGGAGATGTGTTATTAAAAATTTATAGCTCAAATAATTCGAGTGCTTTCTCAGCACATATAACATCGAAATTTTCAATTCAATTTTAATATGAATAGAAGGTGTTGTACTAGCACCGTGGTAATGTATGTATCTTGCCTCGGGAATCAAAAAACAACTTTTATTAATTTTTTCTAGTCTTCTGCACAAATCTGTTTCTTCATAATATAGAAAAATAGCAGTGTCAAATCCTCCAGCTAAATTAAAATCGGCAGTATTAACCATCATAAAGCTTCCTTGTACATAGTTGACTTTTGTAGGTGTAAGGTATTCAGCTTTTCTTTTGGGATACTTTTTGGGGTTAATTTTTTCTAGAAAATCTCTACCAAATAATTCTTTGGTTAGCGATGTAAAATGGTCAAATGCTTGCATTCTTTTGCCAACTTCCTTAAAGGATTGCCCGCCAACAATTGCTACTGATGTATCGTTTTTAAGTGCGTTCCATAAAATGCTCAAACAATCGTTTAAAAAAACGGTATCATTGTTTATAAAAGCTAGATGGTTCGCCGATGCGTAATGAACTGCCAACATATTCCCTGCTCCAAAACCTGTATTTATTTTACTTCGTACAAGTTGTAAATTTGGCCAAGTAAGCGTATCACAAAAGTGTTTTAGTTTTAAAAAATCTTCCTTTTTAGAGCAATTATCAACAACAATAATTTGAAAATTGATAACGTCTGATGTATTTTTAATAATGCTTTCTATACATTCTTGTGTAAGTCTACTGGAGTTGTAGTTGATTATTATCGCTGCAATTTCAAACATTTTTTTGTTTATTAATTTAATTGATTAGTCTATTTTTCGATACATAAGCCATAGTAATAAATAGCGTTTAAGCACGGCGAAAGAATGTAAATAGGCTAAAATAAACCCTTCTTTCCCATATAGAAATCCTAATTTCACAATATAGTTTTTTATAAAAAAAACTATTGGGCGAAGGAAGAAATGATATGCATTAGGTCTTACTTTTTTTTGATAAAGTTCTTGTGCCTCTAGCTTACTAAACAAATTTAGTTTCTCATTATAGGTGTCAAAATTTTTGTAAGCGTAATGATTACTATGATTTTTTAAAACATCGGTTTTTCCTTGTGTAATAAGTTTTTCGTGTACTAAACTTTCGTTATAATGGCACGATTGCTTATTAAAAATCCGAATCGATTTTTTGGGGTTACAACCTCCAAATTTCATCTGTTTTCCCATAAAATGGAAATTACTTTTCACATAATATGCTGAAAAATTATTTCCAGAGCTAATTGTCATTTGAATTTCTTCAGCAAGTTCTGGAGTGACATTCTCATCTAAATCAAAAAAGAGAACCCAGTCGTTATTCGATTGCTGTAGTGCAAAGTTACGTTGTGTTGCAAAATCATCAAAAGTTCTTTGAATTACGGTAACTCCAAGTTCTTTTGCAAGGGCTGTTGTCGCATCAGTGCTGTAGCCGTCAATAAAGATAATTTCGTCAGCAAAAGAGAAACTTTGAACATATTTTTTTACGTTCTCTTCTTCATTTAAAGTGATTGCCAATACAGTTATTTTTGGTGTCAAATTATTTTCTTTAAGATGAGACATGAACGGGGCAAATGTAATAAATTTACAATTGTATTTTTACAAAAAAAGCAAATGGCGCAATTACCGATTTTAATGTATCATAATGTTTCCCAAAAGGAATTAGAAAGTAATGGTCTTACCATTTCTATTCAAAAATTAGAGAATCAATTTCGCTATCTGATGGAGAATAATTTCGTTTCCTTTCATCTTTCAGAATTAGAATCGCTGTCAACCATTCCGCCAAAAAGTATAGTGTTAACTTTTGATGATGTGACTGAAAATCAGCTTTTTTATGCTTATCCTTTACTCGAAAAATACAATTTGAAAGCTACTTTCTTCATTCCATTTCAATATATTGGCAAATCTGATTTATGGAACCAAGGAAAAGAAAAAATCATGTCAGTTCAAGACCTAAAAAGCCTTAGTCCTAGAATAGAGTTTGGTCTTCATTCTTATGCTCATGGCAAATACGATTCAATGTCAGCAGCTGAAATTAATGAAGATTTTGAAAAATGTTTTCAGATTATCGAACAAAATGATCTGAAAGTATACCATACACTAGCTTATCCTTACGGTAATTTTCCAAAAAAGAATCCAAAAAATGCAAGTTTCAAAACTATTTTAGAAAACAACAATATCAAAATGGGATTACGAATTGGAAATAAAGTCAATAAATTTCCGTTTAAAAATAGGTATGAAATTATGAGAATTGATGTGAAAGGTGAGGACAGCTTATTGCAATTTAAATTAAAATTACGCTTTGGAAAACTGAAATTATTTTAAACCTTTTTCGATTAAAATTATTTTTGCATAACGAGAAAAAACGCCATAAGCATTGACGCTTGCTAGAGCCAAACCTGGAATCCCATCCATAAAACCTCTTTTTAAAATATAGGAGGAAAAAAAGCGATAGAAAGGTTTGAATATCAGATGAAAGTAGGTTGCTTTTTTCCCCTTATCAAAAGATGTGTTTGCTTGAAACCAAGCATAAGAATCTTTTTTCTGTAATAAATTTGCTAATCCTTTGTAGGTGTAATGAATCATGAAATTTTTCAGTATTCCAATACTTCCTTCTACGTGTAATTTTTCATGAACATCTCCTGTGAAATAAATGTTTTGGTTTTTTACCAGACGAACAACTTTGTCTACTTTGTGGTATAAAAAACGATTCATATAAAAATGGGGAAAACAAATTTTATAACCAGCATGTTTGCCCTCCTTGATTACGGATAGAATTTCTAGCTTGAGCTTTTGAGTTACACGTTCATCACCATCCAAAAATAATATCCAATCTCCCGTTGCTGATGAGATGGCATGATTTTTTTGATTCGAAAAGTTGTCAAATTTACGTTCAAGCAAAGTACAGCCTAAAGCGATTACTTTTTCCCTTGTACCATCCGTACTGAAAGAATCAATTACAATAATTTGATCAGCAAAATCGATTGATTTTATGGCGTCTTCAATGTAGTTAATCTCATTATAGGTAGGAATTATGACCGAAAGTGTACTCATTATTTCTTTTTAAGAAAAACAAAATTAACAAATTTGCGTTACCTTTGCAGCATTATGCAGAAGAATATTTCAGTAATTATAAGCACATACAATTCGACCGAATGGCTTAAAAAAGTAATTTGGGGATACAATACGCAAACCTATCGCAATTTTGAAATGGTCATAGCTGACGATGGTTCTCGAAAGGATACCTTCGATTTGATTGAAGAATTGAAAAAAGAAGTTTTTTATCCCATCATTCATGTTTGGCATGAAGACAATGGTTTTCAGAAATCTCAAATTTTAAATAAAGCAATTGTAGCTTCTACCACAGATTATATTATGATGTCTGATGGCGATTGCATTCCACGTCCAGATTTTGTTGAACAACATATAAAATTTAGAGAAGAAGGCTATTTTCTATCTGGTGGTTATCATAAATTACCCTTACAATTATCTAAGGATATTAGTAAATCTGATATTTATGCTGATTTGTGTTTTGATGTTTCTTGGTTAAGAAAACATGGAATGAAATCTTCATTTAAAAACAATAAAATTAATGCTACAGGTTTAAAAAGTAGTATTCTAAATTTTTCGACCCCTACAACTCCAAGTTGGAATGGGCACAACGCATCAGGTTGGAAAAAAGATATTCTCGCTATTAATGGTTTTGATGAACGAATGCAATACGGCGGACAAGACAGAGAATTAGGGGAACGATTAGTAAATTATGGCATTAAGCCAAAGCAGATAAGGTACAGTACAGTTTGTTTGCATCTCGATCATCCTCGTGGATATGCCACTGAAGAATCGATAAATAAGAACAGAAACATTCGTAAAGAAACAAAAGTGGAAAAGAAAAAATGGACTGATTTTGGTGTCCGAAAAAAATAAAAAAAGCAACTCTTGGAGTTGCTTTTTTGCTATAAATTATTTTTTAAAAAGAGGTCTAATTCTGGTAGAACTAACTCTGGTGTAAGTTGCTGGTATAATGCATCAGGATTTTTCTCGATTTTCTTTCGTTCTTCAAAAGTAAACTCATCAAATAGGTTTGGTTTTATTTCGAGTAAATGAACTGAATGATGAAATTTTCCGTCCTCGAAACTTGCCCAATGATCTTTATTGACATAAGGTGAGAAAATGGTAAAAGTAGGTTTATTCAATGCTTTGGCAATATGTACCGTTCCTCCTTCATTGGCTACTAAAACATCGCATTTATCCATGATTTTGATAAAATCACGTATGTTTTTAGCTTTAATATCAAAAATGATATCCGCCTTATTTTGGCAAAGATTGTAAATTTTTTGTGCTTCTTCTTTTTGGTTAGGCGCATAGTTAAACATTATAGCTACATCATAGTTTGCGGCTATAAAATCAACCATTTCTGCAACATATTCGTAGGGCATAGATTTTTGGGGTGTACTTCCTAATATACCTACTACAACTACTTTTTTATTTGAATGCAACTCTAAGTTAGCTTCATTTTTCTCGTTATCAGTTAAAAATATTTTAGGTTCATAATCTATAGGCTCATAATTACCCGATTGGTTTAACAAATGAATCCGATCTTCGATAGCCTTACCACAAATTTTTGTTTTCTCCTTCGAAATAGCTACAGGATGAGTATAATAGCCCCAGTTCCCTAGTTTTTTTCTGCTTTTATGACCAATAGTTTGTTTGGCTCCAGAAAATTTACAGATTAGTTTACTCTGTGTTTTGGAGTAGGGATCAAAAATGATATCATATTTTTCGTTTCTGATTTGGCGAATTAATCGAAATAAAACGGGTATTTTCTTAAGCTCTTTATCATTAATTGAGATAATTTTATCAATATTTGGATTGTTTAGGATTACACCATGGGTAAAATCGTATGCCAAAAAATGAACCGTACTGTTTGGGTATTTTGCCTTAAAGTTATTTGCTATTACGGAACTAATCAAAACATCGCCAATGCGCTTATTTTGTATGATTAAAACTTTTTTCATAAAATTATTTCTAGGTACAAAGTACTATTTTTTATACTTTTAAACCAAATTTAAATAAAACATAGTGCAAGTTATTCTTCATCCCGATTTTAAAAATCAGAAAAATTCTATTCTTCAATTAGTTGCGACTTTTTTTAATGAAGGAGATTTAATTGTAAAAGGTGCAAGAAACACAATAAAATCCAACGATTTGGAAGGTAAAAGAGTTAACATTAAATATTTTGCCAAACCAAATCTTTTTAAATCAATTATTTATTCTTTTTTTAGGAGCACAAAAGCAAAACGTTCTTTTGATTATGCTAATTATTTATTAGTACATAATATCGCCACTCCTGCTCCGATTGCTTATGTTGAAAATCGAAATCGCTTCGGTTTTTTATCAGAAAGTTATTATATATGTGACCAAGTCGAATATGATTTTACAATCAGAGAATTGATACACAATCCCTTATTTCCCGACCGTAAAAATATTTTAGAGCAGTTCACAGAATTTACCTTCAGGATGCATGAAGCCAGTATTAATTTTTTAGATCATTCTCCCGGTAATACTTTGATTGTAAAGAAAAGTGAAGGGAAATATGATTTTTATTTAGTTGATTTAAACCGAATGAAATTTGAAAATCTGTCCATTGAAGCACGAATGGATAATTTTAAGAAAATGTGGTTGTCTAAAACAATGGTAAAAATAGTGGCTAGTACTTATTCAAAATTAAGCCAACACCCTGAAGAAAAATTGCATAAAATACTTTTAAAAACAACAACCTCATTCAAGCGAAAAATTACTAAAAAGAAATACTTGAAAAGAAAAATAGGCAAATAAAAAAGTCCCAATTTTTAATTGAGACTTTTAATATATTAATACCAAATTAAACCGCTACGTCATATTCTCGAAGCGCATTATTCAAGGAAGTTTTTAAATCAGTTGATGGTTTGCGTGTACCAATAATTAATGCGCAGGGTACTTGAAAATCTCCAGCTGGAAAAGATTTGGTATAACTCCCTGGTATCACAACTGAACGTGCAGGAACATATCCTTTCATTTCAACTGGTGTTTCACCGGTTACATCAATAATTTTTGTTGAGGCTGTTAAACAAACATTGGCACCTAGAACGGCTTCTTTACCCACATGAACACCTTCAACAACGATACAACGAGATCCAATAAAAGCACCATCTTCAATAATTACTGGAGCAGCTTGTAAAGGTTCAAGAACACCACCGATACCAACACCACCACTTAAGTGTACATTTTTACCGATTTGAGCACAGCTTCCTACAGTTGCCCATGTGTCTACCATAGTTCCTTCGTCAACATATGCTCCAATATTTACATAGCTAGGCATCAAAATCACACCGCTTGAAATGTAAGCTCCGTAACGCGCAACAGCGTTTGGAACAACCCGAATTCCTTTCTCGGCATAGCCTCTCTTTAATAACATTTTATCGTGGTATTCAAAAATTCCAGATTCCCATGTTTCCATTTTTTGAATAGGGAAGTACATAACGACCGCTTTCTTAACCCATTCATTTACTTGCCATCCTTCGCCGACTGGCTCCGCAACACGTAATTTCCCGGTGTCTAATAATTCGATAACTTCTCTGATAGCATCAGTTGTTGTCGTTTCTTGCAACAAAGCACGGTTTTCCCAAGCTTGTTCTATAATTGTTTGTAATGGATTCATTATTTGATAGATTTTTGGCAAAGATAAGATTTTTAGCTAAAAGCAAAAACGCAAAAGTGATTGAAAATGTTATATATTTCTAAATTATCGAAGGCATTCGAATAGAATTTCGGACCAGCATTAAAACCCAAACTTTATAATTATAGAGTTCGGTCATTTAGGATGAATTATATTTAGTTTAAAAAGATTTATAGTAATGAAAATGAACTAAAATCTTAAATAGAATAAAATTTGTAAAGTAATTTTGATGTTTTGGCATTGTATGTGTTACTACCTTTTTTAAAAAAGTTATATTTATGAAAAAAATTATACTAATTGGAATTCTACTATTTATTTTTCAAAGTTGTGGTCTTTATTCTTCAAATGGCATCTATAGACAAACAGATACTATTAAAAACACCATTATAGTCTCTTATAAACAACGGTATTTCATCAAAAACAACCGTGAAATCTATTATGTAAATAATGATTTTGTTCTAGAAAAAAAGAAAGAATCTGATACATTTAGTTCTTTTTTTAATTTTTTTACAATTCAAGATTTCGGTAAAATAGACAGCTTGGTTTATGTAAAGATAAATGATAGAATTTACTGTAAAACGATCAAAAATTATAGTCAAAGTATAAATACAGAAACTAAAACTGAAACCGAGTCTATTAAAGACAATGAGGATAAAAAAGTCGAAATTGTTACAGGTTTCCAAAGTGATTCTCGTTTACTGCATCAATTTGAATTGAATTATAATGAAGAGGAGCTGCTAGAATTTAAAAATATTAATACACTTAGTTTTCAGTTTTATAAAAATAAAAAGCCAATCTTGATTGATGTTAACACTTCTGAAATTGTTAAAATAAGAAATATTTTTAACCAAAAATTATCTAATTAAATAATAACTTTATCTTAGCATTTTAATCAGTTAACCTTTATTTTAGTACTAAGTTTTTATATTGTAATATGCCAAGAATTCTCTCCATAGATTACGGACAAAAACGAACCGGAATAGCCGTTACTGATGAAATGCAAATTATAGCTTCAGGACTAACAACCATTCCTTCTCCAACCGCGATTGCTTTTTTGAAAGATTATTTTGCCAAAGAAAAAGTAGAAGCAGTACTTATTGGAGAACCCAAACAAATGAACGGAGAACCATCCGAAAGTGCTTCTATCATAAAAGGATTTGTAACCCATTTTTCGAACCATTTTCCTGAGATGAAAGTCATTCGCGTTGATGAGCGCTTTACTTCAAAAATGGCTTTCCAAACGATGATCGATAGTGGCCTCAGTAAAAAAAAGCGTCAAGATAAAGGACTTATTGACGAAATTTCAGCAACCATAATGTTGCAAGATTATTTGAATCGAAAGCCTTTTTAGAATCTAATTGTTATCCATTTGGTTCTGCTGAGCTTACATTACAATTCCTTACTTTTTAACAATAAATTGTTATACTTTTTTTACAGATATAAAGTATCTTTGCGCCTTAAATTTTTGTTATGTCTGATACAACCATTCGTTCGCAAAGTGATGTAGTTTTGATAGGTGCTGGAATTATGAGCGCCACTCTTGGCTTAATCCTAAAAGAGTTACAACCAGATATTAAAATTGAAATATACGAAAGATTAGACATGGCCGCTGCCGAGAGTTCTGATGCATGGAATAATGCTGGAACCGGTCATTCTGCTTTTTGTGAACTCAATTATACTCCAGAAGGGTATGATGGTAGTATTGATCCCAAAAAAGCGATCAGTATTGCTGAATCTTTTGAAGTTTCAAGACAATTTTGGGCCTACTTAGTACAGCAAAATAAAGTTACCGCACCTGAAAATTTTATCAAAAGTATTCCGCACCTTAGTTTTGTTTGGGGCGAAAAAAATGTCGATTATCTTAAAAAACGTTTTGAAGTTTTGCAGGCAAATCCACTTTTCAAACAGATGGTTTTCAGTACAGATTTCAATCAATTAAAAGAATGGATGCCTCTCGTTATGGAAGGTAGATCTGAAACAGATAGAGTAGCAGCGACCTCAATGACAATTGGAACTGATGTGAATTTTGGTGAGCTAACCCGAAATATATTTACTTATTTGGCCAATTTAGAAGGTGTAACGATGCATTTTAATTGCGAAGTTCAAAAGCTGAAACAGGGTGAAGATAAATTGTGGCGTATAAAAATCACTGATTTGGCAACTGGAATAAAAAGAAAGGCATATACCAAATTCGTATTTATTGGTGCAGGTGGTGGTTCTTTACCTTTGTTAGAGAAAGCCAATGTTCCAGAAGGAAAAGGCTATGGAGGTTTTCCGGTAAGTGGGCAATGGTTAAAATGTACAAATCCTGACGTTATCGCCAAACACAAAGTAAAAGTGTATGGAAAAGCAAGTGTTGGTGCTCCGCCAATGTCAGTTCCACATATCGATTCCAGAATGATAAATGGAGAAAAACAGTTGTTATTTGGACCTTTTGCAGGTTTTTCTACTCGCTTTCTAAAAAATGGTTCCTATTCTGATTTGCCTTTATCTATAAAGCCAGATAACATTATCCCGATGATTGCTGCGGGTATAAAGAATATCCCGCTTACTAAATATTTGATAGATCAAGTGCGTCAGTCGCCTAAGGATCGTATCAATGCTTTACGCGAATATGTGCCTGGTGCAAGATCCAAAGATTGGGTATTAGAAAGAGCTGGTCAACGCGTACAAGTAATAAAAAAGGATGAAAAAGAAGGCGGTATATTAGAGTTTGGCACAGAAGTGATTACCACTGCTGACGGCTCTTTATCGGTTTTGTTGGGTGCTTCTCCTGGTGCATCAACAGCTGTATCTATTATGTTGGACTTAATTACAAGGTGTTTTAAGGATGAAATTGAAACTCCTGAATGGCAGGAAAAATTAAAACTCATGATTCCATCATACGGACAGACTTTAAATGATAATCCTGCTTTATTAGATGAAATAAGACAAAATACGGCTACCGTTTTAAAACTAAACAATTAGAGATTCAATACTAATTTACAGGCGCTGAATAATAGATGTATCTATTTTCAGCGCTTTTTTTATGAAGTTTTTAATAATATTTTGATGTTTTTTACAATGTTTTCTGAGAGGTTCGTCAGCCACATCAACTGCTCTATCACTAATTGAGCTTCTTGCATTTTTAATTGAAACGCCTCTTCATCAATTGCAATTCCCTGCTTCAATTCCTTTTCACGAATATTTTTTAGTTCTGTAAATCGGATTTCCAAGTCTTCCATTAAAATATTTTCTTGAAGCTTCGTGTTATTTTCATTCAAAAGAAAAATGGCATTGTCAAGTTTTTTAATAGCAGTATCAACAACTACATTAAATGCTTCAGAGGCTGTTGTCGTTTTGTGTGATTGGATGTAAGTTCCCAATGACGCTAAAGACGAAAGTAACGAATGATTTAAAACAGCCAGTTTGTAAACTAGTGGCAATTGTTTTTGCTTCGATTTGGGTTCTTGTGTCATACGTTGAAAAGAAGCCATTAAATTACCTATTTCAATAAAGGCATTCTTGCGAGCCAAACGGTAGGAAGTCGAAATACTTCCTTTTTTATTATAAAAAGTAGCTATCTCTTGAAGATAAATTTGATTGGCTTTGATTGCTTTTTCTAGATGTATTCGCACATTTAGAAATTCCCAGGAAGGCCATAAAAAATGGTTTGCAACAAATGCCAAAACTGCTCCGATCACTGTGTCCAGAATTCGATACTGCACTAAATCACTAATATTTGGTGTAATGATTCCATAAATAAATACAACATACATGGTGACAAATGTGGCACTTATTTTGTAATTGACTTGCGTAAAATAAAATCCCAATAGCATGCAAGCAATAGAAAAAACACCAATAATGCTCTTATCGTCTACAAGGTAAAGGATTCCAAATGCGAGTATGCCTCCCAACACAGTGCCAATTAAACGATGAAAAGATCGCTTTTTCGTCAAGCCATAACCCGGTCTCATGATTACAATTATGGTCAATAATATCCAATATTCATTGTGGAATGATACAAATTTACCAATAATAAACCCCGTCATTAAGGTTATGGTTAATCGCATGGAATATCTAAAAATCGTAGATGAAAAACTAAGATTTTGGGTTAAAGTACTTAATGGATAGTATTGCGGATTGAGGAATTTTTCAAGATCCTTGTCAATTCCTTTCCAATCATGTGCGCTAAAACTAGGAGAGAACGCACGCTCTACAATTTTAATCTTTTCTACTTGTTTTTCAGCATATTGTAGCATTGTTGTCAACATAAAAACGCCTTCGGAAGCATTTTGTTTCCCTAATTCATTTTCATAAGCTGCTATTGAAAGTTGTAAGGCATGCATATCATGCAACAAAGTAGACTTATAAATGTATGTCGTGCTTTTTTTGACACTTTTTGATAATTGTTTTAGACTAGTCGCAAGTGAATAGGCTAAGTTTTGATAGGAGCGCAACACTTTCGGATGGTCATCGAATTTTTGATGTAACGTATTATGATCAAATGCTGTAGATAAAGCCAATTCTAAAATCTCTACCAATGAGATAAAAACAAGTAGCATTTTTCGGTTTTGATTGGAAGATCCTGAAGTACCTTGTCCGCTGACTAAAACTTCTCTTATGCTTTGATGTATGGTATTAAGCTCTACTTGAAGATGTAGTTGCTTCTCGATAATAGCTTTTCTATCGGCAGTTACAGTCCATAAATCGCCTCGAAGTTTTAAATATTTAGCGGTAAGTTTTATACAATCAGCAATCTGTAATTCAACATAGCGATGCGGTCTTAGATACTGAAAAATAATCGAAATAAGTAAATAGAACAGCCCACCTGAAAGAATTAAACCTGAGTGTATGACCATTGACCAACCCGTGCTGATACTCGCAAATGCTAATGAAACGGCAATCAAACAGGAAAATGAAACCATGTTGGCTCTTTGCCCATATACCGACAGCATGGCAATAATGAAGATTAACACCGCTAAAAAAGGATAAAAAATAAAGGGAAAAGGATAAATGAGATTAACTAGTAAATGGAGTCCCGCTACTAAAAAAGAAGTAACTAAAATGCCTTTTATTTTATGTTGAATACTACTAGGAATATCACTTGGATATGCAAAAATTGCGCCTAGAGCCATAGCAAAACCCATTTGAAAATTACCATAGAAAGTGAATAATAGAACAGGGATAACTGCCGCTAATGTAACTTTTAAAGCACTAGTAAAATTGGTGCTGTCGATAATTTTTTGGATTTTGTAAAACATATAATGATATTGGTACAAAGATAAGGTTTGTACGAACGATGCAAAGGATCTGTTACGCTCTTTTTGCTTAAATTTTAAATATTAGCTAATAATTAACAGAGGTTCACGCAATGTCTAATTTTTTACTATTTTTGCACACTGAATTAATGGGATCTTTTTCCTAATTACAGTAGATAATACTTAATACAAAAACAATGATTTTACCAATTATAGGTTACGGTGATCCAGTTTTAAGAAAAGTAGGCGAGGTGCTTTCACCAGAACATCCTAATTTGAAAGAAACGATTGCTAATATGTACGAAACGATGTACAATGCTTATGGTGTCGGACTTGCCGCACCTCAAGTAGGATTAGCGTTGCGATTATTTGTAATCGATACTACGCCGTTTAGCGATGATGAAGAATTAAATGATACCGAGCAAAAAGCATTAAAGGGATTCAAAAGAACTTTTATCAATGCTAAAATGATAAAAGAAGAAGGAGAAGAATGGAGCTTTAATGAAGGTTGTTTAAGTATACCTGATGTAAGAGAGGATGTATACAGAAATCCAACAATTACAATTGAATACTGTGAGGAAGATTTTGTGACTAAAACGGAAGTTTTTGACGGATTAATAGCCAGAGTAATCCAACATGAATACGATCATATTGAAGGCATATTATTCACAGATAAGATTTCCTCATTGAAAAAAAGATTGAACCAAAAGAAATTAAAAAACATCTTAGAAGGGAAAACCTTTCAAGAGTACCGAATGAAATTTTTTGCTAAAAAAGGAAGATAGAACAATTTTAGTACTTTATTTTTGGTATGAAATTTGTTTCTAAATGAAAAACGAATAAGTCAAATTCTTAATAATAATTACACAAAACATGAATTTAGAAAAAATATTAGCCATTTCTGGTAAACCAGGTTTATATGTATTAAAAGTGCAAACACGTACTGGGTTTGTAGCAGAGTCGTTATTAGACGGAAAAAAAATCACAGTAAACTTAAAAAGTAATGTAAGCTTACTATCTGAGATTTCAGTTTATACCTATGAAGGCGAGAAACCTTTAGCTGAAATCATGCAAACAATTGCAGATAAAGAAAATAAAGAGCAAGCAATTTCTCATAAAGAGGAAAACGGAAAATTAACTGCTTATTTCAAGGAAATTTTAGCAGATTATGATGAAGAAAGAGTATATCCTTCAGACATAAAAAAAATCCTAAATTGGTACAATATGTTGCAAGCAAAAGGGTTAATTGTAGATGAAGCGCCAGTTGCAGCTGAAACTACTGCAACTTCTGAAGAAGAAGTAACAACTCCAGAAACTAAAGCTCCAGCTAAAAAAGTAAAAGCAAAAAAAGAGTAATACTACTTAACAATAATATTTAATCCTGTTCAGCTATTTTCTGAACAGGATTTTTTTATTTTTACCAAAAATAATTTCTGATGAATTCAAGACAAAACCAATTGCAAGCTTTCGAAAGATTATTGGACATTATGGATGATTTACGTGAAAAATGTCCGTGGGATAAGAAGCAAACCATGCAAACGTTGCGTCATCTTACTATAGAAGAAACCTATGAATTGGGCGATGCCATTTTGGACAATGATTTAAATGAAGTCAAAAAAGAGCTGGGAGATTTGCTATTGCATATTGTTTTTTATGCTAAGATAGGAAGCGAAACGAGTGATTTTGATATGGCTGATGTGTGCAATGAAATTTGTGATAAACTAATTCATCGTCATCCACATATTTATAGTGATGTAGTGGTTAAAGATGAAGAGGAAGTAAAGCAAAACTGGGAGAAATTAAAGTTGAAGGAAGGTAAGAAATCAGTTTTAGAAGGTGTTCCAAAAAGTTTACCAGCCTTAGTCAAAGCCAGCCGAATACAGGATAAAGTAAAAGGAGTGGGATTTGATTGGGAGGAACCACATCAGGTTTGGGATAAGGTCCAAGAGGAATTAGAAGAATTACAAGTTGAGGTTGAAGCAGGTGATCAAGATAAAATTGAAGCAGAGTATGGGGATGTTTTATTTTCCATGATCAATTATGCTCGTTTTTTAAATGTAAATCCTGAAGATGCCCTTGAACGTACAAATAAAAAATTCATCAAACGCTTTCAATATCTAGAAAGTAAGGCGGGAGATTTAGGAAAACCCTTAATGGATATGACTTTAGCTGAAATGGATATTTTTTGGGAAGAAGCGAAGAAGTTATAGTTTTCAGTTTTTATAGTAATCAGTGTTCAGATTTCAGTCTCGATATTTCGGGATTAGTATCCAGTTTTAAATAATTAATTTACCCATGTCAGAAAATAAAACCGAGTTAAAACGTTCCTTAGGATTAATAGATGCCACGAGTTTAGTAGCTGGTTCCATGATAGGATCTGGAATTTTTATTGTAACATCAGCAATGGCTAGGGATATTGGCTCCGCTGCTTGGTTATTGGTCATTTGGGTAGTGACAGGTTTAATTACAGTCGCTGCAGCCCTAAGTTACGGCGAATTGGCAGGAATGATGCCTAATGCAGGCGGGCAATTCGTTTACATTCAACGCGCGTACGGCAGATTAGTTTCATTCTTATATGGCTGGACCGTTTTTACAGTAATTCAAACGGGTGTTATTGCTGCAATTGCAGTTACTTTTGCGAATTATGCCGCCATCTTCTTTCCTGTTTTAGATCAAACGCTGTTTACGGTTGGTACTAGTTTTGTTTTTTCGTACCAGAAAGTATTGGCGATCTTCAGTATAATTTTGCTAACATACATCAATACCAAAGGAGTTGAAAGCGGGAAAACGGTTCAATTGATTTTCACTTCGGCTAAACTAATTGCACTTTTTGCATTGATTGTTTTAGGATTGTATGTTGGTTTACAAACGGATGTTTTGTCCAATAATTTTGCAAATATGTGGGAAGCCAGCAAAACGATCATGAATCCTGACGGAACCGTGACAGTGACAAAATTAGCAGGAATGGCAATTTTGGGTGCTGCAGGAGCAACGATTATCAACTCGTTATTTTCTAGTGATGCTTGGAATAACGTTACTTTTATTGCTGGAGAAATTAAAGAACCAAAAAAGAATATTCCTCGCAGTTTATTTCTTGGAACTTTGATAGTAACAGTTATATACGTTTTAGCGAATATTGCGTATTTGGCTTTATTACCTATGCAAGGAACTCCAAACGCTGCTGATATTGTAAATAACGGAATCATGTTTGCCAGTAACGATAGAGTAGGCGCGGCGGCTGCAAGCATGATTATGGGAAATGTAGGTGTTTTTGTGATGGCTGCGCTAATCATGGTTTCCACTTTTGGTTGTAATAGCGGATTAATTCTTTCAGGAGGAAGATTGTTTTTTGCTATGGCAAAAGATGGATTGTTCTTTAAACAAGCTACGAAGTTAAATAAAAATCAGGTTCCTGCCAAAGCGCTTTGGGTGCAGTGTATTTGGGCTTGTGTGCTTTGTATTTCAGGAAAATTTGGGGATTTATTAACGTACGCAACTTTTGCATCGTTGTTGTTTTATATCCTAACTATTTTGGGCGTATTTATTCTTAGAAAAAAAGAACCTAATGCGGATAGGCCTTACAAAGCTTTTGGTTATCCATTTGTGCCTGCACTTTATATTGTAGTAACAGTAGCAATTTGCTTCACATTATTGATTTATGATACGTTCAATACGGGATTAGGATTGTGTATAGTTGCACTTGGTATACCGGTGTACTATTTTGTAATGAATAAGAAAGAGCAAAATTAATGGAGCTATTCTGCTAGTTTTTTTAGCGCATTGATATCTTTTAAAATAATTTTTTTGCCTGTCAATTCTATCAAACCTAATTTTTTAAAATCGGAGAGTAAACGGATACAACTTTCAGTGGCAGTGCCAATTATACTGGCTAATTCGTCTCTTGAAAGTTGTATTTTCAAAGAATTATCTTTGTTTTTTCCAAAAGTATTATTTAAATAAAGCAGCGTTTCGGCTAACCTTTCTTTGACGGTTTTTTGGGCCAAATTCACCATGTGATCATCGGCTTCTTTTAGATCCCCACAAATACTTTTCATCACATTCATCGAAAACTGATTGTTTTTGTTAAAGTACCCCATCACTTCCGACTTTGGAATAAAACAAACCTGCATATCTTCTAGAGCTACGGCACTCAAGTTTACCGGTTCATCACTAATCATCGAGCGTTGTCCTAGTAATTCTCCTTTAGTAACTAATTTTACAATATGGTCTTTGCCGTTTGCACTCAATTTGGTTAGTTTGCACACACCATCCTTGATACAGTAGATACCATTCACATTCTCACCTTCCTCAAAGATAACTTCTCCCTTTTTGATAATATGGGATGTTTTACAGCTAGAAAGTTTTAATAATTCATCTTTAGTTAAGGCTTTTAAAGAGCTAAATTCTCTGACGATACATTGTTCGCATTTGCTCATATTGCTTATGATTTATTTACAGAACAAAACTAACTCATTAATATGATAAATGTCATGTTTTAATTAACAATCGTTTAAGTACTTTGCTCTAGGTAAAATGAGCAAAGTTATGGACACACAAAACTGTTTCCATTGTGGGTTAGACATTATTAAAGAAGACGAAATTATTTTTGATACTAAAAATTTCTGTTGTAACGGTTGTAAAACGGTATACGAAATTTTCAGTCTGAATGATTTGACGTGTTATTATGATTTTGAAAAGTCCCCTGGAGCAACCCCGCAAGATAGTACTGGTAAATATGATTTTTTAGACAATGAGAGTATTGCATCCAAATTATTGGAATTTCAAGAAAATTCAACCGCAATTATTTCACTTAGTATTCCACATATTCATTGCAGCTCGTGTATTTGGATTCTGGAAAATCTACAGCGTCTTCAAAAAGGAATAAGCATTTCACAGGTTAATTTTCCCGAAAAAAGGGTCCGAATCACCTTCAATCCAGAAGTTGTTTCTATTAAAACGATTGTTTATTTATTGAGTTCTATTGGTTATGAACCCTACATTAGTTTAGAAAATTATGAAACGGGAAGTGATGAAGTAGATAGAAGTTTGACTTATAAACTAGGCGTTGCTTTCTTTTGTTTTGGGAATATTATGTTGCTTTCGTTTCCAGAATATTTTGAAGTAAAAGAATTTTGGTTAGACCAATACCGTGGCTTTTTCCGCTGGTTGATTTTTGCTTTAGCGTTACCAAGTTTCTTTTACTCGGCGAGTGGTTATTATGTATCAGCGTATAAAAGTATTAAAACGAAAATGCTTAATATCGATATTCCTATTGCTTTGGGAATCGTGGTGATGTTTGTGCGAAGTACGTTTGATATCGTCATGGATTACGGTTCTGGTTTTTTCGACAGCTTAACCGGATTGATTTTCTTTATGCTTTTAGGGAAAATGTTCCAAATCAAAACCTATAGTTTTTTGAGTTTCGAAAGGGATTTTAAATCCTATTTTCCGATAGCAATTACCAAAATTAATTCGGATTTATCAGAGGAAAGTGTGGCGATTTACGACGTTGAAAAAGGTGATCGATTACTCATCAGAAATCAAGAACTCATTCCCGTTGATGGCATTCTAATTTCAGAAAATGCAGAAATCGATTATAGTTTTGTAACCGGAGAAGCGATTCCTATTGCTAAACAATCTGGAGACAAAGTTTTTGCAGGAGGAAAACATATAGGAAAAGTAATTGAAATGGAAGTTTTACATGCTGTTTCCCAAAGTTATCTGACGCAATTATGGAGTAATGATGTATTCCAAAAAAATGTAGAGCAAAAGCACAAAACGATTACGGATAGCATTAGCCGTTATTTTACACCTATTTTATTACTGATTGCTTTTGCAGGATTTGGTTATTGGATTTTTATTGATGCTAATACCGCTTTCAATGTGTTTACGGCAGTACTTATTGTTGCTTGTCCTTGTGCTTTGGCATTGACGGCACCATTCACTTTTGGGAATGTATTGCGAATATTAGGAAAACAGAAATTTTATCTCAAAAATGCGTTGGTTATTGAACAATTGGTGAAAGTAGATACCATTGTTTTTGATAAAACAGGAACGATTACCACTAATAAAAAATCGAAAATTTCTTACGAATCCTCCCCCAACCTCTCCCATTTGGGGGAGCAAAAAACAGTAGAGACTGATACAAATTTAATATTGATAAAAAACGCACTTCGTGGATCAAACCATCCATTGAGTAGAATGCTTTATGACTTTTTACCTGAAATGAAAAGATTAAAAATTGATGATTTTGAAGAGATTACAGGGAAAGGAATTAAAGTAAAAATAGAAGGGAATATAATTCAAATAGGTTCATTAGAATTTTGTACTCCGCCATTATCTGTTTTGTCTCCCTCCTCTTTGGTGAGTCCCGAAGCGTCGGGAGGGGAGGGGAATACCTCGGTTCACTTAAAGATAAATGATGTGTATTACGGGAAATTTATTTTCAATAATCAATATAGAGAAGGACTTGAAAATCTTTTCAAAAATTTAAGCAATACCTATCAAATCATAGTTTTATCGGGTGATAATGAAGGAGAACACGCTACTCTAGAACAACTTTTGCCGAAAGGCACGGAGTTAATTTTCAATCAGAAACCGGAACAAAAATTAGAATTTATTAAAAACTTACAGCAAAACGGCAAAAATGTAATGATGGTAGGAGATGGATTGAATGATGCCGGGGCTTTAGCGCAAAGCAATGTAGGAATCTCCATTTCTGAGAATGTTAATGTTTTTTCACCGGCTTGCGATGCTATTTTGGATGCCAGCGAGTTTCAAAAATTGAATTATTTCTTGAAATTATCAAAGAATTCAATTACTACTATCAAAATGAGTTTTGGACTTTCCTTATTATACAATGTAGTGGGATTATCGTTTGCGATTACTGGGAATTTATTGCCTCTGGTTGCAGCCATTATAATGCCTTTGAGTACAATAACCATTGTAAGTTTTGTTACGGTGATGAGTAGTTATTATGCAAATAAAAAATAGAATTGTATACGTTTTTGAGGTGTGCTTTCACATAGATTTAACAGATATTAGTAAGTATGACAAATGTCATATTTTACTCAAAAACGTAAAAGTAACTTTGGTAACACAAATTAAGGTATGAGTGTCATTTATTTATTAATCTCCATCAGTATAATAGTCGCCATTGGTTTCTTTATTGCTTTTATACGAGCAGTAAAAACAGGCCAATATGACGATGATTACACCCCCTCAGTTAGAATGCTATTTGACGACGAATTAATACAGCCGAAAGTTGAAAAACCAAAAGTCAAAAGTGACTAGACTTTGTGATATTCAACAGTAATTTTTAAAATTTTTCAATCATTTAATTTTTTTATTTATGGAAATGCAGCAGTTTTATTATGATAACAAAATTGTAAAAAACTTCATTTACGCGACTATTGTTTTTGGAGTAGTAGGAATGTTAGTAGGACTTACATTGGCCTTTATGTTTCTTTTTCCAAATATTACCGATGGGATTTCGTGGTTGAGTTACGGTCGATTAAGACCTTTACACACCAATGCGGTTATTTTTGCCTTTGTAGGGAACGCTATGTTTGCGGGTATTTATTATTCCTTGCAACGCTTGTTGAAAGCCAGAATGTTCAGTGATTTTTTGAGTAATCTTAATTTCTGGGGCTGGCAATTAATCATTGTCGCAGCAGCCATTTCATTACCGTTGGGGTATAGTTCTTCTAAGGAATATGCCGAATTAGAATGGCCAATTGATATCGCAATTGCATTAATTTGGGTTGTTTTTGGTATCAATATGATTGGAACTATTATAAAACGTAGAGAGCGCCATTTATATGTTGCGATTTGGTTTTACTTGGCAACATTCGTAACGGTTGCAGTTTTACATATTTTCAATAGTTTATCATTACCGGTTTCTGGAATGAAAAGTTATTCCGTTTACGCAGGGGTTCAAGATGCCTTGGTACAATGGTGGTACGGTCATAATGCGGTTGCGTTTTTCTTGACGACACCTTTCTTAGGATTGATGTACTATTTTATACCAAAGGCGGCGAATCGCCCTGTGTATTCTTACAGACTGTCAATTGTTCACTTTTGGTCGTTGATTTTCATATACATCTGGGCAGGACCACACCATTTATTATATTCTGCTTTGCCAAATTGGGCGCAAAATTTAGGTGTTGCCTTTTCAATTATGCTTTTAGCGCCTTCTTGGGGTGGTATGATAAACGGATTATTAACATTAAGAGGGGTTTGGGATAAAGTGCGCGTAGATCCAGTTTTGAAATTCTTTGTGGTAGCTATTACCGGTTACGGAATGGCAACTTTTGAAGGTCCGATGTTATCCTTAAAAAACGTAAATGCTATCGCGCATTATACAGATTGGATTATTGCTCACGTTCACGTAGGTGCATTGGCTTGGAACGGATTTATGGCTTTTGGTATGATTTATTGGTTGGTTCCTAGAATGACTAAAAGTAATATATACTCTCTTAAGTTAGCAAATTTCCATTTTTGGATTGGTACTTTAGGAATCATATTATATACTATTCCAATGTATGTTGCTGGTTTTTTACAAGCATCGATGTGGAAACAATTTAACCCAGACGGAACTTTAACGTATGGTAACTTTCTGGAAACAGTAACTCAAATTATGCCAATGTATTGGATGAGAGCTATTGGCGGAACCCTTTATTTAATTGGAATGTTTACTTTGGTGTATAACATTATTCAAACGGTTCGATTGGGTTCTAAAATTGAAGACGAATTAGCGGAGGCTCCTGAGTTAATCAAAATTAGTGCGGGTAGAGTAAAAGGAGAGAAATTTCACCCTTGGTTAGAAAGAAAACCTATTCAATTAACCATTTTGGCAACGGTTGCAATTTTAATTGGAGGTGTTATCCAAATTGTTCCCACGATTATGGTTAAATCGAATATTCCGACCATTGCCAGTGTAAAACCGTATTCTCCACTAGAATTAGAAGGACGTGATTTATACATCCGTGAAGGTTGTGTAGGATGTCACTCGCAGTCTGTTCGTCCCTTTCGTAGTGAAGTAGAGCGCTATGGACCACAATCTAAAGCAGGCGAATATGTATACGATCATCCATTCCTTTGGGGATCAAAACGTACAGGTCCCGATTTATTAAGAGTGGGTGCAAAATACAATGATAATTGGCACTTTAACCACTTCTGGAATCCGCAAAGTATATCTGCAGGATCTATTATGCCAGGTTACAAATGGTTGTTCGACAATAAACCAATGGATGTTTCTTTGACTCAAAAGAAAATGCAGGTTATGGCGACACTTGGAGTTCCTTACACAGAAAGTCAAATTGCAAGTGGTTTAGATGATTTAAGAAAACAAGCTGTCGCTATTGAAGAAAACTTGAAAAATGATCCCGATTTTGTAAAAAGTTATAACGAAAGCAAGAAAAAAGCCGCAGCCAGAGGAGAGAAATTTGTTCCAATGAACGAAAGAGAAATCGTTGCCTTAATTGCTTATATGCAAAGATTGGGAACCGATATTAAAGTAAAAGATAATACTAAAAAATAAAAGTCATGTTCGAACAAATAAAACACAATATGGAAACTATTGAAGGTGTGGCGATATATCCCATCGTATCATTATTAATTTTTTTCTTCTTTTTCGTGGGTCTTGGTTTATGGGTGTTCTCCTATAAGAAAGAGACGATAAGTGAATTGAGTCAAATTCCATTGAGAGATAATTAAATAGTATAATTTTTTAAAATTTAGAAAATGAAAAAATTAATTCCAGTATACGTTAGGGTACCTGTTATTTTCTTTGCCGTCATGATGGCGATGGAGTATTTTATCGATTCAGGAGATCAACCTGCTTTTATAAAATTTCCAATTGTTTCCGTTTTCTTATTTGTGTTTCTTTTTCTTTTGATAGCAATTGAAATTACCGTGAGTGCAGTAGATACTATTACGTATCACTTGTTGACCGAGGAACAAAAAATCCAATTAAATGCAGTTAGCGATTTAAGTTTCAAGGATAGTGAATGGTACAAGAAATTGATGGCAAAATTGACTAAAACTGAACCTTTAGAAAGTGAAGGTCAGCTTTTATTAGATCATGATTATGACGGCATCAAAGAGCTTGACAACAATTTGCCACCATGGTGGGTGTATTTGTTTTATGCATCAATTGTTTTTGGAGTTGTTTATATGGTTCGATACGAAGTTTTGGGAGCTGATAATCAAGAGATGGAGCTTAAAAAAGAAGTCGCTCAAGCCAAAATTGATATTGCAGAATACATGAAAACCGCACCGGATATGATGGATGAAAAAACGGTGACCTTATTGACAGATCCTACAGATTTAGCAGCTGGAAAAGAAATATTTACAATCAATTGTGCGGCCTGTCACAGAGCTGACGGTGGTGGACAAATTGGACCAAATTTAACGGATGATCAATGGATTTTAGGGGGCGGAATAAAAAATGTATTTCATACTTTAGTAAATGGAGGACGTGACGGAAAAGGAATGATTTCTTGGAAAGGCACATTGAAACCTAAAGAAATGCAAAAAGTTGCCAGTTATATCTTATCCTTAAAAGGTAGTAATCCACCAGATGCCAAAGCTCCAGAAGGTGAGGTTTGGGTAGAAAAAAAGAGTACTGTTGCAGTTAAATAACAATTAGAAACACACGTTTTTATTTAGCTTAAGAATTTTAATAATTATTTTGAACTTGTGTTTTAAATAAAAAAAAATGTCAAAATTACCAGACGAAGCATTTAGAGATACCATAGGAACTATTGATTTAGAAGGAAACAGAAAATTTATTTTTCCTAAAAAGCCTTTAGGAAAGTTCTATGATTACAGGAAATGGGTGAGTTATTTTTTACTGATAGTCCTTGTTGCGAATCCTTTTATAAAGATAAATGGGAATCAGTTCATGATGTTCAATATATTAGAACGCCGATTTAATATTTTAGGTTTTCCTTTTTGGCCTCAGGATATTTATCTTTTTGTGCTCTTTATGATAATCGGGGTAGTTTTTGTCATCCTTTTTACAGTGATTTTTGGACGGATATTTTGTGGATGGATTTGTCCACAGACCATCTTTTTAGAAATGGTTTTTCGTAGAATAGAATACTGGATTGAAGGCGATCGTGGTGCCCAAATTCGTTTGGAAAAACAAGATTGGAATGGGGAAAAAATAAGAAAGAAAGCCTTCAAATGGACAATTTTTTTAATCATTTCTTTTTTTATTGCCAATGTTTTTCTGGCTTATCTTATCAGTAGTGACAAGTTGCTTTTAATGATTGAAGAAGGACCAGAAAACCATGTGAGCACGCTGATTTCATTATTGATTTTTACAGGAGTTTTCTATTTTATTTTTGCATGGTTTAGAGAACAGGTTTGCATTATAGCTTGTCCTTACGGAAGATTGCAAGGGGTTTTATTAGATGATAAATCGATAAATGTGGCTTATGATTTTGTTCGTGGCGAAAAAGAAGTAGGCCGTGCTAAATTCAACAAACAAGAGGATAGAGCGACAACTGGAAAAGGCGATTGCATAGATTGTAAACAATGTGTAAATGTTTGTCCAACTGGAATTGACATTCGTAACGGAACGCAAATGGAATGTATCAATTGTACTGCTTGCATTGATGAATGCGATACAATTATGGATAGCGTTGGTTTACCAAAAGGACTTATTAGATATGCTTCAGAGGATGAAATTGAGAAAAAAGTAGCGTTCAAGCTTACCCCTAGAATGAAAGGATATTCAGCAGTATTATTCATTCTAACAGGAATTTTGATTGGATTATTGTTCTTGCGTTCTGATGTTGAAGCCAGCGTTTTAAGATTGCCAGGACAATTATTTCAGCATAAAGGCGATAATATTAGCAACATTTATACTTTTAAAATTATCAATAAAACCAATAATGACTTTGATGATATCCATTTTAAACTTGTGGGTATAAATGGAAGTTTGAAAGTGGTTGGAAAACAAGAATTAAAAGTGCCTAGACAAGGGATGAATGATGGAACACTGTTTATTGAAATCAACCAAAATTTATTAGAAAATGATAAAACAAAACTGAGAATTGAGGTGTATAATGGAAATAAAAAAATTGAAACAGCGACTACTAATTTTTTAAGTCCGCGAAGTTTTGATTAAATAGTATGAAATTCAAGGTTCAAAATATAAATATAATAGTATGAAAATTAGCTGGGGAACAGGAATCGTAATCGCTTTTGGTTTGTTTATAACCTTCATTTTGTATTTTGTTTTTACGGTTCAATCCGATTCAAAATACGATAATGAGTTAGTGGTAGAAGAATATTACAAGCATGATGCACATTTTGGAGATGAAATGGCACGTATACAAAACGCAGCTGATTTGATGCAAAAGCCAACAATTACAAGTGTCGCAAACGGAATTGAAATAGTTTTTCCAACAGTTTTTGATCCAAAGAAAATTAAAGGTAAAGTGTCCCTTTACAGACCGTCTAACAAAAAATTAGATTTTGAAATTCCAATTTCACTATCTAATGCTACTACTTTGCTCATACCTAAAAAAAGTTTGGCAGGCGGTCGATGGGACATTAATATGGAATGGCAATACGATGGAAAATCGTATTTGTCTAAAGAAACGATATATATCAATTAGTCTTACAGTAAAAAGTTTTAAAGTCCATCAATTGGCTTTAAGAATTTTTACTTTATGACATTAGAATAAAACAATGCTTTACACTGCCTTCATTTTCGGTTTAATAAGTAGTTTTCACTGCATAGGAATGTGCGGTCCTATTGCTATGATGTTGCCTGTAGACAGAACGAATCAGGCCAAAAAAGCAACTCAAATCATCACCTATCATTTAGGAAGAGTATCGGCGTATGCCTCTATTGGCTTTGTTTTTGGTCTCTTGGGAAAAGGTTTTTTCTTGGCAGGTTTGCAACAAAACTTATCTATATTTATTGGTGTAGCCATGATTGTTGTAGTGGTAATTCCAGACAAACTTTTTGCGATATACAATTTTTCAAAACCCGTTTTTAAATTAATCTCCAGAATTAAAACGGCTTTAGGAAGTCAGTTCAGAAACAAGAGTTACAAATCCCTTTTTACTATTGGTGTACTAAATGGTTTTTTACCTTGCGGAATGGTTTATGTAGCCTTGTTTGGTGCTATTGCCATGCAAAGTGAAAGTTTGGGTGTTTTGTATATGATTTTATTTGGGTTAGGAACCGTTCCCTTGATGAGCAGTGTAGTGTACATCAATTCATATCTCACAATTCCTATTCGAAACCGAATCCAAAAAGCAATTCCATATGTAGCGGTTTGTATTGGCTGCTTATTTATTTTAAGAGGATTGGGATTGGGAATTCCTTATATTTCTCCGTCGAATATGAGTTTGTTTATTCAAGAAAATCCAAACTGTCACTAACTTTTAGATCTTATAGGATATGAAAAAGCACGCCATTTCGCGTGCTTTTTTTGTATATTATAAAACATTAAATTGTCATTGAAAACAAAGCAGTTTTTGGTGCTTTTCTTTTCAAACGTAAATCGAATGCCATACAAATATTACGAACATAAGGTTTTCCTTTTTCTGTAACGGTAATCCCAAAGTGATTAATTACTAGCAATTCGTCATTTTCCATTTCCTTCAATTGTATTAATACATCTGGAATTTCATTAAAATAATCGGCTATATTTTTCCAGGAAGTTTCAAATTGACACATTAAATTCAGAATGTGCTTGCGGATGATGAGGTCTTCATTGGTCAATAAATGCCCTTTAAAAACCGGTAATTTGTTCCATTCTAGTATTTGATAATAGTCCTCCAAGTTTTTTACATTCTGTGCAAAACTAGACCAACTGTCACTGATGGAAGAAACGCCCAATCCAATCATTAATTGTGTTTTAGACGAACTGTACCCCATGAAATTACGATGCAATGTCCCATTTTGAAAAGCTTCATATAAACTGTCAGTCTCCAACGCAAAATGATCCATTCCTATTTCATGATACCCATTTTCAGATAATAATTTTTTACCTGTTTCATAAAGCGTTCTCTTTTTATCATCTTTTGGAATGTCTTCGTCGTTAAAACCACGCTGTCCATTGCCTTTAATCCAAGGAACATGAGCGTAGCTATAAAACGCCAATCGGTCGGGTTGTAATGATTTTGTTTTCTCAATCGTATCAATTACATTCTCTATTTCCTGAAAAGGCAATCCAAAAATAATATCATGACCTATAGAAGTATACCCGATTTCTCGAGCCCAAAACGTAACTTTTGCTACATTATGAAAAGATTGTAAACGATGAATTGCTTTTTGAACTTTCTCAGAATAATCCTGAACACCAAAACTCACTCTTCTAAAACCTAAATCGTAAAGCTTTTGCAAATGTTCGTGAGTTGTATTATTCGGATGGCCTTCAAAACTAAATTCATGATCTTTGGCTTTTTTAGCATGAACAAAGATGCCATTTATTAAATCCTCTAAATTTTTTGTAGAAAAAAATGTGGGAGTTCCACCACCCAAATGAATCTCTTTTATAGTTGGCTTTTCTCCAAGAATCTTGCAATATAAGGTCCATTCTTTCAAAACGGCTTCTATATATGGATTTTCAACGCCGTGATTTTTGGTGATTCGCTTGTTACAGCCACAAAAAGTACATAGGCTTTCGCAAAAAGGCAAATGAATATACAAACTAATGCCTTCTGAAGAACCACTCGCTTGAAAGGATGTATTTAATCTTTTAGCCCAAATTTCATCCGTAAAATCCGTCTCGTCCCAATACGGAACTGTAGGATAACTGGTGTATCTTGGTCCAGGAACATTATATTTTTGTAGTAAGGAATTTTTCATGGCAAAATCATTTATAGTTGTTCAAAAGTAGAACGACTACTCAACTATTAAAATGATAATTATCATATTGAAGAAACCTTTTGTAAAAATAAGAGGCTGTCTTTATTGGACAGCCTCGGGATTATTTTTGATGTAAATTTGAAATTTACTCTATTTTCAAATTTCTCAATTGTTTGAGTTTATCTTTCCAAACATCTAAACTTTCTTTATGGATAGCGATGTTTTTACGAACTTCTAGTACTATAGAATTCTCTTTTTTAGCATTTCTAGTATTGGTAAAAAATTGAATGTTGTTCTCCAATTGGAAAATTTCATTCTGAACTTCTTCAATTTTTCGCATCAAGAATATTTTCTCATTATCCAGTTTGCGCGTATCATTACTCTCTGATAAATGATCCATTCTATTAGCAAAACGCATCATTTCAGTATCTTTTTTACTCAAACTCAATTTTTCAAAAAGGGCATCCAATATTTTATTGAATTTCCCTTCAATATGTCTTCTTGGAAATGGCACTTTACCAAAGTTTTTCCATGTTTCAATATGCAATTTGATAGCGTCTAAATCAGTTTTGTGATCTCCTGTCAACTCAAATTCTCTCAACGTTTCCAAGTAGGCTTTTTTACTGTCAAATGCAGCTACTTCCTCTGTGTTCTCTTCATGTTTTTGCTCTTTTACCTTGTCAAAATAATGATTGCAAGCATCTTTAAACTCTTTCCAGATCTTATCAGAATATTTTCTTGGGACATGACCTATCTGTTTCCACTCATCCTGTATCTGTTTCATGATTGGAGTAGTCACAACAAAATCTATACTTTCTTGTAGCTCTCGAGCTTTAGCAACAAGAGCATTTTTCTTGCTTAAATTATCGTTTTGATCTTTTTTAATGTCTTTATAAAAGGAGTTTTTGAAAGAATTAAAGTTTCTAACAGCTGTTTTAAAACTAGTCCAAGTTTCCTCATTCACATCTGATGGTACTTTTCCAGCAGCAAAAAAAGCTGTGCGTAGCGCTTCTACCTTTTCTATTTGAGCCAGCCATTGGGAATGTGCATTGACTTTTTCAGTTGCCAAAACTTCAATTTTAGCAATAATTTCTTTTTTCTTTTCTAAATTCTCAAGTTCAGTTCCTCGTTGATTTTCGAATAAAACTTCCCTTTTATCATGCATTTGCTTGGTCAAATCACTAAACTTGTTCCAAATTACATCACGATGTTCTCTGGAAACAGGGCCAATGTCTTCCTTCCAAATTCGATGTAAATCTTGAAGTTCTCGAAACGCTTTGTTGATGTCAGCTTCGTTAACCAATTCTTCAACACGTGCTACGATCTTTTGTTTTTGCTCTAAGTTATGTTTGAAATCTAAATCTCTTGCTTCCCGGTCAAGATGCAAATAATCGTAGAAGTTTTCCACATGAAAATGAAAATTGTTCCAAACATGGTTGTATTTATCTTTAGGAATTGGTCCAGCAGTTTTCCATCGTTCTCTTAAATCATTAAAGTGTTTTAAAGTGTCTTTGATGTTTGCTTGCGGATTTATCAATTCTTTTAATTCCTCAACAATAGCCAAACGGTTTTCTAAATTCGTTTTTAGATTGGTTTGTAAACTCTTGAAATGGTTATTTTTAGTATCTCTAAATTGAGTATAATATTTGTCAAATTGTGACTTTAATGGCGAATGGTATTGAAAATCTTCGTTTGGATCTTGATTTTCTGCTAGAAAATCCTCTTTTTTCTCCTCAAGAAGATGATTGTATTTAGCTAGAAATGCTTTTTTTATTTCTTCAACATGTTCCTTAAATGAAAGAACTTTTTCATTAGAAACTAAATTTTTCAACTCGTCAACCAAAGCTTCAAGCGATAAAGTATCATAATTTTGCATCGGGATTTCGTGACGTTCCTTCAGCGTTTCATCCTCACTTTCGGCAGCATTAGTGTTAGCAATGGCATCTAGTACCGTCTGATTGCCGGTTTCTAAAATAAGAGCATCAGTTGGTTTTACCTCTTCAGCAATAGCTTCTACAGTGTCTTCATTAGGAGTACAAGTTGTTTGTTTAACTGTTTCAGTTTCCATGACAGTAGCTTCCATTTCATTAAAAGCAACAGCATTGTTTTCTAAATTTCCATCTGCTTCATGCAGGTTATCGTTCTTTTCTTCTAACATTTTTTCAATGTATAAGGGTTTTGTTATTTTATCGAGTTCGAAAGATACTAAAGGCGTATGAAATTTCAAAACAATTCCTTTATTTAAAGTCGTTTTAGGTTGTTTAATAGATTTTTATGGAGCAATTTCCTGCTGTACGCTATATCTTTTTTGAGCGCCAAAAGGCGGCTCAAAAAAGGATGCCGCTTCCATCAGGGCTAGGGTTTTGTGCTAAAATTAAGAATTGTTTTCAAAAAAAAAGTCCCACCGAAGCAGGACTAAAGATTTTCATCTACGGCATATAGCCTTATTGTGATAAGATTAAAGATTAGAAATTTTAATCATTACAAATGTATATAAAAAAACTTTAGTTTGAATGTGAAAAACCGTAAAGCAGGTAATTATTTTTTATTTATCTTTAAAAATTCTTACAAAACACAGATTGATATGGCAAAAATATTAGGATTAGATTTAGGTACAAACTCGATTGGATGGGCTTTGATTGATGATAAAGTAAATAAAATTATAGGAATGGGAAGTAGAATATTTCCTGTTGGAGTTGATAATTTAGGAGATGGAGAAGGAGAGCTTTCAAAA
This sequence comes from Flavobacterium frigidum, assembly GCF_048286735.1. GTDB lineage: Bacteria > Bacteroidota > Bacteroidia > Flavobacteriales > Flavobacteriaceae > Flavobacterium. The sequence continues at coordinate 45,045 of NZ_JBLVPU010000011.1, read as the reverse complement.
AATGCCAGTAGAACTAGTGCAAGAGGAACTAGAAGACAGTTTTTTAGAAAAAAGTTGCGAAAGAAAGTTTTACTTAAAGAATTAGCTTCTTTAAATATGTGTCCATTAACAAATCAAAATTTTGATGATTGGAAAATTACTAAAAAGTTTCCATCTAAAGAATTAGCCACTTGGTTTGCACTTAATCCTTATGAATTAAGACATAGAGCATTGAATGAAAAATTAAATTTTGAAGAAATTGGGCGTATCTTTTATCATTTAATTCAACGAAGAGGATTTTTAAGCAATAGCCGAAGTGCAGGAAAAGATGATGGAGCTATTTTTAAAGGTAATGCCAAAGAAGGTAAAATAGGAATTGATGAAACTAGAGAACAAATTGAGAATAAAACATTAGGCTCTTATTTTTATGAAATTTCACCTAAAGAGAATCAACCTTTCTTAGATGGTTTGGAGAGAATTAGAAATAGATATACTACTCGCCAAATGTATGTTGATGAATTTGAAGAAATTTGGGCACATCAAAAAAAATATCATTCTGATTTAACTCACGAAATAAAAGAGAAAATAGGCGGAAGAAAAAATGATGAAGGTTTCAAAGAAGATGGTATTTTATTTCATCAACGCCCTTTGCGTTCTCAAAAACATTTAGTTGGTAATTGTACATTTGAACCCAATAAAACAAAATCTCAATTAAGTGCAATTCCTTTTGAACTATATAGATTGCACCAATGGATTAATACGGTTGAATATAATGGTCATAAGTTACACGCCGATGAGAGAAAGTTAGTTTTTAATTTTCTTATTGAGAAAGAGAAACCAAGTTTCAAAGACATTCGCAAAGCCATCAACAAACTAGATGCAATCTATAAATTTAATTATAAAGACGAAGATAAAATTGTAGGAACTCACACTATATCTAATCTATGTAACAAGAAGTTCTTTGGGAAAAAATGGTTTGATTTCACAGAAAAGGAACAAGAAGATATTTGGCACGTTCTGTATTTTTTTGACAGTAAAGACAAAGTAAAAGAATATGCTATTAAAAATTGGGGTTTTGACGAAACACAAGCAGAAGCTATTTCTAAATTTAATTTAAAAGACAAATATGCAAGTCTTAGCCGAAAAGCAATTAATAATATTTTACCCTTTCTTGAATTGGGGTTGCAATATGACATTGCAGTAGTTCTTGGCGGAATAAAGAATGCTTTTAGTCATAATTGGGAAACACTCTCTAATGATAAAAAAGCACTGATTATTGACAATGTTCCTGATATTGTACGTTCTAATTTAAAAGGCGGTTTCATTGAACCTTTGAAACATTTTCTTAAAGCCGATTTGCATCTTACAGATAAACAATTGACTAAATTGTATCATCATTCAGCTAATATTGACGAAACTGTTTTGCTAGAGAAACTTCCAGTAAATGCAAATGCTGATAAGGAAATTCAAGCCATCAGAAATCCTGTTGTCATAACTGCTTTATTCGAAATAAGGAAGTTGGTAAACGAAATTGTCGATGATTACGGAAAACCGGATGAAATAAAAGTGGAATTAGCCCGGAATTTAAAAGCTTCAAAATCAGGTAGAAATGAAGAAAGGAAGAGGCAACAGAAATTAGAAAGGGAAAATGACAGAGTAAAAGTTGAACTCAATAATTTGGGTAAACATATTTCTCACGACAATCTTTTGCTTTATAAACTTTGGGAAGAATGCAAGCGGACTTGTCCATATACAGGAAGAAGTATAGGTGTAACGCAATTGTTTAGCGGCGAAGTTCAAATTGAACATATTCATCCTTGGAGCAAATCCTTGAACGATAGTTTTATGAACAAAACACTATGTTTTGCTGATGAAAACAGAGCAAAAGGTGACAAAACTCCTTTTGAATTTTATAGTTTACAAGGAGAAAATAAATGGCACGAAGTAAAGGAAAGAGCGTTGAAATTATTTTCGGACACAGTACAATATCCAAATAGTTATCAAAAGTTCAAACGCTTTGTGCAACAAAAATTTGATGATGATTTTGCAAGTAAAAATTTAAATGATACGAGATATATAAGCAAGGAAGCTAAAAATTATATGTCTAAAATTTGCCAAAAAGTATCCGTTTCACCTGGGCAAATGACCGCTAATTTGCGTCAAAAATGGGGTTTGAATGCGGTACTTAATCCTGAAGACAAAGCCAAAACCAGAGAAGATCATCGCCATCACGCCATTGATGCTTTGGTTATGGCTTGTGGAACGGTAAGTCATTTGCAAAAACTATCCGAATGGAATAGATACGACAGAAAACCCGAAAACAAAAATTTCCCTCTACCTTGGACTGGTTTTGTGAAAGATGCTGAAATAGCGGTTGATAAAATTTTAGTTTCTCATAAAAAACTAAACAATATTATAACCGTTAGAACTCATAAAACAGATAAAAACGGACAGGTTTATAGAAATGTTGGTGTAGCCGCAAGAGGACAATTGCACAAAGAAACTGTTTTTGGAAAGCGAAATTTTAATGGAGAAGAAGCTTTTCACGTTCGTAAACCTATAGAAAGTTTATCAACTGAAAAACAAATCGAAAAAGTAGTTGATGAGTCTACTCGACTGTTGATATTAAAAAGAATTCAAGAATTAGGAGGGTTTGTAAAAGATAAAGTTCCTGCTAATACTTTTTTTGTAGTTGATGAAAATGGTATAAACCAACCGCAAATTTTCTTGCCTAATATAAACGGCGCTCCCGTTCCTGTTAAGAAAATTAGAATGAAAGAAAGTATAGGTAGGGCAGAACGATTAAAAGAAGATATTAATCAATATGTGAATCCAAGAAATAACCATCATGTGCTAATTTATAAAGACGAAAAAGGGAATCTAAAAGAAGATGTTGTGACTTTTTGGACTGTGGTGGAACGCAAACGACAAAAGCAAACTATATTTCAATTGCCAGCAGATGGAAAATCAATCCTTACCACATTGCAAATTAATGATATGTATTTGTTGGGGTTGAAAGACGAAGAAATTAATTGGGAGAAGCCAGATTATGAGATTTTGAAAGAACATGTATATAGGGTTCAGAAGTTATCTTCAAAATTTTATGAATTCAGATTAAGTAAAGAAGCTTCAATTCAAAATAATTTTCAGCCTTATTATGTAAGAATACAAAGTTTTGGAGAAGGTAAAACTGGTTGGGATACTTTTAATCCAATAAAAGTAAAAATTTCAGTTGCAGGAAAAATTCAGAAAATTTAATTCCATCTCAAAAGTTTGGTGTAAATTTACACCAATCAAAAAACTATTATTATGGCCAGACAAAGTATCACTTTAGCTAATCAAAATGATGAATGGTTGAAAAAGCAAGTTGCAAAAGAAGAATTTACTAGCAAAAGTGAAGCGGTAAATTATTTAATCAAGCAAGCACGTGTGCGGGAAGAATACCACAACTATGTACAAATGAAAATCGATAGAGGTTTGAAAAGTGGTTTTAGCACCAAAACCAAAGAGGAACTTTTAGCAGAAATTAAAAGTAGGCTAAATGTATAAGTATCATTTATCTTATGAAGCTGAAGAGGATATTGTAAGAATTTTTGAGCACGGTTTGGGAAGATTTGGTTTGCAACAAGCAAATAAATATTACGATATGTTGTTTGAATGTTTTAATAAAATTGCATCAAATCCGTTTATGTTTCCAGTTGTTACAAAATACAAGGATGTAGATCGTTTCTGTGTTTGTGGAGTTGATACAATTTATTACAATATCAAAGGTGGTGAAATTGAAGTCATTACAATCATTGGAAGACAAGATTTTTAAAAGTTCTTTGACATGCAGTTTTTCATTGTCTTAAACAGCCAAACCACAACTGAAAGATATGGCATCCGCCCAGCAGGGATGCAGTAACTTTCAGTTGTGGTTTGATTAAAGATTAGAAAACACGATATTCAAGTCCATTTTTAAAGTAATTTGCATTAAGTTGTGGTTTGATTAAAGATTAGAAAACACGATATTAAGACAATCCGTTTTGTCCTTTAGAGTCTAGTTGTGGTTTGATTAAAGATTAGAAAACACGATATTTCAAACCTTATGCCTTTAGTTCAGTTAGGCGGTTGTGGTTTGATTAAAGATTAGAAAACACGATATTATAAAGGACATTGACCACATGGAACAGGAGGTTGTGGTTTGATTAAAGATTAGAAAACACGATATTTGCCCATGTGGGGAATGTGATAATCATAACGTTGTGGTTTGATTAAAGATTAGAAAACACGATATTAAATTTACTAAAAGAATCATTATTAACACGTTGTGGTTTGATTAAAGATTAGAAAACACGATATTAAATATATAATACATTTGATTTGTGCGATGGTTGTGGTTTGATTAAAGATTAGAAAACACGATATTCAACCCGTAGCAATTAGCATTGGTTCGAGCGTTGTGGTTTGATTAAAGATTAGAAAACACGATATTTAAATAGTAATATCAAACGGGTAACCCTCCGTTGTGGTTTGATTAAAGATTAGAAAACACGATATTGAACTAAAGTGCCAATTAGATATTCAACGGTTGTGGTTTGATTAAAGATTAGAAAACACGATATTTTATATAAATAGCAAAAGTACATTAATCGTGTTGTGGTTTGATTAAAGATTAGAAAACACGATATTGCTTGAAAGTTTAACCCGTATTAAGTCGGTGTTGTGGTTTGATTAAAGATTAGAAAACACGATATTAAAGACATCATTCCTTGTGATTCTGCTGATGTTGTGGTTTGATTAAAGATTAGAAAACACGATATTAGACCAGGTTGACCGAGTAGCCAATGGCTTGTTGTGGTTTGATTAAAGATTAGAAAACACGATATTTCTGTTGATAAAATACAGAGCAGTACGGTGTTGTGGTTTGATTAAAGATTAGAAAACACGATATTAGTTGGCTTGTTACCTTTTAATTATCAAAGGAATATGGGTGAATATCGTATAAAAAAACGCCTCTTTTTTGGATTGATAACCCAATATTGAGGCATTTTTTTGTTTCTAGAACAACTCCAACTGCGTTGGTGCAGCAACAGCATCTTGTTTTGCCTTGCCTAAATAATTGATAATCATGCCAAATTGTTTATCAGTAATACGTAAAACGCTCACTTTTCCCAAAGCTGGAACAAGTCTGTTAATGCGTTTTTCATGAACGTCTGCACTTTCTCCACTCGCACAATGCCGTATATAAACCGAATATTGCATCATACTAAAACCATCTTTCAATAAATTCCCTCGAAACTGAGAGGCATTTCTTTTGTCTTTTTTGGTTTCTGTTGGTAGATCGAAAAACACAAACAACCACATTATTCGGTATCCGTTAAGTTCCATAAGTTTGGATATTTAATTTTTTTACGGTCTCCTGTAAAACATTGCTGTAGGGAACTGGCTGTTTTTTGTAATCCTACCATTAATGGACTCTTCTCGTCCTTAAAATAAACGGTTTGGGTAAGCATTTGTAATAGTTCCGCTTTTATTGCCGTGTTGAGCTCTTGTTCATGATACCGTTTCATAATATCAAAAACTTTTTCGTCAACAATGGGACGGAAAGGTTCCATAATATCGTCTGCAAGGGCAAAAGCATTGTATTTACTTTTGTGATGAATGCCAAGTGTATTTAACAATCCGCTTCCTGATAACGCACGAGCTGTCGCAGCCCGTAAAATTGCATACCCATAGTTTAAAAAATTATTGGGATAATCGCCATAACGCTCTCGTTTTATCCCATCTTTTTCATGATTGGGTAATGGAAAATTCTTCCAATATTGTTGTGCTGCAACACCTTCCATATTTGAAGTATCACCGCTTAAAACTTTACTGGCTAGAAATTCAAAGGTGTTTTTATTTGTAGTTATTTTTTCTAATAGTGCACCTTGATTTTTAATTTTTTCAATAATGGTTTGTTGCCATAATTGTTTTTTTAGTGGAATAGAAGCCTCGATTTGATTTTTGAAGATTTCTTGTTGAATGTGGTGGCTGTTGAGGTTTAGAAACATTCCGTTTGGCAGGTGGTTACTGCCGCAAATAATAATAGCAGTATTGTTTTCTAAGATCAAATTCATAGCGGGAATACTTAGATAAATTTCAGCATGATCGAGAACTAGAAAACCAATGTCTTCTATAGGAATAGCATTTTCTCTAATTTCAGATTTGAGTACTAATTGTTGATTTTTTGTCGTGATTGAGGTTTTGTTCTCGACGAGGATTGTTCTTTTAATCATAATTTAAAGTGTTAAATTAAATTCAAGAGTTTGATTGTCAGTCAAATTAACACATTAATTAATTACAATAGAGTAAACCTCAATACTATTTAAATGAACGATAAAAAAATGTCTTGTTTAAAATTGATTTACATTAATGGTAAAGTCAATTTTCAAACAAGACTAATATGGTATTTTTTAGCGTGAAGTTTTTTTTATTTATTCCAAATCTTCCATGCTTTCTCTGCCTGAAAAATAAGCATATCCAAACCATTTTTAATTTGAGCCCCGTGTTGTTTTGCTTTTTTTAGAAATTGAGTTTCAGCCGGATTGTAAATTAAATCATAAGCAATATGGGTATCGGTGAAAAACTCGTAAGGAATTAACGGAAACGCTTCTACGTTAGGACTTGTTCCTACTGGTGTAGCGTTAATGATAAGATGGTAATTATCAAAAGTAGTGGCGTTGATTCGCTTGTAATCAATGGTGTTTTCCTTGAGTTCTCTAGAAACAAAAGTGTAGGTTATGCCTAGTTCGTCAAGAGCGAATGCAACTCCCTTAGACGCGCCGCCAGTTCCTAAGATGAGTGCTTTTTTATGATGCGGAAGTAATAAAGGCTGCAATGACTTTTTAAAGCCATAATAGTCAGTATTATAGCCTTTTAACTTTCCTTTTTTTGTTATTTTTATGGTATTTACGGCGCCAATTAGAGTTGCTTTTTTTGATAACGTATCCAAAAAAGGAAGTATCGTTTCCTTGTACGGAATGGTAACATTCAATCCTTTTAAATCCGAAGTGTTTTTAATTACCTCTGCAAAGGCATCAATTTCGGGAATATCAAAATTTTCATACGTACAACCAGCAAAGTTTTCGTTATTGAATTTATCTGTAAAATAGCCTTTAGAAAATGAATAGCTAATGTTGCGTCCTAATAATCCAAAGCGTTTTCTAACTGTATCAGCCATTACTGTTTTTTATGTTTTGCAATGTAATTCTGCACCATTTTTTTGGCCCAAACCACAGGAAATAAATCTTCTAGTAATATGTAATTTTCAAAATTTAATCGCATTCCGTTACTCAAGTGAAATTTTGCTTTGGTATTGTCTGTTAGCATAAAGTACAATCCAGCCAAACGATATTCAATTTCGTATGCTTCAGGAAAATATTCACAAGCTTGCAGTAACGTTTGAATAGCACTTTCAAATTCGCCTAAGAATTGAAGGATATCGACCCAAAACAACCAGGTTTCTAAACCAGTCTCGCCAAATTCAACTGCTTTGCGATACCCAAATTCTGCTTCTTCAAAAAAGTTCATTTGTTTATTGATACTGGCAAAACGTTTCCAATACAGTCTATTTTGGTTGTCAATTGCTAATGCTTTATTGACAAAGAATAATGCTTTTTGATAATTTTTTTGACGTACATAAAAGTCAGTAATGGCAATCCATCCTTTGTCTAAAAGAGGATCTTCATGTACCGTTTGGTTGAAATATTTTAAGGCCAAGGCTTTGTTACCAAGTCTTTCGTAACATTTTCCTATTCGCAATAGCGCGTAGGAAGTTGCATCGTCTAATTCGATTGTACGGTTGTAATTTTCAATGGCTTTGTCATATTTTTTTAAGCGCTCGTAGGCTTTTGCCTTTTCCATAAAGGCACCCATAAACTCATCATCTATCAAAGTAGCATATTCAAAAGCTCTGATGGCATTTTCATATTCTTTTACGCTGTAATGCAAACGTCCCAATTGGTGCCAAGCAATTTCGCTATATGGATTTTTGTCAATGTATTTTTTTATATAACTGATGGCATCTTGATTTTGATCTAAAAATTCAAAACAATAAACAATGTTATATAAGGCAGATTGATCTTCTAAATCCTCTTCAAGACATTTGATAAAGCTATTTTTTGCCATTTCAAGATTGTCCATAAAAAGATATTCCATGCCTATTAAATTATAGACATCAGCAAAATCATCTGTGTATTTTAAGGCTGTTTTTAATAATTCAACTGCTTTTTCGTGTTGGTCTCTTTTAGAGCAGATGTTTGCCTTTTGAATATAAATTTCTTCATTGGTTGGTTCGATGGCATACAACTCATTCAATAGCTTTTCCGCTAATTCGAGTTTGTCGTCATATACTAACATTTCAACTTGCACTAATTTTAATCCTGATGACTTTGGGTGTTGCTCCAAGGCCAATTTGAGTGCTTTTTTTGCCAAACTAGCCTTACCCATATCAAGATAATGAAGAATAATTTCTTCAAATTCTTCGGAGTCAAAAAAGAGTACTTTGTTGGTTTTCAACATCGATTCAAATTTAGACAGAGATAAGTTATAGTCTTCTTCTTCGTTGCTTAATTGCATACTGTGTTTTTTAATTGAGCCTTATTAAAATTAGGCATTCGTGCATGTAATGTGAGGGAAAGTTGGAATTGTTGTGAACAATTTAGTTAACAAATTTCATTGTCAACGGCAAAAATCATTTTCAATAAATAGATTTCTAATCAACGAGATCTCTTAGCCCCGATAGCAGTGAAAATCCTTTTATGGCGGCGTTCGCCATAAAAGATTATAACGGATAGCGGGAAACAGCTCCTGAAAAATTACTTTCTATTATAAATCTCATCCATTACTTCTAGCATAATTGCACAACCTTCTCGAATCTCTTCTTCAGAAATAGTAAGTGGCGGTGTGATTCGGATTGCAGTTCCCTCGAATAACAACCAAAATAATATGAGTCCTTTGTCTTGACATTTAAGAATTATTTCATTCGTGATATCAGCACTTTTAGTCATCGCTGCGAGCATCAATCCCTTTCCTCTTATTTCTTGTATCAAAGGATGTACCAAAAGGGCACGAAATAGATTTTCCTTTTCTAAAGCTTCGGCCATTAAATGGGTTTCAGTTATTTCTTTCAAAGTAGCCAAACAAGCTGACGCAATGACAGGATGTCCACCAAATGTGGTAATGTGACCCAGCTTAGGATTAGTACTCAATAAATGCATCATATCAGATGAAGCAGTAAATGCGCCTACGGGCATGCCGCCACCCATTCCTTTCCCCATTACAACTATATCTGGAACGACGTCGTAATTTTGGAATCCAAAAAGGGCTCCTGTTCGTCCAAAACCCGGCTGAATTTCATCTAGAATCATCATGGCACCTACCTCAGTGCATCGTTTTCGTACTTTTTTTAGAAAATCATTCTGCGGTTGAATGAATCCTGCACCACCTTGAATCGTTTCTAAAATAATCCCTGCAGTTTTGGTAGTAATTTTTTGTAAATCGTCTTCGTTGTTGAAGGTAATAAAATCTACATCAGGTATCAAAGGACGGAAAACTTGCTTGCGTTCTTCAAAGCCCATAACGCTCATCGAACCCATAGTGTTGCCATGGTACGCATTATGACAGGATATTAATTGGCTTCTTCCGGTGGTTCTTCTTGCTAATTTTAGTGCTCCTTCAATAGCTTCTGTCCCAGAATTAACTAAATACGTGGTGTCTAAAGGAGCAGGTAGTAACGAAGCTAAAAGCTTGCAATATTCAACCGCTGGACTTTGCGAATATTCGCCATAAACCATTACATGCGAATATTTATCTAGTTGATCCTTAATAGCTTGATTAACTCTTGGGTGTTGGTGTCCCAGGGAACAAGCAGAAACTCCGGCCACAAAATCAAGGTATTTTTTGTCATTGGTTGCGTATATGTATGAACCTACAGCATGCGAAATTTCCATACCTAATGGATAGGGAGACGTTTGTGCTTGATATTTCAGGAAATCAGTATTCAATTTTTTAGAGATTTAACTGCAAAGTTTGCAAAGTTTTTTCGCAAAGTTCACGAAGGTTTTTAAAGGTGTTTTTTTAATCGGATATCCATGAAGTTATTGTCTTTAAATTGAGACTGAAAACTGCTCTCGAAGCTTCGGGATGAACACAAAACTATTTTTTTGTTTTCTTCTTATCGTAATTCAAAGTTTCTTTTCGGATTTTCATCGGAATGGCTTCTTTTGCTACTGCTGCTTTTGTTGCTTTGGCTAATTTTTCATTGTCCTCGTTTTCTTCGGGTGGGAAAATGTCATCTTTTGATTTGATTCGTTCATCGCCTCGCCAGACTAATCCTCTCAATTTCCTGGCATTTTCTGGCAATTCTTTTTCAGGAAAAATATCACCATCTACTTGCTGGAAAAAGGTAATAGTTTCAATTTCATTTTTTTCTAAAATAAGATTGATTTTACTACTCTTGTTTTTGTTAATGCCAATGAGCTCCTGTGCATCATTCCGCATATAATAAATCACTTCGGCATTTTTTACAATATCGACATCGTGTAGTTTTCCTTCTTCAAATTTACCGTAAAGATTTTGTCCTTTTACTTGATTGTATCCGGTTCCTAAAGTATCTCTGGAGACTATAAATGTATTTTCAAGCACTTTAAGAGAATCTAGTTTTTGGGTGGTGTTGTTACCAATGAGGTGCATAATATCGCCTGTAATTTGGCTTTCGGCATTCCAAAGTATAGGATTCCCGATCATTTTTGTCAAAGCAGTTTTAGAACTCGAATGAATCGAATCACATTTACCACTCATGTCTGTTTTATAAAACCGAACATTATTAAACGCTCGGATAATTTGGTTTCCCTCTTTTCCCGTAACCATCAATTTTTTTCCGTGGATGTAAACAGAATCATTTTCTACAAAATTTACCGCAACAGCTCGTTTAGTTACGTACATAGAATCTAGTTTTTTATATACTTCAGCATAATGTCCTTTTACAATGCCTCGATTGATGGAATCAGTTATTTTTACATTACGTGTTGCCGATGCAAATTCTCGATTGCGATCATAATACAGACTGTCGCCTTTTATCACTCGATCATCGTACCTGATATAAGATTTATTTAGAAAATGAGCCAGATTTTTTTTAGTATCATAAAACCCTTTTTCAGTATAAATATAATTGGCTTTACTGGTAATGGTCGAGGGTCCAAAAAGATACGAATGCCCTGAATTGCTAAAATAATCTAAATGATTCGACTTGATTACATAAGTAGGATTTGTGATTGTAACTGCGGTCAAGAATTGAAACTTCTTTTGTTTTACAAAATACCTTCCTGCATTACTTTTTAGAGTATTGTCTTTATTGGTAATGGTTCCCGGAGTATCATAAAAAACTTCTTGAATATTTCTATCAAAATTAATGATTTCAGTAACTAAAGTAGCATCTGGTGAACTCATCACTGCATCTCCCGAAGCATATGCTTTTTTTACATTTCCGTTGTATTCAGCGTATTTACTGTTCAAAAACAAAGTATCGCCTTGTACCATTTGAACATTTCCAAAGGCTTTTATATAATTTTCTTTTTGGAAATAATATGCTTTGTTACAAGTCAAAACCACGCCATCATGGTTAACGCGCACATTTCCTATAAGCAACAATGCATCTGGGATTTCTGTCTGGTTGACATCACCAAAATCAGAGTTTTCTACAATTATTTTTTTTGGAGCTTGCGCCAAAACCAACTGTACAGTCAATAAAAATGATAGTTGAGTAAGGAAAAAAAGTATTTTCTTCAATGGATTTAATTTTTGTCAAATTTATGAAAAAGGAAACAATCCTAATCCATATTAGGATTTATTTATAATTAGTCCAAGGCAGGAAATTCTTTTATAAGATTGTATTAAAGTTATCAACAAATTCAGAGACTCTTTCGTTGTAGTTTATCTCTTGTAGTTTCATTTTTATTAATTTTTGATAGGCTACTACTTGAACTATTTTAAAAATAGTAAATTTAAAAACTGATAGTCATTTTGCAATAATGAATCAAAATCAGAATAAATAATTTCATAAAATGAAAAAAGTATCTACTGTTGTCGGGATTAGCATGCTGCTTTTAGTGAGTGGATGTAAAACGAAAGATTTAAAAATGAATACTGTACAAAAGGTGACAGTCTCTCCTAAAAAGGAAGTCGTTTATCAGGTTTTTACTCGATTATTTGGAAACAAAAATACAACTGACAAACCTTGGGGAACCTTAGAAGAAAACGGAGTAGGAAAGTTCAATGATTTTACACCTAAAGCGCTGCAGGAAATTAAGGATTTGGGTGTAACTTATATTTGGTACACAGGAGTTCCGCACCATGCTTTGATACAGGATTACACTGCAATTGGAATTTCTAATGATGACCCAGAAATTGTCAAAGGTAGAGCTGGTTCTCCTTACGCGGTGAAAGATTACTACAATGTAAATCCTGATTTAGCTATAAACCCAGCAAATCGTTTGCAGGAATTTGAAGCTTTGATTGCACGAACACATCAAGCGGGATTAAAAGTAATTATAGATATTGTTCCCAATCATATTGCTCGTAAATATGAAGGTAAAAACAATCCCGTTGGAGTGAAAGATTTTGGTGCGAATGACGATGTAACTGTTGCCTACAAAAGAGATAATAACTTTTATTATATACCAAATACTCACTTCGAAATACCAGAAACTATCAAGCCATTAAACGGTGAAAAAAATCCATTAATAGATGGGAAATTTGAAGAAAATCCCGCAAAATGGACAGGTAATGGTTCGCGAATGGCAAAACCAGATAAAAATGATTGGTATGAAACGGTAAAAGTGAACTATGGTATTCGCCCAGATGGCTCTAAAGATTTTCCAGAGCTTCCTGCTGGTTTTGAAACCAAATCCCATAAGGAGCATTATGATTATTGGAGAGGCAAGGAAGTGCCCGACTCTTGGACTAAATTTAGAGATATCGCTTTGTATTGGACAGCAAAAGGAGTAGATGGTTTTAGATATGATATGGCCGAAATGGTTCCCTATGAATTTTGGAGCTATATGAATTCTGCTATTAAGATGAATAATCCATATGCTTTTTTATTGGCCGAAGTGTATAATCCAAAAGAATATCGCAATTATATCCGTTTAGGTAAAATGGATTATTTGTATGATAAGGTAGAAACGTATGATAAATTAAAGGATGTCATTCAAGGGAAATCGTCGCCAGATGGATTGTCTTCCATACAAAACGGATTGGCAGATATTGAACATCACATGTTGCATTTTCTTGACAATCATGATGAGCAGCGATTGGCTAGTCCAGAATTTGCAGGAACACCACAAAATGGGAAACCTTTAATGGTAGTATCTACAACTATTAGTACGTCGCCTACAATGGTATATTTTGGTCAGGAAGTGGGAGAAGCCGGAAATGAAAATGCAGGTTTTGGAACGCACTCCAGAACATCAATATTTGATTATATTGGGGTGCCAAATCATCAGCGCTGGATGAACGGTGGGAAATTTGATGGCGGTCAATTGACAAAAGTGGAAAAAGACCTTCGAGATTTTTACAAACGGCTATTGAATTTCTCATTGAGTAGTTCGGCTTTAATGGGTAAATTCCAAGAAATTCAAAAGGTAAACAGACAAGTTGCAAAAGGATATGATTCCGGGATATACGCTTTTACACGTTGGTCAGACGTTCAAAAGTTACTTATTGTTGTTAATTTTTCTTGGCAAACTACAAGTACATTCGAATTAAAAATCCCTTCAGATATCATTCAAAAATGGAATTTGAAAGACGGAAATTATACAATTACGGATCAATTATACCATAAAAATTCTATTCAGGTACAGGTTTTGAATGGGGAAGGAAAAGCACAAATTACGATCGCACCTTCAGAATCATTCATTTATCAATTTTAAAAATAACTTTTTGTAGTAGCAAAAGAAAAAAAAATGCTGATATTAAATTATATCAGCATTTTTTTACGGTTAAAGTGAAAGCTATTTTTTTGCAACAGCATCATAATTCTCTTCTACTTTTTTCCAATTGATAACATTAAAAAACGCATCGATATAATTTTTTCTACGGTATTGATAATCTAAATAATAAGCATGCTCCCAAACGTCTAAAGCTAAGATAGGAGTTCCTGGAACAACTGCATTTCGCATCATTGGATTGTCTTGGTTATCAGTCGCAGTTACTTGTAACTTCCCTGTTTTACCAACGATTAGCCATGCCCAACCGGAACCAAACTGATTTGTTGCCGCTGATTTAAATGCCGATTTAAAATTTTCGAATGAGCCAAAATCTTTTGTTATAGCTTCAGCTAATGCAGTTGTGGGTTCACCACCGGCTTTAGGAGCCATACATTTCCAATAAAGCGAATGATTATAATATCCACCAGCATTGTTGCGAATAATAGCGTCATTAGGGTCTAATGTTGCTACTACTTCTTCTATTGTTAGATTTTCTAAGGGTGTTCCTAGTACTGCTTTATTCAGGTTATTAGTATACGTTAGGTAATGCTTAGAGTAATGCATTTCTAAAGTTGTAGCAGATATATTTGGAGCCAGAGCATTATAAGCATAAGGTAATTTTTCTAGCTGAAAGGAACCTTCATCAGCCTTTACATCATCTGGGGATCCCATAATAGTAACCGGTTGTTCCGTTGTAGGTAAAGGAACTTCGACTACCTCAGTGAATTTCTTGTCGTTGCAGGATAGTATTGCTAAGAATGAAAATAAAATTGTAATTAAAAAACAGGACTTTTTCATAATTATATTATTTTTCATTCAAAATATTTATCAATTCAATGTATTGTTCTTTTGCTTGTTCGGGAGTCAAATGGCTAATTTGCATCCAAGCATTGGTTTTAAAAGCGTCCCTTAAATGATAGGATGATGTTTGTTTTAAGTCTAAAGTTCCAAAAGTAGCTTGCTTGTAATAGGCATAAAGCCTCAATTGGACATCTTGAGGTAAAGATGCTTGAGTCATTTCAGAAGCTATTTCAACTGCCTCCAAAAATCGAATATCTAAATCTTTTTCAATCATGCTTATTTTGTAGCAATAACAGTCTTTCCGCCTATTGCTTTTTGGTTTAATACCACATTTACAGGTGTTCCCAAAGGTAAAAAGATGTCAACTCGAGAACCAAATTTGATAAATCCAGCATCAGTACCCTGAATTACTTGCATTCCTTCTTGTGCGTAATTGACAATTCTGCGGGCCAAAGCTCCGGCTATTTGACGGTATAAAATTTCGCCAAAAGTAGTATTCTCAATAACAATCGTAGTTCTTTCATTTTCTTCACTAGCTTTAGGATGCCAAGCAACTAAGAATTTCCCTGGATGGTATTTGCTAAATTTCACAAGACCACTCAATCCATAACGGGTTACATGAACGTTTATAGGCGACATGAAGATAGAAATTTGTAAACGTTTATCTTTAAAATATTCACTTTCAAAAACTTCTTCAATAACTACAACTTTCCCATCAACAGGAGCAATAATATGATTAGCATTAAGAATTACTGATCTTTTTGGATTTCTAAAAAATTGCAAAATGATTATTAGTAACAATAAGGTTGCTATTTGAATACTCATTTTAAGCCAATTAGCGACAATGAAATAATCAGACAATAATAGCACAACGGCAGTAAAAATAGTGCCTAACAAAATAGATTGGGTTCCTTCTTTATGAAACATAGTTTAAGATTTGATAAAATAAAAAAATAATTGGTGCTACAAATATAACACTATCTAAACGATCTAGGATACCTCCATGACCGGGCATAATATTTCCGCTATCTTTTACACCTGCAATACGCTTGAACTTGGATTCAATTAAATCACCTATAGTTCCTACTATTCCAACAATAACAGCTATCGAGGTCCAAATTAAGATAGACCGATCACTAAATTCAGGATTTGCTTTAATGTAATATTTTGAAATTAAATAACCTGCTAGAATTGCAAATAGAATGCCGCCTAAGAATCCTTCAATAGTTTTTTTAGGTGAAATTTTTTCAAATAATTTGGTTCGACCTATTGATTTTCCAACAATATAAGCAAAGGTATCATTAGTCCAGATTAAGATAAATAATCCAATTATGATCTTTGGATTATAATCATTTATTCCAAATGAGATTTTTGTAATAAATACAAACGGTAATATGATATAACCTAATAAATAAAGGTACTTTGACGAGGTGCTTATTTTTTGGATGCTATCATAAAACAAAAAAAGAATACATTTTATGGATACAACTAAGGCAATAACTAATAAAACAACGTTTAGTTGTTGAATATTTATAGCTATTTCGACATCAGTATTAAAGGTCTGATTGATTGCTTCTGTTGTCAGAGTATTGTAATGGCTTATTAGAGTTACTGTCGTGTACAATATAATTCCAAAAATAATTGGAAATACATTGTTTATTTGAATTAAATTACAAAACTCATAAACGGCTATTATTAGGAATACGCCAAAAAGCACAAAAAAACTTTCAGTTGAATATAAAATAGATGCAAGTAGCAGTATAATGTATATTGCCCCTGATATTCCTCGTTTTAGAGTTTCACTCATCTTATAAATCTTCTAAAAGCAGTAAATATAGATTTTTTGCCGAACTTCCGTATTGTGTAAAATCTTCTTCTTTGGCTTTTTCGAAATATTTAATCGTAGTAATATTGGTAGGGTAATCTCTTTCGTATTTTTTTTTAATAGCACTTAGACCATCACTTTTAGCACCAAGAATCTGACTGGTTTTGGCTATAATGATAATATTTGTTGGTAACTCGTTTGGTTTGTTTTGCTTTATTTGCTTAGATGAAAAAAGTATTGAACCTTCTTCAGCGATTAAATTTTCGCAACTTGCAAGAAAAAATTTTGGACTAACAGGCTTGTCGTAGGTAAGTCTATTGTCATCAAGAATCCCAAAAAGATTGGGTTCATAACACAACACCTGGCTTTCAAACCAATCGTTTTCCTCTAATATGTTTTCAAATTGTTCTTTGACTTCTTCTTGGTTTTCACAATACAAAAATTTACCGCCATTCTTTTTGAAGTTATAAATAAATTTTTCATCAATTGAGGTTGCGTTTTCAGTATGGGAGTTACTAAATTCACTTTCTTGCTCTTCTTCAGATGCAGGATTGTTTGTACCAAAAAATTTTCTAAAAAGACTCATAATTTATATTAACTACTGAAATTTGTTAATTGAAAACGTCCAAAGATAAAAAAATCTTAATTCAAAAGTTGATTTTGAATTAAGATTTTAAAAATAATTATATTTAGGATATCTTTTTAAGACACTACTTCTTCAAGATTTTTATCAAAGGTTCTTTTTCCGAAAATAGCTTCTAAATCATCTTTAAAGATAACTTCTTTCTCAATCAAAATATCAGCCAAACGATTCAATTTATCTTTGTTATCTTCTAAAATTTGAATAGCTCTTTGGTACTGTCCCTCAATTAATAACGATATTTCTTCGTCAATTACCCTCGCAGTTTCCTCAGAATAGGGTTTAGAAAAATTGTACTCGCTTTGTCCAGTAGAATCATAATACGTTACGTTTCCAATTTTTTCATTCAAACCATAAACGGTAACCATTGCTCTTGCTTGTTTGGTTACTTTTTCTAAATCGCTTAATGCTCCGGTTGAAATTCTGTTGAAAGTTACTTTTTCTGCAGCTCTTCCTCCCATAGTGGCGCACATTTCATCTAGCATTTGATCTGGACGAACAATTAAACGTTCTTCTGGTAAATACCATGCCGCTCCTAAACTTTGTCCTCTTGGTACAATTGTTACTTTGATCAATGGCGCAGCATGTTCTAGCATCCAACTTACCGTTGCGTGACCAGCTTCATGAATAGCAATCGCTTTTTTCTCATCTGGAGTAACGATTTTGTTTTTCTTTTCAAGACCACCTACAATTCTATCTACAGCGTCAAGGAAATCTTGTTTGTCAACTGCAGTTTTGTTATTTCTAGCAGCAATTAGCGCCGCTTCGTTACAAACATTTGCAATATCAGCACCTGAAAATCCTGGAGTTTGTTTGGCTAAAAAGTCAGTATCCAATCCTTCCACTTTTTTCAAAGGAGCAAGGTGAACTTTAAATATTTCTGCACGCTCGCGAATATCTGGTAAGTCTACAAATATTTGTCTGTCAAATCGACCTGCGCGCATTAATGCTTTGTCTAATACATCTGCTCTATTGGTAGCTGCTAAAACAATTACATTAGAGTTGGTTCCAAAACCGTCCATTTCGGTTAGTAATTGATTTAGCGTATTTTCACGCTCATCGTTTCCACCTGACATGTTGTTTTTTCCTCTAGCTCTACCTACTGCATCTATTTCGTCAATAAAAATAATTGCTGGTGATTTTTCTTTTGCTTGTTTGAAAAGATCACGTACTCGAGAAGCACCTACACCCACAAACATCTCAACAAAATCTGAACCTGATAACGAGAAGAAAGGTACTTGTGCTTCACCTGCTACGGCTTTCGCCAAAAGCGTTTTTCCTGTTCCAGGAGGTCCAACAAGTAAGGCTCCTTTTGGAATTTTTCCTCCTAGATTGGTGTATTTTTCAGGATTTTTTAAGAATTCAACAATTTCTTGTATTTCTTCTTTTGCTCCTTCTAATCCTGCTACATCTTTAAAAGTAGTTTTAATATCAGTTTTTTCATCAAACAATTTTGCTTTTGACTTGCCAATATTAAAAATTTGACCCCCGCCACCACCAGCACCGCCACCAGACATTTTTCTCATGATAAAAATCCAAACGGCTATGATAATGATGATTGGTAATAAACTGATTAAAATGTCCGACCAGTTACTTGCTTCTTTAAAATCATAATTTACTAATTTCTTTTGAGCTTTAGCTTGATCTAATTTCTCTTGAAAAGATTTTAAATCACCAAATTTCGTAGTATAATGAGGACCTTTGTTTGGCCTGTCAAAAACATCTTTAGCTACTTTTTTATTGGTAGGATCTTTCAAAGCTGCATCTGAAAGGTAGATTTCAGCATCTTTATTATTAAAAATAATAACATTTTTAATTTGCCCTTTGTTGAGCATATTATCAATGTCAGAAGATCTTAATTGACCTGGCTCATTCAAACTAGAACCGCCAGTTACAAAAGTAATCGATAAGAAAATTAATAGTATTGCAGTGTAAATTAACCAAGGGCTTATTTTAAACTTATTCGAATTTGGATTATTATCTTTAGCCATTACTAGGAGTTATGTTTCTTTAGTATTTGTTTTCTATGGTAGTTATTTTAGCATCGCCCCATAAGTTTTCGATGTTGTAATATTCACGAATGTGTTTTTGAAATACATGAACAACTATATTCACATAATCCATCAGTACCCATTCGGCATTATCAGTTCCTTCAACATGCCAAGGCTTGTCTTTTAATTCTTTAGAAACTGTTTTTTGAATAGAGTTTACTATAGCGTTAACTTGTGTGTTTGAATTACCGTTGCAGATGATGAAATAATCGCAAACTGCAGTATCTATCTCTCTTAAATCAAGAATATCAATATCATTTCCTTTAACTTCTTCTATCCCCTTAATGATGTTCGCCAACAGAACGTCATTATTTATAGTCTTTTTCGTCATGAATTATTTTTATTTATAAGTCTGTAAAGTTACCATTTTTTGTGATTATTTTTGAACCTTAACACAATATTAAATTCTGTTTCACATAAAACTGTATATGAAGTTAATCAAACTCGGTGCCATAGATTCTACAAACGACTTCCTAAAAGGATTATCAAATAAGCAGCAGTTGGAAAATTTTACTGTAGTTACTGCTGATTCTCAAACAAAAGGAAAAGGGCAAATGGGCGCTGTTTGGTCCTCGGAGCCTAGTAAAAACCTAATAATGAGTCTTTTGGTTAAAGATTTTTTAAAAGATATTTATGATATTTTTAATCTTAATAGTATCGTTTCTCTAGCAGTGATTGAAGCATTAGAATTATATAATATTCCTAATCTTAGAATAAAATGGCCGAACGACATAATGTCATACAATAAAAAAATAGGTGGCATTTTGATTGAAAATGTTATTAAAAGCGACGCGACAATCCATTCTATAGTTGGTTTAGGACTCAATGTGAATCAAACTAATTTTGAAATGTTACCTAAAGCTTCTTCGCTAGCTCTTATTTGTGACGTATTATTTGATAAAGAAGAAATTCTTTATTCTATATGTAATGCGATGGAAAAAAAAGTAATAGCGTGCAAACTTGACAACACAACGTTGTTGGAAGAATATAGTTTTAAATTGTATAAAAAAGGTATACCGATGCCTTTTTCGGATCAAAATAAGCAAAATTTTATGGGAATTATTCTGGGAGTTTCATCGATAGGTAAGCTGCAAGTGCTCCTAGAAGATGATAGTATTAGAGAGTTTGATATCAAAGAGATCCAGATGTTGTATTAATGTGAATACAAAAGAAACAGTAGTTGTTTCATAAAATTTAAAATGTAAAAAGCGAAAAAAATTATACTATTGTAAAATTCTTTTCGCTTTTTGTATTTCTTGGTAGTGGTTTATAAGTTCACCATATTTGCAGCAAGTGTCTCAATAAATTTACCGATAGGTCCTTTAATCATCATTGCCATCATTGGGTTAAAATCTCCCTCAAAATCTAGTTTTACTTCGCTAGAGCTATCGGAAACTGAATCTATATTTGCAATCAAAGTAAATGGAAGTTTGTCGCTAGCTGCACCCAAAACGATTTTGTTTGGAGCCACTTTTTCTTTCATTTTTAATTTTATTTCAGGCATCCCTTTCAATCCAAAAATAAAAGCATCTTCTCCGATAACTTCAAACTTCGCAATGTTTTCTGGCATTAATTTTTCAAAATTTTTCACATCACTCAATAAGTCAAACAATTGTTGAGCTGATTTTTGCACGGTAACTTTAGGACTCTCTAAGTTCATTTTTATATCGTATTAATTTGATTATTTAAACTTCAATGGTCCAAGTAGAAGGGCTTTCATTCCATTCTCTTAAAGTTTGCTCTTCCTCCTCACTGATATACCGTTTGGCAACAGCTAAATTTAATAAATTTTGATAGTTGCTCAAGCAAAAAAAATCAATATTAGCATTTTTAAAATTTTCTTCCGAAACAGCAAACCCATATGTGAATATAGCAGCCATGCCTTTCACATTGGCACCGGCTTGGCGCAAAGCTTCAACGGCTTGTAAGCTACTGTTTCCAGTGCTAATTAAATCTTCGACTACAACTACATTTTGTCCTTTTTGTAAAAAACCCTCCACTTGATTTTGTCTGCCATGTTTTTTGGGCTCTGGACGAACATATACAAATGGTAAGCCCATACTTTCAGCTACTAGCATGCCAATTCCAATTGCTCCTGTAGCAACGCCAGCAATTACATCTGGTTTACCAAATTGTTTTTCAATATTTTTCGAAAATTCATCCCGAACATAATTTCTTACTGCTGGAAATGAGAGGATTAATCGGTTGTCACAATAAATAGGTGATTTCCAACCGGAAGCCCATGAAAAAGGATTTCTTGGATTCAATTTAATTGCATTTATTTGCAATAGAAATTCGGCTGTTTTTTCGGCTGTATCTTTATTAAAAATCATAATACAAATGTATAAAGTTTTTGTTAACGACAAACCACTTTTTTTGACAAATCACATCTCTAAGGAGACGGATTTTCAATTATTCTTGTTAGAGAGTATTGATATTGAGCAACTTATTGTAAAAATATTTCAAAATAAAATTAATAAAGCCTATTTGTATCATCCTGACGAGAGCTTGATATTGAAGACTTTAAAAGCAAAAATTCCTGTTACCAAAGCTGGCGGTGGATTGGTTTATAATAAAAAAGGTGAGGTTTTATTTATTTTTAGAAACGGAAAATGGGACTTGCCTAAAGGCGGAATTGAAAAAGGAGAAGAAATTGAAGCCACTGCCATGCGTGAGGTAGAGGAGGAGACAGGTGTAAATAGGTTGTCAATATCTCATAAACTTCAAAAAACCTATCATGTTTTTAGACGTAATGGCAAATATAAATTGAAAATTACCCATTGGTTCGAAATGCAATCTGATTTTGAAGGAATACCACAAGGCCAATTAGAAGAGGGAATTGAAAAAGTGGCTTGGATGAATCCAGAGCAAATAAAAGAGGCTTTAAAAAATTCCTATGAGAATATAAAATTATTGTTTGAAGAAGAGTATAAAGTTTAAAATACTTTTAACACCATCAATTATTATAGTATGGAGATAAATTTCACGAACTGCCACTAAATAATTAGTGTAAGTTAGTGAATTTTCTTTTTTTTCTAAACATTCAAAAAAAGCCTTTTTATCTTCGATAATTAGAACTGAAAACTCAAGTTATTATTTTACAATACGATAGACGGGATACTGCAAATGCGCCTTTTCATAATAGGCAGAATGTTTGTAAATCCAATCCAGTTGCGCTTCAGGGTTACCCATGAATTTAGAGTCGCTCTGTTTTTTTTGCTCAAATTCGGTTTTTAGTTTTGGATTTTCTTTTAAAATCGCTGTAGCTGAATCTTCAAAAACATAATCAGAATAGCCTTCTTTTTGTTGTAACATGGTATCGAAAAAATTCCAATTAAAAAAAGAGTCCATTGCCTCTGGTTCTAATGTTTCAAGTAGGTATTTTATTCCTTTTTGTTGTGTAGGAATGATGTAATCTCCTTTGGCGAAAGCCACCTTTTCTATACTAGAAGTTATTGTGGTATTTCTATGCAAATAATGTCCTTCGTATGCGGAATTTGCAGTTTTGTAATCTGCTATTTTGTAGCTTTCTACTTCAATGATGGTGTCATTTTTTAGTTGGCTACATGAAATAGTATTGCTTTTTAATAAATCAATGACAGGCCAGAATCCCTTAGGAATAATATATGCTTTTGGAATGATAATTTCTTTTACAGATTTGAACTCTTTGCTGTACGGAATGTCTTTTTTATAGGGTTTTGTGCGGTCATAAAATAAGCGATTTCCAGTGGTAACATCACTTTTTTTGTACCCTGCTTCGTATCCTAAAAAGGAGAATGGCAGCGTTTTGGAAGTGTCAATTTCCCATTTTATAGTATATGATTTTTGGGGTTGGTATTGCTCTTGATTCTTTAAACGGAGTTGTTTTATTTTTTGATAATTAGCATCAGTGAAATCAATTGCGGAGCGCATATATTCGTAAGTCACTTGTACACGATCTGCATATTTTTTTAGCATGTGTGTCTCTACTACAAACCCAATTGCGTTGAATAGCGAAGTATATCCCGTTGCAAATCGTGGACTTTCAAAAAATTGACCAAAACCTTTATCAGGTGTATCACTAAAAGCATTAACATAAGGAGTAGTTTCGATGTTCTTTTTTTGTAGATCTTGAACTAATGCTGGCATCATTTCTGAATTTAAAAAATCACCTAAAACGGTTCCTAATTTGTCATGCTGCGTCATAATATAGGTGAGTTTGTATTGGTAATCGGAGCCATTACTAACATGATTGTCAATAAAAACATCGGCATTTATGGTATGGAATATTTCAACAAAACTCTTGGTGTTTCTGGTATCTGATTTAATAAAATCTCGGTTCAAATCATAGTTTCTGGCGTTGCCACGAAAACCATACACTTCTGGTCCATCTTGATTGGCTCTTGAAGTAGAATTTCTGTTTAATGCACCACCAATATTATAGACTGGAATACAAACGATAACCGTGTTTTTTGGCGCTTTGATTTTTTCCAAAGCTAAATCTCTAAACAGCTGCATACTAGCATCAATCCCGTCTGGTTCTCCTGCGTGTATGCCGTTATTGAGCAGAATTACGGCTTTATTTTTTTGGATGGTTCCAAAATCAAATTGCTTTTCAGGATTAAAAACCACCATGTGCAATGGTTCGCCACTATCTGTCAATCCCATTTTTTTCATTTCTACAGTTTGGAAATCATCTGCCAAAAGTTTGTAGTAAGCAATTGTTTCTTGGTAGGAAGCCGATTGATTTCCATTCCCTTTTTCGAAAAAAGTATCGTATTTATTCTTTTTTTGCGCAAAAGAACAGATGGAGAATAGTATTAAAAGGAATGTGCAAAATCTCATATTTCGGTTTTTTTAATGGAATATCAAATGTAGCTTTTTTTCGATACGTATAGAAATGATCAGGACAAAAGGAAACTTCCAATTTAAAAAAATGAAAATTTATAATTCAAAATTCATAACTCGCAATTAAAAATTACCTTTGCACCAAATTGAAAAAATGAATAAGAATCACCATTCCAACAATATACTTTTAAATTTAGGCATCGAAAGCCTGAACGAAATGCAGGAAGTAGCTCAAGATACGATCCTGAACGACAATAATGTTTTATTGCTTTCGCCAACAGGTTCCGGTAAAACCTTGGCTTTTTTGTTGCCCATTTTAGAAATGTTACAACCCGAAATTCAATCGGTTCAATGTTTAATTTTGGTTCCATCACGAGAATTAGGATTGCAGATTGAGCAGGTTTGGAAAAAAATGGGAACAGATTATAAAGTAAATGTGTGTTACGGCGGACATTCTATTGATACTGAAATCAAGAATTTAAGTAATCCACCAGCAGTTTTAATAGGAACTCCGGGTAGAATTGCAGATCATATTGATAGAGGAACTTTTCGTGTGGATAAAATTCAAACTTTAATCTTGGATGAATTTGATAAATCCTTGCAGCTGGGTTTTCATGAGCAAATGTCATTTATCATTGGGAAATTAACTAAGTTAAACAAGCGTGTTTTGGTTTCGGCAACTTCTGATATTGATATTCCAAGATACACAAGAGTCGTGAACCCAACTATTTTGGACTTTATTCCAGAAAACGTAGCAGAAACGAATCTTTCGATGAAAATGGTCGTTTCGAAAGAAAAAGACAAAATAGGAAGTTTATTCAATTTGATTTGTTCGTTGAAATCACAGTCGGCTATTGTTTTTTGCAACCATCGTGATGCTGCAGAACGCATTAGTGATACGTTGAACGAAAAAGGAATTTATGCCACCTATTATCATGGCGGAATGGATCAGGATGAAAGAGAACGCGCGCTAATCCAGTTCAGAAACGGAAGTGTGAGTTATTTAATCACCACCGATTTGGCTGCCCGTGGACTCGATATTCCAGAAATGAATCATGTTATTCATTATCATTTGCCATCTAAAGAAGACGAATTCACCCATAGAAACGGACGTACAGCACGTATGTTAGCTTCAGGAACCGCGTATATTATTGCTCATGAAAGTGAGAAAAAAATGGATTACATTGATTATAGCATAGAAGTTTTGAAAGTGGAAAACTCCACTTCATTACCAAAACCACCTGAATTTCAAACCATTTATATCAGTGGCGGAAAGAAAAATAAATTGAATAAAATTGATATTGTAGGTTTCTTTTCTCAAAAGGGAAAACTAGAAAAAGGCGATTTAGGATTAATCGAAGTGAAAGATTTTATTTCATTTGCTGCCGTAAAATTCAACAAAGTAAAAGATTTATTGCACGCCATTAAAGACGAGAAAATGAAAGGCAAGAAATTCAAAATTGAAGTTGCTCGAAAAGTGATTAAGAAAGAGGAAGAGTAGTGGGTGGTGAGAAGTGAGAAGTGAGTGGTGAATCGCGTATTATGAAAAAAGTACTGATTCCTTTTATAATGTTTATAAAAAAATCGTTAGTAGTAAAGTGTTACTGCTAACGATTTTTTATATCAAAAAATGATTCTTTTGGAGGTAATTGTAAATCTAAACTAGTAGCCATTCACTTCTTACCATTCACTTTTCACTAAAAAAGAATTATATTTTTTTAACGTATTGTGTTATGATAACGATAGTCTGACCATCTACTTTTCCTTCAATATATTCGGCGTTTTCATGGTCTAAACGTATGTTACGGACTGCAGTTCCTTGTTTAGCTACCATGCTGGAACCTTTTACTTTTAAATCTTTGATTAAGACGACTGAGTCACCAGTTGCCAGAATCACCCCATTACTATCACGGTGAATTACTTTTGTTTCGTCTTCTTCGCCTTCGCCAGTTGCTTGTGCCCAAACTAAAGTATCTTCATCTAAATACATTTGGTCCAGTAATTCCTGAGGCCAACCAAAGCCACGCAAACGGCTTAACATTCTCCACGCGACAACTTGTACGGCAGTATGTTCGCTCCACATGCTGTCATTCAAACATCTCCAATGATTTAAATCTATGTTATCTGGATTTTCAATTTGGTCAATACACGTATTGCAAGCCATAATACTTTCGTCAAGTCCGCCTTTTTTGGTAGGTAAAACTTGGTATACTTTTAGGTTTTCTGTTGTACCACAAAGTTCACATTTCGATCCGCTGCGTTTGCTTAATTCTCTTTCTATACTCATTATAGATTGTGTGTTTTTTAGGTTACGAAATTACAGCTTAATAGTAGGTTTTACAAATTTATGTTCTTGGTTGTTATCTACGTTCCCTTGCTACAGAAAGTTTGAGAATAATTTAAGACCAATATTCGGATTTGCCAAAACTCTCAGGCGCAAAAATAACCCTCTATTAAACCCAAATCCCAATTTTTATAGTAAGTGTTGGCAATTGGTTTCTGTAGTTTAAATTTCTAAGTCAATTATTTCATTTTTTCTACAGTCTGCTTTTTTAGTATAATTATTACTATCGTAAATAATAGCAAGCAAAAGACAATAAAAATATCTCCAATAATAGAATATATAGTGGTAACTCCTTTTGTTGGTAATAGTGTAATAAGAACCTTTCCATTATCAGTAAAGTGATCCATTTCACTAATGACTCTTCCAGTATAGTCTGCTCCAACCGATAATCCATTACTCGTTTGTCGGATCAAATTAAATCCTTGTTCTATAGCTCTATACCTTGCCATATCGGTATGTATTGGGTCTATTGCCTTCCAATCATTACTTGGGGCTAATAAAATGTCTGCTCCTTTAGCTTGTTTTAGATATTGTGGAAAATCCAAATCAAAGCAAATTGCAGCAGCAATAGTTCCATAAGGCGTTTTTGTTTTTTGAATTCCAGTACCTTTGACGTTACTCATATCTGCTTCAGCACCAGGAACAGGAATAGCTTTCCAATATTCTATACATTGTTTCCCATTTGGGTCAAATAAAACAAATTTATTCTCATAAGGTCGACCGTTTGTTGCATCTATAACTGCTAATCCTAGGCCTAAATATATTTCATTTTCTTTAGCTATTGAACTTGCAAATTCATACAATTTTTTTTCCTCTTCTTTTAAAATAAAACTATTGCCCTCAGCCCAAAAAACTATTTTAGCACCTGCTTTTGCTTCTTTAATAGTACGAGCAAATAAATTTTGATTTAATTTGGATGCCCTTTTTCTGAACCTTGCTGTATTTTCAATTTCTGCTCCATTTTCTTTCAAGCCAAATACATCATTATCATAAATTCCTAAACCTTCAATAGTTGAAATAGAAGCAATTCTTATTGTTTCAGAATTAGGTTTTTGGAGTAGTAAACGGTAACCACCATACCCCATAGTTATACCAAAAACGATGCTATACGCCAAAACTCCTTTTTTTGTTTTTTGCCAATTGAATTTTTCTTGATAAACCCAATTGCAAACGGAAGCAAACCAACTAATTATAAAGGTTATATAACCCAAACCAAAAACAGAAATAGACTGCAACAGCATAAGTTGTGATTGTTGGGTATAGGCAATATGTCCCCAAGTGCCATATGGGTTAAATCGACGAAAAATATATTCGATAAGAACCCAAGATATTGGAAAGATTAAAGTGTGTAAAAAAATATTTTGCTTTTTTGAAAATAATAAGTCAATAAGATATGGTAAAGCTATAATGAATCCGGATCCAGCTGACATAAGAATGTAAAAATGAAGTGGCAGAGGAACTATTTCATAGAATTGAAACAAAAATGCAATACTTAATAATAACCAAGCATATAGAAATCCACGTGAAGTAGAGAACCTACGAACAGCATAAAGTAGCATAGCCGTTGAAATCCAAGGAGCAAAGAATAGAGTGAACCTCCCGTTTGAAATTAGAAGAAAAGATATTAATGTTATTACGAATAGTATCTTTTTAATTTGAAAGTTTGAATTGTATTGCATTTGTTTTGATTTAAAATTACTTGTCAAAATTAAAATCAAAAACAGGTATATTGAAGGCAATTGAAGGTTTAGGTATAAAATATGCGGTTTTAGGTATGAAAATTACAAGGACAATATATTCTCTTTGTAATTTTTAGAAATTGGGAGCTCAATTTGGGTAAGGGATATGGTATTTTGGTTTTTCCAAGCCTTAAAATGAAATGGATTAATTAAATGTGAACGGTGTACTTGTGTTAAAAAATCAAATTCACTTTGAATTTTTCTAAGGGAAGTACGAACTAATTTGGTTTTGAGTTGGCCATCTTGTATAAAGAAAATTTCAACATAATTTTGGGAATTAGAGATACAAATCAAATCATTTTTTTTAATTTTTAAAATATCCAATTTATTTTCTCCCTTGATAGTTAAAATGTCTTCTTTTATTGGAATTATTTTAATTAAATATCTTCTAGCCAGAATAATTACGGGTGTTAAAATAATGACTATCTTAATAAAAATTATGGAAAAGAACTCAAAAAAGGTATAGCCTTTCATGATAGGGCTTTTATAATAAGCATAGAGACAAATTAAATTAAGTAAATTAAAAAAAATGTGGCTGGTTATTTCAAAATAAATATTCCATTTTGATGTTTTTTGGTAAACTTGTTTTTGAATTAAAGCAAGTAATCCATAACAAAGAAATGTGCTTAGGCTAAATCCAAGACTCATTAAAACCCAAGACTGAAAATTGATAGTACCATCATCAAAAGGTCTTATTACAAAGGCAAAAATGAAAACCCAGAGACTAATAAGAAGACCCACTAGTAAATGATGTTTGATTGACGGGTTTAATTTTTTCATTTAAATAAAATAGACATTTGTTTTTAAAATTCGTTACAGTATTTGGTACCGTTTTAAGTATGGCTGATTATTTTTTTCGTTTGTTACCAATTAATTGGTAAATGGTATTATTTGTGCTATTTCACACGAACAGCATCGGGAACCAGCATTTCATATTCTCCTCCGTTACGAATTACATCTCTCACGATGCTGGAACTGATATACGAGGTTTTTGCGGCTGTCAATAAAAATACAGTTTCTATTTTTGATAAACGACGATTGGTATGGGCGATTGCTTTTTCAAATTCGAAGTCGGCGGGATTGCGAAGACCACGCAAGATAAAGTCTGCTTTCAATTTTTTACACAATTCAGTAGTTAATCCTTCATATGTAATTACCGAAATTTTAGGTTCGTTTTTGAAGGTTTCTTCAATAAAACGCTTTCTATCCTCTAGCGAAAACATGTATTTTTTTTCGGCATTGATTCCAATAGCAATTACGATTTCATCAAATAACGGAATACTTCTTTTGATGATGTCTTCGTGTCCTAAAGTGATTGGATCAAATGAACCCGGGAATATTGCTTTTCTCATTTTATATGGTAATTAAATCGTAATGACTTTCGTTAGATTGAACTAGGTTTTTCGAAGTGTTTTAATTGATTCGACCCATTCAGATTTTGCACAAACGTTGCATAGGGCATTTCCTGGTTTGTGACTTTCTGTATTGCCGCAAAAGGTACAGGAATAAATCCCTTCTGTTGGGATTGTTTTACTTTTTAGCTTAAATAAAAAAGGTAAAATTGGTAAGCCTGGTTGGACTTCATGATCTTCATAATAGAAAACACTGACCTCGCCGCTAGTTTCCATAAAGGCATTTTTCACTTGTCCTAAATGCTCTATTGATTTCATGCGGAGTTCCGAAAAGAATTCATCTTGTGCGAGACTTTCCTTTTTGAAAGTTGCAATAGAAAATTTTCCCTCGTTGATAATACATTCGGTTTTTCCTTCTATAAACTCTTCAAATCGTTTACTTTTTCCGGTGAGCCAAGTGACTAATCGGTACAAAAGTATGATAACTAGAAATACGGTTATAGGAGGGATGATACCAACTTCTTCATAAAACATGGGATCTCCGGCTGCAGATCCTAAAGCAATAATGATAACTGTTTCAAAAACAGATAATTGCTTCACGCCACGTTTTCCAGCTACTTTTAATGTCAGCAATAAAACGGTAAACATTATGGTAGAACGGAAAATGACTTCTAAAAGAAAGGATTCTGGTAAGTCATTATATAATAATCGGTTCCATTCAAAGATTTCTGTCATAATAGAAAGTTAGTTATTAAATGCCAATTCGATCGCATTTGTAAACAAATCCTCGAGAGAAATTCCAGCCGCTTTGGCTTGTTGCGGAATCAAACTTTCTGTTGTTAATCCTGGGATAGTGTTCATTTCTAACATGTGTGGTTCTCCGTTTACCAATATAAATTCGCTTCTGGAGAAACCTTTCATCTTGAGTACATCGTAAGCGCGTTTGGCTATATCACTTACTTTTTGAGTCATTTCATCAGAGATTCTAGCCGGTGTGATTTCTTGTGATTTACCTAAATACTTTGCTTCATAATCGAAGAAATCATTGTCCGAAACGATTTCGGTTATTGGTAAAACGGTTACTTTTCCTTTGTAATTAATGACACCTACTGAAACTTCGGTTCCGTCCAGGAAACTTTCTATGATGATTTCATTGTCTTCTTTGTAAGCGACTTCTATCGCGATTGGCAATTCGGCAACAGTTTTTACTTTTGAAATTCCGAAACTAGAACCGGCTTTATTGGGTTTTACAAAACAAGGCAAACCAACTTTAGCGACAATTTCGTCTGTATTGATGGTGTCGCCTTTGTTTAAGTAATAAGATGTTGCGGTTTTTATTCCGTATGGTTTTAAAACAGATAACAAATCACGTTTGTTGAACGTTAATGCGGCTTGGTAATAATCGCAGGTTGTTTGCGGAATATGCAATAATTCGAAATACGCTTGCATCAATCCGTCTTCTCCTGGTGTTCCGTGAATGGCATTGAAAATACAGTCGAAGGTGATTTTGCTACCATTAACGGTTACAGAAAAATCATTTTTATCGATGGGGAATTCATCGTCATTAGCATCAACATAGACCCATTTTTCTTTAAAAATATGAATTCGGAATCCGTTGTATTTTGTTTTGTCCAGAAATTGATAGACGACGTTTCCGCTGATGAGTGAAATTTTATACTCGCTGGAATATCCGCCCATGATGATGGCTATATTTTTCATTTTTATAGGATAAGTGTTGTGAAAACGATTTGTTTTTAGCCCCGATAGCAGCGATATCCTTTGTTTTTTTTCTTTAAAAAAGCAAAGATATAAGCGAATAGCGGGAAATAGCTCCTGAAAATCATCAGTACTAATCCTAAAAACGATTAAACAAAATTATCATTTTTTTTGAAACGAAATAGCTTTATCTTTGCCACATATAAAAATAAATTTATGAGTTTACGTAAGTACCTAACTAGTCGTGTTTTTCTTATACAAATGTTAATTGCAATAGCCATCATTGCGGCTTTGGGGTATTTGTTTATGCATTGGCTGACGTTTACAACGGATCATGGTCACGAAATTGCGGTTCCAAACTTAAGTAAATTGACTGAAGAGCAAGTGGAGGAAAAGCTAGATGAAATGGATTTAGATTATGTCCTTTTGGATAGTGTGGATTATAGAAGCGATTTTCCGCAGTATAGTGTTGTGGAACAAGATCCGTCACCAGGGACTATGGTTAAAGTGGGTCGAAAAATATACATTAAAATTAATACATCAGGATTTTCATCTGTACGGATTCCTGATTTAATCGAGAAAACGTATCGTGAAGCGGTACCTACCTTAAAAGCGTTGGGACTTGAGGAAGGCACGATTACATATGTTCCTAACTTAGGAAAGGACATGGTTCTGGAGATGCGTTTTAAAGGAAGAAATCTAAAAGTAGGAGATCGTGTTTTGAAATCATCTAAAATTGATTTGGTTTTAGGCGATGGAAAAATGAGTTATGAAGAAGAAGAAACTGCAGCAGATACTCTGGCTGCTCCAATAGAAGAAACACCAGTTGATGAACAATAATATAGATACAATAGATTTAGAAGACGAGTTATTTGAACATTTTAGATTTGAAGTTCCCAAAGGCCAAGCATCCTTGCGAATTGATAAATACTTGATGAGCCTGATACAAAATGCGACTCGCAATAAAATACAAACTGCAGCAACCGAAGGAAATATTTTTGTAAACGATGCTACGGTAAAATCGAATTACAAGGTAAAAGCCAATGATGTGGTTCGCGTAATGCTTACCCATCCTCCATACGAAAACCATATTATTCCGGAGAATATTCCGCTTGATATTGTGTATGAAGATGAAACCCTATTATTGATTAACAAATTACCAGGAATGGTGGTGCATCCTGGTCACGGGAATTATACTGGAACCTTGGTACATGCATTGGCCTATCATTTTGATAATTTGCCAATGAACAGCAGCGAACGTCCTGGGTTAGTTCATAGAATTGATAAGGATACTTCGGGTTTATTAGTGATCGCTAAAACCGAAGAAGCGATGACACATCTAGCTAAGCAATTTGAAGCCAAAACTTCGGAAAGAGAATATGTAGCTTTGGTTTGGGGAAATGTAGTTGAGGATAAAGGAACTATTGAAGGCAACTTAGCAAGACACTTGAAAGATCGCATGCAAATGGCGGTTTTTGCTGACCCTGAAATAGGCAAACCAGCAATAACGCATTATAAAGTTTTAGAGCGTTTTGGGTATGTAACGTTGATTTCGTGCCAACTAGAAACCGGTAGAACACACCAGATTCGTGCGCACTTAAAACACATAGGACATCCATTATTTAATGACGAGCGTTATGGCGGTCATTTGATTTTGAAAGGAACTACGTTTACCAAATACAAGCAGTTTATAGACAATTGTTTTAAAGCGCTACCAAGACAAGCTTTACATGCTAAAACTTTAGGTTTTGTTCATCCTACAACTGGTGAACTGATGCGTTTTGATACAGAACTTCCGCAGGATTTACAGGATTGTATCGAGAAATGGCGAGGCTATTCAAAATCCTATGGTACAGACGAAGTAGAAGAATAAAATATGAGAAGCCCCGTATTGGGGTTTTTTTGTGGATTTAATCGTGGTACATTATATTTTGAAACTATTATTATAGGCTCGCAATAGTTTTTCAAAAAGAAGTCTCAAATTCTCTCGATTTTATTGGGAGAATTTGAGACTTCTTAGCTTAAATACATCTCTATTGAAAGTTAGGAAATGCTTTTGTATGTATTATTTTTTATCTACAAAAGGTCTGTTTTCTCGATTGGCCAGTTCCCAAGCAGTTACAAATGCAAATTGTGTTCTTTTAGCCAAAGCATCATACTCTATTTTGTCTGGACTGTCCGTAGGTTTATGGTAATCAGCATGAACGCCATTAAAAAGAAAAACAGATGGTATTCCTAATTTAGCAAAGTTATAATGATCAGAACGCTCATAGAAATGGTTTGGATCTTTAGGATCATTGAACCTGTAATCTAAATCTAGTTTAGTGTAAGTGGCGTTTGCAGTAGTGCAAATAGCATCTAAATCTGTTGATAGACGGTCTGCGCCAATTACATAAACGTAGTTGTTACTTCCAGCATGTGCTTCATCACGGCGGCCTATCATATCGATATTAATATCAGTTATAGTATTGGCAATGGGAAACAGTGGATTTTCAGAATAATAACGAGAACCATGTAAGCCGTGTTCTTCGCCAGTAACATGAAGAAAAAGGATAGATCTTTTAGGACCATTTCCTGCTTTTTTCGCCATTTGGAATGCTTGTGCAATTTCTAATAATGCCACTGTTCCAGAACCATCATCATCTGCACCATTATAAATTTCTCCATTACGTGCTCCCACGTGATCGTAGTGCGCAGAAATTACCAATATTTCATTTGGTTTTTCTGAACCTTCGATAAAGGCCCAAATATTTTCAGAATCGGGCAGGTTTTCATTGTACTTGGCATTTAGGAATGCAGCTGGAATTTTTTGATAATAGTCAGCGGCAATAGTAGGATAGGGAATGCCGTTTTTCTTGTATTGATCAATAAGGTAAACACCTGCTTTTTTTTGTCCTGCTGAACCGGTCTCGCGACCTTCCATCTCGTCTGCAGCTACAATATACAAGTGAGTTTTTAGTTCCTCTGCGGTAATGGTATTCATGTATTTTGTAGGTTCAGTAACTGCGGTACTGATTTTTTGTGAGGTACAGCTACTTGTTATAACGACGAGTAAACCTAGTAAAGAAAATTTTTTCATAATTTTTTAATGTAAATTGATAAATGTATAAAGAGCAAAAAGTGATAATATAATAGAGACTAGTATAAAATTGATAAAAAATAGCAGGCTGCATTTTATAAAGGAGATAAAGCGAGTTTCCCCATAAAAACGACGGTGAGCTGGATAGAAATAATAAAACATCCATCCAACACCAATAAAATTAATTAGTAACTGTATGAAAGAAACGAGACTCGATTCTGAAAATGGCGTCAATCCTTTGTTTATCAGGAACAGCAACAAAAAGAGTAATAACAAAAAGGAAAAGTAATGTAAGGTGAAAATACCATGATCAAAGTAATACCAGCGTTTCTTATTGTGGAATAGCCAGAGGAAAAAAGCAAAAATAGGCATGAATACAAAAAGGACTTTTGAGAAATTATGGATGAATGATTCTGTGAATTTTTTAAATAGGTCTCCTTTTGGGTTGTTGTCTATTACAATTTGGACTTTCCTGTTGGCCCAATAACTAAAATTGGATAATTTTTCTGACTCAGGTGCGTGTTTTTGTATCGAATCTAATTCTCGAACTGATTTATAGCTAAAATATTCCTCGTCAACAACCGCAATATTGTTTTTAATGGAATCTTTGTCTTCTTTTGAATCAGTTTGGTTCTTTTTAAACGAATCATTTTTGGTTATGGTATTCTGAAACGATTTGTTTTTGGTGGTAATAGTGGATTTCTTTTTGATAGTTTTTTCTGAAGAATTGATTTCACCAGGGAAAATGGCAATCAATAGAAAAGTGATAAAACTAATAAAAATATAAAGCCGAACCGGAGCTAAATAAGACAATCTTTTTCCGGAGAGGTATTCCTTGGTAAGTGCAGCGGGCTTGAATAAAAGATTTTTTATAGTACGCCAAAAAGCATTTTCATAATGTGTTAAATCCTCAAAAAAATGAATAAAAAGGTGATGAAACGTTTTTCGGGTATCAGTATTTTCTTGTCCACAATTAGGACAGAATCTATTTTCGACCACATACCTGCAATTGAGACATGTTTTGTCGTTTCTCATTTTACTTTTAGACATAAAAAAAACAGTATAAATTCTAAATTTTTGTTGAATTGTAAGGTATAAAACTAACAAAAAAACGGAACTTATACTGTTTTATTAAAATATTTTTGATGTATTATTTTAACACATCTTTCAAGAAAGAATTCATCCGCTCCCAAGAACGCTTGTCTGCTTTTGCATTGTAAGCTGCTCCTTTAGAGTTGTCATTTCCAGCTTCAGGATCTGTAAAAGCGTGAACTGAATCTGAGTAATAAATCATTTCCCAATCTGCTTTGGTATCTCTCATTTCTTGCTGAAATGCTGTTACTTCAACCGCAGGAACATATAAATCATCTGCACCGTGAAGAACTAAAACTCTAGTTTTTATTGCGTTGTTTGCTCTAGCAGCATCTCGGCCTAAACCACCGTGAAAAGAAACTACTCCTTGAACTTTCATACTGGCTCTTGCTGCTTCTAGAACTCCAGTTCCTCCAAAACAGTACCCTATAACTACAATATTACTTGGGTTGGCTCCTGCTTTTACCAATTGATCTAATGCTAATTGAATACGTCGTTGATAATCGGCTACATTACTTTTATAATACCCAGATAGTTTTCCTGCTTCTTGCGTATTTGATGGATAGTTTCCTTCGCCATAAATATCAGCTATGAAAGCATGATACCCCATTTTTGAAAGCTTTTCAGCTGATTGTTTGGCGTGGGTGTCAATTCCTTTCCAGGCAGGAAGGATGAGAATTCCAGCTTTAGTTTTACTTGCTTTTTTGGGAGCAATTGCCAATCCATTTAATTTTTGATAGCCATCAGTGTATTGCACTGGTTTTAACTGTGCATTAACACTAGTAGAGAAGAATGCTATTCCTAGAAA
The DNA here is from genome assembly GCF_048286735.1 of Flavobacterium frigidum. GTDB lineage: Bacteria > Bacteroidota > Bacteroidia > Flavobacteriales > Flavobacteriaceae > Flavobacterium. The sequence continues at coordinate 8,783 of NZ_JBLVPU010000011.1, read as the reverse complement.
TGTAAATAGTATATTTTTCATATTTGTTTGTTTTAATTTTACAAATGTCTCATTAATTATGTCACATGAGAAATAATATGATTTTTTTAGTTTATGGCTGTATATTTAATTCTTATGCTGGGAATTTAATGTTTTATTCTCCAGGATGGTAGATTTTTTCTGCATGCTTCAGTACATCTTCTTTGTAAAATAACACGTCTTTGAATTGACCTTTTTGATATATTTCGGCTTGATCATAAAAATGTTTCGACTGTGTATTACCACTATTTCCCCCTGCAAGTAGTGATTTTGCTTTTATTTTTGGCCCAAATTCAACTGCGCAAACAAAGCTATTTCCATTGCTACCATAGCGTTTTTTACTACCGTTTTGATAATTGCTTTTGTAAGCGGGTAAACTACCCCAGAGCGCCGGTCCAAATGCAATAGCTAAACTTTCTGCGGCATCATTATATTGTAGGTTGATTTCTCCATTCGGTCTTTGAAAACGATTAATTGTTCCCCATTGAATTTCCCAAGTACCAAATTTAAGTTTCAATTCGGAAATCACGCGTTGTAATTGTGGAATTAATTGATCTGGTGTTGCAGTTTTAGCAAATTGTATCGTATTTTCTACCTGATCCATCTCGCCTTGGTTAATGTACACTTTCTGAATAATGGGATCCAGTTGATATGCCCATTCCACAGCAAGTGTTGTCGCTATCGAATTTTCTCGGGCATAATAATCCCAATTTTTCAAAACAGTTATTGGTGCTATCAATTCAGCATATAATGAATTGTCAGTTTTGATATTTTCTTCGAAATTCGTTATCAAAGCTGGAATTAAATATTCAAACGCGGTTAATTTGGTATCATAACCATCGGCTATTAATTTGTCGAGTGTGTAGTTATCGCCTTTACTTAGTAGGCGTATAGCATTGAGTCCTCTAAAACTTTCGCCATCAGGAGCCATATATGGCGGGTAGTTTTCTTCTTTTGGACTATTGACACCAGCTACAGAATACGGTGTTGAGTTGCAATTTTGTAACCAGCCGTTTTCAGGATTATAGGAATGAACCGTTTCTAAAACGTCGTGTAATCCCATCCACTGTGTAGTGGCGGTTGTGCCATCCATTACTTTAGACCAATTCAATTTTTTGTCTCTTATTGGAATAAAATTTCCGTGCCAGTATGCAATATTTCCTTCTTTGTCCGCATATACAGTATTGTTTGAGGTGTTGGCCTTTAGATCCACTGCTTTTTTATAATCTTCAAAACTTTTCGATTTGGTACGCATCCAACTTTGTTCTAAGCTTTTCATTGAGCGATTGTTGGATTTTAAAGCGATCCATTTTCCGTCTCTTTTTGCCATTATAGGACCATGATTGGTGTAATAAGTGGTAAAGGTTTTGGGTATCAGTTTGCCGTTTTCTAGATAGTTTAGAGTTATTTTCTTCTCGATAAGAGGAAGCAGATTTTTTTCGTATTCATAAAATAATTTGTTGTTTTTAGCTACAATTTTCTCTGCATACATATCGGCAACATCTACATTAGAGGAAGTGTGCATCCAGCCACAATTTTCATTAAACCCTTGGTAGATAAAAAATTGTCCCCAAGTTACGGCTCCGTATGCATTCAAACCTTCACTACTAGTTACTTGAATTTCAGGTCTGAAATAAAACGTAGTATGCGGATTAATGTATAACATGGCATTGCCCGAAGCTGTTTTTGATGGAGCAATAGCAAATCCGTTAGAGCCAGTTTGTACGTCTTTCTCCCGTTCTATGTAAGCTACCTTCTCCGTATTTCCAGAGTAAAATGCTTTGAGTTCACCGGTAGAAAGATCTGCAGTGCTTATGGCTCCAATACTTCCATCAGTCCAAAGCAAAGGAAACCACGGTTCAAAATGGGTTAATAAAGCGGGCTTAACTTCGGGGTGTTTGTACAAGTAATAATTGATGCCATCTGCATAACTGTTTAATAATCTTTTCAACCACGGCGCTGCTTTTTTATAATCAGCTTTGGTGTCTTCGATATCTATCAAGAGTTTGATTTCTAGATCATTGTACAAAACAGATTGCCCTTTGATTTCAGCCATTCGACCTAATTTTTCAATATAATTGAGTTCTACTCGTTTAAAATCATCTTCACATTGCGCATATAACATCCCAAAAACGGCATCCGCATCCGTTTTGCCATATACATGTGCAATTCCCCAGTTGTCTCTTGTTATGGTTACTTGTTGGGCAAGTTTTTGTAGCCTTGCTATTTCAGCAGTAGTAATTTTTTGAGCAAATAGGGGGAAACTAATACTGAAAACGATTAATATTAAATAACTTTTAAGATGTTTCATTAGGTAGTAAATTATGTTAAAGACTCACATTTCTTTTAAAGGCACACCCCAATTCAATAATCGAATCAGTTTTGGCAATACCGGGAATAGTATCAATTTTTTCATAAAGCACTTTTCGCATGTGTTCATGATCTTTAGCAATGATTTTTATGTAAAGTGTAAATGATCCAGTGATGTAGTAGCACTCTGTTATCTCAGTAATTTTTTTAAGTTCCTCAATAATGCGATCCGAATCTTGGTCTTTATTTAAGGTAATTCCTGTAAAAGATCCCCAATCATAACCAACTTTTTTTTCATTAATAACAGGTTTTATTCCAGTAAGAATTCCTTGTTCAATAAGTCTGTTGATGCGTTGATGCACCATGGTATTCGAAATTTTAAGGTTCGTAGCTATAGCTGAATACGCCATTCTTCCATCTTTTTCTAGTTCTTTAATAATATTGATATCGAATTCGTCTATTATGTTCATGAGGGTGCAATTATAAATGATATTTGTGTTTTTTTAAAGTGTAATTCTCTTGTTTTTGAACGAGTTTTAATTAGACTTAAAAATTAGAAATGACTTAATTTTAGTCTAAATTAATTAAATATTTTTAATTAAGCCTATTTATAAAGTCAAAAAATTTATTTTTATTGTTAAATTAAAAAAAAAATCTAATTTTGTATTCTAAAGCTTTTAAATATAAAAATCATGACACATACAGAACAAAACCTTTCATTAAAATCTGAAGCGCTGATTGCTAAAGAGAGTCAACATGGAGCACATAATTATCATCCTTTACCAGTCGTTTTAGAAAGAGGCGAAGGCGTTCATGTTTGGGATGTAGACGGAAAAAAATATTATGATTTCCTTTCTGCTTATTCTGCTGTCAATCAAGGGCATTGCCACCCGAAGATTGTAAGTGCCATGATCAAACAAGCACAAACACTTACCTTAACATCACGTGCTTTTTACAACGATCAGTTAGGACCTTTTGAAGAATATATAACCAAGTATTTTGGGTTTGATAAAGTTTTACCAATGAATACTGGTGCAGAAGCAGTTGAAACTGCTTTAAAATTATGTAGAAAATGGGCGTATGAAGTTAAAGGAATTCCGGAGAATCAAGCTCAAATAATTGTTTGTGAAAATAATTTCCACGGAAGAACTACTACTATTGTCTCTTTTTCAAATGATGAAAATGCACGAAAAAGCTTTGGACCATTTACAGCTGGTTTTATTAAAATTCCTTATGATGATACAGATGCTTTAGAGACAGCATTAAAATCAACCACGAATATTGCTGGGTTCTTAGTTGAACCTATTCAAGGAGAGGCGGGAGTTTATGTTCCAAGTGAAGGTTATTTGGCCAAAGCCAAAGCACTTTGCGAAGCGCACAATGTACTATTTATTGCAGATGAAGTGCAAACAGGAATTGCGCGTACCGGGCGATTATTAGCTACTTGTGGCAATTGTAATTGTAAAAAGGGATGCGAAAATACGCCAGAAGTGAAACCAGATATTTTAATTCTAGGGAAAGCAATTTCTGGTGGAGTTTATCCTGTTTCAGCAGTTTTAGCAAACAATCACATCATGAACGTGATTCAACCTGGACAGCATGGTTCTACTTTTGGAGGAAATCCAATTGCAGCAGCTGTAGCTATTGCCGCACTTGATGTAGTGAATGAAGAGAATTTAGCACAAAACGCAGCACATTTAGGAGAAATTCTACGAGCGGGATTGAACGAAATAGCCGCTAGAAATCCAATAATTACCTTGGTCAGAGGAAAAGGACTTTTGAATGCAATCGTGGTGAATTGCGATGAAGAGTCTGATTTGGCTTGGAATATTTGTATGAAATTTAGAGATTATGGGTTATTGGCAAAGCCAACGCACGGTAACAAAATTCGATTTGCACCGCCATTGGTTATCACCGAATCACAAATTCAGGAATGTTTGGCTATTATCGAAAGAGCTTTAAACGATTTTAGATAAGATATAAAACCATGGGAAAAACGATAAAATTAATAAAGAATAGGTCGGACATTGGTGCTGGTACTCGGGGATCCGACTTAGGGATTGATGCAATTGAAATTGCTGCAATTAATAAAAACAGTGACTTTTTCAATCAATTTGAGTTTGAAGATGTCAAAACACATAACGAATCTATTTACGACAAAAACCGTAGTTCATCAGCAAAAAGGATTGAGCACGTTGTAGAGCAGTGCACCCGAGTGTGCTATGCAGTAAAGAAAAATCTTGACGGCAAGTATTTTCCTATTGTGTTATCAGGAGATCATTCCTCAGCATTAGGTACTTTGAGCGGTATTAAAGCCGCGTACCCAGAGCAAAATATAGGCGTTTTTTGGATCGATGCACACGCTGATTTGCATTCGCCGTATACATCACCATCGGGAAATATTCACGGAATGCCATTATCTGCTGCTCTTGCTGATGATAATTTAAGTTGTCAGAATAATGAGGTACCAGCCGAAACGCAAGTTCATTGGGAGCAAATGAAAAATTTAGGCTACAATGGACCTAAAGTTTTAGCTGAAAATCTAATTTATTTTGGTGTTCGTGACACGGAAGAAGAAGAGGATAAGCAAATTGAAATACTAAATATTAAAAACTACAAGGTTGATGAAGTGCGATATAGAGGTTTAGAAACCTGCGTAGCTGAAGCTTTATCAAAAGTAGCGCATTGCGAAGTATTGTATATTTCTTTTGACGTGGATTCTATGGATTGTGATATGATTTCATACGGAACCGGAACGCCCGTGCCTAAAGGCTTTGATCAGTATGAAATTATAGCGATTATCAATCAGATTATTGAAACCAAAAAAGTGGTTTGTATCGAATTCGTGGAGGTAAATCCTTTGTTGGATACCAAAGGAAATAAGATGGCAGAAACTGCATTTGAAGTATTAGAAGCTATAACATCAACGCTGTTGCTACATACAGAATAATTAATATTTCAATAAAAAACAAAAATCCCGAAATCAAAAATGTAGATTTCGGGATTTTTTATAAAATTATTTTAACGTAAATATTTTATAATAATTAGGCAGTCTTCATTGAAATATTTGATAAATATCATTTTTTTAGACTTTCACAATACTCACTAATTCTTACTGATCAACTAATTTTTTAGTGTAGGTACTATTTTACTATAGTATTTTTTCCTTAGCCAAAAAGAAACATTCACTAAAATAATCAAAGCTGGAACTTCAACTAATGGGCCAATAACTCCTGCAAATGCTTGTCCGCTATTGATTCCGAAAACGCCTATTGAAACAGCAATTGCCAATTCAAAATTATTCCCTGATGCGGTGAAGGAAAGCGCAACGGCATCTCTATAATTAGCTCCGATTTTTTTGGAAACAAAAAACATCAGAAAAAACATAATGGTGAAGAAAATTACTAACGGAATAGCGATTCGAATCACATCCAATGGCAAGTCAACAATCATTTCCCCCTTTAAACTAAACATGATTACGATCGTAAAAAGCAGAGCTAATAAAGTAATAGGAGAAACAAAAGGAATAAATTTTTGATTGAACCATTTGTCACCAATGAATTTTTTGATAGCATAACGGCTAATTACCGCTAATGCAAATGGAATTCCTAAATAAATACCAACTGTTGTTGCGATTTGAACAACGGTTATATTCAATTCTAATCCTTTTATTCCAAATAATGGCAGCATGATTTCCAAATAAAAATAAGCATACAAACTAAAAAAAAATACCTGAAGCAAACTATTAATTCCGATTAATCCCGCCGTTAATTCCCTATTTCCCTCTGCCAGTTCATTCCAGACAATAACCATTGCAATACAAGGCGCGATACCAATTATGATTAAACCGGTCATGTATTCTGGATAATCTTTCAAAAAGAATGTCGCCAGTGAAAACATTAAAAACGGACCAATAATCCAAGTAATAAAAAATGAAGCAGTGAGTAATTTAGGCTTTTCAAACATTAAAGGTATTTTCGAAAAATCAATTTTAGTCAAAGGCGGGTACATCATCAATATTAATCCAATTGCAAGGGGAACATTGGTGGTTCCGCTAGAAAAGGAGTTGATGAAACCACTGCTGGATGGAATAAAGTAACCAATGGAAACACCCATAGCCATTGCCAAAAATATCCAAATTGTTAGATAACTGTCAAGAAAATTCAATCTTTTTTTAGAAGCCATTATTCTGATTTTATTTGGGAGAATACATATAACATTTCGGTTGCAATTTGTAAACTGCGTTCTTGATATTTCTCAGCTTGTTGAGGTGTGTTGTCAAATGCTTTCGGATCTTCATATGTAATTGGAATACGCTTGTCAGCGCCTGCAATAAAAGGACAGCCGCCATCCGCTTGAGAACACGTCATAATCGCCGCAAATTCACTTTTCGGATTAAATTCGTCGTCGTATTTTTTAGAAAATCCGATAACAGGATGTGTATTCTCGGCATATTTAATCGAATAAATAGGATTGTTTCCTGCTGCAATGACTCTAATTTTAAAGCCAGATTGCTCCAATGTTTGTGCTGCCATAGGATATAAAGCAGTTGCTTCGGTACCACCAGAATAGCAAAATACATTTTTTATGTTGTAATATGCCGCTGCCGTTTGCGCCCAAACTTGTGATAGATGACTTCTTCGAGAATTATGAGTGCAAATTAAGTTGAGCCTAATATCTTCTTGATTGTAAACTTTGTTTTGAATGAAATCAACTAGTGGTTGCAAAATACTCTTTCGTTCCCCTGTTATGGTTTCAAATTGTAAGCTCTGAATTATTTTTTCTATTTCTGGAAATAGAATGCTTTTGGTCTGTTTCATAATACAGTTTTAAAATTAACAACAGCCACCACCAGGAACGCAAGTATTGGTTTGGCTGGAAATTTCGGATAATTTCACTTTCTCTTTTTCTGTTGGAATGCCACATTGGTCCTGAGCTAAGCAGGCAGTTTGTTTATTTATTAAAGTAAATGTTGTTCCTTCGAAACCCAAGTCATACTTGCCAATTGTTTCAGCTTGGTATTCTACCTCAATTTCGAAATCGGCTATTCCTAATATTTTTTCTGAAAGTGCTATGATATCTAGAAGTTTTTTTGGTTTTAAACGGTGTTCAAAATCATTAGCATTCCATAATTGAAAGTTCACCACAGTTTCATTCCTTACTTTACCACCACAATCAATAAAGTTTTTAGTAACCAATCCCACTTCAGTTACGTGAAAATGTTCTGGAACAAAACTTCCGTTTGGTAGCATAAAATTTACATTTTCTAAATTGGTCAATTGTTCTTTAATTTCTGATATTCTCATGATTTTTATGATTTAAAAATTAGCAACATTTATTTTTTTTATTATCTAAAAATACATCAATGTCTTTAAAAAAAGTTTTTAGGGTTTCAAATCCGTCTTCATTAAGACAATAACAAATCGCATTACCTTCAAAATTCCCTTTAATGAGACCAGCATTCTTTAACTCCTTCAAATGTTGGGAAATAGTTGGTTGGGCAAGGGGTAGTTCATTAACAATATCGCCGCATACACAACTATTCACTTTGATGAGATGTTGAATAATAGCAATTCGAGCAGGATGTCCTAATGCCTTAGCTAAAGTTGCCAATTGATTTTGCTCTTCTGTAAAGCATTCTGTTTTTGTAATTCCCATCTGTATATAACTATATTGCAATATTACGATATTGTCTTTAAATAACCAAATGCAGAAATTCTAATTTTAATAACAATGACTTGAATAGTTACAAAGTCAATAATCGCAATAAACAAAAGCATAATCCCCTCCTATATAATAACAAAAATATCGCCTGTAAGCGCGATACGTTTCGATTAATTTTTTTTGGCGTTCCTCCTTATATATAGAAAGGCGATTATCGAAAAGGATAATCGCCTTTGTACATATAAGGAGTCGGGCTCTTCGCTACAAGTCCTCGTTAAGTTCCGTTACACTTCACTTACCTGTGGGCTATTCGCTGCTATCCCTAACGCGAGCCCAGAATAATTAAGACAAACAGTCCAATCCAGCGGATAAGAACTAACGCCAACCCAAAATCAGTTACCTTATATATAGGAGAAAATGAAAAAGCGATTAGTATACAAGGAAAAGTATAAAAGCATTTTATGGATCTAGCGTAGTTTTTGGTTAGAATACTGTTAAGGCAGTCTATTTTGAGAGATTCAGACAAGGAGAAGAGCTGTTCAAACATAAACAAAGAACGAATTTCGAAAGATTTAAGAAATACAGCCAGGTAAGATACGCATACGTTTAGGTATACAAAGCCTATTATATTATCCATTTTGTTACCTTCTGCTTTGGAGCGTGGTGGTGAGCGAAAAAAAAATTACTTACAAAATTCACGTTTCCAGCGATTTAAAACATAAGTTAAGAAAAAGGCAAAAAAAAGTAAATAAAAAGCTTGTAGAAGTGAATAAAGGTGGTACTTTTGCACC
>NZ_JBLVPU010000010.1:0-124303 GCF_048286735.1 Flavobacterium frigidum | reverse complement strand
AAAGTCAAATTAAAATGAGGACATATAAAACAAAAAACACTTGCAAAAACGTTTTTGCAAGTGTTTAATTAAATATTTTTATCTAATAATCTGTATCGGTTATTCAGGACAAGACATTAACCTACCATTTTCATCTCTTAGGTTTTTTGGATGATAAAAACATCTGTGAAAACCATTTGTAATTTCACAATCTTTCAATGGAATAGGCATTTTTAGTAATGCATCTTCAAAAGTCAATTGTACTCCGTCTAACTTTTGACATTTTCCACAAGCAGGTGAATGACCATCTGAAGAAGCTATAATTTGAACAACAGAAACAAATCTAGATTCTAAACTTTCCAAATGCATTCTTTTTAGGTCAGCCTTACATTTTTCTCTTAACAAATAATCAAAGGGCTTTCCCTCTTGGAATAAGTAGATAGCCATAGAGAGATATAAATTTGATTGTGCATGATAATCATTTGAGTTCTTAATTAACAAATCATTAAATAATGACCAAATAACATCATTGTCATTATTTTCAATACCTGATTTTAAGATTAATTCTTTTTTTCTAGCGTAAAATGTCTCTTCTTTTACTCCAAATGTATTTAATTCGCTTAACCACCTATCTCTAAATGAAATTCTTTTTTGTTCAAATTCATAACTATTTTTTTCCTCTTCTGTTACAAGTTTTTTTTCTGCATAATTATTGAATTTCAAAATATAAATAATCTTTCCGCAATTAAAACATTTCGTCTTTCTAACTGGGAATTTCTTTAATACTATTTTACAATAAGGGCATATTGCTTCAGGTTCAATTTCGTGTTTTACAATCTCAAAATTATTTTCTTGACTTTCAATTTGTTCTGCGTCCTCATTATTATTACCAAATAGCCATTTTATAATTCTCATAAAAATATCAGCTTTAAATTTAGGGGTATAAATTCAGTTATAATTCACTTTTTATTTCACCATTCTGATTTAATTAATTTCTTAATCGTAAACAATTCTACTAAATGCGGGTTCAATGTTTCGGTCAAATTATAGCCTAATGACGATTCTCTAATTTGACCATTTTTTTTCATCAAAGACTTCTCTATTGTAAATTCTGAAATTGTTTGCATTGAAATTCCTCCAGAATATAATCCAACAGGCTCTACAAAGAATTTAAAATTAAATACTGATACACGATACTTACCTCTCTTAGATTCGATCTTAAACTCTGCAGTTAATTGATTAAGTTTTTTATCATTAAAATTAGTTTTTTTAATCCTTCCAGTTGAATCTGTTAAAAACTCAATTCGCGGATTAGACTTTAAATTAGATATACTTGTTGAATCTTCATAAACAAGTTTCCAAAATATAAGCTTGTCTTCAATTGTAAAGTTCTTATTTTGACCAAAACTGAATGAACTACCGACTAAGCAAAACCAAATTAATAAACTTCTCATATTCTTACTTTTTTTCAAATATAACAATTTCGTAGGTAAATATTTATTTTAATTAAAACACAAAAAAAACCACTTCGTTATGAAGTGGTTTTCTAATTTATTTTTCTCTAATATAAATATCGATTGGTACTCCTGAGAAGTCCCAGTTTTCTCTAATTTTATTCTCTAGATAACGCTTATAAGGTTCTTTAACATATTGTGGCATATTGGCAAAAAATACAAACTGTGGTGTCTGCGTAGGCAATTGCATGCAATATTTAATTTTTACATATTTCCCCTTTGTTGCCGGTGGCGGATACGCTTCGATAACTTTCAACATAAACTCATTGAATTTTGAGGTAGCAATACGCTGTTGTCTATTTTCATACACTTTTACTGTAGCCTCAAGTGCTTTCAACAAACGTTGTTTGGTCAAAGCCGATACAAAAAGAATAGGCACATCTGTAAAAGGCATTAATTCTTGCTTGATTTTCTCTTCGTAATCACGGGTTGACATGGTTTCTTTTTCCACCAAATCCCATTTATTAACCAGAATCACAACTCCTTTTCTGTTTTTTTCTGCTAACCAAAAAATACTTTGATCCTGACCTTCAAAACCACGAGTGGCATCAATAATCAAGATACAAATATCTGCATGCTCAATAGCACGCACAGAACGCATTACAGAGTAAAATTCTAAATCCTCTTTTACCTTAGCTTTACGACGAATTCCCGCAGTATCAACCAAGTTAAATTCAAAACCAAAACGATCAAACTTAGTATCAATAGCATCGCGAGTTGTTCCAGCAATGTCTGTAACCATGAAACGTTCCTTACCAATTAAAGCATTGATAAAACTAGATTTTCCAGCATTAGGACGTCCAACTACTGCAAAGCGAGGCAAAACAACTTCTTCTTGAACTGGTTCTGGTTTTACCGGAAATGCATCAATTAATGCATCCAACAAATCACCTGTTCCACTTCCAGAAATACTGGCAAAGGTATAATATTCACCTAAACCAAGGTTGTAAAACTCAATAGCATCTTTCTCACGCATCGCGTTATCTACCTTGTTAACAGCCAATAAAACCGGCTTAGTCACTTTACGCAACAAGCGGGCAACAATATCATCCATTGGGGTAATTCCCTCTTCAACATCAACAACAAATATGATAACATCGGCTTCGTCTATTGCAAGTTCTACCTGCTTGCGAATCTCTCCTTCAAAAACATCATCCGATCCGCGCACATATCCGCCCGTATCAATTACAGAAAACTCTTTTCCGTTCCACTCGCTTTTACCATAGTTTCTATCGCGGGTCACCCCAGATACTGAATCTACAATAGCTTCTCTTCTTTGTATCAGCCTATTAAAAAGGGTCGATTTCCCTACATTAGGTCTTCCTACTATCGCAACAATGTTATTCATAATAATTTATTCAAATATTTACTTCGTCCGTCTAACCGCTCTGCAGTTTCGGGTTGCAAAGGTAGTGTTAAAAAATGAATTATTAGATTTTTAAACCACCTGATTTATTGACGTTCAAATTACTTAACTATTTAATAATCAATCGCTAATTCGACACTAACTTTTACCTAAGAACACACCACAACTAGGACATAGAAATTTTTAGAAGCCAATCCAGCGCTACATTGCAACTCCTCGCTCAAAAAGGAGTAGTTCCAATGTGCTTGCAGGAACTTCCTCTGGTCGTTCTGCAACCACAGGAACAACATCCTTTTTTCACTGCGGGGTTTTCATTTCGATCTGGGCTAAAAAAAAATCAGTATAAGAGACTAACTCTAGTACTGATTTTAAATATTGTAGTTAAGTGAAAAATAAAAGATTACAATCAATTCACTATTCACCTCTCACTCCCAACTATTCACTATTGATTATATCCAAATCGTCTTAACATATTCGTATTGCTTCTCCAGTTTTTATTCACTTTCACCACCAATTCAATATGAATTTGTTTCCCAAAGAATTTCTCTAAATCAAGACGAGCATCTACTCCTACTTTTTTTAAAGCAGCACCTTTATGACCAATTACGATTCCTTTTTGAGTTTCACGCTCCACCATAATCAATGAACGAATACGAATGATGTTTTCATCTTCAAAAAATTCTTCGGTTACAATCTCTACAGCGTACGGGATCTCTTTGCTGTAATTCAATAATATTTTTTCACGAATCGTTTCATTAACAAAGAAACGTTCTGGCTTGTCTGTCAATTGATCTTTTGGATAATACGCTGGCGATTCTGGCAATAACTCAATAATTCTACCAAAAACTTCTGGCACATTAAAATTTTGCAAGGCAGATATTGGAAAAATTTCGGCATTAGGCACTTTGGCAGTCCAAAAAGCCACTTGTTCTTCTAGTTGCGCCTGATTCGAATTGTCAATTTTATTCAACAGCAATAAAACAGGAATTTTAGCATGAATAATTTTATTGAAGAACGCTTCGTCTTTCAACTCTTGTTCCCCTATTTCGACCATGTAAATCAGTACATCAGCATCCTCAAAAGCAGATTTAACAAAATTCATCATGGATTCCTGCATTTCGTATGCTGGCTTAATAATTCCTGGCGTATCCGATAAGATCATTTGAAAATCCTCTCCATTTACGATTCCAAGGATTCTATGACGTGTTGTTTGTGCTTTTGAAGTAATAATTGATAATCTTTCTCCAACAAAGGCATTCATTAATGTTGATTTCCCAACATTTGGATTCCCGATGATGTTTACAAAACCTGCTTTATGTGACATTTCTACTATAATTTATGGTACAAAGGTAGTTATATCAAGTCAATAGATGAAATAAAACATTTTTTAAAAATTTAATTGGAAATACAGAAATTCGTTGTACATTTGCACCCGAAACAACGCGGGATAGAGCAGTAGGCAGCTCGTCGGGCTCATAACCCGAAGGTCACAGGTTCGAGTCCTGTTCCCGCTACTAAGTAGCCTTAATGAGATTACAAAACGCACACCGCGGGATAGAGCAGTAGGCAGCTCGTCGGGCTCATAACCCGAAGGTCACAGGTTCGAGTCCTGTTCCCGCTACTAGAAAAGCTTCAGAGAAATCTGAAGCTTTTTTCGTTTATCTTAGATTTAATAAAAATTGTTTCAGATTGATGGTGCGAAGTCGGAGACATTCGCAGCTTTTGATAAGACACCCTTAGAGGTGAGGGGATATTTGCGCAGCTTTTCATGGGGACACTTCTACCCCAGCTGCTCAAAGCATTTTAAAACAAAGCATTCTTAAAAACCCCCAGTTTGCTTCGCGAATGTCTCTAACTTCACGCCATTTTATATTATGTTGCACCGCAAATTTGCAGATTACGGAATTATTTAATCTGCGAATCTGCGGTTATCTTAGAATTAATAAAGCTTATCCAGATTACGAGTGCGAAGTCGGAGACACTCTCTAAAGCTTCTTATATGACACTTTTCTGAGAGAGCGGGAACTATTAAGAAATCACCACTTGAAAAAGTTGGTGTTTTTTTGCTTTTAAAAGACTTACAATTACTCTGATTTACTGAACTTTAAATCCAAAAATTGATTCTCGAAAAAAAAATTAAAAAAAATGCTTTTTTGAGGTAACAATTAATCTAGTACTGTATCAAAAGGTAAACTTTAAAAAATTAAATCTTATGAAAACGAAATCTATCTTAATCATTGTATTTATCCTTTTGATCTCAAAATCTGTTTTTGCTCAAACTGCCTTCAAAGTAGAGGTAATAGGAAAAGGAACTCCTATATTGTTGTTTCCTGGTTTTGGCTGTACCGGTGAAGTTTGGAATGAAACAGTAGCTGTGCTTTCTAAAAATCACGAATGTCATATTTTTACTTTTGCTGGATTTGGCAATGTCCCTCCAATTGAGACTCCTTGGTTGGCTACCATCAAAGATCAGATCATGACCTATGTAAAAACTAAAAAAATTAAGAATGCTACATTAATTGGTCATAGTTTAGGAGGTACTTTAAGTTTGTGGTTAGCCTCTCAGGAAACCAATTTGTTCAAAAAATTAATAATCGTAGACGCTTTACCTGCAACTGCTGCTTTAATGATACCTAAATACAAAGGAGAAATTATTCCTTATGACAATCCGCAAAGTAAAATGATGATGACTATGGATCAAAAAGCGTTTGACGTAATGAATTCACAGTCAACTTCTTTTATGTGTATGAACAAAGAAAAACAAAAAACTATCAATAAATGGATGCGTCTTGTAGATCGAAAAACGTACGTTCACGGTTATATCGACATGCTAAACTTAGACCTGCGAAAAGAAATTTCTAAAATTAAAATTCCTGTTGTAATTTTAGCTGCCTCAAATCCAGATCTTAATACAGTACAAAACACCTATAAAGCCCAGTATGAAAACCTGTCTTCTGTTAAAATTGAGTATGCAGCAAACTCAGCTCATTTTGTTATGTACGATCAACCGGAATGGTTTATGGATAAAGTAAAACTTGAATTAAAATAAGGTGGCTAAAAAAGAACTATTCGACGAGATTTATTACAAGCATTACAATAAAGTATTTCGTTTGTGCAAAGGATATTTTTGTGGCGATACCGCATTGGCCTCTGATGCAACTCAGGAAATCTTCATCAAAGTCTGGGAGAAGTTAGACACTTTTAGAAATGAATCGAGTATCAGCACTTGGATTTACAGGATTGCAGTAAACACTTGCCTACTCTATTTAAGAAAATCATCTACAAAGAAAGAAATCAGGACCGATATTCTGCCTCAGGTTATTGCAGAAACCTATTCGAGCGAAAAAGATGAGCAACTTAGACAAATGTATCAATGCATACAAAAACTAGAAGAAACGAATAAGATGATCATCCTGATGACTTTAGACGGTTTAGAATATCAGGAAATATCCGAAGTAATAGGGATAACCGAAGAAACTCTTCGCGTTAGAATTCATAGAATCAAAAAAAGTTTAACTCAATGTGTACAAAATGAAAACATTTGAAGAATTACAAAATATCTGGGATCAGCAGACAGCATCAGAAACACAACCTACCGCCACCGAAATTATAAAAAAAGCAGAGTTACATACCAAAAAAATTAAACGCAATCATTTATGGACCAAAGTAATTTTGAGCTTGACCTCAATAATATTAATCTCCTATTATGTTTGGGCTGGTGCTTATAAAAATACACAGTTTAGTATTGGATTGTGCATTATGATTGCAATGCTTGTGAGTCGCATGGCCTTAGAATGGATCAGCGTAAAAAAGCTAGCCAATTTAAATACTGATCTCACATTAATAGAATACAGTAAACTAGCACATCAGTTTTATAGCTGGAGAAAAAAAATACATTACATTCTTACTCCTATTATTTACCTCACTTATACTGCTGGATTTACATTGCTTTTACCAGTTTTTAAAACCATTTTCTCAAGAGGTTTTTATCTTTACATTCTATTAAGCGGATATATATTTTTATTTCTATTTGCATTTTTTATGATACGAATCATCCAAAAGGAAATAAAGCTTTTACACTTCTTGAAAAACATTTCGTAAAGAAAAAAAAATTGGTAGCTATTCTAACGTTTCCCACTACTAGAAAAACTTCGGAGAAATCTGAAGCTTTTTTTGTTATCTCATTCAAAGGACAAAAATATTTAGATTGTGCACACAAAGGATACCTTTTTCTTTTCATTCGAACTCTTGGGCCAGTTTGTCTTTTTAGTTAATCATTTCATAATCCCATAAGAAAGTTAACTGTATTGATAAAAATTCGTTGTGTGAATTCGTATGAAATAACTTATGCGTTAAAAAGCTTCTCATTTCTATTTTATACTAAGCACTTTCACTATATTTTTAAAACTCCCAAAACATTAAGCTGTATCAATCCACATTTACTGGTTTCGCTATCAGTTACTTTAAAAATATCAACTAATCAACAACAATTAAACACTCGTTTTTTTATAATAAAAAACCCGTGAATAGATCACAGGTTTAGAAAAACTAATTTATTAAACAACTAAATATGAAAAATTAAAGAGTAGTGCAAACTCTTTGTATCAACTAAACTAATCCTCGGAAGCGATAGCTGTGTTTTTACTAGTACTAACCTCTAATAAAACCGCTACTCCTTTATCATTTAACATCGTCATGTTTAAGGTATCTAAAATCGCTAAATTTTTAGATATCAAGCCATTAAACATATTGTACGAAATATTCATTTCTTTCAAGTTATCTAACTTTTCAAGTTCTAGAGGTACTTGACCATTCATTTTATTATCAAACAAACTAAGGTTTTCGAGTGAAGCCATGTTCTGTACTTCATTGCTCAATACTCCAGAAAGTTTATTGCTATTTAATAGTAGTGTTTTTAATGTTTTAATATCATACAAAGAAACTGGAATTTGTCCAACTAACTCATTATTGTATAACGAAAGTGTTTCTAATAGCTTCAAATCCCCTATATGAATTGGCAATTCACCAGTAATAGCATTCATATACAATTGTAAATCTTTCAATTTACTAATATCACAAATTGAGGACGGAATTGTTCCAGTTAATCTATTGAAAGAAAGATTTAAAACTTTTAGTTCTTTTAACTTTCCGATAGAAGAAGGAATTGTACCAGTTAATTGATTTTTATGTAAATCTAATTCTTGTAAGTGTACAAGTTTTAATATTTCTTGAGGAAGTTCACCAATTAGATTGTTATTTTGTAATACAATAGCGATTACTTTGTCGTCTTGAAGGGAAACACCGTACCAAGTTGCGATCGGCGCTGCTAAATCCCATTTTACTTTCCACTGACTACCATTGGTAGCATGATACAATTTTATTAATGCATCTTTTTCATTTTGTGATACAACAGCATACATTGAAAATGAAAACAATAAAGTTAAAAATAGAGCAGCTATCTTTTTCATAACACTTAATTTAATTATTAAGAACACTTAAAAGTACTACCTTAAAGGCTAATCAACAAATAAAATCGATGAAATACATTGTATTTACATTTTTATAAAGTCATAACCTACAAAATTACACTTTAACGTTTAAAATATTAATTTGTAAGTTTGATTTACTAACCTTAATTACCAATTCTATGGAAATCAATTTTTTAGCACTTTTAACAGCTGCTTTTTCTACTCTTGTAGTCGGTTTTGTATGGTATAATCCAAAAGTTTTTGGCACCATTTGGATGAACGAATCTGGCATGACCAATGAAAAAATGCTAGGACGAAATATGCTCGTTGTACTTGGAGTATCATTTGTGTATGCCTTTTTCATAAGTTTTATTATTCAAATACTTACGGTACATCAATTTGGCGCATTAGGTATGATTGGTGGCGATCCAAGCATTGCAAAGCCTTCTTATGTTGCTTTCATGGCCGATTATGGCACCGAATTTAGAACTTTCAAGCATGGCGCCTTGCATGGTTTTTTGAGCGGATTATTTTTAGTATTTCCCATTATTGGTACTAATGCGTTATTCGAAAAAAGAAACTTCAAATATACTCTGGTAACAGGTGGTTTTTGGATCGTATGTTGTACAATTATGGGAGGAATAATTTGCGCTTGGCAATAAACAATCCATATAAAAAAGTTCGTCTTGTACTTTAGCGAGACGAACTTTTTTATTAAATTTCTTCGATCGCTTTAGCTAAATCCAAATCCTTATCGGTAACTCCTTTTGCATCATGCGTTGTCAACGTAATGGTTACTTTATTGTACACATTAAATAATTCTGGGTGGTGGTTTCTTTTTTCTGCCATAACGCCTACTTGCACTATAAAACCTAATGCTTGCGTAAAATCTGAGAAAACAAACTTTTTCTCAATTCCATTCGCGGTAAATTCCCAACCTTTTAATCCTTTTAACTCGGGTTGAATCGTCTCTTCTGAATAGGTTTTCATGATTTACTTTTTTAATTGGTTTAAAGTTAGTTAATTTTATACTATTGCCGAATACTTTAACTTTATTAACTAATTTTGAAAAAAATTATTCTTCGATTTGAACACTGATTATTCTTTTAAAATTTATAATTCTACTGCACAACTTCCTTCAAATTGGAATGACTTAACAGTTTCTACTATTTTTTTATCCAAAAAATATTTAGAGATTCTAGAGAAGTCAGCACCAGAGAATATGATCTGCCATTTTATAGGATTGTTCAATCATGAAACTTTAGTTGGCGTAGCACTATCGCAATTTTTAGATTTAAATAAAATGGAATCTTTTGGCAATCGTGATCAGTGTATCAAAACTACAATTCGGAATTTAGTTTTTAAAAAATTTGGTTCTCGTGTTCTTGTCATTGGTAATAATATGTTGACTGGTCAAAATTCTTTTGCCATTGCTGAATCTGTCAATAAAAAAGAAGTAATGCAAACTTTAGTCAATGCAACGAAAGCATTGAAAAAAAAGTTTCAATCCGAAGGAAAAAAAGTGCATATCACCACTTATAAAGATTTTTGTAAAGAGGAAATCAAAAATTTTAACATCCCAGAATTCAAAAATGAGTATCAGTTTTCGACACAACCTAATATGGTTTTTGCAATTAATGAAAATTGGAAGTCAGAACAAGATTACATCGATTCCCTTTCAAAAAAATACCGAGATCAGTACAAAAGAACTCGAAAAAAAGCTGCTGGTATTGAAAAAAGAAAATTGCATTTGCAAGAAATAATAGCTTTAGAGGATACTATTTATGATTTGTATCTTCATGTTGCTAAAAACGCTCCTTTTAATACTTTTTTCTTGCCTAAAAACCACTTTAGAACTTTCAAAGAAATTTTTAAAGACAAATTTCTTTTTTATGGTTATTTTGTTGACGAGAAATTAATTGGTTTCAATACTTTAATAAAAAATGGGTCCGTCATGGACACTTATTTTCTGGGTTATGATGATAGTATTCAACGCGAAAAAATGTTGTATTTAAATATGCTTTATGACATGATTGCATACTCAATCAATAAAGGATATAAAGAAATTGTATTTGCTCGCACAGCACTGGAAATCAAAAGTTCTGTTGGCGCAAAACCAATTCAAATGTATGGGTATATAGGACATACCAATCCAGTAGTTAATGTTTTTATGCCGAAAATATTTCGTTATCTAGAGCCTGAAACGCCATGGCAAGAGCGCAATCCATTTAAATAACACCACTGTTTGTATTTGAAATAGCAACCTTTAATTGTTTGGGTAGAATTTCAATGTTTAAATTGGTTTCACTGCCGCAATATTCCCCATCGATTTGAAAACTAACAGGAACATTTGTTGAAACTGTTGCTTTATCTGTAGAAATTATCTCGACATCTACCGAATCTAATGGCATATTTCCTGAAATAATTTTTCCAAGTACAACCAGATCTAAATTTTTCAATATAACCAGTTCAAACTTTCCGTCATCCATAGCGCCATTTGGATTGATGGTAACACCAGTTCCATACTTTTGAGAATTTGCTATAACAATCATTCTGGCAGTACATTCGATAGTTTTAAAATCGCCTGTTATTGTTGCAGTAAAAGGATCGTCTAAATCTATCAAAGTAGTAAATGTTTGTATTGCATAACCCAGTTTACCCCGAATAGTACTATTTTCATAGTTTTTAATCATTTCTGCATTGACTCCTAAATCACTTAAATGAATGCTTTTTTTTCCGTTGATTGCAATCATGTCGATTTCCATGTAATCATTATGAAAAACGATTTCTAAATTTTCTTCTATTGTAGTTGGTAAATTTAAGTCTACAGCCAAACCATTAGCCGAACCTGCTGGTAAAATACCAATGATTACATCGTAATTTTCCATGGCCTCAGCAACCATTTTTATAGTTCCATCGCCACCAGCCACAATAATTCTTTCCGGATGGTAGGTTTCATAGAGTACTTGTATGTTCTCCAAATCTGAAGCTCCGGAAGTATTGAAAATAATAAGATTTAAATTTACATTAGCCGCAAAAAGTGTTACTGCCTCTATTAACTCTGATTTATCCACATCTCCAGAAATTGGATTTACCACCAATATGATATTCTTTTTCAAAATTTTACTTCATTTATTGGTTAAAAACAATTACTTTCATATCTATTCAAAAGTAATACATTAAATGAAACCAATTTTAAAATTATATCGCGGTTATGCTAATGAACAAGAATTAATTGTTATGGGGCATGTGTTTAAACCCACTACAATTGAAGAATATAATTTTCAGAAAAAGAATCTCAAAAATGCGACCTCAGTAATTAAAATGTTTCAAATAAAAACACAGGCAAATGCCGATGTATATTTGGATCACAATAATGTTAAAATTCACACTAAAACGCTTAACGATGGTTATTTTAAATTCTGCGTTCCATTAGATCAATATACAACTTACGGTTGGATTGATTACGAAGTGAGTATTACGTACAATAATGAGAGTATAACAACCCGAGACAGCTACATTAGGCCGCATAAAGGAAATTTAGGAATCATATCGGATATTGATGATACTTTCTTAGTTTCGCACACATTGAATCCTCTAAAAAAATTATATGTTTTATTGTTTAAAAACATCAATAAGAGAAAAATATACGAAGATGTTGTTACTCATTATCAAGCTTTAAGCACCGCAGGAAGGGAAAACAAAGAGGAATTTAATGCTTTTTTCTATGTATCTAGCAGCGAATGGAACCTGTATCGTTTTATAACAAAATTTACTGAAATTCATAAATTACCCAAGGCCGTTTTATTATTGAAAGATATTAAAACAAGTTTGACTGATTTTTTCTTGACTGGCAGAGGAAACCACAATCATAAATTTGAAAAAATAAAACACATTTTAGAGTTTTACCCTAACCTTGAATATGTATTATTGGGAGATGATTCTCAGCACGATCCTTATTTATACGAGGCAATTTGCAAAATTTTTCCAGTTACAGTTAAAGCAGTTTATATAAGACAAACTGGAACTAGCAAAAAAGAAAAAGTCATTTCGGTTTTAAATAATTTAGAAACTCTTAAGGTATCTGTATGCTATTTTAAAAATAGTAGTGAAGCCATTGCGCATTCTAAAGCGATGGGAATAATTTAATAAAATTTTTGTGTTGCCATTGTTTTTTAGCCCAGATTGAAGTGAAAATCCTTTCTAGAAAAAAACTATTTTTTACTGATTTTGTAGAGCGACCGCAGGAAGCTCCTACAATGTCTTGTAAAAAAAGATTTTTTCTAAAAAGATTGAAACGTAAAGCTGGATTGGCTACAAATTATCAATTTCTTCTTGAACAACCTCCCAATCTAACAATAGCTTGTCTAACTCCGTTTTTTTCTTGTTGTAGGCTGTGAAAAACTTAGCGTCTTCGATGTGCTTGTCATAATTAGAAGCGAGCATTTTATCGTCTTGCTGAATGTCTTTTTCTAATTGTTTGATTTGGCTCTCTACTTTGCTCAATTTATTCTGTAATGCTTTCCCCTTTTTTTGATCTTCGTAAGAAGCTTTGTTGCTCTCTTTAGGCACTGCTGCTTTTTCGGCATCTTTTTTCTCGACTTCACGCATGTTTTCCATATTGCGTTGTTCCAAGAAATAGTTAATATCGCCCAAATATTCTTTTATTTTTTGGTCTTTGAATTCGTACACTAAATTTGACATTCCTTGTAAGAAATCTCTATCGTGAGAAACCAGCAACAAAGTTCCACCAAATTTTTGTAGTGCTGCTTTTAGAACATTCTTAGATTTGATATCCAAGTGATTTGTAGGCTCATCCATCAATAAAACGTTAATGGGCTGCAACAACAACTTACACAATGCCAAACGGTTTCTTTCGCCTCCAGAAAGGACTTTTACCTTTTTCTCCACATCATCCCCACGAAATAGAAATGAACCAAGCATATCGCGCACTTTCATTCGGTTCGTATCCGCAGCGGCATCCTCCATGGTTTGCAACAAAGTGATTTCGCCATCTAAGTATTCAGCTTGATTCTGGGCAAAATATCCTAATTGAACGTTATGCCCTAACTTGATATTTCCTTTGTATTCAAATTCATCAACGATTGCTTTGATGAAAGTCGATTTTCCTTGTCCGTTTTGTCCCACGAAAGCAATTTTACTTCCACGTTCTACTAACAAGTTGATATCTTTCAAAATCGTCTTATCGCCGTAGCTTTTAGTTACGTTTTCGGCTTCAATTACCACTCTTCCGGGCTCCTTAGAAACTGGAAAAGTAATATTCATAACCGAGTTGTCATCTTCATCTACTTCAATACGTTCTACTTTATCTAATTTTTTAATTAAAGACTGGGCCATAGACGCTTTGGAAGCTTTGGCACGAAATTTCTCAATTAACTTTTCTGTTTCTTCAATTTTTTTGGCTTGATTTTTTTGTGTTGCCAACTGTTTCTCCCGAATTTCATGACGTAATTCTAAATATTGAGAATACGGTTTGTTGAAATCATATGCTTTACCAAGGGAAATTTCGATAGTTCTGTTGGTCACATTATCCAAAAACATTTTATCGTGAGAAACAATAACCACCACACCAGGATAATTACGAAGAAAACTCTCTAACCAAATGATACTTTCAATATCCAAGTGATTCGTTGGCTCATCGAGCAACAAAACATCATTTGCTTGTAATAATAATTTAGCTAATTCGATACGCATTCTCCATCCACCAGAGAAAGTCTCGGTTTGATTGTCAAATACATCCCTTTTAAAACCTAAACCCAATAAAATTTTCTCTGTATCACCTACATAATTATAACCACCTAATAATTCAAAACGATGCGTGTAATCAGATAAATCTTCGATGATTTGACTGTATTCATCACTTTCGTAATCTGTTCTTGTAACTAACAAGTGATTGATTTCTTCCAGCTTTTTCTCGACAATTTTAATCTCGGTAAAAGCTTCATACGCCTCTTCCAAAACGGTTCTTCCCTGCTCAAAATCGATATCCTGGCGCAAGAATCCCATACGAAGATCTTTCTCTTGAGAAATAACACCTGAATCAGGAGCAAAATCTTTGGCTAACATTTTTAGCATGGTCGATTTCCCAGCTCCGTTCTTTCCAACAAGACCTACGCGGTCTCCAGCACCCAAACGAAAGGTAACTTCCTCAAATAAATAGGTACCACCAAAAGAAACCGATAAATTGTGTATATTAAGCATGTATTGTTATTTTATTCCTTTTGAAATTGTAATTTTGTAACTTACTGTATAGGTATTAAAAAGGAAAAATTAAATTTTTTGCAAATGTTAAAAAAAGGATCCAAATTATATAGCATTTTAACAGGAACTTGTCCAAAATGTCAGAATGAAAGTATGTATTTGGATAAAAATCCGTTACATCTCAACAAAATATTGAAAATGCATGATAATTGTAGTCATTGTGGTTTAAAGTATCAAATTGAGCCTTCCTTTTTTTATGGCGCAATGTATGTGAGTTATGGCATAAATGTGGCAGTTGGAATAGCGGCTTTTATCATTTCATTTCTAATCTTTGGCTACAGCCTAAAAGTGGCTTTTATTACTATAATTGTCACGCTTATTCTCTTGTTCCCATTTGTTTTGCGTTGGTCTAGAAATATTTACATCAACATGTTTGTTTCCTATGACCCAAATACAAAATAACTCTATAGTTTTTCTTTGGGCAAAAATCTTTTAATGTCAATTTCAGTATTTAACGGAACTTGATATTCAATATTCTCATATAATGCTTTAGCCATTGCAGGTCCTAGCATAACGCCTCTAGTTCCTAAGCCATTCAAAATATGTACAGAATTATATTTTTGATGAGTTCCCACCAATGGTCTTCTATCTTTAACAGTAGGCCGAACACCAGCAAAATGCTGAACAATTTCAAAATCACACGTGATGATTTCTTTAATTCTATCTATTAATTCGGTTTTACCTTCCTCAGTAGGTAAATCCGTTTTATCTTTCCAATTATAAGTTGCGCCTACCTTAAAACAATTATTTCCTAATGGTAAAATAAAAACACTCGTATTAACAATTACATCTAGGTCCAAACCAGCTGCTTTTATGATAAAAAGCTCTCCTTTTGTACCATCTAAAGGCAATTGATTAAAATAAAAATTAGCATGTAAACCAAAACCTTCCGCAAAAACGATGTGTCTTGCATGAATATCTTTATACTGAATACCATCAGCATTAATCTGCAATTCATCATAATCAAAGGTTTCATTTAAAAACCAATTATTGTTTTTCAAATACGCTCTATATTCTTTCAGAAGTAAGGCTGTATCCACATAGCCCGTTTGTAAAACTTTCCCATATCCGTACGGCGAATCAATTCCAGGATATTGTTTGGCGATTAAGTCCAGAGACAAAAAAGGAGCTAATGCCTTTTTATCAGAAGCAGCAAACCAATTATTTTGTTCTTCAATCGAAAAAAATTTTCTCAAAATTGGACTTTTGAAATCAAATTTAGTTTTTAGTTTTTCTTCTAGCAAAGTATAAAAATCATTCATCAACAACAATTGCTCTTGCGCTTGCCAAACCTCACTAAATCGCTTTAAAATAACAGGATTATACAAACCTCCAGCAATTTTTGAGGAAGTCTGAGAATCATCGTCTACTACAAAAATAGACTTACCGTTACCCAATACAATTTCAGCAAAGGAAATTCCTGCTAAACCAGAACCAACAATTAAATAATCTATCATTAAAAATAATTTTTAAAATAGCTACAAAGAAAACACTTTAAACAAAAAAACTCTCACCAATACGGTGAGAGTTTTAATAATTTTATAAAACTAAAATTAATAATTCCACATATCTTGTTCGAAATTACGAATTTTCTCTTTGACTCTTTCTGACTCTAAAAGTTGATTTTGAGCATTATCTTTCATGTATTCTTCAATAGTTCTATCGCCGTATACATTCTCCTCTTTATAGATAACAGCATTGAATCGCCTAGAATTTAGAATTTGATCAAATGAAACTGGCATCGCTGAATTCTTATCATTAAATGCTTTAGCCTCATGCAATACTTCACGAGCAGCTGGGAAAAACACCCAGAACAACTCAATATAATCTTTTTCTTCGCTATTCATTGTGTAAACATCAGGAGTGACCGGACAAATACCTAATAAACGATACTTCAATTCACTTTGACGCTTATCAAAATACCAATATCCTTTGATTTTGTATTGCGTTACGTCTTGTGCAGACAAATCTTGTCTCAAGATATACTCATCAGAAATCTTGTTTCCAGCATTAATTTGCTCTCTACCTGCATCCGTAGTGTCAATACGAGTCAATGAAGTCTGAATATCTTGAGTAGACTTTTTGGTGTTAAAATAACTATCAGTATACACTTCAGTAATTTTACCATTTTTCATTGCTCTAGTAAGCACATCGTACAACGATCTTCTGTCAGAGCCAATGTTAGCAGTATCAATAGGAAAATACAACGCAAAATTAATTTTTTCACTTAAATCAATAATTTCCCATGTTGTCTTACCCATTAAAACATCTCTATCGTGAACATAACCATATGCTAACGGTTTATCGTTGTCAGAAATGAGTTGGGCTGCTGTCTTAAGTCCAATTTGGTCTGGAGTTTTTGCATTAAGCAAATTAGACTGTCCAAACGAAGCAAAACTACCCGTAATAGTGACAATTGCGATTAAAAAATTTCTTACATTCATCATGGTATCATAATAAGTTATTGAAGTAGGTAAAATATTAACGTACTTTTATTTATTGTATTTCAAAAATAACTGGAGCAGTTCTCGGTAATAAATAACTACCAGCACCTACCAATTTAGTTTTTATTTCAGAAATGGTAACTTGATCACCTCTTCCAGCTTTAGATAATGCAGCCTTACATTGTGCATTTAATCTGTTTCCTTGAACTACTACTGTAGCTTGTCCAGTAACTTTAAGATTAAATCCGATAACATTTAAGCCAACTTCAAAATCAAAATCCTCCAGTTTGGCACCAATAGTTGCTATTTCAAGATTTGATTTAGGACCTTTAACAACTCCTGTTTCACCTCTAATAGTTCCTGTAGGACCTGGAATACCTTTGATTCTAAACACTTTTTTATCGGAAGCAACCTTTCCATCAGCCATTTTACCAGAAACATTAATTACTACTTCGTTTCCACTTTGAGGACTCATACTAAATTTTCCATTTCCAACTTTTGTCAAACCTGGAGCGGATGCATTAACATCTTTATCAGCAATTCCTGCAAATGATATAGAGATTGGATTCACAACGCCTCTATACACCACATTCATTTTATCCGCAGATATAGTAGCAGAGTTCGGTCTTGGAACAACCACATATTTACCTTCAAACTTTAATGGAACTGTTTTACCATCTTCAACAAAAGTAAATTGTCCGCCTATAGTTTGTTCTCCTACACCACCAGCAGTCAAAGCTATAACAGCTTGACCATTAACAATTTTCCCTGGTCCTGAAAATGAAGTTGGTTTCGTATTTTCATCATAACGCCCCAAAACAACTTTACCTTTTACAGCTTCACCTTGAAAATAGGCATTTTTATCTAACACAACAATAGCTTGGTAATTGCTGTAAGAAGCAGCAGCTACAGCCGCCTTTCCTAAAGCGATACTGTACACATCAGACTCTGCTTTGTTGATATCATTTTGCCAAGTAGATAATTTTGCTACCGATGCAATTGCTGGAAATCCTTTGAAGTGGTAAGACAAATACTTGTCTTTTAAACCTTCAGAATTTTTCACATCCGAAACGTCAAATTTACTCTCAACTTCACTTATAATTGAAGCATACTTTTTATCAGTTCCAAGAGCAGTCTTCATGTCTGCTTTATATTGAGTAATGGCTGCTATAATTTCGTTTCCTTTTTTACCGTAACCTTCTCCAGTAAACCAATCGTCAATATTGTCACCTTTATCCATGTCTTCGTAAGGAAGTTTACCAGTTTCTGGATTCACAACAAAACCTTTACTTGCTTGCTCTTTTAAAGATGCTATATAATTAAAGAAATTATCAGTGATTACTTTAACTTTATGAGCTGTTTGAGCAGCTATTGCAAATTCTCCTTTGGCTTCTGCTGCTTTAGTATCTAAAGCCACAAGCATTTGATCATTGCTTTGTTTTGAATTTACATTTGAACTTTCAAATTTTTCATTCATTAATCCAAAACCCGAAATTACCTCTTTTGAAACATTCATTGCCAACATAGCGATAAAAACCAGATACATCAGGTTAATCATCTTCTGTCTAGGGGTTAGTTTTCCTCCTGCCATATTTTCTACTAATTAGTTTGTTAATTATTTTATAGTTCGAAACTAATTACTTGATTATCCTTTGTTATTCATTGCAGAAAGCATACCACCATATACATTGTTCAAGGAAGCGATGTTTGCAGTCATAGATTGCATTTGTTCTTTTAATTTTCCTGCGTTTTCAGCAATTTCTTTATTTGCTTCAGCATTTCTCGAAGCACTTTCTAATTGTACTTTATATAAACTATTCAAAGACTCCATTTGTGCAGCTGCCATAGATAATTCTTCGCTATATTTTTTGGTAGCTGAAATCGAATCAACTGTAGGTGAAATTGCTTTTGCAGCTCCTTCGAAATTTTTTATACTGTTTCCTAAACTTGACATTAATTCGCTATCAATTTTAGCATCTTTTAACATAGCATCTAATTTCTGAGACAACATACCTTGTGAATCTGCTGGAGTTTCCACTTTAGCTTTCTTAGTTCCATCAGATTTACCATTAGCTAGTTCAGGATAAACTAATGTCCAATCTAATTCATCATCAACTGGTTCAAAAGCAGAAAGCGCAAAAATAAAAGCCTCGGTTAACAATCCAATAGAAAGCATAACTGTTCCTGTTAGTGGACCCAATTCGAAGTGTATTATTTTAAAAAGAGCTCCAACAATAACAATTGCTGCTCCCATACCGTATGCAAAATTCATTGCTTTTTTTCCAAGTAATGCCATAATCTTAATTTTTATTAATGTAGGTTTATTATTAAAGTGGTTTATTATTTTTTCTTCTTATTGTTACCAGTAGTTTGTAATCCCATATAATCTTGTACGGTTCTAAAACCAATATAGCTTCTAGCAGAGTCAGCATATTCATGATCACGTGTACTCACCTGTAAAAAATAAGCAACATCTTTCCATGATCCGCCACGAACTACTTTTCTTTGATTTTTATAATCCTGTACATTTGGATTCATTGATGAAACGTATTCATAAGCGTTTGGATCATACGATGAGTTAGTCCATTCAGCAACATTCCCTGCCATATTATACAAGTTATAACCATTTGGCTCATACGATTTTGCTTCTACGGTATACAACGCATCGTCAGCTGCATAATCACCTCTGTTAGGTTTAAAGTTAGCCAAAAAGCACCCTCTATCGTTTTTAGTATACGGACCACCCCAAGGATATGTTGCAGATTCTAAACCACCTCTTGCTGAATATTCCCATTCTGCTTCGGTTGGTAATCTGAAAACATTTACAAAGTCACGCCCCTTCTTTTTTGATTTGATATATGAATTTTTTTTCAAAGTTCTCCATTGACAAAAAGCCTGTGCTTGTGTCCACTTTACACCTACCACTGGATAATCGCCATATGCCTTATGCCAAAAATAATCATTGTGCATAGGCTCATTATAAGAATAAGCGTAATCCTTGATCCAAACAGTAGTGTCAGGATACACTTTCACCTCTTCTGTTTTAATAAAATCTTTACGATTTGATCCCTTAGATTTAGCAGCAGCTTGAATATCCATCCAGGAATATCGGAATTTCAATTTATTCACATCAATTGTTCTTAAGCCATTGTAAGACGCTTCTATAGGCAAATACATTGAATCCATCACTTCCGCGTAAGCAGCATCAGGATATTTTTTAGTATCTTTTATAAGTTTTACTTTTTTGTTTAGTTTTCTACCAGCATATTGATCATCGGCAGTTCCTACACTGTAATAATTGTCATACATGTATTTGTCATACGCGGTCATTTTTTCAGGATCAGAATCGTTGAATGCAAAATCAGCGATACTTCCAGCATTTTTACCTTTTGCTTTCGGATCCGTGGCTGCTTGTCCACTCTCATCAGCTAATATTGCCAAACGTACTCTAATTGTAGAATCTTTAACCCATTCTACAAATTCTCGGTACTCACTATTGGTGATTTCAGTTTCATCCATATAAAACGAACGAACAGTAACCGTTTTTGTTGGAGCATCTTCTACATTTGCTAAATCACTATCTGACTTACCCAAAATAAAGGACCCGCCTGGAACTAACGCCATCCCATAAGGCTTTTCTGGATGCCATTTCCCGCCATTAATACCAACTAATTCTCCCTTGTCGCCTGATTTACCACAGCCAATTAAAACGGCTATAAGTGATGTATATGCAATGAACTTCTTCATATAAATTTGGTTATCTATTCATTATTTTTAAGTGTGTAAACCTATTTATTATTTATTAAAAAAACAATATTTTTTGGAATGAAATTATTTTGAATTCAAAAATAATGTTAATTAAAATACAAAAAAAATATTTGACCGACAAAATGACAAAATAATCGCTAAAAAACATAAAAAGTAAATGTTTATATATTTTATACAATTTAGCTTATAAAACTTTATCATCTTTAAAGAATTTATATGAATGGTATTATAAATAAAAGCTACAAAGTGTTTTTTCGTTGTGCTTTCCACCATCTTTCTGGCAACTCTTGATTACATGCCATTAAATATTCTTCATAGGAACATGGTAATAACGTATTTCTTTTCAATTTATTACTACCATTCGAAATAAATGGAATTTCTATCCACCAACGGTCTGTTTTATCACTTTTATAAAAAATTAGCTCTTCATCCTCTAGTGGAACAATATATTTCAAGTAATTTTCCTTACTACCAAAAGGATATTCATTAGAACGATAATGAAACCCTTCTATAAAATACCAAATGATCTGAGCAATAAGAACAGATTCCTGTACCGAGTTGTTATGATTAAATACACCAAACGAAGATACTTTATCGCTTATCCCTGCATACCGCGAAAGCGAACAAATTTCTTTACCACTAAAACCATTCGGTGCAAACGAATTAAAATTACCAGAATCCGAAGATTTAACCGAATTCAAATCGATACTCACAAGATCAGCATCTCTAAATACAGGCTCCGAAATAGAAATTGTATTGGAAACCTCACCCAACCTGTAGGCATCAAAAAATAATTTCTCAATCAAATCTATTTCTTCCTGCGAGTTAAAATACGTTTGATACCCAATATTGCAATAATTGAAAAGATTATTAGGCTCCTCTACAATTATTTTTGTCAAGTAGGAAGATGCTGAAACTTCCTCTTCCTCTTTACCAAAATCAAACTTATTATCTATAGCAACTAAATTTACCATTTGTTCTAAATCATCGTACGCTCTATAAATAGCGTACGTTAAATCTTGAGAACCACCAATTACAATCGGGATAATTTTTTTCTTAATGAGACTTGCAACAACTTTCTTTACAGCAAAATAGGTGTCTTCAGCAGAATTACCTGCTAGGATATCTCCTAAATCAGCAATCGATGCGTCCCAATTTCCGGGAAACAAACTATACAATTCTTTTCTAAAAGGCAGCAAATCAACATCTGACAAAGCTTTATTGTCTCCTCTATTTTCTAATACACCAATGAAAGCAATTGTAATTTTGTTTAAATCTGGAAATTGCTTTTCTGTATGCAATACTATTTTACGCCCTAATTGCTGAGAGGTCAATCCATCAATATAATGAAGGATTTCATCGTCTACGGGTTTTAGAAAATCAAATTCCATTTTTACTTCTTTTTTACCTCTCGCTTACCAATTTTAAGATCTCTAAAAAAAGGAGGTCGAGCTGTTACAATTTATGATTCTCTTATTTCTTTTTGGCCACTACTTTTTTTACTGGAGCTTTCTTCGCTGCAGCTTTCTTTGCAGGTGTTTTTTTAGCAACTACTTTTTTAGCAGGCGTTTTCTTAGCGATCATTTCCTGAACTTCGTCCAACGTTAATTTAGTAGCATCAACATCTTTGCTTAACTCGATTTTAATTTTTCCTTTGGTTATAACCGAACGACCCCAACGGGCTTTTTCAACTAAAATCCCTTCCTCTTCCCAATTATGTAAGACCTTATCAATATTCTTTTGCAATTTATCCTCTATCAATGCTTCGATATCGCTTTGAGACAAATTATCAAAATTATATTTTTTACTTACATTAATAAAAGTACCATTCCATTTAATAAAAGGACCAAAACGACCAGTTCCTTTCTGCACTCCTTCGCCCTTGTAAACAGCTATCGGCGCATCAGCGAGTGCTTTTTCATCTATTAATTCTTTTGCTCTATCAAAATCTACATCTAGTGGATTTTCGCCTTTTGGTAAAGAAACGAATGCAGCTCCATGGCGAATATAAGGTCCATAACGCCCATTACTTACCTCAACTTCTTCGTCTTTGTAATTCCCAAGATTTTTGGGTAATAAAAATAGATTCAAAGTTTCTTCTAAAGTAATGTTTCCTATGTTCTGATCATTCATTAAACTAGCAAACTTTTTTTCCTCATCATCAGCAGCTCCGATTTGTGCCATTGGGCCAAATTTTCCTAAACGTACCGAAACCGGTTTTCCAGTTTTAGGATCTGTCCCCAAGATTCTCTCCCCACTTTCCCGTTCTGCATTGGCTTCAACATCCTTTACATTTGGGTGAAATTGATCGTAGAATTCCTGCATCATTTTTGACCAAACTAGATTCCCCTCTGCAATTTCATCAAAATCCTGTTCTACTTTTGCTGTAAAATTGTAGTCTAAAATATTTCCGAAATTCTTTACCAAGAAATCCGTTACAATCGTTCCAATATCGGTAGGAACTAATTTCCCCTTATCAGAACCGGTATTTTCTTTCAATAACTTCTCCCCTACTTTTCCGGATTGCAAAATCAATTGCGTGTAATTGCGCTCTTGTCCATCTAAATTTCCTTTCTCAACATAATTTCTGTTGATAATGGTAGAAATTGTTGGCGCATAAGTAGAAGGACGACCGATGCCCAATTCTTCTAATTTTTTTACCAAAGAAGCTTCAGTATATCTTGCAGCAGCACGAGAATATCTCTCTGTCGCAGTAATGTAATTATTTTGTAATTTTTCGTTAACTTTCATTGCAGGCAACATTCCTTCTTGTTCTTCTTCATCGTCATCATGACCCTCCAAATACACTTTCAAGAAACCTTCAAAAAGCAATACTTCTCCAGATGCCGTGAAAATCTCGTCGTGATTATTTGCTTGAATTTTTACGTTAGTACGTTCTAATTGCGCATCACTCATTTGCGAAGCCAACGTTCTTTTCCAAATCAAATCATACAAACGCGCTTGGTCTCTGTCGATATCTACTGTATGACGGGACATATCCGTGGGACGAATCGCCTCGTGTGCTTCTTGTGCGCCTTTACTTTTATTGACAAATGTTCGTGGTTTAGAGAACTCTTTTCCGTAGGACTTTATAATTTCAGCCTGAGCAGCTTCCATAGCATCTTTTGATAAGTTCACACTATCCGTTCTCATATACGTGATAAGTCCGGCTTCGTATAAACGCTGTGCGAGCTGCATGGTAATTCCAACAGGCAAATACAAT
Source organism: Flavobacterium frigidum (assembly GCF_048286735.1). Lineage (GTDB taxonomy): Bacteria > Bacteroidota > Bacteroidia > Flavobacteriales > Flavobacteriaceae > Flavobacterium. Next base: position 100,259 of record NZ_JBLVPU010000010.1, on the reverse strand, counting down.
TTTCTCGCTGCTTCTTGTTGCAAAGTAGAAGTTGTAAATGGACCAGTTGGTGATTTTTTGGTAGGCTTGGTTTCTAAATCGGCTACCTTATATGTAGAACCTATATTTTTATTTAAAAAATCTTCAGCTTCTTTTTTTGTATTGAAATTTTTAGGAAGTTTAGCTTTGAATGACTTTCCAGCTTCGTTAGTAAACTCTGCCACCACAGAATATGTTGCAACAGCTTTAAAGTTCTGAATTTCTCTTTCACGCTCCACAATCAAACGAACGGAAACAGATTGTACCCGTCCTGCTGAAAGTCCGCCTTTGATTTTTCTCCAAAGTACAGGCGATAATTCATAACCAACCAATCGATCTAAAACACGTCGCGCTTGTTGTGCATTGACCAAATTATAATCAATTTCACGTGGATTATCAATCGCTTTTAAAATTGCTGTTTTAGTTATTTCATGAAAAACAATTCGTTTGGTTTTAGCTGGATTTAAATTTAATTCTTCGGATAAATGCCAAGAAATAGCTTCTCCCTCGCGATCCTCATCACTTGCTAACCAAACCATTTCCGCTTTTTTTGCTAAACCTTTTAATTTGGTAACCAAAGCTTTTTTATCGGCTGAAACTTCATATTTAGGTTTGAAACCATTTTCTACATCTACACCAATTTCTTTGGATGGCAAGTCGGCAATGTGCCCGTAACTAGACTCCACTTGAAAATCACTTCCTAGAAATTTCTCGATTGTTTTTGCCTTTGCAGGGGACTCAACTATAACTAAATTCTTTGCCATTGCTCTATTTTTCTGGGACAAAAGTATCTATTTTTTTTAAATATTGAGATTTTGAATTCAATTATAAAACTATTACGCTTCGATTTATAAAGAAATTATTCGGTCGAGGGAAGTTTTTTTAGCCCCGATTACTTCACAATACATTTATTCTAGTTGGAGTTCAGTGAATTTCATTTACAGTGAAAATCCTTTTTTATTTGCTTTTTCGGCAAATAAAAAAATTGCAACGAAAAGCGGGACACTAGCGAATCGTACTGACGAAGTAAATAGCTCCCTAGAAAAAATGCCTTAAAATAGTGTTAATTCTTAATCTGACATCTTGTCATATTTATTTGAATTGCGTTATCTTTGTCCTTTGAAAATACATAATGGAAAAGATCATTGAAGAAAGCAAACAAGGTGAGAGCCTTGTTCTAGAGAATAAACCTGAGAATACTAAAAAGCTCTTTATCGAGAGTTACGGCTGCGCGATGAACTTTTCGGATAGCGAAATTGTAGCCTCCATTTTATCAAATGGTGGTTATAATACCACTCAAATTTTAGAAGAAGCCGATTTGGTTTTAGTAAATACGTGTTCCATTCGCGATAAAGCAGAACAAACCATACGCAAACGTTTAGAAAAATACAATGCGGTAAAACGTATTAATCCCAAGATGAAAGTGGGCGTTTTGGGTTGTATGGCAGAACGTTTGAAAGACAAATTCCTAGAAGAAGAAAAAATAGTAGACCTTGTTGTAGGGCCCGATGCCTACAAAGATTTACCAAACCTTTTGCAAGAAGTCGAAGAAGGGCGCGATGCGATTAACGTGATTTTGTCTAAAGACGAAACCTATGGTGACATTTCTCCAGTTCGATTAATGAGTAATGGCATTACAGCTTTGGTTTCAATCACGCGTGGTTGTGACAATATGTGTACGTTTTGCGTGGTGCCTTTTACACGCGGACGCGAACGCAGCCGTGAACCGCAAAGTATCATGACCGAAATTCAGGATTTGTGGGACAAAGGTTTTAAGGAAATTACGCTTTTAGGACAAAACGTGGATAGTTTTCTTTGGTATGGCGGCGGATTGAAAAAAGATTTTGAAAATGCATCCGAAATGCAAAAAGCAACAGCTGTAGATTTTGATCAATTACTTGAAATGGTTGCGGTTGGTTTCCCCAAAATGCGCATCCGATTCTCGACTTCAAACCCACAAGACATGCACGAAAGTGTTTTACATGTAATTGCGAAACACCCTAATATATGCAAACATATTCACTTACCTGTTCAATCGGGAAGTAATAGAATTCTAAAAGAAATGAACCGTTTGCATTCGCGCGAGGAGTACATGACTTTGATTGATAAAATTAGAACTATTATTCCAAATTGCTCTATTTCGCAAGATATGATTACCAGTTTCCCTACAGAAACAGAGGAAGACCATCAAGATACGTTGAGTTTAATGGAATATGTGAAATATAATTTTGGTTATATGTATTCGTACTCAGAACGTCCTGGAACATTGGCAGGAAGAAAAATGGATGATGACGTGCCTGAAGAAACCAAAGCAAGAAGATTGCAGGAAATTGTCGATTTACAACAAAAACATGCTTGGTTTCGTAGTGAAGAATTCATTGGACAAACGGTAGAAGTTTTGGTAGAAAAAGTTTCAAAAAAATCAACTGAGGAATTTTCAGGAAGAAATTCGCAAAGTATTACGGTGGTTTTTCCAAAGGAGAATTATAAAATTGGCGATTTTGTAAATGTGAGAATCACTTCTTGTACCAGCGGAACTTTAAAAGGAGAAGCCTTTGGTTTTAGCAAAATGAATTGATTTTTTTCACCACAAATTTCGCAAATTTTCGCAAATTAATTAAACTAAAACATCCAGCATGACTGATTCTAATGAATATTATTATAAAAAAAACGAAAACTACGAAATAGTTGGTCTTTGTATGGAAGTACATAGAATACTCGGACCTGGCTTACTTGAAATCGTTTATAAAGATGCTTTAGAAATTGAATTCAAAAACCATAATATTCCTTACAAAAGAGAAAAAGAGTATAATGTGGAATACAAAGGAATTATTTTGCCTCATAAATTTTATGCCGACTTTGTGGTCTATAACGATATTATTTTAGAAGTGAAATCAATTAAAGAAATCAGTAATGATCATCTTGCACAGACATTAAATTATATGAAATTAGCCGACACCCCCATTGGAATAATAGCAAATTTTCAAAACAAATCGTTAGTTCACAAAAGATTAATAAATACCTAAAATTATAAATTTGCGATAATTTGTGTAATTTGTGGTTGAGAAAAAAAATATGGAATCAGTTCAAAACATAAAACAACGATTTGAGATTATCGGGAATGACCCGAAGCTTAATCGTGCGATAGAAAAAGCCATTCAGGTTGCTCCTACTGACATTACTGTATTGGTAGCTGGAGAAAGCGGAGTTGGAAAAGAGAATATTCCCAGAATTATTCATTCCCTTTCACATAGAAAACATGGGAAGTACATTGCTGTAAACTGTGGAGCCATTCCAGAAGGCACGATTGACAGTGAACTCTTCGGACATGAAAAAGGCGCTTTTACTGGAGCAACAGGCACTCGTGAAGGTTATTTTGAAGTGGCTAACGGCGGAACAATTTTTCTAGATGAAGTGGGCGAATTACCCTTAACCACGCAAGTGCGCTTATTACGAGTTCTTGAAAATGGCGAATTTATAAAAGTAGGTTCTTCACAGGTTCAAAAAACTGACGTTCGCATTGTAGCGGCAACCAATGTTAATTTATTCGATGCTATAGAAAAAGGAAAATTCCGTGAGGACTTATATTATCGCTTGAGTACTGTGGATATTACTTTACCTCCTTTGCGGGATCGAAAAGAAGATATTCATTTGTTATTCAGGAAATTTGTTGCTGATTTTGCGCATAAATATAAAATGCCTCCATTGAAACTGGATGAAAATGCGATTGAGCTGCTGCAAAAATTCCGTTGGAGCGGAAATATTAGACAATTGCGTAATGTAGCCGAGCAAATCTCTGTTTTAGAAACGAATCGTGACATAACTACAACTACACTTCAGTCTTACTTACCTGAGCAAGGCAGCAACCTTCCGTCAGTCATTAAAGACAAGAAAAGTAAAAATGATTTCTCAACAGAGAGAGAAATTTTATACAAAGTACTTTTTGACATGAAAAGTGATTTGAATGATCTAAAAAAATTAACGCTGGAATTAATTCAAAACGGAAGCTCGAAAGTGCAAGAGACCAATCAAAATTTGATAAAAAAAATATATGGTTCCAAAGAAAACGATAGCGAGATCGATTTTGAGGAAGAACCTGGTTCATCGTTAATCTCAACAAAACAGAATAATGAAGAGCGTTATCAAGAACATGAGGATAATTATCTTTTTGCAGAAACAATCGAAGAAGAAGAAACGTTGCGTTTAGAACAAAAAGAGATCGAAATGATTAAAAAATCATTAGAAAAAAACAAGGGTAAACGAAAAGCTGCCGCAGATGAATTGGGTATTTCTGAACGAACCTTGTATCGCAAAATCAAACAATTCGATTTGTAGCCTTTTCAAAAAAATAGCAAGAGGCTTAAACACAAAATGAATATCTTTGACAAAAGTAGTAGCACGTTGGAGAAGTAAATTAAAACAGAAAATGAAACGTATAAAATTTATTCTTTTTTCCATAATTATATTTGGTATAAACAGTTGTTCTGTATACAATTTTACAGGGACAGGCAAAATTGACGCTGACACATTTCAAGTTGGTTTTTTTCAGAATAATGCTGAGCTAATTGAACCCGGAATCGACAGAACATTTACATTAGAACTCCAAGATTTAATTCAAAACCAAACTAATTTAAACTTAGTCAAAAATGGTGCAGATTTAACATATGAAGGTGAGATTGTGGATTATAGAATAAGTCCAATGACAGCAACTGCTGATCAACAAGCAGCTCAAAATCGTTTGACTATTCGGGTTAATGTTCGTTTTACAAATAAGAAAAAAGAAACAGATGATTTTGAAAAACCATTTACCTTTTTCTACGATTATCCTGCAGAGCAACAATTGACGGGCGCTACTTTGAATAGTGCTTTGAAAGATATTTTTGAGAGAATAACGCAAGATATTTTTAATGAGTCGCTTGCAAAATGGTAAATAAAATATTGATTCGTTTAATAAAATAACAAATTAACGAATAACTAAAAATGCTAATAGCTTTTATGAATGTAACTGATTATACCTATTTGATTAATAAACCTGATGCTACTCAAGAAAAGCAAACGGAGGCTTTGGAAAAAGTACTCGATGAGTTTCCTTATTTTCAAAGTGCCAGAGCCATACAATTAAAAGGGCTTTACAACCAAAACAGCTACAAATACAACGAAGCATTAAAAACTACTGCTGCATATAGTACCGATAGAAGTGTTCTATTTGAATTCATTACTTCTGATACGTTTACTTCTATTCAAAAGGGACTATATGATAAAAAAGCATTAGAAATACTCGATATACAAGTAGTAGATAGCGAGATTATTGCAACTGAAGTTAAACAGGAAACAAAAATCAACGCAATAGAACGTTCAATACTTACCTCGATAAAAGAGGCTACTCCAATACAAGTCGATGAGCAAACTAAATCCACGGAAGAGAAATTGTCCATTGGTCAGCCGTTAGACTTCTCTAAAAGTGAACAACATTCTTTTCAGGAATGGCTTCAACTCTCGAAAAAACAACCTATTCAAAGAGAAAAAGAAATCCAAACTCCTTCAGAATACCCTTTACATGATGACGATAAAAGAAAGAAATTAAAACTGATCGATAAATTCATTCAAGCAAGTCCAAAGATCTCTCCAATTAAGCATGGCGTTGCCTCCACTATTACTTTTGAATCACATGCGACAGACACTTCGTTCTTGATGACAGAGACATTAGCAAGAGTGTATTTAGAACAAAAAAAATATCAAAAAGCGATTCAAGCATATGAAATATTAATTTTGAAATATCCAGAAAAAAGTAGTTTCTTTGCAGACCGCATATCGGATATTAAGATTTTACACAATAATAATAACAATTAAACAATGAGCACATTTTCAATTTTTTTAGTTTTAATAACTATAGTTTGTTTTCTATTAATCGTGGTTATCATGGTTCAAAATCCTAAAGGTGGTGGATTATCCTCTACTATAGGCGGATCTCAAATGTTAGGTGGGGTACAAAAAACAACAGACTTTTTAGATAAAAGTACTTGGACATTAGCTACTATATTAATAGCACTTATTTTACTTTCTAGCTTTAGCTTTACAGGAACATTAAGTGATACTGATTCTAAAATCATTGAAAACACAGGAAGTGCAGCACCAGCTACAAACGCGCCTGCTACTCCTGCTACAAACACACCTGCAGCCGCAAATCCAACAAAATAAATTATTACAATATATTCTAAAATGCCAGCCTGTCAAAGCTGGCATTTTTTATAAGAAATTATGTCAGTTTGATTAGGATGGCATAATTTCTGAAATAAATATAATTGTAATAAAAATAAATACTAAAAAAAAATATAAAATCATGGCTTTAAACATTAAACCACTTTCAGACAGAGTTCTAATCGAACCTGTTGCTGCAGAGACAAAAACTGCTTCAGGGATTTTTATTCCAGATACAGCAAAAGAAAAACCACAAAAAGGAACTGTCGTTGCTGTTGGAAACGGAACAAAAGAACACACAATGACTGTGAAAATTGGCGATTCTGTTCTTTACGGAAAATATGCTGGTACTGAATTAAAACTGGAAGGAAAAGATTATTTGATCATGCGTGAAGACGATATTTTAGCAATAATATAGCTTTAAGCTATAGGCAATACGCTTTAAGCAAATGAGAGACTTCAAAAAATATGAGGTTTGGCAACAAAGTCACGCTTTTACATTGGAAATCTATAAAATCACTTCTGTTTTTTCTAAAGAAGAATTATATGGTTTAACTAGTCAAATTCGTAGAGCATCTTCATCAATTCCAACAAACATTAGTGAAGGATGTGGCAGAAACAGTGACAAAGAGTTTAATCAATTTCTTAATATTGCTTTAGGCTCGGCTTGTGAAACAGAATATTTACTGATTCTTTCAAAAGATCTAAAATATATTGACATCGAATTATTTGGACATCTTGAAAAAGAGGTTAATATTATAAAAAGTAAAATCTACAATTTAAAAAAGGCATTAAGCGATAAGCTTTAAACAAAAAAATAAAAAAAATAACTGCAGGTTGGCTAGGCATATTGCCTAAAGCCTTCTGCCTAAAGCTAAAAATAATGGCAAAAGATATAAAATTTGATATTGAAGCACGTGACGGATTAAAACGTGGTGTTGATGCATTAGCAAATGCAGTAAAAGTAACTCTTGGACCAAAAGGTCGTAATGTAATTATTGGAAAAGCTTTTGGCGGACCAAACGTTACTAAAGATGGTGTAACAGTTGCAAAAGAAATAGAATTGAAAGATCCATTGGAAAACATGGGTGCTCAAATGGTAAAAGAAGTAGCTTCTAAAACTAATGATTTAGCTGGAGACGGAACTACAACTGCAACTGTTTTGGCGCAAGCTATCGTAAAAGAAGGTTTGAAAAACGTTGCGGCAGGAGCAAATCCAATGGATTTGAAACGAGGTATTGACAAAGCGGTTGAAGCTATTGTAGCTGACTTAGCAAAACAAGCAAAAGTAGTAGGAAGTGATTCTGAAAAAATCAAACAAATTGCTTCAATTTCTGCTAACAATGACGAAGTAATTGGTGAGTTAATCGCTACGGCTTTCGCCAAAGTTGGAAAAGAAGGTGTAATTACAGTTGAAGAAGCAAAAGGAACAGATACTTATGTTGATGTCGTAGAAGGAATGCAGTTTGATAGAGGATATCTTTCTCCTTATTTTGTGACTAATTCAGAAAAAATGGAGGTAGAATTGGAGAATCCTTACATCCTTTTATATGACAAAAAAGTTTCTTCCTTAAAAGAATTATTACCAGTTCTAGAACCAATAGCTCAATCTGGAAAACCATTATTAATTATTGCTGAAGATGTTGATGGTGAAGCATTATCTACATTGGTGGTAAACAAATTGCGTGGAGCCTTGAAAATTGCTGCTGTAAAAGCACCAGGTTTTGGAGACAGAAGAAAAGCTATGTTAGAAGATATTGCTATCTTGACTGGAGGAACTGTAATTTCAGAAGAGAGAGGGTACACTTTAGAGAATACCACGATCGAAATGTTAGGTACTTCTAAAAAAGTAACTATTGATAAAGACAATACTACTATTGTGAGTGGTGCTGGTGAAGCGGACATGATTAAAAATCGTGTGAACCAAATTAAAGGTCAAATGGAAGCGACTACTTCTGATTATGACAAAGAAAAATTGCAAGAGCGTTTGGCTAAATTAGCTGGTGGTGTTGCTGTACTTTACGTTGGTGCTGCTTCTGAAGTAGAAATGAAAGAGAAAAAAGACAGAGTTGATGATGCACTTCACGCTACTCGTGCTGCAGTCGAAGAAGGAATTGTTGCTGGTGGTGGTGTTGCACTTTTAAGAGCTAAAAATGCACTTAGTGCTATTAAAGCTGACAATGCTGATGAAGCAACAGGAATTCAAATTGTATCTCGTGCGGTAGAGTCTCCATTGAGAACTATTGTTGAAAATGCAGGCCTTGAAGGTTCTGTAGTTGTTGCTAAAGTTACTGAAGGTTCAGGCGATTTTGGATACAATGCCAAAACAGACGAGTATGTTGACATGCTAGCAGCGGGTATCATTGATCCTAAAAAAGTTACTCGTGTAGCATTAGAAAACGCAGCTTCGGTTGCTGGAATGATATTGACAACTGAATGTGCTTTGATTGATATTAAAGAAGATAATGGCGGCGGAAACCCAATGGGTGGTGGTATGCCAGGAATGATGTAATTCCATTTTCTTTTAGTCCTAAAAAAACCGTCTCAATTATTGAGACGGTTTTTTTACGCTTTGAATTTATTCTATTCTTGAACCTTAGATCTTTTACTAAACTTGTAAATTACTGGTAAAACTGTTATGGCGACAAGTGCAATAACAATAAGTTCGATATGTTCTTTTAAATCGATTTGATAATTTTCTAGTAAAAAGCCATACAAATAATGCCCTGCGAAAATCAGTGTGAATGACCAAATAAAGGAACTCAAGATATTGTAAAACATAAACTTCTGTTTATCCATAGAAACGATTCCAGCAACTATAGGGGCAAATGTTCGAAATATTGGAAGAAAACGAGCGAAAATAATGGCTTTACCACCATATTTTTCGAAGAAATCTTTGGACTGAACCAAATATTTTCTTTTGAACCAAAAACTATCTTGCTTGTTGTACAAATAATAGCCACTTTTTGAACCAAACCAATAACCAACAACATTACCTAAAATACCTGATAATGCTACAAATGTTGCTAAAAGAGCGACATTAATAAAATCATTTTCGATGAATAAAATATTTTCAATTAAATCTCTATTGTAGATTCCTGCCAAAAACAACAAACTATCACCTGGCAAAAAGAAACCTGCAAAAAGACCAGTTTCGGCAAAGACAATAAATAAAACTATATAAATTCCCAATTTAATTCCATTAATATCAAAATGAATATAAAAAAGTGGGTCAATCAAATTCTTCCAATCAAAATCGCTCATTCTAGGGGGTTTTATGCTACAATTATTCGTTCGTGAAAGTACGGATAATATATCTTAACCACAATTTATGAAACTATTTTAAAGTTTTATTAACTATTTAAATGAACTATAATAACGCTACATTTTTTAAAGTCTAAAATTACTACTCACAAAAAATTAATAGCACTATATACTATTAAGTACCTTTCACTTTCCTCTAAGGGTAGAGACGCTAAAAAATCGCTACAAAACACCCATAAAAAACCAAAGCTTTCACTTTGGTTTACCACATTATTTCCGATCATATTGACAGCAGGAATGCAAACCATCATAAACCTCCTTAGATGCTTTAAATTCGCCAGTGTCGTGACCTACAGCAGCAATTGCTTTTTGAATTGTTGTTACATCTGTTTTCTGCTCATTTACAATTAAATAAAGCGTACCACAGTCCATGTGCCAATCTGAAGACTTTACTCCTGAAACACTCAATGCCGCTTTTTCGATCCTTTTTTTACACATTTCACAGTTTCCACTTACATGAAATTCAATCTTTGCATTTTTATTTTTTACTTCTTGTGCACTGCTTGTAAATACAGCAAATAACAATAAAACTCCAACTATAATATTTTTCATCCTTTATTTTTTTAAGATTATTTAATTTTAAATCGCAAACCCGTGTAATACATTTGTCCAAAAACTGGACCATAAACTATTGACGCATCAAAAGTAGGTCCAAATGGGTTTTCATTGCCCAGTATAACATTTTCTTGTTTGTAATTTCCAATATTTTCTCCGCCAATGTATATTTCAAAAGTGTCAGAAAAAATTCTTGTAACTTGAGCGTTCATCACAGAAAATGACGGAGAAAATTCAGGTAACCTGTCTACTTCTGGATTGGTTGTAGTAGTAGGCAATTGCTGTTTTCCTAGCCAATTCAACGTGTAATCAAACTTCCATTGTTTTCCCTTATCTAAAACAGGAGTTTCATATCCTAAATTCCCAAAGAAACGATGTTTTGCCTGCAACGGCCTTTGATAGGTTCCTGACAAATAATCAGTTTGAATATCATAGAATTTATAGGCTGTTCGCAAATTAAAACGCTTTTTCAACTCATAATTAAATTCTACTTGCAAACTATTCGCATACGAATTCCCTTTTAAATTATAAAACAAAACCTGTTGCGGACTTTGTAGCACATCAACAACAGCTTGATTTTGAAAATCGGTTCTGTAGAAATCAAAACCAACATCAGCACTTTTGTCAAAAAGTAAAAAACCCTGCATAAAACTCAACCCGTAATTCCATGCAATTTCAGGATTTAAACCGTATATTTTACCTTTGGTATCTAAAAAATCAAAGGTTCTTGAACTTGCTAAAAGCTGTTGATTTTCGGCAAAAACATTAGCGCTTCGTTTCCCTCTTCCTGCCGAAAATCGCAAAACTCCTTTCTCCCAGGGATTGTATCGCACATGTAATCTTGGCGTAGCAAAAATCCCCAAACGATTATGATTGTCTATTCTACCGCCAAGAACTATGCTAAAATCATCCGTGTTATCATAGGTATATTCAAAAAAAGCACCCACCGAGTTATCAATTCTGATGTAATCATTCACATTGACAAATTCCCCGTATTTATCATAGGTAAAGTTCAAACCCGTTGAGAACTTATTCTTCGTATTATTGATAATCGAATTAAAAATTAGGTTTGAGTAGTAACTTTTTTGTTTAATATTATATTGGTTTAAACCAAAATACGACTTTTGATCATGACTATTGAAAGCATTCTGAAAACCAATACTCTGATAGGGCATATCCGGAAAAACATATCCTACTTTAGTGGAAACATCCACACGTTCAGTATTGATTTCGGAACCCCAATAATTAGTTGTTCCCTTATCTTTATCTGGGTCAAAATTTAATTCTCCCGTTTGTTTTTGATCATTCATATACCGGAAATTGATAAAACTTACCCATCCTTTTTCGGCATTGGTATATTGCCAACGGTTTAGAACATTAATTTGTTTGGCCAACGGATTATCGAGAAAACCATCGTCGTTCATATCATTTTTTGAAACTCTTGTGTTTCCATGCAGGAACAAACTACTACTCCACTTCTCAGAAATCTTTTTGTTGAAATGAGTATTTAATTCAAAACGAGAATCTGTCGCACCGTAGAAATTCAAAAAAAATGGAATATCACTGATTGGCTTTATTAATTCAGTATTAATTTGTCCCGAAATACTTTCGTACCCATTGACAACACTTCCAGCACCTTTGGTAATTTGGATGCTTTCTACCCAAGTTCCCGGGGTAAAGGACAATCCGTAGGCTTGAGAAGCACCACGTACCGAAGGAATATTCTCCTCGGTAATCATTAGATAAGGGCTCGTTAATCCTAGCATTTTTATTTGTTTCGTTCCCGTCAATGCGTCCGAAAAATTGACATCAATTGAAGGATTGGTTTCGAAACTTTCTGCCAGATTACAACAAGCAGCTTTGAGCAATTCTTTACTTGTGAGAGTAGTCGTATTTGCCGTAAGGCTATATGATTTTTTTAAACTTTTACGGTCATTCTGCACTTTAATCTCTTGCAAAGTATCTTGCGAAAACGAAATTAAACTACAAAACATAAACAATAAAAGTATTGAAATTTGTTTTTTCATTATTGATTTTTAATGTTTTAAAAAATATAAAACCACAAAAAATGTGATTTAACTTTTGCAGAAACATTGAAACTACGCGTAGAAAATATATTGGTGGTATAAATTAAAAAAAGGAGGCGCATTTGCATCGCAGTAATACGAAGTAGATGAGTCTTTTTTAAAATTTGAAACAAATGAAAACACGGAAGGATTCCATTCATTCGTTAGAAATATAAAACCCAAATGAAAAGAGACTATTTTTTGAATTAAATCATCTGTTTTCTTTTGAAATTTAACCTCTTTATCTTTGCAACAATGTGATTTTTTTTCAACAACTCCACAACAATCTTTTTCTAAACTCTGATCCTGAGCAGGAGTTTTCAGCGTAACCGAAGTAATATCGTTACCGCAATAACGAATATTAAATGCGAATCCCATATTAGAAAACAATATGAAAAATGCGAGAAAAATGCAGATCTGTTTGGTTTGTTTCACGTTGTAAAATTAGCAATTAATACCTTAAAAAAAATAATTTTTATAAAAATTCACAATCTTAAAATTGCATGGAATGAATGCTTTACTATTTAAAATTTAGAAAAAAGTACCGTCCAAAACAATTTAATTTGGCTTATTCTAAAGAAAAAAGGAGTCAATTTTTTTGTTTTTGATAATAAAATCCGGGAATAAATAATAAAACAAAAATAGGCTGAATCATGAATCTACGAACATAGAATAAAAGCAAATTATTGTGTCCTTTATCTAGATTGATAATACAAAAAAAAGCAACTATTAAAATCAAGAAGAAAAAATAATAAAGTATGAAGGCAAATTTGACCATCGTTACATCTTTGAAAAGGACATAAATAATTCCCAGTGAAATAGTTGTATTCAATGTATAACGGAAAAATAGACTTGAAAATAATTGGGTTGAATCAAAATATGGTAACCTTAACATCGTAAAATCTTTTTTGAAAAAATCAAGAAAAGGATCATAGAACAACTGATTTTCAAAAGCGCGAACAAGCACTAATAATACAACCAAAAAAAGAAATTGCACGAACCTCAGTTTGTTATTTAGTACCTTTTGAAGCATATCTTGAAAATTTACGAACCCAAATTAACCACAAAATAAAAACTACACCATAAATATACAAAGGGAACAGAACTCCGTGCAGAAATGGCTCTTGTTTTGGGAAATAAAAAATAAGCGCACTCAGAGCTGCTATTCTCATTACATTCAAAACATAAATAAGAAGGCTTCCGCCAAAGATAAAAAACAGTGTCGTTTTTAATTTTCCAGAAAAAGCAATTACAAATGAGATGAATAATATAATTACGCTAGTTGCATTACAACCTTCTACGATTCTCGCAACATATTTTTGATTGAAAAATAGTTTAATGTAAGGGTGCGAATCACTTTCCACTATTGAGGAACCTTCATCGAAGAGTAGCAATAGTTGTACTGTATTTTCACTAACTAATCTGGTAATACCATCAACTTTATTCTCTTCAAGACTATTAAGATACTGCTGATAGCAAACAGTCAGGATAATATACGTTAAAAAAAAGGATGCCAAAAAAAGCAAAAAGGGTTTGTAGAGAATAAAATATTTTTTCAAGATCTATTTTTTAACAAATTTATGCAATTTTTGAAACTGGCTTTAAATACTTTTGCATAAATAAAAATTTAAAAATATGACATTTCAAGAATTACAACCAAAAGTAACCGAAATCACATTAAATACAACACTTTCAAGAGACGAAAAACTACTCTCTATTTGTCAGCTATTAAGCAACTCTATTGACTATTACAATTGGGTTGGATTTTATTTTGCAAATCACGATACCAAAACATTGCACTTAGGGCCTTATGTAGGTGCTGAAACCGATCATACCGTTATCCCTTTTGGAAAAGGAATTTGCGGACAAGTAGCAGTTTCTAATGAAAACTTTGTAGTTCCCGACGTTGCAGCTCAAGACAACTATATCGCGTGTAGTTTTACCGTGAAATCAGAAATTGTTGTCCCATTATTTGTAGACGGTAAAAATATTGGTCAAATAGACATTGACAGCCACGTCTTAGATCCTTTTACTGCTGAAGACGAACGATTTTTAGAGTTTGTTTGTGCAGAAATATCAAAATTGTATTAAACTGACTGACAAAATTAGTACAAGCATCCTACTATGAAATATCACTTTATTAATTTGCTCCTTTTATTTATTTTAACACCTTCATTTGGCCAAGAAAATAAAGACGCAGCATTCTATATTGATTCCTTAGGCACTATTAGCGAAGAAGTTAATTACAAATTCATAAGAACCGTAAAGGAATACTATGTAGAAAAAAAAGAGTACCAATTTTCAGAGTATTACAAATCTGGTCAAGTAGCATTAACAGGGACCACAAAAGATAGAGACAGAATACGATTGGATGGTACTGCAGTGACATTTTACGAGAATGGTACCAAAAAACAGATTTCGAATTATAATGATTCCCATTTAGAAGGAAAACAATTTCAATGGTACGACAATGGAGTTTTACAATTTGAGAAGGACATTACTTTTGATAAAATCAAAAACGAAAGTGTTGAAAAACTGCTCCAGTATTGGGATTCCAACAATTCCCATCAAATTATAGATGGCAATGGAATGTACGATGCATTAATTGAAAATGACAGTGAAGGCATTGAACACAAGAATTCCGTTTATGAAAAAGGTGAAATCAAGAATGGATATAAACATGGCGTTTGGACCGGAAATTCATCCCATCCAAAAATTACATTTCAAGAGGAGTACGAAAATAGTAAATTGATAACAGGCACTAGTACTGATGACAATAATATTCAATATACATACACTGAAGTTAGACAAAAACCAACTCCTAAAACGGGTATTAATGATTTTTATAAATACGTAGGTAGAAACTTTAAAACACCGCATATACAAGGTCTAAGTGGCAAAATATATTTAACGTTTATTGTAGATCTAGAAGGAAAATTAATAGAAACTAAGATAATTCGTGATATAGGATTTGGAACCGGTGCAGAAGCGCTACGAATTATAAAGGAGGCCAAAAATTGGATTCCCGGTAAAATAAGAGGAATTCCTATTCGATTTTTTTATGCATTGCCCATAACGGTTAAGGTGCCTTAGTATTAAACACCTGAATATAAAGTTTTTAAAAACTTTTGAAAGTTTAATTTTAGTTTTAAAAAATAAATAGTACTTTTGCACTCGTCTTATAATAGATATAAGACATACATAAAAATCATTAAACAAATATTGGAATGTATTTAACTAAAGAGATTAAAGAAGAAATCTTCGCTAAACACGGAGAAAAAACAAACACTGGAAAATCCGAAGCTCAAATTGCTTTGTTCACTTACAGAATTAGCCATTTGACTGAGCACTTGAAAAAAAATCGTCATGATTATAACACAGAGCGCTCATTAGTATTGCTAGTAGGTAAAAGAAGATCTTTGTTGGATTATTTGAAGAAAACAGAAATCAACAGATACCGTGAAATTATCAAAGTATTGAATATCAGAAAATAATCAATAGAAAAGAGGTGCGAAAGTGCCTCTTTTTTTATTTTATAATTTACAGTCAAATGATTTTATTGCAGTCCTGACACAAAAGGGATTAGAATCGAGGCTACACCGAAAAGTCATCATAATTTTGTGATGATGAATAAAAAAAGTTTGGTTTTTCATTGGGTTTTAGGCATTAACTACGCAAAACAACAACTACAACACAACTAGAACCCATGTTTAACTAATAAATTAAATTTATGATTCCACAATTATTTGTAGAAAGTATCGATTTAGGTGATGGCAGAAACATCACAATCGAGACAGGTCGTCTAGCCAAACAAGCAGATGGATCTGTAGTAGTAAGAATAGGGAAAACTGTTATTTTAGGAACAGTAGTATCCTCAAGAAAAGCAAGTCCAGGTATCGACTTTTTGCCGCTTACGGTAGATTATCGTGAAAAATTTGCAGCGGCAGGACGTTTTCCTGGTGGTTTTTTCAAAAGAGAAGCGCGACCAAGTGACAACGAAGTACTAACCATGCGTTTAGTAGACCGTGTATTGCGTCCACTTTTTCCATCAGATTACCATGCTGAAGTTCAAGTGATGATTCAATTAATGTCTTATGATGAAGATGTAATGCCAGACGCATTAGCAGGTTTAGCAGCATCAGCAGCATTAGCTTTATCTGACATTCCTTTTGAAACTTTAATTTCTGAAGCTAGAGTTGGAAGAATTGATGGTAAATTCATTATCAATCCAAGTCGTGCACAATTAGCATTATCTGATATAGATATGATGATTGGAGCTTCTATGGATTCAATTGCGATGGTAGAAGGAGAGATGAAAGAGATCTCAGAAGCAGAAATGCTTGAAGCCATTAAATTTGCACACGAACACATCAAAAACCAAATCTCAGCTCAATTGCGTTTGCAAGCTGCTTTTGGTAAAAAAGAGGTTCGTACTTACGAAGGTGAAAGAGAAGACGAAGCTATTTATGCAAAAGTAAAAGCGGCAGCTTACGATAAAATTTATGCCATTGCAAGCAAAGGTTCAGCAAAACAAGAACGTACAGCAGCATTTGAAGAGGTAAAAGAAGAGGTAAAAGCTTTATTTACTGAAGAAGAATTAGCAGAAAACGGAGATTTAGTTTCTAAATACTTCAAGAAAACAAACAAAGAAGCAGTTCGTAACGTAACCCTAGATTTAGGAACTCGTTTAGACGGAAGAAAAACTACAGAAATCAGACCAATCTGGTGTGAAGTAGATTATTTACCATCTGTACACGGATCAGCATTGTTTACACGTGGAGAAACTCAAGCATTGGCAACGGCAACTTTAGGAACATCTAGAGAAGCAAACCAAATTGACTCTCCATCAGAACAAGGTGAAGAAAAATTCTACTTACATTATAACTTCCCTCCTTTCTCAACTGGTGAAGCTCGTCCTTTAAGAGGTACTTCAAGAAGAGAAGTAGGTCACGGAAACTTAGCGCAAAGAGCATTAAAGAACATGATTCCTGCTGATTGTCCTTATACAATTCGTGTGGTATCTGAAGTATTAGAATCGAATGGCTCGTCTTCTATGGCAACCGTTTGTGCTGGAACATTATCATTAATGGATGCTGGTATTCAAATGATTCGTCCCGTTTCTGGAATTGCAATGGGATTAATTACTGATGGTGACCGTTTTGCTGTATTGTCTGATATTCTTGGTGATGAAGATCATTTAGGAGACATGGACTTTAAAGTAACTGGAACTTCTGTAGGTATTACAGCTTGTCAAATGGATATCAAAATTGATGGATTGAAATACGAGATTATGGAGGCAGCATTAGCGCAAGCTCGTGATGGACGTTTGCATATCCTTGGAAAATTAATCGAAACTCTTGCTGCTCCAAAAGAAGATGTTAAAGCATACGCTCCAAAAATCATAACAAGAAGAATTCCTAATGCATTCATTGGTGCCTTAATCGGACCTGGTGGAAAAGTAATTCAAGAATTACAAAAAGCTACTGGAACAACGATTGTTATCAATGAAGATCCAACTACAGAAGAAGGAGTAATCGAAATTTTAGGAACTGATCCTGCTGGAATCGAAGCAGTATTGGCTAAAATTAAATCGATCACTTTCAAGCCTCAAATGAATGAGTCATATGATGTGAAAGTTATCAAAATGCTAGATTTTGGTGCAGTAGTTGAATACCTAGATGCGCCAGGAAATGAAGTTTTACTTCACGTATCGGAACTAGCATGGGAACGTACAGAAAATGTTGCTGATGTAGTTAATATGGGAGATACTTTCCAAATTAAATACCTAGGAATGGATCCTAAAACTCGTAAAGAGAAAGTATCTAGAAAAGCACTTTTGCCAAGACCTCCACGTGAGGAAAGAAAAGAGTAATCAGATCTTAGTTTACTAAAGGTTTATTTATAGAAAATCCCGTTCGCCAAGGCGAACGGGATTTTTGGTTTAATTTAAAATTTTAACGCAACCTTTTTAAATATATTTTACTATTAAATATAAACCTCAAAATAGTTGTTATGAAAACAATCAAAAACATTATAGTACTGGTGTTCGTTGGATTATTATTTTTGTCTTGCAATAAGAATGAAGAAGTAATTGAACTAGTTGAGACAAAATCAGTATTTGCTGGTAAATTAGCTTTCGAAAAAATTAAAGATATTCCAGAAAATCAATTTGAAGATCAAATGCCAGGCTTTAAAACGAACACCTCAAATAATAGCTTGTATTTAAGCTGTCGAGATAAATTTAAGCCAATAACTGAAACTGTCTATAAACTGAATGTAATCGATTTAAACTTAACAACTGGAAACTTCATTGTCAGTGATTTTGCAACAAAGAGAATTCATATTTATAATGATAAATTGTTCGTTTTTGGTGGTGAAAAATTTAATAAATATGATTTGAATTTAAACGAAGAGATAGTAGGCACTCATTATGGGTCATTTGTGACTAATAAATCCTTTTCACGTTTTGGAAGTTGTATTTTAAATGAAAACGCATACATTGTTGGAGGTTTCCTTGGAGGCGAGACTACAAGCGACATCAACTATGATAAAAAAATTTGGAAACATAACTTAAATTTAAACACTTTTGTTCTGGTGGCTAATATGCCAAAAAACAGATACGGAGGAAGTTCAGAAATAGTGAATAATAAAATTTATTCCTTTTTTGGGTATGAACAAATTCAAGATGGAAATACAAATGGAACGATCCAAATGCATAACGATTTGATTATCTATGACATAAGCACCAATAGTTTTCAAACTATCGAACTGACAAAAAATGTAAGAATATCATTTACAGCAAAGTATGAAAATTATATTTTTGTGGCAGGAAATAAAACAGCTGGGGCTGCCTCCACACTAATCAATGGAAGTTTTTTTGGCTATTATAATACAACTACCAATACCATGACCGAAATTCCAGTTACGGTGAGCGATAACAGCTATTCGTTTCCATATTTTTGTGAAATCGAAATCATGAATGGCAAAATTTATGCATTGGTAAAAAATTCGTTTAATTCATTTTCTATTCAAGTAGCCAATCTTAATTAGTACCATATTTGGATTTAGAAAAGCTCATAGAATAATCTATCATGCAAAACAGACAAGCACGTGAAGAAAATAAAATTGCGCCAAAATGGGATTAACAATGTAGTCTTGATAAACGCCGTGAAAGCAATTCACTTTCACACAATACTAAAACCGCAGTTCAATTAAGTAAATTAGGATTTTTGGATTTATTTAAAATTTTGACGCAACCTTTTTAAATATATTTTACTATTAGATATAAACCTCAAAAAATATAATTATGGAAAATTTTAGAAAAATATGTATGTTTAGTTTTGCTCTAATAAGTATTTATTCTTGTTCTACAGATAATTCTACTGATGAAAATACTTTTTTAAAAAGCTATGTTGACAATCAATGTCCGAGTCCAAAAAATGTAGGGACTTGCTGCGGAACTAGTGGAAGATTTAAAGTTATTCCAAACGAAAATTATACTTATTCAGTATCTACAACAGTTAAAAATCCTATCATCACATGGGAAGTTAAAAGCGGTTTGATTACTCTAATCTCTTCAAATGGATCATCTGCTGTTTTCAAATTTGATTCAAATTTTACAAGTGGACGTATTAGCTCAAGAGCAGTAAATTCAGATACAACTGAACTATGCGAGAGCATTTTAGAAATTTCAAAATTTTAACAAAATAAACCGAATGAAAAATTTTAATACAATAATCGTATTTGAGTTATTTCTAATCATTTTTGGGCTTAATAGTTTTGTCGATATTGATAATATATAGCTCGACACTATTTCTAAAGATTTGATAAACACAGACTCAAAATTATTTTAACTTATTTCAAAAGCAACTAAATACGGAGATAGTCCTTCGGCAAATATTGTTTGTTTGGATTATATTTATCCCTTTAAAGTTATAATTTACAATACAAATCGCAATAGTATTGGAAATAAAATTCTAATTAGAGAATAGCCATTTAGTGATTTTTATGGAAATTTAAATTCCAACCAATCCATTAGTATTAGTGCTGCAATACATGCAACTTTGGCTGATGGAAGTGTTTTTTTTTTAGTAATCAACTATCCTGAAGTAAAGCTAGCAATTGACAGATGCGCTTAAGAATACATTATCAATTTACAACGAATAGAATAATTTAACTATAGTTTAATTTCTAAAAAAGCACTATTTTTCGAACTAAATATTAACAAAGATTGTTTTTTTACCATCCAAAGATGAATTGAAGTTGGTTTATGAAAAAATACATTTGCAAAGTTTAGGCGACTTTTAAAATTAAAGTAGTGGACTATTAGTCAAATAGATGCAAATACTGTGCAAATTATCGGTTTTAAAACTGTAACTATTACGCCTCAAAATAAAATTTCTGCATCTAATAACATAAAAGCAAGGGCTAAAAGATATTTTAAATTAAAGAAGACCCTTTTCTAAATATTCATTTTATTGTCAACAGAAAATCTCATAAAATCGTGCATCGAGCAAAATAGAGTAGCACAAGAAGAGTTATACCACTTGTATAAAAAAACTCTTTTTGTGCTTAGCCTTAAATATTGTGCTAATGAAACCGAAGCAGAGGATAATTTACATGATACCTTTATCGAAATTTTTATTAATATCAAAAATTATAAAGGCAAAGGTACATTTGAAGGTTGGATGAAACGAATAGCTATAAATAAAGCTATAAATAGATACAAACAGACGTTTAAATGGATTCCTATTGAAGACAAACATAATCAGGAAACAACAGTTGATGAAAATGATATTGATTTTAACTTAGATACAATTTTGAGATTTATTCAAGAATTACCGCACCAGTATCGGTTAGTTTTTAGTCTGTACGAACTTGATAATTATTCGCATAATGAAATTGCTGAAATTCTATCGATTTCAGCCAATACGTCAAAATCGAACTTACATCGCGCTAAATTAATATTGAAAGAAAAGATTAAGTTAACACAGTGGAATGCAAAATACTCATTACCATATGGAGAATAAAAAAGACATAGGGACTATATTTAGAGAACAACTTAATCACTTGGACAAAACTCCGAACGATGATGGATGGAATATTATTCAGTCAGCATTAGATCGAAAGAAAAAAAGAAAAGTTGCTTATTTTTGGTTCATAATTGTTTTAGTGTTTTCTACTGGAATACTATCCTCATGGTTGATTTTCCCCACTTCATTTCAAACAAATAAACTTTTCAATTTTAAAGAAAAGGAGATTGTTATTAAAAAATACAACACTAGTAGTTCCAAAAAAAGAATTGAAGAAACTGATACTATCAATTCACTATCACAAAAAACTTTTTTAAAGTCTGATCAAAATTTAAGTGGAAAAAGCGACACAAATAATATACTATCTGATAATTTATTTTTTCACAAGTATTATTCAAATTCTGCTAGAAAATCTAGTTCATCTATTTACAAAAAAAGTGCAACTACTGAAAAAAATTTAAAAATTGAAAAAACTAAATCAATACAGATAAATGAGGTAAGAAATAAATATTTGAGAAGCTCCCATCAATCCAATAATAAAACATCTTATTATAAGAAAAATAAATTTTCGTTACATACATACTATCTCCCCATTTCAGACACAAGTAATATTGATAAAGCTTCGGCCTCAACCTCATTGTACCCTACAAAAAGTACAACTGATTTTTTAATGGATACGGCGAATATTACCTCAAAAAGTCTCAATATCAAAAATGATAAAACAAATAATCAGGACAGTATACTGAAGAAAAAAATAGCTACAATAGTTTCCAAGAATGATACTATTTCTAAAATTACACATGAAAGTAAATTATATAGCATCTATATTTATAGCTCGCCAACATCTAACATATTTTCTAGTAAAAATTCAACGCTTGATAGTCGCTTAAATACAAATTCAAAAAAATCTAAAATAATTATTAATTACGGTTCATACGTCAATTATCAAGCAACTGAAAATTTAAGTATTCGCTTTGGATTTGGAAGAAATA
The DNA here is from genome assembly GCF_048286735.1 of Flavobacterium frigidum. GTDB lineage: Bacteria > Bacteroidota > Bacteroidia > Flavobacteriales > Flavobacteriaceae > Flavobacterium. Next base: position 78,074 of record NZ_JBLVPU010000010.1, on the reverse strand, counting down.
AATCTGCTACTATCACAGAAAAAGCTTTGATAAACACTCCAAATTACTCCAATATTGAATATAAAAATGGTTTTTCAAATACATACATTTTTAACCAATCGAACAATTCTGAGTTTATGAAAATCGTTCAAGAAATTTCATATTCAGAGATTCCAATAGAGATAAAATATAATATTATTAAACGTAAAATAGGACTAAATGCAATTATAGGATTAAACTACCTGTTTTTAAGTAATAACGAAGTTTCTGTAGCAACAGAAAGTGGCTATTTTGCCAAAATAGGAAAAACTTCACAACTCCTAAGTAAAACTTTTGGAACAAATATTGGTATTGGCATAGATTATAAAATTTCTCCAAGAATTAAAATTAATATTGAGCCGATGTTGAAATACCAACTCAATAGCAAGAATAATCTTGAGTCCAGCAAAGCTATAGATTTAAATATTTTAACAGGATTAGAAATTTCTCTTTTTAGTCAAAAATAATTTTCTTGAAGCATAAAAAGTAATTTGCGTTAAAAATATTTTTTTTGTAACTTTTTTGAAACCTAATACGTATAACCATTTGTATACATAAAATTGAGGAGACAAAAACATGAGACAACTTAAAATCACCAAGCAGGTAACGAATCGTGAAACTGCATCATTAGACAAATATTTACAAGAAATTGGAAAAGTTGACCTTATAACTGCTGACGAAGAGGTAGAGTTAGCGCAAAAGATTAAAGCTGGTGACCAAAAAGCATTAGAAAAATTAACAAAAGCCAATTTACGTTTCGTAGTTTCGGTGGCTAAACAATATCAAAATCAAGGATTGACCCTTCCCGATTTAATTAATGAAGGGAATTTAGGATTGATAAAAGCAGCACAACGTTTTGATGAAACACGTGGTTTCAAATTCATCTCGTATGCGGTATGGTGGATTCGTCAATCTATATTACAAGCATTGGCAGAACAATCTCGTATCGTTCGTTTGCCTTTGAACAAAATTGGTTCTATCAATAAAATCAACAAAATGTATGCTTTATTAGAGCAATCTAACGAGCGCCCACCATCTGCTGAGGAAATTGCAAAAGAACTTGACATGACCGTAAATGACGTAAAAGAGTCTATGAAAAACTCTGGACGTCACTTATCAATGGATGCGCCTCTTGTAGAAGGAGAAGATTCTAACCTTTATGACGTTTTACGTTCAGGTGAATCTCCTAATCCAGACAGAGAATTAATTCACGAATCATTGCGTACTGAAATCGAACGTTCATTAGAAACATTGACTCCACGAGAGGCTGATGTAGTTCGTTTATATTTTGGTCTTGGCGATCAACACCCAATGACATTAGAGGAAATCGGAGAAACTTTCGACCTAACTCGTGAGCGTGTGCGTCAAATCAAGGAAAAAGCAATCCGTAGATTAAAACACACTTCAAGAAGCAAAATACTAAAAACGTATTTAGGATAATACAGTCAAATGCTATAAAGTCAAAAATCATATCGTCCAACAACAGTATGATTTTTGACTTTCGGCTTTCGACTAATAAGTAACGACGGTCTGATTAACTGTTCGTTTTTTGATTGATGATTGAAACTCCGGCTGATTACCGGAGTTTTGCTTTTTTCAGCAAAACCTTGGTTAGTTCAAGCTTCTCTCGCAGGTTTAGCTACTCGCTGTTCGACTGTCAGTCTCGAGTCCTGAGTTTTATTTTTATAATCGGAATTCACTATTCACTATTATGGCGTAACCCTACGTAAAAACTTCGGGTCAGGCTATCGGCTTTATCTCTCCGTTACGCTGCGAGGATACCGCCTTTATCCTTTACGCAAATCCAGTGGCCAATGACGAATTGAATCTATAAAAAACTTTCTCCAATTGCTGCAAAAAAACTACTTTTGCACAAACTACACAAACTGTAGAGATGCACTGCAGTGCATCTCTACGTAACAACTACACAATGAAGAATACACTTATCGCACCATCTGTGCTTGCTGCCGATTTTGGAAATCTGCAACGCGACATCGAAATGATCAACAACAGTGAAGCCGATTGGTTTCATATTGACATCATGGATGGCGTTTTCGTACCAAACATTTCTTATGGTATGCCAGTTCTGGAAGCCATTAACCGCCATGCAAAAAAAACAATTGACGTTCACTTGATGATTGTCGATCCAGACCGTTACATAAAAACTTTTGCCGAGTTAGGCGCAAATATTCTGAGCGTACATTATGAAGCGTGCACGCATCTTCACAGAACGCTACAAGCCATCAAAGCAGAAGGAATGAAAGCTGGGGTCGCTATCAATCCACATACAAATATTGACTTACTAGAAGACGTAATTAATGATATTGACTTGGTTTGTATCATGAGTGTTAATCCAGGTTTTGGAGGACAATCATTCATCGAAAACACGTACGCGAAAGTTGAAAAACTAAAAGCATTAATACTTAAAAAAGGAGCTACCACACTTATTGAAGTAGACGGCGGTGTAACTAGTAAAAATGCAAAACAATTAGTCGAAGCTGGAGCAGATGTTCTCGTAGCTGGAAGTTTTGTTTTTAAAGCAGAAAACCCAACACAAACGATACTTGATTTAAAGAAGCTAACAAACTTATAATAAAAAATGGTGCTTGAGCACCATTTTTTGTTTTTATTATCTTTCTTGAAAATTAATCATTCTTGAAACGTGAGTATAAAGCTCTGGATGTAGGTTTCTAAAAATCTGTGGGGTTTCATAAAAATGCTCCAACACCACCGATATAAACTCAAATTGATTTTCATATGCATACTCCCTAAAATACTCTTTTTCAGTTAATTCATTATTTAAAAAAGGATCGCTATAATATTGTATGACTTCATTAAATTCATCAAAAAATATTATTGCACTTGGATCATTACTTCGTAAACAATGAAAATGCAATACATGCGAAAACTCGTGTAAGCCCAAATTAATATTATCATTTGATGCCGTATGTCCTAGCAAAAAATCTTCCCAGGAAAAAGCAATGACTTTCATTCTAGGATTAAATTCGCCTTTATGATACGCTTCATTCACAGTAGAATAGTAGCTAGAAGGATAAATTATTATTTTATCGAATAAAGTAATCAAGTACTTCCTCATGCCAAAAGTTAGCATCACGTAAGTACCGGCAATCAACATTTGCATTTGTTCTGAAATTTCAATTTCCTTTCCTATGAACTCATAATGCATTAGAAAATCTTTAACTCGGTGTTCGAAATACGTTTTCCGTTTTGGAGAAAGTCTATTGTAAAAATGAAAATCATCAGCTAAAATTTGGCGCTCGCTTGGTCTTAATTTCTTAGTAAAAGGGTAGCAGTGCACATACAGTGGTTTATTAAAAAGAAACACATACGTTGGTTCAAGCACTCTGAAAATAAGAAGTACAAGAAAAAATGCTCCAAAAAGCACAAAGAAAAAAATTTGAAATACCATTTTACAGTACCGCTTTAAAATAAAAATGCTCCAAAATAATCTCAAGGGAACTTGATTTTTTGAAGCATTTTTAATTGTTTTTGTGACCGCGACAGGGTTCGAACCTGCAACCCTCAGAGTCGAAATCTGATATTCTATCCAGTTGAACTACGCAGCCATTTGATTTTAGATTTTTGATTAACGATTTTAGATTTGTGAATTATTATCGTTAAGCTTGAATCATAAAATTTATGTCAATAATTTTTTAACTATTGTAGAAATGGTTTTTCCTTCAGCTGTTCCTCCTAATTGTGCGGCTGCTAAACCCATTACTTTCCCCATTGATGCAATTCCTGACGCACCTGTTTCTGCAATAATTTTAGCAATTACAGCTTCAACTTCTGCTTCACTTAATTGCGCTGGCAAGAATTTTTCGATTACTGCAATTTGTGCTAATTCTGGTTCAGCTAAATCAAGACGGTTTTGTTCAGTAAAAATTCTAGCGCTTTCCTTGCGCGTTTTTACTAATCTTTGAAGCAATTTAACCTCGTCATCTTCCGTTATTTCTTCTTTTGATCCTGTTGCTGTTTGTGCTAATAGGATTTCAGATTTAATAGCTCTCAAAGCTTCTAGTGCAACGGTATCTTTGGCTCTCATGGCGGTTTTCATTTCGTCCATGATTTGTACTGATAAACTCATATTCTTTTTTGTTAATTTGGTTAATCGATTGTTGAATGAATCGATTGTTGAAAAGCTAATTGTGAAAATGATTCCTATTTTCTGCCCCAGATGGTAGTGGAAAGCCTTTTGAGAGGAACTATATTTTTTATTGAACTAGAAAAGCGACTAAAAGAAGCTCTTTCTTGTTCCTATAAAAAAATAGTTGCGATAAAAAGCTTGAAACGACAGCTGGACTAAGGCCCGACAAAATTAAAGAAATTTACTGTAATTAACAATAAATTGCCTTGTTGCTCGAAACAAAAAAAATAACCCGAAAATGCTATAGATTTTCGGGCTACCTCATTTTGGTTTGAGTTAGTTAATCTACGTTGTCATGTAAATACGAGTTGTTTGAACGCAACTGTAAATCGTTGTTGCTGTCTGTTCCTACAGAAATTCTCGAATTTGTATTATTAGATTGATTGTTTGAAATGTCTATTCCCAATCTTTTGTAAGCTGGTTCTTTTTCATATTCATCAATTTTAGAAACATTATTATGAAACTTATAATTGAATTCTTTTAATTTTTTTCTTCTTTCATCAGCCCTCATTCGTAATGATTCCTCGATTGTCATTTCCATAGGAGAAATAGCCTCGAAGTCAACCGCTGTATTTACAGCTGTGTCCACTTGTTTCATTGTGATATTCAACTCAGCTGGCACAACAATTTCTGGAGTTTTAGCAACTGGCTTCGCCATGAAATCTGGTTCTGGATCCATGTATTCTTCAAGAGAATATTTGATAATTCCATTTTCAGTCAACTCTGTCACTGGAACAAATTGAACGGCTTCATTTACTTTGATGTCGCGAGTTTCATTTGTCAACTCAAACATTATCTTATTATCTTCAACTTGCGCAACTGGTTCCGCTTTGAAGAGTGGTAAGTCAAAAGAAAAAGTAGTTTGCTCTTGTCTTTCGATAATTTTTGGCTGAACTGCTTTTACTTCGGCTACTGGAGATGAAATTGTAAAATCGATATCAGTAATAGGAGAAACTATCTCGAATGTCACGTCTAAATTTTTAATAAACTCAGACATTACTATTAATTCTTCTTTATTAATAGTAGGAGACGTTACCACTGGTTCAGTAGCAACAACGGTATCTTCTAATAAATCAAAAACTATTCTTTCGTTTGAATTTGAAGCTGGAGATTCTGTATTTAAATCAAAAGCTGCAACCGTTTTACTACTTAGATTATGAACGCTTCTTTGCTCATCTTCTAAGGTGTGTATGATTTTTTTTGGTTCTGTATTTACAATTTCGTTCTGTTGTTCAATATCAAAACCGGTAGCAATAATGGTTACTGCAATAGCATCACCTAGTGATTCGTCTTCACCAACCCCCATGATAATATTGGCATTATGCCCTGCTTCAGCTTGAATATGATCATTGATTTCTCCAATTTCGTCAATTGTAATTTCATTGGTTCCAGAAACGATAAGCAACAATACGTTTTTGGCACCAGTAATTTTATTATCATTTAACAACGGAGAATCTAAAGCAGCAACGATAGCTTCCTTGGCCCTATTTTCACCAGAAGAAACAGATGATCCCATAATAGCAGTTCCGCTATTATACAATACGGTTTTAGCATCTCTTAAATCGATATTTTGAGTGTAATGATGCGTGATTACTTCAGCAATTCCTCGTGAGGCTGTTGCCAGAACTTCATCTGCTTTTGAAAATCCTGCTTTAAAACCAAGATTCCCGTATACTTCTCTTAATTTATTATTATTGATAACAATTAAAGAGTCGACTTGTTTGCGTAATTTTTCAATTCCAATTAACGCTTGTTCTTGACGCACTTTCCCTTCAAATAAGAAAGGTAATGTCACTATCCCAACTGTAAGAATATCTCTTTCTTTGGCCAATTGTGCGATTACCGGTGCAGCTCCAGTTCCTGTTCCTCCGCCCATTCCGGCAGTGATAAATACCATTTTAGTATTTCTATCCAACATTTTTTCAATCTCGGAAATACTCTCAATAGCAGATTGCTGTCCTACATCTGGATTTGCTCCAGCACCAAGTCCTTCTGTCAAATGCACTCCCAACTGAATTTTGTTAGGCACGGAACTACTTTGTAAAGCTTGAGAGTCTGTGTTGCACACGATAAAATCTACGCCTTTAATTCCTTGCTTGAACATGTGGTTTATTGCATTACTTCCGCCTCCACCTACACCAATAACTTTTATTACATTTGATTGGTTCTTTGGTAAATCAAATGAAATACTTCCAAATTCTGAGTTGCTCATCATTTTATTTGGTTTTTGATATTTATTATTATTTTTGATTTTATTTCTTTTTACTTGGGGCAAAAAGGAAAAAAAACAATATTCTTTATTATTTCTAAATTACTCTGCATTATCTAAGAAATCCTTAATCTTGTCTACATAACGATCAAAGAAATTTCTTTGTATCCTGTTTACAGTAGAGTTGTGTTTCTCATTTGGATTCTGATCCTCTTCTTCCTCTTTTTCAATAACTGGATTTTGCACAACTGCTTGTCTATATACAGGAGCTTTAGGTTGTTCAACAGCATCTACTCGAATGGCACTATGCGTTTTATTTTCAATGCTTTTCATCACCAATCCAACTGCTGTTGCATACAAAGGACTTGAAATTTCCTCGTCTGAATTTCCGGCTAAATGTTCGTTTGGATATCCTATTCTTGTATCCATTCCAGTAATATATTCTACTAACTGCTTGATGTGTTTTAATTGAGCACCTCCACCAGTAAGTACAATTCCAGCTATAAGTTTTTTGCGAGGATCTTCGTGTCCGTATGCTTTCACTTCTGTAAAAACTTGGTCAATAATTTCCACCACTCTTGCATGGATAATTTTAGAAAGGTTTTTCAAGGAAATCTCTTTTGGCTCTCTCCCTCTTAATCCTGGAATAGAAACAATTTCGTTGTCTTTATTTTCTCCTGGCCAAGCTGATCCAAATTTAACTTTCAACAATTCGGCTTGTTTCTCTATTATGGAGCAACCCTCTTTGATATCATCTGTGATTACATTTCCTCCAAAAGGAATTACCGCTGTATGACGAATAATACCATCTTTAAAAATGGCTAAATCTGTCGTACCACCACCGATATCAATCAATGCAACACCAGCTTCTTTTTCTTCCTGACTCAAAACAGCATCCGCCGAAGCTAATGGTTCTAATGTCAAACCAGATAATTCAATTCCTGAACTTTGAATACATCTGCCTACATTCCTTATCGATGAAGCTTGCCCTACAACAACATGAAAACTGGACTCTAATCTTCCGCCGTACATTCCTATTGGCTCTTTGATTTCAGATTGTCCGTCAATTTTAAATTCTTGTGGTAAGACGTGTATAATTTCTTCGCCAGGCAACATCGCCAATTTATTTACTTGATCAATCAAAAGCTGTATGTCATTCCCGCCAATAACCTCTTCGGGATTGTTTCTACTGATATAATCGGTGTGTTGAATACTGCGGATGTGTTGTCCCGCAATTCCAACCACAACATCTTTTATTTTATAGCCAGAGTTATTTTCGGCCTCTTGAATCGCTTGTTGAATAGATTGTATGGTTTGAGTTATGTTATTAACAACACCTCTTGCCACGCCTAAACTTTTGGATTTGCCTACACCTAAAATTTCTAATTTCCCGTACTCATTCTTCTTGCCTATCATGGCAACTATTTTAGTTGTCCCAATATCTAGACCTACTGCAATATTCTCTTTTTCCATTATCTATTATTTAGTACAAACTACTTGTTCCGTAAATCGGAGGTCAATTTTTTTATATTTATATAACGAACTATCTAAAACTGCTTTTTGAAAAAAAGCTTTGTAATTCTTTAATTTACACTCCACATTGATCATTCTACCAAAATCAATTTGGTAATCAAAATTTCTATTGAGCATTTTTAAGCTTCCGTTAGGCATAATTTGGATTCCGATAATGTTTTTTTTTAAAAACGCATCGTCATAAATTAAGCGTAACAAATCAGATAAATCTTCGTTATTTTTTTTATTAATTCCCCCCGAAACAAGTGGAACTCTAGCTGTAAAATTACTTGATAACGACATTTTATTTCCTTCATAATCAATATAAAAGGAACTGTTATTATCAAAAACTCTAGCAATAGGAGTCTTTTGTTTTACCACTGCTTTTAACACACCGTCAACACTCACAAATACATCTGATTTTTCAATCATATCTTGTGCGTTGAGCGTTTTTTCTAGTGTATTCAAATCTAGATTAACTTTTTGAATGCTAGATGCGTCTTTTTTATTTTCTATCAACAATTTATTAACCGTTTCTTGTTTTACAAAAAGAGCGTCATTTCCTTCAAAAAAAACAATAGATTTAGTCAATTTTCTATTTTCATTTCGATTTGACGTAAATGAAAATAAAAAAATCACCAACACAAACATCAGTAATAATCGAATATTTGTCCAATTAAATAGTTTCATTTATCGCTTTTTTAATTGCTGGTACTAATTCTCCAATATCGCCTGCTCCTATTGTAACAATTATTGTTGCATCACTTTCTAAAATACGTGCAATTAAATCGTTTTTAGCTACCAATTTTTTATTGGTGTTTATCATTTTACCCATCAACCATTGTGAGCTTATTCCTTCCATAGGCAATTCACGTGCAGGATAAATATCCAATAGAATAATTTCATCAAAGGCCGATAAACTTTTGGCAAAATCATCAGCAAAATCTCTCGTTCTACTAAACAAATGAGGCTGGAAAATGGCCAAGACTTTTTGATTTGGATACAACTCTCGAACTGCTTGATGCACCGCATTAATTTCTGTTGGGTGATGTGCATAATCATCAATATACACCTTGACATCCGTTTTAATCTGATACGAAAATCTTCTTTTGATTCCCTTAAATGATGCAATGGCTTTTGCAATAGCATCGGTTGGGGTTCCGAATAACTTTGCCATTGCGATAGCCATTAAAGCATTCATTAAATTATGTCTTCCCGGCAAACCAAAATGCAAATCTTGGATTACTTCGGAGGGCGTTTGTACATCAAAAACATAGCTACCATTTCCAATTCTAACATTAAAAGCCTTGAAAACTGCATCTTCATTAACGGCACAGGTTACGCCTTCTAGCGGTAATTCTTTTGTTATAAAAAGATTGCTTTTGTCTTCAATTTTAGATGCAAATTCAACAAAAGATTCCTCGATCGCTTCACTGGTTCCATAAATATCCAAATGATCAGCATCCATAGAAGTGATACACGCAATATTGGGATGCAAATGCAAAAATGAACGGTCAAATTCATCTGCTTCAACAACAGTTACCGTTTTTCCGCATCCTATTAAATTTGAATTATAATTCTCAACAATTCCACCAATAAAAGCGGTAACATCTGCTCCACTCTCAAGTAAAATATGTCCTAAAATACCTGAAGTAGTCGTTTTACCATGCGTTCCGGCAACTGCAAAACAAAAAGTATCTTTGGTAATTATTCCTAAAACCTCCGCTCTCTTTTTTACTTGAAAGTCTCTTTCTAGAAAATAATTCCACTCTGAATGTGTCTTCGGAACCGCCGGTGTAACAATAACCAACGTATTTTCTAAGTAAAAATCTTTTGGAATAGCATGTATATCATCTTCAAAATGAATTGAAATACCACTTTCAATCAATTCATTTGTAAGAACAGATGGCGTTTTATCGTACCCAGAAACCTTCTTCCCCAGATTCTTGAAATAACGAGCCAAATTACTCATCCCAATCCCTCCGATTCCGATAAAATAGACGTTATGTATTTGATTTAAGTTCATTTTATTTTAAGTCTTTGGTATATTATCGTTTTTATTTCTATCTAATTAGCTTTACAATTTCATCAACAATCTGTTTTGTTGCTTCTGGCAAAGCCAATGCTCTTATATTTTCACTCAGATGATTTTGTTTTCTCTGATCTTTTAGTAAGTCTTCAAAAACAAGGCCGAATTGCACATCAAGTTCAGATTCCTTTAACATTAACGCTCCTTTTTTATCGACTATGGCTTTCGCATTTTTAGTTTGATGATCTTCTGCAACATTTGGAGAAGGAATAAAAATTACTGGTTTGCCCACAATACACAACTCTGAAACAGACGAAGCACCAGCGCGAGAAATAACAACATCTGCCGCTGCATACACTAAATCCATTCTTTCAATAAAAGCGACTACTTGAACATGTGTAGAATTGTATTTTTTGTAGTCTTCTAAATACAACTTTCCGCATTGCCAAATCACCTGAACATTTTGAGAAAGCATATTTGCCAACTCTTTTTCGATTAATTGATTTACTCTTCTTGCTCCAAGACTGCCTCCAAGAATCAATACTGTTTTTTTATTTGAATCTAAATTAAAGTGCTGAATCGCTTCTTCTCTTTTGCTTTCGATATCGATTAAATCTTGTCGAACTGGATTTCCAGTTAGTATCATTTTCTCTTTTGGAAAAAAGCGTTCCAGATTTTCATAAGCCACACAAATTTTATTGGCTTTTTTACTCAATAGTTTATTGGTAATTCCAGGAAAAGAATTTTGCTCCTGAATTACTGTCGGAATTCCTGCAATTGCTGCTACTTGCAATAACGGGCCACTTGCGAAACCTCCTGTTCCAATAACCACATCTGGCTTAAACTGTTTGATTATGGTTCTAGATTTTAATAAGCTTGAAAGCAACTTAACTGGAAATAGCGCATTATCAAATGTCAGTCTGCGCTGTAATCCTGAAATCCAAAGTCCTTTAATTTTGTAACCTGCCTGAGGTACTTTTTGCATTTCCATTTTATCTTGGGCACCTACAAAAAGAAATTCGGCATCAGGAAAACGAGCCTTTAATTCATTTGCGATAGCAATTGCAGGATAGATATGTCCTCCCGTTCCGCCACCACTTAATATGAATTTATACTGTTTCATTTTTTATCAATTTCTAATTTTCTAAACAACTTATTTATTTAAAACCACTTGCATTGGATTAGTAGCTTTATCTTCGATCGAATAGTTACCTACTGTAACTTCTTCCACTTCATCCTCCATAGCCCGATCAATTAATTTTTGAAGCGCTTCTTCTCTTTTGGCTGCGTCTTTTAATTCTTGTACAATTTCTTCATCTTTTTTCGTGACACTAATGATAATTCCAAGTGCAAAACAAGTCATCCATATAGAGCTTCCTCCACTACTGATTAAAGGCAATGTCTGTCCTGTAACAGGTAACAATTCTACTGCAACTGCCATATTTACCATGGCTTGAAATATCATAGGAAAACCCAATCCTACGACTACTAGCTTTCCAAACAGGGAATTAGCTTTATGCGATGCAATTACAAATCGAAACAACAATAATAAATACAACGCCAATACTCCTAAACCGCCAACAAGTCCATATTCTTCAACGATGATGGCAAAAATAAAATCAGAAGAAGATTGTGGTAAAAAGTTTTTTTGAACACTTTTACCTGGACCTAACCCATATATTTTACCCGAAGCAATTGCGATTTTAGCCTTCTCTATTTGATAATCATCTTCATCGGGTTTATCGCTCGTAAAATTGTCAATACGGCTAATCCATGTATCTACACGATTGGGGAAAGCATCTGGAAACGCTTTGGCAATCAAAATAAAAAACGTGAGAAATACAATACCAGATCCTACAACAATTCCAATATACCGCAACGGATATTTCCCAATAAAAACCAACATCAAAACCATTGAAAAAATTAATGCCGTTGTGGAGAAATTTGCGGGAAGAATAAATAGTAACGTAATGAATACAGGCAACCAGAGCTCCCAAATGGAGGACTTAAAAGTAATCGGAACTGTTCTCGTCTTAGATAAATAGCGTGCAACAAAAATAAATAACACCATTGCAGCCAATGTAGAAGTTTGAAATGTAACTCCTATAAATGGAACTTGAATCCAACGACTGGCGTTGGCACCAGCAATTACGGTTCCTTTAATTAAGGTGTAGGCCAATAAAATCCATACAATATAAAGTGCTCCTTTAGAAATAGCTTTAAAATAGTGATAAGGCACTTTATGCACCATGAAAATAATGGTAAAACCAATACAAATATGCACGATGTGTTTCACCAAATAACCTAATGTATTTCCGGTTCCTTGACCAATATAAGCCAGGTTACTACTAGCGCTAAAAACAGGCATAAAGGAAAACAAGGCCAATAAGGCCACAAATGACCAAATCCCTTTATCTCCTTTTAAGTTGCTGACTAGTTGTTTCATTTTTTATTTGTTTAAAGTTTCATTTTGTTTAAAGTTTAAAGTTGCTCAACCTTAAACTTTAAACTTTAAACTTTTCTATAAATTTTTAACCGCTTGTTTAAATTGTTTTCCTCTGTCTTCATAGCTTTCGAATAAATCGAAACTAGCACAAGCCGGTGACAATAATACGGTGTCTCCTTTTTCTGATAATCGTTGTGCCATTTGTACAGCATCGCTCATATTATCAACCTCAATCATCATGTCTACTACATTACCAAATACATCGATGATCTTTTTATTATCCACACCAAGGCAAATAATAGCTTTCACTTTCTCACGAACCAATGACATCAATTCGTTGTAATCATTTCCTTTATCAACACCTCCTACAATCCAAACCGTAGGTGTGTTCATACTGTCTAATGCAAAAAAAGTAGCGTTTACATTTGTTGCTTTAGAATCGTTGATGTATTGTATGTTTTGAATTTTCAATACTTTTTCAAGACGGTGCTCTACACCCTGAAAATTAGATAAACTTTCACGTATTGTAGATTTTCTAATCTGCATCAATTTTGCCACAGAGGTTGCTGCCATTGCGTTTTTCATATTGTGTTTCCCTTCTAAGGCAATGTATTCGGTGTCCATTGTAAATTCTTCTTGATTGATTGAAATTTCCATTTTGTTATTTTTTATATAAGCTCCTTCACTGAATGTTTTTGTCAATGAAAAAGGAATTAATTTGGCTTTTGTTGTATGTGTTTTGAACCATTCTGCAATGGCCTCATCATCGGCATCATAAATAAGGTAATCTTCCTCGTTTTGATTCATCGTTATTCTAAACTTTGCATCAATGTAATTTTCATATTTGTAATCGTATCGATCAAGGTGGTCCGGACTAATATTGGTAATAATAGCAATATGTGGCTTAAAATTCACAACTCCATCAAGTTGAAAACTACTTAGTTCCAGCACATAAAAATCATATTTATTATCTGCAATTTGCCAGGCAAAACTCTTTCCTATATTTCCTCCCAACCCAACATTTAATCCAGCAGATTTTAACACATGATAGGTCAACATGGTCGTTGTTGTCTTCCCATTACTTCCCGTAATTCCTATTATGGTTGCATCCGTAAAAGGCGCTGCAAACTCAATTTCAGATACAACAGTAATTCCTTTATCGTGGAGTTTTTTCACAATAGGAGATTTGTCAGGAATTCCGGGGCTTTTCATAACCACATCTGCATTCAAAATCAAATCCTCAGTATGCTTTTCCTCTTCCCAAGCTATTCCATTAATAATAAGAACCTCTTTATAATTTCCTTTTATCTTTCCGAAATCAGACACAAAAACTTCGTATCCTTTTTTCTTACCCAAAATAGCAGTTCCCACGCCACTTTCTCCTCCACCCAAGATTACTAGTCTCATGTTATCTTAATTTTAAAGTAACAATTGATAAAATGGCCAGCATAATCGCAACAATCCAAAAACGGGTAACAATTTTGCTTTCGTGATAGCCTTTTTTCTGATAATGATGATGCAAAGGCGACATTAGAAATATTCTTCGGCCTTCGCCAAAGCGTTTCTTGGTGTATTTGAAGTAACTTACTTGTAATACCACAGATAAATTTTCGACTAGAAAAATCCCACACAATAAAGGAATCAACATTTCTTTTCGGACAGCAATTGCCAAAACAGCTATAATTCCACCAATAGTCAAACTTCCTGTATCACCCATAAAAACCGATGCTGGATAGGAATTGTACCAAAGGAATCCAATCAATGATCCCACAAAAGCGGCTATAAAAACTGTCATTTCCCCAGAATTAGGGATATACATAATATTCAAATAATTAGAAAAAATTATATTTCCAGAAACGAACGTAAAAATTCCCAGCGCCAACACTGATACCGCCGAAGTTCCTGCAGCCAATCCATCAATACCATCTGTTAAATTGGCGCCATTAGATACCGCAGTAATAATAAAAATAACAACTGGAATAAAAATCAACCAAGCCCATTTTTCATATCCTTCGCCAGTCCACGCTAATAATTCAGCATAATCAAATTCATTATTTTTAAAGAATGGTATGGTAGTGGCCGTAGATTTCTCCTCGGTTAGCGCAGGCTGAATAACGGTTTCAGTTGTTACTTTAAAAATATCTGAAGTAGATGTATCTGTACGTACGGTAACACTTGGACTAAAATAAAGAACGGTACCTACAATTATACCCAGACCGACTTGTCCTACCACTTTGAATATTCCTTTTAGACCGGCTTTATCTTTCTTGAAAATTTTAATATAATCATCTATAAAACCAATTGTCCCCATCCATAGTGTTGTTACAATGAGCAAGACAATATAAATGTTGTGTAATTTTGCGAAAAGAAGAACAGGTACCAAAGTCGCAAATATGATAATCAATCCTCCCATTGTTGGTGTACCCGCTTTTTCATTTTGACCGGCTAAACCAAGTTCTCGAACGGTTTCACCCACTTGCTGTCTTTGCAAAAAACGAATAATTCTTTTACCGTAAATTGTAGACAACAACAAAGAAAAAAGCAATGCTAATGCTGATCTAAAAGTAATGTACTGGAAAACACCTGTTCCAGGAACATCTAATATTTTGTCTAAATATTCAAATAAATAGTATAGCATATATCTTGGTTTATTTGGTTAATTGTTGATTTATTATTTGTTACTTCTTAAATTGATAATTGACTATTTTTAAATAAATATCTCAATTGTCTATTTATTTTTTATTTTCCTATTTGCTCTAAAATTCCCCTTACAGTTTCCATATCATCAAAATGATGACGAACGCCATTAATTTCTTGATACGTTTCATGGCCTTTACCCGCAATTAATATAATATCATTGGGCTGAGCCAATTGAACCGCAGTTTTTATGGCTTGTTTTCTATCCGTTATGGTCAACATTTTTTTATAATTCTGAGGGGCAACGCCTAATTCCATTTCGGCAATAATCGCTTCTGGGTCTTCATTTCTTGGATTATCGGATGTGAAGATTGCTTTATCACTCAAATCAGATGCTATGCCAGCCATAATTGGCCGCTTCGTTTTATCTCTATTTCCTCCACAACCCACAACCGAAATTAATTGTTCGTTTTTTGTACGAATGTCATTAATTGTTTTGAGTACATTTTCTAAGGCATCCGGTGTATGTGCATAATCCACAATCGCTGTAATATTTGAAGCAGAAACAATAAATTGAAAACGTCCTGAAACACTTTCTAAATCGGATAACAATCGAAGTACTTCCAAACTATCCATTCCAAGTTCAACCGCAGCACCATAAATTGCTAATAAATTATACGCATTAAATGTTCCTATCAGCTTCACCCAAACTTCATTTCCGTTTATTTTCAACAATAAACCTGACAATTGATTTTCAAGAATTTGTGCTTTATAATCCGCATACGATTTTAAGGCATAAGTCAATTTTTTTGCCACTGTATTCTGCAACATCACTTGCCCATTTTTATCATCAATATTAGATAATGTAAAGGCCGTTTTCGGCAAATTATCGAAAAACGATTTTTTTACATCTCTATATTCTGCAAACGTGGGGTGATAATCTAAATGATCGTGAGACAAATTGGTAAAAATACCGCCAACAAAATGCAATGCTTCCGTTCTTTTTTGGTGAATTCCATGAGAACTCACTTCCATAAAACAGTATTCAACTCCGTTTTCTACCATTTCATTCAAATACTGATTTATCGTAATTGAATCTGGAGTTGTGTGCGTCGCTTTATATTCAACAGTATCTACCATTATTTTCACGGTAGACAGTAATCCTACTTTAAAACCAGCTTTTTTAAATAACTGATATAATAAAGAAGCGATAGTCGTTTTACCATTTGTTCCTGTAATTCCAACTAATTTTAAGTTTTGTGATGGATCACCATAATAATTGGCAGCCATAAATGCCAAGGCTGAATTCGTATCTCTTACCTGAACATAGGTAACTCCTTTAGCAATATTTTCTGGAAATGTGTCGCATATAACGGCAACTGCACCTTGCAAGATTGCTTTTTCTATAAAGTCATGACCATCGCTAATTGTTCCACGGATAGCCACAAAAACATCATTTGATTCGATTTTTCTAGAATCAAAATTCATTTTGTTAACTGCTACATCTGTCGAACCTTGCACCGCTTCGATAGCTACTTTGTATAATATGTCTTTTAATGTACTCATGATAACTCCAATAAAATCGTTGCATTTTTATCTAAATTCTGCCCTGCTTGCACCGATTGTTTTTTAACTTTTCCAACTCCAATCACTTTCACTTTTAAACCTAAATTGCCTAATAAAGCCACGGCATCCATTCCTGACATTCCTTTAAGATTGGGGACAAACCTTTGCTTTTTCTGAGATTTGCTATAGTAGGATTCATAATTATCTTCTTGTTTTGCAATCTTTTTATTCAAATTTTTAATTTCATTTGTTGAAGGCGCATCGGTAAATATTTTTTGTGCAATTCTCTTGAAAACCGGACCCGCAACATCTGCACCATAATAGTTATTGAGCGCTGTACTTGGTTTATGCACAACAACTATACACGAATATTTAGGTTCTTCAGCAGGAAAGTAACCCACAAAAGAAGAGGCGTAATATTTTCCAACTCCACCAGCTTTTCCGTAATTCACCGCCGCTGTTCCTGTTTTTCCGGCCATAGAAAAATCCTTAGAATATAGTTTCGAAGCCGTTCCTTTTTTTACTACGTTGGCTAAAACCGCTTTTAACTTTAAAATAGTCTCGGGAGAGCAAACTCTAGGATTCAAGACTTCCTTTTCATATTTTTTGATCGTTTTATTCCATTCTTTTATTTCAGAAACAAACTGCGGCTTAACCATTTCGCCATTATTTGCCACCGCATTATAAAAAGCCAACGTTTGCATAGGTGTAATCGAAACTCCATAACCAAAAGCCATCCAAGGAAGCGAAATTTTTGACCAGTGCTTATCACTTGGCTGCGGAATATAGGGTCTTCCCTCTCCTTTAATAGAAAGTCCGAGTGGTTTGTTTAATCCAAAATTATTAAGGTGATTAACAAAAGTTGAAGGTTCGTTTTTGTACGCATTGTACACGGCTTGCACCAAAACGGTATTCGAAGACACTTCAAAACCACGCCCTAACGAGATTTTACCATATCCACCTTCATGCGAGTCCCTTACCTTGCGTCCGAAATACGTTATTTCTCCACCTTTACTGTCGAAAACGGAGCTTGTATCTGCTTTTCTATCTTCAAAGAGCGCCATTAGATCCGCCAATTTATAAGTAGAACCTGGCTCATGCGATTCAGCTACTGCATAATTTGTGGTTTCATAATATGTACCATCATTTGCTCTTCCTAAATTCGAAATTGCTTTTACATGACCCGTTTTAGTCTCCATAACCACCACGCAACCATGATCCGCTTCATACAATTCTAACTGTTTTAGTAGTGCATGATGTGCAATATCCTGAATATAAACATCAATTGTAGATATAACATCATACCCATCTTGAGGATCAATTTCATTAACATCGCGAATGGGTTTCCACTGTCCTTTTGCTATTTTTTGTTTTAATATTTTACCGTCTTTACCATTTAAATAGTTTCGAAAAGCCCACTCAATACCTTTTCCATCATACGATTGTCCTTTTGAAGTTCGCTCGTAACCCACAGTGCGTTCTGCAATTTTTCCAATTGGATGCTCTCTTACCGTTTCTTGTTGAATGATAATTCCACCTTTATAGGCTCCTAATTTAAATAATGGAAAACCTTTAATTTTAAAATATTGGGTATAACTCAATTTGCGAGCAATCAAATAATATCGATTTTTATTGGCTCTCGCTTTTCGCAGTTCGTTTTCAAAGAAATTAGAAGATTTCCCTAAAACAGTTGCTAATGAATCTGATAGCGACTTGACATTTTTTTCGAATGTCTCTGCTTTTGGAGCGACCGCATCAAAACGTATTTCATAATTAGGAATAGAAGTAGCCAAAAGACTGCCATCAGCAGAATATATATTTCCTTTATTGGCGGGAATCACAAAATTCTTAACCGTTCTTTCCTTGGCTAATTTTCTGTAATAATCGCCCTCAACCCACTGGATATTGGTCAATTTTACAGCAATCGCAATAGCCATCAAAAAGATAGCGCATGCAACCAGATAAATTCTGTACGATATGTATTTATCTTCTACTGCCATAATTTTTTGAAAAAGCTTTTCTCTTCTTCTTTTTTAACTTTTATCTTAACAGGAGGAACTGTTGATGGAAAAATTTCTTTTTCTATCATTTTTTGAGAAACAGTAGACTCCATTTTTAATTTCATTAGTTCAGAACGTTTATCAACAAACTCTGATCGCAGTTCTTTAACCTGATTAGAAAGCTCCACTATTTCAATACTTTTTTGCTCAAATCGCTGCGTATTTGCAATCATAATTATAGCCAACATGATAATAAATACAATAAAACGCCAGTTTTTTAGCGCATTGTCGTTAACTAGAAACCGTGCTTTTAAAAGGCTGTATACTCCGTTTTTCATTTATGTAACAAATTATATCTTCTCAGCAATTCTTAATTTGGCACTTCTTGCTCTATTGTTCTCTTTGATCTCAGCATTATCTGGGACAATCAATTTTCCAACCGTTTTAAATGGCACTGAAAAATTACCAAAAAAATCACGTTCAGGCTCTCCTTCAAACATTCCGTTTTTCATGAATCTTTTCACCAATCGATCTTCTAGTGAATGGTAGGATATTACACTTAACCTGCCACCTGGATTCAATACTTCTAAGGATTGCTCAACAAACTCTTTCAACACATCCATTTCTTGATTTACTTCAATACGGATCGCTTGATAAATTTGTGCCAATATTTTATTCCGAACTCTTTCTGGTAAATATCTCGCTAAAACCTCTTTCAATTCATCTGTGGTTTTGATCGGTTGTTCCTCTCTCGCCTCTATAATTGTTCTTGCCAAAGCAGGTGCATTTTTCAATTCACCATAATCCAAGAACACTCTTTTTAAATTAACATCATCATATTCATTGACTACTCGATAGGCATTGAAATCATTTTTCTGACTCATTCTCATATCCAACTCCGCATCAAAGCGAGTAGAAAAACCTCTTTCGGGTACATCGAATTGATGCGATGAAACTCCTAAATCTGCCAAGATACCATCTACACTTTTCACCCCATAAAAACGCAAAAACCGTTTTATAAAACGGAAATTCTCATTGATAAGTGTAAATCTTTCATCAGGCAAGGCATTCGCCAAAGCGTCTTCATCCTGATCGAAAGCAAATAGCTTTCCGTTTGGCCCGAGTCTTTTCAGAATTTCTTTTGAATGTCCTCCGCCACCAAAAGTTACATCTACATAAATGCCGTCTGGCTTAATATTTAAACCATCTACCGATGCCAGTAGCAAAACTGGATTATGATATTCCATTGTCGTCGTCATTTATATTTCCCATTACTTCCTCTGCTAAATCTGCAAAATCAACATCCTCGCCGTCTATTGATTTTTCGTATAAATCTTTATCCCAAATTTCAATAATATTCACTGCCGATGAAAACACGACCTCTTTAGCAATACTCGCAAAAATCACTAAATCTTTCGGCACCAATAATCTGCCTAAAGCATCAATCTCAACCACTTTAACTCCTGCGGTAAACCTGCGGATAAAGTCATTGTTTTTCTTCACGAACCGATTCAGTTTATTGATTTTTTGCATCATCAAATCCCACTCTTTCATAGGATACAACTCTAGACATGGCTGAAAAACGGAACGCTTCAAAACAAAACCGTTTTGAAGTGACGTAGCCAACTGCTTTTTTAAAGGAGCTGGTAACAGCAACCTTCCTTTAGCATCGACTTTACATTCATATGTTCCAATTATTGCATCCACACAAAAAGTATTAAATGATGTAGAGCAAAAATATAAAAAATATTACCACTATTTACCACTATCTACCACTTTGTTGATAAGTTTAACCACTTTTGATAAAAAACCCCTAATTTTTGGACAATCAGATCATTAGCTCGATTTTATTTCTTTGTGAGAATGATAATTATATAAAAAAAAGACACTACAACATAACAAATTATAGATTAAAAAAGCTATGAATAAATGTCGGAAAATCCAAAAGAAGAACTCAAATATGAAAATAAAACCATTTGATTTTTTATATGAATCAGTATATTTTGTAATTAAAAATTGTTGTAAAAATTCTTTTTTATATATTAAATCCTATATTTGTCAAAATTGAAAATCCGCATTCAAAAAAAATGGACAAACACTACAAAACAGAAGGAAGATATAGCTATTACGAAGCTGGCGAAGGAACACCAATTGTCATTTTACACGGGCTAATGGGCGGACTTAGCAACTTTGATGCGGTTGCCAATTACTTCTCTACAAAAGGATATAAAATAATCATTCCCGATTTGCCAATATACACGCAAAACATTTTAAAAACGAATGTGAAAAGTTTTGCAAAATATGTTAAAGATTTTATCACATTTAAGGGTTTAGACAGAGTTATATTACTAGGAAATTCATTAGGCGGACACATTGCTTTGTACCATACTAAGATGTATCCAGAAAAAGTAGCGGGCTTAGTTATTACAGGAAGCTCAGGGCTATACGAAAGTGCCATGGGCGACAGTTACCCAAAAAGAGGTGATTATGAATACATCAAGAAGAAAGCTGAAGATGTATTTTATGATCCAAAAGTAGCTACTAAAGAACTTATTGATGAAGTATACGAATCTGTAAATGATCGAATAAAATTGATAAAAACACTAACAATTGCCAAAAGTGCCATTCGTCATAATATGGCAAAAGATTTACCAAAAATGCATGTGCAAACCTGTATTATTTGGGGAAAGAACGATAAAGTTACACCACCTGATGTTGCAGAAGAATTCAATAAATTATTACCTAATTCTACCTTATATTGGATCGATAAATGTGGCCATGCCGCAATGATGGAGCATCCTGAAGAATTCAATCGTTTGCTAGAAGACTGGTTAACTCATACACACTTATCCCTACACTAGCTCTAGAAATAGGATAATTTTACACCTTGAAGAAATGAAAATTAATACTGCCGAATTTGTTATCAGCAACTCTGATGTAACGAAGTGTCCTAAGGACTTTATGCCAGAATACGCTTTTATTGGTCGATCAAATGTTGGTAAATCTTCCTTGATCAACATGTTAACCAACCATAAAAAGTTAGCTAAAACCTCAGGAAGACCGGGAAAAACTCAATTAATCAATCATTTTTTAATAAACAGCAATTGGTTCTTAGTCGATTTACCTGGTTATGGTTACGCTAAAGTTTCTAAAAAAACCAAATCAATTTTTCAAGAATTTATTACTGATTATTTTGAAACAAGAGAGCAATTGGTTTGTGCTTTTGTTTTGATCGATATCCGTCATGAAGCTCAAACGATTGACATTGAATTCATGTCGTATATGGGCGAAAGTGAAATTCCTTTTTGTATCGTTTTCACCAAAGCGGACAAAATAAGTAAAGTAAAAATTGATTCTCATATTGCTGCGTATAAAAAACAAATGTTTGCCAACAATTGGGCCGAAATGCCGCATTACTTTGTAACGTCAGCAACTGAATCTACTGGAAAAGAAGAATTATTGAGTTATATTGACGAAGTAAATCAAGAGGTTTTTAAGAATAATAGTCAGTTTTAAAAAACTCCATTTTATACTAAAAAAAATCCCCAAAACATCAATCAGTTTTGGGGATTTTTTTTAGTTGCAAGTCCGCTTTATTTGGTCAACTCCAATTTTTCAGCAAAATAATCGCAGAAATCTTTCATGGTGTCAGCCATTTTTTCGTCATCTGTCGCACGTTTGAAAGTTTCAGACATGGCCACCAAAGTTTGGTGAAAAAATATTTTCATTTCGTCAACTGGCATATCCTTCGTCCATAAATCAATGCGCATGCTCTCTTTTACCTTGCTGTCCCAGATAGACAACATAATTGCTTTGGCCTCTTCTTGCTCTACTCCGCCATCTTTTGCAGACCACATTAATTTTTCTGGAACACGGTTTTCGTCTAATTCAATTAGAAACTTAATTTCTGATGTATTTTTATTTGACATTACTTTTTAGGTTTGTATTTTGATTTTATAAATATTTCTTTGGCATTGGTTTTCATTAGGTTTTCTAATGGCATATCATTATTTTGCACAAACGAACGTACCATTTGCCACCCAATCCAAGCACCTACCTGACCCGGTGATTCATTATCAATTTCCAAATAAAATTTAGAAAAAGGAGCAGGATTTATAAACCTGGCAATCAACTTCTGATCGTTGCTGTACAACATTTCTTTTTCTATAAAATAACGCCACATATAACTTTCATTCTCTTGACACCAAGCAATTTGTTTTGGAGAATACCCCATTTTTTCAGCATCTGTATAGTCTGGCAAAAGCAAGTCTTTGAGATACAATTGCTTACCATGATAAATCATTTGACTCAATAGATCTTTCTCAACAACTGTGGGAATTTTAAGTCCCGCAAAACTGGAAACAATATCTGGAGCGATTTGTCTTTGCTCAAAATTTTGTTTTAAATAATTTGGAAACTGATAAAATTTATGATTTTTTCCCAAATACAATTCTAGTGAAATAACAACTAAACTATCCGCATAAATGGCCTTACTTTTATAATCCATTTCAGAGATTATAGTTATTACTTTTGGGGTTTTTGTTTTTGGAAAATAATATTTAATGTGTTTAAAAAGTGTTTCAACTTCTTTTTTAACAGAATCGAAATTGCCATACTTCTTTTGAACTTCAACATACAACTCCCTCCATAAAGGATCTTGCATTTTACTCAACCACACACTATCCTCTATTCCATCAGGAAAAAAATAAGGGAATTCCTTTTTTACTTTTACTAAATCCTCTGGTTGGGTTTCAAAAAATATTTTATCGAATCGGGTTACATTTAAATCCAAGGGAATGGCTGTGACTTCATTTTCAACTTTACTTTTTTTATCGCAGGATAAAACAAAGAGAAAAATGACTACAAGAAACAGATATTTTTTCATATATATTTTTTAAATTTGTGTCTCAAGAGTGTAAGGTCACCAAGTTCCAACAAATTGCTTTTGCAAATATACATTCCTGATTTTTAAAACGTAATTATTATGACTAAAAAAAGTACATTACAGATTGAAAAAGCGAATGATCATATTGTAAACTGGTTGAAAACTTACGCAGAAAATGCAAAAGTAAACGGTTTTGTGATTGGGATTTCGGGAGGAGTAGATTCTGCTGTTACCTCAACATTGTGTGCACAAACAGGACTGCAAGTATTATGTGTAGAAATGCCCATACACCAAGCACAAAGTCATGTAACCCGGGGACGTGAGCATATACAACAATTAAAAAATAGATTTCCTAATGTTAGTAGTATCGAAGCTGATCTAAGCTCCGTTTTTGACACCTTTACAACTGTAGTTCCAGAAATTGAAGATACAGCCAAACTTAATTTAGCACTTGCTAATACACGTGCACGATTGCGCATGACTACTTTGTATTATTTTGCGGGAATTCATGGCCTGCTAGTCGCTGGAACTGGAAACAAAGTCGAAGACTTTGGAGTAGGGTTTTATACTAAATATGGTGATGGCGGAGTAGATTTAAGTCCAATTGCCGATTTAATGAAGTCAGAAGTCTTTCTTTTAGGAAGTTATTTAAAAGTTCCAGAATCTATCTTGACTGCATCACCAACTGATGGTTTATTTGGTGACGACAGAACAGATGAAGATCAACTAGGAGCGACATATAACGAACTGGAATGGGCAATGACTCAAGATGAAGCAGGACAAACTGCAGCTTCTTTTTCAGGAAGAGATAAAGATGTATTTGAAATTTACAAGCGATTGAACAATGCAAATAGACATAAAATGAACACAATTCCCGTTTGTTTTGTGACAAAATGATAAAAAAATCACATTTTATATTGATTTACAATTAATTACAGAATTTATTTATTAATTTTACAATTCCAATTACAATTAATTCTAAAAATTTAAAATCATGATTAAAGTATGTATAGCCGATAATTATCCTGTTGTGCATTTTGGAGCAAAATCTTATTTTAAAGATAATGCTGAAATATCAATAGTTGCCAATGTTGGTAATTTTTTGATGGTACGGGATATACTTTTAACTAAAGAGATCGATGTCTTAGTTATCGATTTGGAACTGGAAGGTCTTTCCAGTATTTTTGAGGTCAAAGCACTCTTGAAAAATTTTCCAAAAACTAAAATTATCATTTTTAGTGGTCTTTCCGAACAAATTTATGCTCCAAATGCTATTAAAGCTGGTGTTTCAGGATTCATCCACAAAAAAGAGAAACTAGAAACTTTAGGTATTTCTATTATCAAAGTCCACCAAGGAAAGATAATTATGAATGAAACCGTAAAGAAAAATCTTGCTCTAATCGCCAAACAAAGCAAGAGCGAACGTTTGTATCGAAAGCTTTCTAACCGTGAAGTAGAAGTTTTGCGTTATTTAAGTGACGGAAAGAAAAATCATGAAATAGCTGATATTCTGAAACTAAACGAAAAAACAATTAGTACGTATAAATTACGATTACTAACCAAACTAAATGTTACCAACTTGGTAGATTTAGTAAATAAAGCGAAAACTTTAGAGATCGTTTAGTACCGCGACATAACTCTCCCTAATTTTTTTGAAAAAGAATGGATCAATAAATTATAGTCCATCACCATTGATAAAGGCTCTGTATTATCTGAATTACCTTCAGATGATAGAGAGCTTTTTAATTCCTCAATTATTTTACCTACCAAATACCATCTTAGTGTTAAAATGGTCTCCGATACATTTTGACTGATCGTATCATTTTTAGATTTTGGAAAAATATTTTGTCCCTCCCAATTGTGCAAAATAACACGTTCGTCTTCCATTAAAATATCTGTAACTTCTTGCGCAAATTCTACTTGTAAATGCATAAGATATTGCTCTAAACTAAACGATTCATTTTGATGGTAGTAATTAATCAAGTTATTAAATATATCTCGAAATAAGGGATTTGCTAATTCTACCTCATCTTCCTGCAAACTTAAATAGATTCTTTGGTACACTTTATATTCCCGTTTTTCAACAACAGTTTCAATTTCACCTTCGGCGTTTGTTCTCAAAAAAACATCTTCAAACTCTTCATTCTTATTGCCATACAACAATAAAATTTCTATGATTTTTCGTTCCAAACGATACAGTATGTCTACTTTTTCGACATCAATAGGATTCTCATTTTTTACAACTTCAAATGGTTTTTGACCCGAAGCATCTGGATTTTTTTGTTTTTTTGCAACCTCAACACTATCTTTCTGAATCAATTGCGCTAAAGTACTCACAAGCACTTGCTCTGAAATATCCATGATTCGGGAACATTCCTGAATGTAAATTTCGCGTTGAATACGATCTGGAATTTTAGAAATACTAACAACCATATCCCGAATCAAATCGGCTTTTTTTATGGGATCATTCTTGGCTTCATTCATTAAAAGCGATGCTTTGAATTGAATGAAATCCTTGGCATTGTTTTCTAGATACAACACTAAATCCTCATAAGATGTTTTTTTGGCAAAACTGTCTGGATCTTCTCCGTCAGGAAACGTACAAACTTTAACGTTCATTCCTTCTTCCAGAATTAAATCGATTCCTCGAATGGAAGCACGTAAACCGGCTGCATCACCGTCAAAAAGAACGGTAATGTTTTTTGTCAATCTATTTATTAAACGAATTTGGTCTGGCGTCAAAGCTGTCCCTGAGGAAGCGACAACATTTTCAATTCCAGATTGGTTGAACTGAATTACATCTGTATACCCTTCGACTAAATAGCAATTGTTTAATTTTGCGATGGCCTGTTTGGCCTGAAAAATACCATACAACACCTTACTTTTATGATACAATTCGCTCTCTGGTGAATTGAGGTATTTGGCTGCTTTTTTATCATTGGTTAGAATCCTACCGCCAAAACCAAGTACTCTTCCAGACATACTTTGTATAGGGAACATCACACGCCCTTTAAACCTATCAAAAGGTCTGTCTTCTCTAGGAATTGTGAGTCCTGTACTTTCCAGAAATTCTAATTTATAGCCTTTACCTAATGCTTCCTTGGTAAAAGCATCCCAAGCTTCAGGAGAATAACCCAATCCAAATTTCTTTATGGTATCATTGGTAAAACCTCTTTCTTTGAAATAAGAGTATCCAATCGCTTTCCCTTCTTCCGAGTTTAAAAGTGTATTATGGAAATAGGTTTTTGCAAATTCAGAGACCAAATACATACTTTCCCGAACATCAGTATTGGCTTTTTCTTCATCTGTTTGCTGTGTTTCTTCGATTTCGATATTATACTTTTTGGCTAAATACCGAATGGCTTCCGGATACGTGAATTTTTCATGTTCCATCAAAAAAGCTACCGAATTCCCACCTTTTCCAGAACTAAAATCTTTCCAAATTCCTTTAGCAGGAGACACCATAAACGATGGTGAACGCTCCTCAGAAAACGGACTTAATCCTTTGAAATTGCTTCCTGCACGTTTCAAATTTACGAAATCACCTATTACCTCCTCAACACGAGCAGTTTCGAAAACAGTATCTATTGTGGCTTTTGAAATCAAATTAATATGGGCTATAGTTGGAAAAGGTCAAAGTTACAAAGTTTTTAAAGATATAAACCCTTTCAGAGTTTGAAACTCTAAAAGGGTTCTAAAAAAACTAACTAAAACAATTGCTAATTAAAATCAAAACGTACTCCTAAAGAAACATTGTTTTGTTTCACAATATTATCTTTGAACAGTGGATTTAAGTTATATTTCAAGTATAAGCTAGTTGCTTTATAACCAATGTATGTACTCAAACCATATATAAAATTACTAGTATTGAAATCTCCTCTCGTTATTACTCTAGACTTGTAGGAATCACTATCGTAATTGATGTATTGCTTCGATTTTAAATTGACACCTACAAATCCTCCTACTCCAAAACGGAAACTGTCGTGCGTTTTATAATAGGTTTTCCCATCTCTATCTTGTGTTTTTGTAAAATCAAATTCAAGATGCGCCGGAAATACCAAATTGACATTTTTGAATCGAGAATCTTCTTGCTGTAAAGCATTTACCTCTAAATTTGTTTGATTTCCATTTACTACAAAATTTCTATTATCAGTGGCTCGCAAATTATTATACATTAATGACAAACCATATTTAGCATGCAGCAAATTACTTTTTTCTAAAATTCTAGTTTTATAAGTTACACCCAATTCATAAAAATGCGAACCTAAATACCTAAAATCAGATTTTTCAACAGAACCATCTGTAACAACGTTATTCAAACCAGCTGCAAATACGAGTTGAGAAGTTGTTCTTTTGGATTGGCGTTCTTCCTTATCTTCCTGACCACTATAAACTTTCATAGAAGTGACATTAATCTCTGTTTTGGAACCAATAGAATTTGGATTATTTCCTAACACAATGGTCCTACCTTTACTTCGTAAATCCTTCGCATCTTCTACTTTTCCATCTACTTTATCTTGTACTAATTGCCCCAATTTTTCTTGCTCTAAAGCTACTTTGGTATCAATAGCAGTTGCATGCTCTTGTGCCTTTTTCAATTTAAGAGCTTCAGCTTGTTCTTTAGAAATAATTCCTTTTTCTAGATCCTTTTCTATTAACTGTATGTCATCCTTTAAAGCGTCTTTTTCTTTCGCGACTATCGTTTTAATCTCATTGCTAATTGCTTTGGCTCGTGTTTCAAAAGCCAAGATCTTATGATCTCTCCCTTTATTTGGCCCAGTTTCAGCAATACTATCGTCAACTATTTCTAATGCCACATCTTTAAGCCAAATTTGACCTGTTCCATCTAACAAAACGCCATAAGAAATTGATGTCGCTTCTAATGGCACAAATAAAACAATCTCATATTTTGTCCACTCAGTTGTTCCTTTCACTGGCTTTTTATGCATATTATCAAATGCCAAAACAGCTTCACTGTAATAATCAACCCGCATCCAAAGACCAGCCCATGACTTTACATTTTCACTTTTTACATACGCAGTCATTTTGACTGTTTTTCCTAAAAATGCATCCGGTTGTATTGTTTTCATTATAGTTCCAAAACCATTTATTTTATTTTGAATTGATTTAATTTTGTAAACCGTTTGGTTGTTTTTTTCAGCACCTGAATCTGATCCCATTTCATAACTATTTGCTTTTGAACCTCTATAATGCCAGTCCGAACTGTTTTTTATAGCGTCTACTCCTTGAGCGTTTACTTTACATATTAAAGAAAGCAACACAATTGTTGTGATTAAGATAATTTTTTGCATGATTTTCGTTTTTTGATTGATGATTGATTTTTGTTTATTCTTCGTAATTCCTATTTGCTAAAACTGTTTTTATTGTTTTAATATTTTTGTTTAACCTATTAAGAGCTGATTCTCTAAATGATTGATTTAATTCTGTTTCTACATTTTGTAGTAAAAGGTTTGGGCTAACCGCAATTATTGTTGTTGTTTTATTGGCTGACTTATCCATACTTTGTGATTCCAATTTTGTATTCGTAACTTCTGCTAATAATTTTTCTGCTGAAACATATTTGGACATACTCGTTGACTGATTATTATCTTCTAGAGCGGAATTAACAATGATCGTTTTTCGATTTGAATGATTTTTTATTGAAACCGCTACTACTTGATTTTGATTTGAATTAGAACTAACTATATCCGATTTTTGTTTTAAAATTGGATTTTTGATACTTCCCTGATTTGTTTTAGATACGACTGCGACGGCTTCTTCCGATTCTGTTTGAAGTTTTACATTAGTATCAGAAACTACAGTCGATTTTAGCGCTGCGTCATTTTGAATAACAACATCCTTTTTTTGATTGATAATTTCACTGCTATTTTGATTGAAATACACTGTTCCTAGCAATACAAACCCGACAAAACTTGCCGCAACATACATCCATGGAAATTTAACTTTTGGTTTTTGCTTCGCCTGTTCGGTATTGCTTGGGTCAGCAACTGTAAGCATCGCATCTAGTTTATTCCAAGCCATTTCTGAAGGCTGAATTTCCCGAGCATTTAATTGCTTCCTGAACTGTTTCTCTAATTTATTCGGTTCCATTGCTGTAATTTTTTAACTTGTTAATCTGTCCCTGCAACATTTTTCGAGCATGTGACAATTGCGACTTAGAGGTTCCTTCAGTAATCCCTAACATGCTGGCAATTTCTTGATGTTTGTAGCCTTCGATCGCATATAAATTAAACACCATTTTGTAGCCATCGGGTAAATTATCTATCAAAAACTGAATATCTGCTGTGGAAAATTGACTTTCAATATTGTTGAAACTTTCTTCAACATAGTTTTCCTCTTCACTATATTTCAGTTTTTTGTCTACTCGAATAAAGGAAATACATTCGTTTACCATAATTCTTCTAATCCATCCTTCAAAACTTCCTTTGTGCTGAAAATTTTTCAAATTGGTAAACATTTTCATAAAAGCAGTAATCATGATATCTTCGGCCTGATGAATGTCTTTTATGTATTGTCGGCAAACGCTTAACATTTTTGGCGCAAATTGCGTGTAAATTTTCTGCTGCGCATGCCGATTGTTTTCGACAGCCAACTGAATTAATTCGTGCTCTTGCTGATGTAAGTTGATTACTTTCAAAATTTTTATAAAGTGTTTCTATAAGTATAGACGATTGACAATGCAAAAAGGTTGCATGTTAAAAATAAAAAAATTGATTTTAAAATTAAAAAAACCAACAAGTCAATAAAATTGGTAGTTAACGAGAGAAAATTATTTTAAAAAAAGTTATTTTTTTCTTTCAATGACATAATTTACCATCAAAATCAGCGCGTCTTTAAACTCCGAGTCTTTATAATTATCCAGCAATACAAGTGCTTCTTGCTGAAATTGCACCATTTTTTGTTCTGCATAAAGCAATCCGTTATTGTTTTTTACAAAAGCAATAACTTCTTTGACGCGTTTTTTATCTTTATTATGGTTTTTAATAGAATTGATAAGCCATGTTTTCTCTTTTGAAGTACACGTATTCAAAACATAAATAAGAGGCAGAGTCATTTTTTGTTCTTTGATGTCAATTCCAGTTGGTTTACCAATGGCATCTTCTGAATAATCGAATAAATCGTCTTTGATCTGAAAAGCCATTCCTATAAGTTCGCCAAATTTGCGCATGTTTTCTACCTGAATTACATCTTCAATGACAGATTGTGCGCCAAGTGCACAACAAGCAGCAATAAGTGTAGCAGTCTTTTTTCGAATGATTTCGTAATAAACGTCTTCTGTAATATCGAGTCTTCGTGCTTTTTCAATTTGGAGTAATTCGCCTTCACTCATTTCGCGAACAGCGACAGAAATAATTCGGAGTAAATCAAAATCGCCATGATCAATAGAGAGCAATAATCCTTTAGACAACAAATAATCACCAACCAGAACGGCAATTTTATTTTTCCAAAGTGCATTGATAGAGAAAAAACCTCTGCGACGGTTGCTATCATCCACCACATCATCATGAACTAATGTAGCCGTATGAATCAATTCAATTACGCACGCACCACGATAGGTTCGTTCATTTACTATACCTGATGAAACCATTTTTGAAGTTAAGAAAACAAACATGGGACGCATTTGTTTTCCTTTTCGATTTACGATGTAGTATGTTATTCTATTTAACAAAGCCACTTGTGAAGTCATTGATTCATAGAACTTTTTTTCAAAAAGTTCCATCTCATCAAAAATGGGCTGTTTTATTTGTGAAGTGACATTCATTTGCCTTTCAAAGATACAATTTTGAAACAAAAAAACTGTAAGGAAATATAAGTAAGTATTTAATTTAAGAAGCATCTTACTGTACTTTAAAACAATCACAAATTACGATTGCTAATACCACTGCTATTTAACCTTTATTTTGTAATTTTATATGTTATTTTAACATAACTATTAAACCTTTTACCCAAAAATGGATCTAAATACACTAACCTAAAACCCCTTATTATGAAAACAAAATTTTTAGCACTCAGTATGGCTTTGAGCTTTCTAGCTTTTACAAGTTGTACTAACGAGGCAGAACCAGCTGCAGCAGAAGCAGCCGTAACTACCAATGACGTTGCTGCCTCACAAAAAATGGATAACGCCATCGATGACGTTGTTGTCCTGGTAGACAATCAATATGAAATAACTGAAGGAACTTCAGCCGGAAGATTACAAGCGGGTTATTTCTCGATTTTACCAACCTGTGCAACCGTTAGCGATTTGGGATCTACGTCAACAGTAAGGAAAATAACGATCACTTTTGGTAATCCAAACACACCGACTTGTTTGTTTAGAGGGAATCTACTAAAAGGGCAAATTATCTTGACACGTACATTAGGAACAACTTTTCCTAAAATGATGACTGTAACTTTTAATAACTTTTATATTAATGAAAATAAACTAGAGGGAACATCCACTTGGAAAAGAGAAATGATTGGTACGGGAACTGATCTGCATCCAAAAAACACTTTTACCATGAACGCAATGACATGGACTTCAACCGAGGGGATTTACACTAGAAATGGAGAAAGAATACGAGAAATGACTGCCGGATTTGCTACTCGCTCATCTCCTACTGATGACATATTTTCTACTTACGGTTCGTTTACTACCACACATCCAAATGGATCCAATTACACTTGGCTAGTAGAAAAAGGAACTGCATTAATCCATAAAACAGCTTGCAGCTTACAAACCGCTCCTATGCCTTTTCCAGTATCTGGAAAATTAAAAATAAGTAAGGACTCGCACTATGCAATTATTGAATATGGCAGCGGCGAATGTGATAATCTCGCTATGTTAGCAATTGATGGCGGAACGGCAAAACCAATAATTTTAGGAAATTAATTTTTGATTAGATCTAAAACTAAAAATGGAGTTCAAAATTGAACTCCATTTTTTTATGCTTCTTTATTGGCTAATTGCCCACAAGCAGCATCAATATCTTTACCTCGACTTCGCCTTACTTTGACCACAATTCCGCTTGCTTCTAATGCTTTAATATAAGCGTTTATTGCTTCCTCAGAAGCTTGTTGAAATTCTCCATCATCAATTGGATTATACTCTATCAAATTTACTTTGCAAGGAACGTATTTACAAAACTTCACAAGCGCATCAATTGATACCTTATTATCATTAATATCTTTCCAAACTACATATTCGTAGGAGATTTTGCTTTTGGTTTTTCTATACCAATATTCTAAAGATTCACGCAAATCCACCAAAGGAAAATTGGCGCTAAACGGCATGATCCTGGAACGGATTTCATCAATTGCTGAGTGCAGAGAGACTGCCAATTTGAATTTTACGTCGTCATCTGCCAATTTTTTAATCATTTTAGGAACACCAGATGTAGAAACCATGATCCGTTTTGGAGACATACCTAAACCTTCTGGCGATGTTATCATTTCAATCGCTTTAAGTACATTATTATAGTTCATTAAGGGTTCTCCCATTCCCATAAAAACGATATTTGAAAGTGGGTGATTGTAATATAAACGACTTTCTTTGTCGATAGCGATTACTTGGTCATAAATTTCTGCTGGCTCCAGATTTCTCATTCTTTTTAATCGCGCTGTAGCGCAAAAATTACAATCTAAACTACAGCCTACTTGACTGGAAACACAGGCAGTTGTTCTGGTATTCGTAGGGATCAAAACCGATTCAACCACCAGACCATCATGCAATCGAACCGCGTTTTTCACCGTACCATCTTCAGAACGCTGCATCGTATCGACTTTGATGTGGTTAATCACAAAATTACTTTCCAGCATTACACGTGTTTGCTTGGAAACATTAGTCATGTCCTCAAAACTATGCGCACCTTTGCTCCACAACCATTCGTATACTTGATTCCCACGAAAAGATTTGTCTCCGTTAACAATAAAAAAGTCTCGTAATTGTTCTTTTGATAAGGATCGTATGTCTTTTTTCTCGATTTCCATGATGCAAAGTTAGTAAGTATTTTGAGGTTTTCGTTATTTGTGAATTTGGTTATTTGTAATTTTGTGAAAAATTTAAAATAATGCATTTCATTTCGCAAGAACTAGAAAATTATATCGAGCAGCATTCTGAAAAAGAACCAGCTTTACTCGCTGCGCTAAATAAAGAAACCTATCAAAAAATTCTTTTGCCGAGAATGTTAAGTGGCCATTTTCAGGGACGTGTCTTGAGTATGTTATCAAAATTGATTCGGCCTATAAACATTCTCGAAATTGGCACGTATACTGGCTATTCTGCTTTGTGCTTGTGCGAAGGGATGCAGAAAAACGGCTCACTTCATACGATTGATATCAAAGAAGAATTAGTAGATTTTCAGCGCAAGCATTTTGACAAATCGCCTTGGGGAACCCAAATTTTTCAACATTTAGGGGAAGCAGTCCAAATAATTCCAACACTTGATCTAAAATTTGATTTGGTTTTTATTGATGCCGATAAAGAAAATTATCTAAACTATTTTGAGCTGATTATACCAAAAATGAATCAAGGTGGAATCATATTATCTGACAATGTATTGTGGAGTGGAAAGGTTTTAGAGCAATTACAACCCAATGATTTAAGTACCAAAATATTATTGGAATACAATGAGTTGTTAGCTAATGATCCTAGAGTAGAAACTGTTTTACTACCTATTCGCGATGGTTTGACGGTGAGTCGCGTGTTGTAGTTACAAACTAAACCGCTATTGAAAACTATAACTTAGCCCGGATGGAAATGAAAATCCCACGCTTTTTTGCGTGGATTGTAATGTACAGCCGGAAATAGCTCCAAATAAAACCCAACATGCAATCTCTTAATTTTTGATAGGAAAGTACTTTTCTTGTGCCATTTTGTAAGCTTTGAACATCAAGAAACCTAAGGTAAATCCAAACAAATAGCCTGTAAGTATATCTACAGGATAGTGCAATCCGAGATAAATCCTGCTGTAGGCAAAGATTAGCGGCCAAAGGAACAAAAATCCAAAAAATTTGATTTTGTCCTTGAAGTTGAAATACACAAATGTGGCAACTGCCATTGAATTAGCGGCATGTCCAGAGAAAAAACTGAATGAGTGGCTAATTTTAACAATGCGGATAAAAGAATTAATTTCAGGATTATTACAAGGACGCAATCTTTGAAATCCATTTTTGAATAGATTTGTAGTTTGATCCGTGATTGTTACTAAAACAGCTATGAATAAAAGTAAATACAAAGTTTGTTTAGCACCTAATTTTGTATAAATAACATACAAAAGAAGTAAAAAAAGTGGAATCCAGTTGCTTTGTTTGGTGATGAACAACCAGAGTCCATCATAGGTTTCAGATCCTAATCCATTCAAAAAAACAAATAATTTTGTATCTAAAGACAGTATTCTTTCTAACATTACATCTGACGTTTTATAGGTCCTGTAACTTCTTCAATAATTTCTTTAGTGGTTTCGATTGGCGTGTTTGTGTCGTCAAGTAAGTTAACTTTTGCTTTATTGATTTCAGAAGTTATATTTCCAGTAATATCAGTAAATTGGTTAGTATCGCCTAATAAATTTTCTTTAGCTTTATTAATTTCCGAAGTAATATTTCCCGTTAAATCGCTTAATGAATTTGAATCAAATCCATTTGCCTCGGCACCTTTTTGAATTTCACTCTTAATGTCATTCGTAGCATTTTTTAATTGCGCTATAGCTTTCCCCATAGTTCGTGCTATTTCAGGAACTTTATCTGACCCAAAAAGCATAAGCACTATAAACATGATAAAAATTAATTCGCCTCCTCCTATGCCAAACATATTATTTTTTTTTAGTGTTACAAATATACCAAATTTAGCATCTTTGAATTTTAATTTTTTCATAAAAAAAAGACTCTTTTCAGAGTCTTTTTAAATGTTGTTTGTGCTTAGTCAAATTTTGATTTCACTTCCTCTTTAGGCCAAGCGTTATTGGTTACATCAATATCCGCTGTTTCTAGTTTTGGATCTACAAGAATTTTTTTAATCGCTTTTTCTGTAGCATAGACTTTCTTTGCAGTATCATTATTTTTTCTCCAAATTTGGGCTGGATATTTAAAGGTCTCTTTGGTATCATCTTCGTAAGTCAATTCAACAATAATTGGCATTAACATTCCTCCTGGCTTGTTGAACTCTACTTCATAGAAATACTTTGGAGATTTTAACATCGCTTTTTCATCAGCAGAGAAGTTTTTGCTAACGTATTCTGAAAGTAAATTTACATCTGCAATTGCTAATGCTTTCTTATCTTTAGCAGGTAATTCTTCACTTGTTCCTGGAACTAAATAAACGAAAGGTCCTTTTTCTTGTCCAAAACGTCCTCTTCGAACTACCGCATCTTTTAACTCTTTGGTTGCAGTTTCAGATACAAAATATTGTTTTACTTCCTTCACTCCGATATCTACAAAATCTGTAGAATAAAACCATCCTCTAAAAAACCAATCTAAATCTACTGCCGAGGCATCTTCCATAGTTCTAAAAAAGTCTTCTGGTGTAGGATGTTTAAATTTCCATCGGTTGGCATATACTTTAAAAGCATGGTCAAACAATTCTCTTCCCATAATTGTTTCTCTCAGGATATTCAATCCTGTTGCAGGCTTCCCGTACGCATTAGCTCCAAATTGAACTATTGTTTCGGAGTTTGACATAATTGGCTCCAAAAATTTTTGATCTCCGCTCATGTAAGGAACAATTTTACTTGCTGGTCCGCGACTAGACGGGAAGTTTGTTCCCATTTCTTGTTCGGCCATGTATTGCATAAAGGTATTTAATCCTTCATCCATCCAAGACCACTGACGTTCATCAGAATTGACAATCATTGGAAAGAAATTGTGTCCTACTTCGTGAATTACTACACCGATCATTCCATTTTTTGTACGCTCGCTAGTAACTCCTTTTTCATCAGGACGACCATAATTCCAGCATATCATCGGATATTCCATTCCTTGATCTTCTGCTGATACTGATACCGCTTTTGGATAAGGATAATCAAAAGTATGAGCTGAATAACTTTTCAAAGTATGCGCCACTGTTCTAGTAGAAGTTTCCCCCCAAAGTGGATTACTTTCTTTTGGATACACTGAAATCGCCATAACCGTTTTGTTGTTCAATTGTACTGCCATAGCATCTAGAATGAATTTTCTAGAAGTAGCAATACCAAAATCTCTCACGTTTTTAGCGCTAAATTTCCATGTTTTTTTCTTTTCTGAAAATCCCTTTTCACTTGCTTCCGCTTCTGCTTGTGTAACAATTACAACAGGCTTGTCAAATGATTTTTGAGCCAGTTCGTATCTTTTTACTTGTTCTGCGGTAAACACTTCGCTTCTGTTCATAAGCTCTCCTGTAGCTTCCATCACGTGATCAGCAGGCACAGTAATGTTTACATCAAAATTCCCGAAAGGCAATGTAAATTCTCCTGTTCCCCAGAACTGCATGTTTTGCCAGCCTTCAACATCATTATAAACTGCCATTCTTGGATAAAACTGTGCAATTACATATAATTTATTTCCTTCTTTTTCGAACAATTCGTAGCCTGAACGACCACCATCTTGTCTGTAATTATTAATATTATACCACCAATTGATAGAGAAAGTGAATTTATCACCTGGCTTCATTGGAGAGGCTAAATTGATGCGCATCATGGTTTGATTGATGGAATAGGACAAAGAATTTCCTTTTACATCCTTTACGAACTCAATATTAAAACCGCGCTCTTGTTCTTGTTTTAAAAACTTATTTGCAAAATTTCCAGCAGGAAAAACCTGTTCTATTCTTTGGCTTTCCGCCAAAGGTGTCTGAGACGTTTTAGCAGCTTGATTTTGGTCTAACTGAACCCACAAATACTCTAAAGTATCTGGCGAATTGTTATAGTAAGTAATGGTTTCAGACCCACTTAATTTCGATTTTTTATCATCAAGCTCTACATTGATCTTGTAATCTGCTTGTTGCTGATAATAAGCTGGACCTGGCGCTCCAGAAGCCGTACGAAACATGTTAGGCGTAGCTAACAAATCATACATTTGACTAAACTTATTGGTGTCGTATTTTCCTGTTTGTTTAGGTGCAACAGGTGCCGTTTTCTCTTGGGCGAATAACATTGCTGGAAGAAGTAATAATAAGGTAAATTTTTTCATAGGTTGAATCTGGTTTTTCAGTGTGTGAAAATAATAATTAAAAATACATTTATCTTAATTTATTCATATTTTAACATTCCTTTTGATGTTGATTCTGTAAAAAGTATGGTGTTTTTGATCCCACTTACGTTAAAATGCATAATATTTTGCTGTTCTGAATTTCCTTCTATAATAACGGTGTTGAATATTTCAATTGCATTAATTTTAGGAATTTCCTTAATACTTAAATAACAAATGAGCACGTCTCCTTCCATTTCTTTGCTTAATAACGTCATGGTCTTGGACTGTCCGTTGATTTTAATGCTGAATTTTTCGGCTAAATACTTCTTTAATAATGTGAGATCTTCATCTGTTTCTTTTTCAGAACCTAAATTAACTTTTTTAGTATATTTTTTTCCAATGGCAGCATTCAAATCATCTACAAAAATACGAGCCGTAATTTGCACCATTTTCTTTTGCGGAGCATAATTAACTTGGTACAAGGCTACATAAAATTTATGCACGGCAAAGGAAGTTGTAGTTAAAAATAATAACCCAAAAAAAGTAATTAAAATTGTTTTTTTCATGTAGAGATTCTATTTGTTTTTTATCGAAACATGGCAGCTTCAATCTTATTTGTATTCTGGAAACAATGCAATTTCATTTTTCAAAAGTAGTAATTCTTTTAAACTCCTCGTTCTTGGTGATTAGAAAATCAATTAGTAGAAATTCGTCTTCTTGTTTTAAAAGCGTTTTTGACTTTGGATCATTCTCACAATACTCCAGAAACAATCCAATTTCCTCGTTTTTTAACTGCAAAGTAGTGGTAAAAAAATACTTGTCAATTCCTTTTCCAACCGTTTCTGAAAAATCAATAGTAGGATTCAAATCACTTTTTTTAGCCGAATCTTTGGTGAATAATTTAGATACCATTTTGTAAATCTTTACAAAATCCATTCCATTTTTTATGCTACCGTCAGATGGCATCGTCCTATTTATAGGAGAAGACTTTACATCATCAATAAATTGCACGTCAACAATACTTTGCGTGTTCCCAGTTATTGGTTTTATTTCGGCTTTACGTTTTACAATAACTTCTTTCAACACTGTAGTTTGTGTTTCCAAAGCAATTACAAATAGCGGTTTTGCGAAATCCTTATCTTGAATTACTATTTTTTTTGACTTAAAAGAGGCACTAGAAACCAGCAATGTGTCTTTGGCTTTGGCCAAAATATCAAAAAAACCTTGACTGCTTATAAAAGTTCTGGTTTTTGAATTTAAATTAATAACATAGCCGTTGTCTACCATCGTTGATTCATTTGTAAATTGACCGTGTAATGGTTTTCTATTTTCATTTTGACCAAAAGAAACTTGGCAGATGAAAATCAAAAAAAAGATTTTTAATATCGTCTTCATTTTATATTTTTTTATTTGTTGCGATCTATTTGACTTTCACTTTTCAATAAATTATTATAGTCTTGTGCCAAGCCCACCAAATAAAAAGTAATTTTTTCTTGATCCTTTGACTCTAAGATTTTTACAAAAAATTCATTTTCGACAAGATAATATTTAAATCCACTTACATATTCCGCAGGCAACCCTAATTGCGTCGTAAAATAATCATGCTCATACCATTCAGAAATCATTTTAATGTACTTCTCTTTTTTTTCTACGAAAACTAATTTTTTGAGACGCTTAGTTCGCCCATTAATTTTATTGATAATCGGGTCAAGAGGCATTACCCCGCCCAATAATCCTAATAACATAATTGGTTTAAAATCTCCTGCAGTGCGCAATCGCCTTTCTGCAACGGTATATTTCTTAGGTTCCTTAGCAACAATTCTTTCTGAAACGGCATTTATTGTATTTGAATTAATAATAACTGCTTTAAGCGGAGTGGCTTTGCTTTTCATTTCTACATGTACCAAACCCAACATAAAGTCTTCTTGCTTGATTACCCGTTTTGTGGTTTCTACATTCACGGCAGTGAAAACTAGCACATCATTTATTCGGACCATAATTACAAATTCTCCATCTTGATTTGTGGTGGTAGATTTATCAGTGCTTAAGTTTAGAATACTTACTCCACTTGCATGGGTAGCATCGACTCTTATTGTACCGCGAAGCATTCTCTCAGCAGGAGTTTGACCAATAGAAATTTGGTAGACCAAACACAATACTAGTAAAAGACTACTATTTATTTTCACCCGCAATAATTTCGTTATAATTTTCAGCTAGTTTGACTATTAAAAATTGAATCAGCGTCTTGTTTTTAGCTCGCAAAGCATTAGCAAAGGCTACATCATCAATACAATAATATTGAAATCCTCGTATATAATCCTGTGGAATCTTAAGAGTTTCAAGATAGAACTTGTCTTCAAAAAGATCATCAATTCGATCCAAAAGCTGCAATTTCTTTTCGACAATGATTTCTTTTTTCAGCATTGCTTTTCGGCCAGAAATAGTATTTAACAACCCATCAATCCCGCCGCCAGAGGTTGCAGTGTATAATTTTCTCTCGGCTGGCGTATACTTTTTTTGGCCGTACGGAATAATTCCAAGACTTTCCGCCGTGATTGTAGATTCGTTCACAAAGACTTCGTTCAACAAGATACTTTTAGGAATCATGTTAATTGTTATACTATCTAGTAAAAAATCTTCTTGATTAATTCTTCTGCGAAGTCCCTCTAGATGAACCGCTGTAAAAACTAAAACATCACCTTCCTTTGCCGCTATGGTAAAGAAACCCTTGCTGTCCGAAAAGACAGTTTTATCTGTGGTTACATTTTCAATTGTAATGCGATCGACCGCCAGCGAATCGGCACTGATTTTTCCGCGTAGTTCGCGAATGTTACCCGTTTGAGCAAAACAAATTTGAACTAACAAAAAGAGTAGTATCTGTAAGGTATATTTAATTTTCACTAGCGATTATCTCTTTATATTTTAAAGCCAATTCTCCTATTAAAAAAGTGGTCATTGTCTTATTCTTAGTTTTTAAAACAGCCACTAAAAACTCGTTTTCAATACTATAATATTGAAATCCCTTGACATACTCCGCAGGAATTTTCAATTTATTAACAAAATAATCTGGCGTAAACCAATTCTCTAATTGTCGCAAATAGGATTCTTTCTTTTCAACTTCGAGTTCTTTTTTAAGCATTTTTGTTCGTCCCGAAATCCAATTCAAAAGTGGATCGGCAGAAACAGATCCTCCCATCATACTGCCCACATTAGCCGAAGCATTGAGATCAGTTGCAGTATATAATTTTCTTTCTGCTGGAGTATATGTTTTTTGCCCCTTTGGAATTATCCCCATAGAGACCGCGTTGATATCATTTTTGACAACAACTTCTTTCAATTCATTCACTTTGAGCGCCATCTGTACAGTAAGTATTTCTTTTTCAAAATCCTTTTGAGTTAGGCCAATCTTAACCTCTTTAAATTGCCCTTCGGCGAAGCATAAACTGTCTCCAACTCTAGCCAGTATAGAAAAATTTCCCAATTTATCTGAAACTACCGCTTGCTGACTTTTTAAATTCAATACGGTAATTCCCTCCAAAGCTGAGAATTCAAAAGTAGTTCTTCCTTTCAATTTTACACGAAAAGACTCTTGAGCTAGACCATTCGCAACTACAAATGCCAAAAAAAAGTAAACAATTCTAATCATCCATTTTTGCAATTCGTTACTAACCGTTCGTAAAAGTATCTTAATGCATTCCAAATTAAGTACTAATAGCTTGATAAAAAAATGTTAATTAAAAATACGAGAATAAGTACAGTGATTTTATACCTTTAACGCAAATTATGCACTTAAAAATGAAAAACATACTCATCGCAAGTACCTCTACGCTTGCTAATCAAAATTATCTAGACTATTTATTACCTGAATTAAAAATTCATTTTCGAAACTGTTCTACCATTCTTTTTATCCCTTATGCAAGACCAGGCGGCATATCACACGACGAATATACTGCTATGGTTAGCTTGGCTTTCGCCAAAATAAATAAAAAGGTAATCGGAATTCATCAGTTTGAAGAGGCACCACAAGCCTTGAAAAAAGCTGAAGGCATTTTTACTGGAGGTGGAAACACATTTGTTTTAGTTTCTCAATTATATAAAACCAACGCAATGGAAACGCTCTCTGAAGTAGTGAAAAACGGAACTCCCTATTTGGGAACTAGCGCCGGAAGTAATATTTGTGGACTAACCATGCAAACTACAAATGACATGCCGATTGTTTTTCCGCCAAGTTTTAAAACGTTAGGATTAATTCCATTTAATCTAAACCCACATTATTTAGATCCCGATATCAATTCTAAACACATGGGAGAAACCAGAGAAACCAGAATACAAGAATATCATGCTTATAATTCGGTACCTGTCTTAGGACTAAGAGAAGGAAGTTGGCTGGATGTAAAAGGCGAAACCATTACTTTGAAAGGAGATTTAACCGCGCGTTTGTTCCGACAAAACCAAACACCTGAAGAAATCGAAAGTGGAA
The DNA here is from genome assembly GCF_048286735.1 of Flavobacterium frigidum. Taxonomy (GTDB): domain Bacteria; phylum Bacteroidota; class Bacteroidia; order Flavobacteriales; family Flavobacteriaceae; genus Flavobacterium. Next base: position 35,964 of record NZ_JBLVPU010000010.1, on the reverse strand, counting down.
TTGATTTACATTTTTTGAAATAATCTAAAAAATAGCTCACAAAAAAGCCGAAACGTAATGTTTCGGCTTTATAATGGGTAATAAGAGACGTCCTATTGTATCATAGCAATTACAGGTACCCAACTTTGGCACTCGCAAAAACTTAAAATAAAAAAGCCTTAAACAAAAGTTTAAGGCTTTAGAGCGAAAGACGAGGCTCGAACTCGCGACAACCAGCTTGGAAGGCTGGAGCTCTACCAACTGAGCTACTTTCGCATTACAATAAAAAAAATCTCGAATGAGACCTAGAGCGAAAGACGAGGCTCGAACTCGCGACAACCAGCTTGGAAGGCTGGAGCTCTACCAACTGAGCTACTTTCGCATTACAACAGTGCAAATATACTTAATAAGTTTCCTTTGATGCAAGCTTTTTTTTTAAAAAGAAAAAAATTGCGGTGCTTAACATCGCTCTATTGTGAAGATTTAAATCCTAAATAATTTAATATGAAAATATTATACCATTCCAATCAAATCAAAAATATTTTAAAAAAAATTAAAAACGACTCAAAATACTTGATTAAAAACCATTTTATTGCATAATTGGCATTTATAAACTTATTAACCCGTTAAAAAAACCAACCTCTTGATATCTATTTTGTTTATTACGCTAAGAAATTGATTGCGCTCTAAATTTAGAAACTCTGGAAGGATGATAAATAAAGAAACACGATTTGTTTTTTATGACACTAATAATCTCTTTAGACAACTCAACGGGAACAGCAGGACAGCCTTGGCTTCTTCCTAATCTATTGTTGTTTCTAATAAATGAATTCGACACATAATCTGCAGCATGCATCACCACGCCTCTTGCACGTGCATTGTCATTCACTCCCTTTTCTAGTCCATCTAATTTTAGAGACATTCCATGTTTGCCATTATAAATTTCGCCTGTGGCATAAAAGCCCAAACTACTTTTATAGGACTCTGCAGCATTTGAAAAATTAGAAGCAAACTCATCTCCAGTGTTTCTGCCATGTGCAACAAGTGAATGAAATAATATATCGCCTGTAGCAAGATTAATAACCCAGAGTCTTTTGGAATTAGACGACAAGCTAAAATCAACTAAAGTTAAAATATCTTTCTTAATCAATCCTTTGTCTTTTAAAGAATAATATCCTTTTAAAGCTTCTGAAAAACTTTCTAGTTTTGGCAAATCAAATTTATCTGAATGTAAAGAGCTATATGCTACACTTATTTTACCCTCTACACTTGTTTTAAGTGTTTTGGTATAAACGATAGGTTTAGGATTTGTAGGCTCAATTAAATTTGTTTTATTGAAAGAAAAAGTAAGCAGAAAAAACAGAACAGCAGGAAATAAGTTATAAATCATTGATTTTCTTTAGGTTATTAGTGAAATTCGGGATTGCAAACCTACGGATAATAGTATTGAAAAAACCATAATTATGAAAACTTTAATTTTAATTTGACAAATTAAATTAAAAAAACACCTAAAGACCGATGCCAAAATCTTATTATGTACTACTTTTATTATCTATTACAAATACCTTAAACCAAATTCATGCCAAAGCTTATTTATCTTTCATTATTTTTCTTATTGTCTTGCTGTATCAATTCGTTTGGTCAAAAAAAAACACTTCAAGCTCAACTCAGTTCTTCCACAATCCGCATCGACGGGAAAATAAATGAAGACATATGGAAAACAGCGTCAATAGCGACTGATTTTGTGATGTTTGAACCAGATAATGGGAAACCCATGCCCAACGATAAAAAAACCGAGGTTAAAATAGTGTACGACAACAATGCCATTTACATCTCGGCATTGCTGTATGACAACGAACCAGATAAAATTCAAAAAGAAATAACCAATAGAGATGTTTTTGGAGTATCAGATCACTTTTCGGTTTACATCAATGGGTTTAATGATGGCCAACAAGACTTTCGTTTTTTTGTAAGTGCTGCTGGAGTGCAAATGGATTGTTTAGCCACGGAGGATTATGAAGATTTTAGTTGGGATGCCATTTGGGATAGTGAAGTTGCACTTACAGATTTTGGCTGGGTAGTTGAAATGAAAATCCCATATGCGGCTTTACGATTTTCAAAAGCCGAGAAACAAACTTGGGGATTAAACTTTATGCGGGAGATTAAACGCAATGTTCAAAAATATACTTGGAACCGGATTGATACTAAAATTGGAGCGGTGATTCCGCAGGCTGGTATTCTTGAAGGAATTGAAAATATACAAACCCCAACCCGACTTTTTATAATTCCATACACTTCAGCCTATTATCAAGAGAGCGATATTGGCTCTGACCGAACTTTTAAGGCGGGACTAGACATCAAATACGGCCTTAACGACTCCTTTACTTTAGATGCTATTTTAGTACCTGATTTTGGACAAACAAAATTTGACAATGCCATTTTAAATCTCTTGCCTTTTGAACAAAGATTTGAGGAAAACAGACCTTTTTTTACAGAAGGGACTGATTTATTCAGTAAAGGCGGACTATTTTACTCCCGACGAATTGGTGGTGCTCCTACTAACGAGCCTGTAACCGAATTAAACGAAGAAATTACGGATTATCCAGGTACCGTTGATTTATTGAATGCCGTAAAAATATCTGGACGTACCGAGAAAGGCCTAGGTATTGGATTTTTGAACGCTGTTACAGAAAAAACTAAAGCTACTATCTTAAATAATGATACAGGAGAAGTAAGAAAAGAGGTAATTGAACCGCTAACTAACTATAACATGTTGGTTCTTGATCAACGTTTTAATCAAAACTCATCAGTAACTTTTGTTAATGCAAATACTACTCGGAACGGAAATTTTAGAGACGCCAATGTTTCGGCGTTGTTGTTTGACTTAAATACAAAAGCGAACACTTATAATTTATATGGCAACTTTAAATACAATGCTATCAATACTGTTGAAGATTACAATGGTTTTAAAACTGAAATAGGACTTGAAAAAACCAGTGGAAAGTATAGGTATGGATTTTCGGGAAAATATGTTTCTAAAAACTATGATTTAAATGATTTAGGAATCAGCTTTTATTCTAATTATCACAATGCGTATGGACACGCGAGTTACCGAATAGTGAATCCTACCAAAGTTTTCAATACATTTAGAATAAATGAATACATCAATTTTGAATGGGATAACACCACAAAAAAACTACAAACAGGAGCTTTTGGCACAGAGCTTCGCGCGACAACCTTGAAAAATGATGCTATGGAATTGATATTTGAACTTTCACCACTCCCAACTTTTGATTTTTATGAACCTCGTGAATTTGGTCGATATGTTTTCATTCCTGAAAGAATTATTACCGTAGTAAATTTTTCCACCAATGATAATAATCCTTTCACGATAGTGGTGCAGCCCACATTTACAGCTTTTAATGAAAAAGGCAGAAACTCATATGGTTTTTATTTAGGTCCAAAATACCGTTTCAACGATAAGTTCTCCTTGGCTTATTCAACAGAATACACTAAAATCAATAATGATCGAGGTTGGGTTGGCTTTGATGATGCTTCTGAAATAATATTTGCAGAACGCAACCGAGAAATTTTGCAAAATGATCTAACTGGAAAATATTCCTTAAACAACAAAATGACTCTCAACCTAACCGCTAGGTATTACTGGTCTTATTCTAAAAACCATGAATTCTTTACTTTGCAAAATAGCGGATATCTATCTCCAAACACAACTTACGCAAAAAACAAAGACCGAAATTTCAATTCCTGGAACTTCGATTTATCCTATTCTTGGTGGTTTGCTCCAGGAAGTGAGATATCTGTTTTATATCGTAATTATGGGTTGGAACGAGCCAACATAGTTGAAAAAGAGCTATCCAGAAATCTAAAAAATATTTTTAACAGTGACCTTACCTCGGTACTTTCTGTGAGTGTACGTTATTTTATAGATTACAACACCATAAAAAATAAATTCTAATTTTCCTGCTTAAACTGTAACATTCACTTAAAAAGGAAGTCTATTAAGGCAAACTATGCAGTGAAATGGTGTTTTACCCATGAAACTATTTTGGTTTTACATATAGCATCAATCACCAATCAATCGTTTCATGAAAAATCTATTCATTCTTTGCGCACTCTTTTTTTCCCTATTTGGCTACAGCCAAAAAAAAACTTTGCAGACCAAATTCATTACAGAAAAAATAGAAATTGACGGAAAGTTAGACGAAAGCATTTGGAAGTCAGCAGCTATCGCCTCTGATTTTATAACATTTGAACCTGATAACGGCAAGCCAATTCCAGAAAATAGAAAAACCGAAGTTAAAGTACTTTATGACAATGATGCGATTTACATAGGTGCTTTGCTACGCGATGAAAATCCCGAAAAAATATTAAAAGAGATTACACAACGAGATAATTTTGGGACATCAGATCTTTTTGGAGTATTCATTAATGGGTTTAACGATGGTCAGCAAGACTTTCAATTTTTTGTAAACGCAGCAGATGGTCAGGCAGATTGCATTACTACAGACACAAATGGAGAAGATTATTCCTGGGATGCGGTCTGGAAAAGTAAAGCCATAATCACAGCTGAAGGTTGGGTGGTTGAGATGCGAATCCCTTATGCGGCATTGCGTTTTTCAGCAGAAAGCAAACAAACATGGGGACTTAATTTTTTCAGAGAAATAAGACGCGACCGTTTTAAATATACTTGGAATTTCATTGACTCTAAACTAGGAACTTTTACCCAACAAACTGGAATTCTTCAAGGTATTGAAAATATAAAACCACCTACCCGACTTTTTCTTTTACCTTATTCTTCTTTTTATGTCAATGCAAATGCACAACAAAAAACATACGGAACACTCAAAGGCGGATTGGATTTAAAGTATGGAATAAACGACGCTTTTACGCTGGATATGATTCTAATTCCTGATTTTGGGCAAACCAAATACGATGATCAAATCCTGAATTTAGGTCCATTCGAACAACAATTTAATGAAAACAGACCTTTTTTTACAGAAGGAACTGATTTGTTTAGCAAAGGAAACTTAGTTTATTCCAGAAGAATCGGTGGAAATCCAAGTAAATATCCAACGGTACAAACCAACGAGGAAATTATAGATAATCCTGCAAGCGTAAACTTGATCAACGCTTTCAAAATATCTGGAAGAACAAAAAACGGTTTGGGAGTGGGAATCTTGAATGCGGTTACCGAAAAAACCAGTGCAACCATCCAAAATAAAATTACAAAAGATACCAGAAACGAGCTTGTAGAACCCTTGGCAAATTACAATGTTTTAGTGCTCGATCAGCGCTTTCGCAAAAATTCCTCCATTTCATTTGTAAATACGAATGTAACGCGAAACGGAAATTTTAGAGATGGAAATGTCACAGCATTAGTTTGGGATTTGAATACCAAGAAAAACACCTATAATATTGCTGGCGATTTTAAATACAGTTATATCAACGCAATTGAAGATAAAAAAGGGATTAATTCTCAACTGAATTTTTCAGAAACCAGTGGGAAATATCGTTATGGAATTGGCGCTGATATCATGACCAAAGACTTTGACAACAACGATTTAGGAATTAACTTCGAAACAAATTATTACAGTTTGTATGGAAATGCAAGTTACAGAATCTTAAATCCTACCAAGTATTTCAACTCCTTTAGCGCACGAATCAATGGTTATTCTCAATTTCAAAAAGAAACAGGAAAGATACAATCGAACAATATCAATTTTCAAATAAATTCTAACAACAAAAAAAATCATTATTTTGGTGTAGGTTTCGATGCAAATGTGGTAGAAGCTTATGACTATTACGAGCCTAGAGCGGCGAATAGATTTGTTATTAGGCCGACAAAAATTGGAGGATTCATCTACGTTTCGACCAATTACAACAATCCTTTTGCTTTTGATTTTAACCCATCTTATGCGGTTTTTAACGAGGCTGGACGAAATTCCTACGGTTTTTCAGTTGGTCCAAGATACCGTTTTAGCGATAAATTATCATTAAGTTATAACTTCAATTTTTTTAGACAAAACAATAATAAAGGATACATTGACAGTATCAATGAAGATATGAATGCGGCAACGCCCAATACGATTATTTTTGCAAATAGAAATGTCATCACCTACTCTAATACACTCTCTGGCAAATATGCACTCAACAGCCAGATGACCTTTAATATTGCGTTACGTCATTACTGGTCGTATGCCGAAAATAAAAATTCGTTGTCCCTAGAACAAAACGGAAGGCTAGCTGATTTTGCAGGTTATGACGTAAATAAAAACTCGAGTTTTTATTCTTGGAATGCAGATTTGTCTTATACTTGGTGGTTTGCGCCTGGCAGTCAAGTTTCTGTTTTATATCGAAATAATGCAGGTGCCTTCGAGAGAAATATTAATAAAGATTTTAGGGATAATGTTACTAATTTACTGACCAATGAAACCTTAAGTCACGTTTTCTCTATCAGTGTGCGCTATTTTATTGATTATAATCAGGTCAAAAATAAATTCTAAATGCATTAATTTTAAAAAAAATATCCTTACATAACACAATTATCATTTTTTGTTAGACATACACTTTTAATGTATAATAGTGTTTTCTATTGATTCGAACTTTTTTAGAAATACTTTATCTTTGTTTAAAACATACGGTAATGAACAAAAAAGTAATTCTAATGATTTTAGACGGTTGGGGGAAATCTCCTGATCCTGCGGTTTCAGCGATTGATAATGCTAATGTCCCATTTATAAATAGTTTATATCGCAATTTTCCAAGTGCACAACTACGAACGGATGGGTTAAATGTGGGTTTGCCTGATGGCCAAATGGGGAACAGTGAAGTTGGACATATGAATCTTGGCGCTGGCCGAATTGTGTATCAAGATTTAGCTAAAATTAACCTTGCAGTAGCGCACGACACTTTAGCCAAAGAACAAGTTTTAGTAGATGCTTTTACGTATGCCAAAATAAACAACAAAAAAGTACATTTTTTAGGTTTAGTTTCTGATGGCGGTGTACACTCCCATACCTCCCATTTGCGCGGATTGATTGATGCTACCCAACAATATGGCTTGCAAAAAGTTTTTGTTCACGCTTTTACGGATGGTCGTGACGTAGATCCTAAATCAGGCAAACATTACATTCAAGATTTACAAGATTATATCGCAAACACTACCGTAAAACTCGCTTCGATTGTGGGACGTTATTACGCAATGGATCGAGACAGACGCTGGGAACGAATAAAACTCGCTTATGATTTATTAGTCAATGGAATAGGAACTCATACTACAAATGCCGTTGCTTCCATCGAAGAAAGTTATGAAGTAAATGTAACCGACGAATTTATTCACCCAACAGTGATGGTCGATGAAAATAATATACCACTAGCACAAATTGAAGAAGATGATGTAGTTATTTTCTTTAACTTCAGAACCGATCGAGGACGAGAATTAACGGAAGTTTTAACGCAAATGGATTGTCATGAGCAAAATATGCACAAACTCAATTTGTATTATGTCACGCTTACCAATTATGACGAAACGTACCAAAATATAAAGGTCGTTTACAATAAAGATAATATTACGGAAACGCTAGGTGAAGTCCTGGAGAAAGCGGGCAAAAAGCAAATCCGTATTGCGGAGACAGAGAAATATCCGCATGTTACTTTTTTCTTTTCTGGAGGTAGAGAGCAGCCATTTATTGGCGAAAGCCGCATCTTGAAAAATTCTCCAAAAGTGGCCACTTATGATCTACAACCACAAATGAGCGCCTTTGAATTGACAGAATCCCTTGTGCCAGAGTTAGAGAAAGAAGAAGTAGATTTTGTTTGTCTCAACTTTGCCAACGGCGATATGGTGGGCCATACAGGAATTATGAGTGCAGCAATACAAGCGTGTGAAGCTGTTGATCAATGTGTAGAAAAGGTGATTACAACCGCACTAGCCCATAATTATACAACACTAGTAATTGCAGATCATGGAAATTGTGAAACGATGATTAATCCTGATGGCAGTCCAAATACAGCGCACACGACAAATCCAGTTCCAATAATTCTGGTAGACAAAGACATACGATTGATCCATGATGGTGTATTAGGTGATATTGCTCCAACTATTTTAGAACTATTAGGGGTTGAAAAACCTGAGGTAATGACTTGTCATTCATTATTATGAAAAAGTTTATCATTGCGTTATTAATTATCTCACTATCAAGTTGTTCCTCATTAGGAACAGGCAAGAATGGTAGCCCTGGTGAGAATGGTTCAAAGGGAATAGGAACCGAGAATGGAAAAAATGGAGCGCCTGGTAAAAATGGTGACCGTTAAACAAATGAAAAATAATTAAAAACTAAAGAGTTGTCAAAAGTATTTTTGATCAGCTCTTTTTTTATGAATTAGACTCTCACAATTAAAAGCTTATTTCGCATTAACATAAGTTAAAGTTTCGCAATTAATAGTATTACTATTATTTTAGAGTATATTTGTATCAACTAAAAAAGTTTAACTCTAATAAATTACGATTATGAAAAAGATAATTCTATTTTTAATGTGCGTATGTGTTGGTTTTTCATCCTTTTCACAAGAAAAGAAAAACAAAAAGAACCCAGTTATAAAAGCTGAAATTGATTCTCCACAATGGAGAAAGGAACATTATGTTGTCAATAGAGATTCTGCTTATGCAGATCCAAGAATAGCGTTAAAGAAACTAATGGGTGGAAACAAGCGTTTTATTGAAGGAAAAACAATCAAACCAAGGCAAGACATGAACACCATCAAAAGCCTTGAAAACGGTCAAGAACCTTTTGCAACAATTGTAGGCTGTTCAGACTCTAGAGTTCCTAATGAAATGATTTTCGATCAAGGTTTAGGTGATTTATTTATCATCAGAACAGCAGGGCAAGTATCTGCAGCTGCATCCTATGGCAGTATGGAGTTTGCTGTTTTAAAATTGAAAACAAAACTAATTGTAGTACTCGGACACACAGAATGTGGTGCCGTAGCTGCAGCTGTAGAACGCCCAGAAGATGTGCCTGGTCATATTGTAACCTTAATAAATGAAATTAAACCTGCGGTTGCTAAATGTGCTCATTTACCTGGGAATCCAGTTAATAATGCTGTCCGTCAAAATGTGATTGACCAAGTAAATAATTTACGTGACTTAGATCCTATTTTGCACAAGAAATATAAAAACGGAGAAATTTTAATTGTAGGTGCCGTTTATGACATTCACACTGGAAAAGTCGAATTTTTACAAGAAACGTTACATAATTTACCTCAACTTAAGAAATAATGTAAATGAAGAAAATTGTTTTATCAACACTGCTGCTGCTTGTCTTCAGCAGTGTATTTGCTCAAAGCACAAGGATCCAAGATAACAACCAAATAGGCTGGCTGGGCTATTTTGGAACTTTTAAAATAGCAAAACAATTTAGTATCCACTCAGAATATCAATGGCGAAGAGACAATTACGTCAATGACAAACAACAAGGCCTTTTAAGGGTAGGATTAAATTATCAAGCCAATCCTAAAATACAATTGAGAGCGGGTTACGCATGGATTGAAACCTATCCGTATGGAGATTTCCCAATTAATGGTCTAGGCAAGGATTTTACCGAGCATCGAATTTTTCAAATGGTAACGTTGACCGATAAAATTTCAAAGGTGGAGTTGTCGCATCGCTTTATGCTGGAGCAACGATTTGTAGGTAGATATACAAAACCAGAATTAATTGTTGAAGATGATTACCTTTTTTTAAACCGCTTACGATACATGTTCCGCATTCAGATGCCTTTAAAGGGCAATGAGATTGCAAACAAAACTCCTTATGTAGCTGCATATAATGAGATATTTATTGGTTTTGGTAAAAATGTAAATGAAAATATTTTTGACCAAAATAGAATTGGGTTGCTATTGGGTTATAAATTTAATTCTAATTTAAGAATTGAAGGTGGTTACCTCAATCAAAGGGTACAACTTGGCAGGAAAATCGATCAGCGAAACGTGTTCCAAAACAATAATGGCTTTGTTGTAAATACCGCAATAGGAATTGATTTAACAGCTAAATAAGTCTTACATGTATTATCTTAAATACAGATTAGTTTGCTGTAAATACTTCAATTGAGACAAAATGCAAGCATTTAAATTACAGCTTCTAAATGAAATCAATTAAAAATTGACATCAAAGTAAAATTAGCAAAGCAAATTAATTATATTATTTAATTTTAGATACAAAAGCATACTAAACTGTATGCTTTTTTGTGTGAATTACACCGTGCAATGGTACTATAATTTTCATCTTAAATTATCGTTAAATAACAACAAAATGATAGTATTACTATTAATTATGGTGTACTTTTGTTTGAATTAAAAACCAAAACTATGAAAACATACTTTTTTTCTGCAATTGTACTTTTACTCACATCTAGTTTATGGGGTCAAATACAGTATGACAAAAACAGAGAATTCAATGATCTTAATGATGCTTTAAAAAATCCAGAACTTATCTATCGATTGAATTTAAGCAATCAAAACATAAAACTTGATGGTGTGGATTGGTCTAAATTTATAAACTTAGAATACTTGAGTTTGAAAAATGACCATTTGAAAGAAATTCCAAGTGGTATTACAAAAATAAAAACTTTAAAATCAATTGACTTAAGTGGTAATGACTTTGATATGCTTCCTAGTGATTTCTCAAATCTAAAATTACTTGAAGAAGTACGATTAAACGATGAAAGCAGAATGGACTTACCACAAACACTTAATGTTTTAGCTAAGTTACCAATCCTTAAATCTTTGTATCTAGAAAATGATCACCTCAAAACACTACCAAGTGAATTATTAAAAATAAAAAATCTAGAAAATTTATTTCTTGGAAATAATCAAATTGAGAAAGTTCCAGTTTTAAAAGAATTAGATCATCTCAAATTTTTAGATTTAAAAGACAACAAAATAAAAACCGACTTACAAGACATGAAAAATTTGAATTTTGGATTTACAGTGAATTTCTAACAGGATAAAATTAAAAACAGATACTAAATTCAAATTTGAGATTAAACAAACATTATGGACGCTATTTTACCAAATATTAGTATTACTATTAACGAAAAGTTGTACGTTAAAAATCCCGAAACCTCCACTTTAGGTAAAAAAATAATAGAAAACAGTATCTTACTTATTGATGAAATTGGCTTTGAGAATTTTACCTTCAAGAAATTAGGGGAAAGCATTGGGTCTAATGAAAGCTCTATTTACCGATATTTTGAAAGTAAGCATAAGTTGCTTTTGTACTTGTCCTCGTGGTATTGGGGATGGATGGAATATAAATTAGTTTTTGCTACCAACAACATAGCTAATCCTCTTGAAAAACTAAAAAAAGCAATCGCTATTGTTACCGAAAAAATAGAAGACGATTCTAACACTGCGCATATTAATGAAGCGATATTAAACAAGATCATCATCGCCGAATTCACCAAAACCCTTTTAACTAAAGAAGTTGATGAGGAAAACAAAATAGGTTTATTTTTAGTGTATAAAAAAGTCATTAATCGTATTATCGCAATGATTGAGGCGGTAAATCCAGAGTACCAATTTGCTAAAAGTTTAGCCTCTTCAATTGTAGAAGGAGCCTTGCATCAACATTTTTTGAAAGATCATTTAAAAACAATAACAAATTGTAACGAAACTATTTCACCTACTCATTTTTATATCGATTTAGTGAAAATAATTACCAAATAAAAAAATATGAAAAACACACCTTTAGAACGATTTTATAATTTACTGGCATTAGACCGGAAAGATGTATATCAAATATTTTTCTATGCTATTTTTGCTGGATTAATAAGCTTGTCATTGCCGCTTGGTATTCAAGCCATTATAAATTTTATTCAATCTGGGCGCGTGAGTGCTTCCTGGATTGTGTTGATCGTTTTGGTCGTTTTTGGCGTAGCACTAGTTGGGATTTTGTCGCTAATGCAACTTCGAATTACAGAAAACTTACAACAAAAAATATTCGTACGCTCCTCTTTTGAATTTGCGGCCCGTTTGCCAAAGATAAAAAACGAAGAGCTTTACGACACCTATCCTCCCGAGTTAGCCAATCGTTTTTTTGACACTATAAACATTCAAAAAGGAACTTCGAAGTTATTAATTGACTTCTCAGCAGCTTTGTTGCAAATTATTTTCGGCCTTATTTTGCTTTCTTTATACCATCCTTACTTTATTGTTTTTGGATTCTTACTGTTCTTACTGTTGTTTTTTATTTTTAAGTTTTCATATAAATCTGGTCTAGAAACTAGTTTAAAAGAATCAAAATTTAAGTATAAAGTTGCAGGCTGGTTACAAGAAATGGCACGTAATAATTACAGTTTCAAAAATGACTTGAATTACAATTATGGCTTGCAAAAAAACAACAATCTTGTAGGCGACTATTTAATCTATCGAGAAAAGCATTTTAAAATTATTCAACGACAATTCAGTCAATTAATCATTTTTAAAATCATTATTACAGCAAGTTTACTCTCCATAGGTGGATTTCTTGTACTGTCACAACAAATGAATATCGGACAGTTTGTAGCAGCAGAGATCATTATCTTATTGGTGATAAATTCTGTCGAAAAAATAATTCTCGGTTTAGAGACGTTTTATGATGTGCTTACTTCAATTGAAAAAATAGGGCAAATTACTGATTTAGAGCTAGAAGATGAGATTGACTCTAAAAGTGAGACGTGCTACAACAAAATTACATTGGAAACAGAGGACCTAAGTTTCAAATTCTCTGATTCCTCTAAGGAAATACTCCATGGTTTAACCTTGAAAATAGAACAAGGAGAAAGAATTGCAATTTACGGTGCCAATGGATCTGGAAAAACAACCCTCATTCGCATTTTATCTGGATTGTTGCATCCTACCTCTGGGTCTTTGTACATCAATGATGATACGTTTAGAAAAATAAATTTGAAGCAGTACCACTCGCAAATAGGCAGTATCATTCATGGGGAAACACCTTTTGAAGGTACCTTATTAGAAAACATCACTTTCAATGACCCATCAGTAAGCAGCGAAGATCTTCGATGGGCAATTGATGGCGTAAAACTCAGCTCGTTCATCAAATCATTACCAAAAGGACTTGATACTCGCATTTTTCCCGAAGGAAAACAATTATCCTCGTCTAATGCTCAAAAAGTGCTATTAGCTCGCAGTATCATTCATAAACCTAAAATTCTTTTTTATGAAGATCCTACTGACGTAATGGATGAAGATATTGCAAAAGAAATTATCGATTTTATCACCTCTGATAAACACAAATGGACCATTATTGTGTCGTCAAAAAATCCATATTGGAAAACCAAATGCACCCGAAACATTATCATGGACAATGGCATTATTGCTCATGATTTTAAAAATAATTAGTTATGCTAAACATATCCAATAATAAAATAAAATTACCGTCGCTTGCTCGATTTTCAACTGTAAAAAATTTGGAAAACAGACCGCATTACAAAATCTTAAATAAAATAATCGCTGGAGTTTCCATTGTTGGGATAGTAGCCCTTTTCCTGCCTTGGACGCAAAATATTTCAGGAAGTGGCTCCGTAACGACTTTAAAACCAGATCAAAGACCACAATCTATTCAAAGTGTCATTTCTGGGAGACTAGAAAAATGGTATGTTCAAGAAGGTGACTTTGTTAAAAAAGGAGATACCATCTTGTTTATATCCGAGATAAAAGAGGAATATATGGATCCAAACTTAGTACAAAACACAAAGAATCAGATGGATGCCAAAAAACAATCGCAGCAATCCTATGGTTCAAAAGTAACTACGTTAACAGGACAAATTCAAGCTATAGAAAACGAAAAAGTTTTAAAACTAGAGCAAGCTCAAAACAAGATCAAACAGTCAGTACTAAAAATAAAAAGTGACAGTATTGATTTAGTGGCCGTAAAAACACAATTAAAAATAGCCAATACGCAATTCAATCGATCTGTAGCCTTAAATAAAGAAGGATTGAAACCATTGACTGATATTGAAGAAAAAAGACTCAAATTACAGGAAGTTGAGGCAAAAACTATCACTCAAGAAAACAAATATTTAACGAGCAAAAATGAGTTAATTAATGCAAAAGTCGAAATAAATAGAATTGGCGCAGAGTATGCAGAAAAAGCTTCAAAAGCCAATAGTGATAAGTTTACTGCACTAAGTAGTCAATTTGATACCGATGCGCAAGTTAACAAACTAGCCAATCAATACGCAAATTATAGCATTCGAAACGGCATGTATTATATCAAAGCATCACAAAATGGCTATGTCAATAGAGCTTTACAATCTGGTATAGGAGAAACAATTAAGGAAGGAACACCTATAGCTACGATTATGCCATCAGAGTATGATATTGCTGTAGAAACTTTTGTAAATCCTATTGATTTACCATTGTTAAGCAAAGGCGAAAAAGTCCGCGTTTGGTTTGATGGTTGGCCGACAATCGTATTTTCTGGATGGCCAGATATGTCCTATGGCACTTTTGGTGGAGAAATTGTAGCCATCGAAAATTTCATCAGTGAAAACGGAAAATACCGAGTATTGATTGCACCTGATAAAAATGAAGATAAATGGCCAAAACAACTGAGTATTGGCTCTGGCGCACAAACGATTGCCTTGTTGAACAACGTTCCTGTTTGGTTTGAATTATGGAGAACTTTGAACGGCTTTCCGCCAAATTATTACACGCCAATGACAAAAACTACTAAAGAGAAAAAATAATGAAACACCTATTTTTAGTTTTTTTATTCTGTGGTTTTGCAGTAACGGCACAAAACAGTTCTTCTAAAGAATTTACATACACAGAATTTCTAGGATATGTAAAAAAATACCATCCATTAGTAAAAAATGCCAATTTAGAAATCAATAAAGCACAAGCTAACTTGATGATGGCTCGCGGTAGTTTTGATCCAAAAATTGAAGTCGATTTTAGTAAGAAACAATTCAAAGACACTGAATATTATTCTATCCTAAACAGTAGTTTTAAAATCCCAACTTGGTACGGAATAGAAATTAAGGCTGGATTTGACAACAACGAAGGCGTGTACCTCAATCCCGAAAATACGGTTCCAAACCAAGGCCTTACCTCACTTGGAGTTACAGTTCCGCTGGGACAAGGATTGTTCATCAACCATCGTATGGCCGATGTACGCAAAGCGAAAATGCAAATGCAATTGAGCCAAGCAGAACGAAAACTTCAAGCAATTGCCGTTTTGTATGATGCTTCGATAGCCTATTTTAATTGGAAAAAAAACTACAGCGAAGTGGCGTTATACCAAGAATACAATTCGAATGCACAAATTAGATTTAAAGGAATTCAATCCTTGATTACACAAGGAGATAAACCAGCTATTGACAGCGTTGAGGCAGGAATTATTGTAAAAAACAGAACTTTAAGTTTAGAAGATTCTATGCTTAAATTGGCTAAAGCCAAATTAGAGCTCGCTAATTTTCTTTGGCTAGACAATAACATTCCACTAGAGTTATCAGATGACTTAGTTCCAGAAATACTGCTGGAATTCACCATTCAAGAAACTTTACGAACCAATGATTTATTAAATACGGATTTTACCATAACCAATCATCCAAAAATTAATGCGTTGCAAAGCAAAATCGATATGCTAAACGTAGATAAAAAATTAAAAGCAAATATGCTGTTGCCAAAAATTGATATTGGCTACTCCTATTTAGCAGAACCTAGCTATATTGACAACTACAAATTTCAAGATTATAAAATAGGCTTGGATTTTTATTTTCCATTATTTCTTCGAAAAGAACGCGGAAGCCTGAAATTAGCAAAGTATAAAGTACAGGAATCCGAATTTATCTTGGATCTTGAAAAAGTACAACTAACCAACAAAATCAACGCACAGAAGATAGAAATAACATCGTTACTAAAACAAAAAGAGCTCATTAAAGGCTTGATGCAAGACAATCGCACCATGTTGACTTCTGAAGAACGTTTGTTTAGTTTTGGCGAAAGCTCACTGTTTTTAATAAATACTCGAGAGAATAATTTAGTCAGTGCGCAACTTGCAGGGATTGCTCTTGAAAACCGATTTTATATCTCAAATTCGGAGCTTTTTAAAATAATGGCCAATCCGGAATAAATAATTATAAAATTGTATTTTTGCGAACTGAAAATTCGAAAATATGATTATTGTAAAATCACGTGAAGAAATAGAGTTGATGCGCGAAAGTGCGTTGATCGTATCCAAAACTTTAGGAATGATTGCTTCTGAAATAAAAGAAGGAGTCACTACCCTATACCTTGACAAACTAGCCGAAGCATTTATTCGTGATCATGGCGCAGTGCCCAGTTTCTTGGGATTATACGGCTTTCCAAATTCGCTTTGCATGAGTCCAAACTCGCAAGTGGTGCATGGAATTCCTAACAACAAACCCTTAGAAAGTGGTGATGTAATCTCTGTAGATTGTGGCGCTTTCAAAAACGGATACCATGGTGATCATGCGTATTCTTTCGAGATAGGCGAAGTAGCTCCCGAAACAAAAAAACTATTACAAGTTACCAAAGAATCCTTGTACGCGGGAATTCGTGAACTCCGTCTAGGCAATCGTGTGGAAGATGTGGGTAATGCTATTCAAAAATATACCGAAGCCCACGGTTATGGTGTAGTACGTGAACTTGTAGGTCATGGCTTAGGCCAAAAAATGCACGAAGATCCTGAAATGCCAAATTACGGTAAAAAAGGAAGAGGAAAACTTTTTGTAGAAGGTATGGTGGTTGCCATAGAACCGATGATCAATATGGTAACTAGAAACATCAAACAGCACAAAGACGGTTGGACTATTACAACAGCTGATGGCAAACCATCTGCTCACTTTGAACACGATGTAGCCATTATCGATGGAAAACCAGAAATTTTATCCACTTTTGCTTACGTGTATCAAGCACTAGGAATTGTGAGTAATGAAGAAGATGAGTTTAGAAAAGTACCGTTTGTAATCTAAGTTATTACACAAAGATTCACTGAGAATACCCAGAGGTTCGCAAAGGTTTTAAGTAAAGTTTTATAGCATTTTTAGCCTCAAAGAAAATGGAAAATAAAGATAATGAGTTAAGTGATGATTTAAATGCACTTTCTTATAAAGTAATTGGATTAGCAATTGAAGTACATCGACAATTGGGTCCAGGTCTTTTAGAATCTGCTTACCAAACATGTCTTTTCTATGAACTGCAAAATGCCGGCCTTAAAGTTGAAAAAGAAGTAACACTTCCAATAAAATATAAAGAAATTAAACTTGACCAAGGATATAGAATTGATTTACTTGTTGAGGACAAATTAGTTATCGAACTAAAAACAGTAGAAAGTTATACTGCCGTGCATTTCGCTCAAATATTAACGTATTTAAAACTTGGCAATTATCCTCTAGGATTATTAATGAATTACAATAGTACAATTTTAAAAAACAACATAAAAAGATTTATAAATACGCCTTTAGATTCCAAAAAATAAATTTAGCGAATCTCTGAGCCTTCTTTGTGAATCTCTGCGAAACAAATATGAAAAAACTTTTTAAATTAATACTCAATACCATTCCGCGTCCGCTTTTAATTCGTTTAAGTTATGTCGCGCGACCTATCATTGCTTTTTCATTAAAAGGTGATAAATTTACTGATCCTATTGACGGCAAAAGTTTCAAATCGATGTTGCCGTATGGATATGAAACACAGCGCAACAATGTCCTTTCGCCAAGTACACTTTCTTTAGAGAGACATCGTTTATTGTGGCTATACCTCAACGAACAGACTGATTTTTTTACAGCACCCAAAAAAGTCTTGCATTTTGCTCCAGAACAAGCTTTTTATAAATTATTCCGCAAGCAAAAAAACTTAGATTACACCACTACTGATTTGTTTTCGCCACTTGCGGATGTAAAAGCAGATATTTGTAATTTGCCTTTTGAAGACAATCAATACGATGTGATTTTGTGCAACCACGTTTTGGAACACATTCCAGATGATACCAAAGCCATGCAGGAATTGTACCGCGTATTAAAACCTGGCGGAATGGCAATTTTACAAATTCCGCAAGACTTAAAAAGAGCGACAACATTTGCAGATGATAGCATTACCGACCAAAAAGAACGCGCTAAAATATTTGGACAATACGACCACGTGCGTATTTACGGTCGCGATTATTTCGACAAATTAAGAAGTATCGGGTTTACTGTAGTCGAAGAGGATTACACTAACAAAATCGCTCCTGAATTAGTAGAAAAATACTGTTTGGCCAAAGGTGAAATCATACCAGTTTGTTTTAAATAATTATTGTAAAATATATTCCAACACAGATTCCACAAATTAGCACAAATTTATCTGTGTTAATTTGTGGAATTCGTATTTAAAAAACCTAACAATCAAATATCTTATTGCTTTTGGAACCCAAAAATAATTTCCAGTTTTGCTTTGACCTTACTTTTGAAGCGAAACTCAATTGCTATATTCCTAATTCGTATGTGGTTGGACATTCGGATACCATCACTTATTTAGAAAAAAAAGCAAGTCCAGAAGTCCTTCAAAGCATGGGGATAACGGCTGGGAATTTAGATAGCACTACACAAAAAATACTTTCGCTTTGCGAGGTACTCCAACCTGAGACCTTATTCAAAAAATACCGAACCAAAAGCAAATCGGCCAAAAAAATTGAAGACATCCTAAAAGACGATAAAATAAAATTGGGCATTGAGCAATTTATAAAAATAAGCTTAGCACAATTTTACAACCTCATCGAAGAGCATGATTTTGCACTTTCGCTAAACTTAGGCAAAGAAAAAGATTTTCGCATTAGCCGCATCGGGACTCAAAATCCAGCTTTGGAAACCGAACTGCATTTTGACAAACACGAAAACGGAATTTCCTACACCTTATTTTTAAAGGACGAAGACACTACTTTTTATCCTTCAACTACCGCAATCACATTACTATTAGATGAACCAGGATGGTTGATCGCACATCATAAACTGTATACTATAAAGAACATCAACTCGAAAAAAATTACGCCTTTTTTGACCAAAAAAGTAGTAGAAATTCCCTCGAAATTAGTCCCAGACTATTTTGAAAAATTCATTAAAGACATTGCCAAAAAAGTAGACATAAGCGCCACGGGTTTTGAAGTTATTACTCAAACTGCTGTTCGTTCCTGCAACCTACAATTTGTGCATGATTTTTTTAAAAACACCTACTTTATCAGTCTTTTATTTGATTATGACGGATACGTTTTTGATTCCACTAAAACCAAAAACACGCATTCGGAAATTGATTTAAAAGACTTAGGAAATATAAAACTAATACAATACAAGCGTAGTCAAGCTGAAGATATATTTAATGAATCGTTACAAGCGCTTGGGCTAAGCAAACAAGAAAACCATCTTTTTGGGCTTATACAAAAACCAGAACAAAAGGACGCTTATGCTAGTATTCAATGGATATTAGCCCATCAAAAAAAATTAGAATCATTGGGTTTTTCATTAGAAAATCTAAAAATCGACGGAAAGAAAATTGATAACAGCGAAGTAACCATTGCATTTTCAAACAGCATTCAAAACGATTGGTTTGATATTAAAATGACTGTGATTTCTGATGATTTTGAATTCAATTTCAGTGATTTGATTCCGAATATAAAAAGCCAAAATCGCTTGTTTCTCTTACCCAACGGGAATTATTTTTTGATTCCGATTGAATGGATGAGGCGCTATGCCGCCATGGCTAAACTGGCTAAAATTAACAACGGAACTATGGCAGTTCTCAAAAGTAATTTTGCTGTTTTTGAAGATATCCCGCAATTAAAACAAACCTTGCATGTAAAAGAAACTGTTCAATACCAACCTTCGGCTTTGGTTAAAGCTACGTTGCGACCCTACCAAATAGAGGGTGTACAATGGCTTCTAGAACATTACAACAACGGTTTAGGTGCTTGCTTGGCCGATGACATGGGATTAGGAAAAACATTGCAAACCTTATCTACTCTGGTCGCAGTACAAGAAAAATTAGATTTTGAAAAAGCAGAAAATATCCAACTCGATTTGTTTGGAAACGAAATTCCTGTTGCCAAAGAATACCTAAAAGCCTTGGTTGTACTTCCCTCCTCTTTGGTGTTCAACTGGTATAACGAAGCTAGAAAGTTTACGCCTCATTTTAGGAGAGTTCAATATGTGGGACAAGATCGAAAGCTAATTTCTAAAAAATTAGAAAAATACGATTTGATCTTCACGAGTTATGCGGTGTTAGCAAGAGATCTCTCCATTTTAGAAAAGTACCAATTTCGTTTTTTGATTTTGGA
The DNA here is from genome assembly GCF_048286735.1 of Flavobacterium frigidum. GTDB lineage: Bacteria > Bacteroidota > Bacteroidia > Flavobacteriales > Flavobacteriaceae > Flavobacterium. Next base: position 15,635 of record NZ_JBLVPU010000010.1, on the reverse strand, counting down.
CGAAAGTCAATACATCAAAAATAAAAATTCGAAAATTTTTAAGGCTATAAATCAAATAAAAACGACTCATAAAATCTCGTTGAGCGGTACTCCTATCGAAAACTCATTAGACGATTTGTGGTCTCAAATGCAATTTATCAATCCGAATATTTTGGGGAGTTACGCTTTTTTTGCCGAGCATTACAAAATTCCCATTGAGAAAAAACAAGACGAAACTAGTCTGCTGGAGCTAAAAAACCTAGTCAGTCCGTTTATTTTACGTCGGACCAAAGAACAAGTTTTAAAAGACTTACCGGAACTTTCGGAACAAGTTTTCTATTGTGATATGGAACCCGAACAAGAGAAATTATACGAAGAAGAAAAGTCAAAAGCGAGAAATGCACTCTTAAAAACCGATGGTTCTGGCATTGACAAAATCAATATTATCAATACGTTGATGCGTTTGAGACAATTGAGCAATCACCCTAAAATGATTGATAAAAAATCAGAACTTGATTCAGGAAAATATATTGCGGTGACGCGTTATTTGGAAACCTTGGTGCAATCCAATCAAAAAACGATTGTGTTCAGTTCGTTTGTGTCTAACTTGGAATTTTATAAAAAATGGAGCATCGAAAACAAAATTGATTTTTGCGAACTCACTGGCGCAACCCCACAAAATGAACGCGCATATCAAGTGCAAAAATTTCAAGAACAAGAGCGCTCAAAATTGTTTTTCATTTCCTTAAAAGCGGGTGGCGTAGGACTCAATATTACCAAAGCTTCTTATGTTTTGTTTTTGGATCCTTGGTGGAATCCCTTTGCTGAAAAGCAAGGAATTGGCCGCGCGCATCGTATTGGACAGTTGAACAAAGTGAATGTCGTACGATTCATTACCAAGAATACGGTGGAGGAAAAAATCATTCGATTACAAGAAAACAAAAAACTACTTTCGGATGCACTGCTGGATGAAAACCACATCAGCCCGGAAATTGAAGAAAATTTAGATTTTATTTTAGCATAAAAAAACCTGCTACTTCAATGAAATAGCAGGTTTTAGTTTTGAGACTAAAAAAATTATTTTTTCTCTGGCATCAACATTCCAATAACTTTATCTTTAGTAAGGTATTGTTTTGCAATGTTCTGAAGATCCTTCGCAGTAACTGCATTAACCATTTCCTCAAATTTCAATACGTCTTCTGGACTGTTTCCATTAGTGTAAGACCTAGTTAAATTAGACAGCCAATATCTGTTTTCTTTGCTATCTTTTCTAAAATCAGCCAATTCACCTTCCTTGAATTTAGCTACATCTTTTTCATCTGGACCGTTATCAATGATGTTTTGTAATTCTTTCAACGCAGAAGCAGTTAATTTCTCTGCATTGTCCGGTCCGCAAGGGAAACCAATGTTAAAACTGTACGATCCGTTTGGAATTTTATTCATAATGCCTCGCGCAGAAACACCATAAACACCACTTTCATTTTCGCGCAATTGCTCAATTAACTTGATGGTCAAAACCTCGCCTAATGCTTGCATGCTCATCGCATCTTTAGCTGAATATTTAGCATCACCATAGAACATAATGGTCACATTACTTTTAGGATCTGCTCCTTTATTAACCACTTTTTTCAAGTCGCCTTTTAACATGCGGTATCCTAAATCTACCGTTTTCTCTTTTTTATCTGTTGTAGGCAACGACGCTAAATATTTAGCAGCATAGGCCTCAATTGTAGCATCATCTACATTTCCTACGAAGAAAAATTCAAAATCTGCTGCATTTGCAAAACGCTCTTTGTATTTCTCATACGCTAGTTTATAATCTGTATCTGCCCAAGATTTATCAGTTGGCATCACTCCGTTGAATCTTGGATTCTCCTTGTTCAAGTAGGTATAAAACTCCTGTTGAAAATAGTTTTGTGGTGTAGAAGCCATATTCTTAAAAAAACTAGATTGCTTTTGTTTAAAAGCTTCAAAAGCATCGGGATCTAAATTCAAATCCGTAAAATAAGCGTATGTCATCTGAAAAAGATACTCTAAATCCTTTGGTGTTGTAGATCCACGTAAACCTTCTGTAGTGCCACCAATGTAAGGATTCACTCTTGCGATTTTACCCGTCATAAATTTATTGATGTCATTCAATTTTAATCCTGAGAATCCGGCTTCTGCCAAAGCTCCGTTTGCAAACTGAACTTTCTTCATCTCCTCATTCGAATACAAATTAGATCCACCAAGACTTACTGCTTCAAAAAGAACTTCATCGTTTTTAAAATCTGTATTCTTGTACGTCACTTTCACACCATTTGATAAAACAAGTGTTTTAGTCCCAATTTTTGGATTGCTTTCACGACTCACAATGCTACCTGATTTTACTTCATTACGGAGTAAACTAGTGGCAACAGCAACGTCTTCATAGGGTTTTAGTTCATCTGAATTCACTTTTAAAGCATCAAGTACTTCTTGTTCAGTGACTTTTTTCAAACCTGCTTTTTCTGGCCCTGTCAAAATAATAACGCGGTTATCCTCTTTTACATATTCTTTAATTAAACCGTTTACATCTGCTACTGTAATCAAAGGAATGATTTGTTTTAAAGTTTCATACGTCCATTCGATTCCTGGAACCGGTTCCTTCTCTAAGAAATTAGCCTGAAACTCTCCAACAAAATTAATAGAGTTCGTTTTATTTCTGTCGTTATAGCTTTTTTCAGTTGAAGCTAAAAATTCTGATTTTGCACGGTTTAATTCACCTTCTGTAAATCCAAATTTCTTTGCTCTTTCATTTTCAGTTACCAAAACTTTCAACGCCGCAAGCTGCTTATCCTCTTGTGACATCGCCACAGATTGATATCCTTTTTTGGTTCTTGCAAAAGTCCCACCATAATAGGAATAACCATAAGTAAAAGGAGGAGTTGCTGAATTGGTTAACTCATCTAATCGTGAATTTAATAAGGTTGCAAATAATCCTTCAACAAGAGAATTTTTAAAATCTCCCACAGTGGTCATTTGTTTTGGAGCGCCGTAATCTTTATAAAGCAACTGTACTTCCGCACTTGAAGCTTCCTTGTCACTCTCTACCGCTACAAAAGTTTCCTTGTGATTAGGAACATCATACATTTTTCTCGGTTTTTCCTTAGCAGGATTTTTATAAGTAGCAAAATGAGAAATAATTTTCTTCTCCATTTCTACAACATCAATATCTCCTACCACAATAACACTCATTAGATTTGGTCGGTACCAATCTTTGTAAAAATTAACTAACGATTGGTGCTTGAATTTTTCTAGCACTTCTTTTTGACCTATTGGCAAACGCTCTGCATAATGAGAATCATGCATCATTTTAGAAAGATAACGACCCATCATTCTTTTTCCAGCTCCTAAACCTAGTCTGTATTCCTCTAGAACTACGCCTCTTTCTTTATCAATTTCTTCTGGTGTCAAAACAGTATTGAATGCCCAGTCTTCAATAATTTGAAATCCTTTTTCTAATTTTTCAGGATCATCAGATGGAATTGGTAAAAAATAAACCGTTTCGTCAAAACTAGTATACGCATTTAAATGCTGACCAAATTTAACACCAATACTTTGTAAATAGTCAACCAATTGGTTTTTTGGAAAACGTTTGGTTCCATTAAAGCACATGTGCTCCATAAAATGCGCCAATCCTTGTTGGTCATCGGTTTCTAAAATAGAACCTGCGTTTACTACCAACCTAAGATCTACTTTCTTTTCTGGTTTGGCATTTTTCTTGATGTAATAGGTTAAGCCATTTTCAAGCTTGCCTGTTTTTACAGTTGAATCAAAAGGAATTGCTTTTGAATAATCCATTTGCTGTGCAAAAACAGCTAAAGGAAATAGCATTGCACCCAATACTACTTTGTTGATTTGTTTCATAGAATTTGTTTATTTGAATCAAAAATAATACGATTACTCTTAACATTTAAAAATATTATATTTAAATTAACAGAAATTACACACAAATGATATTTCCCTTAGACAATAGATAATCGCATAAAAACGAACAGTATTCGTTATATTTACAACTTCTTAAGTGCTGCAAAATGACAAACCCTTTTCTTAAAATAGTTTTCTTTTTTCTTTGTGGATTCACAATCAATTCTACCCTTGCTCAATCCGAAAAAGAAATCACCGCGCCTTACAACATCAAAACCATTTCTTTCTTGCAAAGTGACCGAAATGTGATTCCAATTTTCAAACTTGGAGAGGGTTTTCAACTCCAGTTTGATGATCTTTTTGGTAATGAAGCCAATTATTATTATGAAATAATTCATTGTGATTACAATTGGGTTGCTACCCAAATTCCAAAAAACGAATATTTGCAAGGATTTGACAATCAAAGAATTCAAGATTACATAAATTCATTCAACACCTTACAAATCTACTCGCACTATAAAGTATCGATTCCCAACCAGTTTACACAGCAATTGCGCATCAGCGGGAATTACATCCTTAAAGTTTTAGATGAAAATAAAGACGTAGTTTTTTCTAGAAAGTTCATTTTATATGAAGATCTAGCGACTGTACCAATGCAAGTCAAGCGCGCGCGGACAGTAAATAGTATCGAAATGAAACACAATATAGAGTTTAGTATAAAATCTAATCAAATTACTTTCCAAAATCCAATGAAAAATGTTCGCGTGGTGCTGCTACAAAATGGACAATTTAATACTGCCATCAAAAATATAGTCCCACAATACACGATTGGGAATGATCTCATGTATAAATACGATCCTGAAACACAATTTTGGGCAGGGAATGAATTTTTATTTTTTGAAAACAAAGACATTCGCTCTGCAGCAAATAATATAGCAAAAATTGACTCAAACACACCTATTTATGGGTCTCACTTGTATACTAATGCCGCGCGAGCCAACTTTCCTTATTCCTTTACCCAAGATGTAAATGGTGATTTTGTTCCTACTAACATAAATAGTACTAATCCTGAAATCGAAGCAGATTATTTATGGGTTTATTTTACCCTTTCGGCTCCAACTTTTAGACTAAAAAAAGATATTTATATTGGCGGAATGTTTAATAATTACAGCATGACCCCAGAATACAAAATGAATTATAATGTACAAAAAGGCATTTATGAAAAAGCTATTTTGGTCAAACAAGGATTTACAAACTACAAATACACCATAGCAGATGAGAGAGGAGTCATAGACCATGAAAATGCAGTCGACGGAAACTTCTATCAAACTGAAAATGAGTACACTGCATTAGTCTATTACAGGGAAAACATAGACCGTTATGATCGCGTAATAGGGAAAGGAAACGCAAACTCTATAAACATCGTCAACTAAAAAAACTTTTTGAGAATTAACCAAAACAAATTCAATTTTTTGTAAATTTGTCAATAATAATTAAAAATTCATACATTTTATATGGTTTCTCAAATAACAAGAGGCATAAAAATATCAGTATTGACTAGTTTTGAAGGTACCTACTTCAAAAACTATAAGATTCATTTTGCCTTTAGTTATGTAATCACAATCGAAAACCACAGTAAAGATTCCGTGCAACTGATTACCCGACACTGGGAAATTTTTGATTCCTTAAACGAAATCGAAATAGTCGATGGCGAAGGAGTAATTGGTAAAAAACCAGTATTAAAACCAGGCGAGCAACACACGTACAGCTCTGGCTGCCTGCTATCATCTCCGTACGGTGCAATGAAAGGATACTTCAATATGGTCAATTTTACTTCTACAAGAAACTTCAAAGTAATCGTTCCCACTTTTAGATTGTGTGCTCCATTTGCGTTGAACTAATTTTATCAATAGGAGCTAATCCTGCTATTCATTTCAAGTTTTTTCTTACTCCTTTATTTTTTTCTAAACAAATAAGGAGCTTCTAGGGTCGCTCTTATTTGTCAAGAAAAAATATAATGAGACCGCAAAAAGCTTTCCATTTCTATCAGGGCTATCACACGAATATTCCTTTTCATCCGTTTTAGTTTAGTTCTAAAAATATCATTTCTTTGAAGAAACCTTTGTACTTTTGTATTTTAGTTACAAAACACAACGCCCATTTTCTAATTTTATAATTTTACAAATATGTTAAAAGGATTTTTTCATGTACCAAAAGCAGTCAACGAGCCCGTAAAAAGCTACGCACTGAACTCTCCAGAAAGAGCAGCTGTCGATGCAGCCTACGCAGCAATGTGGAATTCTAAAATTGACGTTCCGCTATATATTGGAAACGAAGAAGTTAGAACTGGAGATACCAAAACAATGTCAGCACCACACGATCACAAACACATCGTGGGTACGTATCACCAAGCCCAGAAATCGCATATTGAAGACGCGATTGCAACTGCACTTCAAGCTAAAACGGCTTGGGCAAATATGGCCTGGGAACAACGCGCTGGAATTTTTCTAAAAGCAGCGGAGCTATTAGCCGGACCATACCGAGCTAAAATCAATGCAGCAACCATGATTGCCCAATCTAAAACTGTTTATCAAGCAGAGATTGATGCTTCTTGTGAATTAATAGACTTCCTGCGTTTCAACGTACAGTATATGACACAAATCTACAACGAGCAACCAAAGTCTACCTCAGACATGTGGAACCGTGTAGAATATAGACCTCTTGAAGGATTTGTATACGCTATTACTCCTTTCAACTTTACAGCTATTGCAGGAAACTTGCCTACTAGCGCTGCCTTAATGGGGAATGTAGTGGTTTGGAAACCTGCTGCAACGCAAGTGTATTCTGCTAACTTATTGATGCAAATATTTAAGGAAGCAGGATTGCCTAATGGAGTGATCAACATGGTTATGGGAGATTCTGGAATGATTACCGAAACCTTATTGGCTAGTCCAGATTTTGCAGGAGTACACTTCACAGGATCTACAGGCGTTTTTAATGATATTTGGGCAAAAATTGGAACCAACATCAGCAAATACAAAACCTATCCAAGAATTGTTGGAGAAACAGGTGGTAAAGATTTTATTATCGCACATCCATCTGCTAATTCAAAACAAGTCAGTACAGGAATTGCCCGTGGTGCTTTTGAGTATCAAGGTCAAAAATGTAGCGCCGCCTCTCGAGTTTACATCCCACAAAGTTTATGGCCAGCTGTAAAAGCAGAACTAGAAGCTGATTTAAAATCAATGAATATGGGATCTCCGGAGGATATGAGCAACTTTATTACTGCTGTAATCTCTGAAGGTTCTTTTGATAAATTAGCGAAAGCTATTGACCAAGCCAAGAAAGACGCCGATGCGGAAGTAATTATGGGTGGAAATTATGATAAATCAAAAGGGTACTTTATTGAACCAACAGTTATCTTGACCACAAACCCAAAATATACGACTATGGAAACCGAATTATTTGGACCCGTAGTTACTATTTATGTATACGAAGATGCCAAATGGGCGGAGACTTTAGATTTAGTTGACACTACATCAGAATACGCTTTGACAGGTGCGGTTTTTAGCCAAGATCGTTACGCGATTGAAGAAGCAACAGTAAAACTGCAAAATGCTGCTGGTAACTTCTACATCAATGATAAACCAACTGGAGCAATTGTAGGAATGCAACCATTTGGTGGAGCAAGAGGATCAGGAACCAATGATAAAGCAGGATCTATGCAAAACTTATTGCGTTGGACTTCAGCTAGAACCATCAAAGAAACTTTTGTTACGCCGGTTGATTACAGATACCCATTTTTAGGGGAATAGTTTCATAATAGAAAATAAGTAATTTTATAAATATTTAAAAACCCACATGATTACAAAATCGTGTGGGTTTTATTTTTAGAATTTCTCTCAAATTTTGTCATGAATGACAATTTTGCAAGGGTATTAAATTTAATTTCCTGTTCTACTTCTTTCTTCCTGATTCCCTGTTTCTCTCTGTATTCCCCTAATTTTTTTATTCCCAAACTTATAGGAAATAGAAAGTTGAAAAGATTGTCTGTCAAAATAGTATCTGCTTTCTTGATAAATATTATTAACCGTAGAGTTTATATATTGGATTTCGTTTCTGAATATATCATCCCCTTTTAGAGAAATTTTCAAATCTCTATTCAGTAACAGATACTGAATAGCTACAGAAAAAGAACTCATCGATTTATTATTATAAACACCATCAATACCAGGAAAACTATACCAAAAACTTAAATTAAAAAGTAGCGTTTTATTTGAATTTAATATAAAATCATTATTTGTCGACACTCTTGAATTAAAACCTTTTTGTTCCTTCACAGTAGTAGCTAAACTTGACTTAGAAATAGCATAATTCACATCAATTGAATTATTACTTGTCCACCATTTAAATTGATCAAACACATGATTTTCTGCTATTCCAAAGCGTTGTGTGTTGACATAATTCACAATTGTGGATCGAATAATATTTGTATTGGGATCAGGTATTGCAATTGGGCTAAATAAGTTCTCTTCATTACTAAAGTAGAATTTACTTTCTAATTTTTTATAAGTATAAGTGAACTCGGTATTGTCAATAAACGCAGGTTGTAAGAAAGGATTACCTTCCATAGTTTGAAAAATATTAGTATACCAAATATTAGGATTTAAATCACTAAATCTAGGCCTATCAATTCTTTTACTGTAACCAAACGTAAATGTAGAATTATCGTTAGGCACATAGGACAAATATGCTGTTGGGAAAAATTTGTAATAATTATCTTTGACCAATAAATCTGCACTATGTGTAAAGGATTTGGTTTGAGTAGATTCCATTCTTAATCCTAATTGTGATTCCCAATGATCATTAAATTTTTTATTACCAGAAATATAAACTGCTTGGACGTTTTCAGTATATTCAAATTCATTCTGTAGTAAAGGCATATCTGAAACTGGAACATCCACTAGGCCACTATTGAAAGCTAAAATATCATTATTCGTTTTTGAATTTGACACCTTACCCCCAAAATTAAATGTTCCCCATTTTAGAGGATAATCAACGTCTAATTTACCTGATACATTTGTGATGTCTTGATTATTACTATTTATTCCTCCAAAATACTCACTTGAATATGGGTTTTCAATAACAGAAATACCTTTATATTTTCTAGTATCAAAATTATTAAAATTAAAATAATCAAAATTTAAAATGATTTTTTTTCCAATCGTGTCAATTTTGAATTCATTATAAAGATTTGCTGATTTAATGTTTGGAGAGCGCACAGTTTCTCCATTAGATTTTAAACTTCGAATAATATCACCTCTAGTATAATCATAAACAGTCGTATTCGGACTGTCTGTTCCTGTAGGTTTGTTATTGTTAATTAAAAATTGACTCCCAACAGTCCATCTTGATGAAACTTGATAATCAATACCAAATTTTACATTTATTCTACTGTAATCAACTTTAATTGGTGAATTAGAGTGCCATAAGCCATCTGAAAAACAAGAATAATCATCACGATTAATATACTGGGTTCCTTTCTTATAATTTACTAAAGCAGAAATACTTAATCTGTCCTTATTATAATTAAAATTCCCCATTAATGAATCATCACTATATTTTCTTTGAAGATAGGTAGCACCAATTAAGGCATTCCATGAATCTTTCTTACCCTTTTTTAGTATTATGTTTACTAACCCACTATTGCCTGCGGCTTCATATTTTGCAGGAGGATTTGTAATTACTTCAACACTTTTGATAGCATCAGACGGAATTGATTTTAGATAGTTGGTTAAGTCTTCACCTGAAAGCGTCACTATTTTTTCATCAATCATAACGGCTAAAGTACTTTTGCCAATCATAGAAATAATATCATTTTGAACCCTTATTTCTGGTGTCACTTTAAGTGCCTCAAATGCATCGCCTCCAGCGGCATTTATCGAATTTTCAACATTGAAAACCAATCTATCAACTTTTCTCTCTATCAGTTTCTTTCTCCCTCCAACTATAACAGATTCTAATTGGATTACATCAGCAACTGTTAGATTACCCATATCCAAATCTGAATTAAATTCAATACTTCTTGATATGACAATTTTTTTCGCCTGTTGAACTTGTAATTTATACTTGCCAAATTCTGATTCCAATAAAAAATTTCCTTTTTCGTCTGTAAGTTCACTTTTAATAGCTGAGGAATCCAGAGCTATTAATATAATTTCAGCAAAAGGAACGGGATTATTATCTTTTGTGATAACTCTTCCAGTAATTTTCCCAGTAATTTTAACCTGAGCAGACAATGTTAGACTTAATAGCATAAACAACATCAAAAAACATCTTATTTTCATATTTACTTTTTCTGGCTAAAATAGCACAGTCATATTACCATTATTTTAGTCCACAGTCATAAACACCCTATTAGCATTCAAATAAGAGTAATTGAGGAAATCTTGCATTCGTGTGCTTAAAGAATATCTTTAGAAGCGAAATACTATTATTTATCGCAACCAATGAAACATATTTTTAGATTTTACTACCTTGCTCTCAATTAAAATACTATATGATTTTTTTGAAAAACGTTGATCTAAAAAGAGTCCTAATGCACAGTGCGTATTGGTTCTCTTTCTTATTATTATATATTTCAGGTAAACCTGAAAATACCAGTTATTATGATTTTACTTTTATTTATTTCTGGAAAACTTTAGCTCAAGCTACGGCTGGTTACGGATTAATTTATTGGATTATCCCTGAAACACTTAATAAAAATAAGCACTTACTTTTTTTGTTTTTTACTACAAGCTGGATCTATCTGGTTTATGCCATTTTAATGACTTTCAAATATTATTATCTAGAACCAAAATTTCCTAGTTTCTTTAACGATTGGCTTGGACATAAAATGTCTATACCGGAAAGATTAACCTCCTTTAAATTGATATTCAGAGAATTATCTTTTATTACATACCCCATTATTATCTTAGGATTTATAAGCTTTAACCGCAAGCAACAACGACTTTTAAAACTTGAAGAAGAAAAAAAATCAATGGAATTGAAAGTTTTAAAAAATCAACTGAATCCCCATTTTCTTTTCAATACCTTAAATAATTTATACACTTTAACACTTAAAAAAGATGATAAAGCGCCCGAAGTAATTGCTAAATTATCTGAAATTTTAGATTTCGTACTATATCGTTGCAACGAAGATTTTGTTGCAATTGAAAAAGAAATTGCCTTAATTGAAAATTATATTGACTTAGAAAAATTACGCTACAACGAAAACCGATTAGATGTTTTATTTACCAAAGAGATCCAGGAAAACAATAAAATTTCGCCTTTGATTATATTGACTTTTATAGAAAACGCCTTTAAACATGGTGTAATTAATGAAACTGAAAAAGCAACAATCCGATTAAATTTAGAAAGTAAAAAAGAACTAATCATCTTTACGATTGAAAATACAAAACCTCAAAACGATTTTACAGCAATTTCGGATAAATCAAAAATTGGATTAGAAAATGTTCGAAAACAATTGGATTTATTATACCCTAAAAAGCATCAATTAGAAATTGTTGAAAATCAAAATAGGTTCTTAGTAAAACTAACAATGACTGTTTAAAATTTGATATGAAATACAAATGCATTATCGTTGACGACGAACCTTTGGCGAGAGAGCTGATTGCTTCTCATCTAGCACATTTCGAAAATTTCGAATTAATCGATTCTTTCGAAAACGCTCTAAAAGCATATGCTTTTTTGGAAAGTAATGACGTTGATTTGATTTTTTTAGATATCGAAATGCCTTTATTAAAAGGAAATGATTTTTTGAAAAAGCTAAAAAATCCTCCCAAAGTAATTTTCTCAACCGCCTACAGAGAATATGCGTTAGAAGGTTATGAACTTAATGTCGTTGATTACCTACTTAAGCCCATTACTTTTGACCGTTTTTTTGTTTCAATAGAAAAATTTAAGCAATTACAAACTTGCAAAAAAGAGAACAAAAAAGTTATTGAAAAGCATATTTTTGTTTCAAGTGGAATCAAAAACATCAAAATTGTTTTTGATGAAATTTTATATATTGAAAGTCTAAAAGATTACATAACCATTCATCTTGAAAATAAAATATCTTATCATCTTAAATTCAATATTTCTTCTTTTGAAAAACTATTAAATCAAGATTTTGTTCGCATTCATCGCTCCTTTATTATTAACGTTAAAAAATTAAGAGCTTACACAAAGAATGAAATAGAGATTGCTTCCATTGAAATTCCTATTGGTATTAGCTACAAAGAAAATTGGCAGAATTATTTAAGGCTTCAAAAATAAAAACCCACAAGATTCAAAATAATTGAATCTTGTAGGTTTTTATTTTTTATTATTGTGAGGTACTAAGCAGTCGCATAACAAGAGCAACAAATGTGATTGCTTTGTCCCTCGCAATGACTTTATACAGTAAACTTCAACGGCAAGTGCACCACTTTTTTAGTCTCAAAAAATTCATCTTCGAAAAAATCAGCTAAGTTGTACTCAGTAGCTTTTGGGAAATCTTTTAATTCTTCGGTTAAATCGCCTCCTTTTAGGTAGAGGATTCCGTTTTTCAATTCGTGTTTGTTGTTCTTTTTAATCTTGGTTTTCACCCATGAAACAAAATCTGGCATGTTGGTTACGGCCCGACTCACGATAAAATCGAAATCACCTTTCACATTTTCAGCACGCATTTGTTCCGCTTTTACATTTTTTAATTCTAAACCTTCGGCAACAGCCTGAACCACTTTAATTTTCTTGGCAATAATATCAATCAAATAAAAACGCGTTTCAGGAAAAAGAATTGCCAATGGAATACCAGGAAATCCACCGCCTGTTCCTACATCTAAAACATACGTTCCGGGTTCAAAATTTATAATTTTAGCGATTCCCAACGAATGCAGTATATGTTTGGTATACAAAGCGTCAATATCTTTTCTAGAAATAACATTGATTTTTTCATTCCAATCGTGGTACAAAAAATCTAATTTTTGAAACTGTTCTTTCTGAAGGTCAGTTAAATTAGGAAAATACTTTAGAATCTCGTCCATCTATTAATTTTTTAACAAAAGTAATACTTTACAGTTAAAATATTTATCTCAATTTTGTATATCCAAAAATTTATAATAATTACCTTTGAAACTTATACTTATTATATGAATAACACCGCACCAACATTTGCTAAACAAGATAGCTTAAAATTCTTTAGAACTCTCAACTCTCGGGTTAACAGCTACTTCAAAGAAAACAACATTCAGAAAACAGGAAATTGGAGACTATATCTAAAAACGATTATACTCTTTTCGGTTTTTCTTGCACCTTATTTTTTAATTCTTACACTCGGGATGCCGTTTTGGGCACATTTATTACTAACAATTGTCATGGGAATTGGTATGGCAGGAGTGGGAATGAATGTCATGCACGATGGTAATCACGGGTCGTACTCCAATAAATCATGGGTCAACAAATTCATGGGTGGTACTATTTATGTGCTAGCAGGAAATGTATACAACTGGCAAGTGCAACACAATGTTTTACACCACACCTACACCAACATTCCTGGATATGATGAAGATCTAGATGCTGGACGTGTTATCCGTTTTACTAAAGAAGCAAAATGGTATAACTTTCACCGTTTTCAACAATATTATTCTGTATTCTTATATGGCTTATTGACTTTCAACTGGGCTATTACAACCGATTTCAAACAGATGAGAAGCTACTTGAAAAGAAAACTATCGTACGGCGAAGCCAAAAGCCCAAAAACACTTTGGACTACTTTAATTATTACCAAAATAATTTATGTTTCTATCTGGATTGTTTTACCAATTGTTATTGGAATCACTTGGTGGAAAGTGCTTATTGGCTTTTTTGTGATGCATTATACTGCAGGCTTAATATTAAGTATTGTATTTCAATTGGCTCACGTGGTAGAAGAAACCACTAACCCATCTCCGAATGAATTAGGTGAAATGGATAATACTTGGGCGATACACCAATTATTTACTACAACTAATTTCGCACCAAAAAACGCAATTGTAAACTGGTACACAGGAGGATTAAACCACCAAATCGAGCACCATATTTTCCCAAACATCAGTCACGTACATTATGGTAAAATTGCAAAAATCGTAAAAGAAACGGCTCAAGAATGCAACTTGCCGTATTACGAATACAAAACAATGCGAAGCGCGGTAATTGCTCATTTCAAACATTTGAAAGAATTGGGACAAAACCCAGCAATCAGCGCATAATTTCCGTTGTGCATGGCAATTGTAGAGATGCACTGCAGTGCATCTCTACAGAATCAAATAAATAAACTAACTACAACCAACTTAAAATGAATCCATTATCCGATAGAATAAACAATTTATCTACCTCGCAAACATTGGCTATGGCAGCATTAGCCAGAGAATTAAAAGCGCAAGGGAAAGATATCATTAGTTTAAGCTTAGGGGAACCTGACTTCAATACACCCGATTTTATTAAAGAAGCGGCAAAACGGGCTATTGACAAAAATTACAGCACCTATTCTCCAGTAGAAGGCTACCTAGAATTAAAAGAAGCTATTTGTAGAAAATTCAAAAGAGACAATGATTTAGACTACAAACCGTCTCAAATTGTAGTTTCAACGGGAGCAAAACAATCGCTTTATAACATTGCACAAGTCATGTTAAACGATGGTGACGAAGTTATTTTACCAGCACCGTATTGGGTTTCGTATTTCGAAATCGTGAAACTATCCGGTGGAGTTCCTGTAGAAGTTCCTACATCTGTAGATACTGATTTCAAAATCACACCCGAACAATTAGAAGCGGCAATCACACCAAAAACAAAAATGATGTGGTTCAGTTCTCCTTGTAATCCAAGCGGATCTGTGTACAACAGAGAAGAATTAACTGCATTAGCCAAAGTACTAGAAAAATACCCACACGTATATGTTGTTGCTGACGAAATCTACGAGCACATCAATTTCTCAGGGACTTTTTGCAGCATTGCATCTATCCCAGGAATGTTAGAAAGAACAATCACCGTAAACGGAGTTGCTAAAGCTTTCGCCATGACAGGTTGGAGAATTGGGTATATTGGCGCACCAGAATTCATCGCCAAAGCGTGTACAAAAATTCAAGGTCAAGTAACCTCAGGAGCAAATTCTATCGCACAACGCGCTACCATTACAGCAGTAGATGCTGATCCAAGTGTATTAAAACACATGGTTGATGCTTTCCATAGCCGTAGAGATTTAGTAGTAGGATTATTAAAAGAAATTCCAGGTGTAAAAATTAACGTTCCAGAGGGAGCTTTTTACGTATTCCCAGACATTTCTTCTTTCTTCGGAAAAACATTGAAAGGAACCGAAATCAAAAATGCAATGGATTTATCAATGTATCTTTTGTCCGAAGCTAATGTAGCAACAGTAACAGGTGACGCTTTTGGAAATCCTGACTGTATCCGTTTCTCTTACGCAACCAGCGACGAGATCTTGAAAGAAGCATTAAAAAGAATCAAAGATGCTTTGGCACTATAGTCAAATCTCATAAAATCGAAAGTTAGAAAGTCAAAAATCCAACTTACAATACCATCAAAACCTCAAGATATTCTTGGGGTTTTGTTGTTTTTGGGCGTGACCACAAGGGTCGGGCTCATATCTTTGTATCGGATTCAAATATATGAATTAGTTATTTTTGAAATATTAATTGATAACAAAACAAAGTTGCATAATCGTGGTCGGGCTAGATACATTTTAATGA
>NZ_JBLVPU010000009.1:0-126171 GCF_048286735.1 Flavobacterium frigidum | reverse complement strand
AAATAAAAGCATTTAGATCTCAATTCAGAGGAGTTAGAAATATAGAATTCTTCCTTTTTAGACTAACTAATATTTATGCTTAATTTTTGCTTCCCCACAGGTTTTGGGATTGATCCACTATCCACCAGTTGATCGTGATGAAATTTACAAAGAAATATTTGAACAGGCAGAGAATTTTAAGAAGTATAGGTAGTTTGTAATAGATCTGAAATCATTAAAAACGATCATAGCTATCTAGCTCATAAAAGAATTTAAATATTTCACTCCCCCATTCACTCCCCTAAAAAAAATAAACCCCTCAATATCAGCAGATATGAGGGGTTTTTCGTGGTCCCACCTGGGCTCGAACCAGGGACCACCTGATTATGAGTCAGGTGCTCTAACCAGCTGAGCTATAGGACCGGTTTAGAGTCTGCAATATTACTACTATTTTTCATTTGCTCCAAATATTTTCCACTTAGATTTGAATATAGTTTAATTATTACTTTATTCCAAAAAGAAACTATCTGACAATTAGAATACTACCCTCTCGCGAAACATTAAATTATTTTATTTCCTGACACAACTCTATCAAAACGCCGTTTGTACTTTTTGGATGCAAAAATGCAACTAACTTGTTGTCAGCGCCTTTTTTTGGAATTTCATTTAAAACAATAAACCCTTCCTTTTGTAAACGCGCTATTTCAGCAACAATATCTTCTACATCAAAAGCGATATGGTGAATTCCCTCTCCTTTTTTTTCGATAAACTTAGCAATCGGACTTTCTGGATTTGTTGCTGCAAGGAGTTCAATTTTATTAGGTCCACTCTTAAAAAAAGACGTGGTTACTCCCTCGCTTGCTACCTCTTCAAATTTATATGCGGGAACGCCAAAAAGTTTTTCGAAAACGCCATTCGAAATTTCCAAGTCCTTAACAGCAATTCCTATGTGTTCTATTTTTCTCATTATTAGTACTATCTATTTTAGATGGATTATATTCTAACTGCAAACTAGTCATAACGAGACTTATTTTATGTAAAATTAAGCATTAAGAAACACAAAAAGAAAAGCAGGCTAAAAAGTAAGCAAAATTTAATACCTCATAATAAATCTATAAAAAGTTTCAATTGCATGAATTATAATTGTTATTTTGTAAATTCTAATTTAGATTTGATATGTTGAAAAACAATTTAAAATATACCTTTTTACTGTTGCTATTAATAACCATAGGATGCGCAAAAAGAGGCTCCATCACTGGTGGTTTAAAAGATACCATTGCACCAGTTTTGAAAGCGAGCTACCCAGAAAATTTTAGTAAAAACTTTAAAGGAAACGAAATTAAATTAGTTTTTGACGAAAACATTAAACTTAAAAATCTGAATAAGCAATTGATTATTTCACCGCCAATGAAATACGAACCATTAATTCTGCCTACAACTCCCAGCAAAACAATTACCATAAAAATCAAAGATACCTTGCAGCCCAACACCACGTATAGTTTTAATTTTGGGCAAAGCATAGCTGACAATAACGAAGGAAACCCGTTCAATCAATTTAAGTATGTGTTTTCTACTGGAAATTATATTGACTCCTTAAGCCTTCGCGGCAAGGTAAAAAGCGCTTACGAAAAAGAAGTGGAATCATTTGTTTCGGTCCTGTTGTATGAAGTAAATGATACTTTTACCGATTCTATTGTATATAATCAGACTCCAAAATATGTAACCAATACCCTGGATAGTTTAAAGACTTTTCAACTTGAGAATTTAAAAGCAGGGAAATATCTTCTGGTAGCTCTTAAAGACTACAATAGCAACAATAAATACAATCCAAAAACAGATAAAATTGGGTTTATAAAAGAGCTGATTACGATTCCAAACGACACGGTTTACGAATTAGAATTGTTCAAAGAAAAACTTCCGTTTAAAACCTTTAAACCAACTCAAGCATCTGGAAATCGTTTGTTGATGGGCTTTGAAGGAAAACTAAACAATGGAAAAGATAGGCCAAAAACAATTTTAAAAAATGGTACCGACGATTTAACACATATAGTAACTAAATTTCCTAAAAAAGACTCACTTCAAATTTGGTTCAAACCTATCAAAACCGATTCGTTGCGTTTGGCTGTGGCCAAAGATAAATATGAGGCGAATTTTACCTTTAAAATTAAAGATCAGAAAAAAGACACTTTAAATCTTAGTGCTGTACAAATTAATGATTTAAAATTTAGAGATCGATTTACAATAGAAAGCAGCACGCCACTAGCAACTGTAGAAAATTCAAAAATAAGCTTGCTCAACAAAGCAAAAATTGCAGTTCCTTTTGCTACAGAATACGATGATTATAATCAAAAACTGTACTTTGATTTCAAAAAAGAACCTTCAGAAAATTATACAATCAGAATATTACCGGGAGGATTAACTGATTTTTTCGAAAAATCAAATGATACGCTCAACTTCAAACTAAACACCAAACCTGTTGAAGATTATGGGAACCTTACCGTTGTTTTAGCAAATGTCAAGCAATTCCCTGTAATCATTGAACTTACAAATGAAAAAGGTGATGTTTTAGCCAGTGAATTTACCGAAGAAAAAACTACAATAAACTTTAACCTTATTGATCCAGCACTATACAGCTTGCGCGCTATTTATGATGCCAACAAAAATAAGGAATGGGATTCCGGTAACTATTTAGAGAAACGTCAGGCAGAGGAAGTTATCTATTTTTCTAAGGAAATCGATGTTCGAGCCAATTGGGACGTCAATCAAATTTTTGATTTGAGTATACCGTATCTGCCCGAACCCAAAAAGAAAGACGCAAAAAGTAAATAAAAATTAATCCAGCTGAATTTCAAAAACATCTCGGTCATTCAAAAAACCTAATTTCTGCCTGGTTTCAAGCATCGCTTGCTTGTCTAAAACAATAGAAAAAGTGCCTTCAGATTCTTCTGGCTCTAAGACATAATTACCAAGATAATCGACTGCTTGTGTATGACCAATATATTCGTACCCATTTGCATCAGTCCCCAATCTATTAACTCCAATGCTAAAACTCATGTTTTCAATGGCACGAGCTTTTAGCAAAGCATCCCAAGCATTAGTCCTTACTTTTGGCCAACTTGCAACATAAATCAATAGATCGTAATCATCGGCATATCTTGAAAATGCAGGAAAACGTAAATCATAGCAAATCAGTGGGCAAATTTTCCAACCCATATATTCGATACTAACTTTTTGATTGCCTCGCGTGTATGCCTTGTCTTCACCAGAAAGCGTAAACAAATGTCTTTTGTCATAATACTGAATTTCCCCTGAAGGAAATACAAAAACCAATCGGTTATAAAACGTATCGTTTTCAGCAATAACTAAACTTCCTGTTATGGCACAGTTTCTGGCTTTCGCCAAAGTTTGAAGCCAAGTAACCGTTTCGCCCTGCATCGTTTCGGAAACTGCTGCGGGGTTCATAGTAAAACCACTAGTAAACATTTCTGGGAGCACAATTAAATCTACGTCATTAGGAACTGCGTTGATTTCTTGTTCGAAATGGTTTCTATTTGCCTCTGGATTTTCCCAAACTAGAACCGATTGAATTAAAGATACTTTCATTGTGTTTATTTGTTTTTATAAAGGTAAAAAAAGGAACTTATACTGAAACTCATCGTTGCAACATTTTAAAAATTAAAAAAGAATTTTAGCAACAGTTCGCTTTTGGGTGAGGGATAGTAGTGAAAATCCTTTTATGAAATGCAATGAAATAAAAGATTGCAACGGATAGCGCGACTTTTTCTAGGCTTTTTGCCTAGAAAAAGACACCTCCAAAAAAAAAAAACGCATTCAAATTAATGAATGCGTTTTTTGAAAATATATTTCTAAGTTTTATCCTTTTAAACTTGCAGACAAATATTCTCTATTCATTCTGGCAATATTCTCTAAAGAAATTCCTTTAGGACATTCTACTTCGCATGCTCCAGTATTGGTACAGTTACCAAAACCTTCGGCATCCATTTGCGCTACCATATTCAATACACGATCCGAAGCTTCGATTTTACCTTGTGGCAATAAAGCATACTGGGACACTTTTGCCGACACAAATAGCATTGCAGAGGAGTTTTTACATGACGCTACACAAGCTCCGCAACCAATACAAGTTGCTGCATCAAAAGCTCTATCAGCATCGTGTTTAGGGATTGGAATCGCATTGGCATCAGTAGGATTTCCTGAGGTGTTGATGGAAACAAAACCACCTGCTTGCTGAATTCTATCAAATGCACTTCTGTCTACCACTAAATCTTTGATTACTGGAAACGCTTTTGCTCTAAAAGGCTCTATAAAAATGGTATCTCCATCCTTGAACATTCTCATGTGCAACTGACAAGTAGGTACGCGTCTGTCAGGACCGTGAGCCTCACCGTTGATGTACAACGAGCATGAACCGCAAATTCCTTCGCGACAATCGTGATCAAAAGATACTGGAAGATCTCCTTTGTTGATTAAACCTTCGTTAAGAACGTCTAACATTTCAAGAAAAGACATATCCTCTTCGATTCCATCTACTGGATATTCAACGATTTTACCTTCTGCTTTGGCGTTGGCTTGACGCCATATTTTTAATGTAAGTTTCATATTTTCTTTCGTTTGAAAGTCTAAGAGCTTTAGGAAGAAGCACACCTTCTTGTTGCCCTAGGACTGATTCCTATTTATAACTACGCGTTACTAGTTTAACATTTTCATACACGAGTGGCTCTTTGTGCAGAACAGCTTCGCTTGGCTTACCAACGTACTCCCAAGCAGCAACGTAAGCAAAATTTTCATCATCTCGTTGTGCTTCACCATCTTCAGATTGGTACTCCTCACGGAAGTGTCCACCACAAGATTCATTACGATGTAAGGCATCTTTTGCAAACAATTCACCTAGTTCTAAGAAATCAGCAACGCGACCTGCTTTGTCTAATTCTTGATTAAAACTATTAGCATCACCCGGTACTTTTACGTCTTTGTAAAACTCTTCTCTTAACGCTGCAATTTCTTCGATTGCTTCTGTTAATCCTTTAGCATTACGAGCCATACCTACTTTGTTCCACATGATTTTTCCTAATTTCTTATGGAAATAATCTACAGAATGCGTACCATTATTTGTAATAAAACGTTCAATACGCGCTTTTACATTTTTCTCTGCTTCTTCAAATTCAGGTAAGTCTGTTGAGATTTTACCCGTTTTAATATCTGGAGCTAAATAATCACCTATTGTATAAGGCAATACAAAATAACCATCTGCTAAACCTTGCATTAATGCAGAAGCTCCTAGTCTATTTGCCCCGTGATCAGAGAAATTAGACTCTCCAATAGAGAAACATCCAGGAATTGTAGTTTGTAAGTTATAATCAACCCAAGTTCCTCCCATGGTGTAGTGTACTGCAGGGTAAATCATCATTGGGGTAACGTATGGATCTTCGTCTACGATTTTCTCATACATTTGGAATAAATTCCCATATTTGTTAGCAACAGTCGCAGCACCTAATTTGGTTACTAATGCAGTATCATTTGCATCTAAACCTTTTACATACGCTTGTTCTTTTCCGTAACGTTCAATTGCAGCAGCAAAGTCTAAATAAACCGCCTCGCCTGTTTTGTTAACTCCAAATCCAGCATCACATCTTTCTTTGGCAGCGCGAGAAGCAATATCTCTAGGAACTAAATTACCAAAAGCAGGGTAACGTCTTTCTAAATAATAATCCCTTTCTGCTTCAGACAAATCTGTTGGTTTCTTTTTCCCTTCACGAATCGCTTGTGCATCTTCTAGTTTTGCAGGAACCCAAATACGTCCGTCATTACGCAAAGACTCTGACATCAATGTCAATTTAGACTGGTGATCTCCTGAAACGGGGATACAAGTAGGGTGTATTTGTGTGTAGCAAGGATTGGCAAAAAAAGCTCCTTTTTTATGGATTTTCCAAGCAGCAGTTGCATTACTACCCATCGCATAAGTCGATAAGAAAAATACATTTCCGTATCCTCCAGAGGCAATAACTACAGCGTGTGCTGAATGTCTTTCTATTTCTCCTGTAACTAAATCACGAGCAATAATTCCTCTCGCTTTACCGTCAATCACTACCAAATCTTGCATTTCGTGACGGGTGTACGATTTAATTTTTCCACGACCAATCTGACGGTTCATTGCAGAATAAGCACCTAGTAATAATTGTTGTCCTGTTTGTCCTTTGGCATAAAAAGTTCTCGCTACCAAAGTCCCTCCAAAAGAGCGGTTATCAAGTAGTCCACCGTATTCACGTGCCAATGGTACACCTTGCATTACGCATTGGTCAATAATATTTACAGAAACCTCAGCTAGTCTGTGCACATTAGCTTCTCTTGAGCGGTAATCTCCTCCTTTTACAGTATCGTAAAACAAGCGGAAAGTTGAATCTCCATCTCCTTGATAATTTTTTGCAGCATTAATTCCCCCTTGTGCAGCAATAGAGTGTGCACGACGTGGTGAATCTTGAAAGCAAAATGATTTTACGTTATATCCTAATTCAGCTAAGGTTGCAGCCGCAGAGCTACCTGCAAGACCTGTACCAACAACAATAATATCAATATTACGCTTGTTAGCTGGATTTACTAAATTAATATGATCTTTATAATTTGTCCACTTGTCCGCTATTGGACCAGCTGGAATTTTTGAATCTAATGCCATTTATAATTTAATATTAATGATTAAAATGATGAAATAATGCAATAAAAATGAACCCAAAAGGAACTACGATTGCAAAAGCATATCCGAAACCTTTTAATGATCTTGAATACTTATTATTAAACCCAACGGATTGAAAAGAAGAACTGAACCCGTGCCACAAGTGCAATGATAATAATAGAAATGATAGGGAATATAATCCGGTACGAATTGGACTTTCAAATTTTTCAGCTAATTCATGAAAATATCTTGTTTCATTCAACGGACTAGCATCTACATACTTATACACCATTTCTGGAACCCAAAAATCGTAAAAATGCAATGCCAAAAATGCCAAAACAACTGAACCTGAAACAATCATATTTCTTGAAGCCCAAGGAGAACTAGCCGCCCCATTATTCTTTACGTACTTGATTGGTCTCGCAGCACGGTTTTTAAAATCTAGAACAAAACCCATGATGAAGTGAAAAATAACTCCAACAATTAGAACAGGTTGAATAACAAACTGAACCACAGGATTGTTTCCCATGAAATGAGATATAGAGTTAAAAGTATCGGCACTGAAAACCGATGTCATATTGATAAAAAAGTGCTGTGCTAGAAACAACATCAAAAAAAGTCCTGAAAGTGCCATAGCTACTTTTTTTGCTATTGACGATTTCAATAATGCAGATTTTGCCATAAGATTTATATAATTTGTTTTAAAAAATTATACAAAAATAAGTCAATTAGACAGTAACTACAACCTTTTCGCTGTTATTTATAATGATTTTAAAGTGTTTTATGCAGAAAATCAAGAAATCCCTAATTAGCTTTCAAAAATATAAAAACCTCCTTAAAAACGATTAAACAAAAAAGAAAAAAACCTTAAATACCTAATCACGAAATTGACATAAACCAAGCTTTAATTAGCGCTTAAAATAGTAATTCAATAGTTTTTACTATGCTTTATTTCCAATTTAGTAAAAACGCAGATGAAGTTAATTTTATGTATTAAAAAATGATGGTTTCAGAGTTCTGCATTTATAACTTTACTCTTAAAAATTGAAGTATGAAAACCGGAATTGACGCAATAACTTTTGATGTAGCAAAAATACATTTACCGATACGCACATTGGCGAATGCCAGATCTATAGAACCTGAAAAATTAGAGAAAGGATTAGGGCTACTCAAAATGACATTGCCAGATGTTCACCAAGATGCTGTAGTTTTTGGCGCCAACGCATTGACTAAATTAATTGTAGATCACAACATTGATCTTACCGATATCGCCCGAATTTATGTTGGAACTGAAAGTGCTATAGACAGCTCTAAACCAATAAGCTCTTTTCTAGTAGCCTTGATGGAACAAAAATTTGGCGCAAATACTTTAGCCTCCTGTGATGTGGTCGATTTTACTTTTGCTTGTATCGCTGGCGTAGATGCCATGCAAAACTGTCTTGATTTTATACGGTTGAACCCCACGAAAAAAGCAATTGTTGTTGCAACCGATTTTGCTAAATACGATTTAAATTCTACTGGCGAATACACGCAAGGCGCAGGCGCACTAGCAATGTTGCTTACCGCCAATCCCAGAATTATTGCATTTGAAAACCATTGGGCAACCAGTACCAAAGGCGTTTTTGATTTCTTTAAACCGTACCGAACCCTTTCTAAAAAAGAAATCACTGGCAATGTAACAAATGAACCTTGGTTTGACAATCTAGAAAGTGAAATAGAAATCCATAAAGACCAACCCATATTTGATGGCCAATACTCCAATCAGTGTTATATGGATAGGACCAAAGATGCATATTTCTCCTTTAAGAAATTAAAAAACTCCAGCGAGACATTATATGATTCTTGGAAAAGTATTGTCATGCACTTGCCGTATGCCTATCAAGGACGACGTATGCTAACTGAAATTTATGCTTTGGATGCTTCCAATGCAACTATTACAGGTAATGAAGATACTGCTGAGTACCAAAATAAGTTGAAAGAAATCAGTAAATCTGGAACTTACAAATCGTTTGTAACTGAAAAAATAATGCCCGCAGAAATCGCTTCATCCTTGATAGGAAATCTTTATACAGGATCTATTTTTATGGGTTTATTATCGTCTTTAGCACATTTTTACGATACTCAAAAAGAAATAGCTGGAAGTACATTTGGTTTCTTAGCCTACGGAAGCGGATCAAAATCAAAAGTTTTCGAAGGAACCATTCAACAGGACTGGCAATTTGCCCTAAAAGACGTAAACCTTTTTGAGACCTTAAAAAAAAGCTTTGAAATAGACTTTGAAACCTATGAAAAACTGCATAAAAAAGAACAAAAAACCAGCGTTTGTAGCCCAAAAAACGAATGGATTTTGGATTATATCGAAACTGAAATTCCCAACTTAATAGGAGCACGATATTATAAGTGGGTGGAGTAATAAAATCTTTAACATATTGAATTTTCAATACAAGTTTATTACAAAAGAAAAGGCTTTCTCCAATTTTTGAAGACAGCCTTTTTTACAACCTAAATCTCGTTTTTTATATTTTTAATTAGAATTCCCGCCACAATCTTGTGCGTTTAGATAATCCTCTGGAGTGATGGTATAAACTTCGGTTTGCTCTGCACTATAAACTGGATTAAAAATGTTTCTAGGTTGATTAAAACATTGATTTGTTGCTGTACATTCTTGATAAATCACCTTTTTTTTGTTATCAAAAAAAACCTCAATATGCGTTAAATTATTTTGAATTTTAGAGCTTGTTAAAGCTATATATTCCATTCTAGGCCCACCGCCATCAGGCGGCGTATCCGTGAATTGATATTTAATATCAGCCAGATTCTTTACAATTACCTTGTTACTTATATCCTTTACTCCATTGTAAAAAGGCATCATTTCTATAACAACTCCAGAATTATTACTGATGCGATAATTATAATTTCTATCTCCTTCTTGATCTGTACAACTTGTTGCCAATAAAACAACAATGATTATTGATACAATTTTTTTCATAATCTTAATCTTGCCAGTTGTTAAACAATTCATCTAAGTGAATTTTAGTTGGGTTATCGTATTTGTTTTCGATATTATCTTGCCATTGCAACCAAGATTTTGCACCAACTAAAGCAACTTATTCTTTTCTTACATTATTACAACCCTTTTCAGAGTTAGCTACGCTGTAAGGGTTTGAATGCTATTAATTACAATTCCCACCGCAATCTTGTGCGTTTTGAAAATCTTCTGGAGTAAAAGTAAATGTCACAGTGGTACCGCTTTTACAAAATGGGCTGTTAAATAATGGGTTTTGGTCACATATTTTACCATCATAAAAATCGTATTTTTGAAATTTAAGATTTTCATAATTTACAACAATTAAATCTCCATTAAAAAAAACTGCAAAATCATACCCTGATGGAGGTAAATTATCTTGAAATGTTTTAGTCAAACTTTGTCCATTATTTAAAACCATAACAATTGGGATGTCTCTTTTAGGATAAGTACTTCTGTATGAACTAATCTTAATATTTTTCCCGCTTTTATTTTCAATAGTATATTTGTAAAATTTACCGTTTCCTTGATCTGTGCAGCTTAAAAGCAGCAACGACACTAAATAAATATAGAGTAATTTTTTCATAATCTTAATCTTGCCAGTTGTTAAACAATTCATCTAAGTAAATTTCAGTTGGGTTATTGTATCTGTTTTTGATATTGTCACGCCATTCATTCCAAGAACTTGCACCAACTAAAGCAACTTGTAGTTGGCTAATGGTATAGCCACTAACATTATCCACAGGAAAATCAAATCCATAAAAATCCCTCTGATTAAAACTATCAATCATATCAAAACCTGCTGATGTATATCATATCATTTTTATCAGAACAAGAAACAATCAAAAATGAGCAAAATGCTAGCAAAATAAAATTGAAACGAATTATTTTTTTCATTAAATTGAGGGTTAGAAAATTAATTATCACGAAGATATTAAAATAATAATACAGAATAACCTTGCTAAATTATTTAACAATAATATAATACTAGGCAACCAAATAAACTAACTGTACTTCGCTGCATACTGCTCCACGATTAATGCTGTGTTTTCGTTGCGCATTTTTTGCTCTAAATGAATGGGTGGCGAGGCTCTCTCTAAACAATCCTTAACCGCACACGTCTCGCAGGTAACACCTACAACTTGCTTTTGTACGGAATTGTTCTCCATAAATTTAAATTTCTTTTTCATTCCAGGCGTAATCAAAATTCCAACCGAAATACTTCGAATGCAATTGATTTTGAAAGGATCAGTCGTGGCGGATGAAAAGACTAAATATTCATTTTTACTATTTTCATAACTGGAAATTTGCGCATCAAAAAAATGACTTTTCTTTTGCCTCAAAGACTCCTCAATAGTACGTATAGAAACCCAACGACGGCAATAATGCTCATTCATCTCGTTTGCATGCGGTTCTTGCTGATTGGTAATGTGCAACTCTTTTTTTATCTGATATGTATCGGTTCCTATTTGATGGGATAAACGCAGAAAAAAGAGATTTTTTAACTGAAAATCTTTAGGTAAAATATTTGTCAGTCTTTGATAAAAAGATTCAGGTGATACGTTAAAACCACTCATTAAAGCGACCATCTCTTGCGGTTTTGGATCTGATTTTGACAGAAAAACATTGAGTTCATCTATTAATTTTTGTCTTGGAATAAGTAAGGCTCCTGCAAAATAAGAAGCGTAAAAATTATTGAGGACCTGATCAAAGTTATCAAACTTAATCCAACTGAACGTATACAACCGTTCTGAGATTTGGAGATAATTATAGGCAATTTCTTTGGCTAGTATAAAGGCTTTTTGTGGCTCGTCTATATCCTTTGAAAGTAGTAGTGTTTTGCTTTTTGGAACAAAAATAGATCGCAAATCGCCCAACTGATCTTGCTCCGAAAAAACCAATTCTTCGATCGTATAACCATATTCTTCAATCAAAATTGCGGTCAGTTCTTCAATAGAAATTTGAACCTCCATATTAACATGAAACGATTGGAAAAACTGTATGACTTTTTGTTCTAAATCTTCAAAATAGTTGGTATGCGCTTCTTGATACGAACGCAAAGAAGCCAAAAAGAAACTCTCTCTTGTCAAGTTATAATGTTGTGCAATCTCAATAATGGTACTGATAAAGGCATTGACTTTTGCAGGAGCATTTGCAATAATATCAATCAAATCATTTTCCTGTATGCCAAAAAGATCCAACGGAATCTCTTTCAAAATACCTGATTTCAATATTTCACCAATTGGCGCCAAATTATTATCCAGCTTTAAAGACACCATACTATCATACGAAACCTCCAATTTCTCTGAAAGCAGAATGATTTTATCTGTTTTGGGATACTTTTTTCCTTTTTCAATTTCGTTTAAATACGATTTTGACAAGTCGGTGATTTTGGCTAAGCCAAATAAGGATAAATTTTTATTCGTGCGTGCTTGCTTGAGTTTCAGTCCAAAAATCAGCTTGATGTAATCCTTTTCTATGTTCATATTTCAAAGATACATCAAAAAAAATTGACGTCAAAAAAATTATTTTCAATTTTTAGCGTACGTTCGCTTGTTTTGTAAAAAACTTTTTGTAGTATTGCAGTGTTGAATAATTAAATATTCTTATCAAAAAGCCAATAAGTGTTTCATTAAATAAGTCAATCATGAATTTTAAAGAAGTATATTCAGATAATTTGTTAAATTTTTCAGAAGAAACTACGGAACGTTATCCGGAAATCTTAACTGATGAAGCAATGACTTTCTTGTCCTTACTTCATGAAAATTTCAATCCACAGCGACTTGTACTTTTAGAAAATCGAAAAAAACAACAAGCTTTATTTGATGCAGGCGCCTTGCCTACTTTTCCTGCTGAAACTAAAAACATCAGAGAAAGTAATTGGCGTGCAGCGGCCATTCCTACTGATTTATTAGATCGACGAGTGGAAATAACTGGTCCTG
Source organism: Flavobacterium frigidum (assembly GCF_048286735.1). Lineage (GTDB taxonomy): Bacteria > Bacteroidota > Bacteroidia > Flavobacteriales > Flavobacteriaceae > Flavobacterium. The sequence goes on along the minus strand of NZ_JBLVPU010000009.1, from coordinate 113,537 downwards.
TAGATCGAAAAATGGTTATTAATGCACTCAATTCTGGCGCAAAAACCTTCATGGCTGATTTTGAAGACAGCACGTCACCTACATGGAGTAATTTAATGTCGGGACAACAAAATTTAAAAGACGCCGTAAACAAAACTATAAGTCTTGAAGATACAGTAAAAAACAAAAAATATAGCTTAAAAGATAAAACTGCCGTATTGCTCGTGCGCCCAAGAGGTTTGCACTTATCTGAAAAAAATATACTTGTTAATGGTCAGCCACTTTCAGGTTCTCTGGTTGATTTTGGCTTATACGCATTTCACAATCACTTAGAACTAATTAAAAACGGCACGGCACCTTACTTTTATTTGCCCAAACTCGAGCATTATTTAGAAGCAAGATGGTGGAATGAAGTGTTTGAATTTGCACAGGATTATTTGGGTGAACAAAATGGGACATTCAAAGCCACCGTTCTAATCGAAACGATAACGGCTAGTTTTCAACTGGACGAAATCATTTATGAGCTAAGAGATCATATTGTTGGTTTAAACTGCGGACGATGGGATTATATCTTTTCTTACATTAAAAAATTACGAAATAACCCAGCATTTATTGTTCCTAACAGAGATCAAGTGACCATGACTTCGCCTTTTATGAGTGCTTATTCCCAACTGGTGATTCAAAGATGTCATAAACGTTGCATTCACGCTATAGGTGGTATGGCAGCTCAGATTCCGATAAAAAATGATGAAGCAGCTAATGCCATTGCTTTCAACAAAGTAATAGCTGATAAAGAACGTGAGGTTAAAAATGGTCATGATGGCACCTGGGTAGCGCATCCCGATTTAGTTGCACTTGCCATGAACGTATTTGACCAACACATGCCTACCAAAAATCAAATTCACATAAAACGGGAAGATATAAAAGTGACGGAACAGGACTTACTAGAAACTCCAAAAGGAACTATTACCGTAGAAGGGATTCGAAAAAACATCAGCATATCCGTTTTATACCTTGCTTCATGGCTCAACGGCCAAGGTGCAGCAGCATTACACAATTTGATGGAAGATGCCGCTACAGCTGAAATCTCAAGATCGCAATTGTGGCAGTGGCTCCAAAACAAAGTGATTTTAGACAATGGAAAAATATTAAACGAAAGTTATTACCATCGCTTAGCCATGGAAGAATTTGAAAAAATAAGAAATTTAGTTGGGGATGAAAATCATGAAAAACAAAAATACAGACTGGCAGAACAATTATTGGACGAGCTTGTTGTTAACGACACCTTTACCGAATTTTTAACCCTTCCTGGATACAAATACATTTAAAATCAATAGCAATTACACTACAATTAGCATCAATATAAAATTATTAAACACCTTTTAACTATTACAAACACTATGAAAACTACTGAAACGAGAATTCAAGAATTAGTTACCGACTGGATTACAAACCCAAGATGGAACGGCATCGAGCGTCCTTACACTGCTGAAGAAGTGGTGAAACTACAAGGATCGTATCAAATTGAACACAGTGTCGCCAGAATTGGAGCTAATACCTTGTGGAGCAAACTAAATTCTCAGGATTTTGTAGCTGGACTTGGCGCACTAACTGGAAATCAAGCCATTCAAGAAGTAGAAGCAGGATTAGATGCTATCTATTTGAGCGGATGGCAAGTAGCAGCAGATGCCAATGTTGCAGGGGAAATGTACCCTGACCAATCTTTATATCCTGCGAACAGCGTTCCATTAGTAGTAAAACGAATTAACAATGCACTTTTACGTGCTGACCAAATACAGGTAGTAAACGGAACTACAGACAAAAAAGACTACTTAGTACCTATTGTTGCCGATGCCGAAGCAGGTTTTGGTGGAAACCTAAACGCTTTTGAATTAATGAAGGCGATGATTGAAGCAGGAGCTGCAGGAGTTCACTTTGAAGACCAATTGAGTTCTGCAAAAAAATGTGGACACCTTGGCGGAAAAGTATTGGTTCCTACGCAAGAAGCCATCAATAAACTAATTGCAGCCCGCTTAGCCGCTGACGTTATGGGAACACCTACCATTGTAGTTGCCCGAACTGATGCTGATGCTGCCAACTTACTAACTAGTGACATTGATCCAAGAGATGCAAAATTCATCACGGGTGAAAAAACAGGAGAAGGATTTTTCTACGTGAACTGTGGCGTAGAACAAGGTATTGATAGAGGATTGAGTTACGCACCATACGCCGATTTGATTTGGATGGAAACCAGCAATCCGGATCTTGATTACGCAAGAAAATTTGCTGAAGGAATTCATGCCAAATTTCCAGGAAAAATGTTGGCTTACAACTGTTCACCCTCTTTCAACTGGGCTGCAAAATTATCCGTAGCCGAGATGGAAACATTCAGAGAAGATCTTGCTGCAATGGGTTACAAATTCCAATTCATTACTTTAGCTGGATTTCACGCGCTAAATACAAGTATGTTCGAATTGTCTAAAGCTTACAAAGAAAGAGGAATGGCCGGATATTCTGAATTGCAAGAAAGAGAATTTGCATTGCAACAACACGGATTCAAAGCCGTAAAACACCAAGGTTTTGTAGGAACATCCTATTTTGATGCAGTACAAAACACCGTGACAATTGGTAAATCCTCTACAACTGCAATGAAAGACTCTACTGAAACTGCACAGTTTTAAAAATATTATGCTCCAAAAAAAAAGCACGATTCCAAATGGAATCGTGCTTTTTGCTTTTTCAAAATAGTACTATTTATTTCGATTCTATAATTTCAAGATTAGTAACCACCATCTCTTTTCCTTTTTGAATACTGATTTTATTTATAGAAACAGGAAGGTAATACTTTCCATTTTTTGCCGCTTCCCATTTTAATTTTTTGTCTTTCGCTACTGCTTTTTCCGCAATCTCTTTTGGAACCGCTAAGTCATACACATATTTGTTCAATCCTTTAACAGCTTGTACTTTTTGAGAAAAAATTACTTCTTTAAAACTATTCTCCACTTGAAGTACTACTTCTGAATCAGTATTGGAATAAAACCAAATAGTAGCTTTTGGGTCAGTAGCTTTGGCCCATGAACTCCAACTGTTTCCCCAATCTTTTGATTTTTTGATTTTATTTACTTCAAAAATATGCACGTTTTCCGCTAAGACTTTATCAGTTAGTTGCTCTATTTGATCCACATTGACTTTATAAATAGATCGACCATGTGTTCCTACGACTAAGTCTCTAGCTTTCTTTTGGAGCACTACATCATGGACAGCTACATTTGGCATACCATTCGAAAAATCTTCCCAACTTTTTCCTCTGTTCAAAGAAACATACAAGCCGTTATCTGTTCCTAAATACAAGATATTTTCATTTATATTGTCTTCAGCAATAACATTTACCGGACTTACCGGTACATTCCCAACAATACTGGTCCACGTTTGTCCATAATCATCGGAGATATAAACGTAACTGGTGAAATCGTCATTTCGGTATCCGTTTAAGGTAGCATATACGCGCTCCTTTTTATGTGTAGAAGCCGTTACTCTTGAAACCCATAAGTTTTGCGGTAAATTGGTCGAAATTTTGTTCCAACTTACACCGCCATCTTTAGAAACATAAATCAATCCATCATCACTACCAGTGTACAGCAAACCAAATTGCAAATGGCTTTCGCTTATTGTGGCAATGGTTCCAAAAGCAACATTACCTTCCTTAGTTCCATTAGTCAAATCAGGTGAAATAGTTGTCCAAGTTTGTCCTTGATTCATGGAACGATGTAAAAAATTGGATCCCATATACAAAATATCTTGATTGTGGGAAGACAATAATATAGGTGTTTGCCAATTGAAACGAAATGGTTTTTCATCTTTTTTCGGCTTTGGCGAAACGTACTCGCGTTTGTTAGTGGCACGATCGATTCGGTAATAATTTCCAAACTGAAAACCTGTGAAAACAATATTTGGGTTGCGCTTATCAATTTGAATTTGCATGCCGTCACCACCCATCAAATTTTCATAAGGATACTTCCCATCTTGGAGCCAATCGGAAGAAAATTTATAGTTGCTCGGGCCTACCCAAACGCCATTATCTTGCATACCACCGTAAATATTGTAGGGTTCTTGCTCATCTACATTGACTGCATAAAACTGGCTTACTCCATGTGAATTACCTTTAAACCAATGGGCTCCATCGTCATATGAAATATTCAAACCACCATCGTTTCCGTTAATCAGATGCCCAGATTTATTAGGATTTACCCATACAATATGATGATCAGAATGTACATTTTCTTCACTAATCGATTTAAATGTTTTTCCGCCATCATCTGATTTGATAACCGGTACTCCTGATAAATAAATTTTATCTGCATTACTTGGATCTACTGAAATTGAACTGAAATAATACCCGTAGGAATAAAAGAAATCGTCTATAAATCCAGTATGTGTTTTGGTCCACTTCGTGCCTCCGTTGGTCGTTTTATAAACTTCTGCTCCAATTACTTCGGCATCCGCTAGACTACTAATGGATTCCAATACCAATTTTCCCGCCTCATTAGGCTGCAAATATCCGTTTTGTACCCAATGTTTAATATTTTCGGCGCGGTACTTTTCGGTTAAACCGAAGTTCTTTAAAATAGAATTCAAACTTTTATTAGGCAGCTGTAAGAATTCTTCACCCGGCACAGCAAAAGCAGTTGCTAAGGAACTACTTTTTTTAGTATCAAGAGGCCTTTTAAATTGATTGTCTAAAATAGCATAAACCGTAGTGTCATCATAAACCGCTAAACCAATTCTACCTACACCCTCACCAGTGGGAAATCCGCTATCAGCAGTCGAAAAAAGCTTCCAAGTTACGCCCGCATCTTCACTTTTATAAATGCCAGATGCAGCACCACTACCTTTAAAATCCCACGCTTTTCTATCTTTACTCCAAGCCGCTGCGTATTGAATATTGAAATTTTTTGATGAAACAGCCACATCTATAATCCCAGTTTCGTTGTCTAAGAACAAAGTTTTATTCCACGATTTACCGCCATCAGTCGTTCTATAAATACCACGTTCCTCATTTTTTGAATACAAATGCCCTACTACGCCTACTACAATTTCATTAGGAACAGTAGGATTTAAAAGAATTCTACTAATATGATGGCTGTCTTGCAACCCCATATTTTGCCACGTTTTCCCTTTATCTTCTGATTTTAAAATCCCGATTCCCGCATACGAAGAACGCGAAGAATTTACCTCACCTGTTCCTACCCAAATCGTACCCGTTTTCCAGTCTACTGCGATATCACCTATATTTTGTGTAGGCGCCGCATCCATAACAGCTGAAAAACTCATTCCGTTATTATTGGTATACCATAGTCCTCCCGAAGCATATCCTACATAAAATTCAGTTGGGTTTTCAGGGTTTACAGCTACATCAACAACGCGTCCACTCATTACTGTTGGACCCACATTTTCGAGTGTAACCTTTTGAAATAGCGATTGATTTTTTAATTGTTTTTTAGTTTCCAAACTTTGTTGCAGAGTTCCAGTGGAAACCTGCGCCCAAGAGACGGTTTGTATGATTAGAGCGGCTAAGAGTATTGGTTTTTTCATAAGAAGCAATTTTGAAGTGGAAATTTAAGAATAAAAACACGTATCCAAAAATTTTATACCCGAATTAACAACCGTTCCTTTCAAAGTTAGTATTTTTGAATAATCATTACTATTTATGATAATTGTATGACATCAATACTATTTACCACTAAAAACTAGCTTGAAGATTGCATTTTACAACAAAAAATAAAAATTACCACAAATGAAATACCATCAAATTGACCGAAATGTATTTATAAAAAACAGAGCCAAATTCATGGCGCAAATGAAACCAAATAGCGTTGCTGTTTTTAATTCCAATGATATTTATCCCGTATCGGCAGACAGTACATTGCCATTTGCACAGCACCGCGACATCTTCTATTTAAGTGGGGCAGATCAGGAAGAAAGCATTTTATTGCTATTTCCAGATGCACCTTATGAGCATCAACGAGAAATGATTTTCTTGAAAGAAACCAACGAACACATTGCCATTTGGGAAGGTGAAAAATTGACAAAAGAACGCGCATACGAGGTAACCGGCATTAAAACGGTTTACTGGCTTCAAGATTTCGAGAAAGTGTTATTCGAAATGATGACGCATTGTGATACTATTTACATCAATACTAATGAGCATTACAGAGCCACTGTAGAAACTGAAACCCGCGAAGCCCGTTTTGTAAAATGGTGGAAAGACAAATATCCAGCACATGCTGTCGCCAAAAGTAACCCGATATTGCAACGCCTTCGTTCGGTAAAAGAAACCGAAGAATTAGACTTAATTCAAAAAGCTTGTAACATTACTGAACTTGGTTTTAGACGCATATTACCTTTTGTAAAACCGAACGTAACCGAATATGAAATCGAAGCTGAATTGATTCATGAATTCATTCGCAATCGCTCTCGAGGTTTTGCTTACACGCCAATTATCGCTTCCGGAAACAATGCCAATGTGCTGCATTATATTGAAAACAACCAACAATGCAAAGCTGGTGATTTAATTTTGCTAGATGTTGCCGCTGAATATGCTAATTATTCCAGTGATATGTCGCGTACCATTCCGGTTTCAGGCCGCTACAGTAAGAGACAAAAAGAAGTGTACAATGCCGTGCTGAATGTCAAAAATGAAGCTACAAAAATGCTGACTACAGGAACTCTTTGGAAACAATACCATATCGAAGTGGGGAAATTAATGACTTCAGAACTGCTTGGTTTGGGTCTTATTGACAAAGCCGATGTGCAAAATGAAAACCTCGATTGGCCTGCTTATAAAAAATATTTCATGCACGGGACATCGCATCACATGGGATTGGACACGCACGATTACGGCATCCTAACTGAACCTATGCAAGCCAATATGATATTCACAGTTGAGCCTGGAATTTATATTCCTGCCGAAGGATTCGGGATTCGACTAGAAGATAATATTATTGTTCAAGAAAGCGGCGAACCATTCAACATGATGCGCAACATCCCTATCGAAGTAGACGAAATCGAAGAATTAATGAACGCATAATAAATGTTACATATCCATAACAAGCAGTCTAGCGCAATCTAGGCTGCTTTTTTTTGGGAGCAGAATACTATATTTTCAAAACCACAATCAGTCCTGCTGTCCGTTATATTCCCGATCAAAAAAACTGCGCCTAAAAAGCCTTGTTTTTTTTTAAAATCGGGAGATACCACTGCCATCAGGGCTAAAAAGTGCGCACCGTTTTTAAAAGAACATAAATGTTAAAACAATTCTAAAGCTGTAACTTTATAATCACGCTTCCGACTTATTTAACACAACAACTATTTTTTAAAGTATATTCAATATGTAATTTCAACCAATAAGAAATTAAGAAAAATTAAGTTCTAATTCTTAATGAATCTTAATTCCTTAATGGTAAAAACATTTAAAATACTAACTTAAAACGTACAAATCATGCAAGCACACGAAATCGATTATCACATTTACGGCGAGGAAATGCAATATGTAGAAATAGAACTGGACCCACAAGAAATTGTAATTGCCGAAGCGGGAAGTTTTATGATGATGGACAATAACATCCAGATGGAAACCATTTTTGGCGATGGTTCCGGACAGGAAAACGGATTGTTCGGTAAACTATTAAGCGCCGGAAAAAGAGTACTTACTGGCGAAAGTCTTTTTATGACGGCGTTCATCAATCAGAATAATACTAAAAGTAAAGTTTCATTCGCATCGCCTTATCCAGGGAAAATTATTCCAATTGATTTGACACAATTTGGAGGGAAATTCATTTGCCAGAAAGATTCTTTCCTTTGCGCGGCCAAAGGTGTTTCTGTTGGAATCGAATTCTCTAAAAAACTAGGAACTGGGTTATTTGGTGGGGAAGGTTTCATCATGCAAAAAATAGAAGGCGACGGTCTTGCATTTGTACACACTGGAGGAACATTAGCCAAAAAAGAATTAGCCGAAGGCGAAATCCTAAAAGTCGACACCGGTTGCATCGTAGGTTTTACCAAAGACGTTGATTATGACATTGAATTTATTGGCGGCATCAAGAATTCCATTTTTGGTGGGGAAGGTTTGTTTTATGCCACACTTCGCGGTCCAGGAACAGTATATATTCAATCGTTGCCTTTCAGCCGACTAGCGGACAGAATCATCGCATCTGCACCAAGAGCTGGCGGAAACAGTCGTGACGAAGGAAGTTTATTAGGCGGATTAGGCCGATTGATAGACGGCGATAACAGATTTTAAAATTTGAGGGCTCTCAAGAAATGAGAGCCTTTTTATTTTAAAGGAAGTTGAATTTGTGGTAAAGGTTGACAAAGTGTTTTGTTTACAATCTTTTCTCTCATTAATTTCTTTTTGTTAAAATGTCTTGATATATTTTGAGTAATCTCTGTATAATTATCCTTTATCACTTCACCTTGTTCATTAAGAATTTCATGAAAAAATATTTTAATAGAACAACAGTTTTCGTGTTCGAAAATAGTGTTTAGCAAGGTTCTGTCCGATAAACCACAAGAATGACCCATGATATAAACTTGAAATTTATCACTATCAATTAAATTTAAAAGACGCTTATAGTTTGGTGTATGTAAATATTGAAAGGATTTTATATTTTTTAAATATTCGTTATCATCTTTTTCTTCAATTTCTTGATAATGCTTATCCATTTCATCTCCAAAACCAAAATTTATTAGATTTCTTTCATCTTCTAATCTTCCGTGAATTTCATTAAGATTATATAAATTCATATCGAGTGCTTTTATATAATTAAAAACAGTAGAAGTGTAATTAAAGCTTAAAAAATGATGTTCAACATCAACTTTGTGACTAATATCATCCGAAGGAAGATAACCTTTACTTGGTCTGCTTTTATCTAGATATTCTTTATGTTCCTTGACTAAAAAAATTTCTGTTTGTTTAGATATTTCCATAAAAAATCTATCTAATTCTAGGTTCTCATACCTATTTACATCAAAAATATTAATAAATTTTCTAACTACATCTTTTGAAAAATTATATTCTTTTTCTACCTTTTCAATTAAATAAAGTTCAAAAAGCTTTTTTAAATCCTCAAATTCCTTATTCAACTTAATTATACTTGAATTATTATCTTTTTTTATACATTGTTTTAGAAGTTTATAATATTCGTTTTCTATATCTACCCAGTTTTCAATTGAGTTTTCGGAAATTTTTTTAAAAAACAAATTTTTAAACTCAATAACAAAATCGCCAGACTTCATTTGTATATTCCTTTCTACAAAATTCTTTAATTCATCATAAGATTTTAAACTATCAATTGCGTCATATTCAGATGTATTATATGAATACCCAAACTTGCATATAATTGTAACAAAATTATCGTTCTGGTTTATTATAGTTTTAGTTCCTTTAGTATCACATACATTTTTCCAATAATCATCAATAAAATCTTTATAAGAAGTCGGTAATCCATGCGCCAAATCAAATCCGTTTCCAATAATAACAAGTCTGTTCATATTTATAAATACTTTTCTCAAATATACTATTTTTAATACAAACGCATTCGTAAATTGCTTATATGCCCTTATATTTCTTAAATAGTTAAAAAAATAAAATGCTACTTTTGCAGACTAAATTTCCCATTTTGAAACAAATTCTCTTTAAAAATACCAACATCTCTTATTCCGATACCGGAAAAGGAACTGCTATTGTCTTACTTCATGGTTTCTTGGAAAACAAAGGCATGTGGGATTTTTACATTCCGGAATTTGCTAAAAAAAACCGTGTTATCACGATTGATCTATTGGGACATGGAGAAACGGAATGTTTGAGTTACGTGCAAACCATGGAAGATAATGCCGATGCAATCCACGCTGTTTTATCAGAATTGCGCCTACGGAAATCCATTTTTGTCGGGCATTCTATGGGCGGTTATGTCGCTTTGGCTTTTGCCGAATTATATCCAGACACGATAAAAGGATTAGTCTTATTAAACTCGACCGCAAAAGCCGATAGCGCCGAACGAAAAATCAATCGGGACCGAGCGATTAAAGCTGTGAAACAATCTTTCGTCAATTTTATTTCACTTTCTATAGCTAATTTATTCAGTGAAACGAATCGAGAAAGACTTTCGTCAGAAATTGAAAAAGTAAAAAAAGAAGCTATAAAAACCCCGCTTCAAGGAATTGTTGCCTCTCTCGAAGGAATGAAAATTAGACCCGACAGAGACGTACTTTTGCATCTAACCTCTTATTCAAAATTATTGATTCTGGGCGAAAAAGATCCAGTTTTAAATTACGAAGAAACCAAAGAACAAATTGAAAACACCTCGGTAAAATTAGTGACTTTTCCTGACGGACACATGAGCCACATTGAAAACCAAGACCAGTTATTGATTGTATTATTGGCTTTTTTCAAAAGCATCTAAATCATTCCTGATTTTAAATAGCCTTTTTCCACCAATTCGCTTTTGTCTTTTAAATGGTGCATTTTTCCTTCTTTCATCAACGCCAATTTTGTGGAGACTTTAATCACATTTTCATAATTATGATCCGTTATAATAATTCCTTTTACACGGGACATGGCAGTGATTAATTCATTTATTTTTTCAATCATGATAGGTGACAAACCATTATAAGGCTCGTCTAGCAAAACAAAATTTGACGCATTGTTCAGGATTAATTTAATTTCTAAATACCGTAATTCTCCGCCGGACAAATGTTTTATTTTTTTGTTCAACATCGATTGAATCATTTCATCGGCATAAAAACCCTGTAGCTTCTCTTTGGCAATAGCCAATTGAATGGTCCTTTGTATCGAAAATGAATTTGGAATAAAATTATCTTGAGGCAAATAGCTAATTTCATTTAGCAAACCGCTTGTTTTTGATTTCACGACGCCATCCACCCGAACAAATTTAAAATCAGCTGTAACAATTCCGAAAATGATTTTCAATACCGTCGATTTTCCAGAACCATTTCTTCCTAAAATGCCAATAATATCAGCAGTTTCACATTTCAAATACACATCGGAAACTATGATTTTCCCATCATATTGTTTTTGTACACTATCTACTTCTAAAACATTTTTAGTCATACGAATTTGAGAACTACATTAATGACTAAAATCAGGACCATCGAAAAAACAATATTCATTATAAAACCATACACAAACAACTGCACTTTAGAAATTCCGTTATTATAATAAAACAGGTATTCATTTTTAGCATTCACCTCTTTTATCAATAAGCTAATGAAGAAACCAAAAAAAATTAATATATACTTAAAAGTTTCAAATCCACCAAAAACCCATGCCAAAGCACTTACTGACACGTTAATCGTCAAAGTACTTTTATAAAACTCGAAGATGTTAGCTAATTTTCTGATTGGGAGTTTTGTTTAAATTATTTTCTCTTCAAAAGGAATGCTTTCATTCAAAATTTCGCTTAATAAAAGAACCATTTGTTCTAAATAATTACTCAAAATTTCTTCATTTATAATTGAATTTACTTCTTTGTCTTCTTTAAAATTAAATGGGAGAAAACCTGCTTTTAAATTCTTAAAAGAAATAATTCCGGCTTCAATTGGTTTTCCTTTTGCTTCGTGTTCATACATAAAAGCATACGCCAAAACCTGAATGATTTTATCGCTTTTGATATCTTCCGTTAATCGATTCCAAGATTTCAGAGTAACGCTTGCTTTTTCTACTTTTCCCGTTTTGTAATCGATAATTCGAATGACTCCGTTGCGCTCTTCAATACGATCTACATTTCCCTTTATCAATACCGGAAACGGCAAATTAGGATGATGTAATGGTCGCTCGAAAGTTTGTTCTAAAGCAATTATTTTTATTGCATCACCGTTTTTAATGCTTTCTAATTCTACTTTCAGGAAATTAGAAACATTCCGTTTGGCTACTTCAAACGCCAATAAATTTCGGCCTTTTTTTATTTCACCTTCTTTGTAAACTAATTTGAATTGTTTTAAAACCTCAGCGTCTATTTGTTTGAAACAATTTAAAATAGCACTTTCAGAAATAAATTTACCAATAAATGGCTCGTACAAAACTTTTAGAGTTTCGTGAATAATGGTTCCCAAAGTATTCAAGGCTATATTCTCCTCTACTTCTTCTACTTCGATGATGCGTAATATTTTCTGGAAATAAAACTGAATCGGATTACGGATATAACTTGTCAAAGCCGATGGAGAAAATCCTTTTTCGGCGATTTCTTTCAATCGAACCATTACGCTTTCCGATTTTGGAATTACCATCGGTTGATAGGCTGTTTCTGGTAAAACAGCATTATAGATTTCGTGCGAAAGTGTATGATTTTTTTGCTTTTCGACTTCCAACTGAGTTAAAAATCGGCTCTTTTCACCTGCGTCTAGACCTTCACTTTCGGTATTATACAGCAAGTAAATATTTTTAGCCCGCTGTAGCAAATGATAAAAATGATACGTATAGATCGCATCTTTTTCTTTAAATGTTGGCAAACCTAACTCGCGTTTCACATCATACGGAATAAATGAATTTTGAGATTTGCCGGCAGGAAATTTCCCCTCGTTCATCGAGGTGACAATAACGGTGTCAAAATCCAAAACACGACTTTCTAAAACGCCCATTATCTGCAAACCGTTCAATGGCTCCCCTTCAAAAGATACTTCAGCTAAATCTATTACCTGTTTGTAAATAGCATAAAGTATATCTATTTTATCGATATGAGTGTGTTTCGAATAATAATTAGTCAATTTATTGATGACTTTGAAAATAGCAAAAACAAAAGCCTTCGTGATTTTCTCTTCTTCGTTATCGTTGCTTAAATTTTCTTTTATGGTTTGCAATAATTTTGAAATGGTCTCTAATACCGGAATCGAACCCTTTTCCCATTTTTGGAATAATAGAAGAAATAATTCGCTCGGAATTGCATTCAATTCCATCAATTTATGATGCGTGATAAAAGTATAATTATTCTGATTTATGATTTTTACAAGAGTATTCGCCTTAGCATACGGTTCTACTAACGGATGCGTCAAAATATCCAATACATCTTTGTAATACAACACATAACTTTTGGCATTTCTGGACAACGCATTCGTGTGCATTTTGAATAATTTGGCAATCAAAATCTGTGCTGGATTATTCTTACTTGAATATCCCATAGTAATATTTAGAGCTCCAACGCTAGCGGGTAGCGAATATAGAAGTGGAACCAACATATTCTCGTCACCTAGTACAACAGCTACTTTATCCAACTTCCCATCAGTGCCGAGGCTTCGGGATTCATTGATAACATTCTCAATAATACTTCCAGCTATTTTAGCCTGACCTATTGTTTTGGGTGTACCAATTACTTGAATATTTTTTGATTGTGAAAAATCGTCTACAATCCATTCAAAGGGATTTGATTTGTAATGCTTCCAGTTTTCTTTAAATCGCCTTACAAACAAACCTGCATCATGATACGGATCGTTAAGAAACGTTTGATCTGCATCCCAATAAATTTTAGCTTGATCAGTAACAATAAGGTGTTGAATGATTTTTTCTTCGGCTGCATTTAAGGCATTAAAGCCAGCAAACACAAATTTTTTCTCTTGTACCGAACTCGAAAAATAATTTAAATTATTAACTGCTTCCCGATAAATCAAACCTTGATAGCCGATTCCTTTATTTAATAAATGGGCATAAAAAGATTTATAATAATTGGGTAACAACTTCCAAAAATCAATGTATTTTTCTAATAAAGGAGTTTTATTTTCGATTTCAATTCCCCATTTTTTGATATCTTCAATATCATTCAGATAGGAAAGCACGTGAGAAGGATCTAGTAAATAGCGGTCAATTTCATTAAAATCCTGAAGCAATGTTTTGGCCCAATTGGCAAATAACTCAAAGGATTGTTGATTGCCTTTTTCAGTATTAGACAAGTACACTTCATAAAATTCAAAAAGTAACTCGATAGGGTCTATTGTCCTAATTCCTGCGATATTTTGAACAAAGTCTTCAATACTTAAAATTTCAGGAGAAAGGATGTTACTAGTAACTTGTTTTTTTAAGGCTTCAATTAAGAATATCTTAGCGCGTTTGTTTGGTAAAACAACAATCGTATTATACAGGTTGTCAGCATAACTTTCTATTAAAACAGAAGCGATCTTATCAAGAAAAGATGAATTTATCATTTCATAAAAATAAAAAAAACGCCCCGATAAATCGGGGCGTTTTAAAAAATATTTTGAGAAAAATTATTCTTTTATCAAAGAAATTTCAACTCTTCTGTTTTCTGCTTTTCCTTTTGCAGTCTTGTTAGATGCAATTGGTTTAGTTTCACCAAAACCTGTATGTTTTAATCTGTCTTCAGCGATTCCGTTTTCAATTAAATAATTTACAACAGCGTGAGCTCTATTTTCAGATAAAGTTTGGTTTAGTTCATTACTACCATCACTATCACAGTGACCTTCAATTTGGAATTTTGAGTTTGGATACTCTTTCAAGATTGCAGTGATAGATTGTAACACTGTGTAAGTACCTTGTTGGAAAGTAGATTTACCAGAATCAAACAAGATTACTTTACCGTAGTTGTTTAATGTTTTCATTACTTCTTCTGAAACTTCTGGACAACCTTGGTTTGCTACAGTACCTCTTACTTGTGGACATTTATCATCTTTGTCTAATACTCCGTCTCCGTCAGTATCTGGCCAAGGACAACCTGCATTTTCTCTTGGACCTGCAACAGTTGGACATTTGTCATTTTTATCAGCTACGCCATCTCCATCAGTGTCAGGACAACCTTTCAAAGAAACTGGACCAGCCTCATTAGGACACTCATCATCTTTATCTGCTATACCATCTCCATCAGTATCAGGACATCCATTCAATGCTGCTAAACCAGCAACATCTGGGCAAGAATCTGAACTATCTTGTATTCCATCTCCATCAGTATCAGGACATCCGTTGAATTCTTTTAAACCAGCAACGTCTGGACAAGCATCATCTTTATCGAATATTCCGTCACCATCTGTATCTTTACCTCCAAATTTGAAGATTAGACCAGCTGAATGTTGAAAATGTGATGGAGCATCTGGAGTTCCGTTTGCTTCTTCTCTTTCACCAAAAGATTTTTTGTATCTAGTTGCCAACTCTAAACCTACATTATCAGTAAACCAGAATGTCAAACCTGCACCTGGATTTAATGTTCCGTAGCTACTATCGCCAAAGAAAGTATAACCTCCACCAACAGATAAAGACGGATCAATAACTTTAGATTTAATTAAGTTCATGAAGCTATATTTAATAGTAGCATCAACACCATAATACATTAAATCACCAGGGTTAGAAACTAAATAACCACGTGAGTCACTACCAGGAGCACCTGGAGCAAAATTCACATATTTATCAATTTTGTTTACGGAACCAGCAAGTCCAAAAGAGAAATTATCCCCTATGTACTTAGACACACTTAAGTAAGAAACAGATGGAAGAATATTCCAGTTGTCTTTTACTGCAAATGGTTGTGAAAAATGACGGTCTGCCCAATTTTTACCACCACCAGCACTAGTTCTAGTGTCAACGGCATTAACTCCAAAGGATATAGCCCATGGATTGTTACTGTCTTGTGCATGTGAACTTAATCCCATGACCATCATTACAGCAACTAAAAGTTTGTTAAGATGTTTCATACTTAAAATTTTTAATTACAATTTAGTTAATTAAGAGCAAAAGTAACGCGTAAATTTTTAACTACAAAACTAAAAGTTAAAAAAAACTTGTAAAAACTACCCAAAGTGTAAATTATATAACTTCATTTCGAAATTATATAATATTTAACATTTTGCCAACTTCAATAAAAGCACTGATAGCCTTGTCTAAGTGTTGTTTTGTATGTGCTGCAGACAGTTGTACTCTAATTCTTGCTTTATCTTTAGGGACCACCGGAAAGAAGAAACCGATTACATATATACCTTTTTTTAGTAATTCATCAGCCATATTTTGAGACAATTTTGCATCATACAGCATTACAGGAACAATTGCCGAATCGCCATCAATAATATCAAAACCTGCTTTTTTCATACCCTCTCTGAAATAATTAGTGTTCCATTCTAATTGATCTCTCAAAGTGGTATCTTTTTCTAATAATTCAAATACTTTTATAGAGGCACCTACGATTGCAGGAGCCAGCGAATTCGAAAATAAATACGGTCTTGAACGCTGTCTCAAGATCTCGATAATTTCTTTTTTTGCTGTGGTATAACCTCCCATAGCTCCGCCTAATGCTTTCCCTAATGTTCCCGTTATAATATCTACACGTCCCATTACCCCTTTTGCTTCTGGAGTTCCCTTGCCTGTTGCACCAATAAAACCAGCTGCATGACATTCATCAACCATTACCAATGCATCGTATTTATCGGCTAAATCACAAATTTTATCTAGTGGCGCGACAAGTCCATCCATAGAGAAAACTCCGTCAGTAACAATTAGTTTAAAACGACTTCCGGCAGCTGTTGCTTTGATCAATTGTTGCTCCAAATCTTCCATGTTACTGTTTTCATAGCGGTAACGTGCTGCTTTGCATAAACGTACTCCGTCTATTATAGAGGCATGATTCAAACTATCCGAAATGATACAATCTTGTTCTCCCAACAAAGGTTCAAAAACACCACCATTAGCATCAAAGGCAGCTGCATATAAAATAGTATCCTCTAATCCATAAAATGCAGCTATCTTCTTTTCCAACGTTTTATGAATATCTTGAGTACCACATATAAAACGAACCGATGACATTCCGAAACCATGAGTGTCCAAAGCATCTTTAGCTGCTTGCACCACTTCTGGATGCGAGGATAACCCTAAATAATTATTAGCACAAAAATTCAATACCGTTTCTCCTGTTGAAATTGTGATTTCAGCTCCTTGAGGTGAAGTTATAATTCTTTCTTTTTTAAAAATTCCGTTCTCTTCAATAGTTTGCAATTCTGCTTGAAGGTGTTCTTTAATATTTCCGTACATTTTTATGTTTTTTAAAGTTCAATATTGCGAATTATCCATTTTTATGGTTACAAATTTACTACTTCGATTTCTTTTCCGATATAAATAAGTGCTTTTTTTATCACTTTATAACCCATCAGCTCAATTGCTTTTTGATAATTTTCTAATTGTTGCTGGTATTTTGCGTTGTGTATTCCTGTTTTATAATCTAGCAGGAAAACCTCGTTATTTTTTACGACGACTATACGGTCTGGTTTGATTGCATTTCCTTCTTTTTGAATAATAGTTTGTTCATTCATCACCGTATTTCCCTCTGTAAAACAAATTTCTAATTCACTATGATTCACAATTTCGTGAATCGTTTTAAGAACTATTTCTTTTTGACCAAAAGTGATCAATCCGTTTTCAATAGACTTTGTAATTGCCAAATCAACATCGTTTTTTGTTTTAACAAAAGATAAAATTTCATGAATTACATTACCATATTCAATTGCTTCTTGCTGATGTGTTCCCCACATTAAAGCTTCTCGTTGTGCAATTTTTATGTTCTTTGGATTTAAAATTTCGGCTACAACAGGAATTATTTTTGAAGTATCGACATGTTGTATTACTGAAGATAGTTTCGTCGCATTTCCAAATTCGTATTCTAATTTATTTTCATCAAATTCGCCTTTGTTACCCAAATAATTAATGAAAAAACTACACATATTATT
Organism: Flavobacterium frigidum; assembly: GCF_048286735.1. GTDB lineage: Bacteria > Bacteroidota > Bacteroidia > Flavobacteriales > Flavobacteriaceae > Flavobacterium. The sequence goes on along the minus strand of NZ_JBLVPU010000009.1, from coordinate 95,834 downwards.
CTTCGGAAATTCCCCTTTACTGGATAAATTCATATTCGAAATAACATACAATTGCTCCTCTGCTCTTGTTAATGCCACATACAACACATTGATATTATCCAACAATTCTTCTTGTTTTTTTTGATTGAAAACAGCAGCAGCTTCTTCTCCAAAACCTTCTACAGCAGTGCTATTGTCAATTAAAACCTTTGGCAAACCAAAATCCTGCTCTTCCGCATTGAGCCATAATTTATCTTTTGGCTTTCTCGTGTAATCTTCTTCGGCAAAAGGAAAAATGACGACTGGAAATTCCAATCCTTTCGATTTATGAATCGTCATAATCCGAACTGCATTAGTGCCTTCCGGAGATGGAATACTGAATTTCTCCGAATTTTTATCCCAGAAATTCAAAAAATCAGATATTCCTGCTTGATTCCGAATGTCGCGCTCGAGAACGATATCAAGAAAATATTGAATATAAGCATTATTTATTTTTGGATTAAGAAATTTAGAAATGATAACCTCAACCGCTTCATACAATGATTTTTTTCGGATGTTTTGAAACGAAAGCGAAACATCAAAACTCATCAACCAATTTTCGAAATCAGTTTCCTGAAATAACGCCATGCCTTGAGCAATAAAGTCATGAATAGATAATTTATCCTGACTGTTTTGTGCTAAATATTGAAGAAATTTTGCTTTAGATTCCAAATCAGAGCTGTTTTTCAAGTATTTCAATAAATGAATAATCAATCTAACTTCGGTCGCATTTTGAATCATCAGGGTTTCTGAAGATAAAAGTGGAATACCTTGCTCTGTCAAATAGTTAGCAATCGCAATTCCCTGACTTCTTTTTCTAGTCAGGACAACAATGTCTTCGTACTGAAAACCTTCCTGAATTGCCTTATGAATTGTATTTAATGTTGCTAGTACGTATAAATCTGTTTTATCCAAACCTTCCTCGTCGTATGATCCCTCACTAGTTTCATCTGCTTTTTCAACTTTTGGGATAAATGAAATATTTACATAACCACCCGTTTTGTTATTTGTTTTTTGATGGCTGTGATTTTCATACAAATCTTTGTAATCCAAATGCTCAAATTCATTCGATAACAATTTGAAAAACTCATTGTTGAATTCGATTATCTGCGAATAAGACCGGTAATTTTTATCTAAATGTTCGAGTCTTTTATCGGGATTACTGAATGGGTTTTTATCTTTACTCAATTCGATGAATTGTTCAGCTTTTCCGCCACGCCAGCGGTAAATAGATTGTTTTGGATCACCCACAATCATCAAAGTTCCTTTTACTCCATAATCATCCTGGCCAGAAAGTGCGTTATCAATCAGCGGAATTAGGTTTTGCCACTGCATTTCGGAAGTATCCTGAAATTCATCAATAAAAAAATGACGGTAGCGCTCGCCTAATCGTTCATATATAAAGGGAGCGGGTTGATTTTGAATCTCGCGACGGATAATCGCATTAAATTCGGAAATAGAAAGTACATTTTGTTCTTCCTGAATTTTGGCTAATTCATTACTGACAGTGTTTAATAACGATAGTGGCGTAATATTTTTGAGGAATGCTTTATAGAAATTTATTTTCTCGAAAGTCGAATACACTTTTGATAGAATTTGTAAAAATTCAGGAATTAGATTTTCGATAATCGCTCGGTCTTTTGCCGTTTTATTGATTGCAATATCGTCAAACTCATGAAACATTTTATTCTTAGGATTGAATTTCCCTTGTTGAATGCTATTAATATGATTTGGAAAAGTGCCTCTGGAAAAAGATTTTACATCAATCCCATTTTTATCTATTAAGGTCAACGCTTCTTCTGCAAAAACAATGGTTTCTTTTTCTAAGTCTTTGCAGGCAGCTGTTAGTTTCTTTTTAATTTCGATAAATTCCTCGATCGTTTTACCGTGAAAATGTGTGATTTCATTTCGGTTATTTTCATTTAAAACCAAACGACCCGTTTCAAGAATTTCACGAGAAATATCCCAAGATTTATCATCGTCGGTTTTTTCCATCGTGAAATCGATGAGTAATTTTGTTAATGTTTCATCTTCTCCGGCTTGGGCGATGATGGCATCAACAGCTTCTATCAATAAGTTTTCAGTGTCCAAAGTAACTTCAAAAGTCATGGGTAAATTCAAATCATGGGCAAAAGCTCGAATCACTTTATGCGTAAACTTATCGATGGTCGAAATATCGAAAGCGGCGTAATTATGAATTATGTGCTTGATGATTTGCTGTGATTTTGTTTTAATTTGAATGATAGATAATTCCGTATCAATAGATAAATCCTGCATAAGATCCTGTGCTTTTGCACTTGGTTCCTCTTTAGCAAATTCAGAAAGACTACCCACAATTCGGGATTTCATTTCATGCACCGCTTTGTTGGTAAACGTAATGGCAAGAATGTGGCGATAGGCATCATTTTTTGGTGCAACAAGTATAATTTTCAAGTATTCTTTGACAAGCGCATACGTTTTTCCAGATCCCGCTGAGGCATCGTAAATGGAGAAAGAGGGTTTCCCCACCCTTCCCGAAACGTCGGGACTTCCCGAAGGAGAGGGAGCAGAAATTGGATTTATTTTAGGTTCCAAATTGATGTTGTTTATACATTATGGTTTTTGATTTCTGATTTAGAATTAGCGTTCTAATATCCCAAATTCCCTAGCCCTGATGGAAACGGCATCCTTTTTATAAGGTGATTTTTCATCATCTTATAAAAAGATATAGTGAACAGCAGGAAATAGCTCCTAAACATACAACTATTGTTAGGTTGTTTTTAAAATTTGTGTTGAAACTACGGGATAAACCTTAAAAGTAGTATTTTTGCAACATGGAAACAAATAGACAGAAAAAAATAGGTGGGGTTATCCAAAAAGATTTGGTTGATATTCTGCAAGGTGAAGTGAGAAAAAACGGAGTTAGTAATTTGATAATTTCGGTATCCAAGGTTACGGTAACTACAGATTTATCTGTGGCTACAGTTCATTTAAGTGTTTTTCCTCAAGAAAAAGCTAAAGAAATTTTAGAAGCGGTAAAGTCGAATTCTAAAAATATAAAACACGATTTATCGCAACGCGTGCGCTTGCAATTGCGTAAAGTTCCTAATCTCGTTTTCTTTATTGACGACTCGCTAGACTACATTGAAAAAATTGACAATGCACTAGCCAATAGAGATAATCCTATTGACAACAGAGACCTTCTAGACAAACGCAGATTTCAATAACATTTGAATTTCCCTTTATACATAGCCAAACGCTACATTCGTAGTAATAGTAAAAACAATGCTATCAATATCATCAATCGTATTGCTAGTATGGGTATTATTGTGGGTGCCATGGCTTTGTTTGTGGTATTATCTGTGTTTAGTGGACTGAAAGTTTTTAGTTTATCGTTTACCAATGAAATTGATCCCGATTTAAAAATAAGCAGCACGCTGGGAAAATCGTTTTTTGTTTCTCCCGATCAAGAACGTAAAATCAAGAATATTGACGGCGTTGTTTCTTTTACAAAAATTATTGAAGAGCGTGTTTTATTCACTTTTGATGACAAACAAGAAGTTACTTATTTAAAAGGAGTAGACTTCAATTACACCAAGGTTAACGCTATTGAAAAGAAGCTTTTCAATGGTCAATGGCTGCAACCCAATGCCTATCAAGTAGTTGTAGGTTATGGAATTGCCCAAAAATTCTCGATGGGATTATTGGATTTCAACAGGCAATTGGAAGTTCTAACTCCAAAACCGGGAAAAGGTGCCATTGAAAATCCTGAAGAAGCGTTTAATAAAACAGATTTAATTCCTGTTGGGATTTACGCCATTAGCGAAGATTTAGATTCTAAATATGTTTTTGCTGATTTAGGTTTAGCGCAGGAATTATTAGAATACAAAACCAATCAAGTTTCTGGAATTGAAATCAAAGTAAAGCCTGGTGCTGATGAAAGTGCCATTACAGACGCACTCCAAACTATTTTCAACAGTAAAATCACCGTAAAAAATAGGGCGCAACTCAACGAATCGCTCTATAAAATGTTGAATACAGAGAATATTGCGGTCTACTTGATCTTTACATTGGTCATTATTGTAGCGCTCTTCAACTTGATAGGCGCACTGATTATGATGATTTTAGACAAAAAAGGAAACTTAAAAACCTTGTTTAATTTGGGAACTGAAATTAAGGATTTACGAAAAATATTCTTGCTGCAAGGTACTTTATTGAGTGTTTTTGGCGGAATTATCGGGCTAACCTTAGGGATTATAATTGTACTACTACAAGAACATTTTCAGCTTGTAATGATTACTCCTACACTAGCTTATCCTGTAATTTTCTCTCTTGAAAACGTACTGATCGTCATGGGAACAATTGTCACGCTTGGATTTATAGCTTCCTTAATTGCGAGCAGTCGGGTGAGCAAGAAGTTGTTGGAATAGTAATTATATTATTTTAGACAACTTGTTTGGAATATTTTCTTTAGTATGCCAAAAAGCCAGAATAAACACTTCGCTATTTTGACAGATATAATACAAACCATATGGAAATTTATCTAACCAAAATATTCTGACTTCAAAATAACGGCACTGGTAACTTTCAGGATTTTTAGCAATTGCATTAAAGCCAAATCGTATTTCTTTTTCGATTTTTTTAGCTAAACCTTTATTTATTAAAGCATAATACGCAATTGTATTTTCAATTTCGATAGCAGCAATAGTATTTAAAATGAGTTTGTTATAACTCATATTTGGATTTTAAAGAATCTAAAAACTCAAGTGCAACTACTCCTGATGTAGGATTCTCTTGATGTTCCAATACTCTTTTGTCTAATTCTTTTTTTTGATTTTCTGACAAAGAAATAGGTTCGATTTCGCGCAATACAAAATTCTTCACTTTCTGAATGATAGAAGCGTCATTGATATTTTGAAGTAAATCAATTAAAAAAGATTTTTCGGTTTGAACACTCATAATCAAAATTATTTCTAACAAATATAATAAAACTTAGCGAAAAATAATTGACTTTACATTTTATGTAAAAATCTAAACCACCTCATATCCAACGTACGCTTCTTCGATTTCATTTAAAGCAGCGAACAATTCTTCTGGACGATCTAGTGTAACTAATTTTTGCTTGTGGGTTTTAAAAGAATGGATTCCCTTAAAATAATTGGTGTAATGCGGACGCGTTTCTACAATTCCTAAGCGTTCTCCTTTCCATTCCATGGCCCAAGTGAGGTGATTGCGAACGGCTTCTACTCGATCAATAACAGTAGGTTTAGCTAAATGTTCGCCCGTTTTGAAATAATGTTTGATTTCGTCAAAAATCCATGGATACCCTATCGCGGCACGACCAATCATAATTCCATCGATTCCATATTCATTTTTATATTGCAATGCTTTTTCTGGAGAATCGATATCGCCATTACCAAAAATTGGCATGGTTATTCTCGGGTTATTTTTTACTCGGGCAATGTGCGACCAATCAGAATGGCCTTTGTACATTTGGGCTCGGGTACGAGCGTGAATGCTTAGTGCCGCAACACCAATATCTTGTAAACGCTCTGCCACCTCATCAATATTTATAGAGTTGTCATCCCAACCCAAACGTGTTTTTACGGTGACTGGCAAATGGGTACCAGCAATAACGGCTTTTGTTAACCGAATCATCAAATCAACATCTTTCAAAACTCCGGCTCCAGCACCTTTGCATACTACTTTTTTTACGGGACATCCAAAATTGATATCAATAATATCTGGATTTACGGTAGACACAATTTTTGACGATAGTTCCATTGCTTCTTCATCTCCGCCAAAAATTTGGATTCCCACAGGGCGTTCGTAATCAAAAATGTCTAATTTCATTCGGCTCTTGATAGCATCCCGAATTAATCCTTCTGATGAAATAAATTCAGAGTACATCATATCGGCACCATGCATTTTGCACAATCTACGAAACGGTGGATCGCTCACATCTTCCATGGGTGCAAGAAGTAAGGGAAAATCAGGAAGTTCTATGTTGCCTATTTTTATCAAGGGAATTTTTTTTGCAAAATTACACAAATGTTTACACGATTAAAACATTTTCTTTTCAGTTAAGTATTTCCAGTAGCGTTTAGGGACGTGTTGTATGTGCAACTTGGTGTTTTTGCGTTCCTTGATGTTGGTATGGTCAAAATATTCCCACCACAATTTTTGATAGTCGATTTCAGTATCTGAGAAAATCTCATTACTTTTATCATCAAGTGATTTCAGGTCTAGATCCATGGTAATAATTTCCACTTCGTTTAAATCATAGTACACGCCATATTTTCGTCGTAAATCATAAATGATCCATTTTTGATCTTGATATCTGTTTTTAAAATGCTTGATTAGCAATGTCAAAACATCAAAATCAGGATCAATTTTAGCAAAATAAATACCATCTTTTAATTGTTCAAATCTAATGAATGCTTCCATTCGGTGCTTTTCTCGTCCTACATTTTTAGTCAATTGCGAAATTTGTAACACGCTATCATTCGAAAAATCTTTCATGATATTGACAGTAGGATTCTGAACGGCGTAATTGATCACATTAAAAATAACATTCTCCACACCGATTTTCTCCGACAGAAAAGCCCAAATCAAGCAGCGTACACCATCACTACCCATTTGGGTTTGGAGTTTTTTTACCACGCGATCCGATTTAGATACATCAGTATTAACCATTACCCTATCAGCAAACAAATTCTGCTGCGTATCATTGTGTTTACTGATATTGGGACTTGGGTATTTGTATTCGTAAATTTCAAAAATCGCCGTCAACAAACCTTCAAAAGTATTATCGTAAGAAAGTTGTGTCATTGAGTAATGATAGTTGATTATCAAATGGTTTTTCGAATTTGGACTTCATATCGCCCAGAATAATTTCTTTGAGATTTAAAGCGTTTAAGAATTTTAAATGCGTATTTTCATTACTTACCGAAATAAAATACTTGGCTCTATTTACCGAAACTCCAATTTTCTTGAGGTGTTCCATCGATAGATTTTGAAAACGGCGTGCATACACAATTTTATGTGCTGATTTGACACCAATTCCTGGAACGCGCAAAATCATTTCCAGCGGTGCATGCTGAATTATTACTGGAAATTGCGTGATGTTTCGCAACGCCCAGCCCATTTTTGGGTCGACTTCTAAATCTAGAAATGGATTGTTTTTTTCGAGAATTTCATTGGCTTTAAAGCCGTAAAATCGCATAAGCCAATCGGCTTGATACAACCGGTTTTCGCGAATTAATGGAACTTGTGTGCCAATAGCTGGCAAACGAACATCATTAGAAACCGGTACATACCCCGAATAATAAACCCGTTTCATGTTGAAATTATTATAAAAATGATCGGCAACTTGTATGATTTGAAAATCGTTTTCTTGTGTTGCTCCAACAATCACTTGTGTACTTTGTCCGGCTGGAGCAAACTTGGGCGTACTTTTGAATTTTTTCTTTTCTTCTTTATATTGTATCAATTCATTTTTTACAAAACGCATCGGATTGATCATGTCCTGATGGTTTTTATCTGGCGCCAATAATTTGAGTCCTGATTCAGTTGGAATTTCAAGATTCATACTCAATCGATCGGCGTATAAACCTGCCTCACGCATCAATTCATCGCTTGCACCTGGAATACTTTTTAGGTGAATATAGCCATTAAAATTATGTTCTAAGCGCAACTTTTTAGCCACGCGAACCAATCGTTCCATGGTATAATCAGCATTTTTAAAAATCCCTGAACTTAAAAATAAACCTTCGATATAATTTCTTCGGTAAAAATTAATGGTCAAATCAACGACTTCATCCACTGTAAAGGCAGCGCGCTGAATGTCATTGCTTTTTCGAGTAACGCAATACGCACAATCGTAAATACAAAAATTAGTCAATAAAATCTTTAGTAACGACACACAACGTCCATCCTCAGTATAGGTGTGACAAATTCCAGAGCTAGACGAATCGCCCAGCCCTTTACCAGTGTTTTTTCGGTTTCCACCACTAGAGGAGCAAGACACGTCATATTTAGCCGCATCTGCAAGAATCTCTAGTTTTTCTTTGAGTTTGTCGAAGTTCAAATTTGCTGTTTTTTTCTAGAATAAGAACTACAAAGTTAGTTATAAATAAAATTCTTATTGTTTTATTTTGAGTTAATTAACATCCTAAAAATAGCAATTACAAGTGCAACAAGACATTATAAATAATACTATTTTTACAAAAAAAACCGATGCTTTTTCAATTTGGCTTTTACAGTTCCGTTTTACTTATTTCGTTTACGCAAGGTATTGTTTATAGCGCTTTATTACTTGCAAAAGCTATTAAAACTGACAATAAATCTAATTATTGGTTGAGTTTTTTTATTTTTCTTTGTAGCCTCTATAGTGCACCTTGGATGCTTGGTTTTGCGAGTTGGTATGACAATCAACCCTATCGAGATATTTTATTTTACACTCCTTTTCAGCACCTTTTATGGATAGGTCCTATCATCTTTTTTTACACCCAAAGTTTACTGAATCCCTCTTTCAAATTTTCGAAAAAAGAAGCACTTCATTTAACGCCGGGATTGCTATATCTACTATACATTATTGCTATTTGGATTTATGACCAATTCATTTTTGGTGATTACTATTTCTATAAAAACGGAATGGACAAAGACTTTGAGCAATGGTATCAAAAATTAGGTCTACTCTCGATGATTGTGTATTTTATTTTGAGTATCCGATATTACAATGTATACAAAAAACTCATGTTTCAAGTAGTGAGTTATGCCGATTCTGTTTTGTTTAAATGGATCCAAACGTATTTGATTGCTTTTTTAGTGATGTTGCTTTTACCACTAGTTTTTGATAGTATAGGGTACTTTTTTCCCGAAATGAAATCCTATCAAGGCAGTTGGTGGTTTTATCTTTTCTTTTCGATAGTGATGTATTATATTGCCATTACGGGATATTCTAATCCTACAAATGCTACGATACCGTTTAAGATGTCTTTTTTTGACAAAAGTCCCATTCTTTTATTAGATCATAACAGTACAAATGATCTGGAGACCAGTATTGACATTCAATATGAGACTTTTGAAAAAGCTGTTTCATCAGAAACGGAACTTTGGAAATCTAAAATAGAAACCTTAATTCAAGAAGAAAAACTCTATCAAAATCCCGAATTAACGCTTACCGATTTGGCAAAAAAATTAGAAACCAACGCCTCTGTAATTTCTAAAACGATCAATCAAGGTTTTCTAATGAACTTTAATGATTACATCAATAACTTCAGAATTGAGGCGGTTAAAATCAGTTTATCAAATGGCGAACACAAGAAATCTACCTTATTAGGAATTGCTTACGATTGCGGCTTTAATTCGAAAGCTACTTTTAACAGAGCTTTCAAGAAAAATACTGGTATAACTCCGAAAGAATACATCAACGATTAAGGTTTCCGCCAATAAAAAAGCAACTACTTATTCAGCATCAAACCGTTCAATGGTATTTTTGATAAACTGCTTTTCGTAGTGTCGGTTGCGTCTATTCTTTTTTTCTGTGGCTCTTTTAGCAAGGCGCTTATCAGAAACTATTTCATTCAATCGGTTTAAATCATCAAGATGACTGATGTCTTTTGGGGAATTCCGTTTCATAATTCAATAGCGTTAAAAATTTCAAGAGTTTATTACTTGGTTTTGTTTTCCAAAACTGCATTTACTCCTGAGTATAAAACTACGAACTCTATAAAAATGATTCCCTACAACAAGCGTTAAATTTAAACAAACTACCAAAAGAACTTTCGACAGATAGACTGCAATTGTGAACTATTAATTGACCTTAAAAATCAGGAATAACTACAAACTTTTTTTGAAAAAGAATCGTTAAAAACAACATTGTCAATATTTACAATACTTCACAGCAGAATTAAACTAGTCTCAAATCATAATTTGAAGCGATTGGTGCTGATTTATGGCGCAACTTTGCCCTGTTATTAATCACTAAAAAACTAATTATGAAAACAATCCTCGTATTATTCGCAAATGCTTTACTCCTTACTTCTTGCAGTGTTTTTGATTCGCTTACTTCAAACACAACTATTAAACCAAACGAAAGTTTTGTATTAGGAAATAATGAACACGGAAGCTTCAGAGTAAAACTTAAAAACGTTTCAAATCACGATTTAAATATTATTATGGCTCCTCTTGGTGGAGGAACACATTCGCCAATTATCGTTAGACCAAATGAAACTGTAATCGTAAAAGCAGAAAGAAATACAGCATTACGAATTGAGAATAAATCCAGCGAAAGTGCATCAGTCGATCTGTATGTAACTGGAGATACTGGCTTATCAATGGGATATAAAAATTAACCCTGTAAATGGCAATAGCAATTTCAATTTCAAATGGCAAAGTTCAATGTCAATTTCAATTTCAAAAAAATATAACATTATGAAACTACTCACCAAAATCACCAAACCTATTTTGTTGCCACATTGGTCACAAGATCTATTTATTGCTATTCCGCGAATTGTTTGTGGGTACTTGCTGGCTTTTAACTTTGGAGCCGATAAATTTGGAATGCCTTGGTCACCTGTCGATGCTAATTTAGGATTGTTTGAAGTCGCTTTTTGGTTTCCCGGTGATGTGGCAAATTATGGTGGGATTTTTGCCATTGCTCCCGCTTTTTTTGCTTGGATGGGCGCTTTTGCAGAAGCTGTTGGCGGATTGTTTTTAGTGTGTGGATTTCAAACCCGAATTGCTTCTTTCTTAGTAATTTGCACCATGCTAGTGGCCATCTTTATGCAACAAATACAAAACGGATTATGGAATTGCCTTGCCGCCATGGGATTTCTGTGGATTGCCATGTTCTACCTCATCTTAGGTTCAGGGCGTTTTGGGATTGATTATTTACTAACTCGAAAAAATTAAAATATGAAAACTGCAACCGTCTTCTTGACCTTATTACTTTTTATTTCACTAACGAGCTGTGTTCAAAAAATATATAAAAAAACAGTTGTTTTTAGACTGAATACAAGCAATATCGGCGTAATTAAAAAAGTAGGAATTAAAGGGAAAGACAAACCCTTTTCTTGGGATGATGCTACTGAAATGAAAATCATAAAAAAAGATAGCTTGTATGAGCTAACAACAACCTTTGAAACTGGTTACACTTATACTGAGATTAAATTTATGGTGAACGACAGCCTAGAATTTGATAATCAAGAAAATCGAAGAGTTGATTTTTCTCAGGTAGATACCACTTTTTACAATGCGACATTCAATAAGAGATAAGTTTTAGTCGTTTTCTTTTAAGGAACAGTCCAAAAACTATTTTCTAAAACTCCGTTTTCATAATAAAAATTAGCCTTTCGGTTGCCGTAAAAGTCGAGGTATAAAAATTCTAGTTCATAAACCGTGCAAGCTACAACTGAAAAGTTCTTCTCAAAAGGATTGCTTTCCTCGTCCAAGGGTTTTATGCTTGCGAAGCGCTCTTCATAACCCAATGTTGTTTGGTCTGATTTTGTATTTGGCGGTTCCAGTGTCATATAACCTAATCGGGCTTGCGCACTGGTTGCCTTCCAACGATCATTTGCGACAGCGTTGTTGGTATGAAGTGTAGCAAATGCTTTTACTACAATTTGCACTTTTTGCCGCGCATCATAAAACAACAGCGAGATGCGATTGTCTTGTTCTAAATCAGAGAATTTTCTAGAACGATTGTCCGTGTGAAAATAAATCGTTTTTTTACTCTCATCTACTTTTCTGTTTACTACAATTCGCAGTGCGGCAGTGGTTTTTTCGTCGATGGTTCCCACACACATGGTTCTAAAACCATTTTTTTTCTTTACGGATCCGTTGACTAATTTTTTCCATGCCAAGGATTCAATGCCTTGCAAATTATAATTGGTGTCGTTTATGGTGATGTAATCTTCGTTTAGTTGGTTCATGGAAAACAATTTTTTCGATTTGGGAGTGGACTATTGATGGACTCAAAAATAACAAAATAGCATCAGAAATAATGCAAAAATTAGTGCAATTTGCATCCATTCTATCGCACAGAAACAGAACTTCTATCAACTTATTATGAAATACTACAAACTACTACTGAATCCTTTACAAAAAATAAATTGCTGATCCTTAACATTAGCTTTTGTTCAATCCCCAATCAAAACTTTTACCTTATATTTGCAAATTAATCGACTGTTTTTTGGGGATTTGCGTGAGGGATAGCAGCGGCATCCTTTTGTGAAGTGGTAACGAAACAAAAGATAGAGCGTATAGCCCGACGGCTTTTTTTGCCGGCACGCCCAAAGAACGATTGCGCTTAATACGACATAATTGAAATTGATATTTAGATAGAATGAAACACATACGGAATTTTTGCATTATTGCACATATTGATCACGGGAAAAGTACGCTTGCCGACCGCTTACTTGGGGCGACTCAAACGGTTACGGCTCGTGAAGAAAAGGCGCAATTGCTTGATAATATGGACTTAGAGCGTGAACGCGGTATTACGATTAAGAGTCACGCGATTCAGATGGAATATACTTATAAAGGACAAGAATACATCTTGAACTTGATTGATACTCCAGGTCACGTCGATTTTTCGTACGAAGTTTCTCGATCTATTGCGGCTTGCGAAGGGGCACTTCTGATTGTAGATGCTGCGCAAAGTATACAGGCACAAACAATTTCGAATTTATATTTGGCGTTAGAAAACGACTTGGAAATTATTCCGGTTTTGAATAAAGTAGATTTGCCAAGTGCCAATCCTGAGGAAGTAAGTGATGATATTGTAGATTTACTGGGATGTAAATTAGACGAAATTATTCACGCATCTGGTAAAACAGGTTTTGGTGTCGAAAATATTCTAGCTGCGATCATTGAAAGAATTCCGCCCCCGAAAGGAAATATTGATGAACCTTTACAAGCATTGATTTTTGACTCGCACTACAATCCGTTTCGTGGAATCGAAGTTATCTTCCGAGTTAAAAACGGACAGATAAAAAAAGGGCAAAAAATTAAATTCATGGCCACTGGAAATGAATATTTTGCTGATGAAATAGGCACTTTGAAATTGAATCAAGTTCCGAAACAAGTGATTTCTGCAGGAGATGTTGGTTACTTGATATCCGGGATTAAAGAAGCAAAAGAAGTAAAAGTAGGAGATACATTGACGGATGCAAAACATCCTACTACCAATATTATTACTGGTTTTGAAGATGTAAAACCAATGGTTTTTGCAGGAATTTATCCAGTAGACACGGAAGATTACGAAGAGTTGAGAAACTCGATGGAGAAACTACAGTTGAACGATGCTTCCTTGGTATTTTTACCGGAAAGTTCGGCGGCATTAGGATTTGGTTTTCGTTGTGGATTTTTAGGAATGTTACACATGGAAATTATCCAAGAGCGTTTAGAGCGTGAATTTAACATGACGGTTATCACAACTGTTCCTAACGTTTCGTACCACGCTTTTACCAAGAAGGACCCAACTACAATATTGATTGTAAATAATCCATCAGACTTGCCAGAACCGTCTCGTTTGGACCACGTAGAAGAACCTTTTATCAAGGCAACAATCATCACCAAATCTGATTACGTAGGGAATGTAATGAGTTTGTGTATTGAAAAACGCGGATTGATTACGAACCAGACGTATTTAACTACCGAGCGTGTGGAGTTAACATTTGATATGCCACTAGCAGAGATTGTTTTTGATTTTTACGATCGTTTAAAAACGGTTTCTAAAGGTTATGCATCCTTCGATTATACGCCAATAGGAATGCGAACTTCCTCTTTAGTGAAAGTAGATATTTTATTGAATGCAACGATTGTAGATGCTTTATCGTCCTTGATGCATACTGATAACGCGTATTCGATAGGTAAAAAAATGTGTGAGAAGTTGAAAGAATTGATTCCGAGACAGCAATTTGATATTCCGGTTCAAGCGGCAATTGGTGTAAAAGTAATTTCTCGTGAAACGATAAAAGCGCTGCGTAAAGACGTTACTGCTAAGTGTTATGGAGGGGATATTTCTCGTAAACGTAAACTTTTAGAAAAACAGAAAAAAGGTAAAAAGAGAATGCGTTTAGTAGGAAATGTTGAGATTCCGCAAGAAGCATTTATGGCGGTATTGAAATTGAACGATTAAATCCCCCTAACCCCCGAAGGGGGAATTAAAAAACATAGATAAAACCTGGCAATGTAAAAATTGTCAGGTTTTTCAATTTAATAAACCTCCACAAATACCTAAGCCTACAATTAAATAAAGTACTGCTAAAATAAATAACACTTTAGCAGTTTTAGGGTTGTTACTTCTTACTGCAAATCCTATTATTGTTAAGATAACTGGAGGTACAACCATGATCATAATCAAAATAGCAACCAAACCACCTAAATTTCCAACTTCTAATGCTATCATTTTTTTAAAATTTTATTTCGTTTCTTAATTCTTCCAAACGTTCTAATTTATCATCTCTATAAAATAAATTCATAGTTTCAAAAGGAATTATTTTATTATCCTTGTTTACAATATGTACACACGACTTTTTTATTGCTCTTACATCAAAATTATAGGCGTCGATAAATTGCATTATAATGATTCTGAATAAATTATCATAACCTAAACTTGGAGCGTCGATATTAGGCAAGCAGCATAGAATAGATTTTAAATTTTCTTCGGCAACTTCTACGGAATTTCCGGTACTAAACAACTCGAGCATTTTACCTTGCAAAACCACATCTTGTTCATAAATAATGGTGTTTTTGCTATTATCCAATAAATCATTTGGGTTAATATATCGAGTTAAAGGTATAACTCCATTTTCTACTTTTAAAGCATAACCCATTACTAAAGCATCTGGATTACAAGGCACAGGTAACAAATCGTCGGAATTAAAAATGTTTGTTTGTTCTAAAATTTTTCGTCTTACTTCGGTAAGTGTCATCCTATCCGTTTCAGGATTAAATTTTTGTAATCTACCTGCAATTTGTGTGGGCTGAAATGTAACGCCTCTGATACATTTTTGCTGTAAAGCATAGTCAATTATTTTTCCTATTTCACAGTCATTCAATCCTTTTTGCAAAGTAACAACCAAAGTTGTAGAAAGATTTAAATCATTTAAATTTTCAATAGCTTGTTTTCTAATTTCGGTTAAATCGGCACCTCTTAATTCCTGTAAAACTGTATTTTTAAAAGAATCAAATTGCAAGTAGATCTCAAAATCTGGCGCATAACTTTTTAATTGTTTAGCAAACCCTTTGTCTTTGGCAATTTTAATTCCATTAGTATTCAACATTAAATGCTTAATTGGGAGTGATTTTGCATAATCTAAAATTTCAAAAAACTGCGGGTGAATTGTTGGTTCTCCCCCACTTATCTGCACAACATCTGGTTCTTTTTCGTTTAATACAATTACATCTAACATTGCTTTAACTTCCTCTAAGGTTCTATGTCTTCCAAAAGTTGGGGAAGAACCTGCATAACAAGTAGGACATGTAAGGTTACACCTGTCGGTAATTTCTACAACTGTCAAACAAGAATGTTGCTCATGGTCCGGACACAAACCACAATCATAAGGACAGCCATAATGCGTTTGAGTATTAAATTTATATGGAATTTCAGAAGGCTTATTATAATTTCTAATATTTTTATAATATGAAATATCATCAGCAATTAAAACTTTAGATTTCCCATGTTCTGGACATCTTTTAAGCATATATACTTTGTCGTTTTCAAAAACAATTTTAGCATCTATTCTTTTTAAGCATTCTGGACAAAGACTCAGCGTATAGTCGTAATAGGTATATTTTCTAACGGGCATTTATAACTAAATTTAAAATTGTTTTATGATAATAAATCAAACAAGTTAAGGATAAAATCTGAATTGAACTTAATCCTAAAATAAAGAAAATATTGGGTTTGATAAACTCAATCAAAAATCGAAAGGTAAAATAAGAAATCATAAAATATTCAAAAAGTAATCCGTTTTTTAAACCTCTATTTTTTAATCTCCATAAAAATAAAAACAGAACAAATAAGAAAATTAATTCGTATAATGCGGTTGGATGTCGAGTTAAATTATCTCCCAAATTCATTCCGACAAAAGACGATGTCACATTCCCATAAGTAAATTCATTTGTTCCAGATAAAAAACAACCCATTCTTCCAATAAATATGCCTAGAATTATAGGAAACGTAAACAAATCGCCCGACGAATTTTTTTCATTTATTATTTTTTTTGTCAATTCTACACCTAAAAGTCCACCAAACAATCCACCCATAATTGTTTTGGTATTTAAGGCTTTAACTATAGAGATTAAATCATCCGGGAGAATAGGACTTTCAAAAAAACCCATAATTCTTGAACCTAAAAAAGCACCCATTGCAGCACCAAAAATGATAGAAAATCGATTAGTTGTTTGAATTAGATCTTCTTGTTTTTTTCGTAGATAAGCGTAATATCTATATCCAATAAAAAACGCGAAATATTCAAAAATCAAATGAATATTTATTTCATACCCAAAAAAAACAGGTTCAAATGGAATTGTCATATTTTGTAATTTTATAATAAAATACGTTTCTTAGCTTTTGAAAACGCTATTTATTCTTCAACCATTCAAACAATCGCTTAGCATCTTCGAGTTTAAACAATTGCGTCCCTTCATTCATCGTAGCTGCTGATCCACAAGCAACTCCCCAACGGATAACTTCTTTCAGACTTTTGTTTTGAGACAAAGCCCAAACCATGCCGCCCACCATACTATCGCCAGCACCAACAGTACTTTTTTTAGCAACATTGGGAGCAGGAACAAACTCATACGAATCTTTGGTTACCAGAACAGCACCTTGCGGTCCAAGGGAAACGACTACAATTTCGGCACCGCCTTTAGCGATGATTTGTTTTGCGGCTTCGTTTACTTCTTCCAGTTCCAATCGCTCCACTCCAGTTAGTTTTGCTAGTTCTCCAACATTGGGTTTGATCATGTAAACACCCACTTCTAATACTTTTTTTAATGCTTCACCAGAAGTATCAACGATGAGTTTAGAATTAGACTTTTTAGCTATTTTTTTATAAAAATCAGTTGGCAAACCTTCATTTAAACTTCCGCTGGCTACTAAAAACTTGGGAGTCAGCTTTGCGATCGTTTCAAGTATGTTGCTTTCCTCTTGCTCAGAAATTATACCGCCTGCAAAACCAAAACGATATTGAGAATTGGTGTTGTCATCCACGGCCACAAAACTTTCTCTCGTCCAACTCTGAACCGCAACAGCTTCAAAAGCGATCGCTTCTTTATGTATTAATTGTCCCAGCATCTCGCCTATAGGTCCGCCAGATGTCAATATTGCTTGCGAAGTTCCTCCTAAACGGGAAATCGCTTTGGAGACATTGATTCCGCCGCCTCCAGCATCAAAACGCGGTTCTTCACATCTTATTTTTTGCTCAGCAACAAGACCTTTAAAATGGGTGCTTTTATCAAGAGCAGGATTTACCGTCAGTGTAACGATATCAAATGGTTTCATATTGTGTACTTTATTGTGTCTAAAGATCGAACAAAAATCCAAAAAAAGGGTTCAAATCTGGGCAAATATTTCTTTGTATATTTGCACGCTTAAAACTTTGTAAATTAATCGTAACGAATAAAGTAAATCCTTTATTCCCCTCAGCTACCATGATAGAAGATAAAAACCCACAACGCACCAGCATAGCACAACTAGGCGAATTTGGATTGATAGACCATTTAACCAAAAACTTCAAAATCAACCAACCTTCCACTTTGAAAGGAATTGGTGATGATGCAGCTGTTTTAGATTTTAAAGATAAAAAAGTGGTTGTTTCTACTGATTTACTTATCGAAGGGGTTCATTTTGATTTGGCGTACATGCCTTTAAAACATTTGGGTTATAAAGCAGTCGTAGTTAATATCTCCGATATTTGTGCGATGAATGCAAAACCAACACAAATCACAGTTTCTATTGCAGTTTCTAATCGCTTTCCACTAGAAGCATTAGATGAATTATTCGCTGGAATAACGCATGCCGCACTAGAATATAATGTAGATGTTATTGGTGGTGACACAACCTCATCTCAAAAAGGATTAATTATAAGTATAACTGCTATTGGTGAAGCGAATGAAGATGAAATCGTTTATCGAAACGGTGCCAAGCAAACTGATTTATTAGTAGTTACAGGAGATATAGGCGCTGCATACATGGGATTACAAGTTTTAGAAAGAGAAAAACAAGTTTTTCAGGTAAACCCTAATTCACAACCTGATTTAGATGCTTATACGTATCTTATAGAACGTCAATTGAAGCCCGAAGCTAGAAAAGATGTACGCACTTTGTTGCATGCTTTAGAAATAAAACCAACTGCAATGATTGATATTTCAGACGGATTATCGTCAGAAATTATGCATTTGTGCAAGCAATCTAAAGTGGGTTGTAATTTATATGAAGACAAATTACCAATAGATCCTCAGTTTATAAATGTGTGCGAAGAATTTAATATTGACAGCACTACAGTAGCCATAAACGGAGGAGAAGATTATGAATTGCTTTTTACCATTGCCATGGAAGATTTTGAAAAGATAAAAGGTAATCCTAATTTCACGATTATTGGACACATGACACAAGAAAGCGAAGGGATTCATTTAGTAACTCGTGCGAATACAAAAATTGCTTTGAAAGCGCGTGGGTGGGACGCATTGACGCAATAAAACGTATTGTAAGTAAACAAAAACGACACTCTTGTAGTGTCGTTTTTGTTTTTGGTTGAACTTGAAAATATTAAAAAAGCAATCCTTTGCTTTTGGCAGCTAGAATTAAGTCGCTGTCGCTACCCGATTCTACCTTTAATAATCGTTTTAAATTTGATTTTCTGTTATCGATTGCTCCTAAAGAAATTGGGATGTATTGCGGGAAATCCCGTGGCTTCGTTCCTTTAGACAAATGAAACAAAATTTGTTTGTCAAATACATCAACTTCTATACTTCCTTCTTTAGATTGCGCAAGCATTTTTAAAACCGAATCGCTATAATACTGTTCATTGTTTATAATTTTATTAAAAGCATAAATTAACTCATCAAAGGTTAAGTCGTTCTTTATAACCAATCCACTTGGATTTATAGTATTGATAATGGTTTTTATCTTTAAAAATTCGGTAAACATGGTTAGCAAAATAATTTTGCAATTAGGCATGAATTCTAATATCAATTTAGCTAAATCTTCCCCAGAATACATGTTTTTTTCTTCATAAGCTGGCATACTAATATCTAGAAAAGCAATATCAAAATGCGCAATTTCCGATTTTGTAATACTATTATACCCTGATTCACAGTCTTTTGCTTGAGTTATAAAAAACTCAAATTGGTCAGGGAGGTATCTCGTGATCGCGTTTTTATATCCTTCTATAATAAAAGGATGATCATCAACGATTAATATATTTTTCTTTATTTTTTCTTTGTCAACTGAATCAATCATATTCCCTTTTAAATTATTTGTTTTAGACTATCGGTAGTGTAATAGTTATGATTGTTCCTCCGTCTTTTATTGATTCTATTGTAACTACTCCACTGCACTCATTTGTTCTGTAGATAATGTTTTGTAGTCCAATTCCTTTTTTGGTATTTTTCACATTAAAACCAACTCCATCATCACTTATTTTCAAGATCAGATGATTATCTAACTGACTCAAATCGACATTAACAGTAGTAGCACTTGCATATTTGTTGGTGTTTTGGAGTGACTCTTGTAGCATTCGGAATACGTTTATTTTTACAGCGTTTGATACTAATTCCCATTTTATATGCGAATCAATGTTTGAAATAAATTTTGCTGTATAGGTCTTTTTCTGCTCTTCGAATAACTGATCTACTATTGCCACGAAGTTATTAATTAATTCTGATTTCTCTCTATTTAGGTCATGGGAAATTTCACGAATATCTTGCTCAATATTTTTCAATTCTGATAAGTAGTTTGTTCGCTGATGAACCGCATTATCATCTGGAAATTTGTTTAATCCGTCCAGATTCATCCTTACTCCAAACATTCTGCCTAAAATGCCATCATGCAATTCCCGAGCTACTCTTTTCTTTTCTTCAATTCTGCCAGTTTCGATAGTATTTTGTTGCGCTAGCATTAAATTATAAATTTCTTCATTGGCATATTGCTGTTGCTGTTTAAAAATGAGCTCTCTATTTTTTGCTTTTTGAGTTAGAATAATAAAAGAAAGCAAGCCCAATATTCCAATTGCACTAAAAGCATACACTATATTCCGGTTTTGAACAACTAAGTCCTTGTTTTCGCTTTTTATTTCATCTGTTTCGTACTCAATACGGGTGAATTTCTCTCCTATTTTTTGCTCTGTTTTTTGCAAGCTATCATT
The DNA here is from genome assembly GCF_048286735.1 of Flavobacterium frigidum. Classification (GTDB taxonomy): domain Bacteria; phylum Bacteroidota; class Bacteroidia; order Flavobacteriales; family Flavobacteriaceae; genus Flavobacterium. Next base: position 75,456 of record NZ_JBLVPU010000009.1, on the reverse strand, counting down.
GATTTTAATGTATTCCTTAGAATAAGCTGCTGCATTTTGCGGTTGTACTACGGATAACTGTTTTAATGAATTTAGAATAGCTCGATAATTCTTAGATTTTTGCGATAACTCAAGAGCCTGCTGGGCGAACATCCTTGCTTTTACAGAATCCTTCTCAGACATAAAATACTCTGAAACATTAATTTTACTTTCTATAATGCCTGAGGTGAATTGCAAACTATCTCTGATTTGTATCGCCTTAAAATATAAAGCTGGTAACCCTTCCCTCTGCTTGAGGTTAAATTTTGCATAAGCTAAATTATTTATAAGCGTAGCATATAGATAGGGCTTATTTTTAAAAACATTTTTTTCTGCTAAACCTTTTTCGAAATATATTTTTGCTTCGTTAAAGTTTCTTTTATTTTGATATACGAGCCCTATATTATTAAATGAAGTGGCTTTCGGTTGTGAAAAAGAAGCCTTCAGTTTATCATCAATACTTGCTAAAGCTTTATTGTGATATACCATCGCATTATCATAATCCTCAAGTTCATTATAAATTAATCCCAAAAGATTATAAGCATCATATCTGATGTCATTATAATCAGTATTTTTTATAATCTTTAAAACTTTAGACACTCCTTTTTCGGCCCCAAACAAATCATTTTGATTGAATTGTAAAATGGACTTTTTTAAAATTGTTTGTGCTAGATTATAAGAGTCGTTTAACACAAGATATATTTTTTGTGCTTTGTCATAATACAAAAAAGAACTATCAGGTATCGCTTGAGAATCGTAGTAATCTCCTAAATACGTATTCCCTTTTGCCATACTAAAAGTATCCTGTTTTATTTCAGCTTTTTCAAGAACCAATAGTACGGTTTTTTTATATTTTTGCCAGTTTTCTATATTGTAGTAGCGATTGGCAATTTTGAAAAGATTGACACGATGCATAGAATCGTTTTCTTGTGGAAGAATAATTTCTAGTGCTTTTTCTATGTATTTTTCTCGTTGACGAGAAGGAAAATCAAAATTATTGGCGGAAGAAAAATAAGACTCTAAACTATCTTGGGAACTAGTAATGGTTTTGGTTGCTGCATTTTTATGAGTACAGCTCAACACTAAAAAAAATAAAAAGTAAAAAGGATATTTCAATAGTTGTAATTTTTGATTATTCAAAAATAAGAAATAAAACTATCGAGTATAAAAAAAGCCACCAAAATAAATGGCAGCCAATATTAAATTAAAAATAACCACATTGTGTTTAATCACCTTTTTTATTCCCGCCTGTCACACCTCCGACAATTTCCAATTTTACATTTTCAATTTTGAAAATCTCTGTTTTGCTGTCTTTTTTTTGTATACTACTGATTTGTCCGTTTGAAGTAAAAGAAGTTAAGACCAATGCAAATGAGAATAATCCGATTGTTACGATTGCTTTTTTCATAATTTAAACTTTTATGTTGTTATTTATTTGTTTGGTTTTAGAACCTTTTTGATAACAGATTCTGAAATAAAATTACATAGAAAGCTTCGTGAATTCTTACAAAAAAGAGGGTTTATGGTAGAGTGTAGTTGTTTGAGTGTGAATGAGTATCAAATTTGAGTGAATGATTGTTTTTTAGATTTCAAGGTAATTCCCTTTGGAAAAATTAGCGATAATCAACTCAATATTGAATTTATAAGTTTTAGAAAAAGGTATTTTTACAGCACTATTTTTTATATAACACAGTGAATTCCCGCTATGAATCCTTGAAATATAATCCTTATTTACAATGTAACTGTTGTGAATTCTTATAAATGGAAGGGATAATACTCTTTCAAAATGCTTCAATGTTTTGAAAGCCGTGATCATTTCACCGGTATTAAGGTGAATGTCAGTAGAATTATTGTCGGCATGTAAATAACAAATATCTTTTGCGGCAATATACCTGTAATCGCCATACGACTTGATGCACAAAATAAGAGATTGATATTGATTTGGTACTTGTGGTTGGACAACAACTGTCGGCTCGTTGTATGAAGCCAAGGATGTCTTTTCTAGTATTTCTTGTGGAACTATCGATTTATTCAGTTTCAATACCAACTGGATTACATCGATGCGAGTCAGCGGTTTTAGCAAGTAGTCAAAAACCTCATATTTAATTGCCTCAAAAGCCAAATCTTTTTTTGCGGTGGTAACAATAATTTTAGGAATTATTTTCAAATAGCGGTACAACTCATTAATTAAAGCTAGCGACAATTTACTGTCTAGATTTGTTGGTTCAATTTCTAAAAAAACTAGTTGCGGAAGGTGTTCTAATATGAGATGTAAACCGTCATGATAATTAGTAGCAGAGTCTACAAATTGAAGCTCTGAGAAACCAGCAGTTATAGCTTTAGTTTTCAAAACATTTTCTTGATTGTCGTCAATAATAATGTACGAATAATTCATCAATGTTTTTCCTGGAGTTGTTGGGCATTACATGGTTCGTTTAAAGCGAAAAAAACTTTAAATAATAAAGTAATAATGGTAGTTTATGGGAAACTTGCTAAATAAAAATTGCTTAACTTCCTAAAAATAAGCATTAAATGTTTTTACTATTTGTGTTGTTAATATGTTTTTTACAAATGTTGACATGTTTAGATGAAGTACATATAAATCCGTTAAAGAGCGCAAACTTAAGCTTTAAAAAAAATACTCCACAGGAATGATGCTAAAATTTTCATTCTCATGTCTTTTAGATCAAAAAAACTTTCAATAGTAAAAGTGTATTATTCCAATCAATCCCAACAAAAAGATTTATAATACCAAACGGAACTGTATTTGCAAGAAATAATTAGTAAATAAAAAAATTTTTTTTTTACAAAATTACCTTACTTTTAGCAAAAAAAATTATGAGAAAACTATTTGTTGTTTTGTGTTTTTCTTCTTTTTTATTTGGTTTTAGCCAAGAAAAAGAAACAATCGATTTTAAAAGAAATGAATTAAAAGGGAATGCTTTATTTTTAGTGGCGGGTGTAGTAGAAATAACATATGAACGGCTGATCACTGAGGATTCTGGTGTTGGTATATCTTTTTTTTATGGAAAAAGAGAAGGTGTTAATTCTTTTTATTATGTAACACCATACTACCGTGCTTATTTTGGAAAAAAACCAGCAGCTGGATTTTTTATTGAAGGATTTGGTATGCTAAATTCTGAGGTAGAGACTTATTCCTATTATGATGGTCAAAATTATAAACAACAAGATAAAAGACTCACTGATTTTGCATTAGGTTTTGGCCTTGGGTCAAAGTGGATACACAAACGTGGCTTTGTCTTTGAAATCAATGCTGGAATAGGGCGAAATTTATTTAATAATAACGTTTATGATGTTGTACCACGTGCTGGTATAACACTAGGCTACCGTTTCTAAGCAAAAAAGCTTCTCAGTCGAGAAGCTTTTTTTATACAATATAAAATCAGTTACATTTTCATCAACCAGTTTTTCATCGAAACTTCATTTTCAATGATCGCTTTTAAATCTGCAATAGCTACACGATCTTGTTTCATAGTATCTCTATGACGTATGGTTACCGTTTGATCTTCAATAGTTTGATGATCTACAGTAATGCAAAATGGAGTTCCCAAAGCGTCTTGCCTTCTGTAACGTCTTCCTACAGCATCTTTTTCATCATAAGACACATTAAAATCCCAACGCAAATCGTCAATGATTTTATGTGCAATTTCTGGTAATCCGTCTTTTTTAACTAATGGTAAAATAGCTGCTTTAGTTGGAGCCAGAACTGAAGGTAATTTCAGCACTGTTCTTGTAGAACCATCTTCCAATGTCTCTTCTTTTAATGAAGTAGCAAAAACAGCCAAGAACATTCTATCTAATCCTACTGAAGTCTCTACTACATACGGAACATAGTTTTGATTTAATTCCGCATCAAAATACTGTAATTTTCTGCCAGAAAATTGTTCGTGTGCTTTTAAATCAAAATCAGTTCTAGAATGAATACCTTCTAACTCTTTGAATCCAAAAGGGAAATTGAACTCAATATCTGCAGCCGCATTGGCATAATGCGCTAATTTTTCGTGATCGTGAAAACGATAATTTTCTCTTCCTAAACCAAGTGATAAATGCCATTTCAAACGAGCTTCTTTCCAAAATTCGTAATGCTTCATTTCTTCACCTGGACGTACAAAAAATTGCATTTCCATTTGTTCGAATTCGCGCATACGGAAAATAAATTGTCGCGCCACAATTTCATTTCTAAACGCTTTTCCGGTTTGTGCTATCCCAAAAGGAACTTTCATTCGCCCTGATTTTTGCACATTCAAGAAATTTACAAAAATACCTTGAGCCGTTTCTGGACGCAAATATAAATCCATTGCTGAATCAGCAGAAGCGCCCAATTTTGTCCCAAACATTAAGTTAAATTGACGCACTTCGGTCCAATTTCTCGAACCAGATTCTGGACAAGCAATTTCTAATTCTTCGATTAATGCTTTCACATCTTCCAAATCTTCGTTGCCTAAAGAACGCGCCATTCTTTCCAGAATTTCTCGCTTCTTAGCTTTGTATTCCATTACACGCGCATTTGTCGTAACAAATTCCTGTTCGTTGAAAGCATCACCAAAACGAGCACGTGCTTTTTCGATCTCTTTAATGGCTTTTTGATTGAGCTTTTCAGCATAGTCTTCAATCAAAACATCGGCTCTATATCTTCTTTTTGAATCTTTGTTGTCTATCAATGGATCGTTGAAGGCATCAACGTGTCCTGAAGCTTTCCAAGTTGTTGGGTGCATTAATATTGCAGCGTCAAGGCCTACAATATTATCGTTCATTTGAACCATCGCTTTCCACCAATATTCGCGTATGTTCTTTTTTAACTCTACTCCATTTTGTGCATAATCATAGACTGCACTTAAACCATCGTATATTTCGCTTGACGGAAAAATAAATCCATACTCTTTTGCGTGCGAAACTACATTCTTAAATAAATCTTCTTGTTTTGCCATAGTACTGCAAAAATATAAAAAGTGAACTTAAAAAAAAGGAAATTGTTCAAGATTGAACCACTGATTTGCTTATTTTTATAAATAAATCCTTGATTATATGTTTGAAAGCCTCATCAATTTATTTTTTCCAAAAGTATGTTCTGGATGCAGCTCTTTTTTATTGACCAATGAAACCGTTATTTGTACTGTTTGCAGACATGATATTCCATTGACGAATCACCATTTAAATTCTGAAAATGAGGCATACAAAAAGTTTTATGGTCGTATCCCTATAGTTCATGCTTCGGCATTATTTTATTTCCATAAAAAGGGAATTGTTCAGGAACTCATTCATAATTTAAAGTACAAAGGTCACGAAGAGATTGGAGCAATTCTTGGCGAATGGTATGCCGAAGATTTAAAAACGATTGCCTTATTGCATACAGCAGACGAAATTATTCCTGTACCGTTACATCCTAGAAAACTGAAAGAAAGAGGATACAACCAAGTAACTACTTTTGGCAAATCGCTTTCTGCGAGTTTAAAAATTGACTACAACGACTCGTTATTAAAACGAAACGTCTACTCAAAAACGCAATCCAAAAAAAACCTATTGGGAAGAACAGAGGGAATCGAAACTATTTTTAATGTTACTTTTACTGAGAAAGACCACAACAAACATTTCCTTTTAATAGATGATGTTATTACAACCGGTGCAACACTTGAAGCGTGTTCGCGTGCTTTACTACAAATCCCTGGCGCAAAAATTAGTGTTGTTTGTATGGCGATGGCGCATTCGTAAAATACTGTTTTTCAGTTTCAACCAAAGTGTAATTTGTGCTAAAAACAATCTAGAACTTTAGAATTGCACTCGTTTTGAACCCAATACTCTCGATGCTTCGGGAGAAAATCCTTTTTAACAGCTTTTTAGATGGGTAAAAAAAACCTAAAGAATGAAACAGCGAAGTGAACTGACGAAGTAAATAGCCCCTGAAAACAAATGAAGTGCAATCAAAAATAAAATCCTGTTGATTTATTTAATGAAATTATAACGAAATAGAATTTCCATTTCGGAGTTTAATGTTTAAATTTGAATAAAATATTTATAAATCAATAAACAATCATATTATGGCTTTTGAATTACCACAATTACCTTATGCGTATGACGCATTAGAACCTCATATTGATGCTCGTACAATGGAAATCCATCATTCAAAACATCACAATGCGTATACGACAAATTTGAATGCTGCTATAGCAGGAACAGATATGGAGGGTAAAACTATTGAAAATATCTTGATTAACCTTGATATGAAAAATATGCCTGTTCGTAACAATGGCGGTGGTTTTTACAATCACAACTTATTCTGGACAGTTATGACTCCAGACGGTGGCGGTCTTCCAACTGGAGATTTATTGGCTGCAATTGAGGCTACTTTTGGAACTTTTGAAGAATTTAAAGCAAGTTTCAGTAAAGCTGGCGCGACTCAGTTTGGTTCTGGATGGGCTTGGCTTTGTGTACAAAAAGGCGGGAAAGTTGAAGTTTGTGGTACTCCAAACCAAGACAATCCATTAATGCCAGGTGTAGGTTGTGGCGGAACACCTATTTTAGCAATGGACGTTTGGGAACATGCGTACTATTTAAATTATCAAAACAGAAGACCAGATTACATCGAAGCTTTTTTCAGTGTTATTAACTGGACAGAAGTGGCTAGAAGATTCGCTTTAGAAAAATAAGAGATCCTAACCCTCCGGAGGGAATAAGCAAAACAGGCTATAAAAAGATTTATTCATCTTTTTATAGCCTGTTTTTTATTGCATAATAAATGTACCATGTGTTACATTTTTGTTCTTCTTTTGGCACAGGAGGCTTTGACTTTATACCAATAAAAAAGGTGGAATTTCTTCCACCCTTTTTGCCCCAAATCTACCATAAACTTAACCTACTAATATTATGGTTTGTTAAAAGTATAGTAGTTCTTTATTGTCACCAAAAAAATTAGACAAACAACTTAGAAAACCGATTAACAACTAAATACGGAAACTTATTAGTATGCTCTAGCATCTTTCCCCTCGTAAAAATTCATGAAAGCTCTGTTAACGACTCTATTTCCTCCTGGTGTAGGATAATCTCCAGTGAAGTACCAATCCCCCAAGTGTTTAGGACAAGCTATATGCAAATCTTCTACAGTTTGAAAAATAATTTTCACCTCAGCTTTTATCTCTGGTGAGCTCAACATTTCAGCAATTTTATCTGAAACTTCTTGTGGTTCAAAAGGTTCGTAAATGGCCGTTACGTAATTCACTACTTCACTGTCCTTAAAGTTTTCTTGTGATTTGCATTTAGCATACACCTCATCAACAATATGGTATAAATTGCGTTCCTTGAGTAATTCTAAAGCGGCTCTGAAAGCTACTAATCCCTCTAGCTTAGCCATGTCAATTCCGTAACAATCTGGATATCGAATTTGCGGTGCCGATGAAACCACAACAATTCTTTTTGGATTCAAACGATCCATCATTTTGATAATACTCATTTTTAAGGTTGTCCCTCGAACGATACTATCATCTATAATTACCAAATTGTCTGTTGGTTTTATCACGCCATACGTAACATCATAAACGTGCGCAACTAAATCATCCCTACTACTATCTTCGGTAATAAAAGTTCTCAGCTTTGCGTCTTTGATGGCTACTTTTTCGGTACGTATTTTCACCGAAAGCAACTCTTGCAACGATTCTTTAGTCAAGGAATTTCTATTTTGCAAAATGAAATTGTTCTTTCTTTGATTCAAGAAATCCTGAGCTGCTTCTACTAATCCGTAAAATGAAGTCTCTGCAGTATTAGGAATATAGGAGAATACCGTATTGTCTGTGTCTTCATCTATTGATTTTAAAACGGCAGGCAAAATAAGTTTTCCTAGCGTTTTTCTTTCTTGGTATATTTCGGCATCGCTTCCTCTAGAGAAATAAATACGTTCGAAAGAACATGCTTTTTTAACTGTGGGAGGCAAAATTTCCTTCATAGAAATCGTTCCATTCTTTTTAATAATCAAAGCATTTCCGGGCTCGATCTCTTGTACTTTTTCGAAAGGAACATTGAACACGGTTTGTATCACCGGTCGCTCCGAAGCTACTACCACTATTTCATCATCTTGATAAAAATAAGCGGGACGTATTCCTGCTGGATCTCTAAATACAAAAGAATCTCCGTGACCTAAAAGTCCTGCCATGGCATAACCACCATCTAAATTTTTTGAAGCTCGGGTCAAAATTTTAGCTACATCCAATCGCTCTGCAATAACGGGTGAAGCCTCTCTCTTAGTCAATCCTTCATTTTTACATTCTAGGTACAAATCGGTTACGGCATCATCAAGAAAGTGACCTATTTTTTCCATCACAGTAACGGTATCTGCCATTTCTTTTGGATGCTGCCCTAGTTCAATCAAACTTTGAAAAAGCTCCTTAACATTTGTCATGTTAAAATTTCCAGCCAAAATCAAGTTTCGGTGCATCCAGTTATTTTGTCTTAAAAAAGGATGTACGCTTTCGATACTGTTTTTACCAAAAGTCCCATAACGAACATGGCCTAAAAACAATTCTCCTAAATATGGGATTTTTTGTTTTTGCAAAGCCACATCATCCGCATATTCTGGATGAGCAGCCATTTCTTCATTTATTCTGTCGTTTATTTGAGCAAAAACATCTTGAATAGGTTGTGCATGATTCGAACGTACACGACTAATGTAACGTTCCCCCGCCTCGACATCTAGTTTTATACTGGCAAAACCTGCACCATCTTGCCCGCGGTTGTGCTGCTTTTCCATGAGAAGATACATTTTTTGTATTCCGTAGAAAGCAGTACCGTATTTTTCTTTGTAGAATTCAAGCGGTTTAAGTAATCTAATTAAGGCTATACCACACTCGTGTTTTAAAGCATCGCTCATTGTAATGTTGTTTGTGTTGTTGTGTTATTCTAAAATAATGTGAACTGAAGAATTAATAATAAATCAGTTGAAATTCCCTGCTAATTTTTGTAAACAAAAAAACCCCGTTTCCGAGGTTTTATACTATTATAATTCTATGTCAAATTGTGTTAGCGATTTGAATTGTTTTAATCGAGACACTACTTCGGTTTTCTCTAAAGTAAGCATTCGTTCTGTTCCAAATTTCTCTACACAAAAGGAAGCTAAGTTAGAACCTTGAATAATTGCGTTTTTCATATTCTCAAAAGAGATGTTTTCGCTTTGTGTCAAGTACCCCGCAAATCCTCCTGCAAATGTATCTCCAGCTCCTGTTGGGTCAAATACTTCTTCTAGTGGTAATGCTGGCGCAAAGAAAACATCCTTATTATGGAAAATAAGAGCTCCATGCTCCCCTTTTTTTATCACTACATACTTGGGACCCATAGTTTGAATTTTGGCAGCAGCCTTAACAAGAGAATATTCTCCAGAAAGTTGCCTAGCCTCCTCATCATTGATGGTAATTACATCTACACGTTTTATCACATCCATCAATTCTGGCAAAGCACAATCCATCCAAAAATTCATTGTGTCAAGCACTACTAATTTGGGTTGTGTTTCCATTTGATCTAAAACACTGCTTTGTACCAAAGGATGCAAGTTTCCTAACATTACAATTTCAGCATTTTTATAGCCTTGTGGTACTTTTGGTTGAAAATCAGCCAAAACATTTAATTGTGTATCTAGTGTATCTCTTGAGTTTAAGTCATTGTGGTAACGACCGCTCCAAAAGAAAGTTTTACCACCTTGTACTACTTCTAGTCCAGAGATATCAATATTTCTTGAAGTTAATAAATCTAAATATTCTTGAGGAAAATCATCTCCAACTACAGAAACGATAGCTGATTGCACATTAAAAAAAGAAGCAGATAAACCAATGTATGTTCCTGCTCCACCTAAAATTTTATCAGTTTTACCAAATGGAGTTTCAATTGCGTCGAAAGCTACTGTTCCAACAATCAATAATTTATTCATTATATACGTTTCAAATTAAGGGGCAAAGATAGTTTATAAGTTGTAAAGTTGCAAAGTGCAAGACATGTAAAGTTTTGCCAATTTATATAACTTATTTACAACAATTTAGCTTCTTCTTTTTCATAAAAAGCATCGACAGAAAGTTGCTTTTGCATCGAAGCCATAACGGCTAATTCATCACACCTTTCGTTTTGAACATGATTGTTATGCCCTTTAATCCATTTAAAATCGACTTTATGTTTTCTGTAAACAACCAGAAAACGCTTCCACAAATCGGAATTTTTCCTGTCAGCAAAGCCTTTTTTTTCCCAGCCTAAAACCCATTTTTTTTCTACTGAATCAACCACATATTTCGAATCCGAAACGACTAATACTTTAGTATTTAGGTTTTTTAATTTTTCAAGACCCACTATTACAGCCAATAATTCCATTCTATTATTCGTAGTTCGCCTAAAACCCTCGTAAAACTCTTTTTTATACGGCTTTCCTACCCACTCCATCACAACGCCGTAACCGCCATTTCCAGGATTTCCTTTTGCGGCACCATCTGTATATATATGTACGTCGTGTTCCATTACTATTATATACTTTGATTTAAAATGCGCTCTATAATAACTGGGAAAAACGCTTGCTCTAGTTCATGAATTCTTTCTGCAACTGTTGCAAAAGTATCTACTGCTGTTAATGCAACACGTTGTTGAGCGATTATTGCGCCTTCATCGTAATTTTCATTTACATAGTGTACCGTAATTCCCGTTTCTAATTCCTTATTTTCAACAACTGCTTGATGTACATACATTCCATACATCCCTTTTCCACCGTATTTAGGCAGTAAAGCAGGATGTATATTTATGATTTTATCTGGGAAAGCTTTTATAATACTAGAAGGGAATTGGAGTAAAAAACCGGCTAAAACAATTAAATCCGGATTCAACACTTTAATTTTTTGTAGTATTTCGATTTCAAATAATTGTGTTTTGGTGAAAATTTCAATAGGCACATCGTATTTTTGAACTCTATTGATGACTCCCGCATTAGGGTTGTTTGTAAAAACTGCAATAACACATGCTGTATTCGTTTTTTTAAAATATTGGATAATATTTTCAGCATTAGTACCCGATCCGGAGGCAAAAATCACGATTTTTTTCATAACTACATTCAATTTGAAGCCACAAAAAAAAGCATAATAATTTAAAATAAATAGCATTGAGACACCTTTGTCAAAATATATTTCATAAATTAGATGTCACATTTATCAACTAAATCGTTGTTTTAAAATAAAGTTTTTTATTTTTGCCAACAAATTAAATTCTAAAATTAAAGATTATGTCAGACATTGCATCAAGAGTAAAAGCGATTATCGTAGACAAATTAGGTGTTGACGAAAACGAAGTTGTAACAGAAGCAAGCTTCACTAATGATTTAGGAGCTGACTCATTAGACACTGTTGAGCTTATTATGGAATTCGAAAAAGAATTTGACATTCAAATTCCAGACGATCAAGCAGAAAACATCGCTACTGTAGGTCAAGCAATCTCTTACATAGAGGAAGCTAAAAAATAATAAAGACACACCCGTTGCAATCTTGTATACGGGTGTTATTATTTTTTTTAAAATTAAATTCGAGATTGATTTTCAATCAAAACTATATTTATTGTAATACCCATGGCTCTTTTGTAATAGCAATACAGTAAAGAAAGCATGGGTTTTATTTGTTTTTAAGATAACAAAAATAAAGAATTTATGGTATTAAGACGAGTTGTTGTAACAGGTTTAGGCGCTCTTACACCCATTGGAAATAACATTGAAGAATATTGGAACTCCCTTATTGACGGCGTGAGTGGTGCAGCACCAATCACTTATTTTGATGCTTCAAAATTTAAAACTCAATTTGCATGCGAACTTAAAAATTTTAATGCTGAGGATTTTTTAGACCGAAAAGAAGCTAGAAAAATGGATCGCTATGCACAGTATGCCATGGTATCGTCTGAAGAGGCAGTAAATGATGCTGGATTTAATTTAGACACTTTAGATAAAGATCGCGCGGGAGTTATTTGGGGTTCAGGAATAGGCGGATTAGAAACTTTTCAAATCGAAATGTTGAATTTTTCAGCAGGCGATGGTACTCCAAAATTTAATCCTTTCTTTATTCCAAAAATGATATCTGATATTGCTTGTGGACATATTTCTATAAAATATGGATTTAGAGGCCCAAATTTCGCAACAGTTTCTGCCTGTGCATCCTCTACAAACGCTATTATCGACGCTTTTAATTACATTAGATTAGGTCATGCTGATGTTATGGTCACTGGTGGATCTGAAGCAGCAGTAACTATTGCAGGTATGGGAGGATTTAATGCAATGCATGCGCTATCAACAAGAAATGATGATCCAAAGACAGCTTCCAGACCCATGGACAAAGACCGTGATGGTTTCGTATTAGGAGAAGGAGCGGGAGCTTTGATCCTAGAGGAATACGAACATGCTATTGCACGTGGTGCTAAAATCTATTGTGAAATTGGAGGTGGCGGAATGTCAGCAGATGCACACCACATAACCGCTCCACATCCTGAAGGATTAGGTGCTAAAAATGTAATGTTAAATTGCCTAAGAGACGCTGGTTTACAACCAACTGACGTTGACGGATTGAACATGCACGGAACATCAACACCACTAGGTGATATGGCAGAGTCAAAAGCGATTCTTCATGTTTTTGGTGAACATGCGTATACCATGAATCTCAATTCAACAAAATCGATGACTGGTCACTTACTTGGAGCTGCAGGAGCTATAGAAACTATTTCTTCCATTCTTTCGATGAAATACGGAATTGTTCCCCCAACCATCAATCATGTAACAAATGATGAAAACATTGATTCTAAATTGAATTTCACGTTCAACAAAGCTCAAAAAAGAGAGATGAACGTTGTTATGAGTAATACGTTTGGTTTTGGAGGCCATAATGCCTGTGTTTTAGTAAAAAAATTAGAAATCTAATAATTATATATGCGTATAATTAGAAAAATATTTTCAAAATCCCGTTCTCTTGAAGACGGGATTTTTTTTGATTCTATTCAGAAAATCTTAGGTTTTGCTCCTTTAAATTTAGAGTATTACCAGAAAGCATTCACACACCGCTCTTCTAACCGGATGGATGTTTTAGGGAATCCAATTAATTATGAACGATTAGAGTTTTTAGGTGATGCCATGTTAAGTTCCGTAATAGCAGCACATTTATTTAGCAAAGCACCCGCTGGCGATGAAGGATACCTTACCAAAATGCGTTCAAAGATTGTAAGTAGAGAACATTTAAATGAATTAGGAAAAGACTTAAATTTAGTTCAATACATAGAAAGCAAAGTACCCTTAAACCATTTTGGAGAAAACATACACGGCAATATATTTGAATCTCTCGTGGGAGCCATTTATCTGGATCGTGGTTATGTATATTGTGAAAAATTTATTCAAAAAAGAGTGGTAGCTCCTTATGTAGATATCGCTAGATTGGAAGGAAAAGTAATTAGTTATAAAAGTTTGATCATCGAATGGTGTCAAAAAGAAAAGAAAATATTTCATTACGATATATTTGAAGACAATGCAATTGACGGACAACGACTGTTTGGTGTCAAACTAAGTATTGACGAGAAAGTGATTGCAAAAGCCAGAGCAACTTCAAAAAAGAAAGCAGAAGAAAAAGCATCCCAACGTGCTTATTTTGCATTTCAAGAAAAAATGGATAGGAAATAATATCAATTTCCACAAAACTATAACGTTTTCGTTCATAAAATAACGAAAACATCTTATTTTGAGAGGTCTACACTTCATTAGAAATACTATATTTACATCTTATTTTTTCTCGAAATGACAATTCATAGACTAAATCTTGGCGAATTTGATGCAATAGATTACCATCTAATTGCAATTCATACTTCACTTGAAAATTATAGGTTAGCTTATTTTATAAATCAAAAGCTATCTATAAATTTGAGTAAAAGCAAGAATGAAATTCAAATTAATATCAAAGAAGGAGAAACAAATTTTTCGAGATTTTGTTATTCAAATTCCGATAAAGAAATTTCTTGGGATTTGATTCAAAATAAAAACGAAGTAATTCAATACAAAAAAGGAACTACTCAAAATTTATTTTCAAATCTAACTATGGAAGTGGCAACAAAAGTGTATTTACTTCCCGAATTTAAAAAAGTAGACTATTTTCTAAAAATAGAAAATAATGAAGATGCTGTGAGTGTGTCGAATATACAAATCCTATTAAATACCATTGATAATGTATCTACCGTATATAGTGTAGACATAAATCAAATAAAATCAAAAAACAATTTAATTTTTTAATACAAATGCTTACAAACAAAAAAACAAAAATTGTAGCTACCCTTGGGCCTGCATGTAGTACAAGAGAAATAATAAAAGACATGATTGATGCCGGTGTAAATGTCTTTAGAGTAAATTTTTCACATGCAGATTACAATGATGTAAAAGAAAAAATTAATATCATACGAGGTCTAAATGAAGAATTTGGCTATACTACAGCTATCCTTGGTGATTTACAAGGTCCTAAGTTACGAGTTGGAGTGATGGAAGAAGGCGTAGTGGTGCATGACGGTGATTTAATTACATTTACTACTGCCGAAGACATTTTAGGAACAGCTCAGAAAGTATTTATGAAGTACCAAAACTTTCCAAATGATGTAAATCCTGGAGAGCGTATTTTGCTTGATGACGGAAAACTTATTTTTGAAATTGTTGAAACTGATAAAAAATCAGAGGTCATTGCAAGAGTCATTCAAGGTGGTGAATTGAAATCAAAAAAAGGGGTTAATCTACCTAATACCAAAATTTCTCTTCCAGCTATGACCGAAAAAGATATAGCTGACGCAATTTTTGCAATTGGACAAAATGTAGACTGGATTGCATTGTCTTTTGTAAAAACACCAAGAGATTTACAAGACTTACAAGAATTAATTGCTGAACATTCTGACTATAAAATTCCAATTATAGCCAAAATCGAAATGCCGGAAGCATTAGAAAATATTGATAAAATTGTTGCCTATTGCGATGCTTTGATGGTAGCCCGAGGCGACTTAGGAGTAGAACTTCCTGCTCATGAAGTTCCATTGGTTCAAAAAGAATTGATCCGCAGAGCAAAAACAGCTCGTATTCCAGTTATTGTTGCTACGCAAATGATGGAAACAATGATCACTTCCCTAACACCAACTCGTGCAGAAGTAAATGATGTGGCCAACTCTGTTATGGATGGAGCAGATGCTGTAATGCTATCTGGTGAGACAGCTACAGGCAACTATCCGATTCAGGTGATCCAAAAAATGACTCAAATCATTGAGGCAGTTGAAGATTCTCCACTAATTCAAGTACCACAAAACACACCACAAATCAAAACAAAACGTTTTATCACCAAAACAATTTGCCACCACGCTGCAACTATGGCAAATGTCATCAAAGCTAAAGCAATTTGTACCTTAACGAATAGTGGGTATACTGCTTTCCAAATTTCGGCTTGGAGACCCAATGCACATATTCTAGTTTTTACCTCCAATAAAAGAATCTTGACACAACTTAACTTGCTTTGGGGAGTAAAATCATTCATGTATACTAAAGATGTGAGCACAGATGATACGGTAACAGATATCAATGAAATTGTGAAACACAAAGGTTTTGTTCAAAAAGGCGATTTTCTTATCAACTTAGCAGCAATGCCCATTAAAGATAAAGGAATGGTAAACACCTTGAGAGTATCTGAAATAGAATAACCTTACGCTCTTTAAATATCAAATCCGTTTTATCTCGTTTGTAAACGAAATAGGACGGATTTTTTTTGTTAACACTCCAAAGAAATAGAATTTATACCCATTAAAATTTAAGACTATTTAGGAAATCCTTTGAAAAATAAAAATTATATTTGATGAACACTTAACTGAATCTATTATGAATTTGAATTCTAAAAATCCATTTTTAAACAATAAGACTTTTTCTACTGCCGTTTCTAAAAAAGAAGAAGTACAAGAGGCTACCGTTATTGATTATAACGACGAAATGACTTTATTAGGAACTATAAATAAAAGTTTAATTTTATTTTTACTTTTGTCCGCATCTGCAACTGTGATCTGGTGGTTGACGTTTAATGGTATGAATCCTTTGGTTCCCACAATTGGAGGAGCAATTGTTGGATTAATTTTAGTGCTAATTTCAGCTTTCAAGCCACAATACTCTCCGTATTTAGCGCCGGCTTACGCTTTATTTGAAGGTTTATTTATAGGAGGTATTTCAGCAATTTTTGAAGCCATGTATCCTGGAATTGTAATTCAAGCCGTGGGAGCAACTTTTGTTACTTTTATGGTTTGCCTAGGCTTATACAAGTATAAAATAGTAAAAGTAACCGAACAATTCAAATCAGTTGTTGTGGCAGCTACACTAGCTATTGCTACCTATTACATTATTTCTTGGTTATTTTCGATGTTTACAAGTTTTGTCCCTGTACATTATGGTAACTCTATGATGAGTATTGGAATCAGCATTTTTGTAATAGTAATTGCTGCTTTAAACCTGTTTTTGGATTTTGACCGTATCGAAAAAGGCGCTGAGCAAAAAATGCCTAAATATATGGAATGGTACGGCGCCATGGGATTAATGATTACGCTAGTTTGGCTCTACATCGAATTTTTAAGATTACTCTCAAAACTGAATAGTAAAAATTAATAACAACTGCGATTGTCATAAAAAGATAAAACCTTTCCAATTGGAAAGGTTTTATCTTTTAAGCAGCTTTTTCAAAGGCTATATAATGGATTAATTCCCCTTTGTTGTTAAATACAGGATATCCTTTTATTATACAGGCATAAACATCACCGTTTTTTTTATAATTCATAACTGTTTTTTCAAATGGTTTTTGTTCTAAAATAGCTGTACGAATTTCACTAGAGGTAGTACCATTTGTAGCCGCACCTTGAAACATTTTTGGGCTTTTACCTAGAACTTCTTCTTCGCTGTACCCATTCATATTAACAATGTTATGCGAGGCAAAAACAATTTTCAACTTTACATCCGTCACAATGATCACTTCATCTTGTGGGCTATCATTTAAATCCCAATCACTATGAACCCATTTATTCTTAGAAGCAATTCCATTCAGTTTGTTTAGATCTAAAAAAAAGTTCTTGATAGAACACAGGAAATCGTTATGAAAATCCCATGAGTAAACTGGAGCAGTATTTATACTTAATTTATTGTGATACAAAGCGATAGCTTCTTCATATTGTCTAAAATCATTCATAATAAATTGATTTAAAACACCAAATTTAGAATTAATTACAACGAAAAAATAGTAATAAGTAAACTTTAACCCTTGTTGAACGTGTGTGTAATCTGTTAAAAATCAAATTTAAGCTGTACAACAACATATTTTTTTTGTTCCGTATTTAAATTATTTAAAGAAATTCCTAACAACCGCACGGAATCTTTCATTCGTTCTTGATACAACAACTCTTTAACAACCTCTACAATAAGTGTTTTATCTGCAATAAAATAAGGTAATGTTTTACTACGTGTTTGTTGGGTAAAATCACTGTATTTAATTTTTAAAGTAACTGTTTTACCTGCTATATTGTGTTTTTTTAATCTTTTTTCTAATGTGATTGCAATGACTTCCAATTGCTCCATCATGAAAACTTCAGAGGAGAGGTTGACATCAAAAGTATGTTCAGCGGCGACTGACTTGGTAATTCGGTTTGATTTTACCAAGCTATTGTGAATTCCTCTTACAACATTGTAATAAAAAGTCCCTGATTTTCCAAAATGTTTCTCTAAAAATTCTAAAGATTTACTTTTCAGCTCTACTCCAGTAAAAATACCGAGTTGGTACATTTTTTCAGTTGTCACTTTTCCTACACCATAAAATTTTCGAATAGGTAATTCCTCTAAGAATGATAGCACTTCATCCGGACGTACGGTTTTTTGCCCATTTGGTTTGTTAAAATCACTGGCTATTTTAGCAACAAACTTATTAACCGATATGCCTGCAGAAGCCGTTAAACCCACCTCGTCAAAAATTCGTTGTCTTATTTCTTGTGCTAATAGTGTTGCGCTAAGATTGCCTTTTTTGTTGTGCGTTACATCCAGATACGCTTCATCAAGTGACAAGGGCTCTACTAAATCTGTATATTCATAAAAAATCTTTTGAATCTTACTAGAAATTTCTTTATACCGATCAAAACGAGGACGTACAAAGATGAGTTCTGGACAATTTTTTTTGGCCATAACGCCACTAATTGCACTTCGAACTCCAAATTTCCTTGCCTCATAACTTGCGGCAGCAACTACACCTCGGTTTTCAGAACCGCCAACCGCAATTGGTTTGCCACGCAATAACGGATTGTCCATTTGCTCTACCGATGCATAAAAGGCATCCATGTCAACGTGTATGATTTTTCTATTAGGGCTTGCTTCTTGCATTACACTTTTTAACTAATCGAATGTTAAATTTTACTCTTTTTTAAAGTGCATAGAAATCTATAATTCCGTTTTATTTCATTGCTAAGAATGACAATGTACACCATTGAACAATTTCTAACAATTAAAATATTTAAACATTGCTATTAAACTACATAATAATAAATCCAACTTTTAAACTGCTTTTAGCACAATTTACATTATTACCAAGAGATAAAAAACTCTATAAAGTTAATCATTACTATCGCTACAGTTCAAAGAATTTATTAAAATAAAAAAGGCATAAATGAAGTAACTATAAATAATCCCTACATTTGATCTTTAAAATCGTATAGTGTTTTAGCCCAGATAGCAGTGAAATCTTCGATTGAAAAAAACTATTTTTTCTTTTAGAAAAGAGCGCCCCAAGAAGCTCCTTTTTTATAAAAGAAAAAAAGTTTTATGATTGAGAAATTGAAACGAATAGCTGGAAAAGCTTTAAATAATCAAACAAAACAAACATGATTGAAATAGAAAGAAAATTTTTGGTTACAGACGATTCGTTTAAGGCAGCAGCTTTTGATCAAAATCGAATTGCACAAGGCTATTTAAGTTCGGTCCCCGAACGCACGGTTCGAGTACGAATAAAAGGCGAAAAAGGATATTTGACCATAAAAGGGATTTCAAATGATTCGGGTATGTCTCGATTTGAGTGGGAAAAAGAAATTCCTTTAACCGAAGCAAGGGAATTATTATTGTTATGCGAAAAAGGTGCTATTGACAAAACCCGTTTTGAAATCAAATGTGGCTCTCATATTTATGAGGTCGATGAATTTTATGGTGAAAATGAAGGATTATTTGTCGCAGAAATTGAACTTAGTTCTGAAACGGAAACTTTTGAAAGACCTAGTTGGCTGGGTGAAGAAGTAACCCACATTAACCGCTATTACAACGCTTATTTAAGTACACATCCTTATAAAAGTTGGTGATCTAATTGTTTAGTACGGCTATTGTTACTTTCATTCCACCACTATTTTTGTTGGAGGTAATATCCATAAAAGCTCTTTTAGAAAGGTCGATTTCTCTAGATTTAACAAATGGACCTCTATCGGTAATTTCTACAATCACAGACTTGCCATTTTTTTCATTAGTCACTTTTACTTTAGTTCCAAAAGGAAGTTTTTTATGTGCTGCGGTATATTTGTTGTTGTCAAATTTTCTTCCGCTTGTAGTTCGTCTTCCATTAAATTTATCGGCATAATAGGAGGCATGAGCTTCTTTTTTATAGATTTTAAATTTACCTAATGACGCAAGCAAAGAATCTGTTTTACTTTCCTCAAGTTCAATTGTTGCTTTATTTTTCTTGAGCGTATCTTTTTGAGTAACTGCTTTTTGTTTTTCTAAGTTTGTGCTTTGACTACTGACAAAGGCAATACTGGCCAGTAAAAAAAATAACGTTATTGCTTTTTTCATATTTAATGTATTTGTTAAGCCTATTTTACAAAAACCATACCCTGATAAAAAAAGCTCTATTTCTAGAGCTTTGATTCGATTTTACAACCAAATTTTCCAAGGAATCCTACTTAAAATCAGAACTAATCCCAAACCATAAAAAATAGAGAAAGTTTTAAATTTTGATTCACTAGTCAAAAGTTTTTTATGCTTGGACCAACCTATCGTAATTAACGTAATAGCAATAATATTGATTAACGGATGCTCCAATGCTAATAACCTACTCTCTGTTGTAAGGCCTCCCATACCAACTGCTTTTATCATTTGTAATCCATTTGGAGAAACAAAATATAAAATGATACCTACTAAAAACTGAATGTGAATCGCTATTAAAGCAAACAAGGCGATTTTTCTATCTTTTAGTGTGAACTCTTTTTTTGAAGACATCCCAATTAAAGAATTTACCACTGCAATAACCAATATTAAAAGAGCAAGATAAGCCCATCCTGAATGAAATTTTTGAATAAAATTATACATAAATGTTGTTTTTGTTTAAACAAATATAAGAAAAAAAGACATAAAAAAACCCCCATTTCATAAGAAATGAGGGTTAAATTATTTAAAAGAAAACTAGTTAAACGTATAACGAACACCAGTTTGCATTTGCCATCTTGATGAATTTAAACCTACATCATCAGCTTGGTTAATTGAATTACCTGCAGACGGGCTATAATTAAAAGTAGGTGTGTTTGCATTTGCACCTGTACCAAAACCAACTTGTGTTAACAATTGCACTTGATCAAATCCAGTAAAATATCTTTTACCCCAATTTTTGTTCAATAAATTAGTAAAGTTAAAAATATCAGCAGTAAATTCTAGCGTATGTTTCTTTTTACCAACATTGATAGTGAACTCCTGTGCAAATTTCAAATCAACTACATGACTTGTCTTTAAACGATCTCCATTACGCTCAGCATAACCACCTTTTCTCTCACGTAAGTACTCATTTCCTTCAATAAAAGCACTAAGAGCTTCCCATTGTTGTTGCGGTGTTAAAGGGTTTGGGTTAGTAGGTGTTACGGGTAATGACACAAGAACAATATCAGCCTGTTTTGCAGGAATGAAAATCAATGCCGAGCTAGAAAAAGTATCTTGCAAAAGATTACCTCTGTCAGCATAAACATAACTAATTGGTGTACCTTGAGCACCTTCATAGAAGAAACCAATTCTAGTTTTAGTGAATTTATTCCATTTGAAAGTTGCGTTACCATTAGAAACAATTCTTCTTCCTGGATCAAAATCAGATCTAGATAGTTCTAAACTATTAGCACCGTTAACTGTCTCTGTATTTCTCCATTGTGAACTGTTTTGAGATGAAGTAGCATCTAGCAAAACAGTAGATTTACCATAAGAATAAGTTCCAGAAATATTAGCATCAATAAAATCAGACCTAAAGTTCTTAGCCAATGTAAAAGCTACGTTATACGCTTTACCTTCACTTGTATTAGAACCTAAATAAATTCCCTCGTAAGTTCCATCTACGCGATTATTCCTACCGTTATAGCGAGGTCTTGTGTCTGCTCCTGTTAAATTACTTGAAGCAGCCCTAATATTTAAATTTTCATAAGTAACTGCGCTGATGTTATCATTATAAGTAATTTCAGAACTTAAAACAAAACCTAAAGGTAATTTTTGGTCAACACCAAAACTAGCTTTGAATACTTGTGGTAACTTAAAATCTTTTGAAAATAAGTTGATATCTCCACCTACACGGCCTGAACCTGGTCTTGGAAATTGAGGAGTATTTGGTAATCCAGTAAATTGAGCAGCCACACTTGGATTTGGATTAAAAGACGGCATCGTTGCAGGAATTACACCTGATGACGAAGCATTTATAAAAATAGCTCCCTGAGATACTCCATTATTATTGTAAGTACCACCTGGCCAAACTAAAGGTAATCTTGAAGTAAAGACACCTAAACCACCTCTAATTTGAGTAGATTTTTTACCATTTACATCGTAATTAAAACCTACACGTGGTGCAAAATGAGGAGTAGTTCTTATAGAAGAACCTACAGTTGCGCCTTGCAAATTTTTTCCTGCAGCTCCTAATAAAGGAATAGTTCTTGTATTAAAATCTGTATTTGTTAGACCATCTTCCCAAACTGGAACATCAACTCTTACACCATATGAGAACTTGAAGTTATCAGTTACTCTCATTTCATTTTGGACATAAAAACCAAATTGTTTAGTCCCAAATTCAGCTGCTCCAAGAGATCCATCACCCTCTCCGCCAATTAATGAATAGTTCATTGCAAACGTAATTGGTTTTCTGTCTAGCAAGAAGTCATCAAGACTACGAAATGTGTAAGAACCAAAGTTATTTCCGAAAAATACATTTTTAGACTGTGCAAATTCATTATGAGTTCCAATGGTAATCTTATTTTTACCAACATTAATCTCAAAATTATCAGTAATAGTTAAGACACGTTGCTCTAATAAATTTGCTGTAGAAAATCCCTCTGCACCAAAATTAATGTTATTCCTAGTACTACCGTCATTAATTCTTACTGTAGGAAAAGGATTTCCAGCAGCATTTCTGTCATCATCAACGCTAGTGAAAGCAACTACTAAGTTATTTGAAAATTTATTACCAAATCTTGAGTTTAACTCTAAAGCTGTTGAATTAGTTACAGATTTAAACGTTTGGCTTCCATTAACAAAGTTGATGGCATTTGCCGTTGAACGACCTGGCGAAAATTCGTCAGCAGTAACATAACTATGCTTCAATGATAGTTTATGATTATCATTAATATTCCAGTCTAATTTAGCAATTAATTTATCGCTTACCAACGTACGAACGTTATTGTCAAAAACACCTGGATCGTAACCATAAGTAGCTAGCTTGGTTCTTAACTCCCCTATTCTACTTCCAGATGGCCCTAAATATGTAGAAACATCAAACGGCTGAGGCGTTTCGTTATCTTGTCTTTCGTAGTTAATGAAATAAAATAATTTATCCGTAATAAGTGCACCACCAGCACGAACACCGTAAGTTTGAGCAGTAAAGTCAGCTAATTTTTGTCTACCATTGACACCTGCTAACGAAGGAGGTGTTTTTCCAGCAATAGACTCATCACGGTTAAAGAAATAAGCAGATCCTTCAAAATTGTTTGTTCCTGAACGTGTAATAGCACTAATGGCACCACCAGCAAAACCTGATAATTTTACATCATAAGGAGCAACACTCACTTGAAATTGCTCGATAGCATCTACAGATATTGGACTAACTCCTGTTTGCCCACCATTAGTACCGTTTGCAGCTAAACCAAAAACATCATTACTTACAGCTCCATCAATATAAATTGCGTTGAATCTATTATTTTGACCTCCAATAGATAAGACATCATCTCCTCTTAACTGAGCTTGAGGCGTCAACCTTGCAAAGTCAGATATATTTCGTGATAATGATGGCAACGCTTTAATTTGATCTGAGTTGATTGTTGTTTGCGCCCCAGTTCTTTGCGAATTGAAAGTGTTGTTTTTTGAAGCTTTAACTACAACTTCTTGTAATTGATTAGACTCTTCAGATAAAACAACTTTAAACGTTTTGTTTTCTCCTAATTGCAAATACACGTCAGGATTAACAAAATCAGAGAAACCAACAAATGTTATAGTAACCTTGTATGGCCCACCAACTCTCATATTCGAAATACTAAAATTACCTGTGTAATCAGTAGAAGCCGTATAACGAGTACCGGATGGAGTGTGTACTGCAAGAATTGACGCACCAGGTAAGGTTAACATTTCTTTATCATACACATTACCACTAATAGAAGAATTAGTGTTACCCTGTGCATAAATGGTAGGGTTGGCGAAAAATAAGACCGCCAGCACAAATAACAACTTTAATAATTTTTTCATATTGTTTTGTTTATTAATATTTGGCAAAAATATAACATTTTTGTTTGAATAAGTTAACGCAACGTTAAGAATCGACTTTTTTTATTTATCTAAAATCGACTTAAAATGATTTAAGAGTTTTTTTAAAAAAAAAGATGAGATTACATCAATCAAAATTTATTTTCGATGCATTATTATCATATATTACTGAATTATATCTATTTAAAAATAATGATTGTTTTTTTAAAAACTACTACATTAGAGCCACTTAGACATAAAAAAACCTGATTTAAGTGAAATCAGGTTTCTAGAAGTACCACTGTAAATTAAAAAAACGTCATGAAACTAAAAATCAAGCGTTATTTCATAAAAAAATTGATTTTTTAGCTCTTTTTATTTCTCAAAAAATGATTCAATAAGAAAGAAGTAGAGCTATCATGGTTTTGAATTGTATTTGTATTAATTTCCTCCAAAATAGAGTTTGCAAGCTGCTTTCCGAGTTCAACACCCCACTGATCAAAGCTAAAAATATTCCAGATAATTCCTTGCACAAAAATTTTATGTTCATACACTGCAATCAAGGAGCCTATCGTTTTTGGTGCTAATGTATCAATCAGTATGGTATTCGTCGGTTTGTTACCCACAAAAACTTTAAACGGCAGCAGAAACTTCGCTTCCTCCTGTGAGATTCCTTGCTTTTGAAATTCAGCTTGAACTACAGCAGCAGATTTGCCATGCAGCAATGCCTCTGTTTGAGCAAAAAAGTTAGACATTAATTTATCATGATGGTCTGTGTCTCCATACAAAGGATTTACAAAACCTATAAAATCAGCTGGGATTAATTTTGTGCCTTGGTGTATCAACTGAAAAAAGGCGTGTTGCGCATTTGTTCCTGGCTCGCCCCAAATAATAGTTCCTGTTTGGTACTGTACTGGTTTCCCATCGCGACCTATACTTTTGCCATTGCTCTCCATGGTTCCCTGTTGTAAATAAGGCGCTAATTTCTGCAAATATTGTGTGTACGGAATTAAGGCTTCACTTTCGGCACCAAAGAAATTATTGTACCATACACTCAATAATGCCAATATAACTGGCATATTTTTATCGAAATCAGCCGTTTTAAAATGCGTATCCATTTCATTAGCTCCTTCTAATAGTTCCTCAAAATTATCATAGCCAACAGCTAGACTAATTGTTAATCCGACCGCACTCCATAAAGAAAAACGTCCGCCTACCCAATCCCACATCGGGAAAACATTATCTGGATTTATTCCAAACTTGGTTACCTTTTCAATATTTGTGGAAACTGCAACAAAATGTTTCGCTACATCGTCTTGGCTTGTACCAAATTCCTGAGATAAAAACCATTTCCTGATAGTTTCAGAATTGGTTAATGTTTCTTGTGTTGTAAAAGTCTTGGAGACAATCACAAAAAGTGTTGTTTCTGGATTTAGTTTTTTTATAATTTCATTTACATGGTCACCATCCACATTAGAAACGAAATGAATATTGAGATTATTTTTATAAAATTGCAATGCTTCAACTGCCATTGCAGGCCCTAAATCTGACCCTCCAATTCCTATATTGACAACATCTGTAAAACGCTTCCCAGTAAAACCGGTTCTTGAACCCGAAATAACTTCATGTGAAAAAGCTTTTATTTTATTTTTTACTCCATAAACTTCTGGAACTACATTAACTCCATCCACTTTTATTGTTTGGGATTCCTTTGCACGCAATGCAGTATGAAGCACGGCTCTGTTTTCGGTTTGATTAATGATTGCTCCATCAAAATAATCAGTAATAGCACTTTTGAGTCCTACTTCATCAGCCAATTCCAACAATAGCTGAATCGTTTCTTGATTGATTATGTTTTTTGAATAATCCAGTAAAAATTCATTCCATTTTAAATTAAATTTATCTGTTCTGTTTGCATCCAACAGAAACATTTCTTTCATAGATGCATTTTGCATTTCGTGGTAATGCAATTCCAGTTTCTTCCAAGCACTAGTTCTTGTTGGATTTATTGTATGTAAAGCCATTTAATAGGTAGTTTGTAATATTATTTGAATTCGGCAAAAATACTGAAATTAGTTTTAACGCTAAATGTGTTTTCATTAATATCACAATTTACTAAGAAAACCATCAGATACTATTCATTTACCGCTGAAATCAAATGACTACGTGTTTACCAAAATAAGTTCTAACTCGAGTGTTGATGGATACGGTTATAGATTTGCAAGACTGTCCAATTCGAATTTCAGTGGAGAGATTTTATTCATAAAATTTCTTTTATTGCTTCCCGTCATAGGTTCTCTAGTTGGCAATTTTAATCGCAAGGCATCAACTTGAACACCATTTTTCCAAAAGCGATAGCACACATGAGGACCAGTGGCAAGACCAGTACTTCCTACTAAACCAATAACTTGTCCTTGACTGACACGTTGCCCTCGTCTCACAAGTATTTTAGACATGTGCAGGTACTGTGTCGAAAAAGTTCCGTTATGTTTTACTTTTACAAAATTTCCATTTCCGGCTGTAAAACCGCTTTGCTCTACAACTCCACCTGCCGTAGCGGCTATGGGAGTGCCCCGAGGTGCCGCATAATCCGTTCCCTTGTGCGCTTTCCAGCGGTGCTGTACCGGATGAAATCTACTCGTAGAAAACCGAGAAGAAATTCTACTGAATTTTATGGGTGACTTCAGAAAGAAATTTTTAAGTGTTTTCCCTTGCTCGTCATAATAATCTACTTTACCTGATGTGGCATTTTGAACAAAAGGAAAAGCATAAATAATTTTTCCTTTGTATTCAAAAAAAGAAGCTTCTAGTTCCTCTACGCCATCATACACGGTATCATTAATGAATCGCTCCGTAAAAATTAGCGCAAAACGATCCCCTTTTTTGAGCTTCATGAAATCAATAGAATAGGCATAGATTTTTGTTATTTTACTGGCTAGAGCACCTTCAATTCTAGCATTCCCTAAAGTTTCAGATAATGATTCCTTGAGAACTCCGCCAATGGATCGACGTTTTATGGTGATTGGTTTTATTTTTTTATAAACAGTTACAGCCATATCTCTAAAATCAACCACATAATAGCTCAAATTATCCGGTTGGTAGATAAAAACCTGTAAATCATTCTTCTTGTTTTTGGATCGAAGCATCGTAAAAGGCTTTTTTATTCTGATGGTTCTCACATCAAAACTATCCTTTACTTTTGCAATAATATCATATACTTGTCGATTTCCAATGTTTTGTTCCTCCAATAAAGTTCCAAAGGTATCTCCTTTTGCCACGGTATCATGAACCACATTAAAATCAGAATAAACAAAACCAAATTCACTTTTTTTAGGAGCACGTTTGACTACTTTTTCTGCTGTTATTTCTTCCGTCTTTTTACATGAAACCAAAGAAAAAAGTATAGTTATAACTATGAATATTTGTTTCAAATCGTTTTTTTTAATTCAATCTACATTTCTACTCCCCAGTTTTTTAATTCATGGCTACTCCACAGTTCAGGAAAAAAAATTCTCTTCTGATATTTTGGATGCATGTATTTTTTCCAGTCACTTCCACCAGTTGCTTCACCATCACCTTTACCGCTTTGTTCAATATATTTTTTTGCAGTATTCAAATGTTGCATTACCCAAGTTATATTTACCGTGTGATCATAATGGCGCATGGCATTTATTAGTTCAGGATTTTTTTGATCTACATCTGGAAGTTGTTTGAATTTTTGCCAAATATTGATGGTGTTGTATTCTTCCATGTGATTTAGAAATAGCGTCTTGTATTTTCTTTCAAACTCTTCCAAAAGAAACGATTTTTTACCCGTATGATATTCTTTTCCGGCTGCTTGCCAATACAAATGCTCTAGTGCAAATTCATACGGTGTGTTTCTATCTATCGAATCTCTATAACGGTGATCTATAAGATTTATTAGGTCTGTAGATGAAAATTCTATTAAACGGTACTGCGCACTTTGAAAACCACTTGCAGGAGTAAGCGTATTTCTAAATTTCATATACTGGTCTACTTCCATTCCGTCACCCATAATGCTAAAAGAATTGGTTAGCATATCAAAATAGCGACTGATTCGCATTAATCTTTCTGTAAAAAAATCAGTTTGAATATTTTCACAATAGGAAATTTGGCGCATTTCCCAAAGTATCATTTTAAAAATCAATTCGTTGACTTGGTGATACATAATAAAAACCATCTCATCGGGAAGAGTGGTTCTTTGTATTTGCAAATTCAGTAAAGCATCGGTTTGAATGTAATCCCAATAGGTAATTGGTTTTGACCATAATAACCCTTCCAGCTGCGTTTCTGTTTTTTGATTAATTGCTTGGTATTTAGTTTCAATTTCTTTTAAAATCGCCTCCGAAGTAGCATTGTCGTTCATTATTTGTTTGTTTTAAAAGGATTTTTCAGTCCTCTATAGGCTTCTATATCTGCTTTTATGGATCCTACTGCTAGGCTGGCTTTTATCCTAATGGGCAATTTATTATCGTCATCAGAAATCCAAACCGTTAAACTCTCTTGTTCTTTAAACACTCGTCCTGATTGTACTAAAGGTCTAAAAACCATAGTAGACACGTTACCAAATTTAGTAGCAATGGTTTCACGACCCATAAATTTGAGTTTAAATTTTGTTGTTTCATCATCAAAAAACATATCGATTGCAACTGACTCACCTACTTTTAGTTTGTCAATTCCAGGATAATTTCTTAAATAATAGAACGTAGATAAAATATCTTGCGTGTTTTTTGAAACAAAAAGTGTTTTTTCTTTTTTGTTTTTATAATCCTTAACAAGAACTTTGTTTGCAGCCTGATTAAAAAATCCTTCTTGGTTTTTGGTATAACCGCCTTCATTGATTTTTCGAACAAACTGGTACGGATTTCTGGTATCCTTATCAATGTAGCTTTCATACAAATCGTCGACTTTAAAAAAAAATCGAGACATTCCTGTGGTATAGCCTTTCCCTACTACGTGAAAAGTTTTTTTGTTATTGAGTGTAGCATCTTTTACTTCTAAAGTGGCGTAACCGGCGTTCACAATTCCATAATGAATTCTAAACTTAAACCATTCGCCAGCAGCGTAAGCATCTTCTTGGGGAGTATCAAAACTTGCTGTTAGTATCAATACAAAAAATAAAATCAGTTTTTTCATTATTTTTTTTGTCATTTATTGATTGTATAAGCAAATTTTATTCCAAATATATTAAAACAAAAAAACTCAGTCAAGTAATGACTGAGTTTTTATGCTATTAACTAACCAAAAAACTATAAACTATGAAATTTATATGAAATCAGGAAGGAAACCACCCCTTCCCTTTTTGCGAGTGCAAAGGTAGCTAACAAATTCAGTTATTTTAGCGAAAAATAAAGTTTAACACAACATTTACCAAGAAATAGGTTGATTATTGGTTATTTTTTCACAATATGTAAAAATAATGCTTTTTTATAACGTTCCTCGCAATTGCTGTTCTCTCTCAATTGACTCAAAAAGAGCTTTAAAGTTTCCTGCACCGAACCCTTTGGCACCCATTCTTTGAATAATTTCAAAAAACAAGGTTGGTCTATCTTGTACTGGCTTGGTAAATATTTGCAATAAATACCCGTCCTCATCAGCATCGACCATGATGGCTAGTTTTTCAATTTCGTTAATATCTTCTTTCATCATTCCCATATGCGCACCAAGACGCTCCGGTATAGCTTCATAATACGTATGTGGCGGAGCAGATAAAAATTCGATTCCTCTTGCTTTCAATTGACTTACTGTTTTGATAATGTCATCTGTTGCAATAGCGATATGCTGAATTCCAGGTCCGCCATAAAAATCTAAGTATTCCTCAATTTGAGATTTTTTCTTTCCTTCGGCAGGTTCGTTGATTGGGAATTTAATTCTACCATTTCCGTTTGACATTACTTTACTCATCAATGCTGAATATTCGGTATTGATTTGTTTGTCATCAAAAGAAAGGAAATTTACAAATCCCATTACTTCTTCATAAAACTTAACCCAAGTATTCATTTCGTTCCAACCCACATTCCCTACCATGTGATCAATATACTTTAATCCAGTTGGCTCCGGATTGTAATCGGATTTCCATTCCTTGTAGCCAGGAAGGAAAACGCCCGTATAATTTTTGCGCTCCACAAAAATATGCACCGTTTCGCCGTAGGTATAAATCCCAGAACGCACTACTTCTCCAAATTCATCTTTCTCTACCGTTGGCTCCATAAAAGAACGGGCACCACGTTTCATCGTTTCTTCGTACGCACTTGTCGCATCTTCAACCCATAGCGCTGCTACTTTTACACCATCACCATGCTTTTGCAAATGTTCATGAATAGGCGAATCTTGCGTTAATGGCGTAGTAAGTACAATACGTATCTTATCTTGTTTTAAGACATACGATGTTCTATCTCGTACTCCGGTTTCTAATCCGGCATACGCCAAAGACTGATACCCGAAAGCAGTTTTATAATAATGTGCGGATTGTTTTGCGTTTCCTACGTAGAATTCTACATAATCGGTTCCTAGTAACGGAAGGAAATCTTGTGCGCCTTCAAATATTTTTTCTAGTCCGTATTCTACTGATTTTACTTCTTTGCTCATTGTGATTTATTTTTTGATTCGGTACTTCTCGTTTTGGAACGCGATTGACACGGATAAAACAGATGTACACGGATTTATTAATTTAAAAAAAAGTTCTTATTCATTCTAAAGCCCTAGCCCTGATGGTAGCGGCATCCTTTCTATTCCTGAACTTGTTTCAGGATCCTGAAACAAGTTCAGGAATAGAAAGATATAGCGTACAGCAGGAAATAGCTCCTTATTATTAGAGATAAGTGTGATTGCTTCATACCTAGCAATAACTACTCTACCCAAGATTTATAGTACTGGCCGTCATCTAATCCCATCGCCTCTTCGGTCACCATCAAAGGACGAAATGTATCTACCATTACCGCTAGTTCGTGGGTTTCCGTGTGACCTATACTGCGTTCCATAGCTCCGGGCGCTGGACCATGGGGAATGCCTTTGGGATGCAATGTAATGTGACCTTGCTCAATATTGTTGCGAGACATAAAATCGCCATCGACATAATACAAAACCTCATCACTATCAATATTGCTATGATTATAAGGTGCAGGAATAGATTTTGGGTGGTAGTCATACAGTCTTGGACAGAACGAACATACAACGAAAGTGGCTGTTTCGAAGGTTTGATGAACCGGTGGTGGCTGATGCACACGACCTGTAATGGGCTCAAAATTGTGAATGCTAAAACCGTATGGGAAATTGTACCCGTCCCAACCTACTACGTCAAAGGGATGTGTGGCATAAACCACTTCATGTATCATTCCTTCTTTTTTTATTTTAATCAGGAAATCTCCTTTTTCGTCATGTGTTTCTAATTCGGTAGGCAAAATAAAATCACGCTCGCAAAAAGGAGAATGCTCTAAGTGCTGACCCGATTCGTTTTTATATCTTTTTGGGGTATAAAATGGAGCAAAAGATTCAACATAGAACAAACGGTTTTCGGTTGTTTCAAAATCAATTTGGTAAATCATTCCGCGAGGAATTATCAAGTAATCGCCATACTCAAAAGGAATGTTCCCCATCATGGTGCGTAATTTTCCTTTTCCTTTGTGGATGAAAATCATTTCATCGGCATCGGCATTTTTATAGAAATAGTTGCGCAATGATTGTCTTGGAGCAGCCAATCCTATTGTACAATCTTTATTAACCAACATGGGTTTGCGGCTGTCTAAAAAGTCATCTTCAGGTTTTAGTTCAAAGCCTTTTAACAATAACGATTTGATGTTTTTACCAATAGCAATTTTAGGCTCAACCGAGTATGATTTTAGAATTTCTTTGACTTGTGTTGGTCTATGTACATGATAGAGTAATGAGGAATGCCCGTGAAATCCTTCGGTGCCAAAGAGCTGTTCGTAATATAAACCTCCATTTGGTTTTTCGAATTGTGTATGTCTTTTTTGGGGAAAGGTCCCTAATTTGTGGTATAAAGGCATGATTTTTTTGTTTAAAGTTAAAGTTTACAAGTTTATGGTTGTACCGAACTAAACTTATTTAATTAAATCAAAAAAATACAATCTATTCAGGATTCCTCTTTATGAGGAATTGCAGATATCCTAATAAACCGCTCCAAGTTGTTTTCATGATAACAAATATCGGAATTAATATTGAATTACATTACAATTAAAACAAAAACCCAATACTAAACCAGGTATACCCTTTTGCATTTTCTGGGGACCATGAATACTTTATTTCTATAGGCCCAATGATTGTCTCTAAACCATATCCTACAGCATAACCGGAATATTTAGGGATTGAAATCCAATCAACGCGCTCAAAAATACGGTCTCCCACATTTGCAAAATTTGCCGAAAAATTGACATGGTTTTTTTTATAAAACTCATAATCAATGGTTCCGGTTGATTTTATATAACTGTTTGCTGCAATACTTAAATAATCATATCCATAAAAATATTTAAAATTATTGATGAGATTGTAGCCGTAACCCCCTAAAATAAAATTAAAAAATGAAATGCTTTCATTACCAAATGAAAAACCTGCATCGGTATGGAATTTAAAAGTTGCATTTTTAAAAAGTGTTGCTGCAACCCCAATATCTGCTTTTGCTATGGAAAAAGGTTGAAAATTTCCTGTATAATTAGAAGATACCAGATACGACTGAATGTCACCAGAAAAACACCATCCTTTTTTTGGAAAATATTTATTGTCAAAAGAATCATATTTCAAGTAGCCAAAAAGACTGAAATACGTACTGTTATCTATAGTAGGATTTACATTTGACAATGTCTCTGATTTAATTTTTAAATACTTTAATTCAGCTCCTCCACCTATTAAAAACTTATTGACAAACAAAGATTGAAAATACGCTTGATTGGTTAAATCTTGAAAATCTACATTGATGCTATTTATGCCTAATGAACCTAGATCAAGGCTGCTTATTTCTTTGGCTACATTTCTATTGAATTGATTGAACTGGGACTTGAATCCAAAACTCAAATTAAAACCCTGCTCAATATAATAATCCAAATTGTATCTAATATTGTCTCCAAAAACCAAATCGAGAGAAGTTCTGTCGTTTTTAAAAAAAGTTTTCTTGTGGGTTAGGTTAATCAAAACAGCACTCTTGAATAAATTATCATAATGCAACCCAAATTTTAGATACGTTTTTGAGGCATTTTCTGTAAGTGTTAAATTTAAATTATCTTCATTCTTATTTTTATCTAATGAATACGAAATCGAACTAAAATTTTGAGTAGCATTGATGTTATTAATGCCTATAATTAAATCATCATAACAGGTTTTAGTTCCTGGCTTAAATTTTAATTTTCCAATGACATACTCTTTTGTATAATTGTCGAGTTCGTTACTATTGATTTCTCTTATCTGCAAAC
This sequence comes from Flavobacterium frigidum, assembly GCF_048286735.1. Lineage (GTDB taxonomy): Bacteria > Bacteroidota > Bacteroidia > Flavobacteriales > Flavobacteriaceae > Flavobacterium. Next base: position 42,237 of record NZ_JBLVPU010000009.1, on the reverse strand, counting down.
TGTCTGACTGTAATATTAGTTTTGGTTTTTTGTATGGAGTAGACTTGTCTAGTATTTTTTTTAATTGCTCATAAACGGCAAATGTAGCTTCTTCGCCTTTTCTTATTATTTCTCTTCCTTTATCAAATGAAATCACACCGTACTGCGATATATCTGGTTTGATATAAATGTCGGTATCCAAAATATTGCGTTGCATTCGCTCTATTGAATTGAGATTGTTAATTTGCACCAAAATTTTAGTGGCATCTTTGAGTTGGCTTCTATCCAATAAACCGTCTTGTACATCGACACCAATGATGATATCTGCACCTAATTTTCGCACCTCCTCAATAGGATAATTGTTAATTACACCGCCATCTACCAGTAGTTTACCATCAATTTCTATAGGGCTAAACAACGATGGAAATGCTGAACTTGCAATCATTGCTTGGGCCAAATTTCCTTTATTCAACACCACTTGTTCTCCCGTTTCTATATTTGTTCCGATACATAAAAACGGAATTGGAAGTTTATTAAAATCCTTTATGTGTCTTGAATTTCTGGTGATTCTACTTAACAAATTGTAATTATACATTCCTTTGGATAAGGCTTCTGGAATTCCGATTTTCATTTTATTAAAAGGCAAAACGAGTGCATACAGCTCCTCATTTCTACGTTCGTAAAAATTCTTTGAAGAGCGCGGAATAAAATCGTTTAGCAACTCGTTAAAATTAGTAGCTTGAAATATAGAATCAATTTGACTAGCGTTGTACCCAGATGCGTAAAGCCCACCCACAACGGCACCCATGCTGGTTCCACCTATGTAATCAATCTGGACTCCAGCTTCTTCTAAAACTTTTAAAACGCCAATATGAGCAAATCCTTTTGCACCACCGCCACTTAAGACCAACCCTATTTTAGGTTTTTTTTGTTCTTGTGCCAAGGTGCTTTGCGTAAGAAAGATAAATGAGAATAGATAAACCAGAATAGTAGGAAATAGCACTTTTGAAGATAGTCTAAAGCCCCAGATAGAAGTAAAAAGCCTTGATAGCGACACTTCTATTTTTTCTTGAAAAAAAAGAGCGACCCTAGAAGCTCCTTTTTTTTTAGTAGAAAAAAAGAAGTGTTGCAGAAAGCTTGAAACGCACAGCTGGAATAGGCTCATAAAAAAACTAGTTTGTATTGTAAAATTCGACAATTTTTTTGGCTTTGGAACTACCTATAACGTCCGAAATTTCCTTTTCTGTTGCTAATTTCAATCTTTTAACACTTTTAAAGTGCTGAATCAAAGTAAGCATGGTTTTTTCTCCAATGCCCGGGATAGATTCTATCGAAGAATTAAGCGCCGCTTTGCTCCGCTGATCGCGGTGATGCGTGATCCCAAAACGGTGCGCCTCGTTCCGCAATTGCTGGATGATCTTGAGGGTTTCAGATTTTTTATCTAAATACAGCGGGATTGAATCTCCTGGATAAAAAAGCTCTTCGAGCCTTTTGGCAATACCGATAATGGCTATTTTGCCTCGCAATCCCAATTCATCAATACTTTTTAACGCCGATGATAATTGTCCTTTTCCACCATCGATGATGATTAGATTGGGCAAGGGTTGGTTTTCGTCTAATAATCGTTTGTATCTTCTATAAACTACTTCAGTCATCGAAGCAAAATCATCTGGCCCTTCGACTGTTTTTATATTAAAGTGGCGGTAATCTTTCTTACTTGGTTTTCCATCCTTAAATACCACACAAGCCGCAACAGGATTGGTTCCCTGAATATTCGAGTTATCAAAACACTCAATATGCCTAGGCTCTACGGGCAAACGCAAGTCTTTTTGCATTTGCGCCATAATCCTTTTAGTATGGCGATCTGGATCTACAATTTGCAATTGCTTTAGCTGCTCGATGCGGTAAAACTTAGCGTTACGAACAGACAAATCTAGAATTTGCTTTTTATCTCCCAATTGAGGAACCGTAATTTTTATATTCTCACCCAAGTCTACGTGAAAGGGAACAATTACCTCACGGGAAAGTAATTGAAAACGTTCGCGCAACTCAATAATAGCTAATTCTAGTAATTCCTCATCGGTTTCGTCAAGTTTCTTTTTGATTTCCATAGTGTGGGATCGAATGATGGAACCGTGGGAAATTTGCAAGAAATTGACATAGGCAGCACTTTCATCAGAAACTATCGAAAAGACATCAATATTGGTAATTTTCGGGTTAACAATCGTAGAACGGGACTGGTAATTCTCCAAAATTTCAATTTTCTCTTTGATTTTTTGAGCTTCTTCAAAATGCATGTTCAGTGCCAGATCCGTCATGACACGCTTAAAATCCTTCATGCTTTCTTTGAAATTTCCTTTCAGAATTTCGCGAATAGCATCGACTTGCTTTTGGTAATTTTCTATGGCTTCATGTCCTTCACAAGGCCCCATGCAATTTCCAATATGGTATTCGAGACACACCTTAAATTTTCCACTATCGATGTTGCTCTTACTTAAATCATAGTTGCACGTGCGTAGTGGATACAATTCTTTTATTAATTCTAATATGGTAGAAACCGTCTTAAAACTAGTGTAGGGACCAAAATATTCCGATCCGTCTTTGACCATTCTTCGAGTAGCAAATATCCGTGGAAAAGGTTCTTTCTTGATGCACAACCACGGATAACTCTTGTCGTCGCGTAGCAACACATTATAACGGGGCTGCATGGTTTTTATCAAATTGTTTTCCAATAAAAGCGCATCGGTTTCCGTAGGAACTACAATGTGTTTGATGGTTACAATTTTCTTGACCAATACATTAGTTTTGGCCGTATCGTGAATTTTATTGAAATACGAAGAAACTCTTTTCTTTAAATTCTTAGCCTTTCCTACATACAAAATTTTGCCTTCCTTGTCGTAATATTGGTACACACCAGGATTGTCTGGCAAGGTCTGGATTTGAAGGGCTAAAGCAGTTGGATTCATGAAACAAAGTTAATCTCAAAAATCACGAAATACAAATCAATACTCTCGAATTCTTTGTGATAAATTTTTTCTAGAATTTTAGTTCCTACTACCTTATTATCCTTATTTTTATCTTTTCAAGAACCTATGATAAAAACCAAGAACACACCGATCGTAATTTTCGGCGAAAGCATTATTTCAGGTGAAAGCAAAACCATCAATGTAGAGATTGCGCGACTACACACCACTACAAAATTGAATATACCCGTTATTGTAAGACGATCTAAAATTGATGGTCCGGTGGTGCTTTTTTCAGCAGGAATTCATGGTGATGAAATTAATGGAGTCGAAATTATTCGGCAATTGATCAGCAAGAAAATAAACCGACCAAAAAAAGGAACTATTATTTGTATCCCTATCATCAACGTATATGGATTTGTCAATAAATCTCGAGAATTTCCAGATGGTCGAGACTTGAATCGGGTTTTTCCGGGAAGCAAAACTGGGTCTTTGGCAAGCCGATTTGCCTTTCATATTTTAAGTGAAATTATGCCTATTGTAAATTACGCAGTCGATTTTCATGCCGGCGGTGCCAGCCGTTTTAATGCCCCACAAATAAGAATTTCACCTAGCAATCCAGAGTTAAAACTTTTGGCCGATGTTTTTAATGCGCCATTCACTTTGTATTCTAGAAATATCATAGGCTCTTTTAGGAATTCGAGCGAACGTATGAATGTGAAAATGTTACTTTTTGAAGGCGGTAAATCATTAGACATCAATAATGCAGTTGCTGATGAAGGCGTAAATGGTGCTAAACGAATCCTAGCCCATCTCGAGATGTTAGACCCTAAACACACGATATCTAAACCAAATTCACCATCAATTTATATTGAAAAATCGGGCTGGATTAGAGCCAAATGTTCTGGATTATTGCACGACTATAATACAATTGGTACTTTTGTAAAAAAGGGAACTGTATTAGCAATCATTACCGATCCTTACGGAAAATTTGAACGAAAAGTGAAAGCACCAAATGACGGTTACGTGATCAACGCGAACCATTCCCCAATTGTTTACGAAGGGGATGCTATTTACCACTTATCAAATACTAATGGAGAAGATGAAGAATAAAACTGAATTGCGACAGGAATACAAAAGGTTGCGGCACTTACTTTCTGATACTGATATTGAGGAAAAGAGTTTGGCTGTAGCCAATAAAATACTGACACTTCCTATTTGGGAGAACACTTATTTCCATATTTTCTTGCCTATTACAGAACAAAAAGAGGTAAATACCGAATTTATTTTGCACTTACTATCCGGAAAAGACAAAGAAATTATCGTTTCAAAGGCCGATTTTGAAACCCGAAAAATGACTCATTTTTTATTAACTGATAATACTAAAATTAAGAAAAACGAATACAACATTCCCGAACCTGTAGATGGCATTGAAGTTCCCTCACATAAAATTGATGTAGTTTTTGTACCTCTTTTGGCTTTCGACAAAAAAGGACATCGTGTAGGTTATGGTAAAGGTTTTTATGACATTTTTTTATCCCAATGCAAACCCGATGTGGTAAAAATTGGCCTATCCTTTTTTGAACCTGAGGAATTGATTGATGGTATTTTTGAAGGCGACGTACAATTGGATTATTGCGTTACGCCTGATTCAATTTATAAATTCTAATTATAAGACTTTAAAACTATTAGATTTTTACAAAAATGTTAGTGTAATATTTTTTTCCTGTTGTAGTGTTTTCTCGTACTGCAATTCCAAAATGAGTAAAATCCCCTTCAATTGTTACTTTATGAGTTGGACTATTTAACCAAGCAGTAAGGGCTTCCTGAGCAGTAGCATAATTATACGCGAGATTTTCACTAACACTTTTTGCACCAACTGCTTTTATAATACTCTCTGATCTGGCCACAAACCCATCATGACTAATTGCATTATTAGCAATCATATAATAATTGTGTTCTTCAGCTTTTTTTGAAATATAATTTATTTTTTGCAAAACTTTCAAACCAATACTCACGCGATGTGCATTGATTAATTTCATTTCCTCTAATTCAATTTCATTATAAATGAAGTTCTCATCGAGTAAAGCAGATAATTCTGTATCGGTTCTATTTGTTGAATCTGTAGAGCAACTGTGCAAAGAAATAGCAGTAGTAAATAGGAATAAATAAAATAAACTAAATTTCATAAGGCTTTAATTATGTTGATTTAATTCGGAACACAATTGTACTGTTTGTACTTAACTGCCTCAAAATTAGTATGCAAACATAATAAAAAATCGATTTAAATACCAATTTAATCGATGAATGACCTTTTTTATTTTTAATATAATAAATTTGTCTTTTAATTGCAGTTGAGAAGCACTTTCACTATTTGAAAAACGTGTATGTTTCATTTTAAATTACAATACAATTAATTTGAAGCTATTTGAATTTCCTTATTTAAATTTTAAAGATATAATTACCGGTGTATTAAAAGTGTTGTTGAAATCATATTTCTAAAACTAGATGTGAATTTTATCCGCTTTCATTTTAAATCTGTATTTTTACCAATAAATTTTAGCTAAATCATGCAAATATTCCAAAATTCAAAATCAGTGGTAATCATCTTGGTTTTACTCCTTGCCGTTTCTTTTTCAGGTTGTACTATTCACACTGGAACTAGACAAACTACCTATAAAGCAAAAAAACTTCCTCCAGGTCAAGCCAAAAAAATATATGGTGGGAAAAGCGCTAAACGATACGCACCAGGACAAAATAAATAAGTTTTTAAATGTAAAAGACCTGTTCGTGATTTGAACAGGTCTTTTTTATTAGATAATTACTTTAAATTTATTGTTGATGAAATGCTTTTTTGTTGAAAAAAATCAAGATTCCAACTCCTGTAGATATCGCCATATCGGCAACATTGAAGATGGCATTAAAAAAAGTAAATTCTTTTCCGCCCCAAATAGGCAACCAAGTTGGTAGGGTTCCGTGCCAAAAAGGAAAATAAAGCATGTCGACTACTTTTCCGTGAAACCAAGTCCCGTAAGGCTGATCTGAGAACAAAGTCGCTAATTGTTGCTGACTGTCATTGAAGATAACTCCGTAAAAAACAGAATCAATTATATTCCCAAAAGCACCTACAAGAATCAGCGAAATGGCAACAATTAAATAATCAGAGCTCTTCTTTTTTACTGAATCCCACAACCAATACCCGATTCCGCCAACTGCAGCGATTCTAAAAAGAGTTAAAAATAATTTACCGTACGTCCCAGGAATTTGAACTCCCCAAGCCATTCCTTCATTTTCAATGAACAAAATTTTAAACCATTTAAATACTTCAACTTCTTCCCCTAAAATAAAATTAGTTTTAATATAAATTTTAGAGACTTGGTCAACAAGCAATAAGATAAAAATAAGGAGGTATGCTTTTCGTAATGTCATTATGTAAATTTTAAAAGCGTAAAAATAGGTAAATAAAAAAATAAAATTCCAAATCCCAATAATTTAATAAGCAATTATTGGAATTCGGAATCCTGTATGTGATTTAAAACGTATTAACGCTGTAAATTCTTTGCTTCGATACTCATGGTTGCATGAGGAACGATTTTCAATCTTTCTTTCCCTATTAGTTTACCCGTAACTTTACAAACGCCATACGTTTTGTTTTCAACACGGAAAAGTGCGTTTTTCAAATCTCTGATAAACTTTTCTTGACGAATCGCCAGTTGTGAGTTTGCTTCTTTAGACATGGTTTCACTTCCTTCCTCAAAGGCTTTAAATGTTGGGGAAGTATCATCTGTCCCATTATTTAAGTCATTCATATAAGCACTTTTTATTAAATCTAGATCTAATTGCGCTTTTTGAATTTTATTGAGTATTATTTCCTTGAACTCCGCTAAATCTGCTTCGGAGTATTTTGTAGCTTCATCTACCATTTTATATTATTTTGAAATTAAAATCATTGTTTTTATTTCATCAAATTCAATTTCCGTACCGTTTTCTAGTGCATTAACAAAAACCAAATCACTGGTTAATGTTTCTGATTTAATATACGCTTCGTTTACAAGAATCGCCTCTTCTAAAATTCCATTTCTTTTCAACTGAACTTTAATTTTATCAGTAACTTCAAATCCAGAATCTTTACGGATATTCTGAATTCTGTTTACTAATTCTCTGGCAATTCCCTCTTGTTTTAATGCTGATGAAATCGTAATATCAAGCGCAACCGTTATTCCGTTTGAGTTGGCTACCAACCATCCCTCAATATCTTGTGATGTTATTTCTACATCTTCTAATGTTAAAAGTACGTTATTTCCAGCAATAACTACATTCAAGCTTCCTTCCTTATCTAACTGACTGATTTGCTCTTTTGAAAACCCTTGTATTTCCTTAGAAATCAGACCCATATCTTTTCCAAATCGAGGTCCTAGCGTCTTAAAATTAGGCTTAATTTGTTTCACTAAAACACCTGAAGCATCATCCAAAAGTACGATTTCTTTCACGTTTACCTCTGCTTTTATCAAGTCAGAAATAGCTTCGATTTCAACTCTTTGATTGTCGTCAAGTACTGGAATCATTACCTTTTGCAACGGTTGGCGTACCTTTATCATTTCCTTTTTACGGAGTGATAAAACCAATGATGAAATGGTCTGTGCTTTCTGCATTTTGCTCTCTAGTATTTTATTAACATAGTTTTCAACCGAAATTGGAAACTTCGCCAAATGTACACTGTCAAATTTTTCAGTCTGTGTTGCTACCGTTAAGTCTCTGTAAAGTTTGTCCATGAAGAACGGAGCGATTGGCGCACCAAGTTTACTTATGGTTAACAAACAGGTATATAAAGTTTGGTAAGCCGCGATTTTGTCCTGCGCATATTCTCCTTTCCAGAAGCGTCTTCTACACAAACGAACGTACCAATTGCTTAAATTTTCCTGAACAAATTCAGAGATTGCACGAGCTGCTTTTGTAGGTTCATAATCTGCATAAAAACCATCTACTTCTTTGATCAAGGTGTTCAACTCTGAGATAATCCACTGGTCTATTTCAGGTCTTTCGTTTACTGGAATTTCGGCTTCCTCGTACTTAAAACCATCAATATTGGCATACAAACTAAAGAACGAATACGTGTTGTATAACGTTCCAAAGAATTTTCGGCGCACCTCAGCAATTCCTTCTAAGTCAAATTTCAAGTTGTCCCAAGGATTCGCGTTCGATATCATATACCAGCGCGTTGCATCAGGACCATATTCTTTTAAGGTCTCAAAAGGATCTGCGGCATTCCCTAAACGTTTAGACATTTTTTGTCCGTTTTTGTCTAAAACTAATCCGTTTGAAACTACATTTTTATACGCTACTTTATCAAAAACTAAGGTTCCAATAGCGTGCAAGGTATAAAACCAACCGCGCGTTTGATCGACACCTTCTGCAATAAAGTCAGCTGGAAAATCTTTGTTTTCGTCAATTTTATCTTTGTTTTCAAAAGGATAATGCCATTGTGCATAAGGCATTGAACCAGAATCAAACCAAACATCAATCAAATCAGCTTCACGCTTCATTGGTTTGCCAGAGGCAGAAACCAAGGTGATTTCATCAACAACATTTTTATGCAAATCGACTAAATCGTAATTGGATTCGGTCATATTCCCAATTTCAAAACCTTTAAAAGGATTTTCTTTTTGGAAACCGGCAGCAATAGATTTTTCAATTTCGTTGTATAATTCTTCAACAGAACCAATTAAGATTTCTTCTTGATTGTCTTCGGTTCTCCAGATAGGCAGTGGAATTCCCCAGAATCTGGATCGCGATAAATTCCAGTCATTGGCATTTTTCAACCAATTTCCAAAACGTCCTTCACCAGTCGCTTTTGGCTTCCAGTTGATGGTTTCGTTTAGATCGAACATTCTGTCTTTAACTTCCGAAATTTTTATAAACCACGAATCCAAAGGATAGTATAAAATTGGCTTGTCTGTTCTCCAACAATGCGGGTAACTGTGCACGTATTTTTCTACTTTAAAAGCTTTGTTTTCTTCTTTTAACTGGATAGCGATTTCAACATCTACAGAACGCTCTGGTGCTTCTCCTTCGTTGTAATATTCGTTTTTTACATATTTTCCTGAAAGACCACCAAGTCCTTTAACAAATTTTCCCTGCAAATCCACTAACGGAACCGGAGTTCCATTTTCGTCTAAAACCAACATTGGTGGGATTTCTGGTGTGGCGTCTTTAGCTACTTTCGCATCATCGGCACCAAAAGTTGGCGAAGTATGTACAATTCCTGTTCCATCTTCGGTAGTAACAAAATCTCCTAAAATTACTCTAAAAGCATTTTCAGCATTTTGATAAGGCAATACCAATGGCATTAATTGTTCGTAACGAATATCCACTAAATCAGCTCCTTTGCATTCAGCCAAAACCTGATATGGAATTTTCTTATCACCTTCTTTAAAATTTTCAAAGTCAGCAGGTTCTGTACTTTCAAAGAATCCTTTTCCGAATTGTTTTCCAACTAAATTCTTAGCCAAAATCAATGTTGCCGGACGAAATGTATATTGATTGAACGTTTTTACTAAAGCATATTCAATTTTTGGACCTACAGTCAAAGCCGTATTACTTGGCAATGTCCAAGGCGTTGTGGTCCAAGCTAGGATAAAGATTTCGTCTAAATCCAACGCTTCTAACTTATAATGCAGTAAATTATTTGAACTGATGTAATTGTAAAATTTAGCGAACAACAATTCTTTGTGCGCGTCAATCACTTTAAATTGTGCCACAACCGTCGTATCCGTTACATCTCTATAACTTCCCGGTTGGTTCACTTCGTGTGATGATAAACCCGTTCCTGCTTTTGGAGAATACGGCTGGATGGTGTAGCCTTTGTACATCAAATCCTTGTTGTAGATTTGTTTCAAAATCCACCAAACGGTTTCCATGTATTTGGATTTGTACGTTACATACGGATCTTCCATATCAACCCAGTAGCCCATTTTTTCGGTCAAATCATTCCACACATCGGTATAACGCATCACGGTTTTCTTACACGCTTCGTTGTACTCTTCGATGGTAATCGTTTTTCCTATATCTTCTTTTGTAATTCCTAATTCCTTTTCAGTACCTAATTCTACAGGTAAACCGTGGGTATCCCATCCCGCTTTACGCTTTACTTGAAATCCTTTTTGCGTTTTATATCGGCAAAAAATATCTTTAATGGCACGCGCCATCACATGGTGAATTCCCGGTAATCCATTTGCCGAAGGCGGACCTTCAAAAAATACAAACGGAGTACTTCCTTCGCGAGTAGTTACACTTCTCTCAAATATATTTTCTTTCTTCCAAAAATCTAGTACTTCTGATGCTACAGTTGGCAAGTCAAGTCCTTTGTATTCAGTAAATTTTGTGCTCATTTTATCCTTTTCTTTAATCGAAGTGCGAAAGTAATAAATTAAAGTCGAAAGTTGAAAGTCGTAGGTCGAAAGTTACGCTTTAAGCCAAAATCGACCTATTGGGATTTTGTCAAAGAGACAAAACACATTTATTCATCCCCTTCTAATTCAAAAAAATCATTTACTGGTTTGCCAAACAATTTTGATAATTTTAGGGCTAAAACGGTTGAAGGCACAAATCGATTGGTCTCGATAGAATTGATAGTTTGCCTCGAAACGCCTATTTTTTCAGCCAATTCCTCTTGGGTTACATTCAAAATGGCGCGTTCTACCTTGAGTCTATTCTTCATAATAGGCTTTTTTTAACTTTTTGAAAGTTAGAATTTGCATCATAAGTAAAACTCCCAAAACAGAAACATCTTTACTCCCTTCAATTGTAGGCATATCAGATAATAGTACTTTAATTGTAAAATGCACAAATGGAATTGCTAAATAAAATAGTACTGTTCCCAAAACAGCATAATGGAACGATTGCATACGGATTTTTGCAATTAACTCATCTTCTATTTTTTCTCTTGAAATCGAAATAATAAGTGTTCCAAAAACCATTCCTGACAAAGCTATTCTCTCGAATAAATCGTGATATATATCGTCCAATAGATAGTTTTTACTTGAAGTAACAATTGACAAAATCGAAAGAATAACAATTACCAGCCCAACAATTTTAAACTTATTAGGCAATAAATAACTGGTGAATTTATCAATTTTTGCGATATCGCCTTCTTGTTTCATTTTTGATTCCATATCGTTATTTGTTTAAAGTTTGCTTTCCATAAAGAACAACGAACTAGATTAAAAGACAAATATACTTTACTTTTTGAAATAAAAAAATAAATTTTATGTTATGTTTATCTTTAAGAAAAAACAACCTTAAAATTAATTCATAAAAAAAGAGGACACTACATCCTCTTGATATTCTTTCTTAAAACTTTACGATAACGCAGTAGTTCCAGGTTTTACGCCCTGGAGGACCCCCGCTCGGCGAAGTCTCCCGACTTCGACCTTTTCTTGAATGTTCTTGTCATACGTAAATCTAATAAAAGTCTGCCGACTTTTTCGTAGATGTCTTATTAAATTCAAATCGTTAAGTGATAAATCATAATACTCCATTTTAAATAAAACCCAAAAACTATAAAATAATCCAAACGGTTACTTTGTATTTTTTATCCCTTTTGAAACGCTAATTATTCTAAGGATAGTTATAGTAAAAAGTCCTGAGACTTTTATCACGTTTACGGATGGCAAAACGATTTAAAATGGCGCGAAGTCAGAGAAATTCGCAGCAGCCCGCAGTCTTTAAGTACTTTTTTTTAAGGACACTTCGAGCAGCGGGTGATTCATTTTGTCATAAAACGAATAAAAAAATACAGTTTTGATTTCACAAAACTGTATTTTAGAATAATAGTAATAAAGTACAATGCTAGTAAAATAAAATCTATTTTGACAAAATAATTAATAATAGCAAAAGAACAGAACAAATAATTGCTAAATACAATCTGTTTACGAAAAAGTATGTGCCTTTAATTTTATCATCATTAGTTAATTGTATTGCTTCATACATCATATAAGGTATTAAAAAAGAGATATAAGCTATCTTAATATAAAATGATTTTATATTAAACTCAATTGGAATAAGCCAACTATAAAAAAATAAGGCTGAAAGTATATAAAATAAAATTTTCAATTTTTTTCTCATAATGATTTAGTTTGAACACTCTGCATAATCACGTTTAGCTCTATTAGAGCATACTGCTGCAATTGCGAGTACTCCTACACCACCAACCGCACAAGCTGCAGGAGTGCCAAACCAGCAACCTGATGCTAATATACCCATATTAATTAGTGAATCTTCGGCGCAATCTTCTCTGTCTTGAAGATAACTGTCTCGACATGACATCCTAGCAGTAAGTACCGTAGTGTTTGCAGGAGGAGGTATAAATTTCAATGGGTTATCAATCATGGATAATTTGATTGCATCAGTAATAATAGCTTTTCTTTTTTCGGGTTTCAATAATGCAAATTGTTTATTATTGATAATAAATTCATTAGAGTTTTGATTTATACGTATAATTAAATCATACATTTCTTCATATCTAACCATACCTGTTTGTGCTAAAGCTAATTTAAATTCTTCTTCATTGTGAGAAGCATCTAATTTTGCATAAGGAAAATTATCAAAGTTTAACTTGTTTTCGTTATCAAGGAGGTTGAAAATTTCCTTACTTATGGATACATGTACTTTTGCAAATTTCTTTATATTTACTTCTAAATTTTCAACTTGTTTAGGTTCATTTATATTATCTTTAGTGCAACTGTTGAATGTTAACAAAATCACAAACAGTAACATGGATAAGCTTAAAATTGATTTTTTCATTTTTATAATATTTATTGATAGCTACCCTTATTGATAAACCGAATAGACGATAAGACGAAGATTTGGGTACTTTATAGAGTTAAATTACACTCCGCCTTTTAGCTTAATTATTTATAATCAAAACTTTAATTGTTTACTAATGCTATAATTTCAGTTATATTATAGTTTTAATTAGGTTTTTTTTCGTTCGAGTTCAAAATTTTCTGCCAACTCATAAATAAATGCAGCTTCATTGCACATTTACACCCAAAACAAGGTGCTTTATTTAGCAAACAGCAGCATTTATTTCGGCTAATATACAAACTAATACTACAAAATGAGCTACAAGTTTATTGTTTTTGTACAATTTATCATGTGGTTTTGCGTGAAGGATGGAAGCGGCATCCTTTTATGGAGTTTACGGAATAAAAGATACAGCGGACAGCCTGACCCGTAGTTTTTACGCAGGGGCACGCCCAATATTTAAGAAAAAACTTCTTTTAAAACATCCAGTGATTTTGGTTTTCTAAAGCCGTCCAAGTGAAAACTGTAGTAATCAATCAGTATTCTTAACAGGATTTGCCGTTCTATGACATGAAAGATCTTTTGACTGTTGTCGAACTTTAAATCAATCAGTTTTTTAAACAAATTGCTTTCATGTTCTGTGAGCGAACTAACGGCATGAAAAGGTGTAAAAACACCTTCGATCATTTCAAAAAAAGGCATGTCGACATCAGAAGTATCAGGGTAAAAACCCAAATATTTGGTGGTTTCTAGTAGTAGGATTAGGTGAAAATTAGCTATTTCATCGTGGTTGTCTAGCCAATGTAATGCCGTTTCTAAAAATGTAAAAAGTGATTCGTTTTCTTCCTCTTCATGAATCGAATGATGCAGCATTTCGGAGATAAACATCACCATGGTACTTTTGTAAACATCCGAATGAATGGAATGAAAAGCCGAAGCGATTTTAATCTCTTTGAAATTTTCTAAAGTGCCTTTGTTTTTGTGAACGGCTTCGATTTCGAGAATGGTTAAGGGTTGAAAATAAGCGATTTTTTGATTCGATTTCCTTCCTGAAAAAGCATCCCGAACAAAATACGATTTCAAGCCATGAGACAGCGTAAAACATTTTACAATCAAGCTTTTTTCTTGAAATTTTAAAGAGGAAAGGACGATGGCTTTTGTTTTTACGAGCATTTTTTTTGTTTAAAGTTTAAAGTTTAAAGTTTCAGATTGTAAAGACAAACCAGACTCAAAACCAAAAACAAATTACCTGATTATCATTACTTTTTTGACTTTGGTTTCCACGCCATCTTGTGCCGAAATAAAGATCATATACACTCCTGAGGCTACTTTGTATTTACCAAAAGCGGTCGTATCCCATTCGATCGTTCCGCCCTCTGATGTAGTTTCGTACACTAAATTACCTTCGATATCGGTGATCTTAATATTTGCTTTATTTAACAAACCAGCAACCTTAACAGTTCCCGTATATTCTGGTCGCACGGGATTTGGATACACATAAACTTTGCTTAAATCGTCATTTGCTGTCGTTGCAGTCCCTTTAAAAGATATTAATCCTTTGGAAGTAGCAATAAAAACTTCGCCTGTGAGATTATTAATAGCAACGTCATTAATCACATTGCTGGGTAGCGGCGAATTGTTTATAGTAAAATGATACTTGGTTTCCTGACCGTTTGGTGAGACTAAAAACAAACCAGAATCGGCAGTGCCAATCCACTTATTATTAGCTCCATCAACAGCAATATCAGTAATAAACTGTTCGAATAATAATTCTTGAGCTAAATTATCCTCTAAAATAATGATAGGATTCGCTTTCATTTGGTCTTCCGTTTGAAAATTTCCTATGTTGGGCAAAACCCGCAAACCTTTGGTTGTGCCTATCCACAATTGATTTCTGGTATCTATTGCAACGGTACTTACATTTGAAGAAGGTAAATTTCCCGTATCAGATCCTGCCGTTATTTTCTTAAATGTATTGGTACTTTCATTAAAACCAACCACGCCGTCGCTATTGGTTGAAAGCCATTTTGTTCCATTTTTATCAATGGCTATAGTGCCAAAATTATTATCATTTGGTGATTCTAAAATTCCATCCATAGCATAACTTTGCCATTGACCGCTGGTTTTCAAAACTTTTAATCCATTTTTTATTCGGCTGTTCGTGACCCACAAGTTTCCTGATTTGTCAAATGCAGTTCCATTTATCCTGATGTCAATATATGTAGGACCCACAAAAGTTAACGATTCTAAACCGCTGTTCGTCTGATTGTATAAAATTTTTGGGATATCGTTCTCTAATTTGAGTAATCCCGAGAAAAAAGAACTCGCATATACTTCATTTTCATTACTAGGATTCACAAGAATACGGGTCAATGATTGCGCGCCCAAAACATCTTTATAAGGAATATTCAACCAGCCATTTGCATTAAATTTACTGATTCCGTAACTATCCAACGGATACGGATTGTAATCGGCTGTATAATCTCCATATACCGCCCACAAAGAAGTGGCAGTTGCTTGAAGCGAAAATATATTGTTCCTGGTAGGACCAAGGGGTGTTATATTCTCAAAAATCCCGGCATTAGACAAGGCAGCCACAATCAATCCGTTTTCTTTTGTTCCAATAAAAACGGAATCCCCTATTATGGTGGCGCACGAGAAAAGTGGATTGCTATCCGTAATTTGATTGGAGTTTATTTGGCGCACTAATGCCATCTGATTGTTGTAAATATAAACACTGCTCCCAGTAGTAATGATCAGATAATTATCGGTTGATCTCGCGTCAACAGCGGACTGAGGAAGAACAATAAAACCCACAAAAGTATTGGATACTGAATCAAATTTATGCACAGAACCTGCTCCATTGATAGCATACAAATCAGCACCAAAAACTAGTACACTAGACCAATTCCCTGTAGCTATAGTTTCCCATTGCCTGTAGTCTATCAAATTTTTATTGGTCACCGTAGCTCTACGAATACCGCTATTTGTGGCTGCATAGATAAAACCATTGTACACTGCTGTTTGATTTACTATAATTTCGGCACCATTGTCACCAATAAAATAAGTATCCCCAAATTGCATAGTCGCCAAGTTGAATTGAACAATCCCAAAATCACAGGAAACGTAGGCGGTTCCGCCAATTTCCATGAAATGATTGATTTTCTTTATATTAGGAGGAAGCTGTTTATTGATAATATCTACAATATTCAATAGTGTTCCATCGGTCTCATTGATTGCAATTATAAGTCCATTTTCGTACCCTACCAAGGTTTTATTGCTTGCTGCGCTATAGTATAGTGCAGAAATCGTTTGTCCCGAAAGACCATCAATGGTATTGGTAGTTTTGACAACGTTTGTTGTGAGATTCTTGGAGAATAAAGCATTTTCAGAAGCTGCAAAAACTTGTGTTGTTGATGCTGACAAATCTTTGATATCTGTGTATGAAAAATAACCTTGCCAAGACAAATTTTCCTGGGCAAAACTATTTTGGGTAAAAAATATCAGCAAAAAAAATAAAACGTACTTTTTCATTATTAGCGCGACTGTTGAATTGCAAATATAAACCAAACGGAAGTCTTAGCATTTTGTTACATAAAAAAAAGCCTTTCATCTTATCCAGAATGATCTGGTTGATGAAAGGCTTTGAAAATTATTGAAGCTTTGTTTTATACCACTCCTTGAGCAAGCATAGCATCAGCAACTTTTACAAATCCAGCAACGTTAGCTCCTTTTACGTAGTTTACGTATCCTTCTGAATCGGTTCCGTATTTTTTACATTGATTGTGAATACCAACCATGATCTCTTTCAATCTACCGTCTACCTCTTCACTAGTCCAGTTCAATCGAATAGAGTTTTGAGTCATCTCTAATCCTGAAGCTGCTACACCTCCAGCATTTGCTGCTTTTCCTGGTGCAAAAAGTACTTTCGCTTTCAAGAACAACTTGATCGCTTCTAGAGTACATGGCATATTTGCCGCCTCCGTTACACACATAACGCCATTTGCAATTAAGTGTTTTGCATCCTCTTCGTTCAACTCATTTTGAGTAGCACACGGAATTGCAATATCAACTTTTACTTCCCAAACACTTTTTCCTTTATGAAAAACTGCGTTTGGATATTTTTCTAAATAGGCTTCGGCTCTGTTATCACCTCTTGCTCTCATTTCGAGCATAAAATCTATCTTATCGCCAGAAATTCCTTCTTCGTCATAAATATATCCGTCAGGACCAGAAATAGTAACTACTTTTCCGCCTAAATCATTTACTTTTAAAGCTACTCCCCAAGCCACATTTCCAAAACCAGAAATCGAAACTGTTTTTCCTTTAATTTTTTGATCGATGGTGTTTAGCATTTGCTCTGCAAAATAAACTACTCCGTAACCTGTGGCTTCTGGTCTAATTAATGATCCTCCGTAAGCCAATCCTTTACCGGTCAAAACTCCTGTAAATTCATTTCTAATTCTTTTGTATTGACCAAATAAATAGCCAATTTCTCTAGCTCCTACTCCAATATCTCCAGCAGGAACGTCTAGTTGTGGGCCAATATGTCTGCACAATTCTGTCATGAATGACTGGCAAAAACGCATTACTTCAGCATCCGATTTTCCTTGTGGATCAAAATCAGATCCTCCTTTTCCTCCACCCATTGGCAAAGTAGTCAAGCTGTTTTTGAAAACTTGTTCAAATGCTAAAAATTTAAGCACTGATAAATTTACAGTGTGATGAAAACGAATTCCACCTTTGTATGGACCAATTGCTGAATTCATTTGAATTCTAAAGCCTCTATTTACTTGAATCTCCCCTTTGTCATCTACCCATGGCACTCGAAATATGATTGAACGTTCTGGTTCAGACATTCTTAAAAGTAGATTTTTGCCGTCATATTTTTTTTGCTCTGCGATAAATGGAATAACAGTCTCTGCAAATTCCCTAACAGCTTGTATAAATTCAGGTTCATTTGGATTTTTGGCTTCAACTTGAGCCATAAAATCATTTATTTTTAATGACATAGATTATTATAATTAATTAAGAAAACGATTTCGTTATAATTCACAAAGATACATTTTATAAAATATTTGGACTCCCTTTTTAATAATTTATAGATAGAATTATCTTTTTATTAGGCATTTATAAACAATTGTATTTAGGATATCTTAATTTAAAGGAATTGACTAACACTTTCGTAAGTAAATAAGAATATGACTGCTTATTTTTAATTTCTGTTTTAAATTATTACTGTACCTGATGTTTTTTATATATTTGTGCAGATTAGAAAGATACTTCCGATGATAAAACAAACAATCCTTCTTTTATTAATCTGCTTTGGATTTTCAGCTAATTCATATGCGCAATTTGATGGATTTTCGCATGAAATAGGAATAATTGCTGGGCCAATCGCTTTTCAATCTGATTATGGTAAGCGTAATGATTTAAAGACTAACGCCGGCAATACTGGAATAGGAATAGGAATTGTTCATTTTTTAAACTTCACCTTCGATTCAGATTACAATTATACCTCAAGAACGTTCTTTAATGAACATTTTAAATTAAGATCAGAGCTATCATTCAATAAAACGGAACTACAACATTTTGGAAAATATGTAGATCCCAAGAAGACCTCGCTTGATGCGCAGCAATTACGAGCGATGTCTGGAAGTACATCCATAGCTAATTTTGGCATGCAATTAGAATATTTCCCACTAAGTATTCGTGATTTTACAGCGGTTACTGGAAGTTTTGCTCCCTTTGTAAGTATAGGAGGCCAAATAAGTTATTATGACGCCAAGGCTTCATCAACACTAGGCCCTCTGGGAACTCCTGCTACTACATTCCCAAAATATTTAACTCCGAGTGAAGGTCGACCTTTCGGATTTTCTACCGAAAAAAATACGGTCTTATCCGTTGTAACGAGTTTGGGAACTCGATATAAACTAGATGATTCTGCCGATTTATTGGCAGATTTACGATTACAGTATTTCTTCTCCAATTGGGTGGATGGATTGAATCCTAATCCCGAAATTTATAAAGAAAACAAAGCAAATGACTGGTTGGTTTGGTTTAATGTGGGATACATTCGCTACTTAGATTAATACCCCAAAAAGTATAAAAAAATAAGCCCCAAAACTATTATAATTAGCGTTGGGGCTTTTTGTATTTATTAAGCTAATGCTTGTGTCAAATCTTCTATTAAATCTGTAGCATCTTCGATTCCTACACTTAAACGAACCAAGTCATCAGTAATACCAATTTCTTTTCGTTTGTCTTCTGGAATGGAAGCGTGTGTCATCAGCGCAGGATGATTTGCCAACGACTCTACTCCGCCCAATGATTCGGCTAAAGTGAATACTTTCAGTTTTTCTAGAAAATCAACAGCGTCTTCCTTTTTGCCAGAAACAAAAGTAAACGACACCATTCCTCCAAAACCGCTCATTTGTTTTTTGGCAATTTCATGATACGGATGGCTTGGTAATCCCGGGTAGTATACTGTTTTTACTTTTGGGTGATTGTTTAAAAACTCTACCACTTTCCCTCCATTTTCGCAATGTCTTTCTACACGCAAATGCAAGGTTTTTATTCCTCTAAGCACCAAGAAACTATCCATTGGTCCCAGTGTAGCTCCAGTTGCAAATTGTTGAAAGTGTAATTGTTCTCCAAGCGCTTCGTCTTTGACAATCAAAGCCCCTGCAATAACATCAGAATGTCCTCCTAAATATTTAGTGGCCGAGTGCATTACGATATCAGCTCCTAGATCTAATGGTTTCTG
The DNA here is from genome assembly GCF_048286735.1 of Flavobacterium frigidum. GTDB lineage: Bacteria > Bacteroidota > Bacteroidia > Flavobacteriales > Flavobacteriaceae > Flavobacterium. The sequence continues at coordinate 22,725 of NZ_JBLVPU010000009.1, read as the reverse complement.
CAAATAAGGTGTTGCAAAAGTATTGTCTACTGCAAAAAGAATTTTTTTCTCTTTTGTAATGGCAGCGATTTCTTGAATATCGGCCAATTTCATCAAAGGATTCGTTGGAGTTTCTACCCAAACCAATTTTGTATTTTCGTTGATTAATGACTTGAATTTCTCGATGTTATTCATATCTACAAAATGGAATTTTATTCCGGAATCTTTATAAATACGGGTAAACATTCTATAGGTTCCACCATACAAATCGTCCATAGCAATGATTTCGTCACCTGCTTTAAAAGAACGCAAAACACAATCGGTAGCGGCTAATCCAGATGAGAAAGCCAATCCACGAGTTCCGTTTTCTATACTCGCCAAAGCATTTTCAAGTGCACTTCTAGTTGGATTTGCAGCTCTACTGTACTCGTAATCCGGATTTAAAGGCTGTCCTGGACTGGTTTGTATAAATGTTGATGTTTGATATACTGGTGGCATAACCGCACCAGTACTTGGATCGTGATGCTGTCCGCCGTGAATAACCTTTGTATTGAATTTCATATCTATAAATTTATTGTTTTTTAAAGGTCATATGTAATTTGCATATTTTCATTGGTGCTTGCGACCAATTTACATTCATGCTCATTTCATATCTTTTGAATTTTAATGCTAAATAAAGTGACAAATTTACCCATTAATTTATTTTAACCAAGCCACAAGTTGATACCTTTGTATATAATTAACAATTATGAGATGAAACACCCTGTAGTTTTTGCAATATTCTTTTTTTTAATGACCAGTTGTTCGAATGAATTAAAATTTAAAGACCAATCTTTTCAAAAAACAACAACTTTACCCTGCAAAGAACATTGTCCTGAAATAACTGTAAAAATTCCTGTTGCAAAAAACGACCTTATAGTAGCTGACAGCATTAATAAAAAAGTGTTTTCGGTATTGAAAGAGATTGTTTATTTTGGCGAGAAACCATACACCTCAACAGATTACGCAGGATTGCTGGCTTCTTTTATTGATTCCTATGAGAAACTCCAAAAAGAATTTCCGAATGACACCTTTGGTTGGGAAGCTAAAATTGAAGCAAGTGTAAAATACCAATCTGAAAGTGTTTTAAATATAGAAATCAACCATTACACCTACACGGGTGGCGCTCACGGATATCAAGGATTACGTTCTTTACTTTTTGACCCAAGTACAGGAAAATCGATTCCAAATGTAGCATTGTTCCGTGACAAGAATGCTTTTATGGCTTTCGCCGAAAAAAAATTCAGAGCCAAATATAAAATCCCTGCAAACAAATCAATCAATGCAACCGGATTGATGTTTGAAGACGAAAAATTCAATCTTCCTCAAAATATTTTTTATACCGATAAAGGATTGCTGCTTTATTACAATTCATACGAAGCAGCTTCGTATGCTGATGGCCCAAAGGAATTGTTGCTGCCGTATGTGGAAGTGGAGGAATTTTTAAGGTTGAAATAAATTTATTTAAATCAAATTAATGATCCTCATTTTAAAGTTTTGAACTCTAACTACTAAAATTTTAAGTTTTACACCAAATACTTCTCGTTACTACTGTTCCTTAGCCGCGGCCGCAGTGAAAATCCTCGTGATCAAAACACTATTTTTTCTTGGCAGAAAAGAGCGACCGAAGGAAGCTCCTTTTATGACTTAGAAAAAAGGTGTTTTGATGATGAGATTGTAACGTAGGACGGGAAAAAGCTCCCAATATTCTTAGAAATAAATCCTAAAGAAACTTACAAATAATTGTCATAATACCAATGTGAAGCCCTTCGTGGAAATTACTGAAAGCCATAGCATCCTCAGCATTTTTCAAGTCATGATTCCCTGTTGAGGTGGTGTACTCGTGGTAGTTTTGAAACAATTTTGCATCGTAATCTAACTTGGTTTGCTGAATGGTGGAAAACAACAAAGCTTTGAGTTTCTCAACTTCATCTTCCGTTGCATTGTGTTCCGGCTTGGTTCCTTTTTTGTATTTTTCGACCAATTCATCAGAAACCATCATCGGCAAACCCGAAAGTTTGTAAACCAATAGTTGTTGCGACACGATAATATGACCGATATTCCAAATTAGATTATTGCTGAAACCCTCTGGAATCGTGTTGAGTTGATCAAGATTGTATCCTGATAAAAATTTTGAAACCATATTTCTGCTAGTAGTGCTGACGTCGAATAATTGATTCATTTTTTATATTTTTTTTGATAAAAATAATCATTTTCCGTGTTAAATGAATTTTCTTTGCAGAAAGAAATCGCAATTTATATGGATATAATATACTACCTCGCTTCCTGCGATACCTGCAGAAAAATTATAAAATCATTACCTAAAGAACATGATTTTAAATTTCACGACATCAAACAAGATCCAATTACTGTTGCCGAATTAGAAAAAATGCGCAAGCTTTCAGGAAGTTATGAAGCACTTTTCAGTAAAAAAGCACAGTTGTATAAATCAATGGATTTGAAGAATAAATCGTTAACCGAAGATGATTACAAAAAATACATTTTGGAACATTACACGTTTTTGAGTCGGCCCGTTTTTATTATTAAGGACAAAATTTACATTGGCAACACCCAACAAAATATGTTGCAGGTAATGAAAGCGCTGGTTTAATGTCTAAAAGAAATCTCGCCCTTATTGGCGCTACACTAGTTTCCATAATTTACGGTGTCACTTTTACCATCGCCAAAGATGTGATGCCGGCTTACATTGATGCCTACGGTTTTATCCTGTTGCGGGTGGGCGGTTCGGTGCTTTTGTTTTGGCTGGTTTGGCTTTTTATGCCAAAAGAGAAAATTGCACTAACTGATTTTCCCCGAATTATTGCTGCCGCTTTCTTTGGTGTGGCGTTTAACATGCTGACTTTTTTTAAAGGATTAAGCCTGACCTCTCCTATTAGTGCTGCAGTAATCATGGTTTCGACACCAATGATTGTTTTGACACTTTCGGCAATTATTATGAAAGATCGCATGCAAAAACCAAAAGTTTTTGGAATCGTTCTGGGACTCATTGGAACTGCTTTTCTAATATTGTACGGAAAATCTATTGGGAATGCAACCCATGCAGGACTCGGGAATTTTCTGGTATTGGTCAACGCCATTTCCTATGGATTTTACCTGATTATCGTCAAGAAATTAATGGATAAGTACAATGCTTTTACATTTGTAAAATGGATTTATTTGTTCGGTTTTATTATGGTTTTGCCTTTTGGCTGGAGCCAATTTCAAGCTGTTAATTGGGCTTTGGTTCCAATGGATATTTGCTGGAAAATAGGATTTGTGGTGGTTTTTTCGACTTTCCTGACCTATTTACTGAATTTGCTCTCGATGAAAGAATTAAAACCCACCACAGTTGCCGTTTTTATTTATTTACAACCGCTATTTGCTACTATTTTCGCAATTAGTTTAGGAAAAGACGAATTGAGTTTGGTGAAAATTGGTTCGGCAGTTTTGATATTTGGTGGGGTGTATTTGGTATCCTCCCCAAGCCCCTCCAAAGGAGGGGAATAGAAAACAATCCAATTCCTCCTTCGGGAGCTAGGGGAATTTTTTTCCTTATATTTGCACTTTCTTAAAAAATTATATGATACAATCAATGACGGGTTTTGGTAAAGCGACTTTGCAATTATCAACCAAAAAAATTACAGTAGAAGTGAAATCTTTAAACAGTAAAGGTTTAGATTTGAATGTGAGAATGCCTTCGCTGTACCGCGAAATGGAATTGGGTTTACGCAACCAAATTGCACTAAAACTGGAAAGAGGAAAAGTAGATTTTTCTATTTTTATCGAAAGTACCGCGGAACAAACTTCTACGAAAGTAAATGTACCAATTGTAAAAGCATATATCAATCAGTTAAGAGAAGTTTATGCTGATGCTGATGAAACTGAACTAATGAAAATGGCGGTTCGCATGCCGGATACCATGAAAATAGAACGCGACGAAATCGATGAAAACGACTGGGTACAAATCCAAACCGTTATCGAAGACGCGTTGCAGAACATCTTGAACTTTAGAAAAGATGAAGGAATGTCTCTTGAAAAAGAATTTCAATTGCGAATTGGCAATATTCGTCAATACATGACCGAAGCTTTGGCACTTGATCCAGAACGCGTTCAAGCAATAAAAGACCGTTTGCAAACGGCAATCTCAGAATTGAAAGTGAATGTAGATGAAAATCGTTTTGAGCAAGAATTGATTTATTATTTAGAGAAATTAGACATCACCGAAGAAAAAGTACGTTTGACAAATCACCTGGATTATTTCCTGGAAACCATCAACGGAACGGAAGCTAACGGTAGAAAATTAGGTTTTATTACCCAGGAAATGGGACGTGAAATCAATACGATGGGTTCTAAATCCAATCACGCACAAATGCAAAAATTAGTCGTTCAGATGAAAGACGAATTGGAAAAAATAAAGGAGCAGGTGTTGAACGTGCTCTAGATAATTTAAGATGCAATACATTCAAGAAATAAAGCAAATATTGATCACAGCCCGACAACAATCGTATCGGGCAATTAATCTTGCAATGATTGAAGCGTATTGGAAAATTGGTCAAAAAATTGTTGTTCAAGAGCAAAATGGCAAAGAAAAAGCCAATTATGGTGAAGCAGTATTAAAAGAATTGTCAAAGAATTTATCCGCAGAATTCGGAAAAGGATTTTCTTCTGCTAATCTTCGCAATTTTCGACAGTTTTACTTGACTTATCCTCACGAACAAATTTGCTACACAGTGTGTAGCAAATTAAGCTGGAGTCATAATAGACTAATAATGCGAATTGACAACCTAGAGGCTAGACAATTCTATCTTACTGAAGCCTCCCAAGAAAATTGGAGTGTCAGAACTTTAGAACGAAATATCAAAACATTCTACTACAATCGCTTATTATCCTCTAAAACAATTTCAAATAGTGAGGTAAACGAAACCAAAGTCAACATTAAAGACTTCATCAAAGACCCTTATGTATTCGAATTTTTAGATATTCCTGAACCTAAAAGCCATTCCGAACAAGAAGTAGAAAGTATTTTGATACAGAATTTTCAGGTTTTCTTAATGGAACTTGGTAAAGGATTTTCATTTGTAGGAAGACAATACCGTATAAGCAGTGAAACTGAACATTATTATATTGATTTAGTTTTTTATAATTATATCCTAAAATGTTTTGTTTTATTTGATTTAAAAATCGGAAAACTCAATCATCAGGATATTGGACAAATGGATATGTATCGTCGTATGTTTGATGATTTAAAAAAACCAGAGGGTGATTTACCAACCATTGGTATAATTCTTTGTACCGAAAAAAGCGAAACAGTTGTTAAATATTCTATTATTAATGATTCACCGCATCTTTTTGCTACAAAATATCTACCGTATTTACCTAGCGAAAAAGAATTGATAGAAGAAATTGAACGAGAAAAAATAAAATTGAAATTATTAGGTCACTAATTCACACACCTAAACAAATTCATCATACAAATGAAAAAAGGAAAATTAATCGTATTCTCTGCACCGTCAGGTTCAGGAAAAACTACTATAGTTAGGCATTTATTAAAACAAGAAGACTTGAATTTAGAGTTTTCCATATCAGCAGCTACGCGCGAGGCTCGTGGTGAAGAAATAAGTGGCAAGGATTACTATTTTATGTCGCTAAAAGACTTTAAAACACACATTAAAAACGAGGATTTTGTAGAATGGGAAGAAGTCTACAGAGACAACTTTTATGGAACCTTAAAAAGCGAAGTAGAACGCATTTGGGCACTCGGTAAAAACGTAATTTTTGATATTGATGTAGCCGGCGGATTGCGTATCAAACATAAATTTCCCGAAGAAACTCTTGCTGTTTTTGTAAAACCACCAAGCGTGGATGAACTCAAAAGAAGATTAAAGGAACGCTCCACTGAAAGTGACGATAAAATCAACATGCGTATTGCTAAAGCATCTGTAGAACTTGCAACAGCGCCACAATTTGATGTGATTATCAAGAACTATGATTTGCCAGTTGCTCTTGAAGAAGCCTATCAATTGGTGAAGGATTTTGTTTCTGAGTAGTTTTTAGTCCTAAGTACTTAGTCATTAGTCCTAAGTCATCAGTAATTAGTTTTTAGTAAATTGTAGCCTGCAAAAAAACAACGATTATATCATTTATTTATGAGTGGAGTTAAATCATATAAAGAATTACTTATTTGGCAAAAAGGAATTAAAATTGTGGTTTTGGTTTATAAGCTTACAAAGGATTTTCCAAAAGACGAAATATACGCTCTTACTAGCCAGTTAAAAAGAGCAAGTGTATCAGTTCCTTCAAATATTGCAGAAGGTTTCGGACGTCAAACAGACAAGTCATTCAATCATTTTTTAAATATTGCTAGAGGTTCCTTAAACGAAATAGAAACCCAACTAATCATCGCTAGAGAATTAGGATTTATTACCGATGACAACTTGATTACTGAAATTATGTCTTTAATTGAAGAAGAAAGTAAAATGATTAATGCTTTTGCAAAAAACTTAAAGTAATTTGCACCATATAAACACTTTACCCCCTTTTAAAAACATTAAGGACTATACACTAAGAACTAAAAACTAAGGACTAAGGACTATGAACTAAGGACTAAAAACAAAAAAACTAAGGACTAGAAAAATGAAAATCGGACTTTATTTCGGAACATTTAATCCCATTCATGTTGGGCATCTTATCATTGCCAATCACATGGCAGAGCATTCTGATTTAGATCAGGTTTGGATGGTAGTTACGCCACACAATCCTTTGAAGAAAAAAAGCACACTACTTGATGATTATCACCGTTTGCAAATGGTCCATCTAGCTACTGAGGATTTCCCAAAAATCAAGCCTTCGGATATTGAATTCAAACTAGCACAGCCAAATTATACGGTAAATACACTCGCTCATTTAGAAGACAAATATCCTAATTACGAATTCTCTTTAATCATGGGAGAAGATAATTTGAAATCGTTACACAAATGGAAAAACTACGCAGTAATCCTGAAGCGTCATGACATTTATGTGTATCCACGAATCTCATCCGAAGAAGAAAATTTGGAATTTAAAAATCATCCAAAAATCCATCTGATTGATGCTCCTGTTGTAGAGATTTCAGCAACTTTTATCCGTGACAACATCAAAAAAGGCAAAAACATTCAACCGCTGTTGCCTGCAAAAGTTTGGGAGTACATTGATCATAATAATTTTTATAAGAAATAAAATCAAAAAAAGCCTAAATGAAAATTTACATTTAGGCTTTTTGTTTTACAAATTTGGTTGCAACAAACTGTTCTTTACTTGACTCCGAATCTCAGATAAACTTAAGTCAATTAAAAGTTTTCCATCTCTAAAAACTTCTTTCAATTCCCCTTTTTGTTCTTCTTCCCAAGAAACCTCATCCGTTAAAGTATATTGACCCTCAACCAATTCTATTTTCATTAAACCTTTAGCTGATTTTTTGGTACCATCATCCGTAATCGGGTCTTTAAAAATAGCTCTTCCTTCTCTGTTTACTTCTCCATAAGTTGCTTTCATTGCAAAACCAAAAGTATCTCTTGTATTGTATTGATAGGTAAATGAACCAATTCCAAGAACCACATTAGTAGAAGCAAACCCTTTAGCTTTTAATCGTTCACAGATGGCCGTGGCTCTAGTTACGGTAATACTGTCTCCATAAATAGCTCCTATTTGAGGAACTAATTCTTTAAATCCTTTTGCATTTACAGTACCTCCAAAAACATCCCAAAGCAGTTCGATTACTCCTTTCTTTTCTTGTTCGGTTTTGCCATTTGGATTACCGCAAATAATGTCAACTGGATCTCCACTGTCTGGACGCACCACTACTTTTCCTTCTCTTGAAAGAATTTCATCTTTCAATCGAGGTAAATAATCTGTTAATACTTTCCATAAATCCCAAGTGTCTGAAACAATAGAAACAATTCCTTTTGGATAGACCTCACAAATTAATCTTTTGAACGTTTCATATTCTCCTTCGGTAGTACCCATACACATTACGGAATGCTCAGTTGCGGCAACAGAACCAGCTATTAATTCGGTATCAGAATTGGCCTTGTAATATTCTTCAAAAAAATCAATAGCAGGAATGGTATCCGAGCCCGTAAAACTCAATAAATGTCCTGCTGCAGATGTTACCGCTGCTTCGATACCTCCCATTCCTCGCATAGAGAAATCGTGACCTTGCCAATCGACAAACTCCGGCATTGAAGATGTTTCTTCGGCATATTTGTCTAAAACAATACGATATTGCTTTGCTATTGTAGCCGAATTACAAGGCAACCAAATTACCGCAGAAAGCAATGTTTCAAAATAATTGGTTAACCAGAAAAACTCAGGAATCGTATTGTACATTGTGAACATAGGTATGCGAATAGGCACGCTGGCTCCTTCTGGCAAGGCTTTGAAAACCAACGGGATATATCCCAAATCGTGCAAATCTTCAATATGTTTGGTACCGACTTGGTTTTCGCCCAAATAATTGTTGATTCTGCGGGCATATTTTTTTACCACTTCTTCTTTTGGCTGTTTGAAAAAATGCAAATCAAAATCTTGAATGATGTACTTTTTTAGGAAATATTGCAATCCAAAAAACACAACTTCATCAATTCCTTCTACTCTAGATTTCCTTGGAGTCCAGTTAGAATATACTAATGTCGTTCCGTCAGGATATTGTCTTTTATGGTCAACTTTGTAACCGTCTGTTAATAATAATGGGTTCATGTTACTATTTTTTTAATTATTGCTGAAAATGTATATTTAATTTTATAATATTAGCTGTTTGAAATCCTTTGAAAATGGCGAATAAGAACCGTAAATTTTATCCAGTTCTATTATAATTTTTTCTGTCTTAAATGTCTCTTCGTTTTGATCCAAACAAGTAACGACCAAATTTTTTTTGGTTGAAGAAGTATAAGCTGCATCTACTTGAATGGCATAATTCAGTAAATCATAATCCAAATCACCAAACCGAAGTTCTTTTTGATAGTCATTATAAATGCACGTTTCTTCTTCGTTATTTTTTAATGTAATATGACTTTCTTTGCTCATCCAACCACTTCCATGTCGAGTCGAATAATTTCGGGTCACATAATACATTTCTATATCTTCAATCTTTAATAGTTTACATATTTCGAACGCATTTTTTGATGTAGTATTCGCATAAGTGACGTTAGGAAAAACACCATGATCCATGTCCAATAAAACACCTTGACTGCCTTCAAAAATAAGATTATCAAAGGATTCTAGATAACTGTAATCGCTTATTTTCCAATCGATAACATCTATTGCTTCTAAAAAAAACTCTAACTCTTTTTCAATTTGACTTCCATCAAAAAATCCATAGTAATAGGCAATCCCTTTTAATTTTTCAATCAGCATTTGCCTTGGTGCAATCAAATCAATGGCAAATAATTTATACGGACTTTCGTTGCGTTTCATTGTAGCTCCCACTCCTTTTCCACAAGTTCCATGCTCTAAATTTTTGGTATTTTTTCTATTTTGAAAAACATCAAAAGGGGTTGTCACTTTTGCTAATGGATGAATGTGCAGTTCTGTATTTCCTTTGTTTCCTTTTAATTCTTCCCTTTCATTAAATAAAAAAGTCGGATGAAGGGTACAATGCTCACTAAAATAAGAAGGCAAACCTCGAAGTGCTCCGCTGGCAAAACTCGAATGAATATGTTTTTTGTCATCGATCATTACTGTATGTGCCGCTTGTTGTCCTCCAGAAAATCGAATTACTATAGATTCTGGGTTTTGATGAGCTAAAAAATCAGTTGTGATTCCTTTTCCCTCATCACCAAAACCCAAACCTATAACTATTTGTGCTTTTTTCATTATTTATAGCATTTCTAGAAAATCCAATCCTCCTAAATCTACAGATCCTGATGAGCCAACTTTATATTTTTTGCAGATAACATCCTTAATTACATTTGGAATTTCTTTATGATCTTCAATTGACAAACAATTTTGACCTAATGATTCTTTCCAACCACTATTAGCTCTTTTTGCCTGATCAGAATGCAACACGCTGATATGGTATACGTCATACTTTTTTTTAGCCTCTTCCAAAAGTTCTTTAGCTGTATAAGTCAGTTGTCCAGCACCCATAATTTCCTTAATTGCGATTGCAGGCAATACTTCTAAATTAGGTTCATCACCAACGGTAAACAGCAATCCTTTTTGATTACGTTTCTCGAAGGCATCTGTTTTAGTGTGAAAAGCGGCAAAATACCACGCCAAAAGATAACTTTCACCACCATTTCCACCACCACCACCTTCAATGTACGTTCTAGTTAACCACATGTCCAATTCTTCATCACCAGATTCAAATTGTCCAACTTGCAACGGATAACCATCACATTCATGATCTCCAATTCCTAAGAATAAAAGAGCAGGATCAGAAACTCCACCCTCAATAATTCCTCCCATTAATTTTGGAAGACCTTCTTTGATTAATTCAAATGGAATATGTCCCATACTCCCTGTAACATCCAACCCTAGAATAATTGGAACAGAATTAGGATGAATAGCAGAATCTCTTGCTTCTCTAAAAGTAATTCCAGTGGGATTCATAGATTCATGCGCCATTCTTTTGGCGTTTTGCTCAAAAATTTCACCAGCAGATTTTGATGCATAACCTGCTTTTAATGCTCTGCTGCTACGAGCATCATTATCGTATCTTGTACCTCCCATAACTAAAATATTTTACCAAATAAATATTCGAATCTCATTCTTGTAATCTCTAAGTGGATATTTAAATTCCTAATTATTAATGCTAATTCCATGTCTTTTTGCACGAATGCCTCTGGTTGAAAATCGGCAAATGTCAGACTGTTTTTGTCTAATGGACTTACGTCAATAAGACCTTCTTGTTCTCTCTCTAGTCTTTTTATTTTTAGCTCAATATCTTCCACTCGTCTTCTATAAATTAATTCGGAATCTGCACCAATAATATTGGCTCTGTCTTCTCTAATTTGATCATTGTTTCTTTTTAAAGATTCAATGAATCTTGGTTTTAAATTGTCACTCATAATTTCTTATTTAGTTTGTTAATAGTTATATTAATTGATTTAATCCTATCACTTCAACACGCTCTCCTTCAAAATCTTTAAATGAGTTGGTGGTAAATATTTTCTCGAAACAATCTAAAACTTCAAATCCTTTATTAAAAATTCCGTGGCTTACCGCCAAAAATAACTTACCGGCGTTCTTATTTTTCAGCACTTCGGCAAGACCTACAAAAGTTCCACCTCCGTCACAAATATCATCTACAATCAGACAATCCATTCCTTGTAAATCGTCATTATAGACTTTAAAACCAGATAATCTTCCTGTTTTAACATCGCGGCTTTTACTGCATTCTACTACTTCAACTCCGCCTATAAATTCTGAAACTTTAAAAATTTTCTTTAAAGCGCCTCCGTCTGGAGAGATTAATCTGACATCGTTCCCAATTGCTTTAACTACCGCTTCAATAAAAGTATGATTAGAAATCACTTCGCAATTATTGACCAATGCCAGAGTAACTTCTGAATGCGCATCAAATACAAATACTTTATCGAATTGCATTGCATTAATAATATCGGCATACACTTTAACAGATAATGGCTCTCCTTTTATCATAACTCTATCCTGTCTTGCAGCGGGAAAGTAGGGAATAAAAAGCTCCATATTTTTTACATCCATTCTGCGCAAAGCATCAACTGCAACACACAATAATCCAAAATCATTGAAAGAATTTAAGCGATGTGTAATGGTTACTTTTTGAGTAGTATCAAAATCAGGATTGATTTTTATATGTGGCTCTCCTCCTGAAAATGTAAAATTTTGAAAATTGATTTCTTGCTCTGGAGCAAATGGTTTAAAGTTTTGGTCTAAATTTAGTATCATAGTTTTTAAATTTTGCGTTAATTATACGCAAATATAAATAGTATTTTTAAATAAACAATTTTATTTGCGTAAAATTTACACAAATATCTGTATTTATTCTTTAAAGTATTCCTTTGCCAGCTTTTGAGCAATCAATTTTCGCTTTTCTTTTACTGCATCATCCTCACTTTCAAAGGCTTTTACCATACGTTGTCCTTTAGTTCCAATTCTGCCATATTGAACAATTACATTTTTGCCATCAGTACCTATTTCCCAGAACTTTTTACTCCCATTGGATATGTTAATGTATTTTTCAAAATCAGTGCTTTCATTTGAATCTGGATGATTTGCTTCATCTTCAGTGGATTCGTTTTCAATTTCAATAAAGCTATTTTCAACTTCAACTTCCTCAAAAAACAGTTCATTATTCAATGATGCCGCTATCATCTTCAAAACTCTTGGTTTGTTTTCTATCCAATCCTTCGAATAAATTTGACAGATATTCCAACCATTAGCTTTCAAGATTTCAGGTCTCAAAAGATACTGTTCCAGAATATCATTGTTCGAATAATGAAGATCATCATCAATCATAATTCCTAAAACAAATTCTTCATCTTCTGTAGATTTTTTAATTCCTAAATGGCACTTGAACTTACTTTGACCAATATTTCTTGTGACAGCATATCCCATTTTTTCAATTTCAGCTTGTAGCTGCTCAGCAATCTGACTTGATTCTTGGATACTATTTTTACTATTTATCGAATTCAAAACATTATTAGCAGCTTCCAATTGCCCCAAGCTAATCAATTCGGCATACTGCAGGTATTTTCTAAAATAATTGGCACCCTCATTGTATTCATTTTTAATATCAAAATACTTAATGGAGCTCACCACACACATACTTTTCTTAGCTCTAGAGAATATTACATTCAATCGTTTTTCTCCTCCCCGTTTATTTATTGGTCCAAAATTCATCAGCATTTTCCCGTTTGGATTGTAGCCATAGCATGTACTCATAATGATAATATCACGTTCATCACCCTGAACATTTTCTAGATTTTTTACAAAAAGTCCAACAAATTGGTTGTTTTCCATGCGTTTGTATTCTTCTTCAAGCAAGTTTTCAAATACTTTATCCTCAATACAAATCGCTTCGATTGCAGTTTCTATTTCATTTTGCTGTTCCATCGAAAATGCTACAATTCCAATGCTTTGCTCCTTATTTTGCACCAAAAGTTCCTGAACCATATTGGCAATATACTGTGCTTCTTTCACATTTGACCTCGCATTATATACTCCATTTTCAATATAATGATAGGAAATTGGCTTAGCAATCAAATGTTCCAAATTGTCTTTGGCCTCGAAAACATCAGTAACAATAATAGGTTCAGCTAACTTGCCATGATCTTTCAAATCAGGAATTGTCAATAATTTGCTGTCATAAAACGAAGCATTCGAAAAACCAATTAACGCTTCATGCTTGCTTCGATAATGCCAGCCCAACATAACAGAAGGAAATTTACGCGCACCTTGCGTCAAGAAACTATCGGCATCTAATGAAAAAGAATCATTGTCCTCAGCCGTTGCATCTGCCCATAAATCATCTTGATTTCCTGACGAACTGCCAAAGAAATTACTCGGTGGCATTTGCATTTCATCACCTACAATTATCGTTTGTTTTGCTCTGTAAATGGGCACAAGTCCTTCCTCGAGTGTAATTTGGCTGGCCTCATCAAAAATGACAACATCAAAATAGTTTTCATCAACTGGCAAGGCATCCGAAACACTCAAAGGACTCATCAGCCACACTGGTTTTATTTCTCTGATAATGGGACCCGAATCCAAAGAGGCCAAATCCCGTATGGACTTAAATCGAATGCTTTTACTAAATTCATTTTCCAGAATTTTTCTTCCTTCTGTAATAGCTCTTTTGCTTTCTTTTTGTGCTGCTGTCATTCCAGAAACTGACATTTCAGAAGTCAAAATCAATTCTTTTAAATTGCTGATCTGTTTTGCAATGATATATTTTCCGTTTAGTTCTAATAAATCGGCATACATTTTTTTTACTTTTTCAATGGATGAATGCAACAAATCCATATTGAATTTTTTATGCGTATAATGAATCGCATAATATTTCTCTAATGATCTTTCTGCTAAAGTAATTTTTAAATGATCGAGCGGGATGTTTTTTGCTTTTAATAATTGAATTATAGATGGATTTACATCTTGTATTTCATCAAAAAAAGAAGCGTACAAGTCAAAATAGGCTTTCTTTGCATTGATCGCTATAATTTGATTCTCAATAACTATTAAATTTAAATTCTCATAATTTTCAATGCTGTCGCACAAAGAAGAATTTACTTTTACGAATAAATCATTAATTACAGCAACTTCTTTTCTTTCTGTGTCATTAAGGTTTTTTACAAAATCTAAAATGGTAGAATCCAGTTCTTTTTTTAGCGTTTCGGTATGGTATTTTAATTCAAATAAATCCCCAAGATTATACTTGCTTTCGAAATCACTTTTTAAAGCATTAAATTTTCCTTCTAGCTCAAATTGAGCATTATAGTTTTCTAAAATAAGTGATAAACGAGGCTTCACATTATGTTTATTGATGTCATAAACGGCAAGAATTTCACTTCGTGTTTTTTTATAATCTGAATTTATAAAATTAAAAAAGCTGCTTTCATTTTTTGTGATAACTTCCAAAGCAGTCTTGGCATCGGTTTCAGATAGCGTTTTTGTCCAATACGGATATTGTTGGGCTAACTTCTCCATTTCATTTCTTAAGTTCAATAAAGTTTCAACTTCATTATCAAGCGATCTGAAAAGCGTACTGTTTGGCTCCAATAATTCGGACACATTATTGTCAAAATATATAAAACTGGACATTGCTTTTTGAAGATATGTATAAATATCCAAAAAAGTATCAACGTTTGTTGGAATAGACACAAAATCCAATCGTTCTGAAATGTTTTCTAATAGTACCTGACTGTTTTCCAAATCCTTTTTTAGGTCGGATACTTGCTGATAGGTGCGAAACACATCCATCTTTAAAAAACGAAAAGGATGTATTGAGAAAAACTCAGATTGATTCGTTTCCTGATTGATAGCATATAATTTTTCCAACACGTGCTGGTTTTTTTCCCAATCTAGCAAACCGGCATTATCATCCAGAATATTCATATCCTCTAATACTACTTTATGAGGATTAGAAATCAAAACATCAAAAAGCGATTTAACCGTAAGATGATTTTCAGGATCAATCCTAGCATTCATAAAATCATGAAAGACCGCAACTTTATTGATTTCGTCATCAATTTTCTGAACCAATTTATTGCGATTTTCGGCTATCGCTTGAAAATTGTTTTTTGATGCTGTAAACGCGTAAAAAGTTTTTTTCAAATCAAAAATAAATTCTTTTTTATCGGCTTGTGAATCGTGAATTAAACAGCATAAATCATCTAATCCCTGATTCATTAATCGGTAAAAAACTACATCGAGTGCGGCTCGTTTCTCGCAAACAAACAAAACCTTTTTATCATTAGCGACATAATTAGCTATCAAATTGGCGATTGTCTGAGATTTTCCAGTCCCAGGCGGTCCTTGAATAATGTAGCTTTCGCCCGTTTCTGAATACTTTACAGCATTATTTTGTGTAGGGTCACTTGCAACAACATTAAAAGTTTTAGTAAAACTGTTGTTGGATTCTACTTCGTTCTTGAAATTTTTTTGCGCTAACGAATTGAACAGACTTTTAAAAACATCGCTCTCCACTTGATTTTCGATTACCTGATTATAATCTCGAACCAGTGACATTTTTTTGTAATTAAAATTACCTAAAATCAAATTACACGTATCAAATTCCCAACGAAAAGGATTGGTTTCTCCTTCATCGAGCTGATAAAATTCTCTTTCAATGGTTTTATTTTCATTAAAAAACTGAGCATTTCTTTTGATATCGCTGTTAATCAAATATTCTAAAGATGATGCTTGTGTATAAACATAATTTCTAAACAACTCTAAACCATACGGCTGAAAATTTTCGGACTGGTAAGAATAATTCAAAGTGCGCTGATCCTGAATTGCCAGCTTCTTTTTGGAACGTTTATTAAACTGTGTCAGAATCTGCTTAGCTTGTGAATGAATCAGTTTAATTTTAGGCTTATCAATATAATCTAGGGCAATACCAGAATTATTTTTCTCTACTTGCACTTTCAATAATCCATAGACTTCTTCTATTTTAGTTTCCGAAAGCTGAATTCGTTCCGGTAAACGGACATCATACAACTCTTTTAGCATATTAGCCAAAACCGGATTTATCTCCACTTCCGAATCTAAAAATTCTAATGAATATTGATCTTTTACGCCTTTTTTCTTGGTTAGGGTTACCGAAACCAAAAGCAAAGGGGAAATTATTTTTTCAGAGTTATTTTCTTTGGTATTAAACCAATTCAGATTACATAAAGCTAGTTTTAACTGACTAAAACCATATTCATTGATGTCTTTATTCGCTTCTAAACGAATTTTATCCAATGTCGGGATGATGTACGGATTATCTCCAATTTCTAAATACTTATTGAGTGAAATCGTGCTTGTAGTGCTGATTTTTTTTGAGATTTCGGGATTCCAGTAGAAAATAGAATTGGGGTTGATATTTTGATAATTCAAAGCTTGCGGAACCGATGAAACCGTAAGATTGAGGAATTTCAAATTCGGTTGGAAATACAATAATCTATTTCGTTTACTATTGTCAAAAAGCCTGTTGCGGAGTTTTTCATGAATAAACTGATTTCTATTTTGCACTTTAGCATCGACCAAATTTGATAAATCGTATTCAGTTTCGGGGTTATAATCCCTATAATTTTTTAGTTTCTCGATAATTTCGTTTAAATCCTTCCAGCGATTGTCCCGGTTCAATTCGGTCATTCCCAAAATAATGTTGGCAATTGCGGGATTTATTTTGCTATTTAAAAAGTACATTTTCCTTCTGTAATCAACAAATTTTTTGACATCATCAACATCGGTAAAATCAAATTGCAAAGTGATGCTTGCCAGAATCATCCCCAAAATAAAAATATCGGTCAACGGATCATGATGCTCAAATTCAAGTTCAAAACAGCTATAATCTTTTACATAAGCTGCTTTTTTTACATTTTCTACATCATTATCAGCAACACTTTTATCTGCATACTCTCTGCTGATCTTTTCGCCAATTTCTACAGTATTATAATGCTCACCAGTAATCTCAAATGCACTGCTTTTGCTTTTAAACAATTTTGCAATGGGAGAAGAATTATTATTTATTTCAAATGATTTATCAGCAATATTAAAATGCTCATCTTCAACATAGAGAGTAGCAATATCGTTTAACGAAGCAACTTTTCCCTGATTATGAATGGCGGCAACCGTTTTTAACAATGGCAGTATTATGGCAATAATATCGTCGTTCGCAAAATTTCCTTTCTGAAAATTTTCGGTAATGAATTGATAAAAAGCCGATTCCTTTATTGGTGTAATCATGTTAATACGTATTTTCTTTGTCTGCCTCTAAAATGCTATTTAATGTAGTGGTGCAGTTTTGACAGAATGATTTATATGTTTTTTCGGTAAGGTTCAGCTCTTTTTTCAAGATCGTTTTCAAATTATCCTCCAAAGCTAATTGCTCCGAAATATCCAAAATATGCCCAATAAAACCATCCTTTAAATCACCATCGCAAAGTGCAAAATCGAGCATGACATAAGCATAATAGTCTTTTAAATTTTCCCTGCTATTTTCAATTCTCAATTTAAAACTATCATCAATGAACGCATTGCTGATTTTGTCACTATTTGAAAAATACTGTTTGTATAGTGTTCTACTATATTCAGATTGTGTCCATTTTGGTTTCAAGATAATTGAAATTAATTCTTTTGTAATTTCAAAAACAACCGTTTTAGTAAACAAGTTTAATTGATGCAAATCGGTTTTTCCAGAAATAATTTTTTCTGTTCTCGTATAATAATTGGCTTTATCCTTTTCAAAGATTTGTAACGATTTTGCGCGAATAAAAATTTCTGGATGTGTTTCACCATCTGATCCTTCCCTAATTCTTTCTAGAATTTCATCGGCTTGTTTTAGATAACTTTCTGCCGAAACTTTTTCTAAACCTGTATTTAATTTAATCAAAGTACTAATTGTAGATTCCAAACTCCCGCTTACTTTTAAAGCTCCCAAATCACAAAATAATTCAGTGTAAAGTTGGTACAATCTTGCCGTTTCGTAATAAAATAATTCACTTGTGTTATCACTTGCAATAGTATTAATGATTCTGTTTGTGATTTCGAATTCGCCATTCTCTAGAGTAAACAACAAAATGTGCGACAATTCGTGAGCGAACAAAACTAGTAACTCCTCCTCGTTCAGTAATTTTAAAATTGTTCCAGAAAGAATAATATGTGCTTCTTTTTCAAAAAAAACAATACCCGCATTATTAGCCTCAATTGTTTGCGATTGATAAATCGTAATCGGAATAAGTATCCCCAATTTATCCTTTGCTCTCGCTAAAGTTTGATACACAATTGGTTCCGTTTCTGAATCAATTCGGTATGCATTTTTCAACAAATCGGTTTTATAGGTTTCTTGTTGGTCTTCTTTTACTTTTTCTTCGGAAAACCAAGACCATGTTTTGAATTGTTTCTTGAAATGGTTTCTTAAATCCGTATGAAATGGAAATGGCTTTATCATAATCATTTATCTAGGTAAACTTTATTTCGAAGTGAAAACCTTTCTTCAATAAAGCATTATATTTCTGTTTGTTAAACTTGAATAGTTTTGCAGGTCTTCCGCTTTTTAAAGGAGAAAAATGATCTGTTTCTTCAATAATTTCAAAGCTTAGTATTTTTTTTCTAAAGTTTCTACGATCTATTTCTTTTTCCAAAATAGTGCAGTATAAATTTTCGAGCTCTGAGAATAAGAACTCTTTTGGTAACAGATCAAATCCTATAGGCTCATACGTGAGTTTTGCCTTTAATCGCTGCATAGCCTTCCTTAAAATGACAGTATGATCAAAAGCTAAAGCTGGCACTTCATCAATTTTAAACCATTGTGCATTTTCAGCATCCGAATCGGCCTTGACCTTAAGTTTTGAGGAATCTACTAAGGCAAAATATGCCACTGAAATTACACGATTTCTGGGGTCGCGAAACACATCGTCACCGAAAGTAAACAGCTGCTCAAAGTAATTAACGCTAATATTAGTTTCTTCTTTCAACTCTCTTTTCACAGCATCTTCTAAGGACTCATGATTTTGTACTAATCCACCTGGAAGTGCCCAATAAGAATCGTTTGTTCCAAATTTTTGCTGTATTAATAATACGTAAAGCTGATTGTTTTGATAACCAAAAACAATGGCGTCAACGGCAACTTTTATATTTTGATTTTCACTCATATTCTAAATGCGTAATATTTAAACAAATATAGAAATAGTTTTATACTTCTAATCTTATTAATTTGCTCCTTAAGTTATGATAATTGAATAATTAAATAAAAATCAAAAAACCTTTTTCAACTCTATTTGAATATTCTCAAAAACCGCACTCAAATTATCGTTTTTACCGGATAATAAAAAAACTTCGGTACTCGGCATCTGTTTGCTGTTCCACAACAATTGGATTTTATTTTCTTCGATTAAATTTTTGGCATTGCAATCCCAAACAACCGCTATTCCATTGTTTTTACTTAGAATTTCGATCATTTCATATTCAGACGGAATAATATAATTGGGAACCATCGAAGGTCTTTTTTTATTAAAAACATGCAACCAAAATAATTTGATATGCGGAATTTGAGCATTATGACTGAACCATTTTTGGTCGTTCAACCAATGTTCGATAGCAGAGAAATCCTTTGTTTTAATACTAGATTTCAACTCGGAAGCATCAATAGTATTGGAACCTACAATTACTTGTTTGATTTCGCCAACCTTTTTCTGAATCGTGTCAAACGTATCATATTGTTTGGTGACAACCGCAAAATCAAGTTTTTTAGAATCAACTAATTCAAAAAGCATGTCGTTTTCATGAAAGCTAAAATCGATAAAATCAAATTTTGAAACCAATGCACTCCCTAAACTTTGCATCAAATGTTTAGAGATTCCAATTGAAATTAACCTGTTGGCATTAAAGGCTTTGGCCCGAAAACCATTCTCTACATTTTCCAGTCGGTCAAGCGCCTCGATGATTAAATTATTGAGTAACTTAGCATATTCCGTTGGTTCAACGCCTTTTGACTTTCGATTGAAAAGTTTATATCCTACATGGGCTTCCAACATTGATATTTGTTGACTAACAGCGGGTTGACTAATAAATAATTCTTTAGCTGCCAACGAAAAATTTCCGTTTTTGTAAACGGATTTAAAAGTTCGGTACCATTCTAGATTTGTCATGATATAAATTTCTTTATCACAAACATAACTTAAATTATTTTTACTAATAGCATAATAGCCTTAAATTTGCATCTATGAATAACGTTATGAAAAAAATTGCCTTATTATCAATTATAGTATTAACATTAAGTTGCATTTCAGCAACTGCACAGAAGCAAAATAAAAAAGTTATGAAAAAAGTATTATTTGTTCTTACAAGCCACGATAAGCTTGGGAATACAGGAGAAAAAACAGGATTTTGGATTGAAGAATTTGCTGCTCCTTATTATGAGTTAGTAGATAAAGGAGTGATCATTGATATTGCATCGCCACTAGGAGGACAGCCACCAATTGACCCTAAAAGTTCAGATCCATCTTCGGCTACTGAAGACACTAAAAGATTTGATAAAGACAGTGAACTACAAGCTAAACTAAGTAAAACACACAAACTAGCTGATGTTAAACAAGCTGATTATGATGCTGTTTTTTATCCTGGAGGTCATGGTCCATTATGGGATTTAGCAACTGATGCATCTTCAAGTGCTTTAATTGAAGCTTTTTATACGAATAACAAACCTGTTGCTTTTGTATGTCATTCGCCAGCAGTGTTGAAAAACGTAAAAGTAAATGGGGAATTTTTAGTTAAAGGTAAAAAAGTAACCGGATTTTCAAATACAGAAGAAGAAGCGGTGGGATTAACAAATGTTGTTCCGTTTTTATTAGAAGATGCCTTGAAAGCTAACGGTGCTTCATATTCAAAAATAGGAGATTGGCAGCCCTACGCTGTAGAAGATGGTTTATTGATTACAGGTCAAAACCCAGCTTCGTCTAAATTAGTAGCCGAAAAATTATTGAACCAATTGAATTCAAAAAAATAACAAGATGCTAAATTTCGAATTATACAATCCTACCAATTTAGTTTTTGGAAAAGGACAAATTGAAAAATTATCTACTTTGGCACCACAAGGAGCAAAAATCCTTTTGGCGTATGGCGGTGGAAGCATTTTCAAAAATGGAATTCACGAGCAAGTAATACATAACTTAAAAGGACACGAAATCGTAGAATTTTCGGGAATTGAACCAAATCCGCATTTTGAGACATTGATGAAAGCCGTTGCCGTTATCAAGGAACAAAACATAGATTTTATCCTTGCCGTTGGTGGAGGTTCTGTAATTGATGGCGTGAAATTCATTTCAGCAGCCGTACATTTTGAAGGGAATCCAATGGAAATTCTTCAAAAGAGATTATTGATTAAAGATTTGTCTAAAGTAATTCCTTTTGGAACAATATTAACTTTACCTGCAACTGGTAGCGAGATGAATTCTGGAGCTGTAGTAACTATTGAAGCTACGCAGGAAAAATTGGCTTTTGGTGGTAGCGCATTGTTTCCAAAATTTTCCATTTGTGATCCAACAGTAATTGAATCTTTACCAAAAAGACAATTGCAAAATGGTGTCGTAGATGCTTATACTCATGTTTTAGAGCAATATTTAACCTATCCGCATGAAGGTTTTTTACAAGATCGCATTGCCGAAGGAATTCTACAAACTTTAATCCAAGTAGGTCCTGAAGTAGTCGAAAATCCTAAAGATTATGCACTAGCTTCTAATTTCATGTGGAGTTGTACGATGGCGCTGAATGGATTAATCCAAAAAGGAGTTCCTTCAGATTGGGCTACACATATGATTGGTCATGAATTGACAGCCTTGTACGGAATAGATCATGCCAGAACATTGGCAGTTGTGGGTCCAAATTTATACCGAGTGATGTTTGAAACTAAAAAAGGAAAATTGGCACAATACGGAAAACGTATTTTCAATTTAACTGGAACTGAGGACGAAATCGCAAACGAAGCCATCAATAAAACCGTTGCGTTTTTCCATACCATGGGAATGGACACTAAATTATCTGATTATACCAAAGATTTTGATAAAACAGCTAATTTTATTGTAAATCGTTTCGAAGAAAGAGGCTGGTTAGGATTGGGAGAAAAACAAAATATCACTTTAGAAAAAGTAAAAGCAATTGTGGAAATGAGCTATTAATCATCATAATTATTTCTGGGTTAATTCAAGTCAAATAAAAAGGCGTTCTCATTTTGTGGGAGCGCCTTTTAAATTCTAAAATATAACTAACTAACTCAATTCGCATTAATTTGGATCAAGTCTAAAAGTTGTGGGGAAATATTAAATTTCGATATTTGTATTTTAAAAATAGATACAAATGCAAGATTCTTCTAGTGAGCTAATCAAATTATTATTACCTGAAATTGTTGTGGATTATTTTAAATTGACTTCGTATGAAAAAGGAGAAGAGATACTTCATTTATATTTAAAAGAAATTAATTCAGTCCCCAAAGAGTACCGACAGAATAAATTAAGCTCAAAAGGATTCTTTGAAGAGATAACAGTTCAAGAT
>NZ_JBLVPU010000008.1:0-128017 GCF_048286735.1 Flavobacterium frigidum | reverse complement strand
CAAAGTCAAATTAAAATGAGGACATATAAAACAAAAAACACTTGCAAAAACGTTTTTGCAAGTGTTTAATTAAATATTTTTATCTAATAATCTGTATCGGTTATTCAGGACAAGACATATGTACTTAAAAACTAGTCTTGGTTGGTTGTTTTTCTCCAAACAAAAGCATTTAAGATGTGTCTTTTTGCAAATCTTCCAGGTGAATCAGCGTTTACCATTTTTACATAAGTAGCTTTTGGCACACTGATGTATTCATAAACACTACCATTAGAAAAATTAATTATCAATCTACCTTCTACAAACTTGTAATCTGTGATTGTTGCAGTAGCTATAGTTTCAGTATACTCAGGCATATTTTGCTTGATTGTCTCTGGATTGATGCTTACCAAGAAATGGTAGGCTTCAATAATTTTTTTACTGTTTTCTTCAGCAGCTTTTAATCCAGCTTCATCACCTTGAAATTTATCAGGATGTGCCTCTTTCATCGCGTTGCGATAAATTGTTTTCAAATCTTTTAGCTCTGCAGTTTTATCTACATTTAGCAGTTTTCGGTATTCAACTATTTTTTTCATAAATAAGGTAACTACTTGTCTTTTAGTAATTAATCAATATAATTTGATTTCAAAATCGACAAATTTTTTGCAAATGTACACTTTTTTTTAATTTTTTTGTTTGAGACCAAAAAATATTCAAAAAAAGAAATTAGTTGCTATTTTTTTATTAAAAGGTAAAACTACTATTGCTGTGGTTTGTTGTTTGCTTTATCGAAGTTTTTAGACTTTTTTTGATATTTATTATAACTGATATCACTCGGGTTTTCAATTATAGATTTAATTGTTATCCAATCACCGAGTGCGTGTTTTTGAGCCATTTTATAGTCTAAGAGATAAACGCCACAAAAAAAGTTGTTGTTCTCATCTTTTTCCATAATTCCAGTGTAAACTCCTTTTTGTAACATTCTTTCTTCAGATGCTTTAGTCATAATCCTATTTTTTTTACTGATTCTAAAGTACAAAGTTAGTCAAATATATTTTTGTCTTGTTCTTTTTTTACTTTCTGATTACCTTTGTTTTATGGAAAAAATATTTCGTCCCAGTCCAAAATCTTTCAAAAATACATTTTGTGTTTTTCAAGAAATGTCTCTAGACACTATTGATGGACTTGAATTGCAATATGATAGCAAGGCAGGAAGCAAGTATTATTATACAAAAATAGGTATGTATCGGGTATCCAATCACTGGGGACGCTTGGCTAATAGTAAATGGCGTTTAGTGCCTCTAGAACCAGAGACAAATTCTAAAATAAAATTAGGTTTTGCGCCATGGTCACATTTTTATCCAGATAATCAAGAGGAGGAATTGTACTATTTAGAAGTAGATTACAGCAGTACAACAGTCCTTTACCAACATAAACTGAATCCAAATTATGATCATCGGGCAGTATTGAGAACCACTTTTGAAACTACAAAAAGAATCAAACAAGTTCGTAATTTGTTTAATCTAACTTCATGGGCAAAGTATTTTGAATACGATGATATAGATATTTTGAGAAAACAGATTATTGATGAATTAATATTCACCAATACATCTTTAGAAGACATAAAAAGGGAATTAAGTCACATTTTACAGTAATTTCTTTAAATCCATTGTAGTCTAGATAAAGTAACAAAAAACTAGCTTTTAAACAATGGTAGTTACAAAACGGTAGCTTTTTATAAAGAAAACCAACTTTTTACTAGATCATCCTCTAGAGGTGCTGCATTTTTATGTACAAACTCATTACTAATTGGGTTGTAATCATAATCCAAAGCCCAAAATTTATGATTTTCTTCCAAAGCTATGATTCCGTTACATACAAATTCAATTTCGGCATTTGTAGTTGTTGGATGAATAGACATTCTAATCCAACCCGGTTTTCTGATTAAATCGCCAAGCGTGATTTCGTCAATTAATTGATGAGAAGTTTCTTGGTCCACATGCAATAAAAAGTGTCCGTATGTTCCGGCACAACTGCAACCGCCACGCGTTTGAATTCCGAATTTATCATTCAATAATTTTACACCCAAGTTAAAATGTAAATCTTCTACAAAGAAAGAAATCACTCCTAGCCTATCCTGATGCTGTCCTGCAAGAATTTTAATATTTGGAACCGATCCTAATTTCGAGAAAATGTAATCTACAATTTCGTGTTCTCTTTTTAAGATATTGTCAATACCCATTTGCTCTTTCAACTGAACGGCCAATGCGGTTTTTATCACCTGAAGAAAGCCCGGCGTACCTCCATCTTCCCTATCTTCGATATTATCGATGTATTTGTGTTCGCCCCAAGGATTTGTCCAACTTACCGTTCCACCACCCGGATTGTCAGGAACTAAATTTTGATATAATTTTTTATTAAATACCAAAACTCCGCAAGTTCCAGGTCCGCCAAGGAATTTATGTGGCGAAAAGAAAATAGCATCCAAATAACTCTCCCCATCTTCAGGATGCATGTCAATTTTCACATAAGGACCTGAACAAGCAAAATCTACGAAACAAAGTCCGTTGTGCTGATGCATTATTTTTGCCACTTCATGATACGGCGTTTTGATTCCCGTAACATTAGAACAAGAGGTAATGGAAGCTATTTTAAAAGGCCTTTCTTTATATTTCTCTAATAAAAGTTCAAGATTTTCTATACTGAACAAACCATCTTCTGAAGAAGGAATAACTTCAACATCAGCAATAGTTTCCAACCAAGACGTTTGATTGGAATGGTGTTCCATGTGCGAAATGAAGACAATTGGTTTCTTTTCGGCTGGAATCGTGATGAAATTTTTTAAATTTTCGGGCACTTTCAAACCCAAAATCCGTTGGAATTTATTGACAACGCCTGTCATTCCTGTACCATCAGTAATCAAAACATCATCAGCACTTGCATGCACATGATGTTTGATAATATGACGCGCCTGATGATAGGCTTTTGTCATGGCTGTCCCAGAAACGGTGGTCTCTGTATGGGTATTGGCCACAAAAGGACCAAATTGATTCATTAATTTTTCTTCAATAGGACGATATAAACGACCACTTGCTGTCCAATCTGTATAAATGATTTGTTTATGACCGTAAGGAGATTCAAATTCTTGATCTATTCCGATTATATTATCGCGAAACTGTTGAAAGTATTGCTCTAATTGTGTTGGCGCTTCTTTGGTGATCATATCATATCTAATTTGGCTTCAAAGATATTGATTTTTACTAAATAGTCTTTTTCAAATTTTGTTAATACTGATTTTTAAATAAATATGTTCCAAATGTAAAGTAGCTGACAAACTATAATTTTCATTCGTTTTATATTTGGACAACGAATCAAAAAAAATTATATCATGAAAAAAATTGTTTTAATACTAGCTGTTTTTTTGCTTTTACTTTCTTATAAAGTAGAAGGAGATTTGACCCGTGATGCCGTGTTAAGCACACCAATTCCTGAAAACACTCCTCCTGTTGCTGCAGGTAATTTCATGCCAACATCAGGAATTAACGTTACTGGTTCTGTTAAAATTTACTTGAGTGGAAATCAGAATGAAGTTCGTTTAGAAAACTTTAGTGTTTCCGGTGGTCCTGATTTAAAAGTGTACCTTTCAAAAAACGCTACCCCAATAGATTTTGTTAATCTTGGGAATTTAACATCTTCTACAAGATACTCAATCCCCAAACAAGTCAATGTTTCAACCTATAAATATGTACTGATTCACTGCCAGCAATACAATCATCTTTTTGCTGTAGCGCAATTAACACAAAATTAAAATCTGATTTATGAAAAATCTATTGCTAATTTTCGCCATCGGGATATTCTCTAACTGCTTTGCACAAGGCTGCAGCGATGCCGGAATTTGTTCCATTGGAAACGGTTTTCAAACTTCAGATAAAGAATTAAAAAACGGGATTGAAATAGGAAGTGTTTTTGGTGCTGGTGAAGCTGATGTTACTTATTTTTCACCTTATATCACTTACACTAGAACTATAAACGAACGATTGTCATTAAGTTCTAAAATTACCTATTCCGTTGCTAGTGGAAGTTTTGGTCAACGAGGTGCATTTGGTGATGCCTATTTGATAGGAAATTACAATTGGAAACCAAAAACAAATACACAATGGAGTTCCCTTTTGGGTTTTAAAATACCTTTTACAAGTTCAAATCTTAAAATAAATGAGTTTTCACTTCCTTTAGACTATCAATCGAGCCTGGGAACTTTTGATTTGATTGCAGGACTGAATTTTAATTATAAAAAATGGGATTTTAATACGGCCGTTCAAATTCCTGTTTTTAACAACAATAAAAATTCGTATTTCAAAGAATTCTCTGGGACTGATGATTTTCCTTCCACTAATTTATTCGAAAGAAAATCAGATGCTTTGTTTAGAACTACATATACGTTTCAAACTTCTAATAAAAAGTTCACTTTTAAACCCAATGTATTATTCATTTATCACTTAGGGGAAGATCGTTTTCAGAATACTTTTGGACAGAGAGAAACGATAAAAAACTCAGATGGATTGACCATAAACGGAAACCTAATTGGCGTGTATACAATTAACACTAAAAACAGTATCGAATTATCTCTAGCCACACCATTTGTAGTCCGAGAAGTTCGCCCTGACGGATTAACGCGGGAATTCACCGCTGGAATAATTTACAAAGTCTCTTTTTAAACGATAAATTATATTTTTTACTTTAGATAACACATAAAAAAATGCCCAAGAAATTTTCTTGGGCATTCTGTTTCTAAAGCAAATTAAGATTATAAATCAAATCCTGCTGAAAATTGCAATACTCTGTTTTGAGCTTTGCCTTCATCGTATAAATCTCCTAATCCTAAATGGTAACGGACTCCTAAATTTATTCCAGAATCAAATTTTAAACCTCCTCCAAAATTTAATCCCCAATCAAAATTATTAGGATCATACTCTTGTGAACCACTAAAAAGCCCTGAATATTCCTCTTTGTGTGAAATCGCTAATCCAATTTGTGGACCAGCTTCTAAAAAGAAATTTTTAGTTGGATACGCTTTAAGCATTATTGGTAAAATGATATAATCCAACTTTTGGGTAAATGACTCTCCATTATTTGTAATTTTGTACCCTTGTTGCGAATACAGTAATTCAGGTTGAATAGAAAAGCTTTCGCTGAGGAATGACTCACCGTAAAATCCCACATGAAAACCGCTTCGCTGTTCTGTTTCTCCGTCTCCATCAAAACTTACTGCAGCCAAATTATAGCCGCCTTTTATTCCACCTGTTTATTTGATGGCTCCTTTGTCTTGTGCACTCATTGTTGCTAGTACACCAAAAAATAAAGCTATTGTTATCTGTCTAATTTTCATCTTTATCCTGTTCTAATTAATCAAATTATACTTTTATTTACCTCCATTAGCACGAAGATCTGCAATACATTGCGCATCTAATTGTGGAGCTGAACCACTTGAAACCATATTACCGATACCACCACCAATTTCTGCTGACCAAAACATTAAACAGGTCTTTTCGATACAGTGTTTGGGATGTTCAGTATCTTCATGATTGCTTTGTAAAGTAGTACCTAGGTTAGTCAAACCTAATATATGTCCGAATTCATGAGTAATTACTGTAGTTTCTAATAAACTTCTGTTAGGCTCAAAAGCACTATCACTCAAACCATGAACCGTTTGTTCATAGATAACAAAAGAAGTGTTTCTGTAAGCTGTTCCTAGAATAACCGAAGTATCCGTATCCTTCGAAGATTTTCCGTCTGCAAAAAATGCCCAAACTGCAATTTGGTCTGCTGTATTGTATTTGGTTCTATTAGCATCTTCAATACTTACAATCTCCTCATTAGAATAGGGGGAACTTCCCGGCGATGCAATAGAACGTTTAATCACACTAATACCACCTGGTTTAAAAGTTCGTGCAGAAAGAAAATTCACAAAATTGGTAATCGATTGAGCGCTTGGTTCAAAACCAGCTACATATACCACTTCGATTACCATGCTCTTAAACTTTTTATCCGATAACAAATCGTTAGCAGAGCTTCCTGTTTGCTGTTTATTCGTATTCGGATTTACAGCAACTGGATTATCTAAGGGATCATCTTCTTTTGAACAGGATGCTACCGAAAGGAACAAACCAATCGTGAGTAGAGAAAGTACTTTTTTCATTATTATATTTGTTATTAAGTTTATTTATATAAAAACAGCTACACAATTTAAGGTAGCTGTTCTTACTAAACTACCAACTTAAATCCAGCTATATTTGTTTCAATACTAATGTTACTGCTGCATTAGTAGAGCTTTGCAATGTAATAGTCGAAGCAGTAAAACTAGTTACTTTCCATGTATTATTCAATAAAGTAAACGAAGCGTTACCTGAAAAATTTAGTTTTAGAAAAACATTTAATTCCGAGCTTACCGCATAAGTTCCATTTACTGTTGTATTAACTAGATTTACAGCAGTTACTGATAAATTATTTGCAAAATCAATCGTGAAATCTTTGTAATTCGTTGCTGAATTAACTCCTGCATTCACATATGAGTCTACTTTGAACTTACCATTTACTAAAATTGTTTCTACTTTTTTACGGTTTTGAGCGGCTAAAGCAATTGTCTCTTCTGTTTTTAAAGACGCGCTTATTGCGGCTTGCAATTCAGCATCACTTGTAACAGTTCTTTTAGTTCCATCAGTAATTGTTACTGAAATAGGATACTTTACTGAATACAATTCTGACGCGCTAATATTTGTCATATACGTATACAATTGCATTTCGGATGTGATGACAACACTACCTGTTTGCTGTAAACTAAGATTGTACGTTAAAATTGTAATAGGAAAGAAAAACTTGACAGATGAAATTGCATCTTGACCAGAAGCTTCTGCAGAGGAACAAGCATTTAGAATTGCATTATATTCGGTTTGATTCGTAACAGTAACCTCTGTATAATTACTGGTTTTAATTTTTAAAGGAAATTGTAAAACAACAGTGTCCTGATCGTCATTGAATTTAGCAAAAATAGAAAGTACTTGTTGGTAATCTACTTGGCTTAAAATAGAAACCTGAACTCCGTTAACTTTTGCAGTAGCAGGCAAGACAATAGATGAGCATGAAGCTCCATCCAAGAAATCATCAAATGAACCATCGTACATTGAAGTACGTTTCAAATTAGTTGTTGTCGTTGAATTAGCAGTGTTTGTATTTGGATTTTCTCCCTCTACTTCATCAACTTCGCTTTGGCATGATGTAAAACTTAAGATAGCCATCAATGCAATTCCGGTAACAATTTTTAATTTTTTCATAATTTTCAAATTTAATATATTTTTATATTTACAAGCGATGTTTTTAACGCCTTTCTAATAGTAAGACAACTACGCTTATTTTTACCCTACGTAAATTTTAAAAAAAATTTAAAAAAAATATCAAACTACTAAAAATCAATATGTTAAAATGCAAAATATTTTAAATAAAAAAGCAATCATCGGTAACACAACTGCTTTTTGAAAAAATATTTTACATTTACAACCTACAAAAAATGAATTATTACTCCATGAGCGACGAAAAAAGTACCCTTTGCGAAGAAAATCACTTTAGAGACTTTTACTTAAAGCACGTGCAATCAGCAACTAATTTTGCGTATTACAAATGTGGTGATGATGAAGCTGCATTAGATCTAGTTCAGGATGCGTTTACCAAAATTTGGGAGAATTGTTCTAAGATCGACTTTAGTAAAGTCAAAACGTATTTGTTTACCAGCATTAATAATTTATTTCTAAATAATATAAAGCATCAAAAAGTGGTATTGAGATACGCTAAAGATGCGCCTAACTTAGATACCAATAATCAAAGTCCCGAATATTTATTCGAAGAAGAAGAATTCAAACAAAAACTCACAAAAGCAATCGCATCATTAAGTGAAGCACAGCGCGAAGTATTTTTATTGAATCGAATAGATGGAAAAAAATACAGAGAAATCGCTGAGTTACTCGATATTTCTCAAAAAACCGTTGAAAAAAGAATGTCTGGAGCACTACAACTATTGAGAGCTCAAATAGAAAATATATAATTAATCATTTAGCTATAGGGTAATTTAAAAGTTAGTTGTCTTATAAACATAGAGATAGAAAATGGAAAACGAAAAAGAAATATTAAAATGGTTCAATGATGAGCTTTCAAGCCAAGAAATCGAGGATTTAAAACAATCTGAAGATTTACAAACGCTGGAAAAGATTGCTCATTATGCAACACAATTACAGGCACTAACAATTGATGCGCAAGCTGCTTTGGACGCTTTTAAGGTCAGAAACCATTCTAAAAACAAAACAAAAGTAAGAACTTTAAACTTCAAAGCATTCTATAAAGTTGCCGCAGTTCTGGCCGTTTTGTTAACATCTAGTTATTTTTTGTTTTTTAATAATACAACCTCTTACGAAACACAAATAGCACAAACAAAATCAGTCACGCTTCCAGATAATTCTGAAGTGATATTAAACGCTGCTTCCAAACTTAGTTTTAATGAAAAGAAATGGGCTGATCAAAGAGCTTTATCTCTTGAAGGAGAAGCTTTTTTCAAAGTGCAGAAAGGGCAAACTTTTAGTGTAAATACAACAGCAGGAATTATTACAGTTTTAGGGACACAATTTAATGTAAAAGAACGAAAAAACTATTTTGAAGTGAATTGTTACGAAGGTTTAGTGAGTGTAACCTATAACAATGAAACGATTAAATTACCTCCTGGAAAAATCTTCCGAGTTATAAATGGCAATATCGAAAATGTTGAAGATTTTAATGCCCAAAACCCTTCGTGGATTCTACAGGAATCAAGCTTTAATAAGATTCCATTAAATCAGGTTATTGCAGAATTACAGCGTCAATATGACATACAAATTAAAGTGGAAGGTGTCGATACTTCAAAACTTTTTACAGGAAGTTTTACTCATACCGACAAAAAAATTGCGCTTCAAGCAGTTACAATTCCATTGAAATTAAGTTACAAGATTGAAGGTAAAACTATTATATTTTACAACTATGGTGTTAAATAAATGGCTGGTTTTTCTATTACTTTGTATTGGCTGTTTTTGTTATGGACAAAATACAACTAAAAAAACACCTTTGACTGAGGTCATTATTTCCCTCGAAAAACAATTCAACATCAAGTTTTCGTATGCCGTTGAAGATGTGGCAAATATTGCAATTGAAAAGCCGAACACCTCTTTTACTTTACCAGAAACAATTGATTATCTAAACTCGAAAACGCTTTTGAACTTTAAAGCTTTAGACGACAGGTATGTTACCGTTTCAGTCTTAAACAAAACAATATCAGTTTGCGGAATTGTTTCTGATGAAAAGAAATCTCGTTTAGTTGGCGCATCGGTTTTTGTAAACAATATTGGAAGAAGCACAATTACAGATGGAAATGGTACATTTAAATTGCAGAATATTCCAATAAATGCAACTCTATCCATTTCCTATGTGGGTTTTGAATCCAGACAATTTTCGGCTAACGAATTATTTTCGGCACAAAACAATTGCAAGGAAATTGTTCTTCCTATAAAAAATGAAGAGTTGAATCAGGTTTTGATACAAGTGTATTTAACTACCGGATTACAAAAATACTTGGATGGAAGTACCGTTTTAAACACTAAAAAATTTGGTATTCTTCCAGGATTAATTGAACCCGACATTCTGCAATCAGTTCAAGCACTTCCCGGTGTGGAAAGTACCAATGAAAGCATTGCTAATATAAACGTTCGTGGTGGAACTAATGATCAAAATTTAGTACTTTGGGATAATATCAAAATGTATCATTCCGGTCATTTTTTTGGGTTAATATCTCCATACAACCCTAATCTTACGAACAAAGTTATCGTTAGTAAAAACGGAACAAGTGCTGAATACAGTGATGGTGTTTCCAGTACCATCAATATGTACACGAAAGATCTTGTCACCAATACTTTTTCTGGTGGTGCAGGAATTAACTCTATTAGCGCCGATGCCTTTTTGGAAATCCCGATAACTAAAAAATTAGAACTTCATATTTCGGGACGTCGTTCGATTACTGATTTGTTTAAATCACCTACGTACACTAAATACTATCAACGTAGTTTTCAGGACACTGAAATCAACGCAGATAGCGACCAACATGATACGTCTTCTGATTTTTATTTTTATGATTATACCGCTAAATTACTTTTTGATTTAAACGAAAAACATCAATTTAGAGCAAATGTCATTGGCATCAATAACGCTTTGGATTATAGGGAACGTCGCATAAATACAAACCAAACCCAATCTAAAACCAGTAATTTATCTCAGAAAAA
The DNA here is from genome assembly GCF_048286735.1 of Flavobacterium frigidum. GTDB lineage: Bacteria > Bacteroidota > Bacteroidia > Flavobacteriales > Flavobacteriaceae > Flavobacterium. Next base: position 117,695 of record NZ_JBLVPU010000008.1, on the reverse strand, counting down.
TATTGGTTACGGCGGAAACTGGAAAGCACAGTGGAATTCAAAACTAAGTTCAAATTTTATCACTTACTTTTCCAGATACAATATTGACGCTATTGATTACAGAATAGAAACGGATCAGCGCTTAACAGAAGCAAATGAAGTGCTGGAAACTGGCGCTAAAATCAATACCAATTACAAAAAAAATGACCACTTAAATTTCTTATTTGGCTACCAATTTAATGAAACAGGAATGTTGAATCAAACTACCGTTAGTGCTCCATTTTACTCCAGTACCAAAAAAGATGTTTTGTTGAACCACGCCTTATTTTCTGAGGTGGAATACAATAAAAACAATACCTATTTACGAGTTGGATTGCGTTTGAATTATTTTCAAAAATTCGAAAAGTTTTTGGTTGAACCAAGAATAAACATTCGACAAAAATTATCAGATCAATTTGCTTTAAAATTAGAAGGAGAATTCAAAAATCAATCTACTACTCAAATCGTAGATTTTGAAGATGATTTTCTTGGTGTCGAAAAAAGACGTTGGGTTTTAGTCACCAATAAAGACATTCCAATTGCCACCAGTAAACAAGGTTCTTTTGGTGTCGAATTCAATAAAAACAAACTAAATATCGAGGCTACAAGTTTTTATAAAATTGTTGATGGTATTACAGCTTCTAATCAGGGTTTCTATAACAGTTTTCAGTATGATACTGCAAATGGCAGTTACACAGCCAAAGGTTTAGAATTTTTGGCCAATAAAACAGCGCGTCAATATAGCATTTGGGTGAGTTACACATTTAGCACAAATGACTATACTTTTGCTACTTTTACCCCTTCAACTTTCCCTAATAATGCAGACATAAGACACTCTGTTTCGCTAGGTTTTAATTATGACATCCTTAAAAATCTAAAAATAGCCGTTGGTGGTATTTGGAGAAATGGGCAACCGTATACAAAACCAATTGAAGGGAATGAAACCGTTCAAAACGGAAACAATACCATGGTAAATTATGATTCACCAAACGGTGAAAACTTAGATGATTTCACGCGTTTAGACGCCTCTCTCAATTATAATTTTAATCTGTCGGAATCTATTAAAGCTTCGTTTACTGCGGGTGTCATAAACGCAACAAACCAGAACAATCTGATCAATCGCTATTACAAAGTAAATCCAAATGACCAGAATGATGCTATTCAAGTAGACAATAAATCCCTTGGCTTAACGCCAAATATAAGTTTCAGAGTGAATTTTTAAATATTAGCTACCACAATAGGTAGATGATAGTACTTTATTTATCATGTGCTGATAGAAAAATATAATACAAATTACCATAAAAATATTGCATTAAAATGACCGAAAATAATTCAAGAAAACAACAAGCTAAATTACTCCGGATTTTTAGAAAAGTGCACCGAACAACTGGTGCTTTTTTGTTCGTATTTTTCTTTATTGTTTCTGTAACAGGACTACTATTAGGTTGGAAAAAAAATAGTGGAGGACTACTGCAATCAAAATCGTACCAAGGTACTTCGGTGCAATTAAAAGACTGGCTTCCTATTGATAGTTTGCATAAAAATGCTTGCAAAATTGTACAAGATTCTATTTCAGCAAATAGCACTTTAGAACTAGAGCGCATTGAAATAAAAAAAGATAAAGGAATGGTGAAATTTATTTTTGCTGAGAATTATTGGGGCATTCAACTAGACGGAGCAACAGGAAAATTATTGCATATTGAAAGACGAAGATCTGATATTATTGAAAAAATACACGATGGATCAATTGTTGACGATTACTTCAAAACGGGTAATGGTTTCTTCAAATTATTTTATACAACCGTAATGGGATTTGCACTTTTACTATTTACAATCACAGGATTCTGGCTCTGGTATGGACCTAAGAGGATGAAACGAAAATAACGAATTAATAGTTCTAGTAAAATCTACCAACTATTTTTAAGTACATTACCAAAAAAACAAGCCTGTTCAATTAATCGAACAGGCTTGCTATATTTAATCTTTTAGACTACTCTTATAATCCAGCCACTGCTTTTATTTCGTCAATGATTCGAAGTGCCAAAGCATCTGCTTTTTCTTGTGAAGCTGCTTCCGTATAAATACGAATTATTGGTTCCGTATTCGATTTACGTAAGTGTACCCAATTATCAGCAAAGTCAATTTTTACGCCATCAATTGTCGTACTATCTTCATTTTTGTATTTCTCGGTCATCGCAACAAGAATAGCATCCACATCAATTTGTGGCGTCAATTCGATTTTGTTTTTGCTCATGTAATATTCCGGATACGAAGCACGCAAAGCAGAAACTGTCATTTTTTTGTTAGCCAAATGTGTCAAAAACAATGCTACTCCTACCAAACTATCGCGTCCGTAATGTAGCTCTGGATAAATGATTCCGCCATTTCCTTCGCCACCTATTACTGCATTATTTTTTTTCATTAATTCAACCACATTCACTTCACCAACGGCACTGGCTTCGTAACTTCCGTTATGTGCATTTGTAATATCACGCAAGGCGCGAGATGATGACATATTAGAAACCGTGTTCCCTGGAGTTGTGCTCAAAACATAATCGGCGCAAGCCACCAACGTGTATTCTTCTCCAAACATTTCTCCGTCTTCGCAAATGAAAGCCAAACGATCTACATCTGGATCAACCACAATTCCTAAATCGGCTTTTTCTTTAACCACCAATTCGGATATATCAGTCAAATGTTCTTTCAGCGGTTCTGGATTATGAGGAAAGTGTCCGTTTGGTTCACAGTACAATTCCACTACTTCAACGCCCATTAATTCCAACAATCTCGGGATAATAATTCCACCCGAAGAATTTACGCCATCTACTACTACTTTGAATTTTGCAGCTTTTACAGCATCAACATCTACCAAAGGCAAATTTAACACTTCATCAATATGAATGTCCATGTAGGCATCGTTTATCATAATGGATCCCAAATCATCTACATCCGAGAAATCGAAAGCTTCCGCTTCAGCAATTTCAAGAATTTTCAGTCCTTCTTCTCCATTTAAGAACTCCCCTTTTTCATTCAATAATTTCAAGGCATTCCATTGTTTTGGGTTGTGCGAAGCGGTAAGAATAATTCCACCATCGGCCTTTTCTAACGGAACAGCAACTTCAACAGTTGGCGTTGTTGAAAGTCCCAAATCGATTACGTCTATTCCTAGACCAATTAAGGTATTGACTACCAAATTATGTATCATTGGCCCCGATATACGAGCATCACGACCAACAACTACAGTCAATTTTTCTTTTCCAATATATTTTTTCAACCAAGTCCCGTAGGCCGAAGCAAATTTTACTGCATCAACAGGTGTAAGGTTATCCCCTACTTTCCCTCCTATTGTCCCTCGAATTCCCGATATTGATTTTATTAAAGTCATTGATTGTTATTTTAATTTTTGAAGTATAAATTTTAAATTGCTGACAAATATAATAATTGACGGTTTATAAAAGTCAATTCGATTTCAAATTCATCATTTAAATTCCTAAATTAGACGAATGAATTTTCTAGCACACATATATCTTTCTGGGGATAATGATTTAATCAAAATTGGCAATTTCATGGCCGATGGCATTCGGGGGAAGCATTTTGAAAATTATCCTTTGGATGTACAAAAAGGAATAATATTGCATCGTGCCATTGATACTTTTACGGATGCACATCCCATTTTTAGACAAAGTACTAAAAAACTGCATGAGAAATACCATCATTATTCAGGTGTAATTGTAGATGTACTTTACGACCATTTTCTGGCTAAAAATTGGAATCAATATTCTGATCAAAAACTGGAGGATTTCGTGGAACGATTTTACCAATCTTTGCATTATAATTATGAAATGCTGTCAGAACGAACTAAAGGACTAATGCCTATCATGATGAAAGAAAATTGGCTGGTGAGTTATCAAACGGTAGAAGGAATTGAGCATATTTTGACTCAAATGGACCATCGCACCAAAAATCAATCTCAAATGCGGTTTGCTACCAATGAACTTTCCGAATTCTATTCTGAATTTGAAGAGGAATTCACTAATTTTTTTCAAGAATTGAACGTTTTTGCAATACAAAAAAGAATTGGTTAATTTTTTTTACCACATAGAGACATAGGTTTGTTTTTATTACAATGAAAGAATAGAAAATAATTTTTAAACATAGTACTATTTCAAAGACAATATTTTAATTAAAACAATAACGCTCTAAGAACATTAATAATTCGAAATGGCTAAAAGATGACTACACAAAAATATCTAAATGAATTAAGCTTTCAAATTATTGGGGCAGCAATAGAAGTTCATAAAATCATGGGTAGGGGTTTATTAGAAAGTGTCTATCACCAATGCATGAAAGAGGAATTACGGGTGCGGAATATTAATTTTATATCAGAGCTTAAAATACCTATCATTTACAAAGGCAAAATCATGGAATCTGATTTTAGATGTGATTTGTTCGTTGAAAACTTAATTGTTTTTGAGTTCAAAGCAGTATCAGAAATGCATCCTGCTTTTGAAGCAAAACTTTTGAATCATATGAAATTATTAAAATCACCAAAAGGTGTTTTGATAAATTTTAACTGTTATAATATTTTCAAAGAAGGACAAAAGACCTTTGTTAATGAATTTTATAAAACTTTACCAAAAGAATAATTAAATTCGTCTATGAAATCTATTACTAAGCGAAGCTTCTTTAAAACACAAACTAAAATCCTATGTCTCTATGTGGTTAGACCATTTGTAGCATTACTTATTAAAAACAACCAAAACAATACACTTAAATATATTATACAATGAAAAAAATAATTTTCCTACTTGCCTTTGCCATTTTAGGTTGCAAATCAAATTTAAAAACGCTTGAACCGACTGGCCTTGTAACTTCAAAAGCCATGGTTGTTTCTGCTAGAGAAGAAGCTTCCAAAATTGGAATTGAAATCATGAAAAAAGGCGGTAATGCATTTGATGCGATGGTTGCAACTGAATTGGCTTTGGCTGTAGCCTATCCGTTTGCAGGAAATATTGGCGGTGGCGGTTTTATGGTGTATCGAAAAGCAAACGGAGAAATTGGTTCTTTGGATTACCGAGAAAAGGCACCATTAGCTGCTACAAAAGATATGTTTTTAGACGATAAAGGAAATGTAATAAAAGGAAAAAGTACCGAAACTCCTCTTGCTATTGGGGTTCCTGGAACGATTGCCGGCGTTTTTGCAGTTCATGAAAAATTGGGTTCATTACCAATTGAAGAAATTCTAAAACCCGTGATTGCTTTGGCTGAAAGAGGGGTTATTGTTACTAAAAAACAAGAAGATAAATTAGCTGCGTATCGAGACATATTCATAAAAGTAAATGGCAACAAAACATTATTTGCAACTGTTTTCAAAGAAAATGATGTCATACAATATCCTGCCCTTGCAAATACTTTAAAACGAATTTTAAAAAATGGCAGAGATGAATTTTACAAAGGAGAAACTGCTAAAATATTAGTCAAATACCTGCAGGAAAAAGGAGCAATAATTACTTTGGAAGATTTGGCTAAATATGAAGCTAAATGGAGAACACCACTCACTTTTGATTACAAAGATTTAAAGATAATCTCAATGCCTCCACCCAGCAGTGGCGGAATATGTCTAGCTGAAATATTCAAAATGATTGCCCCTTTCGACTTAGCAAAAATGGGACATAACTCAACGGAAGCCATTCAAGTTATTGTAGAAGCAGAAAGAAGAGCGTATGCCGACAGAAGTTATTATCTGGGTGATCCTGATTTTGTAAAAATCCCTTTGAATGCTTTAATGGATGATGATTATTTGAAACAAAGAATGTCAAATTTTAGTTTTGAAAAAGCTACTTTATCATCGGAAATAAAAGAAGGAAAAGTAACGTATAATGAAAGTACGGAAACGACCCATTATTCGATTGTAGATCAGTTTGGCAATGCGGTTGCATCAACCACAACATTAAATGACGGTTATGGTTCTAAATATTATTGTGATGAACTTGGTTTTTTCCTCAACAACGAAATGGATGATTTCAGTGCTAAGCCAGGTGAACCCAATATGTTTGGATTAGTAGGAAACGAAGCCAATAGCATTGCGCCACAAAAAAGAATGTTGAGTTCTATGACGCCAACAATTGTGGAGAAAAACGGGAAATTATTTATGGTTGTGGGTTCTCCCGGAGGCTCGACAATTATAACATCCGTATTGCAAACTATTTTAAATGTTTATGAGTATCGTTTAAGTATGCAGCAAGCGGTAAATGCACCTCGTTTTCACCACCAATGGTTACCGGATTTAATCACTTTTGAACCCAATACTTTTGACAATAAAACCTTTGAAACCTTGAAATCAAAAGGATATATCATTAATGAAAAAACGACTCCAGTAATAGGAAAAGTAGATGCGATTTTGGTTTTACCAAATAAAAAACTCGAAGGTGGTGCAGATTTTAGAGGAGACGATAAAGCGGTTGGTTTTTAGAGCATTTATAAGACTTTAGAAAATAGAAAAAAGAAAATTTAAGAAGCAGATTTTATGTTTACTATTAAATTTTGTTTTTTGATATTGCAATTGAATTTTGCCATTGAAATTTACTATTTATGAACTTTACACTTGTCTTAGAAAACGCTTTTAAAGCAAATCAAAATCCGGAAAATGCTTTTGCCATGGCAAAATACATGAAGAATAACTTTCCGTTTTTTGGAATAAAAACTGAGGAACGAAGACGTATTTTTAAGGAAATTTGGAAAGAAAATAAAGAAGTGGTTTCAATAAACGCAAGAACAATTGTATTAGATTTATATTTAAAGTCAGAACGGGAATTTCATTATTGTGCCATTGAAATTTTGATAAAAGAACTCAAAGGGAATTATAAAAAAGAAGATATTCAACTGATTGAAAAACTGATAAGCGACAATTTTTGGTGGGATAGCGTCGATACGATTGCAAAATACATTTTAGGAGAATATCTATTAGAATTTCCATCAGAAACCAAAAAAGTAATAACACAATTTTCAGATTCACAGCATATGTGGTTGAACCGAAGTGCTATTTTATTTCAATTGGGATACAAACAAAAAACGAATGCTGATTTTTTATTTTCTGAATGCTTAAAACAGGCTCATTCTAAGGAATTTTTTATTCAAAAATCAATCGGCTGGGCATTAAGGGAATATGCAAAATCAAATCCAGAAGCTGTAACAACATTTGTAAAAAACGTTACATTAAAACCTTTAAGTGCAAAAGAAGCGTTGAAAAACATTTGTTGAAATTAAAATAATAGTAGTTTTGCACCCCTTTTAAAAAGTATCATGTTCAAAAAATATATTTCTAAATTAGAAACCATAATAGCTTTTGCGCAATCTATGTTGACGCCAAAGCAGTTTATATTTTTATCATCCGTTCTAGTTGGAATTTCGGCAGCCTTTGCTGTTATTGTTTTAAAAACTTTTGCGCATTGGGTATTCTCATTTGCTACTTATGTCAGTGGAATTCTAAAATTAGGATTTCTTAATAGTTTACTGCCCATAATTGGTATCCTATTAACCGTGTTAGTAGTTAAAAAATTTTTAGGAGGAACAATCCAAAAAGGAACCTCGCAAATTTTATATGCTGTTGCAAAAAAAGCGAGTATTATTCCCAAAAAACAAATGTATGCCCAAATTGTAACCAGTTCACTTACAGTTGGTTTAGGAGGTTCAGCGGGTTTAGAAAGCCCTATTGTAATTACAGGAGCCGCTTTTGGATCGAATTATGCCCAAAAATATAAATTAAGCTATAAGGACCGAACGCTTCTCATAGGTTGTGGAGTTGCTGCCGGAATTGCCGCAGCATTTAATGCACCCATTGCCGGGGTTTTATTTGCTATCGAAGTTTTGTTGGTTGATGTGAGTATTTCAGCATTTACTCCTATTATGATCGCAGCTGCAACAGGAGCATTAGTTTCAGTAATCGCATTAGATGAAGAGATTTTATTGTCCTTCAAACAACAACAAAGCTTTGATTATCACAACATTATTTTCTATATCCTATTAGGTCTATTTACTGGGTTTGTTTCTGTTTATTATTCCCGTAATTTCCAGAAAGTGGAACAATTTTTTGAAAGACTTAAATTATCGCCTTATCGAAAAGCGCTTTTTGGTTCGTCGATTTTAGCCATTCTTATTTTTATTTTCCCAACGCTTTTTGGAGAAGGTTACGAAAGCATCAAAACATTATCGGAGAGTGATCCCGGAAAATTATTGGAAAACACATTGTTTAGTGGTTTTCGAGACAACAGCTGGGCTTTATTAGTATTTGTTGGTTTAACCATGATGCTCAAAGTTTTTGCAACTGGAATTACTTTAGGCAGTGGTGGAAACGGTGGAAATTTTGCTCCTTCCCTATTTTTGGGATCGTATGTTGGTTTCTTTTTCTCTAAATTTTTAAATTTGACAGGACTTACAAAATTACCCGTAAGTAATTTTACTTTAGTGGGAATGGCAGGAATTTTAAGTGGTTTGTTTCATGCTCCCTTGACTGCGATATTCTTAATTGCTGAGATTACAGGAGGCTACAACTTAATGATTCCGCTTATGATTGTTGCTTCCATTAGTTTTGCAATTTCAAAACGATTTGAAAAACATTCGATGGATGTTAAGAATTTAGCCAAAAAAGGCCATGCGTTTACCAGCAATAAAGATACCAATATCCTTTCGACTTTAGAGACTACTTCTATCATACAAACCGACTACTTGACGGTTTCCCCTACTGAAAATTTAGAGAGACTGGTCGATTTAATATCACATTCTAATCAAGTGATATTTGCAGTCGTTGATTCTGAAAAGAACTTATTAGGAATTGTTCATTTTAATGATATTAGAGAAATAATATTCAATACCTATCGCGTAAAATACACTTTGGTCAGAGAAATAATGACAGAACCTACAGAAATCATTTTTCCTGATGACAGTATGGAAATGGTCATGAATAAATTTGAAAAATCAAAAAAAGCTTTTTTACCTGTGCTTAAAGAGGGAAAATATTTTGGTTTTATTTCTAAATCTGTTGCGCTTGAAGCGTATAGAACAAAATTAAAATCAATGACTATTGAATAAATTTTGGGTTTAAAAGCAAAAAAGCTTTCTTTTGAAAAATTTATCTTTAAGACAATAAGAAAAAACTGATATTTTTTTAACCTAATGAACAGATAATATTGCAACTATCTCATATCTTCTTAGACTTGAAGCATAGTTTTATATATTTTAAACAACTAACAAAACAAAAATTAACAAGGATTGTAGTTAAGCGTGTAACATTTTAAAATAAAAATATACTAACCCAATAAACCAAATAAAAAAAATATGAAAACATTTAAATTATCAATCGTTGCATTTTTATTTTCAATTGCTAGTTCACCAATTTTTGCACAAAGTGCAGATGAAATTATTTCAAAATACATAGCGACCATTGGTGGAGCAGAAAAACTAAAAGCCCTGAAAAGTGTGAAGATGGAAATGGTGACCAACGCTCAAGGAATGGAAATTCCACTTGAAGTTTTTCAAGAAAAAGGAGGAAAAATGGCTGTAAAGCTTAATTTACAGGGAAAAGAAATAACACAAATGGCGTCAGACGGCGAAACCATGTGGAGCACTAACTTTATGACTATGAAAGCTGAAAAAATGGATGCAGAAACTACAGCAAATGCTAAATTGAGTAGTGAAGATTTTCCAGAGCCATTTTTAGACTATAAATCCAAAGGGTATAGTGCAGAATTCATGGGTAAAGAAACAAAAGAAGGAACAGAATGTTTCAAAATAAAATTCACCAAAAAACCTATCATGGTCAATGGTGTAAAATCTGATGATGTTTCTTACTATTTTTTCGAAACCGAAAACAATTTACCAATCGCAGCTGAAACTGAGATTAAGCAAGGACCTGCAAAAGGACAAAAATCAACTTCTACTATGAGCGATTATCAAGAGGTGGACGGAATCTATTTCCCTTTTTCAATCAATCAAGGTGGTCAAGAAATGAAGGTTAAAAAAATTATTTTAAATCCTACTGTAGATTCAAAAATTTACGCTTTTCCAGCTCAATAATATCTGTATAATCAACTCGAAGTCCTTATTGCAAAATAAGGGCTTTTTTTAACAAACATTTTTATGAAAAAAAGAATTATATGGGTTGCTTGCATAGGCATACTATCTGCAACAAATGCTTTGGCACAAGATAAAATTGTCCTAAAAGGCAAAGAACTTTTTGGTGACATTCAAGCCAGACACATAGGTCCTGCTTTAATGAGTGGCAGAATTACAGATCTTGAAGTGCATCCTACAAACAACAAGATCATATACTCAGGTACAGCTGGAGGTGGTGTATGGAAAAGTAACGACGGTGGAGCCTCTTTTAATCCAATATTCGATGAACATATTCAATCTATTGGCTGTGTTGCAATTGATCCTTCAAAACCAGACCAAAACATTTGGGTTGGTACTGGAGAAACATGGACTAGAAATAGTGTTTCCATGGGAGATGGCATTTACAAGTCGACAGATGGAGGTCAGAACTGGAAGAATATGGGATTACCTAAATCTGACAGAATTAGTTCTATTATCGTTGATCCAAAGAATAGCGATATTGTTTGGGTTGGTGTTCTTGGTGCCTTGTGGGGAGATAGTGATGAAAGAGGTGTTTATAAAACAACAGACGGGGGAACCACTTGGAACAAAGTTCTTTTTGTAGATAACAAAACAGGATGTTCAGATTTGATTGTAGATCCTAAAAATAGCGCCATAATGTATGCCTCTTTTTGGGAATTTAGAAGAACAGGTTGGTCGTTTAGCTCGGGTGGAACTAAATCTGCTTTGTATAAATCTGTAGACAGTGGAAAAACATGGAACAAAATCCACACTGGTTTTCCTGCTGGTCAATTGGGCAGAATAGCCATTGCTGTTTCTCCTTCTAATAGCAACATCTTATATTCTGTTCTTGAAACAGAAAAAGCAGAACTGAATGGCTTGTATCGCTCTGATGATGCAGGTGCCAATTGGAAACATCTGAATAATGATTTTGGTTTAGTGGTAAGACCTTTCTATTTTTCTAGAATCACAGTTGATCCAAAAAATCCTGAAATTGTAGTCAAAGGTGGTTTGAGCGGATCCATTAGTCGAGATGGTGGAAAAACCTTCAAAAACCTTGGAAATATGCATTCTGATATCCATGATATTGTTTTTGATATTAATGATAGCAATAGAATATATTGTGGTACAGATGGCGGTGTTTATAGAAGTTGGGATGGTGCAAATACTATGGAAATGGTCAGCAACATTCCTGTTTCTCAGTTTTATCACGTAAGTATCGATGATAAAGAACCATTTAATGTTTATGGAGGTTTGCAAGATAACGGTTCTTGGTATGGCCCTTCAAAAAGTCCGGGCGGAATAGAATCTAGAGATTGGACAAGAATTGGTCAAGGTGACGGTTTTAGAGTAATAAAACATCCAACCAAAAATATTATTTACAGCGAAATGCAAGGTGCCGAAAATGTTTGGCGCTACAATACAGATACGCAGGAGTTGATCACCATTCAGCCATTGGCAGTAAAAGGCGATCCAAAATTACGTTTCAACTGGAATGCTCCAATGGAAATAAGTAAAAAACAAACCGATCGTTTTTATATGGGAAGTCAGTTCGTACATAAATCAGAAGATATGGGTCGTACATGGACCAAAATTTCACCTGATTTAACTACGAACGATGCATCAAAATACAACACAGAAAAATCTGGAGGATTGTCTGTTGACAATTCTGGTGCAGAAAAACACTGTACTATTTTTACAATTGCCGAGTCTCCATTAAACGAAAAAGTGATTTGGGCCGGAACTGACGACGGTAATGTGCAAGTTACGAAGGATGGAGGTAAAACATGGACTAATGTGGTTGCTAACATTATTGGACTTCCAAAAAACACTTGGTGTTATCACATTGAAGCGAGTACTTTTGGAGAAGGAATAGCCTATGCTGTTTTTGAAGGACATGCAACCAATGATTATACTCCATATACCTACAAAACGATAGATTTTGGAAAAACATGGAAATCAATTATTACTCCTGATGTTGATGGTTTTGTTCGTAATATTCAAGAAGATTTTACCAATGAAAACTTATTATACTTAGGTACTGAAAAAGGTTTATACATTACTATAGATGGTGGAGCAAATTGGTCTCATTTTACCAATAAAATGCCATCGGTTGCTGTACATTACATGGAATTAAGTACTAAAACCAATTCGTTGGTGATGGCAACTCATGGTCGTGGAGTTATCATTCTTGATGACATTACACCGTTGCGCCAAATCAGTCAAGACGTTCTTGCTAAAGATGTTCATTTCTTTGATATGAAGCCAGCTGTAATTGAAGAGCAATCCAGTTTTGGAACTACTGCTACAGAATTGGAGTTTGTGGGTAATAACCCATCTTCAAGTGCTCAAATTATCTATTACTTGAAAAAGAGACATACTTTGGGTAAAATGGATCTTGAAATACAAGACGAAAAAGGCAACAAACTTGTGTCATTACCTGCAGGCAAACAAAAAGGAATCAACGTTGTAACTTGGGACTACAATATGAAAAACCCAAAAATTGCAGCTGGAAAAACAGTATCATTTGCTGGTTTCACTGCGCCACGTGTTCAAGAGGGCAATTATAAAGTGGTGATGACTAAAGGGAAAGATACTTACACACACACTTTTAAAGTACTAAATGATCCAAAAAGTAGTATTTCTGCATCTGATAGAGTGAAACAAAAAGAAACTACACGAGAGTTGTTCAACAAAAATGAAGAACTAGCTTATGCGGTGTATGAAATTGACGAAACTGTAAAATTATTAGATCAATTGATTGCTAAAAATAAGAGTTTTGCTAAAAATGGTACAAAAATTAAAACTGATTTTGAGAACGTAAAAGCAAAAATGGTAGTTACTACTGGTGATGGCTACGTAGCTTCGGCAGAACCTCAGTTAAGAGAAAAACTCGGAGAATTATATGCATCTGTTGCTGGAAACTTTACAGCTCCTTCTCCTTCACAGTTAGAAAATAAGGAATCCATTATGCAACGCTTTGATAGTGAAATGAAAGATTTCAAAACGGTTAAGGCTAAAAATGAAGCTACTTATTTAAAACAAGCTAAAGAACAAAACATTCCGTTTGTTTTGAAAACATATGCAGAGTTTATTGCAGAATAAGCACATTTAAAACAAATTGTATCAAAAACGCTAATTCCAATTAGCGTTTTTTTTATGCCCCATTTTAACACAAACTTCTAAACTGTTACATCAAAAGAACAATTCAAAATAGTAACTTTGCTTTTTGCAAAAAATTATGCTAGACAAAGACAATACCATTGAAGTTCAAGGCGCTCGCGTGCACAACTTAAAAAATATAGATGTTTCCATTCCAAGAGAAAAACTGGTTGTAATTACCGGTCTTTCGGGTTCTGGGAAATCCTCCTTAGCTTTTGATACCATTTATGCCGAAGGGCAACGCCGTTATGTAGAAACTTTTTCAGCTTATGCGCGTCAGTTTTTGGGTGGTTTAGAAAGACCAGATGTTGATAAAATTGACGGACTTTCTCCTGTAATTGCTATTGAACAAAAAACGACTAGTAAAAGTCCGCGTTCCACTGTAGGAACGATTACTGAAATTTATGATTTCTTACGTTTGCTTTATGCACGTGGTGCCGATGCGTACAGTTACAACAGTGGCGAGAAAATGGTTTCCTATTCTGATGAGCAAATCAAGGATTTGATTATTCAGGATTTTTCAGGAAAACGCATCAATATACTAGCGCCTGTGATTCGAGCCAGAAAAGGACATTATGCAGAGCTTTTCCAGCAAATTGCCAAACAAGGTTTCCTTAAAGTTCGTGTAAACGGTGATGTGCTGGATATAACTTTAGGAATGAAATTAGACCGTTACAAAACACACGATATAGAAATTGTTGTAGATAGAATGGTTATTGATGATACTCTAGAAAACGAAAAACGGTTAACAGAAAGCATTAATACAGCCATGAATCAAGGAGAAAATGTGTTAATGGTTTTAGACCAAGACTCTAATGAAGTTCGGTTTTTTAGTCGGAATTTGATGTGTCCAAGCACTGGAATCTCCTACCAGAATCCAGAACCGAATTTATTTTCTTTCAATTCCCCAAAAGGCGCTTGTGATCATTGTAACGGATTGGGAACGGTAAATGAAATTAATCCTAAAAAGATTATTCCAAATCCAAAATTATCGATAAAAGCAGGTGGTTTTGCTCCGTTGGGCGAATACAAAAGCTCTTGGATATTTAAGCAATTAGAAATTATTGGTGAAAAATTTGGCTTCAAATTGACGGATGCAGTTAACACAATTTCGGAGGAAGCTATGGAAATGATTTTGAATGGTGGCAAAGAAAAATTCACCATTAATTCTAAAGATTTAGGAGTTGCGAGAGAATACAAAATTGATTTTGAAGGGATTTCGCATTTCATAAAAAACCAACATGATGAAAGTGGTTCTACAAGCATAAAACGTTGGGCAAAGGAATTTATGGACGAAATAAAATGTCCGGTTTGTGAAGGTTCCCGCTTGAAAAAAGAAGCGCAGTTTTTTAAAATCAACGAAAAAAACATCACCGAATTGTGCGATATGGACATTTCGGATTTGACCACTTGGTTTAACGATTTAGACAGTCATTTATCTGATAAACAAAAACGTATCGCTACTGAAGTAATCAAAGAGATTAAGGATCGACTAAACTTTTTGATGAATGTAGGCTTGAATTATTTGGCTTTAAGCCGAAGCTCCAAATCGCTTTCCGGTGGTGAGGCACAACGCATCCGTTTGGCAACTCAAATTGGTTCTCAGTTAGTTGGTGTTTTGTATATTCTGGATGAACCAAGTATTGGTTTACACCAAAGAGACAATGAAAAATTAATTCATTCGTTAGAACAATTAAGAGATATTGGAAACTCCGTAATTGTGGTAGAACACGATAAAGACATGATTGAACGTGCCGATTATGTAATTGATATTGGCCCTAAAGCTGGGAAATACGGTGGTGAAATCATCAGCAAAGGAACTCCTGCCGAGATTTTGAAACACCATACTATTACAGCAATGTATATGAATGGTGAAATGAAAATCGAAGTTCCTGCAAAACGCAGAGAAGGAAATGGAAAATTCCTGAAACTGACCGGAGCAACAGGAAACAACTTGAAGAATGTTTCGATAGAATTGCCTTTGGGTAAAATGATTTGTGTGACTGGAGTTTCGGGAAGCGGTAAATCGACTTTGATTAATGAAACGCTCTACCCTATTTTGAACGCCTATTATTTCAATGGCGTCAAAAAACCGCAACCGTACAAAAAAATAGAAGGTTTGGAACATATTGATAAAGTAATTGATATTGACCAAAGTCCAATTGGTAGAACGCCACGAAGTAATCCAGCAACATACACCGAAGTTTTTACCGAAATCAGAAATCTGTTTACGATGACTTCTGAAAGTATGATTCGGGGATACAAAGCGGGACGTTTTAGTTTTAATGTAAAAGGCGGACGCTGCGAAACCTGCGAAGGTTCTGGTGTTCGAACAATAGAAATGAACTTTTTGCCTGATGTTTATGTAGAATGTGAAACCTGTCAAGGAAAGCGTTTTAATAGAGAAACATTGGAAATTCGATACAAAGGAAAATCTATTTCGGATGTGTTGAATATGACGGTTGATGAAGCCGTTCCGTTTTTTGAAATGATTCCGAAGATTTATAGAAAAGTTAAAACCATTCAGGATGTTGGTTTAGGTTATATCACTTTAGGCCAACAAAGCACAACGCTTTCTGGTGGAGAAGCACAACGCATCAAACTAGCAGGAGAATTATCTAAAAAAGACACAGGAAATACGTTTTATATTCTTGACGAACCTACAACAGGACTCCATTTTGAGGATATTAGAGTTTTGATGGAAGTGATTAATAAACTGGTTGATAAAGGAAATACTATTTTAATTATCGAGCACAATATGGATGTGATTAAACTAGCCGATTACATTATAGACATCGGTCCTGAAGGTGGAAAAGGGGGCGGTCAATTGATTGCCAAAGGAACTCCTGAGGAAGTTGCAAAAAATAAAAAAAGCTATACTGCACAGTTTTTAAAGAAAGAGTTGGTGTAATTCCCCGCCTTTGGAGGGGTGCCCGCCGCGGCGGGCGGGGTGGTTTTTAAATATTGTGATTTTTGAAAAATATGGCTTTTTTATGTAAATTGATGTCTTGTAATGGCACCAACTAAATTGTAGCCTTTACTATCAAGGGAATGTAAAAAAAGCAAATCGTATGGAAAGTACTCGTGAGATAACTGCATATATAAATTCACAACCCATTTATAGAAATTTCATCGAAAACTTACCCTACAACATAAAACTAAAAACTAGATCCCGGGCGTTGCGTAAAGCAGGAGTGCTATCAGAAGTAATTTTTTGGTTGCAAGTTCATAAAGGTATATTTTGGAAAATAGATTTTGACAGACAAAGAATTATAGGTAACTACGTAGTAGATTTTTATGTAAAAACCTTAGGGTTGGTAATCGAAATTGACGGTTCAAGCCATGACAATAAAGAAGAATACGACCAAAAAAGAGAAGAATATCTACTATCTTTAGGATTAAAGGTGTATCGAATATCTGATTTACGGGTAAAACATGATTTGAATAATGTGATGAAGGAGCTAGAGCAATATATAGTTGTAGAATTTGGTAAATAAGCTATTAACTTTTGAAAATGTAGGACTAAAAACCACCCCGCCCTGCGGGCACCCCTCCAAAAGAGGGGAATATGAGACTAGAGAATAATAAAAAATACAAAAGCAGTATGTTGCAGTTATAAAAAAAGAATTACTTTAGTAGGCTTGATTTTTAGCCCTGATGGAAGTGGCATCCTTTTTATTTTTTTCTTTAAAAAATAAAAAGATAGAACGGAAAGCAGGATAAAGCTCCAAAAAAAATAAAATAGATAATTAAAATACAGAATATGAGATTAGAAGATTTTGACAATGACGAGGATAAAGTAATCCAAGACCGATTAAAACAAAAGACTTGGAACGAGATTAGAACCAATGACAGTTGGGCCATTTTTAAAATCATGGCTGAGTTTGTTAATGGGTATGAAAGTATGGGACGAATAGGTCCGTGTGTGAGTATTTTTGGTTCTGCGAGAACAAAACCCGAAGATCCATATTACTTGTTGGCTGAAAAAATTGCTTATAAAATCAGTAAAGCTGGTTATGGTGTGATTACCGGCGGTGGACCTGGAATTATGGAAGCCGGGAATAAAGGCGCGCATCTAGGTGGCGGAACTTCGGTAGGATTGAATATTGAATTGCCGTTTGAACAACATTACAACCCATATATTGACAACGATAAAAATTTAAATTTTGATTATTTCTTTGTTCGAAAAGTAATGTTTGTCAAATATTCGCAAGGATTTGTGGTTATGCCTGGCGGTTTTGGGACTATGGATGAATTGTTTGAAGCCATGACTTTAATACAAACTAAAAAAATTGCTAAATTCCCAATTATATTGGTCGGATCCAGTTTTTGGTCTGGATTAATGGATTGGATAAAAACAGTTTTGGTAGAAAGAGAACGCACCGTAAGTGCTGATGATTTGAATTTATTTAAAATTGTAGATACTGAAGATGAAGTGGTTGACGTCCTCGATAAGTTTTATAAAAAGTATAATTTATCTCCAAATTTCTAACAAATAAGCTGTCTCAATCGACAGCTTTTTTTTGTGGTAATTTTTTTTCCAATTCTAATGTAAAAAAAAGTATATTTATTTTTTAATATAATTTATCCAAGCACTTGAATCTACTTTTTAAAATTACGATATATACCTTTCTTGTATTACTTTCAATAAAAATGCAAGCACAACATCATTCTAAAATGGTAGTTGAACTGAATTCCAGTACTAAAACAATACGTACACAGCAAGAAATTACATTTTTTAATCAATCGAATGACACTTTGACGTCGATTGTTTTAAACGATTGGAACAACGCCTATTCTAATAAAAATACACCACTTGCCAAACGTTTTTCAGATGAATTTTATAGAGGCTTTCATTTGGCAAAAGAGGAAGAACGAGGAAGTACCACAAATATCTCTATTTTGGATACCAATAAAATGGATTTATCTTGGGAAAGAACCGAGAAAACCCCCGATTTAATTGAAATTAAATTGAAAGAAAAACTACTTCCCAATCAGAAAATCACCTTATTTATCTTGTACTTGACTAAAATTCCCAGTGATAAATTTACAAAATACGGATATAGTTCCAATGGAGTTATTACTCTAAAAAACTGGTTTTTGACACCGGCCCGTTATGAAAATCATCAATTTATAAGATACAGCAATATTAATTTAGATGATATTGCTAATGCTACCACTAGTTTTCAAATTGAATTAAATATTCCTAAAAACTTAGAAGCTATTTCTGATTTAAATAGCAGCAAATCAGTTAATGACGCAACGTTTACAAATTATCAATTATCAGGAGATAATAGAACTAATTTTAATCTTATCATTGAACCTAAATTAAATTTTGAAAGTTTTAAAAATAGCAGTGTAGAAGTACTGACTAATTTAAAAAACAATAAGTTAGACGCCATTCAAAAAGCAATTGTAATAGATCGAGTTGTGAATTTTGCAAACGAATTAATAGGCAAATTTCCTCACGACAAAATTATCGTTTCGCAGACAGATTATGACAGAAATCCGTTTTATGGTTTGAATCAATTGCCAGCGTTTATCAGTCCGTTTCCAGATGAATTTATTTTTGAAATTAAATTCCTCAAAACCTATCTTAATGAATATCTTAAAACTAGTTTAAAACTAGACCCAAGAAAAGACAACTGGATCTATGATGGTTTGCAGGTATATGCCATGATGAAATATATGGATGAAAATCACCCTGAAGCTAAAATGATGGGCAGCCTCTCTAATATACGCCTTTTAAATAGTTTTAATATTGCTACTATTAGTTTTAATGAGCAATACAGTTATTTTTATATGTTAATGGCGCGAAGAAATTTGGATCAGCCACTTGGAGATTCAAAGAATACTTTGATCAAATTCAACGAACAAATAGCCAGTAAATATAGATCTGGTTTGAGTTTGCGATTTCTGGATTCCTATGCACAAAATAATATTGTACCAAATAGCATCAAACAATTTTACATTCAAAATCAAGTCAAACAAGTTTCTAGAATAGATTTTGAAAACATACTAAAATCAAATACAGATAAAGATATTAATTGGTTTTTTAAAACGATTATTGATTCCAGAGACATTATAGATTATAAATTTTCTAGTGTAGCAAAAACCAATGACAGCATCACTTTCACCATAAAAAATCGTACTGGAACTCCCATTCCAATTCCGGTTTATGGCACTAAAAAAGGTACTGTAGTTTTTAAAGAATGGTTGGATATAACAACGGGTGATAGCACTTTTACGCTAAAGAGAAATGGGGCAGATAAAATAATTTTGAATCTAAAAAATGAGGTTCCCGAATTTAATTTAAGAAATAACTGGAAAAAGCTTAATGGTTTTTTTCCGAATAACAGACCCATAAAGTTCGTTTTTATGAAAGATTTAGAAGATCCATATTATAATCAAATATTGTATGTACCCTCTATTTCTTATAACTTATATGACGGAATTACACCCGGATTGCGATTGCATAATAAAACAATACTCGATAAACCCTTTACTTTTGATATTAATCCATCCTATTCTACTAGGTCTAATAACGTATCAGGATCAGGTTCTATTGCAGTAAATCAAAATTATCGAAACAGCACCTTATTTAATGTGAGGTATTCCATGAGTGGTTCTTACTTTCATTATGCGCAAGATGCTTCCTATCTTAAACTAAATCCAATGGTTCAATTGCGTATCCGAGAGCCTAATTTTAGAGACAATAGAAAACAATTAATTTTATTTAGACAAGTGCTAGTAAACCGGGAAAAGAGCGCTTTTGTAATTGACAACGGACCTGCCAACTACTCTATTTTTAATGCGCGGTATGTAAACACCAAAACCGAGGTTACAAATCATTTTAATTTTAATACTGATGTTCAAATATCAGGTGGGTTTGGAAAAATAAATGGCGAAATTGAATACAGAAAGCTTTTTGAAAACAACCGTCAACTTAATTTACGTTTTTATGCTGGTAGTTTCTTGTACAATAAAACTGGATCTGATTTTTTTAGTTATGCAGCAGACCGACCTACTGATTACTTGTTTGATTATAACTATTTAGGACGTTCAGAAAGTACTGGTTTATATAGTCAACAATTCATTTTGGCAGAAGGCGGTTTTAAATCAAAAATAAAAACACCTTATGCAAATCAATGGATTAGCAGTTTAAATGCTAGTGTGAGTATTTGGAATTGGATTGAAATTTATGGAGATGTTGGATTGCTAAAAAATAAAAACCAAAAAGAGCAGTTTATTTACGACAGTGGCGTAAGACTGAATCTGGTAACGGACTACTTTGAGCTGTATTTTCCGGTATATTCTTCCAATGGATGGGAAATAGCACAAAATAATTACAACGAGAAAATACGATTCATAGTAACTTTCTCTCCTAAAACATTAATCAATCTTTTTAATCGAAAATGGTTCTAATTCGATATAGATTTTAATTATTTTTTAAATTATTCTCAATAATACGGTATAAAAATTACATATGTAAAAAAAATATAGTTCATTTTATTAGAATAAATTACTAAAATTTAATTTTATTTTTTTAGAGAATTATGAAAATAACTAGTTTTTAAGTAAATTTGCCTTAATAAGTTATACTTTTCAATTATGATAAAAGAACAAACCAATACTACATTAACATTTGAAGATTTCAAAACCGAAGTACTGAGTGACTACACGTTAGCAATAACAAGTAGAGAATGCAGCCTTTTGGGACGTAAAGAAGTATTGACTGGAAAAGCTAAATTTGGCATTTTTGGTGATGGGAAAGAAGTACCACAACTAGCCATGGCAAAAGCCTTCAAGAATGGTGACTTCCGATCTGGTTACTACCGCGACCAAACTTTTATGATGGCAATTGGAGAGTTGACAATGCAACAATTTTTTGCTGGTTTGTATGGTCATACAGATGTAGAACAAGAACCTATGTCTGCAGGAAGGCAAATGGGTGGCCACTTTGCTACTCATAGTTTAAATGAAGATGGAAGCTGGAAAAACTTAACTCAACAAAAAAATTCAAGTGCTGATATATCGCCAACGGCAGGACAAATGCCAAGATTATTAGGACTTGCCCAAGCCTCCAAGATATACAGACAAATTGCTGGAATACCAAATGCTGCAAATTTCTCTGATCAAGGAAATGAAATTGCTTGGGGAACCATAGGTAACGCAAGTACATCCGAAGGCTTGTTTTTTGAAACCATAAACGCTGCAGGTGTATTACAAGTACCAATGGTTATGAGTGTTTGGGATGACGAATATGGAATATCTGTACATGCAAAGCACCAAACAACCAAAGAAAATATTTCAGAAATTCTAAAAGGATATCAGAGAGAAGATGGTACTAATGGTTATGAAATATTGAGAGTTAAAGGTTGGGATTACGCAGACTTAGTAGCTACTTATGAGAAAGCAGCTGCAATTGCTCGTGAAAACCACGTTCCTGTTTTGATCCACGTCAATGAATTAACACAGCCACAAGGGCATTCGAGTTCTGGATCTCACGAACGATATAAAGATGCCAATCGTTTGGCTTGGGAAAGAGATTTTGATTGTATTCGTCAAATGAAACTTTGGATGATCGCCATCAATATTGCCTCTCCAGAGGAAATTGATGCTATTGATGCTAATGCCAAAAAAGAAGTTTTAGAAGCTAAAAAAGCGGCATGGAATGCATTTATAGAACCTATTGTTGAAGAACAAAAACAACTAGTTGGACTGCTAGAAAAGCTAGCTGCAACCAGTAAAAATAAAGATCGTATTGTACAATTTACCACCGATTTAAAAGGGATTAAATCACCTTTGAAAAAGGAAATTTTGGTTGTAGCACGTAAAGTATTGCGATTATTACAAAATGAAAACGGTAAAGAAGAACTATCTCAATGGATTAGTTCATACACTACAAAAACACAAGAAAAATTTAGCAGCAATCTTTTTTCAGAAACAGATTTAAATGTTTTTTCTGTAGAAAAAGTATTGCCCGTATATCCAGAAAACGCGAAAGAAGATACAGATGGTCGTATGATTTTACGCGATAATTTTGATGCTATTTTTACCAAATATCCTGAAACATTGATATTTGGTGAAGATGCAGGAGCTATTGGTGACGTAAATCAAGGACTGGAAGGAATGCAAGAAAAATATGGAGAGTTACGTGTTGCCGATGTGGGAATACGCGAGGCTACTATACTAGGACAAGGAATTGGTATGGCGTTGCGTGGCTTGCGACCAATTGCTGAAATTCAATATTTAGATTATTTATTGTATGCCATCCAAATCATGAGTGATGATTTAGCTACACTTAGATACCGAACGGTGGGCAAACAAAAAGCACCATTAATTATACGAACACGTGGTCATCGTTTAGAAGGAATTTGGCATTCAGGGTCTCCTATGGGAATGATCATAAACGCAATTCGAGGAATTCATGTTTTAGTCCCTAGGAACATGACGCAAGCAGCTGGTTTTTATAATAGTTTGCTTGAATGTGATGAACCGGCTTTGGTAATCGAATGCTTGAATGGGTACCGATTAAAAGAAAAAATGCCATTGAACTATGGTGAGTTTAAAACGCCAATTGGAGTTGTAGAAACACTGAAAAAAGGAACAGACATTACATTAGTTTCCTATGGATCAACATTACGCTTAGTTCAGCAAGCAGCAAATGAACTCTTAGAAGTAGGTATAGATTGTGAGATTATCGACTTACAATCGTTGCTCCCATTTGATGTGAACCAAGATGTTGTAAAAAGTATCGCTAAAACAAATCGCCTATTAGTAATTGATGAAGATGTACCTGGTGGCGCTTCAGCTTATATTTTACAACAAATCATAGAACAACAAGACGCCTACAATTATTTAGACAGCAAACCACAAACTTTGACTGCAAAAGCACATAGACCTGCTTATGGAACAGACGGAGATTATTTCTCTAAACCTTCATCCGAAGACATTTTTGAAAAAGTTTATGAAATGATGAATGAAGTAAATCCTGTTAAGTTTCCTAGTTTATATTAGTCCAGACAACATTAATAATGAATAATCCTGACTGGCAACAGTTATGATTTTTTATGACTACCTCTATCCGATTTGGAGCCATACAAAGCATAAATAAATTAGTAAACAAAAGTTAAACTATTTCAATCTGATAAGGATTAATAGTACTTTTAAATTCTAAATAAAATAACAATGGAAAAATATGCCTTATTAGCTCGATTAGAAGCTAAACCTGGAAAAGAAGAGGAAGTTGCCGCATTTTTAAAAAGCGCGTTACCACTAGTTTTGGACGAGCCAGAAACAGTAAATTGGTATGGATGGCAAATAGGAACTTCTACTTTTGGAATTTTTGATACTTTTGAAACAGAAGAAGGAAGAAAAGCACATCTTGAAGGCAAAATTGCTGAGGCATTGATGGCAAATGCTGGCACCCTACTCTCTAAAGATCCAGTAATTGAATTTGTAGCGTTATTAGCTGTAAAATAACTGCTAGCTTTTTTTGAAAGTGAAAAGCAAATAACGTTCTCATTTACATACCAGAAAAATGATGTTTTAGAAAAACATATTACCTAAATAATGCCAACGTAATCTAATTATGTTGGCATTTTTATTTTAAATTAGTGTTTTAAAAAAATAAATAATAAATGAAAGTACTAGAAAATATATTACAAGAGCTTGAAAATGTAAAAGTTATAGATGCTACAATTGATTATAATCAATATATTCCATTGGATATTTCTACAAATAATGATATTTTTAAAAAACAAAACATAGATAATGCTGCTGATTTTGAAACTTATATAGAAAATTATTTAAGTAAAAATAATGCAAAAGTGGCTTTTGGAGGGTACAATGAAATTAGAAATTTGTACAAACGAAGTGGAATTTTCAACGATACAACAACTGAAGAGCGAAACATACACATTGGATTAGACTTATGGATAAAAGCAGGTACTGCCGTTCTAGCAGCTGTAGATGGTTTTGTTCATAGCTTTAATTATAATACTGGATTAGGAGACTACGGTCCTACAATTATTTTAGAACATAAAATTGAAGATCATAAATTTTATACTTTATACGGGCATTTGTCGTTAGAAAGTATTGATGGAATTGAGATTGGCACCGTTTTTCTAAAAGGACAACAATTAGGAACTATAGGTGATGCATCGGTAAATGGGGATTACGCACCTCATTTGCATTTTCAAATTATTGCCGACATCTCAAACTCAATTGGAGATTATCCTGGAGTTTGTAGTAAAAGTAATTTGGCATTTTCTCTAAAAAATTGTCCAGATCCTAACTTATTATTAAAAATTACTTAAAATGAAAAAAATACTTATTGTATTCAGTCTGTTACTGCTTATTGGTTGTAATTCAAAAAAAACAGCCGTAGAGGAACCCAAAAAAGCTAATTTTGAAAAAATTAGTTTTGCAGAAATAAATGATTTACAAAAAGACAAAGCATACGACTTGGGTAAGAGAGTTTTGATGACTTGCAATACATCAAAGTTTAAACCCTTCAATACAACTGAGGCAACATCATCCGTTATACATAACACAACGGAGGAACGCTTGACAAAAACTTGTACTCGTTTTCGTCAATATTATGGCACTTTCAAAGATTTAGAACTCGTTGAAGTGTATAAAAACAATTACGATAAAACAACAATTTTTAGATACAAAGCAATGTATTCAAAAAAAGTAGCTAATAAAGAACTGCGTGTTTCAATGAATGTAGAAAATAAAGTTTCAGCTATTAAATCTCTAGATTGGGTTGATTCTTTTTCAAAATAGATACTATTACTAAACAACGTATTGATAAGTAATTGTATAAATAATTATTTTTAATTGTTAAAAAACATTCTTGATGCAACATTAAATTCTATTAAATGCTATTTGCCTTGTTTTGTTGTCAAAGTATTTACCGCTTATGTTTCATCTTGATTTAAAATAGTTTATTAAAAGCAGTCGCATTTCGTTAGTAAATCTTAACACTATTGATACAATTCTGTTGTTAACAATCTGTGAATTTTGTAAATTATTCTTAAAGTTATGTAAGTCATTTTAATGCCTTATTTTAGAAATTTACATAATCTGTTAAAAAAATAAATTTGAAACTATACATTAAATACATGGTAAGCAATCGCTGCAAAATGGCGGTTAAAGAAGAGTTAAAAAAACTCCATTTACACTATATGGTTGTCGATTTAGGCGAGGTTGAAATCATGGAAAACATAACTATGGATCAACGTCTTCAATTAAAATCGGCTCTTTTAGACTCTGGATTAGAATTAATGGATGATAAAAAATCCATGCTAATCGAGAAAATTAAAAATGTAATCATTCAAATGGTTCATCACTCGACAGAAAATATAAAAATTAATTTTTCTGATTATCTGAGTCAACAATTGAATCATGATTACACCTATCTCTCCAACTTATTTTCAGAAGTTCAAGGTACTACAATCGAACAATTTATTATTTCTCATAAAACGGAAAGAATAAAAGAATTGATTATTTATGGTGAATTGAACATTACTGAAATTGCCTGGAAAATGAACTACAGCAGTGTAGCGCACTTATCAAGCCAATTTAAAAAAGTTACTGGATTATCTCCATCACATTTTAAACAACTAAAAGACAAAAGACGAAATCCAATAGAGGAAATAGGTCTTAAAAAATAGTTTGATTTTTTTATGGAAAAGTAAAAAATCATTAAACTATAAAGATATTTAAGTACAAAAATGCTCGATTTCGTATTTACTATAAAGTAGATAACCCAGTTCGCTAATCTTTATGGATTGCAAAACTGTCAAAATTTTATTTTAGTACTTCTATAATTATATTGAAAACAAACAAAAGTTGCATAAATAGCATAAAATATACACCTACACTAAAAATACCATATAATGAAAAATGATACTAAAGTAAAGATCTTCCTAGTAGATGATGACGCACTGTTTTTAAAATCTTTAGAAATTGAATTTTTAGACAATGCCGATTTTTTAATTGAAACATACCCCACTGGAGAATTATGTATTGCAAATTTATCAAATAATCCAGATATTGTCATATTAGATTATCAACTTGATGGAATTGTAGTCAATGCAATGAATGGACTTGAAACCTTAGATAAGGTAAAAGAGTTTAATCCTGAAATTCCTGTAATTATGCTGTCCTCTCAGGATAAAATAGAAGTTGCTATTAACTGTATGCATCATAAAGCTTTTGATTATGTGGTAAAGAGTGAAACTGCTTTTGTTCGTTTACAAAAAATTATAACCTCAATTTTTCAGTATCAAAAAATGCAAAAAGAATTGAACTGGTACATGGATCGCATGTAAAATAGGCTTTAAATAAAGAGCGTATTTTAATTTTATTTAGATGAATATCATCCCGGGATTTGGTTGGAATAAAACCAAAAATATTTATAAATGCACCATACAAATACATCCGATCTCGAAATTTCATTGTTGTTAGAAGCCATCTTTAGGAAATATGGTTATGATTTCAGAGAATATTCCCAAGCTCATATTAGACGAAGAATTACCAATAGAATGAATATTTCAGGTATTAAAGATATTGCTCAAATGCAATCAATGGTTTTAAATGATGATCTATTCGTCTCAGAACTTTTGCAGGATTTATCAATCACAGTAACCGAAATGTTTAGAGATCCTGTTTTTTACAAGTCTTTGCGAGAAAAAGTAATTCCCATCTTAAAAACATACCCATTCATAAAAATATGGCATGCAGGTTGCGCCTCAGGTGAAGAGGCATACTCTATGGCTATTTTATTACAAGAAGAAGGTTTGTATGACCGAACTACAATATATGCTACTGATTTTAACCAATCAGCTTTAAATAGTGCCAAAGAGGGCATTTTTTCGAATAAATTAATAAAAGAATATACCGCAAATTACCAATTATCTGGTGGTAAAGAATCATTCTCAAATTATTATACTTCTCATTATGACAATGTAATTATGAACCAATCATTAAAAAAAAATATTGTTTGGGCAAATCATAATTTAGTAACAGACAGCGTTTTTGCTGAAGTGAATTTATTGTTGTGTCGGAATGTGTTAATTTATTTTAATCAAAATTTGCAAAATAAAGTTCAGACACTTTTCTATGATAGTTTAATTAATGGAGGAATTTTAGCTTTAGGTTCTAAGGAAAGTATCCAGTTTACAGAATACTATTCAAAATATAGTGAGTTAGACCCAAAGCAACGTATTTTCAAAAAAAAATACTAAAATGCAGTACCAAGCAATTGTAATAGGTGTTTCCTCTGGCGGTATGAGTGCTTTGAAAATAATATTTTCAGCTTTACCTGTTGATTTTTGTTTACCAATAATTATTGTGCAACATTTAGGACCTCACTCCGATAGCGAATGGATTAAAATTTTGAATTCAAAAAATTTAATTCAAATAAAAGAAGCAGATGAAAAAGAAAAAATTGAAAAAGGAACTATTTACATCGCACCGCCCAATTATCATTTGCTCATTGAAAAAAATAAAACTTTTTCGCTTACTATTGATGAACGTGTAAATTTTGCTAGGCCTTCAATTGATGTATTGTTTGAATCTGCAGCCGAAGCCTATAAAAACACCTTAATTGGTATCATTTTAACCGGTGCTAATCATGATGGTGCAAAAGGTCTTAAAAGGATAAAGGACTATGGAGGACTAGTTATTATTCAAGATCCAGAAACAGCCGAATCAGCTTACATGCCTCGATCGGCTATTGCAGCCGTTACTCCTGATTATTTGGGAACAATAGAAGGTATAGCAGATTATATAATACAAATTGCACAACAAAAAAGTTAATAAATTACATTAAAAAATGAATATGACTCTTGATAAAAAAATAGCAACTGGGTTTATTGCTTGCGCAATGGTACTTTTAGGTGTTGCCATTTTCTCTTTTAAAAATACTGAAAAATTCATTGCCTCTACTATCTTGGTCAACCATTCTAATTCAGTATTGTACAAATTTGAACAAATTTTAATGTTAACCGTTGAAGCAGAAACTGGTGTACGAGGATTTATTATTACAGGTAATGACGATTTCTTAGTGCCTTTTACAGCATCAAACATCAAAGTAAATGAAGAACTCGCTAAATTAGACGAACTAACTACAGACAATCCCTTTCAGCAAAATAATGTTGCAGAACTTCGTAATGAAATTAAAATGCGTTTTGAAAATCTGGAAAAATGCATTGCACTTCGACGAATTGATTATGAAAAAGTACGACAATTTGTAGCATCAGGTGAAGGAAAACAAATTCAAGATGAAATAAGAAACATTATAAATAAAGCACAGGAAACTGAGTCCGTTTTGCTTAGTCAGAGGACACAAGCCACTGATGAAGAAGCTAGTAAATTCAATTTTGTTTTTGTGATTTTGTTACTAATAATAGCACTAATACTGATTGTAATTTACAATATAGTAAGTACAAATTTAAAGGCACTTAAAGCCTCTCAACTAGAAAATGATAGTAAAAATTGGTTTCTTCTAGGAAATGCGGCGCTGAATGAAAAGTTATTGGGAACCCAAAACATAACCGAGTTAGCCAATAATACGATCAGTTTTTTGTGTACCTACTTGAAAGCCAATATAGGAGCTGTGTATTTATTAAATGAATCAGAAAATAGCCTTATGTTAAGCGGTAAATTTGCTTTTACATCCGCAGAAAACACTAAAGACTTTTTCAAATTAAATGAAGGCCTTATAGGTCAAGCAGCATGGGAACAAAAACAAATAGTTTTTACCAACACCACAGATGATCAAATTCGTGTTACTTCTGCAGTACTAGATACCCAACCCAAAAGTATCTTGATAACTCCTTTTATGTTAGATAATAAAACAATAGGTGTTATAGAAATAGGAAAGTTTACTGATTTTAGCGAAACCGAAAAGGAATTTGTAGCAGTCTCAATGAGTAGTATTGCGATTAGTGTAAATACCGTTCTACAATCGGAGGAAAAAGAAAAAAGAGCTGCGGAATTAGCTATTGCCAACAGCGAATTGGCTTTTCAAAATGAAGAAAAAGAAAAAAGAGCCGCAGAATTAGGAATTGCTATTAAAGAACTTGCTTTTCAAAATGAAGAAAAAGAAAAAAGAGCCGCTGAATTGCATACTGCCAATAAAGAACTATCCAATCAAGCGGGAGAACTTCAAATTCAGCAGGAAGAACTAAGACAATTGAATGAAGAATTGGAACAACAAGCTCAAAATTTGAAGCAACAACAAGAGGAATTGCAAATGACTAATGACGAGTTAGAAGAACAAACTCAATCCCTAGAAGAAAAAAACAAGGAAGTTGAAGCATCAAAAAGTAGTATTGAACAAAAAACACGACAACTTGAAATAAGCAGCAAATACAAATCAGAATTTTTGGCAAACATGTCACATGAGTTGCGAACACCACTCAATAGTTTGCTTATTTTATCCAAAGATTTATCAGAAAACAGGAAGAAAAACTTAGATGATGTACAGGTAGAAAGTGCTGAAATTATTTATAAAAGCGGTCATGATCTTCTAATTTTAATCAATGAAGTATTAGATCTTTCTAAAATTGAGGCAGGAAAAATGTCTGTAAATGTTGAAAGGATACCAATTATAAATCTCACTGCCGAACTACTTCAAAATTTTAAACATTTAGCAGAGCAAAAAGGATTGTTTCTTAGTTGTGAGATAGCTGAAAATGTACCCGAATTCATTACAACTGATTCGCAACGTTTAAATCAAATATTAAAAAACTTACTCTCTAATGCGATCAAATTTACAAAGAAAGGCAGTGTTTCCATTCATGTAAAACCCGATACAGACAAATCAATAAATATTGCAGTTACTGATACTGGTATTGGTATCGCTAAGGACAAACAAGCAGCCATTTTTGAAGCTTTTCAGCAAGCCGAAGGAGGAACTTCTAGAAAATATGGTGGTACAGGATTAGGACTTTCTATATCACGTGAGTTAGCAAAATTATTAGAAGGTAAGATTACTGTGACTAGTAGTTTAAATAATGGTGCAACTTTCTCATTAGTGCTTCCACTTGCCATCAAGCCTGAAATAGAACTATCTAATTCTTTACCTATACTACCAAGACAGTATATTCCGATAGATAAAAATGAAACTACTTTTCTAAATTATGCTACTATTCCAGACGATAGGACAAACCTAAGTCCTGGAGATAAAGTGGTGCTAATTATTGAAGATGATCCAAATTTTGCCCACATACTTTTAAAACAAGCCAATATAAAAGGTTTTAAATGCTTGACCGCTGCTACTGGTGAAGATGGGCTTGTACTGGCCTCTAAATTCAATCCACAAGCCATTATTTTGGATATGGGTTTACCAGGAATTTCAGGTAAACAGGTGTTGCAAGAGCTAAAATCAAATACAACCGTAAGACATATACCAGTACATATTATTTCTGCAAATGATCGTTCGCTTGAGCCAATACGCGAAGGAGCTGTTGAATATTTAATAAAACCAATATCTAAAGAAACCCTTGATGATGCCTTCAATCGAATCGAAAATTTTGTAAATAAAAAAATAAAAAAATTATTAATCATCGAAGATAATGAGAATGCAAGAAAAGCGATGAAAATACTCATTGGCACTGGGGATGTACAATTTTTCGAAGCAGAAACTGGGGCAGCTGCAATAGCACTGTATGAGAATCATGAAATAGATTGTGTTATTTTAGATATAGGATTACCAGATATGAGTGGCTTTGAGCTTATTCAAAAATTAGAGGGTATTAAAGGCCAAAACATGCCTCCTATTATTGTTTATACTGGAAAAGAACTCTCTAAAGATGAAAATGATTTGTTGCATAAATATGCTGAAAGTATTATTATAAAAGGCGTAAAATCAGAGGAGCGTTTGCTCGATGAAACGGCACTTTTTCTGCATCGAACAATTAACAACCTACCAAAATCCAAACAAAAAATAATTTCTGGCATACACGACAAGGATGCTATATTTCATGCCAAAAAAATACTTTTAGTAGACGATGATATGCGAAATATTTTTGCATTATCAAAAATTTTACAAGAACGTGAAATCGAAGTGATCAAGTCAGAAAACGGTAAAAATGCACTACAAATGTTGGAGCAACATCCAGATATAGACCTCGTATTAATGGATATTATGATGCCAGAAATGGATGGTTATGAAGCAATGAAACGAATTCGTTCTCAAATTAAATTCAAAAAATTACCTGTAATTGCATTAACTGCAAAAGCAATGAAAGATGACAAACAAAAATGTATCGACGCTGGAGCAAACGATTACATTACAAAACCAATAGATGTAGACCGACTTTTATCATTAATGCGTGTTTGGTTAAGTAAATAATTTGAATTCACTTAAAAAGTCTATAATTAGCAATAGTACTACATTTATATGGTTTTGATTTTTATAAAAATAATTTTGAATTAGTTAAGAACAAAACTTTTATTTTACAATTGAAAATGAAAATAAACAGCCCTGTCAAAATTTTAATAGTTGACGATTTACCCGAAAATTTATTTGCTTTAGAAGTTATACTGTCTAATGAAAATTATTTATGCGTTAGAGCCAACTCGGGAAATGAGGCTTTGAAAATACTGATACACCAACAAGATTTTGCCATCATACTAATTGATGTTCAAATGCCTTTAATGGACGGGTTTGAAACGGTAGATCTAATCCGCCAGA
Organism: Flavobacterium frigidum; assembly: GCF_048286735.1. GTDB lineage: Bacteria > Bacteroidota > Bacteroidia > Flavobacteriales > Flavobacteriaceae > Flavobacterium. The sequence continues at coordinate 85,690 of NZ_JBLVPU010000008.1, read as the reverse complement.
TCGATAAACTCAAACATGTACCTATTATTTTTTTAACAGCGAGTAATGATAATTCGTTACAAATTTTTAAAGGATACGAAGCGGGTGCTGTTGACTATATGATTAAACCACTTTCGCCAGAAATTTTAAAAGCTAAAGTAGCTATTTTTGTAGATTTACATTTAAAAACACAAGAATTACTGGTTCAAGCAGAACAACTAAAAAAATTAAATACCGATCTTATACAAGAAAAGTTACTTTCAGAATATACAATCAGTCTTATTGAAGCGAGTCATGATCCACTATTTGCAGTTAGTCCTGAAGGGAAAATAACGGATGTAAATAATGCTTCTGTGCAAATAACAGGAATATCCCGAATTAAATTAATAGGTACTGATTTTTTTGATTATTTTACGAATTCACAAAAAGGCCGTGAAGTTTATCAAACTGCATTTGAAAAAGGATTTGTAACGGATTGTCCACTAATTCTGAAACAAAAAAAAGGAGACTTAATTGATGTACTATTCAATGGATCTGTATATAAAAATGATGCAAAAAAGGTATTGGGTGTAGTTCTTGTTGCAAGAGATGTTACCGATCAAAAACATATTGCAAATGAATTAATTGAGGCTAAAATTTCAGCTGAATCTGCTAGAGGACATGCTGAACAGGCAAAAATTAGAGCAGAAAAAGCAACTAGAGTTGCAGAAGGTGCCATGCAAGCAAAGCAGCAATTTTTATCAAATATGAGTCATGAAATTCGTACGCCAATGAATGCCATCATTGGATTTACAAAAGTGATTATGAGGACTGATTTGACAGCAAAACAAAATGAATACCTTAATGCTATCAAACTGAGTGGTGATGCTTTAATCGTACTTATAGATGATATTCTCGATCTCGCTAAAGTAGATTCTGGAAAAATGACATTTGAGAAAATTCCTTTCAAAATCAAGTCAACTGTTTCCGTAATGCTTCAATTATTTGAACCTAAAATTTTAGAAAAAAACTTACAATTAATTAAAGAATACGATAATAAAATACCCGATTTTATAATAGGAGATCCTGTTAGGTTGCACCAAATCATTCTGAATCTTGTAAGTAACGCTGTTAAATTTACTAGTAAAGGCAAGGTTACAGTTAGTGTCGATTTATTTCAACAAGATGAACACAATGTTGTTTTAAAATTTTCTATTAAGGATACTGGTATCGGAATATCTGAGGATAAAATTGGAAGTATTTTCGAAAATTTTCAACAAGCAACTAGCGGAACTTCTAGATTGTATGCCGGTACGGGTTTAGGACTAGCAATAGTAAAACAATTGCTCGAAGCACAAGGTGGTAGCATTTGTGTTGAAAGTACTTTACATGTAGGATCTACTTTTAGTTTTATGTTGAGTTTCAAAAAAACTAACGCTGTAGCAGAACTAGAAAATGAAATCATGGAGCTCGATTCGCAAATGAAAAATGTGAAAATATTAGTTGTTGAAGATATTACTTTGAATCAGATGTTGATGAAAACCATATTAGATGACTTTGGATTTGATTGTGAGATTGCCGAAAATGGTAAAATAGCTGTTGAAAAATTGAAAGAAAAAGAGTTTGATGTTGTACTTATGGATTTGCAAATGCCAGTAATGAATGGATTTGAAGCTACTGAATACATTAGAAATACAATGAAATCTTCGATCCCAATTATTGCTTTAACAGCTGATGTCACGACAGTAGATTTAGAAAAATGTAAATTAGCAGGAATGGATGATTATCTTGTTAAACCAGTTGATGAAAAACTACTGCACAGCAAAATAGTGAGCTTTTTATCTAAGCCAAAAAATATAGAAGTTATTGATGCCGTAGTAGAGAATGAAAATTCAATAGAAGAAATAAGATATGTTGATTTAACGTACTTAAACCGACGTACCAAATCAAATCCTGAGTTAATGATGGAAATGATTTCAATTTATTTAGAACAAACTCCTCACCTATTAAATACAATTAAACAAAGTTTGAAAGAAGAGAATTGGACCTTATTAGGCGCTGCTGTTCATAAAATGCTACCTTCCTTTACTATTATGGGAATCCATCCAGATCATGAAAACGTTGCCAAAAAAATTCATGATTTTACAATCACAAAAGATAAAAACAATACTATATTTAGTTTAGTAACGCAATTAGATAAAATTTGTAAGCAAGCTTGCTCTGAATTACAAGAAGAATTCAATACCCTAAAAAATAGTTTGAAATAACTCTAGGAGCTACTTAACCAAGTTTTCATATTGAACAAAGAAATTTAATTTCATAAACTCCTATTCTACTTTTTTGCTTCATTATAAAATACAATAAAAAGTATAAAATTAAGAAGCAATCCAACGCATCTCTTGTTTAATGACTAAAAACTATTTTGCTATACTTAATTCATTCACAACTAGTATTGCCTCGCAAAGAGTGTGAAAGATGTAAGTTATATTAACAATTGTATAAGACTTTCACAAGCGAATCGGAATACATTTGTCATGTAATTAGTACCACATTAAAAGGTGGCTCTAATAATTTAGAAAGTTTCATTATTAAACAATTAGTTGATAATAAGAAACTTATGAAAATAAATATAAATCATAAAAACTAAAAATCATGAATTTAAAACGAATCTTTGGAGCGTTACTAACTGCTCTTGGAATAGGAGGTCTTATTTATACAGCGGTTATATTTGCTGGAACATCAGGTGAAACAAGAGATGTTAAATCGCTAATTATCTACGGTATATTAGGAATTATTTTCTTTGTATCTGGAATTAGTTTAGTACGTACTACAAAAGATGAGTCATAAATTATATTAGCACTTGAATGATTCTTTTTCTTTAAAGTAATAGTCCGTTCGAGCACAAATAAATTGATTACAATCTAGAACTTCCTTTTTACTATGTAAAAGGAAGTTTTTTTATTTATATAATTATCGTTTTTTTGCATTACAGACCTTAAAATACCAAATATCGAGTCTATTTTTTATAACTCTTAGCGGTTTGTTTTATCGCCTACAACTACTCCTATTCATTTCTAGATTATTTTCCCTCAACACTAATTGCATTTCATAATAATCAATAAACTCACCAGATTTATAGAACTTTTTTTTATGAAATCCTCTAAAAAAAACTTACTTATCTATTCCCTTAGACAATTTGTATCCCTAAAATTGTTCTTATTATTTTATTAAGTACAAATGAACTAAATAATTTGACAAGCTCCGAAATAGTTAGGATTTCATGCTGATTAATTTTAAAAGATTAGTTTAATAATATGTGAAAGATGTAATACATACGAGTAATTGTGTAATAGCTTAAAAGTAAAATAATCCCAACTTTACACTATAGAATTAATGTTTTTTAATAAATTAAAAACAAATGAAAAGTACCATAACCAAAACGGACAAAAATGTCAGGCTAGAAAAAGGGAAAGGAAATTCAAATACAACATCCCCTGAAACAAGTGAAGGTTGTCGAAATATTTTTGTAGAGGAACTAAAAGAAATTTACTTTACAGAAAAAGCACTACTTATATCTATTCCTGTACTGATTAAAAATGCTGCCAGTGATGAACTTGCTGATGCACTCAAAGTACACCTGAGATTTACAATAGATCATATCAAACGTCTGGAAGATTTTTTTAATTCCATTGGCGAAAAACATATCATGTTGCAATATGAAGCAATGTATGGTTTAATAACCCCAGAAAAAAATTCAATTAATCTTTCAAATAATAAATAATGGCTATTCAAACCGTTAATCCATTCACCAATAAAGTTGTACGCTCTTTTGAGGAAATGACTGATAAAGCTGTTGATGTATTGGTTGCACAATCTGCAAAAACATTCAATTCATGGAAAGAAACTAATTATGAGCAACGAGCTCAAATATTGCACAAAGTAGCTTCTTTGATGCGTGAAAAAAAAGAATATCTAGCTAAAATAATAACACTAGAAATGGGTAAATTAATTGCTCAGGCCGAGGGTGAAATTCTATTGAGTGCCGATATTTTTGATTACTATGCCACTCACGCTTCAGAATTTTTAGCAGACAAAGAGTTAAAACCTGAATTTGGAAGTGCCGTCGTCCGTTGTAGTCCCATTGGTGTACTATTGGGCGTTCAACCATGGAATTTTCCGTTTTATCAAGTAGCACGTTTTGCTGCTCCAAATATTATGGTGGGAAATACGGTTCTTGTAAAACACGCATCAATGGTTCCTCAATGTGCCATAGCTATTGAAGATTTGCTTAACGAAGCCGGAGCACCAAATGGTCTTTACACCAATCTTTTGATTTCTGGAGAAAGAGCAACATCTTTAGTTGCAGATATAAGAATAAAAGGAGTTTCACTAACAGGAAGTGAGGAGGCTGGTGCAAGTATAGCATCAGAAGCCGGAAAATATTTAAAGAAATCAGTATTGGAATTGGGTGGTAATGATGCTTTCATCATTCTTGAAGATGCAGACATTGACAAAGCCGTAGAATGGGCAGTAGTAGGTCGAATTAATAATAATGGTGAAAGTTGTGTAGCGTCTAAAAGATTTATAGCTGTAGAAGCAATTGCAGATGAATTCCTTGAAAAATTCAAAGAAAAAATGTCCAACTTAATTGTTGGTGACCCGATGAACTCTACAACGGAGTTAGGACCGATGAGCAGCGAAGCTGCTGCTGTACATATTATAGATCAAATTAGGAAATCTGTTGATGCTGGAGCAACCATTTTACTTGGAGGAACTCGCTCTGACCTTCCAGGCGCTTTTGTTCAGCCTACTATTTTAACCGATTTGAATCCAGGAATTCCTGCGTATTATGAAGAAATATTTGGTCCTGTGGCTTCTTTCTACAGAGTAATCGATGAAGAAGCAGCAATAACATTGACAAACGATTCCAGTTTTGGGCTAGGTTGTTCCATATTTACGAAAGATATAGAACGAGGGAAACGTATCGCTGATAAAATTGATACTGGAATGGTATTTATTAATCAGCCAACCTCCACCCAAGCTGATCTGCCTTTTGGAGGAACTAAAAATTCTGGTTACGGCAGAGAATTATCTGAATTAGGAATTCATGAATTTGTAAACAAGAAACTCATTCGCATTAGCGGCCTTTAAAACTCTATGTAGTTTTTATAAGAATATAAAATTATTATGTTAGGTAACGTTTTTCTGATTTGCCAGATTGGCGCAACGGCATCAAGAACATAGGAGTTTTCCAATCTTCCGCCTATGACCAACGAAGCGGTACACGAGCTTGATACCCGTTAATCAGAATAAAAAAGGAATGTTGCCTAACATAATTTTATCACTAAAGTTTCATAATATAAAATTTAACACAGATTTCGTTTAAAATTATTTTTAATAAAAACCATGCTAGTTCAACATTTCATCTCTTGTAAAGATTTTAGCAGAGTTGCGACGAACAGTAAAAATGATAAGCAAAATAGAGAGAAAGAGAACTGTAGCATTAGATTTTTAAAAAAATATTTTTCGAAAAAAAATAAAGATTAATAGTGTTGTTACACTACCTAAATTTTATTGTGACGGTATTTTTAATTAATAAAACACAAGTATTTTGTTAGTAATAAATAATTAAAAAAAGACATGAAAACATACGAGCTATTTACATTAAAAAAACTGGGGTCTATTGATTTGAAAAACCGAATTGTTATGGCACCAATGACAAGATGTCGAGCTATTGACAATATTCCTAATGAATTGATGGCCGAATATTACAAACAACGTTCCAATGCCGGATTAATCATAACCGAAGGCACATCTCCATCTCTAAATGGGCTTGGTTATGCCAGAATTCCAGGAATATTTAGTAAAGTACAAGTAGAGGGTTGGAAAAAAACGACTAAAGCCGTTCATGAAAACGGTGGGAAAATAATTATTCAATTAATGCACTCTGGACGAATAAGTCATCCGTTGAATATGCCTATAGAATCTCAAATTCTTGCTCCTTCTCAAGTTAAAGCTGCTGGACAAATGTGGACCGACTTAAAAGGCTTACAAGATTTTCCAGTACCGAAAGAGATGACTGAACAAGATATTTTACATGCCAAAACTGAATATGTAGCTGCAGCTGAAAACGCCTTATTTGCAGGATTTGATGGTGTCGAATTGCATGGTGCCAATGGGTATTTGTTAGAAGAGTTTCTTTCGCCTATAAGCAATATCCGTACGGATCAATATGGCGGCAGTATTGAAAATCGATGCCGTTTTGTACTTGATGTAGTTGCCGCAATTGCACAAGCTATTGGAAAAGAAAAAACAGGCATTCGTTTATCGCCCTACGGAGTAGCCAGTGATATGCCTCATTATCCAGAAATTCATGAAACATACGATTACCTTACTAAAGAACTTAATAAACTAGACATTGCCTATATTCATCTTGTAGATCATTCTGCAACAGGAGCACCTGCTGTCCCTAAGGAAATAAAGAAACTGATTCGTCATAATTTCAAGAATACGTTGATTCTTTGTGGCGGTTATGATAAAGAAAGCGCCGAGGCAGCCATTGAAAGTGGGCTTACGGACCTTGTTGCTTTTGGTCGTCCTTTTATTAATAATCCAGACTTAGTGGAACGATTTAAAAATGATTGGCCTTTATCAGAAGATCTTAAAACGGATTTATTTTATTCAGCAGATGAAAAAGGATATACTGATTATCCGATTCATAATACACTGTGGTAGAATGATCACACATAATAAATATTGAATATTTGTCTTTAAAAAAAAATAGTGTGTGAATAATACAACTTTTTAAATAAATTTTATAATTTTTTTCAGGTGAATAAAATGAACTTTGTAATGTAAAATTTTAGTCTTAATTGCATCATACTATTTTGAAAATTACAAAGAAAAGAATTAGACAAAATCGTATTTAAGTACAAAAAATTAAACATTAATAAAATTCAGAAATTATGAAACTACAAATAGGAATTACGCAAGAACATTTAAATAACAGTATTGCTATCTTATCGTCGATTTTGGCAAATGAAATGACATTATACGTAAAATTAAGAAAATTTCATTGGAATGTTTGTGGTGAGAGTTTTATGGAATTTCACAAATTATTTGAAGCTCAATATACAGAACTTGAATCCTCTATTGATGAAGTTGCTGAACGCATAAGCAAACTGGGTGGAAAATCCATAGGAACCATGACGGAGTTTGCCGATTTAACAATTATAAAAGAGTCGCCTAATCACTACCCGAATCAAAAAGAGATGGTAAAAGAATTATTAGGAGATCACGAAACTATTATCGTTCATTTGAGAAAGGATGTTGATACTAGCACTGATGTAAATAAGGATGCCGGAACTGCTGATTTCCTGACTGGCTTGATGAAAGCACACGAAACAATGGCATGGACACTAAGAAGATATTTAGAATAATAAAAAAGTTTATGGAAAATTCAACAAACGAAGTATGTACTGCTTCAAGAAGTTATTGCAGAGTAGGCAAAATAACACCCAAAAGAAATTTTGAGGTACCAAGATTAGTACTAGAATCAGAAACTCAAAGTAACAATTAAATAAAGTGGCTGATTTTCATATTAGCAAAAAAATAGTGTTTTCCTGAAATAATTACCCTGTTTTTTTATTGAATAAAACCATTTGAACACTTTTTGAAACTGTTGTTAAAAACAGTCTATAAATATTTTTTTAATGGTTTTATTTTTTTCTTTTTCATTACTAAAAAATACCACACGATAAGAATATAGTTCTTAAGTTAGAAAATACAGATGCTTATAGCATAATAATTTTTTCACAATGAAAAGATTTCATGATTTGCGAAAAATAAAAGGTTAGTTTGGTTTTGTTTATTTGGGGCTATTGTTTTAACAATAGCCTTTTTTTTGTTTTTACTTTTTGGCAAAAAGCATCAGGCTTAATAGTACTGTTACAATTTCATTTTTTGCATCTGTGAATATTGAAACTTTACATAAGAGTTATATAACAGCCATAGTGGTATTCATAATTAAATTTGCAAAAAAACCTTTAAAAATAATACTTTATAGACTATTGTACATATTAGCTCAATAGCATACAATATAAAAGAATAGTATTAATAGTGTAACAGGAGATTATTGATAGTTAATACGCATTCAAAAAAAAATACTTAATGAATAAAACTATAACAGTCAGAAAAGAAAGTATAACAAACTACTTGAAAGAAACTTTCGATGATGTGGGCAAAATCACAATATTTGGTGCGCGTTTTTTCAAGGAAGTAGTGAAAACTCCATATGAATTCAAAGAATTTATAAAACAGTGTTACGTGATAGGATATAAATCCTTACCATTGGTAACGATTACTGGATTTATCATGGGTTTAGTGCTCACATTACAATCAAGACCAACATTAGCAAAGTTTGGCGCAGAATCCTGGTTACCAAGTATGGTTGCGCTCTCTTTAATAAGGGAAATTGCTCCAGTTATTACCGCACTGATTTGCGCTGGTAAAGTTTCCTCGGGTATAGGTGCCGAATTAGGTTCTATGAAAGTTACGGAACAAATAGATGCTATGGAAGTTTCGGCTATAAACCCCTATAAATATCTAGTAGTTACACGTATTTTAGCAACTACACTAATGGTGCCACTTTTAGTAATTTATGCCGATGGAATTGGGATTGTAGGCGGATACGTAGGAATAAATATTCACAGTGATGTTAATATGTTCCGATACCTTGCACAAGTTTTAGAATCTATTACGTTTTTAGATATTTTTCCAGCTACGATCAAAACATTTTTCTTTGGATTTTTTATCGGAATGATTGGCTGTTATAAAGGATTTAATGCAGCAAATGGAACAGAAAGTGTTGGGAAAGCAGCAAATTCAGCTGTTGTGACTGCATCGTTAACAATATTTATTATTGATATGCTAGCGGTTCAAATAACTGATTTATTTCTTTAAAATGATACAAGAAACAACATCCCAAGCTCCTCTTGCTACGACAATTGAAACTGTTATAGAAATCAAGGATCTTTATAAAACCTTTGGCACTAACGAAGTACTAAAAGGAGTCACTTTCTCAGTAAAAAAAGGGGAAAATTTAGTGGTTTTAGGAAAATCGGGTTCTGGAAAATCAATCACAATAAAATGTGTTGTGGGTTTAGTAAGTGCTGATTCAGGTGTGATTAATGTTTTTGGTACTGATATTACCAAAATGGATACCAACGAACTCAATGAAATACGAGTTCGAATTGGTTTTCTTTTTCAAAATGCTGCATTGTACGATTCCATGAGTGTACGAGAAAATTTGGCATTCACACTCAAGCGCCATGCGAAAGAATTATCTTCAGAAGAAGTTGAAAATCAAATAAAGGAAATCTTAGAAAATGTAGGTTTAAGTGAAGTGATTGATAAAATGCCGTCTGAATTATCAGGAGGTATGCGTAAAAGAATTGGTTTGGCTAGAACTTTAATTTTAAAACCAGAAATCATCTTATATGACGAACCTACAACGGGACTCGATACTATTACTTCGAGAGAGATAAGCGAATTAGTATTAGAAATTCAAAAAAAGAATAAAACCTCTTCCATCATAATTACGCACGATATGGCTTGCGCAAAACATACTGCTGATCGTTTAGTAATTTTAAAAGAAGGTATAATACATGTGGAAGGTACCTACGAAGAATTAGAAAAAAGTGATGACGAATGGGTTCGATCTTTTTTTATATAACCAAAAAAACAAAATAAAATGAATAAAGAATCTGGATACCAATGGAAATTAGGAATGTTTGTAATTATTGGTTTGGTACTTTTTGTTACAACAATATATTTTGTTGGAAAACAGAAAAATTTATTTGGCTCTACATTTGAGTTGACTGCCAAATTTAATTCAGTAAACGGACTCGATGTAGGCAATAATGTTCGTTTCTCTGGTATCAATATCGGTACGGTGGAAGAAATAGAGTTTTTAACAGATACATCGGTGGTTATAAAATTAGTCATCAAAGAAGAAGTTCGTAAATACATCAAAAAAGATGCTATTGCAAGTATTAGTTCTGATGGTTTGATGGGTGATAAAGTACTTATAATTTCATCTGGAAAAAACTCTAATGTTATTGTAGAAGACAACGACAATATTGCCTCTAAACAAGCAATAGAGATGGATGATTTGATGGTGAGCGTTAAGAAAAGTGTTGATAATGCTGGAGTTATTACCGCAGAGCTTGCTCAGTTTAGTAGTAGCATGAATAATGGAAATGGGGCTTTATCTAGGCTGGTCTCCGATGAGGAGTTTGGAAATAGCATAAAAAAAATGGTTACTAATCTAGAAAATAGTTCTAATGAATTTTCAAAATTCACTATAAAAATGAATAATGGAAAAGGAGCATTATCTAAATTAGTTAGCGATGAAAAAATAGGCTTAATTATAGATTCTACAATGACAAATGTGAAAACAGGAACCAAAGGTTTAAATGAAGTAATCGAAGCTGCCAAACATAATTTTCTACTGCGCGGTTATTTCAATAAGAAGAAAAAAGCCGAAGATAAAAAATTGGAAGATTTAGAAGATTTAGAAGAAAATGAAATGAAAAAAGAACTCAATATGGGTGCAAAATTTGATACTATAAAGTAACCGTTGAATATAGCAACAATTGTATTTTTTAAAAAGATAAAATCACCAATTGCTTTTTTGAAATATTATTTTCGATTAATTACAAGTGACAATTGTACAACTTTAAACTATAGTTATATAACATAATATCTATATTCGGAAAGTACCTTTACTTAAATATTAATAGAATATCTAAATTAAATAATTATGAAAAAAATAAAATTTATCCTGCCTTTTCTATTACTTGGAGCAATAATTTACTCTTGTAATAATGATGATGATGCAAATGCAAGTTACCCTTATGCCGTTCGTTTAACAGATGCTCCTGGACCATATGAAGAGGTAAATGTAGACATTCAAGGTGTAGAAGTTATAGGTGATGGTGGAAAAATTGTATTATTGAATGTAAAAAAAGGAGTCTATAACTTATTAGAATTCTCTAATGGTGTAGATACTTTACTGGCTACTGATTCACTTGAAATTTCTTCAGTAAATCAAGTAAGACTTATTCTTGGTACAAATAATACAGTGGTTCTAGACGGTGTGAGTTACCCATTAAGTACTCCAAGTGCAGAGCAAAGTGGATTAAAAATAAAAGTTAGTAACAAACTTCAAGACGGTATTTTGTACACCGTTCTTTTAGATTTTGACGCTAATAAATCTATTGTGAAGCAAGGAAATGGAACGTACTCATTGAAACCAGTGATTAGAACCATCGAACAAGCAATCAGTGGTACAGTAAAAGGTAAAATTACTCCTGCAGGAACTATGGCTGTTGTTGAAGCAACTTCTGCAAGTGGTGTAAGTTATACCAGTAATGTAAATGATAATGGCGATTTTATGGTAATGGGTCTTCCTCCAGGAACATACAAAATTACGATCACACCAGCGCTTCCTTTATTGCCGGTAGTTAAAACTGATGTAGCTATTACAGCAGGTCAAATTACCGACATAGGTTCTTTCATTATAATTTAAAGAATGAAATTGGCAATGTCTTTTTAAATTTTATAAAGATGTTGACTCAAGAAATTAAAAATCTAAAATCATTAAAAACGAAATCTACTTGTAGAACGTTTTTAATGATTTTTTTGCTTTATAAAAAACTGAAACTTTATGTTTAAATTATAGCATCAGTTAATACATACTATATTCCTTTTAATCAATATTTTGTATAATAAAATATACAGATTTAAATTATGTGTTTTTTTGATAATCTGTAAATAATACAACTTATTCTAAAAGTTTTATAACTGAATTTTTGCCTCCATACCCCAACTTTGCACTAGTATATTTTTTTAATTGACTGCTTAGAGAATTAAATTTCAATGGCCGGAAAATAAACATAATAGAAAAAAATCGATTTAATTCAGTACGACATATTGACTTTAAAAGTTTAAAAACAAAAAGCAATTCATTGAAAAATAGAGCTTATCAGTTGTTGAAGAAATAGCAATTCGCTTATATGATTGATCACTGCTTTAAAAATAATTCATACAATCGCTGCTTTTGTCTGCTACTTAGCAGTTCTATAAACAGCAATTTACATTAGAACATACAAAACCTTACAAACAAATTAAAACTAAACCTAAAATTAAATCAAATGAAAAAAACACTTTACACATTAGCAATTACAACCTTTATGGCCGGAACCGTTTTGACTAGTTGTCAAAACACTACAAAAAAAGAGGAAGCTGCTCAAGATAATGTTGAAAATGCAAGAGAAAATCTTGATGACGCTAAAGAAGAACTCTCAGATGCGCGTAAAGAAGCAACTCATGAAGAATGGGACGCATTTAGAGCCAGCACAGATGCGACAATTACTGCCAATGAAAATAGAATATTGGATCTAAAAGCACGTATGAAAAATACAGGTAGTTCGATTGATACCGAATACGCTAGAAGAATTGCAGTATTAGAACAAAAAAATAACGACATGAAAGCAAAGATTGAAAGCTATAAAAAAGATTCAAAAGATGATTGGGAATCATTCAAGAAAGAATACAATCGTGACATGAATGAATTAGGTCAAGCTTTTAAAAACCTGACAGTAGATAATAAATAGAACTCTAAAAAGACGCGTTTTTAACGCGTCTTTTTTTTGTTTAGTATTTTTTGATTTCCTTAAAAAATGCTCCTAATAATTGATACTAAAATGATTAAGGTGTGAATAATGTAAACTTAACCAAAAGTATTATAACAATTACCTTATGTAAGATTCTGATATTTGTAATGTAATAATTCAATAAAAAAACAAAATGAAAAATTCAAAAAAACTGATTTTTGCTTCATTAGCATTTAGCATTATGACCTTCACTACTGTTCAAGCTCAAGAAGATGCAACGAAATTTGGGATAAAAGGTGGAGTAAACTTTTCTAACTTTTATACAGATGATGTAGATGACAATAATGTACTTACAGGATTTAATGCAGGACTTTTTGCAAAAATGCCAATTTCAGAGAACATCTCTTTCCAAACTGAGATTTCATATACAGGAAAAGGAGCTGAATTAGTTTATAACAATGCGTTAGTGAACGGAACAGCACAATTCAAGTTAAATTATATTGAAGTACCCCTTTTATTAGTGGTTAATCTTACCCAAAATTTAAACATTCACGCAGGTCCTTATGCTGCTTATTTAATTAGCGGTAAAACAACTAATAAATCTGATAGCGGTAGTTACAATTTTGAAGACAATGTAAATGTAGATGACTTCAATAGATTTGATGCTGGTTTAGCCGGAGGAGTTGGTCTTGATTTAGAATCCGTTAGTTTTGGATTCCGTTATAATTATGGTCTTACCAAAATTGGTAAAGACGACGCCAATAGTAATTTTACCTCACCAGATGCTAAAAACAGTGTCTTGAGTGTATATGCTTCCTTTGCACTTTAAGCGTTTCGCTACAAATGGCAAAACCATTAAATTAAAGAATAAAAACAAACAGGCTTTAGCACAATTTTAAAGGTTAATAGTACTGTTTTTTAAATAATTAACAACCACTTAAAAACTAGAAATCATGAGTAACCTTCTTTACACCATTGCAGTAATTTTAGTAATATTCTGGGCTATTGGGTTCTTTGCCTATAGCGCTGGGTCAATTATCCATATACTGCTTGTAATTGCAGTTATAGCAATCTTATTCAGACTTATATCAGGTAGAAGAGTCTAAAAAAAATAATAAAACAATTCATTAATCACTTAAATAAATAAAAAAATGGGCAATCTTCTTTACACCATAGCGGTAATATTAGTAATCTTTTGGGCAATTGGATTTTTTGCATTTAGTCTTGGATCTATTATACACGTGCTACTTGTAATTGCAGTAATCGCAATATTATTCAGACTTATACAAGGTAGAAGTCTTTAAAAACATAACATTAAACAATAAAATATAACATTATGAAATCAGATAAAATAATTTTAGGAGTTTTAGGCGGAGTAGCCGTAGGAGCATTATTAGGCGTTTTGTTTGCACCTGAAAAAGGAGACAAAACAAGAAAGAAAATCATGGATAAAAGCAATGATTATGCTGATGAACTTAAAGACAAATTAGATACTTTACTTGGAACAATAAACAAAAAGTATGAAAAAATTTGGACTGAAGGCGAAACCTTATTGGCTCAAGGAAAATCAAAGTTCTATGATGTCAAAAATGATGGTGAATCGCTAATTGAAGAGGGTAAATCAAAATTTTATGATGCTAAAAATGAAATAAAAAATACTACTATTTAAGTACTATTATAATTTCAATATTAAATTCATCTAAAAAAATACCATGGAAGATAATACATCAACAATAGAAATGCTTTTTGAAAGAGCAGAAGATTACACGAAAACAACCATTGATTTGGTAAAACTTACCGCAGTTGATAAAACTGCTGATGTACTTTCTTCATTGATTTCACGCTTAACCGTTTCTATTGTTTTTGTGTTGTTTGCCTTTCTGGCTAATATTGGTCTATCCTTATGGGTAGGAGAATTAGTTGGAAAAGTATATCATGGTTTTTTTATTGTTTCTGGTATCTATTTAGTCCTTGCAATTGTGTTATACAGTGTAAAAGATAAAGTACTCAAAATGCCTATCAGCAACTTTATAATTGCTAAAATGCTTAAAAAAAGTTAATATGAAAAAGCAACAAGAGACCGAAATTCTTAAAGAAGCAATCGCGTTACTGAAAGTAAAACAAGCTGAAGATTTAATGCAACTTAAAGATCAGTATTACGATACGTATGAAAGTTTGAAACCGGTAAATCTTATAAAAAATGCTTTTGGGCAGCTTACCACTACCACAGAATTTAAAGGAAATATTCTTAACAGTGTTATTGGTATTGCATCAGGATACATAACAAAAAAAGTTTTATTGGGTTCTACCCATAATCCTATTAAAAAGGTTCTTGGTACAATTTTGCAATTTGCGATAACCAACTTTGTAAGTAAAAAAGCTGAAAATTATACCCTAGAAAAGCAACCTTAATTCAATTCATTTTAAAGAATTTTAAATTCATTAGAGGATAGCCACAAAAGCTATCCTCTTTTTTTTTGTTAAACTCAATTTAAAAATGGATGGAACTTTATTGAGTAAACAAATTTCAATATGCCTTTTATTTTTTCTTTGAAGAGCACTTCCAAAAAAAAAATTACAAAAAATCAGCTTCAACAATACTGTTTTTAATTTCGATCTTCTAAACAAAAGATTCTTAAAATTTTACTGCTTATTATTTTTTTATACAAGTAATTCATTATTAGTTAATTATAATAAAAAAATATTATTAATAAGTAAATCTTACTACTTCTATTTTTAATTGTATAACACTTTTGCTTAACAATATATTAACCTTTGTTGAGTAGAATACTTAATCTATTAAAATCAAAAAAAATGAAAACGAAAAATTTACTATCAACATTTGTAATACTATTTATTGCTTTAATTTCTGGATGTGCAGAAGACGATTTTATAGAAACAGTAGGTATTTGTCCACTTGTAGAATCTACAATTCCAGCAAATACTGCTTTAAATGTTCCATTCAATCAAATTATTTCTGCCACTTTTAATGAGGATGTGAATCCATCAACAATCAATGCTTCAACTTTTATTATTACAAAAGCTGACGGCACTGTTGTCACTGGAACAATTGCATATAGCGGAAGAACAGCGACGTTTAGACCCGCAAGTCCACTTAGTCCTAATACTACCTACATGGGAAGAATTACTACAGGGGTAAAAGATGTAATGGGAAATGCTCTTCAAACAGATTATGTATGGACATTTGCTACAGGAATGATAATTGTTCCCGCTGTTATTTCGACTGATCCCACACCTGGTCAAGGAAACGTTGCTTTAAATAAAATAATTACTGCAACATTTAGTGTACCTATGGATCGTACAACATTAACTAATGCAACATTTATTGTAAAACAGGGATTAAATACAATTGCAGGTGTAATAACTTATAATGGAACAACTGTTTCATTCGCTCCTTCAAATCCATTAATGGCTAATACAGTTTACACTGTTACTATAACAACAGGTGCAACAAGTACACAAGGAACGCCATTAGCTGCAGATTACACATGGAATTTCACTACACTGCCAATTCCAACAGTTACAGGTACAGATCCATCAAATAACGCACTGGGTGTTGATGTAAATAAAACAGTTACTGCAAACTTTAGCATACCAATGGATCCTTTGACAATCAATGCAACTACTTTTACTTTGAGACAAGGTTCAATCGTGATTTCAGGAGTAGTAACATACACCGGTGGTACTATTGCCTCTTTTAATCCAGTGAATGCTCTTAATCCGGGACTTGTTTATACAGCTACCATAACAACTGGTGCTAAAAGTTCAGCAGGTATTCCATTAGCTAGTAACTATATTTGGAATTTTACAACCTCAAATGTAGTTGTAACACCTCCTGTTATTACAAGCGGTTTGTTTTTTGGAGTTTTTGGTGGAAATGCAGGAATAACAAATCAAGGCTTATTAACAGTAGTTGATGGTGCAATAGGAACAACCGCTGCATCAACGTTAGTAACTGGTTTTACTGATGGTACAAGTGGCGATGTTTATACAGTGACACCACTTAATAACGGCCTTGTAACTGATGGAATATTTACAGATGCACCAATGCCTGGAAATGCTACAAAAGCAGCAACAGCATTAGCAGGACTAAATGCAGCAAGAGATTTATACAACAGTATTTCTCCAGCTTCTATGCCTGGAGGTGTTGCTAATCCTGGTGCTGGTGAATTAGGAGGATTAACATTAGCTCCTGGCATTTATACCGCGTCAAGCTCTTTTACTATAACCAACGGAAATCTAACCCTGAATGCAAATGGAGACCCTAATGCAAAATGGTATTTTCAAGCGCCATCTTCTCTAACAGTAGGTGATTCTATGCCAAGTAGTGTAACGTTTTTAAACGGTGTAGGTAATCCTAATAATGTGTATTGGTATGTAGGTACTGCAGCAGTTATTAATTACGCTGGTGGTGGAGTTATGGTAGGAAATATTATTGCTAACTCTGGAGTTACTTTGTCATCACCTGCTAATAGTACCAATCCGTTTTTAACGATACTTAATGGTAGAGCAATCTCCTTAGTAGCTTCTGTTACAATGGTAAATACAACTATAAACGTACCTAATAACTAAGTTTTTTAAAATTAAGCACTTAATTCTGTTATGGAATTAATACCGATTTAAAACAATAAAAATTACAAAAACATGGACAATATACATTTTTCAAAAAAGAGATCAAGTAATTCTTGGTCTCTAAATAACCTCCCAATCAAAGGGCTTTTATTAGTCTCTTTGACATGGTTGAGTGCCCAAACAACAGTTCAAGCACAAGAAGTTAGAGCAATAAAATATGCTAAACCTTCTTGGTACTTTGGGGTTGCAGGTGGAGCCAATTTTAATTTTTATCGTGGCTCAACAAATCAGTTGAATGCTGCTTTTACACCTCCTGCTACTTTTCATGATGGTGATGGAGTTGGGCTTTTTATTGCACCACTTTTAGAATATCGTCCTGCTACTTCCCGATGGGGAGTAATGTTACAAGCAGGTTATGATAGCCGTAGAGGATCTTTTGATCAGGTGCTTACTGCATGTGATTGTCCCGCAGACTTAAAAACTGATCTTAGTTACATTACTGTAGAACCTAGCGTACGTTTTGCTCCATTTAAATCTAATTTTTACCTTTATGGAGGTCCACGTTTGGCTTTCAATTTAGACAAATCATTTACCTATCAATTAGGAATCAATCCAGCTTTCCCTGATCAAGCTCCTTCCCCTGCAGTAACAGGTGAATTTAGCGAGATTGAAGAAACTATTCTGTCCATGCAAATTGGTGCAGGATTTGATATTCCACTTTCATCAGATCGTAACAAAACACAGTTTGTATTGTCCCCTTTTGTTTCGTTCCAACCTTATTTTGGACAAAATCCACGTGCCACAGAAACTTGGAATATAACTACAATAAGAGCTGGAGTTGCACTTAAATTTGGACAAGGAAAAAACATTCAAGAAGCTACAGATTTAGTGAAAGACCGTGAAGTACAATTCACTGTAAATTCACCTAACAATGTTCCTGGAGAAAGAGGAATGACTGAAATTTTTCCACTTAGAAACTATGTGTTTTTTAATGAAGGTTCTAGTGAAATTCCAAATCGTTACGTATTATTAACAAAAAATCAAGTAAAGGATTTCAAAGAAGATCAATTGGAAACATTTGCTCCAAAAAATTTATCAGATCGTTCCAAACGTCAAATGACGGTATATTATAACGTACTGAATATCCTTGGAGACCGAATGCAAAAAAATCCTTCAGCGACAATTACTTTGGTAGGTTCATCAAATAATAGTAATTCAGACGGTCTTGCAATGGCAGAATCTGTTAAAACTTACTTGGTAAATATATTTGCAATCAATGCATCTAGAATTACTACAAAAGGTCAAAACAAACCCAATATTCCATCTGAACAACCAGGAGGAACACAAGAATTAGTGTTACTACGTGAAGGAGATCGTAGAGTTTCTATAGAAAGTAACTCTCCAGATTTATTGATGGAATTTCAAAGTGGTCCTAATGCACCATTAAAACCAGTGCAGATAATTGCATCACAAGAAGCCCCAGTTGAAAGTTATGTTACTTTTGATAATAAAGGAGCTGGAGAAGCCTTATCGTCATGGTCTTTACAGTTAACAGATGAACAAGGAAAAACAAAATCTTTTGGTCCGTATACACAAGATGAAGTGAAAATTCCTGGAAAAATGATTTTAGAGTCTCGTCCAGAAGGAGATTATAAAGTAAAAATGATTGGCCAAACTAAAAGTGGAAAAATTATTGAGAAAGAAACTACTGCTCATGTTGTGCTTTGGACTCCTGCAAAAATGGTAGAAGGTACGAGATATAGTATCATCTACGAATTTAATTCCTCGGAAGCAATTTCTATGTATGAAAAATATCTGACTGAAATTGTAACTCCAAAAATCCCTATGGGAGCAACCGTAATGATCAAGGGACATACAGATGTTATTGGTGAGGTGGCTTACAATCAAGAATTGTCTTTAGCTCGTGCCAATGATGTGAAAACCATCATTCAAAATAGCTTGAGTAAAGCAGGAAGAAACGATGTTAAATTTGAGGTCTCTGGTTATGGTGAAAATGAAAATAACGCCCCTTTTGATAACAAAACTCCAGAGGAACGCTTTTACAACCGTACAGTTATAATTGATATAATACCAGTTGTAAAATAGGTTTGTGAAATAATTTGAATTGATATTTTAAAAAAGGATAGCCCAAAAGCTATCCTTTTTTTGTTCTCATCCATAGAATCACTATATTATATGTAAATTTTTTTAAAATAAATATGGATTTTTGCAAGAAATATAGTAGTTTTACTAAAATTCAAAATCATGAATGATACCGAAAATACAATCACAAAATTCTATACTGCTTTTGCAAATAGTGACTTTAATAGCATGAGTCAATGTTATGCTGCCGATGCACAATTTAGAGACCCCGTTTTTGGCACTTTAACTGGTGATCAGATTTCTATGATGTGGAAAATGCTTTTAGAAAGAAGTAACGGTAATTTAAAAGTAATTTTTTCAGACTGTCAAGCCAATGAATTTATGGGCTCTGCCCTATGGGAGGCTACCTATATATTTAGTAAAACCAATAAAATGGTGGTCAATACTATTGCTGCTCAATTTCAATTTAAAAACGGTCTAATCATAAAGCATGTTGATGAATTTGACCTGTATAAATGGTCTAAACAAGCTTTTGGAGTTACAGGTTTTTTACTTGGATGGACAGGATTTTTTCAAAAGAAAATTCAACAACAGGCGCAGGAAACCCTTCGTAAATACATCTCTAAACACTCAAAAGAATAATTTTTTTTGATTTATTACAAAACCATTTTTTAAAATTATCTATATGAATTTTGAAAATTCAAAGTCCCAAGCTCTTGTTGGTTTATACCACAATTGACCTGTAGCAACAGTTAACGGACTATCAAAATTATTCGTATACAATGCTCCAGTTCCTAATCCCTGAGGCATTAAATTTTGATGTAAATACGTCCATTGTGCAATAGCATTCAGTCCAATATTACTCTCCAAAGCTGAGGTTATCCACCACCCTATTTGGTGCTTTTCTGCTAATGAAATCCACTCTTGTGTGCCACGAAAACCACCCACAAAACTAGGCTTCAAAATAATGTATTGCGGCTTGATTTTAGTCAATAATTGCTCTTTTTCCTGCATACCAAATACGCCAATCAACTCTTCGTCCAACGCAATAGGAAAAGGACTGGTTTTACACAACTCTGCCATCCTGTCAGTATGATTTTTTTGTATCGGTTGCTCAATACTATGTAACTTAAATTCAGACAGTTGATTTAATTTAATTAAAGCTTCATTTTCATCAAAAGCACCGTTAGCATCTACCCGAATTTCGACTTGTTCCGGACTGAAATGTTCTCGAATAAAGCGCAATAATCGTAATTCTTGATCAAAATCTATAGCCCCAATTTTTAGTTTTACACAGGTAAAGCCCTCTTCTAATTTTTCCTCAATTTGTTGCTTCATATAAGCCTCCTCACCCATCCAAACTAAACCGTTAATCACCATCGATTTTGAACCATCCGTAAAGGCCGAAGGAAAGAGTAAAAAAGGAGTCTCACTCACTAAAGATTGAAACGCCATTTCGATTCCAAATTGTATCGAAGGAAACTCTAATAACGCTTCCCATAACCTGTCTTTTCCTAGGTGAATATTAGCACATGTCCATTGCAATTTTTCTTCATAATCTGGTCGATCATCAATACTCAATCCGCGCAGGATGCCGCACTCGCCTATTCCTTTTTTACCGTCCTGTTCCAAGACAATAAACCAAGTTTCTTTTTCGGTCATAACGCCACGGGAAGTTCCTGATGGACGTTTAAAATGGAGCATGTATTTGTGGTAGGTTGCTTTCAAAATTATGAATTATAAATTATTTTAATCTAGTAAATTTGTATTTGACTAATTTTTCTAAACTTCAATGACTTATATGGTGAAAAATTAATCACTTCTTTAAAACAGATAAACCATTTTAGTTTTCAAAAAATTAACCTATCGCTCCATCAACTTCAAAATTCGTTCAAAATTCTTTGAAGGAATTCCTGCCTTTTTGAAAGCGACAAAATCTTGTTTTACTTTTTGAGTCCAACTCAAGCTATCCGTTACGTTTTGCGACTGATACTCCTTATAAATGGCTTTTGCTGACGAATAATTATCATTCAATAAATAGGCATGAGCCAAATTTAATTTGATCAACAACTCCGTATCATCAAGCTTCTCGCCTTCTTTTAGGAATTTAATCGCTTTTCCGTATTGCTTCGTCAAAAGATAACTACTTCCTATGGCGTTGTAATCTAATGCAGTGGCTTTACCATCATTGATTATCGTTGTCAGTTTCTGAATTGCTTCTCCTTGCTTTCCTTGCTTAGCTAATGCAGCGGCTTGCTTGCGCAAATCGTCATACACGCTTTTAGAGAGACTGCTTTGTCCAAAACAACTGTTCCCAAAATCTTTAAACGCTTTAGCACGCTCTACAGCCAATAATTTTTGAAATTCCTTAAATCTGTACTTGGATTGGATTTTGTCTAAAATACAAACGCAAAAATCATCAGAATTAGTCATTTTTTGAGCTAAATTAGATGTTTTGCATTGATCAATAATTGCTTTTCTGTTTTCAACAGTCCAGCCGCGACTGAGTTTGTTATCGACCCACGGCACGACTTCTAGAATAATTTTCTGGTTCATAATCCAGTTTTTACTTTCGAAACCAAACCATAAATTCCTAAAACCTGATTGCATACAAGCTGATCTATCGGTCGAAAGTAGCTTGGCATCTTTGCTTACCGGTGTATCTTGAATAAAACATGCATCATCTGTTTTTCCGTTTTCTTTGTATTTTGTAGCTAAATCAGCGCCAGAAAAAACAGCATACTTGCATTTGTCATCCCCTGAGATCTTAGACACAATAAAAACCGCTCCTGCCGAACCTTGACTAATTCCCGTTGGGTCCGGAATCGCTTTTAAAACCGAAACTAAACTGCTCGCCATTTGCTGGTTTTTGTCCAAAAGCGTTATTCTATAAACGACTTCAGTAGTTCCCTCAGGAAAATCTTGGGTTTTTATGATGATTCTGTCTCTTGCGGAAACCGTAATTTCTTCGGTTGTAGCGCGAATTTTATCCCAATAGCCCTCTTTTTGAGCAGCGCTCACTTGAAATGCGAGTGCAGTTAGGAGTAGAAAAATTCTTTTTATACTATTCATGTTCTTGATTAAAATGATTTTTTAGCCCTGATAAAAACGGTATCCTTTACTTGCTTTCTTTAAGCAAGTAAAGATACAAGTGAATAGCAGGAGATTGCTCCAAATAAAAACTACAACTCTATAGAACTTCCTATTTCAAGCAACATCAAATCTTTTCCTTTATTGAAGAATTTACGAATAGATTCCGCGTGGTCGATTTCGATATACCCGAAAGTATCGTAATGGTAGCCCAAAATTTTATCGCAATCCAAGAAATCTGATGCTATAATCGCATCTTCTACATCCATGGTAAAATTATCGCCTATCGGCAAAATTGCTAAATCAAGTTTAGTACGCATCGGAATGAGTTTCATATCCATTGTCAGCGCTGTATCGCCCGCAATGTAGATATTTTTATGTTCACCTTCAATAACAAAACCACCTGGATTTCCGCCGTAACTGCCGTCGGGAAACGAACTGGAATGAATGGCATTTACATATTTCAGTTTTCCAAAATCAAAATTCCAACTTCCTCCATGATTCATGGGATGCGATTGAAAGCCTTTTGCGCCATAATAACCTGCAATTTCAGCATTGGAAACAATTATTGCATTCGTTTTTTTTGCAATTGCCTCGACATCCAGAATGTGGTCTCCGTGAGCATGTGTTAGTAAAATATAATCCACCTGAAGGATATCAATGTCAATGTGAGCCGCTTTTGGATTAGCCGAAATATAAGGATCCAGTAGAATGTGCTTGCCACCTACTTCTATCCCTAGTGAGGCGTGGCCGTAAAATGTTATTTTCATCTTTTTAAATTTAAAAAATGGAGTGATCTAATATTTGATTATTATTTATCTACCACCTAAAAAAGTATTTACAACTAGATCCGAAAAGAAGTAAATCATACCTAACGACAACAATACCGAAAGTGCAAAAGTACTTAGTGCCAATTTTTTTAATTCGGGATCTAATTCCTTAGCATTATGGTTTTTATATACAGTAATTAAATGCTTAGTTAAAGGGATATACGCCAATAAAAATAAGTATTGATCAAAATTAAAATCATCTATAATTGCAAAAATCAACACCAAAACCATCGCCGTTACAATAAGAATGTAATGGTATATTTTAGCTTTAGCTCCGCCAATTTTAACTACGATCGTATTTTTATTTGATTTTCTATCGGATGCTTCGTCTCTCATATTATTGAGATTTAAAACACCTACGCTTAACAATCCAATGGCTATGGCAGGCAAAACCAATTCGAAATCCAATTGCTTGGAGTATAAAAAATTCACACCTAAAGTACTTACCAATCCGAAGAATACAAACACAAATACATCACCAAAACCCTTGTAGCCATAAGCGGTATTCCCAACTGTATAGCGAATGGCAGATATAATTGCCAAAATTCCTAACACCAAATAAAACAAAGAAAACCATAGATTTGTATCTCTAAACGCGTAATAAATCAACAATATAGCCGATAACAATGTCAATACTGATGTAATTATAATGGCGCGCTTCATAGCTTGCGGAGTAATCACACCACTTTGTATGGCGCGCTTTGGTCCTACTCGATCTTCATTATCTGTTCCTTTGATGCCGTCACCGTAATCATTGGCAAAATTGGACAGTATTTGCAATCCTAATGTTGTTAAAATTGCAAAGCCAAACAATCGCCAGTTAAAGACTTCTGTTGGGGTCAATATACTATCTGTTGGGTGCGCCAAAGCATACATACTCCCCACTATTATTCCAGAAACCGATAAAGGTAAGGTTCGTAAACGTGCGGCTTCGATCCAATGTTTCATATTTTTTTATTTAAAAATTTGAAGTTTAAAACTTAAGATTTGTATAGCAAACAACTTTAAACCTTACACTTTAAACCATTTTGTTACATCCAATTGCTATTGGAAGTTTCTATTTCGTACAACCAAAGGTTGACTTTTTGTTTGAGTATTGAATAATTCCCTAATTGAAATGCAATATTTCCTCCTGCAGTGTGCAATGTTATGGAACCAATATCTAGTTTTTTATGCCAAAAAAGCTGCGACGTTGTAATCGCTTGAATTTTACTAGGTACAATAATCGCATTACTCACATCCCAAGCACCACTTTGTTTAATTATAAAATTCTTATGGATAAACAATTTGTTGTTTTTGTATTTAAAATACTGGATTAATCCAATAAAAATAACATAAATGGGCACCACATAATTATATTCAAAAATCATAGGTGCAAACCAATAGCCAACCGCCATAAATCCCAATAAAGGTAATCCAATAGAAAGAAAAATAGAAAAAACAAGTGTACGAAAATTAGGCTCTAGCAGCAATCCTCTTTCTGGAATTTTATGAAATAATAATTTCAAAATTGCATCTCGTTCCGTCTCACTACATCCCGGAATTTCTATTACTGATTTTTGTTCCTCTTTTTCACCACCAGTAGATTGCCTAATTTTAAGCTCGAGTATTCCCATTTTCTTTTGAAAATAATTCCGGGTAACGGTCGTAATTTGTACTGTTTCTGGTTTAATTATTGTGCTTTTTGTATTAAGCAAGCCAAAAGTAAGCAACAAAGAACCTTTTTGTCTCGTGATACTGTAATCAAAATAGATGAATAAAGTCCGAATGACATTGATAATTAAAACTATTGCAAATAAAACAGCTATACCAACCAGAATTCCTTTTGACATCAAATTTTCGTCAATATAGGAATCAACTTTGTGTTCGTAAGCTGAATTCCGCTCCGCAAATTTTTGAAAATTCTCATAAATAGTGCTCATAAAAAGGAGCAGTAAAGCAATACTTTTAACGTAATTAGACGTGATTCCAACTTTCAACAAACTCAAAAAACTTATTTTTATAAATGGTTTAGAATCTATTCCCTTTAATTCTGTTTCTTTCGATGATATAACTTCTTCCTCTGCCTCTTGTTGCAGCGATTCATTTTCTAATAAACGAGATTTCAACTGCAAAGCCAATTGCTGTGAAATTGCTTTTATACCAACCTCATTTGTAGCACTTCCTGCTGTATCAACTTCCAATTCATACACCCCAATTAGCTTTTGAATAAATGATTGATTGATATTGACCTGCTGAATTTTACGTAGTTGGATCGCAGTTTTGGTTTTATTAAAAACGCCTTCGGTAATAATAAATTCTTGATTTTCAGCATCCAAAAAGAAAGTAAAATTCAGATATTTCAAATAGGAAACAACTCCAATACATACAAAAACGATACTAATTCCAAGGAAAAAATACAATTTATTAACCTCGTCAAACTTGAAAATCCAAATCACAATAATGGGCCACAACGCTCTAGCGTACTGCTGAAGCGTGTAAAAAAATAGCACTAAAATCCCTATTGAAGATTGCCGTTGTGGAGTACTAAAATCGGCCTCCATTACAATTGCTTTTGTATTTTACCCATCAACAATTGTTTGATGTTTTCGGCTTGTTCTTTTTCGATTCCCGGAATTTCAATATCACTAGAACTTCCTCCAGCAGTGAAAATTTCAATTTTGGCTAAGCCCAAATAACGGGAAACAAATCCTTCATGTAACGCAACATGTTGCACTCTATTATAAGGAATTATAATCGTTTTAGTAGCTAAAATTCCATATTTATACAGCACATCATGTTCCCTAAATGCAAATCCTTTTCTTTGGAATCCAATAAAAGAAAATACTACCAACAAAATCGAAAATGCAGGGATAACAGCACCTATAATCAGCCAGATTCTTTCTGAAAAAATTTCGGGTTTAAACATGGAAAACAATATTGGAACAAGAATAAGCAGGCCGATAAAAAACGCCAGATTAATCAATACCACCCATATATATTTGGGATCTAATTTTGTAAAAGTAACTTCCTCAAATTTTGGAAGTTGGCGCGTATCAATCGTTTCGTTTGTAAAATTCTCCATTTATAAAATTTAGTTTAAACCATAAGGTTTAAAAGTTTAAAGTCCTTTTCTAAAAAACTTTAAACTTTAAACATTTTCAACTTATTTTGTGACTGATCAGTAAAAACTGAACACTGATTACTGAATTACGGCAACCATTTTTTCTCAAAATTTGGTTTTCTTTTCTCCAAGAAAGCATTTCTACCTTCTTTTGCCTCTTCGGTCATGTACGCTAATCGAGTAGCTTCGCCAGCAAAAACCTGTTGTCCCACCATGCCGTCATCTGTCAAATTCATAGCAAATTTCAACATTTTGATAGCCATCGGTGATTTTTGCAAAATTTCCTGTGCCCATTCATAGGCCGTATCTTCTAATTCAGCATGCGGAATCACGGCATTTACCATTCCCATATCCATAGCATCCTGAGCCGAATAATTGCGTCCCAAGAAGAAAATCTCACGTGCTTTTTTCTGTCCCACCATTTTAGCCAAATAAGCTGAACCGTAGCCTCCATCAAAACTGGTTACATCAGCATCCGTTTGCTTAAAAATTGCGTGTTCTTTACTTGCCAAAGTCAAATCGCATACCACATGCAAACTGTGTCCGCCACCTACAGCCCATCCTGGAACTACTGCGATAACTACTTTTGGCATGAATCGGATTAAACGTTGCACTTCCAAAATATTTAAACGGTGCTGTCCGTCATCGCCTACATATCCTTGATGACCACGTGCGTTTTGATCGCCACCGCTGCAAAAAGAATATACGCCATCTTTAAAAGACGGCCCTTCGGCAGAAAGTAAAACGACACCTATTGACGTATCTTCCTGCGCATCGTAAAAGGCATTATACAATTCAGCAGTTGTTTTTGGACGAAATGCATTGCGTACATCGGGCCTGTTAAAAGCAATTCTGGCAACACCATTGCATTTTTTATAAGTGATATCTTCGTAATCTTTAGCAGTAATCCAATCCATTGTTTGTGTTTTAAATTATTTAATGTAAAAATAAATCTTTTTTTAGATTTTATCTATTCTATTTCAACAAGCTTGTGGTAATCCTTCTCTGATTAAAGGCTTAGTAATGTTAAAAAATGATACTTTAATTTTTTTTTTCGCGACTTCAATTCAAATTATTTTTACTTTTAAGTGTATCTAATCAGACGAATACACATGATTCATCTGAATTAATTATTGATTCTTCACTGATTTATTAACCTAAAAAAAGAATGTATTGAATGCAATTAAAAATCTTGTCGCTCTTTTTTCTACGGTAATAACTTATAAAAACAATTTTAAAGCCCCGATAAACGAGCTAATGATACTGGCACTTGCCCCAGCAGTTAAAAATATAAAGTAACACCTATGGTTAAACAAAGATCTATTTTTCTTGTATCTGCAATCGCGATACAGTATAAAAAATCAGAAAATGATCTTAAAATATATATAAAAACCAAAGGTCTTATTGTGAAATTATTTCTTAACTCGTAAGCAAGTAGCTGTACATTTAAAGACAAAATAGTATTATAAAGTACTTACGCTTAAGTTACTATATTTAAAATAGTATAGAGCATACTATTGTGCTTAGAAGCGGAAAAAAGCTACTTTTGAACTTCAAATTTATTTTAATGTTGCCAGAATTTAATATTCTAAAACAGCATTAAAAAGAGAAAGACTAACCGTTACGATTAGTCTTTCTTTTTTTTAAATAAATAAAGATTTTACAACAATATATTTTTTTCTAAACCATCTGTAATTAAGCTACATTAGAGATCTCCCCTTAACTAAATTACCTTAATCTCTTAATGGTTACAAAAGATTAAATAGCATTAGTGTTAGTATTTTTTATTCCTTAACCAAGTAAATTCCGTCTTCCTTGATCTCGATTAATTTCTCTCGGTACAAAGCACCAATAGCTTTTTTAAAGGTTTTTTTACTCATTTTCAAAACCGTTTTAATGTCTTCAGGGTGTGAATTATCAGTCAAACGCAAAAAACCTCTGCTGGCTCTTAGTTCATCCAGAACCTTCTCAGCATTCGGTTCGATACTTTGATAGCCTTGAACTTGCAATGCCACATCAATTTTATTATCAGGACGAATCATTTTAATATAGCCACGCATGCGGTCTCCCGTGCGAATTGCATCATCATACACTTCATCTTTGTACATTAATCCTTTGTACATTTCGTTGATGATTACATTAATTCCTAATTCAGTAATATGCGATACAATTAAATCGACTTCCTCCCCTTTTTCAACGGTTAGGTTTTCATTTTTTAAAAACTGATTCAATTTACTGGAAGCCACCAAGCGATTGGTTTTCTCGTCCATATAAAGGTACACCAAGTAGCGTTTTCCTTTTTCCATAGGACGTGCCTGCTCTTTAAACGGAACTAAAATATCTTTTTCCATTCCCCAATCCATAAAAGCACCAATCTGATTGGTATAATTCACACGCAAAAGTGAAAATTCATTCAATAATATATACGGCTCTAATGTCGTGGCAACGGGTCTTTCTTCGTGGTCTAAATACACAAAAACAATCAACTCCTCACCTATTTCAAATTCGTTCGGTACGTATTTGTTAGGCAACAGAATGTCATGAATTCCTTCAGGATCTTGCTCAGGATTACCCAGAAACAATCCTACTTTGGTATCGCGTAATATGGTAAGCGTATTGTATTTTCCTATTTCAATCATTTTCTTTCAATTTCTAAAGCACAAAGGTACGAAGTTTGAAAATAGGATATTAAGAAACTGTCCACAAAAAAACAAAGCCAGAATCCCACGATTATTTTCTTTTTTAGGAGCATAAATTTACGTTGTTTCATCACGGGTTGTCCCGCTTTCGGCTTTATCTCTCCGCTACGCTACGAGGATACCGCCTCTATCAGGGCTAGATTAGGTGATATTGTTTTCATAACATAAACAACAGAAGCAACTTTTTATGAGGTTTATGGTCTGGTTAGCTGCTCTACAAACACTATGACAATTAAAAAACCAAATACGTTTTTCAAACTTTAATGTTTCAAGCTCTTAGACCTAACAGGTTTTAAAAACCTGTTAGGTCTTTTTCTAATTTACAAGATACGCGTTCCGAAAACGAAACAAAGAAAGAACCCGTGACTAATATTGCAATGAGATTATTGTAAAGTTTAGAAAAAGGATTTAATGCTACACTATTTTTGGAGTTCTAACCTCTTTTTCAAGAGGTAATCAGCAATCTACTTCTTGCAAAAAATTAATTTTTTGTAGTTTAAATCGACTATATTTACGATGGGAATAAAAAAATTTAAATTATATACAAACTGAAGTAAGCCGATAATTAGTAAAAAAACATAAATGATTGAAATAACAATAAAAAGATTAGAATATTTAATAGAAATAATTCCAAATCTTCTCTATGAAATTGGTGAAGAAAATCTCTCATATAAAACATCCGTAGAAAAATGGAGTAAAAAAGAGATTATTGGACATTTGATAGACAGCGCAACTAATAATCACCAAAGATTTATTCGTGGACAATTTGAAAATATACCCGAAATTAGTTACGACCAAAACAAATGGAATGAATTTAGTTTTTATCAAGCAATAAATGCTCAACAAATTATTTCATTTTGGACAAGCTACAACAAACAACTTCTTGAAATCATCAAAAAAATACCTAACGATAGCCTAACAAAAGAAGTGAAAATCAAAGAAAATATTCTGACTTTAAAATTTTTGATAACTGACTATGTTGAACATTTGGAGCATCATTTAAAACAAATAATTAAATACTAAGATAAACGCACTCCTAACAGCAAGAATTTCACAGCTTGTTCAACACAAACAATACATCACAATCCCTGCATACAAATAAAAAAAACTTAAAAGGTAGAATCCTGAATTGCAAAACAAGTCTTAGCTTTTGATTTTAACCTCAAAAAAATCCTAAAATTACTAAGACATGAAAAACTCTTTTTCTTTTTTACTAACTTTGGTAAAACTAAAAAAACAATTAATGAAACCAACTTCAATTCTCTGTTTGTTCCTACTACTATTCATTTCTCATACCAATTACGCACAAACTACAATCGATGATCCCGAAATAAAGAAAATGGTAGCCGAAGTAAAATCGGAAAACATGGAAGCTACCGTTCGGAAACTCGTTTCTTTTGGAACCCGTCACACTTTAAGCGACACTAAAAGCAATACCCGCGGTATAGGTGCAGCACAGCGCTGGGTAAAATCAGAATTTGACAACTATGCAATGGCATCAGGCGGAAGACTAACTTCTGTTATTGATTTTTTTACCATCAAAGCCGATGGAAAACGAATTGCAACCGACAGCCAATTAGGAAACGTAATGGCAACTTTAAAAGGAACTGATCCTACTGATGATCGTGTAATGATTATAAGCGGCCATTTAGATTCACGTGCCTCAGATGTAATGGATGCAAAATCTGACGCACCAGGTGCAAATGATGATGCTTCTGGAGTGGCAGCTATGATGGAACTGGCCCGAATCATGAGTAAGAGAGAATTTCCTTTTACCTTAATTTTTGTAGCTGTTGTTGGTGAAGAGCAAGGATTGTATGGAGCCAAACATTTAGCAGATGTTGCCAAAGAGGGCAAATGGAATGTAATTGCGATGCTAAATAATGATATGATTGGCAACAGTTTATCTAGCGGGACAATGCTACGTGACAATACTAAAGTACGCGTTTTTAGTGAAACCATCCCTTATTTAGAAACAGAAGCGGAGTCTAAAATGCGTAAATCAACTAATCGTGATAATGACAGTCCATCCAGACAATTAGCCCGATACATCAAGACGGTTACCAATCAATATGTAGAGCAACTGGATATTAATTTAGTATATCGCAACGACCGTTTCTTGCGTGGAGGCGACCACACTCCTTTTAGTCAAAATGGATTTACAGCCATTCGTTTTTGTGAAATGAATGAAAACTATGACCATCAACACCAAAACGTACGTAAAGAAAATGACATTCAATACGGCGATCTTGCTGAGTTTATGGACTTTGAATATTTAAAGAAAGTAGCCTGTTCTAACTTGGCTACATTCAGTAATTTAGCGTGGTCTCCAAAAGCACCTACAAACGTTGGAATTGAAGTGAAGGATTTAACAAATTTCTCCACATTAGTTTGGACTGCACCTGAAGGAAAATCAGTTTACGGATATCATATTCTAGTACGAGAA
Organism: Flavobacterium frigidum; assembly: GCF_048286735.1. Lineage (GTDB taxonomy): Bacteria > Bacteroidota > Bacteroidia > Flavobacteriales > Flavobacteriaceae > Flavobacterium. Next base: position 54,191 of record NZ_JBLVPU010000008.1, on the reverse strand, counting down.
ACATCCTCTCAACATTGGGAAAAAACAATTTTTGTGAAAGATACAAAAGCTGTAATCCCGTATTCAAAAGATAACTTTTTGTTTGCTGTTCAAGCTGTAGATCCATTAGGACATTCTAGTTTACCAGTTTTTCCAATACCAATTCGTTAAATTTTAGAAGATTTTTAATCATCCACACATTTAGAAAATTAAGTTTTAAGTACTAGATCGTATTTTTGAGAAGTTCAATGGAACATCAAACAAAAAAGCGTGTGCCTGAGGCAAACGCTTTTTTTATGGCTCCCATTTACAAATTAAGTATTAATTGTAAACGCTTTCTTTTTTGAAGTGAACAGCCAGTAAATAATAAATTACCACTCTGTATTTATTCCTGTTAGAACGACCGTATTTTTCCATTACTGCATCAATTGCGGCATCTAGTTCTGTACCTTCAGCAAGACCTAATTTCTTAATTAAGAAATTGTTTTTCACCGTATCTAATTCGGATTGCTGACTTCCGGCTATCGTTGCTGCATCAGCATTATAAATTGACGGTCCACAACCTATAGTTACTTTTGTCAACAAATCCATATCTGGATTTACACCGCATTTTTCTTTCAAATCAGCAGCATACTTCACAATTAATTCTTCTCTTGCACTCATAAATTAAAGTTTTGTTTTGATTATTTGGTTTTTGTATTCTCAAATTTAAACATTAATTCATTTAATTTTACAAATTTCAAAAAAAAATTAGACTAATTCTTTAAAATATTGAAGTAAAATACGGTCATTTATTAATGTAGGTGTAAAAACTTCTAAAAGACTAGGTTTGTCATTTTGTCCATACAAAGTAGACAAACCACTTTCAAGACTTGCCTCATCACTAGCGATAGTATATTCAAAACCAAACATTTTAGCCAAATGTTCTGCCGTTAAACAATGTGAAGTTTCAAAAAAAGTATTAAAAACAGGACTTTCTTCGTGTCCGGGTAAAATTCTAAAAATTCCTCCTCCACCGTTATTAATCACTATGATCTTGAAATTTTCAGGAATGTAATTGTTCCATAACGCATTACTATCGTACAAAAAACCGATATCACCTGTAATAAAAACAGTCGGTTTTGCATTGGCTACAGCCGCACCAATAGCCGTCGAGGTACTTCCGTCAATACCGCTAGTTCCACGATTACAATATACCTCAATTGTAGGGTGAATGTCTATAAGTTGCGCATAACGAATAGCTGAGCTATTGCTGATTTGCAGCTGACTATTGATTGGTAAACCCTGCATCACTTTTTCAAAAACTTTAAAATCCGAAAAAGGAATTTTATCTAAATAAATATCACTTTTTAGCTTTCGTAATGCTTTTACAGCGTCTAATTGCTGAAAATAATCACTTTCTATTGCGTTTGTAAGCGATAAGAAAGTGTCAAAAAAAACATTTGGGTCTACTTCAAAATGTTTGGTCAAAGCGCCAAACGTATCATACGCTCGCCAAGAATCAATATGCCAATGGTGTTTTGGTTTGTATTTTCTTAAAAAAGCTTTGATTCGTTTCGAAACGACCATTCCGCCAAAAGTGACTAAAATTTCTGGACAAAAATTTTCAAAATCTTCATTCGTAAAAGGTGTAATTATCGTATCTATATTGTTGATAAAAGTATCGTGATGCAAGTTAGAAGTTGTTTCGGTCAACACCACAACCGATTCGTCTTTGGCAAAAGCATCAATTATTTTTTCATTGATGGCATTCGGTTCATTCACGCCAACCAAAATCATTTTTTTGGTTGAATTGTTCCAAATCGTTGCAAATTCCGAAACGTCTTCAATGGAAATCGTCTGAGTCACATTTGCGGAAGCGACAGTATTCACTTCGACTGAAAGTTCCGAGACGGTTTCGTACAAAGGTTCTTCAAAAGGGGCGTTGATGTGAACAGGACCTTTTTGAGAAATAGCAATATTAATCGCCTCGTTGATTTTTAAATCATTTTCAGCCGAAACATCCTCATGCAAATTCGCATTGTACAAGCTATGATTTTCAAATACATTTTCCTGACGAATGGTTTGTCCGTCGCCAATATCAATTTTACTTTGTGGGCGGTCTGCTGAAATCACAATCATAGGAATCTGACTATAAAATGCTTCTGCAAAAGCAGGGTAATAATTTAGTAAAGCAGAACCCGATGTACAAACTAATACAACTGGCTTTCTAGTTTGTTGCGCAATTCCTAATCCAAAAAAAGCTGCGGTTCGTTCATCAGCAATACTGTAACATTGAAAGGCTGGATTACTCACAAAACCTATTGTTAAGGGTGCATTTCTGGAACCTGGAGAAATAATAATGTTGGTAATTCCTTTGGCCAAACAAATCTCAATAATGCTTTGAGCTAAAGGTATTTTGGGGTATATCATTTTATCAATTTTCTGAAATACAAAGTTACAAACTTGCAATCCTTTTTCCTTAATTTTTAGCTGTTTTTTCTTAATTTTGAAGCAAATAAACAACTCATGAAAATCACGTTACGACCTTATAAAATTGAAGATACCCAAGCGATACTGGACATCATTAATTTCAATATTTTACACTCGACTGCCTTGTATGATTATACTATCAGGTCATTTGAGCAACAAAAAAATATTTTAGAAGAAAAAATCAGAAAAGGCTTTCCAGTTCTAGTTGCTGAACTAGACGGAATTGCGGTTGGTTTTGGTATGTATAGCGAGTTTCGTTTTCGTGAGGCATACAAATTTACAGTTGAACATTCTGTTTATGTCAACGACAACCACCATGGAAAAGGGATTGGAAAACTGCTTTTACAAGAACTCATTCAGCTTGCTAAGAATCAAAAGCTACACACAATGATTGCCGTAATAGATGCTGAAAACCAAAGCAGCATAGAGTTTCATGAAAAATTTGGTTTTAAAACTGTAGGGATTATTAAGGAATCTGGATATAAATTTGATCGCTGGTTGCATTCTGTTTTTATGCAATTGATTTTAGAATAAGACTCCTTAATTAGTGTTACTAACTTGAAAAAGGTACTTTTGTTTTTTTATAGTAATTATGAGTTTTACATTGCTTTCGTCCCCTTTGCAGGGTTTTACAGATTTTAGATTTAGAAATTCCCAAAACAAACTTTTTGGAGGTATCGATACTTTTTATTCACCTTATATTCGCTTCAACGGAAAAATGGTGATTAAAGCCTCTTACGAACGCGACTTATTACCTGAAAACAATCTCGATTTAGAAGTAATTCCACAAGTAATCACAAATGACGCTGATGAATTTTTATTTGTAGCAAAGTATGTTCGGGAGCTTGGATACAAAGAACTCAACTGGAACTTAGGCTGTCCTTACCCGATGGTGACAAAGTCTGGTATGGGATCTGGGTTGATTAGTAATACCGAAAAAATCAATCATATTCTAGAAAGAGCACACACGGAATCAGATATTTTAGTATCAATGAAAATGCGATTGGGTTATGAATCGCCTCAAGAAATTATTGATGTACTCCCTATTCTTGACAAATATCCTCTGAAAAATATAGCTATTCACGCTCGTTTAGGAAAACAATTATACAAAGGCGGTGTAGATTTAGATGGCTTTCAAAAATGTATTGACACGACCAAGCACAAATTGTATTACAACGGAGATATCACATCTGTTGCAAAATTTCATGAAATGCAAGAACGCTATCCGAGTATTGATCACTGGATGATTGGGAGAGGATTAATTTCCGATCCATTCTTACCAAGTATGATAAAAAATAATACGCATGAATATCCCACCAACAAAATGGAATTATTTAGTGCATTTCATGATACATTGTATGCTATTTACAGCGAATCACTCTCAGGTTCTACACATATTTTATTGAAAATGTATCACTTATGGGAATATTTTTCAGTTACGTTTGCCAATCCGCATAAGGTTTTGAAAAAAATTAAAAAAGCACAAAGTATTCGGAATTACGAAGCTGCTGTAGCTGAGATTTTCAAAAATGAAAAAATTTAATTAGAAAGAAACTTTAAGAAATTAAGAAAAATTAAGATCTGATTCTTTATCTAACTTGAGTTTTTAATGATTTCAAATTTAGAAAATATTCGACACGTACTTAAACCACAAAAAAAAGAGATTTTCATTTGACTGAAAATCTCTTTTTTTTGTTTACTATATAAAAATTAGCAAATTAGCGGTAGAAAATTAAGCTTTTATCCAATCTAGTACTTCAGGATCGGTAACTAATGTACGAGGAGAAATTACTTTATCCAACTCCCCTTTTTCATTGATTAAGTACTTTTGAAAATTCCATTCTACTTTAGAGTCTTGTAATCCATTCTTTGATTTCTGAGTCAAAAATTGATAGATAGCAGCCATATCATCCCCTTTTACAGATACTTTGTCCATCATTGGGAAAGTAACACCGTAATTCATCTGACAGAAAGTAGCTATTTCTTCATTGGTGCCTGGTTCCTGTGAGGCAAAGTTATTCGCTGGAAAACCTATAATTACTAACCCTTGATCTTTGTATTCTTTATAAACAACTTCTAAATCTTTATACTGTGGCGTCAATCCACATTTTGAAGCAGTATTTACAATCATGATTTTTTTACCTTTCAAAGTAGCAAAGTCAAAACTTTTTCCAGATAGATCTTCCACTTTAAACTGATATATATTTTCTTTAGTAACCTCTTGTGTTGTCATATTAGTTTCAGATTTTTTAGGTTGTGCCTGATTTTGACAGCTGAACAAAATCATTGTAAAAGTGGCAATGCTTAGTAACTTTTTCATAACATTAATTTTTTTATAAAATTAAATAATTTTTTGTCGCAACAAACTATTTTTTTGTTAAACAGTCGTTAAATAAAAAAGAAGCCTGACTCTATGAACTGCCAGGCTTCCAAACAAATAAACAACAAAACTTATTGTGGTATTTAAATTTCTATTGCTAAACCTTCAGTTTAACTTGTTCATGGACATTAATTTATAAGCTGAATTTCGTTATATTTTACTGAAGTACTTTTAAATACTTTACTTGATTATTTACGTAAACAATTCAAAAATAGTTTTCCAAAAAAGCTGTTTTTAATCAAAAAAATTAAATGTGCCGTATTAATGCACTTCCGAAATAAGTTCATTGGAATAATTTTACTATTTTTATGGATAGTAAAGTTTAAATTTGTAGTACTAAAAATAAACAATCATATGAGTCAAGAAGAATTATTGGTTTTAATTTATAAAAAAGATGAGAGAGCATTTACACATCTATATGATATGTATTCTAAGAGCTTGTTCTCTGTAATTAGTGTTTTAGTAAAAAATAGAGAGGAAGCAGAAGACGTTCTACAAGAAGTATTCATTAAAATTTGGAAAAACATTGATTCATACAATGAAAGCAAAGGACGTTTTTACACTTGGATACTAAATATAGCTAGAAATACTTCCATAGATAAATTGCGTTCCAAGAATTTTAATAATAGTCAAAAAAACCTATCAACAGATAATTTCGTAAATCACTTTGAAGACAGTTCGAAACTGGCAGATAAGATGGACACCATTGGATTACAAGATTTTGTAAAAAAATTAAAACCAAAATGCATTCAGATTATCGACTTATTATTTTTTAAAGGGTATACGCAACAAGAAGCTTCAGATGAATTAGCGATACCCCTTGGAACAGTAAAAACACAAAATAGAAATTGTATAAACGATCTACGTAATTATTTGAAAGTATAATGGAAACAAAAGAATATATAGAATCAGGAATTCTGGAACTTTATGTTTACGGCTTATTAAACGAGTCTGAAAACGAAGAAGTTGCCAGCAAAGCAAGAAATTCTGCTGAGATAAACTCAGAGATCATTTCTATTGAAAAAGCTATTGTGGCGTTATCATCCAGTTTTTCTCCTTTTCACTCAGTGGTCAACTTTGAGAAAATTAAAGAAAAACTAGAATTAAAACATGCCAATGTGATACAAATGGAGCCATCTAGCAATAGATCTCAATACATGGGTTGGGCAGCGGCAATTCTATTGTTAATTGGAGTTGGTTACCAATACAATCAGCTGAATCAATCTAGTACTCAAATTGTAAATACTCAAATCGAAAAAGCAACTTTAGAGAAAGAATTTAAAAGTTTAAAAATTAAAAATACAGCTGTTGAAACAAGTTTAGCAGTAGTACGCGATACCAAAAATACAGTTGTTGGCTTGGGTGGTCAAGCAGTTGCACCAGAGTCTTTTGCAAAAGTATATTGGAACCAAGACACAAAAGTGGTATATGTTGATGCCTCGGGATTACCAGAACCACCAGAAGGAATGGTATATCAAGTATGGGCATTAAAACTAAATCCTTTAACACCTACAAGCATCGGTTTATTAGAAAATTTTGATAAAAATGATCAAAAATTATTTGCTGTAAATAATGCTAATGAAGCGCAAGCATTTGGGATAACGCTAGAGCCTAAAGGCGGAAGCCTGACTCCTACAATGGAACAATTATATACATTAGGAAAAGTATAAACTATATCTTTTTCTGTATTACTAAAAAAGGTTCAACTGTAAAGTTGAACCTTTTTTGTGTACATAAATTTCAAATAATAACAAAATCTTGTACGATTTGAAACGCTTTTTGACAAGTCGAGCGCAGTCATTACCCGATAAAATTCTCAATTAAGCTCGAACAAGCAATAAAAAATTAGTCATATACACCTTTTTATGACGGGAGCAATCGAGACCCTATAAAAGCTCTCGAATGCGCTCGAATAAACTTAAATACTTCCGTAAATAACTATTGCTACCTATTTCTTATAGTATTTTTTATATTTCGGATAAGATATCACTCCGAATAATGTGATTGCACCTAATGAGTACCAGATCCAATTCAATGAATGAGCTTCTCCACTAGCGTACGAATGCAATCCTACCAAGTGAAAATTTACACCGTAATAGGTGAACAAAATTGATATAAAGGCAAACATACTCATCAAATTAAAAATCCATTTTCCACGTAACGAAGGAACAAATCGAGCATGAATGACAAATGCATACACCATAATACTAATCAAGGCCCAAGTCTCTTTTGGATCCCATCCCCAATAACGTCCCCAGCTTTCATTGGCCCATTGTCCTCCAAGAAAGTTACCAATAGTCAGCATGATCAAACCAATCGTTAATGCTAATTCGTTAATATAAGTGATTTCCTGAATATTCAAATCCATTTTGGCTTTGTTTTTTTCATTAGTAAACAAAATTAACAACAAAGCAACCGCTCCCAATATCATTCCTAAAGCAAAAGGCCCATAGCTTGCAACAATTACGGCCACGTGAATCATCAACCAATACGAATTTAAAACAGGTACCAAATTAGCAATTTCTGGATCTATCCAGTTCATATAGGCTGCAGCTAAAATCATCGCCGTTACAAATCCCGAGGAAGCAACAGTCAATTTCGATTTTCGGTCAAAGGCCAAACCAAAAAACATCGTTGCCCAAGCCACATAAATAATCGATTCATAGGCATTACTCCAAGGCGCGTGACCCGAAATGTACCAACGGGCAATTAATCCAAAAGTGTGCAATGCAAACAAAGCAACGATGACTATATGCATGAAATTAACCAAATAATTAAGCACTTTTCTTTCCTTAAAGATGTTCATAATTGTTAATAACAACATCAATATAGAGGCAAAAATATACCAATAGGGTAACTTCTTAAACACATCATATTTGTTATACAATACTTCAGATGTAATTCGTTCCTCGCTTGGCATCACTTTATTACCAAAACGTTTTTGAAAACCAGTAATACTTTCTAGTAATTCATCAGCAGTTTTAAAGTCATTAGAACTGGAAGCATTCGCCAAAGATCCAAAATACAATGGCAATACATTCTTGGTATACGTTGCTTCCATCCCTTTGAATCCCGATTCATTCAATTCTAAGTAGGAAACCCATTTACTGTTTTTATCCTCTGGTATTGGGAAAATTTTTAATATCCTACCACTCAAAGCTGATTCCATTAAGTTTACTTTCTTATCGGTTTCAATAAAATCTTTTTCGAATTGATTAGGATTTGCCGCTTTAAAGGCTTCTTCTAAATATTTAGAAAGCTTATAATTTCCTTTTGCATCAAAAAACGATACGAAAGGAGCAAATTTAGCTTCCTTATCAATTCCTATAATTTTACGAATACTGTCATTCCCGCTTTTGATATAAATAATCGGAATTTCAATCCAATAACTGGCGTATTGTGTCATCGACAAAAATACTTGATCAGAGTTCATACCAATGTAAGTATCATCGTGGCTTACTTTTCGCAACAATTCAGATGAAAACGTATTGATGGGTTTCATTCTTCCTCCACCATCTTGAATCACTAGTCGACCGAATTTTGCTGCATGTTCTTCAGGTACTTTGTATTTAGTGATCAAAGTATTTAGTTCCTCTTGACTCAATACTTTTTTGGTATGATTCTCATGTTTTACTGGCGGCTTAGCAGCTTCGACATGGGCATGACCGTCATGTTCATCATGATTGTGCTCTTCCTCTTGCGAAAAACCACTCAAACTGAATAACAACACTAGAATGGTCAATAATTTAGCTTTTTTGGTTTTAACCACTTCCAATTTACGTTTGATATCTGCAAAACGCGAATATTTAGTAAATAGAATAGCCATCATTGCAAAATATAACATAAAATAACCGGCATAAGTCAGCCCTGTTCCCCAAAAATCGTGGTTAACGGACAAAACAGTTCCTTTTTCATCAGGATCAAAACTAGATTGAAAAAAGCGATAACCGCCATGATCTAGTACATTATTCATATAAATTCGGGCATCAAATGGTTCTTTATCTTGAACAGTTACTTTACTCTCAAACGCGGAATAACTTTTCTCTGTTCCTGGGTACTTTTCTGCAATGAAATCGTTTAATTTGATCTTGAAAGGCAATACATACGCTTTACTTCCGTAGAAAAAAGTATAATCAATTTTGCCAATCTTAACTGTTTTAGATTCTCCTATTTTACCTTTTGAACCTAATAGCGTAACTGTTTTTTCTTGACCTTCAGCAGTAAGTTTCACTGCAATTGCATCCTCATGATTTTTCGCTTTAAAATCATTATCTGATTTATAATCGACTATTCCTTTCACTGCAGGATCTGGGAATACAAATCGCATTTCGCCAATACTATATAAAGAGCGCATCATTAAGGGTTGTACCGCATCCTTTGTTACATTTCCTTGTAATTTATCAGCCATTCGCATAAAGTTTCCTTCAAATGGCGTTTGAATGGTGTAAGCCGTACCAGTTGTGTTTATGTTTATAGCACCATCTGTAAATTTATTCACCGAAAAAAGGACGTTATGAATGTTTTGAACTTCACCTTCTTTCAAGAAATGCTCATGACGTCCGCCATCACCTGCTTCTACAATTTTCAAATAAGTCACTCCGTTAGGGTCTGGCTTGATGTATTCTTTGGCACCCATTATAAAATTTTCATATTCTATTTTAAAAGGTGTATCAGCAAATTTCCCAGAAATATTAAAATCGTTGTCCGTTGCAGGAGAGAAAAGAACTTGTTTCTCATACGTACGACGTTTCATTTCTCCTTTGAATTCACCGTCTACAAAGACAGTCAGAAAGGTTTTATCTGAAAAAATTTGATTCTCAGCGGCACCTTCTCTTATGGGCATCATCCCTTCATAGCTAATGTAACGTGTTACGAAAGCACCTAAAATAATAAAAATAAAAGAGAGGTGGAGCAATAAAGTAGCCCATTTTTCTTTCTTTAATAATTGGTAACGCTTGATGTTTCCAATAAAATTAATCATAAAAAAAACATGAATGGCTTCAAACCACCAAGCATTATAAATTAGAATTTTTGCTGTGTCGGTATTGTATTTGCTTTCGATAAAAGTTCCTGCACCCATTGAAACTGCATAAACAATAAATAATAAAGCCATTAATCGAGTAGAAAACAAAAAAGAAACTATTTTTTTATCCATTTTTAAGGGATTAAGTTTTAATAAAAGTGGCACAAAAGTACTTAAAAATCTCGACTCTTATATTCGCACATTTGTTAATTTAATCCAAAATTAAATAGATACTATTTCAAGCGTAAAACCATATTTTTCATAGATTTTCAGTTTATTACCAACTTAGAAATTCCCTAAAAACACTTCGTATTTTTTTGCTAATTTTGTCCCATGACTAAAGTTATTATTATTGGTTCTGGAAATGTAGCACAGCATCTAATCACTGCTTTTCAAAATGCTGAAAATTTGGGAACTGAAATCGAATTGGTACAAGTGTATTCGAGGCGATTAGGAACAGTATCTCACCTACTCGATCATTCTAAAATTACGGATGATTTGAATTCTTTAGTAGAAGCCGATCTTTATATTATTGCTGTATCTGATGCTGTGATTGCTGAGATCGCTGCACAACTTCCGTTTAAAAATCGCTTGGTAGTTCACACCTCGGGGAGCGTTTCCTTGAATGCTTTGGATGATAACAATCGAAAAGGTGTTTTTTATCCCTTGCAAACCTTTTCAAAAAACAAGGAAGTAGATTTTAGAACTATTCCAATTTGCTTGGAAAGCGAAAATGCAACTGACTATCAATTATTAGACAAAGTAGCCAAATCAATTTCGGATAAGATATTCGCAATCAACTCTGAACAACGAAAAGCCTTGCATGTAGCGGCCGTTTTTGTGAACAATTTCACCAATCATCTGTATCAAATAGGACAAGAAATTTGTACTGACAACCGCGTACCTTTTGAAATTTTAACTCCTTTAATTTCTGAAACCGCTCAAAAAATAATGTTACTTTCGCCACAAGATGCACAAACAGGTCCAGCGAAGCGAAATGATACAGCCACTATTGCTGCACATGAGGCATTTTTAACTACTAAAAATCATCTTAAAATTTATCAAACACTAACACAATCAATACAAGAGAATGGCAAAAAGTTATAAAGAAATCATGAATGATATCAGCACGTTTATATTTGATGTTGACGGCGTACTTACAGACAGTTCTGTTTTTGTGACCAATGAAGGAGAAATTCTTCGTACTATGAATATTCGAGATGGTTATGCCATGAAAGCTGCTGTAGAAAGTGGCTATAATGTGTGCATCATTTCTGGAGGTAGCAACGAAGGCGTTCGCATAAGATTACGCAATTTAGGAATTACAGACATTCACTTAGGAACACCAAATAAAGTAGAAACATTTAAAGAATACACGGATGTTTACACTATTAATCCAGAACATGTTTTGTATATGGGCGATGATATTCCTGATTTTCATGTGATGAAACTGGTTGGTTTAGCGGCCTGTCCTCAAGATGCAAGTCCAGAAATCAAGGCGATTTCTAAGTATATTTCGCATAAAAACGGTGGAAAAGGTGCTGCAAGAGATGTCATCGAACAAGTCATGAAAGCACAAGGAAAATGGATGGCACATTTTGATGGGAAACACGATTAGAACTATTTTAAATGTTAAACTATAATTTTAAATATCATCAATGTTTCCAATTTTAAAACTCATTCGCTATCAAAACTTACTAATGCTTGCTTTTATGCAGCTTGTTTTTCGATATGCTTTTTTTAAAATTCAAGATATTCCTTTGGCTCTAGCCGATTGGCAATACGGATTATTAGTTTTATCCACAGTTTTGATTGCTGCTGGTGGTTATGTAATTAATAATATTTTGGACCAAAAAACAGATGCAATCAATAAGCCAAATAATGTTATAATTGGAAAAAATATTTCCGAAACCAATGCGTATACCCTTTATATGGCACTTACGGTTGCCGGTGTCGCAATTGGTTTTTATTTGTCAAATGTGATCTTGAAACCTAGCTTTGCGGCTGTTTTTATTTTGATCGCTGCCACCCTATATTTGTATGCAACAAGTTTGAAACAAATACTGATTGTTGGCAATAGCATAGTAGCAATCCTCTTGTCTTGCAGTGTCATTATCATTGGTATTTTTGACTTACTACCCGCAATAGACGCTGGAAACCAACAACAAATGAGAATTGTTTTTTCTATACTTTTGGACTATGCAATTTTTACTTTTTTCATTAATATGCTGCGGGAAATCATTAAAGATATCGAAGATGTTGATGGTGATTACAATCAAGGAATACGCACTTTACCTATTGTTATTGGTAAATCTAGAACTGCTAAAATAGTATTTGGACTTAGCTTTGTTCCTATTTTATTCCTGCTGTATTACATCAATGCGTATCTTTTAAACTTGATTTATACCACCATTTATTTGTTGCTTTTTGTAATGGGCCCTTTATTTTATTTTACTGTAAAAGTTTGGTCGGCACAAACTAAAAAGGAATTCTATACCTTGAGTTTGCTCTTGAAATGGATTATGTTCTTTGGAATTCTCTCCGTTGTTATTATCAGTATAAATATAAAATACAATGCTTAAAAATAAATTAGAAAAATACCGTTTAATTCTGGCTTCGGGTTCACCAAGACGCCAACAATTTTTTAAGGATTTAGACTTGGATTTTGAAATTAGATTAAAAGAAATTGATGAAATTTATCCTCCAGAGTTAAAAGCCGAGCAAATTACCAACTATTTAGCGGTGTTAAAAGCGAGTGCTTATGAAGGCGAATTAAAAGCAGGTGAAATTCTAGTAACCAGCGATACAATTGTTTGGCACAATAATACCGCTTTGGGTAAACCAAAAGACGAAAAAAATGCTTTTGAAATTCTGAAATCTTTATCAAATGCAACCCATGAAGTCATCACATCGGTTTGTTTTAAAACCAATGAGAAAGAGGATGTTTTGCATGATGTTACCAAAGTCACCTTTAAGGAACTAAGTGATGCAGCCATTTATTATTATTTAGAAAATTATAAACCGTATGACAAAGCTGGTGCTTATGGAATTCAGGAATGGATCGGTTTTATTGGCGTTTCAAAAATTGAAGGCTCCTATGCCAATGTAATGGGACTGCCTACAGATAAAGTATACGACTATTTGTGTAAATTAGCCTAATTAAATTATGAATATGGTCTTTTTTAAAGAATATACAAGAGAACTTATTGCCACTGGAATCCTTGGAATTCTCTTGATTTTATTTCGAATAATTGCTACAAAACTGGTGAGACGTTACGCAAAAACAAATCAAACTCTAGAACATAGAACCAATTTAGTGATTAAATACATTCACTTGTTTATCAATATTTTGGTCGTAATTGCTTTAATCGTTATTTGGGGAGTCCAAACCAAGGATATATTTATCGCACTTTCTTCTATCACAACTGTTGTGGGTGTTGCTATGTTTGCCCAATGGTCTATTTTAAGCAACATTACATCCGGTGTTATTTTGTTTTTTTCATTCCCTTTTAAAATAGGTGATGTCATAAAAATACATGATAAAGATTTTCCTATCGAAGCTGAAATTGAAGATATTGGAGCATTTCATGTGTATCTAAAAACAAGGGAAGGCGAAAAAATCATATATCCTAATAATCTCCTTTTACAAAAAGGAATTTCGATATTGAAAGACTATTTTGACGATAAAGAATTTGTGGATTGAGACATTATTGCATAACTTTTTTCGATTTTAGATTCCAAATTTATTTTTTAAAAGTGATAATTTTACAACTATTGATAGAAAATATATAATACTTCAATTTTTTTAATTTTTCATATTTGTCGATTAGGAATTAAACCATTCAGTATGGAATAGTGTACCACTTATTTAAAGAATATAAAACATGAATGACATTTTAAAATTTCCATTGTATGCTAAATTAACCGCTGTTTTATTGGGTCTAATAGCACTAATTTTCGTACTCTATATTGGTCAGGATATTTTAGTGCCAGTGATGATGTCCTTTTTATTTGCTATTTTACTGTATCCAATAGTGCAGTTTCTAAAATCGAAACTCTATTTTCCACATGTTTTAGCAGTTATGCTGGCTGTACTTTTGTTTGTTTTGTTTTTTATTGGGGTTTTTGTCTTTTTATCCTTTCAAATAAGTGATTTTGCAGAAGATTTTGATAAAATTGAGCGTAACATCAACATTCATATTCGAAATATTCAAGGATTTATAAGAGATAATTTCCATTTAAGTTCCCGCGAGCAAAAGCAATATATTGATACCGCTACTGAAGATTCAATGGAAAAGGGAAAAGAAATGATTGGTACTACTTTAATGTCATTTACTGATACATTGGTAAATTTGACATTAATACCTATTTATACTTTTTTAATTCTGCTGTATCGAACGCATTTTTTATTGTTTTTATCCAAGTTATTCAAAAAAGAGAACCACGAGCAGTTAAAAGATATATTGACAAACATAAGAGTAGCTATCAACAGTTACATCGTGGGTTTAATCATTGAAATGATTTTAGTCTCAACAATGACAACACTCGGGTTTATGGTAATTGGTGTGAAATATGCCATTTTATTGGGAATAATCACAGGGATTTTAAATCTTATTCCATACATCGGAATTCTTTTTGCTGGAGTATTAAGTATTGTGGCTTCTCTAACTAGTTCACCAGATTTGTCCATAATTATTGGTGTCATCGTTGTCACTGTTATAGTTCAATTAATTGACAATAATATTTTGGTTCCTATGATTGTAAGTTCAAAAGTAGAAATAAACGCCTTTATATCAATTATTGGAATTATTATAGGTGGAGCAATTGCAGGAGTTTCTGGTATGTTTTTAGCACTTCCTATTCTGGCAGTACTCAAAGTAATTTTTGATAGAGTAGAATCCTTAGAACCTTGGGGATACCTTATGGGAGATCATTTACCCAAAACATATACTTGGCGCAACATTAAGCTACCGTTGTTTGATTCTGAATCAACACCAAAAAAAATAGTTATCAAGACTGATATTGTAGTCCCCGTATTTACTGAAACTACAACCGAAAATGACACTACTAGAACCAACGAATAATCTTTAAAAGAGTATCTTTCGACTATTCAAATTCTGAATTTTGTTAATTCGAACTAGTACTTAAAAGATTTTTCTTTTGTTTGGTTAACAATGTTTAAAATTATTATTTTTTATCATGTTTAAAAAACAAAGACTGGTTCTACTTATTTTAATCGCCTGCTGTTATCAAATTTCTTTTTCTCAGGTTGAAAAAAAGCGAAAAGATTCCTCAGCTATGTATAAACAAATACAGACCTACTCTAAGAAAAATAAATTTACAAAACTCTTTCATAAACTCGTTTTCAGACCTGTAAATCTAAAAACTAAAGATTTAGCTATTGCCCCCAAAGTATTTAAAACTTTTGAAGGAAAAATTATTCGAAACATCAATATTGTAACATTAGATCCATTCGGGTATTCTGAACTTGACACTACTAAAAAACCTAGAAATTGGGCAGAACGTTCTGGTAATAGAATTCACATCAAAACCAGCCGAAGTGCGATTAGAAATGTATTACTCATAAAAAAAAATAAACCATTTGATTCCTTATTGGTCAAAGAATCTGAACGTTTAATTCGAACCCAACGGTACATCAGCCGTGTAGATATCGCTCCTCAAATAATTCTAAACAATAGTGACTCGATAGATATTAATATTAGAGTTTTAGATTCTTGGAGTATTATTCCAAAAGGCTCTGTGTCTAGTTCCGGAAGTAGATTTGAAATTATTGATAGAAATATCATAGGTTCTGGTCATGAATTAAATACAAAATTTAGAAACAGATTCAGCGATGGCAAAAATGCCTATGGTGTGGGGTATACCATTCCTAATTTTAAAAATACATTCATTAAAACTACAGTAAATTATCAGATCGATTTAGATGATTATTACAGTAAAAGCATCAACATAGAACGTTTGTTTTATTCTGCACTTACCAAATGGGCTGGAGGAATTTATCTTGACACACAGTTTAGAAAAGACACGCTTCCAGATAACAATCGTGTATTTTCATACCAAAATTTCAAATACAATTCCCATGATTTATGGCTTGGTTATGCCTTTAAAATTCTCAATCGTAATACTGAAAGTGACCGAACTACAAATCTAATACTTGCAGGTCGTTTTTTAAATGTAAAATATTTAGAGAGTCCGGCTCTGGTTTACGATCCTGAAAAATTTTACACTAATGAACAATTTTCATTCTTAGGAATTGGTCTTGCATCACGGAAGTTCGTTCAAGATAATTATATTTTCAGAAATGGAATTATTGAAGATGTTCCCATTGGAAAAATATTTGGAATTACTTCGGGATACCAATTTAAAAATAATCTAGGGCGCTATTACATTGGAGCACGTGCGGCTTTCGGAAATTATTATAAATGGGGATTTTTAAGCGCTAATTTTGAGTTGGGTACTTTTCTAAATAAATCTATTACCGAACAAAGTGCTTTTTCATTTCAAGCGAATTACTTTACCAAGTTAATGAGCTTTGGGAAATGGAAATTGAGACAGTTCGTAAAGCCACAATTAATTATTGGTTCCAAACGACTTAATAGCATTGGCGATCAGCTTAGTATTAATGACAACAATGGCATCCAAGGATTTAATAGTCCTGAATATGGAACCCAAAAAGCAATAATGACTTTGCAAACGCAGGCATATGCACCATGGAATCTATGGGGATTTCGATTAAACCCTTACTTTAACTATTCTATTGCATTGCTTGGAACCCCTACCCGTGGACTATTAGTAAGTAAAGCCTATTCTAAAGTTGGAATAGGAATGATTATAAACAATGACTTTTTAATATTTAGTGCCTTCCAAATTTCACTATCTTACTATCCATCAATTCCTGGTACCGGCGAAAATGTTTTTAAAACGAACTCATTTGAAACTACTGATTTTGGATTTCAAGATTTTGATTTAGGCAAACCACGAGCCGTTATTTTTAAATAAGTCGCAATCATTATAAATAACTGTTTTTTATTATTTTACATAACTACAAGCTTATCAATAAGTTATTCTTAAAACAGCAAAACCAATAGTGTTAATTATGTAATTTAATATAATAATTGTATAAGATTACATCTGTTAATAATACTTACTTTTATACTGTAATTAGTTACTAACAAAAACCCATAAAAAATGAAAAAAATCACCTTTTATTTAATGATGATGGTATTATCATTAAGCGTTGTTCCAACACAAATGTTAGCCGCAGAGAAAAATCCAACTTCGGTTTCAAATACTCCAAAAGAAGTACCTGCTGAAGTTAAAGTATTGCTGAATCGTCTTGACGAAATAAAAGCAATGGACAAATCATCTTTAAACGCTTCAGAGAAAAAAGAGCTGCGTAAAGAAGTGCGTGCAATTAAAGCAGAATTAAAATCTACAGGAAATGGTGTATATCTTTCTGTAGGAGCAATTATAATAGTTATTCTTTTATTGATTCTTTTATTGTAAATAAATTTATAACTGTAGAAAAAGGAAGCGATATTCGTTTCCTTTTTTTATGCAGTAAAATAACACTACTAATAGTTAATTATATGATATTGGCACAGTTGTTGGCTTTATCATAAAACGAGATAATACGGTAACTAAAAATTACTAGGTATTAATTACTAATTAAAATTTTGAAAAATGAAAACATTAAAATTAATTATTGCAGGAATTATACTTTTTGCTACCACGACTGCAACCCAAGCACAAGTTTCAGTAAATGTAAATTTAGGTAATCCTCCTTCATGGGGTCCAGTTGGTTACTCTTCTGTAGATTATTATTATTTACCAGATATCGAAGCATATTATGATATTAGAGCTACACAGTTTATTTATTTTGGTGGAGGAAGATGGATTCGTTCCAGAAACCTTCCTAATCAATACAGAAACTATAACTTATACAATGGTTATAAAGTTGTCCTAAACGATTACCGTGGTTCAAGACCTTACAGTAACTTTAAATCTCACAAAGTAAAATATTACAAAGGATATAAAGGAAAACCACAAAAATCTATAGGTTCCAACCGAAGTTATAATAGCAAGGCATACAAAAGTAATGGGAATTATGAGAATGGTAATAAAGGAAATGGACACAAAGAAAATGGACATAAAGGTGGAAAAGGGAATAATGGAAATGGAAAAAATTAATACTGATTTCATATAATTTATAAGGAGAGTCTCAGCAATGAGGCTCTTTTTTTTATGGTATTAATGCTTAACTAAATGTCCTTTTGCATGTTTTGGCACAGTTGTTGGAAATAGTTTAAAAGCATCGTGTTTACGAGCTATTATATTAAAATTATTACTAATTAAATTTTTGAAAAGATGAGAACATTAAAACTAATCGCCATAGGAATTATCCTTTTTGCCTCGAGTACCATACATGCACAAATCTCTGTAAATCTTAACATAGGTACCGCTCCAAACTGGGGTCCTGTTGGCTACGCTGAAGCTGAATATTACTACTTACCAGATGTTGAAGCTTATTATGATGTGAGAGCTACTCAATTCATTTATTTTGGTGGTGGTAGATGGATTCGTTCTAGATATTTATCAAATCAATATCGAAACTATGATTTATACGGTGGATACAAAGTAGTACTCAACGATTATCATGGGTCTAGACCGTATACCAACTTTAGAAATCATAAAGTAAAATATTACAGAGGATACCATGGTAGCCAACAAAGAAATATAGGTTACAATGATAATCGCAGGTATTATGACAACGATAATAGAAATTATTATCAGAGAGATCATGATGATGATAACCGAAAAGAATATAAAAAACACGATAAAGGGCATGGTAAAGGAAAAGGACATGATAGAGATTAAGCAAATAATAGTTTAAAAGAGAGAGAGAGAATCAGTTTTGGTTCTCTCTCTCTTTTTTGTTACTAAAGAAAATACAAAACATTTTAGAAGAGATTATTTAATTCCTACATTTGAAGCAATTGCAAATTAAATTTAAAACAATGCAAAAAAAATCCCTCTCAACACTATTACTTTTTCTTTTATGTTGCCAAATACTTCTTGCACAACAACCCAAAAAGCCGAATTCTGTTGAAATTTATAATCAAATTGAGAAACTAAATTTTCTTGGGTCTGCACTCTATATCGCGGCTCACCCAGATGATGAAAATACACGTTTAATCTCCTATTTAGCCAACGAACAAAAAGCTAGAACTGGCTATTTATCTTTGACACGCGGAGATGGTGGACAAAACTTAATAGGAACGCAATTACGAGAATTACTAGGCGTGATAAGAACCCAAGAACTTATTGAAGCTAGAAAAATTGATGCAGGAGAGCAATTTTTCTCTCGTGCAAACGATTTTGGTTTTTCTAAAAACCCAACAGAGACATTAGAAATTTGGGATAAAGAGAAAGTACTGGCTGATGTTGTTTGGGCCATCCGAAAATTTCAACCCGATGTAATTGTCAACCGATTTGATCATCGCTCTGCAGGAACCACTCACGGTCATCACACGGCATCGGCAATGCTTAGTGTAGAAAGTTTTGCCTTAGCAAACGATCCAACTATTTTTCCTGAACAATTAGAATTTGTACAACCTTGGCAAGTAAAACGCCAGTTTTTTAACACCTCATGGTGGTTTTACGGTACTATAGAAAAATTTAATGCAGCTGATAAAACCAATTTAATTGCCTTGCAAACTGGTGTGTTTTATACGGGCATTGGTAAATCAAATCAGGAAATTGCTGCCTTAAGTCGCAGTCGTCATCAATCACAAGGTTTTGGAAGCACAGGAACACGAGGTGAAGAAACAGAATATTTAGAATTCATAAATGGTGAACCACTGCAAGCGAAAAAATCTATTTTTGAAGGAATTGATACCTCTTGGAATCGTGTTAAAGGAGGGAAAGCCATTGGCGAATTACTATCTAAAATTGCAGTAGAATACAATTATAACAATCCATCTGCGAGTATTCCAAATTTGGCGAAAGCCTATGCTATGATGAAAGCTTTGGACGAAAATCATTGGGTACCGCTAAAATCTGAGGCAATAAAAGAAATTATAGCTGCCTGCTCAGGATTATACTTAGAAGCCGTAGCCCAAAATCAAGAAGCAACTCCCGGAAGCACTATTAAACTGAAACTTGAAGCCATTAACAGAAGCTCAGCGCCTATACAATTAACGAGCGTGACCACTTTACCAGAAAAAATAAATACACCCCTGAATCGCGAGTTGAAAAATAATATTCTAAATAACATAAACCTCGATTTAAAATTACCTGAATCAATTAACTACACGCAACCGTATTGGTTAGACGAAAAAGGAACAGTAGGAATGTATACCGTAAAGCAACAACAAAATAGAGGTATTCCTGATATTATTCGCGAAGTTAAAGTAGTTTTTACGATTCAAATAAACGGAGTCGAACTTCCATTTGAGCGGACTGTAATTTACAAATACAATGACGACGTAAAAGGTGAAGTCTATAATTATTTGGATATTGTACCAGAGGTGACCACATCAATCATTGACAAAGTTTTGCTTTTTAGAGACACAAAAAGTAAATATGTAGGTGTGAAAATCAAGGCCGGAAAAGACGCATTAAAAGGAGATTTACAACTTGAACTTCCTGACAACTGGAAAATTGTCCCAAAATCAATTCCGTTTAGTATTGAAAAAAAGGGTACCGAACAAATCGTTTATTTTGAAGTAACTGCTCCAAATAAATCGGAGGAAGCAACAGCAAAAAGCATTGTAATTATTGACAATAAACGCTTTGACAAGGAGCAAATTATCATTAATTACGACCACATTACCAAACAGCAAGTTTTAAAATCAGCTGAAGCCAAAGTAATAAAAACAGACTTAAAAACCATTAACGAAAAAATTGGCTACATCATGGGTGCTGGTGATGAAGTTCCTAATAGTTTAACGCAATTAGGATACACCGTAACGCTCCTTAAACCTGAAGACATTACACCTGAAAAATTAGAAAATTTTGATGTGGTAATGACCGGAGTTCGGGCTTACAACACTGTAACCGCCTTAGCCAATAAGCAAAACATACTTTTTGATTTTGTAAAAAGAGGAAAAACAATGATTGTACAATACAATACCGCTGGCGATTTAATAACAGATCAAATTGCGCCGTACCCTTTAAAACTTTCTCGTGATCGGGTTACAGAAGAAAATGCAGAAGTTCGCTTTTTAGCACCAAATCATCCCGTTTTAAATTTTCCAAACAAAATTACAACTAAAGATTTTGAAGGCTGGAAACAAGAGCAAGGATTGTATTATCCGGGTGAATATGATACAGCCTTCACTCCTATTTTATCTTCAAATGATAAAGGGGAAAGCCCAAAAAATGGTGCTCTGTTAATTGCTCCTTATGGAAAAGGACACTACATTTATACTGGGTTAAGTTTTTTTAGAGAACTACCTGAAGGTGTTACCGGTGCATATAAATTACTTTCTAATATGATCTCGTTACAGCCATCAGAAACGATTCCTACACAAAAAATCAAGCCCTAAACCTAACTAAAATGGAAACAAAAAAAGTAAAAACCTGGAAAAAAAACTATACTTGGGTCTTAGTGGCCAATGCCATTTATATTTTGATCTTTTGTCTCATCATGAAATTATACGCTTAAATTATGCAATTATTTGATTGGATTATACTCATAGTCACTTTACTGTTCATTGTAATTTATGGTGCTTGGAAAACCAAAGGCAGTAAAAATGTTCAAGACTTTATTCTAGGAAGTAATGAAACCCCTTGGCACGTTGTAGGACTTTCAGTGATGGCAACACAAGCCAGTGCCATTACGTTTCTATCTACGCCAGGCCAAGCCTACCATGACGGAATGGGCTTTGTTCAATTCTATTTTGGATTACCCATAGCGATGGTTGTCATTTGCGTTACTTTTATCCCATTATATCACAAATACAAAGTATATACAGCTTATGAATACCTCGAAAAAAGATTTGACTTAAAAACGCGTTCGCTTGCAGCTATTTTGTTTTTGTTTCAAAGAGGACTTGGAACTGGATTAACGATTTATGCACCAGCCATTATCTTATCGGCGATATTAGGTTGGAACTTAACCTATATGAATATTATCATTGGTGTTCTTGTTATCATTTATACCTTTTCTGGTGGAACCAAAGCGGTTAATGTAACTCAAAAACAACAGATGTTTGTCATCATGTCGGGAATGTTTATTACCTTTTTTCTGATCTTGCATTATTTACCAAATGACATGACTTTTACTTCTGCCTTGCATATCGCTGGTGCTAATGATAAAATGAATATTGTCAATTTTTCATTTGATCCCGAAGAAAAATATACCTTTTGGAGCGGAATAACCGGTGGTTTTTTCTTGGCGTTAGCCTATTTTGGAACCGATCAATCTCAAGTGGGACGTTATTTATCCGGAAAATCAGTTCGCGAAAGTCAAATGGGACTTATCATGAACGGCCTATTAAAAGTGCCGATGCAGTTCTTTATTTTATTGACTGGTGTTATGGTATTTGTTTTTTTTCAGTTCAATCCCGTTCCTTTGAATTTCAATCCAAATAACAAAGCTATGATTGAAAAATCAGCTTTTAAGGGCGAATACAATGCTTTGGAGAAAAAATTAGACGATTTATCGGAAGATAAAAAAGTAATTAATCTGTTGTATATCGATCAGCTCAATCAAGATTACGACAATCCTATTCTTCGAAAAGAATTGGTCGCATTATCAAATAAAGAAAAAGATTTGAGAGATCGAGCAAAGGAAATAATCCTAAAAGCCGACAGCAACAGTGAGACTAATGATAAAGATTATGTGTTTTTTCATTTTATCCTAAATTATCTACCCAAAGGACTTATTGGCTTGTTACTAGCCGTAATTATTTCGGCTGCGATGTCGTCAACCGCTTCAGGATTAAATGCACTAGCATCGACTACTGCTATTGACATTTATAAACGTAACTTAAAAGAAGAAAAATCAGAAAGACATTACTTGTACGCAACAAAATTTTTCACTCTATTGTGGGGTGTTATTGCCATACTTTTTGCTTGTATTGGTACCTTATTTGAAAATTTGATTCAATTGGTAAACATCATTGGATCTATATTTTACGGAACCGTTTTGGGGATTTTTCTAGTTGGTTTTTATATCAAAAATGTACAATCCAAAGCTATTTTTTACAGTGCGGTAATTAGTCAACTTACAATTTTCATTATCTATTATTATGCCATCTATATTTTCCCAAGTGGAGAAGAAAAACTGGGTTACCTGTGGTTAAATTTTATAGGAGCCATGCTCACCATAGTAATTTCGTTAATGTTACAATGGACTATTTTTAGAAATCAGAAGGCAGTTGTAGCATAAAGTAAAATTATTTTTGTTTTAATTAAATAAACTTTTGTAATTAAAACCGCAGATTCGCAGATTATTAAAATCTCTGAATCTGCGGTTATTCTTTTTACAACATACAACTAATCTCGGAATCAATGGTAGTTTATTAGGATAGCACAAGTGCTTCGTATTCAAAATAAAAATCTGCGAATCTGTGGTTAAATTTATCATTGCCTAAGTCTGTACTAATTCGAATATGATCTACAAATCATGGCTAAAATTGGAAATATAACACAAAAAAAATCCCGCTTCGATATAGTATCGAAGCGGGATTTTGTACTTAAATGCAGTAAATTAGCTCTTACTCCACTCTGCAATACTGTCTTTATTCATTTTTACATAATCTTGGTTTTTTGCAATCTCAGCTGCTGCAAGTGATAATTTTGCTGTTTCAATTGCTCCTTTTTTATCTCCTAATTTAGCTTGAATTAAGGATTTCAATCTGTTGTACCAAAACGGTTTTTCTTTTGTCATGTCTAATGCTTTGTTAACATAAACTAATGCTTTAGCATTGTCACCATTAGACTGGAATAAAAATTGAGCCGATGAAAAATAATCTCCTGCACCCGGCCCAGCAAGTACTTTATCAATGTTTGCAGTTGCTTTTTGTTGCGTAGGCACTTCAAATTTTAAGGCAGCATAGGAATTCTCCCAATACATTTCTAAAAAAGCAAAGTTATTGTCTAAACCACTAACTCCCATAGTAAAAGTTTCAACACTTTTATTTACAGTTTCTGGTTTAACGGTAGCTCTAAGTGCTACATTTTCTTCTTTCCACTCCTCTGGATTCCCCCAGTTATCAGTAGTCTTGTAGAAAATGATTTCCCAACTTTCTATTTTTGGATTCGTATACAACGAATATTTTCCTTTTTTTAATGTTTTACCATCAATAATTACATCATCACTAAAGGATACCGTTGTATTTTCGTTCGCTCCCGTTCTCCAAACTTTTCCAAAAGGAATCAAATTACCAAAAACGACTCTGCCTCTTGCGCTTGGTCTGGAATAAACGATTTCTACATCTGTCAAACCTACAGTTTGCATAATAGTAGATTTTGGACTAGACTGAGGTGTTTTTACTTGAGCCTCGATAGTAAAGTTTGCTATAATGATAGCCAATACAAGGATTATTTTTTTCATACTTTAATTTTTTTGAACTTCAAATTTACAAATTCAACAGCTTTAAAATGTTAATTATTTCTTAATTTAGAATCCAAATTCCGAACAAGATCAAAGTCCAATTCGTTAAAATGGTTGATAATGACATCTGCTTTAGACAAATCTTGAGCTTCTGAATGAATACTGTTGTATCCCACACACAAAATACCCGCTGCTTTGGCTGCTTTGACGCCATTAGTACTATCTTCAATCACAATGCAACTTTCTTTTGGTGCTATCGAAAGACTTGCTGCGTGTTCAAAAATAGCAGGATGTGGTTTTGATTGTGGAAAATCCTCTCCACTTATTTTATGAGAAAAATAATTGTGTAAGTTGAACCTATTAAACACGCGCTCAATCGTAACTTTGGATGCCGAAGAGGCCAAAATCAATTGCATTCCGTTTTGGTGTAATTCTTTGATGAGATTTTCAACTCCCTCTAGTAATTCTAAATCAGCTTTACTATCAAAAGCATCATTAAAGATGTTTCGTTTTCTTTGTATTAAATCTTCTACTTCGTGCTCGATTACAAACAACTCTTTCAATTTTTGAAATGTATTGCGAGTAGAGAAACCCGTAAATGAAGTGTACATTGCCTCCGTTACAGCAATATTTAATTCATCAAATTGCTTGAAGTAAGCATAACGATGCACGGGCTCTGTATCGACAATTACACCATCCATGTCAAAAATTACGGTTTGTATCATTTTTTAGATTTTTAGACTTTTTAGATTTCTTAGATTACTCCGATTCTTAATCCTAGGCACTGAACACTATTTCTTAAGTAAATACCGAATCACCGTTTCTGCAGCGTACAAGCCAAATAATCCTGGCATATAACTGTTTGTTCCGTAAAATGATTTCTTAAAATTTGATCCATCTGTCATTTTTAAACTAGATTCATCCTGAATTTCAGAAGAAAAAACCACCTTTAGTTTATCTATTTTAACTTCTTTTAATCGTCTTCTGATCGTTTTTGCAAAAAAACAATTCACCGTATTCGTAATATCAGTCACTTTTACTTTAGAAGCTGCCATTTTACCTCCTGCACCCATACTGCTTATGATTTTTACTCTTTTGCGTTTTGCTGCAATAATCAAATTTAATTTGGGAGTCACACTGTCAATGCAATCTAAAACATAATCAAATTCTTCAGAAACTATTTCAAAAGCGCGCTCCGGAGATAAAAATTCTTGTACGCGAGTTAACTTCAATTCTGGATTAATATCCATCAATCGATCACCAACTACCGTTATTTTAGGTTGTCCGACTGTAGAATGCAAAGCAGGTAATTGTCGGTTAATATTCGTAATATCTACTACGTCCCCATCAACAATCGTCATGGTTCCTACTCCTGCACGTGCTAAAAATTCAGCTGCAAAAGAACCAACGCCACCTAATCCTACTACTAATACATTTGCATTTTGCAAATTAGTTAAACCTTCTTTTTTGAATAGAAGTTCTGCTCTTTCTGTCCATTCTGCCATTATTCTCTTTTTTTTAATTTTAGTATTGATAGGGTACTCTAATATTTCTACAATTCCTTAAAAAACACTTTGTGAAAATTGTGTTTTATGAGTTCCTGCATTTCCAAGATTGAAATTCCTTTGTATGTTGCTGCCAATTCATACACTGCTGCAATGTTTTCTGAAATTGTATCGGTTTCAAGAAAAATTTTATCATCTGGAATACTCTTGAAAACGGATTCTAATTCGGGATTCAAAAGCAAATATTTCCCAAAGGAGATATAAAATCCATTGCTTATTAATTGTTTGGCGAGTTGTTCACTTTTTGAAAATCCATGAACGATCATAGGAATAGTGATGTTCAATTTTTTCTTTGTTGCAATTAATTCATCAAAAGATGCTACACAGTGCAACACCACTGGTTTATTATATTTTTGTGCCAAAACCAACTGTTTTTCGAAAACCAACTGTTGCAATTCGATCGGAATTGCAATGCGTTTATCCAATCCGCATTCACCAACCGCGAGACAATTGGGTTCTTGCAGTTTTGTTTCCACTATATCTAAATCCGATGCTAAACGCTCCTCGACAATAAACCAAGGATGAATACCAATAGAATATACTGGAATACTAGCATCAAAATCCTGTGGATACTGATTGACTAACTCGACACTATTTTCTTGCTGCGTGGCTGTATGTGTATGTAAATTGTAAAATTTCATTTAATCATGAAACTTTTTGACACCCGCTTCTATGGCGATATCCAAATCATTTTCAAGCGGCACTATGGGACAAGAATACTGCGAATTGTATGCGCAATACGGGTTGTAGGCCGTATTAAAATCAATGGTTAATGTATTTCCTGCTGGAACGCGTAAATCGATATATCGTCCACCAATATAACTTTCTTTGCCAGATGTGGCATCTGAAAAGGGTAAAAACAAATAATCCTTGTACTCCTCTTTTTTAGAAAGTTCAATATTGCGATACACATTTAGCTTAAAACTCCTTCCTTTCATGACAAATGAAAGTTCTCCATATTTTACATACAGCGGCTTTCTGTCAGTAGTAGTTTTCATTTCAAAAGGTTGTTCCTTTTCTGTTTTAACTAAAGTAGCTGTGACAAAAAAAGTTTTATTGGCAGGATAAAAAGCTAAAGATTTAAATGTTGCACGATCTTCGGGTGTTAGCGGACTCTTTTTTGCATCAGCGAATTCCTTATTCATCTTATTTTGAAATTGTACAACTGCTGCCGATTTAAATGCATTTTGACCGTAAGCCAAAGCTAACTGCATAAAGAAGAAAAAAAGTACTTTGGTTTTCATATTTTAATTTTATGCAAAATTAGTCTAAATGTTGGAAGTTGCCAAGTGTAATTTTGCAACATACGACCTTAAGATGTTAAACTCTAGCCCAGATAGCAGTGAAAATCCTTGTATTTTTTTGCTGCAAAAAAAATAGAAGATTGTAACGAATAGCTGGAAAAAGCTCCTAAAAAACATTGTAAATTTGTACAATAGAAATAATACATATGCTCGCAAACGCTTTACAACGCTACATAAATAATTTTAGAGGTTTTACCAGAGAAGTTTGGATATTGACACTTATCACTTTCATTAACCGCGCTGGCACGATGGTGTTGCCATTTTTATCCAAGTACTTAAAGGAAGATCTGAATTTTTCCTACGCACAAGTAGGTTGGATTATGGTCGCTTTTGGTTTTGGTTCTATGCTAGGATCTTGGCTGGGCGGTAAATTATCTGATAAAATTGGGTTTTATAAAATCATGGTTTTTAGTTTATTTACCAGCGGACTACTGTTCTTCGCTATTCAATACATACGCACATTTTGGGGATTGTGCATCGGAATGTTTGTCATTATGACTATTGCCGATATGTTTCGTCCCGCCATGTTTGTGTCTCTAGGTACGTATGCAAAACCCGAAAACCGTACCAGAGCCTTAACATTAGTGCGGCTTGCGGTTAATTTAGGATTTACTGCCGGACCCGCTTTAGGAGGTTTGATTATTATGAATTTAGGCTATAGCGGTTTGTTTTGGGTAGATGGAAGCTCGTGCATCATCTCGATTTTGATTTTTACATTGCTAGTAAAAGAACGTAAAAAACCAGCCGATTTGAATACGGCGAGCCACGAAACCGAGATACCAGCCTCCGTTTTCAAGGATAAAATATTTTGGATTTTTCTTTTTGTATGCTTTGTCTCGGCTATGCTGTTTTTCCAACTTTTTACCACTTTACCGCTATATCACAATGAAAAATTTGGCTTAACTGAATTTCAAAGCGGTCTTTTATTGTCGTTGAACGGACTTTTGATTTTCTTTTTAGAAATGCCAATTGTTAGTATTAGTCAAAGAAAAGGCATTGATAAACTAAAAATCATTCTTTGGGGATCTTTATTAATGTCGATTAGTTTTTATGTTTTACTAATAAATATTTGGGCAGGTGTATTAGTGATCAGTATTATTTTTATCACATTTGGCGAAATGTTTATTTTTCCGTTTTCGAATTCATTTGCACTGAGTAGAGCTCCAAAAGGGCATGAAGGCCGCTATATGGCTTTGTTTACTATGAGTTTCAGTTTAGCACACATTGCCAGCTCTAAAACTGGTTTAGAAATAATTGACCAATATGGCTATCAATCCAACTGGTTTGTTATGGGAACGCTAGGAATATTAGCCGTTGGAGGGTGTATCTGGTTACAAAAACTAGTACAACAAGAGCAGCAATAATTTTTTTTTGGGCGTGACCACATTTCAAAAAGGGGCAAATCAACATGCAGGTTCCATTGCCCCTTTTAGCAATGTGGTCGGGCTATCCGCTGTATCTTTTATAAAATCCTTAAAACAGGATTTTTTAAAAGGATGCCGCTACTATCCCTCACGAAACATGGTTTTCATCATCCAAGCGCACCTTGAACACGCATTTTCAAATTGAAAATCGTTTTATTAAATCCTTTTATTTCTTTCTAGCATCATCTTAATTAAATTTTGTTTCTCAATAAAAAAATGAATACGAAAAACATCAAGTGTTTTAAAATCAATAATTTAAAACAAGTAATAAATTTAAAAACTAAAAATTTAGTTAAATAACTATAAAAATAGTTTGTAAACTATAAATATAGTTGTATGTTTGCTGCAAATAATAGAATCATGCAAAAACTGACTAATAAAGAAGAGGAAATCATGCATATTTTATGGAAGCTCAAAAAAGCGTTTGTAAAAGAAATCATGGCAGAAATCACCGAAGAACAACCGCATTACAACACGCTTTCTACCATTGTTCGCAATCTGGAAGAAAAGGGTTTTGTAGCGCATTATGCTTTTGGAAACACCCACCAATACTATCCTATCGTAAGTTTAGAAGAGTATAGAAAACGCTTTATGAATACCGCTATTGATAATTACTTTAATAGTTCTTATAAAAATATGGTGTCGCATTTTGCCAAAGAAGAGAAAATTTCTGCAGCTGAATTGCGAGAAATTCTGGCCATGATTGAAAAACAAGAGTAAAATAACCCAATTATTTTAATCAAAACACTATAAACCAAAAATCGTTATGGAAACACTCTATCTTTACCTGATTAAATCCAGTAGTTTACTTGCATTGTTTTTTATAGCGTATCATTTTTTGTTGCGTAAAGAAACTTTTTTTACAAATAATAGATGGTTTCTTTTGTTAGGACTTATTGCTGCTGCAGTTATGCCTTTATTAGTTTATACCAAAATAATTTGGATAGAACCAACAACTGTAAATTATGACTGGTCAAACTTACCTGTGCGAACAGTCTCTGAAAAAAATTACACTAAAGAGTATATCTATTTAGGATTAGCTTTGAGTTATTGTCTGGGTACATTAGGCTTGTTAACTAAATTTGGATTTGATTTTTATAACCTTTTAAAGATTTTTAAGGGAAAAACAATAGCACGTCAAGCAGATTTTAAATTTATTGATACTACAGAGAACATTGCTCCATTTTCATATTTTAACACAATCGTTTACAATTCGTCTCTGTATAGCAGTTTAGAATTACAAAGTATTCTGGAACACGAAAAAATCCATAGCAATCAAAATCATACCGTTGATGTATTACTTGCTAGAGTTTTTTGTGCAGTATTTTGGTTTAACCCATTCATCTGGTGGTACAAAAATGCTATTTTACAAAACTTAGAATTCATTGCTGACCGTGAAGCCACAAAAAAAATATCCGACAAAAAAGCGTATCAGCTTACACTTTTAAAAATAACAACACATGAAAATTGTGTTGCCATTACCAATCATTTTTATCAATCATTAATCAAAAAACGAATCGTTATGTTAAACAAAAATCAATCAAAAAAATCAAAATCTTGGAAGTACGCAATGATAATGCCATTTCTATTTGCATTTATGTTTTATTATCAAGTGAAAGTGGTCGCGCAAGAGAAAAAAGAAGCGCCAAAAGAAAAAAACGCTGTATTTGCAGAAGAATCAGCTATTTACATTTACAAAAATTCTACCGACGCAGAAATGAAAACATCTGCAGCAGTGTTGCAAAAAAATAATAGCGTATTTATCAAATTTTCAAAAATTAAACGAAATTCGAAAGGAGAAATTACTGCAATCCGAATAGATTATAAAGATAAAGTTGGTAAAAAAGGAACCTCCATAATAGATGGCGATGAACCCATTGATAACTTAACTATTTTTAGAACAAAAAACTCAATTGAGATTTCGAGTAATGACAAAAAAAATGAAGTGTACGAAACTGCCATCGCAAATGAAGAAGTTACCGATTTAGTTGAATTCACTGATCTAGTTTCGGAAAAAACGGCAAATATTGAAATCAATGATAATGATTTTCCAACGCCTCCTACTCCACCCACACCCCCAACTTTTAACTTTAATGCACCAAAAGCGCCTAATTTCCCAACAGCGCCAAGAGCACCAAAAGGTTCCCCTGAAAAAGGAGATAAAAAAGAATGGGCGACATTTGAACAAAAAATGAAAGCTTTCAATAAAAAAATGGAAGCGATGGCACCACAAATGAAAGAGTTCGACAAGAAAATGGCTGAATTTGACGAGCAGATGAAACCTTTTGATGCTAAAATGAAAATTTTTGAAAAAAATATGAAAATCTACGAAAAGCAAATGGAGGAATACCGCGAAAAAATGAATGAAAACTAATAAAAAAAACACAACAAAGACGGTCATTTATCATGACAGTCTTTTTTTATACCTTTACAAAAAAAGTATGTTCAAAATTCTAGCTCAAATTAACAAAATACTTTTACCTAGTTTCACCAAACAGCGTTTGGATTTGGCCAAAGCTAAAAAATGGCAAATGGCAATTATTGGTTTTAGATATTATGTAACCACTAGGGCATTGCGCTAGTACGTAAGGGCAGCAAAAATGTCTTTCCCATCTAATTTTGATCTGCCATTTAAAAATGTTAATTCGATAAGAAAATTACATTGAACGATTTCTCCACCTAGTCGTTCGACTAATTCACATACGGCTCGGGCTGTCCCGCCAGTCGCTAAAACATCGTCGTGTATAAGGATTCGGTCTCCTTTTTGAATCGCATCAGCATGTATTTCTAAAGTATCCGTTCCATATTCTAAATCATAAGTTGCCGAAATGGTTTCGTAAGGCAATTTATTCGGCTTTCGAACAGGTATAAAACCCGCATTCAATTCCTGAGCTAGCAATGTGCCAAAGAAAAAACCGCGGCTTTCTACCCCTATTACTTTATCGACCCTTTGATTTGACACTGCCGCAACCAGAAGATCAAGGCACTTTTTTCTCGCTTCGGCATTAATTAATAAAGGAGTTATGTCTTTAAACATAATTCCTTCCTTTGGAAAATCCTGAATATCACGGATATACTTTTCTAATGACATCTTTTTTTATTTTTTTATAATTTTACAGTTGCAAATTACACATTTATACCTATATTTGCACCCGCAATGAAGTTATTATAACGGTTTGCAAATGGCCTTGTGGCGCAACTGAATAGCGCACTTGATTACGGCTCAAGAGGTTACTGGTTTGAATCCAGTCAAGGTCACTTTTAAAATCCCTAAATATACTGAAAATCAGTATTTTAGGGATTTTTTATTTTAATATTTGTACGGTTTTTGTATGGTCAACAAAAAGGATCAAGGATCAATCCCAAAACCTGTGGGGAAGCAAAAATTAAGCATAAATAGTAGTTAGTCTTAAGGAAGAATTCTATATTACTAACCCCTCTAAATTAAGATCTAAAGCTCTTATAAAGTAAGTATTTATTTTTTTAAGAAAAAATATTATAATTTGTTTAGATTTACACACAAAAAGCTAAACAATGTATAAAAAGTTACAGCTTAACAATAAAGATGCTTTTGACGAATTGGTACTCCTGTATAGAATTAGGGTTATTAATACTTGTTATCGTTTTTTGTTGAATAAAGATGATGCAGAAGATGTTTCACAGGAAGTTTTTATAGAAATTTTTCAGTCTATTCAATCATTTCGGGGTGATTCTAAACTATCAACTTGGATTTTTAGAATTGCTGTAACTAAAAGTCTTGATGAAATTAAAAAAAGGAATAGAAAAAAAAGAATTTCATCATTAGGTAAAACACTTCACTTGGAAGGCGTAGCCAATTGGATTTCTGGAGGAAAAATGCCTGATCAAGATTTAATTGCTTCGGATAGTATGAAGCAAATATACAAATTGCTCAATCAATTACCAGATAATCAGAGAATTGCATTTACATTAAGCAAAATGGATGGTTTTAATAATTTAGAAATTTCCGACATTATGAATACCACTATTATTGCAGTCGAAAGCCTTGTTTATAGAGCTAAAAAGAAAGTTGCTGTCGATTTAATCCATATTTTGAAAAAATAATAAAATGAAACTGCCAGAAATAAATTTAATAAACGTCTAAATAAAAATATCTAAATATGAAAACACAAGATATCAATATAATTTTAAGAGAATTCGAATCTATAGAAAGTATTACGCCATCTGAGAACTGGGATTTAGTTTTTCAAAACAAATTATATTCCGCTGGATTATCGAAATCAATTACTATGTTAAAAATAAATGTATTGGTGATTATCTTAGTATGTGTAAATATAGGCGTTGTTTGGGGTATAATCGCAAATGATTCGGGTACCGTTGCAGTAAATAGGTCTTCGAGTCTAGTTATAATTTCGAATGAGTTATTGACTAATTCAAATAATTAGGAATGGATATTTTCACGCAACACAAATTATTAATCAGAACAGTGGTTGTTCTTGTTGTTTTGAATGTAGTTTCAATTGGTTTTTTTGTTTTGAAAGAAATTCGTCCGCATCACGAACCACGATTGTTTCCTAAAAACGAAGCTTATAAAGATGTTTCAGGAATTTTAAAAGATGAATTGGGTCTATCGGAACAGCAAGTTGCTCAATTTGATGAGATAAGAAAACGAAATTTCGAAAAACAAGCAATTTTAAAAAAAATTATTCGAGATGATAAAGATGCAATGAATACAGAAATGTTTAATATAAAAACAGACGAAGCTAAAATAGAAATGTTTGCCATAAGAATTTCAGATAACGAATATAAAATGGAAATGCTGCGATACGATCAAGTAAAGGAACTAAAAGCGGTTTGTAAACCAGAACAACTCGCAAAATTTGAAGATTTAGTCAAAGAAATTCGAGATTATTTTAGACCTGATAACCAACATAAAAAAAGATAAAAAACAACCAAAAACAAAAATCTACAAAATGAAAAAAACACTAAAACTAATCATTCTAACGCTGCTATTATCCGTAAATAGCGTCTTCTGTCAATACAATGCCCTTAATATACCAGAAGCTTATTATGGTGTTTCGGGTACAAACGGAAAAACATTTACCCTAAATATAGATGATAATGTAAAGCAATATCGAATAGGACAGGCAACAGTAACTGGTTCTATAAATACAGGATTAGCAACAACAAATAATTTTTGGGGACCAACATTGATTGTCACTAAAGACGACGTTGTCCATATGGATGTTACTAATAATCTGAACGAATCTACCACACTTCACTGGCATGGCATGCATTTACCCGCCATTATGGATGGCGGACCACATCAAGTAATTCCGGCGGGAACACTTTGGCAACCGTATTGGACAATCAAAAACCAAGCAGCAACTTTATTGTATTATCCACATTTGCACGAAACTACACAAGAACAACTAACTAAAGGTGTTGGAGGTTTTATAATTGTAAAAGACGCAGCAGAAGCAGCACTCGCAATTCCTCGAACGTATGGTGTAGATGATATTCCGTTAGCTATTTCTAGCCGTCGATTTTTGGCAACAACGAACCAAATGGCTTTTCAATTAATTGACAATTATGGTGATTATTCAATGATTAACGGAACATTAAACCCACAGGCAACTTTGCCAAAACAATGGGTTCGTTTTAGAATCTTGAATGCGGAAGTACAACGCGGACTAAATATTGGTTTTAGTGATAATAGAACTTTTTATGTCATAGGCAATGATGGCGGATTACTAAACGCTCCAATTGCAGTAACTAGAATGGTAATTCAAACAGTTGAGCGTTACGAGATTATGGTAAATTTAGGTGATGATGCCGTTGGTGCCGAAACTTTATTTTTAAAAGCTTATAATACATCAGCCGAAATAACGGCATTAACTCCCGGACAAAATAGTTTTGGTTGGCCAGTATTAGAAGGAAACCCATCCACACCAACTGGAGGTAATGGTCCGCTGAACGGAGGACTGTTAAACAACACCTCTTACAATCTTTTAAACATTAAAATAGCGGCTACAACAACCGCAATTACACCAATAACTGCAATTCCAGCAACGCTAGTAAACAATACATACTGGACGGCAGCAAATGTAACAAGCACAAGAACAATTACTATTGGAGGCGGAAATGGTGGATCAGCATTTACTTTAGACGGTTTACTTTATAGCACAACAATGACACCAAAAACTGTTAATCTAAATGCTGTAGAACAATGGACAATTGTAAACAACAATATTTTTGGTCATACTTTTCATTTACACGATGTTTTTTTTTAAAATTATTTCTCGTTCGGGCGGAAATATGGGAACAACTTTACGTACTTATGAACAAGGTTGGAAAGATTCTGTTTGGTTGCCTATTGGAGGATCGGCAACTTTTGTTGCCAAATTTGATGATTTTTCAGATTCGACTTGGCCATACATGTATCATTGTCATGCATTAACTCACGAAGACGAAGGAATGATGGGGCAGTTTATAGTAAGTAATACACTTAGTACAAATGAAAATGTAACGAAAGTTGCCTTTAGCTTATATCCAAATCCAGCAACCGAAAAATTATATATAAAATTAGAGAACACAGAAAATGAAATTTATTATATAAAAATTATAACACTAGAAGGCCGAGTTGCTATGATGTTACCCAAACCAGAATGGCAAAATGGTATTGATATTTCATCATTAGCAGCAGGAACTTATATTTTAAAACTTACTGATAATAAAACAAAAAGCATTACAAATAAAAAATTTATAAAAAAATAAATTATGAAAACAGTAAAAACATGCTTAATTCTTTCATTTTTAGCAGTATTTATTTCTAGCTTTACAGTAAATTCACCTGTTCCCACAGAAAAAATAATTAAAAATTTTACCTTAAAAGCTACTAATAATCAAAAAATTTCTTTGCTAAGTTATAAAAATGCAAAGGGATTTATTATTGTTTTTACTTGTAATAAATGTCCAATGGCAAAATTATATTCAGAACGGCTTAATAATTTGAATATTAAATTTAAATTTAAAGGAATTTATCTTTTAGCAATCAATTCTATGGATACCGTGGCCTATAAAGAAGAAAATTTTGCATTGATGCAGAAAAAAGTAAATAAAGAAAAATTGAACTTTCCTTATTTACAGGATAAATCACAAAAGGTAGCCAAACAATTTGGTGCTTCTTGTACACCACAATCTTTTGTTATTATTAAAAATTATTTGGGACAATGGATAGTAAAATATGAAGGATCGATAGATAACAGCGCACTAGAACCTAACAAAGCAAACAACTATCTTGAAAAAGCCGTTGATGAATTATTGCAAAAAAAGCAACTATCAAATCCGTTCACAAAAGCAGTCGGTTGCAAAATATTTTATCGTGGCGAAGTTGCAATAATGGATTAAACTATTAACTAATACTAAAAACCTACATTATGAAAAAACAATTACTATTATTAACACTGTTTTTATTTAGCAATATTATTTTTGCTCATACTATTAATTACGAAAATCAAGTTTTACGACACTGGTTTATAGAAAAACAAAATAAATATATCGATGGTTCTTTCGCTATGATGAAAAACGGAAATGTTTATATTGAAGATGCTCACAATAATCTTACTCATTTTCCTATCGATTCATTTTCTAAATCAGATCAAGAATTTGCAAATAAAAAAGAAGCTTCAGTTAAAGCATTAAACAAAAATATAATCCCCCAAAATGTAATCGAAAATCAATCTTCGGTTAATTATAAATTTGGCTTTATTGCTTTATTTTTACTGGTTTTAACCTCTTTAGTATTTAAATATACAGATAGAAAAAAACTTAAATATATTGTTCCAATATTATTTTCAGGAGTTCTTGTTACTTTATTTAGCTTTGGTAAAAAAATTCTTTCCACAACTGATCCTGCTTTTGTACAAACTGCTTTTGCACCATTTGCATCGACAGTAAGCACTACTTACGATGCCAGTTATTTCTATGTAAATTCAACAGGAATTGGTGCACACACCATGATGGTTGGTATTTCTAGTCGAGGTTGGCAACAACAAGTTCCTATGGCTAAATGTTTTATCAACACCAGTCATTGGACTATTCCATTAAATCCAGTTGATGCAGCTACTCCGGTACCTGTTAATTCTATAAATTTTATAAAAGGCGCTTTAGCAATAGCGGCTAATGGAGTCCCTATTTTTAATCCGTATACAAATACAGGAGTAGATGCTTTTCTTGATGGACAACTCGATAATTATGGGGGACATTGTGGGCGTGGCGACGATTATCATTACCATACAGCTCCTTTGCATTTAATTACTCTTGGGCAAACAACAGCTACTTTACCCATTGCTTTTGCACTTGATGGTTATGCAGTTTATGGGCCTTTAGAACCAACTGGAGCTGCCATGGCGACTTTAGATGCCAATCACGGACATTATTTGAGTGGTGTTTATCATTATCATGGGACTGCAACTGCACCATATATGGTAGGTAATATGGTGGGAGTTGTTACACAAGATGCCAATTATCAAATTATTCCACAGCCCCAAGGTGTTTCTCCAAGACCAGGACCGTATGGTCCGCTTAATGGTGCTTTAATTACGGCTTGTGTAGCCAATGCTAGTAACGGTTATAATACGGCTTATACTTTAAACGGAACATCAGGATATGCAACCAACTACACAGCAACTGCTGCAGGGGTTTATACGTTTAATTATGTAACTCCTACAGGAACAACTACTACAAATTATACAGGATCTGCATTGTGTACAGTTCCAAACTTATCAACAGAAAATTTTATTGCAATAGAAAAAAGTATTACACTTTATCCAAATCCTACAACAGATATTTTAAAAATAAATTTAGGAATTAGTTCGTCTGAGAGTGATATTCAAAACATTTCAATTTATGATATAAATGGACGTATAGTTTCAAAAACTACTGATTTTAAATCAGATATAGATATTAGTAAATTATCTAAAGGAACTTATTTAGTAAAAATTCAGTTTACTAATTCGGTTGTAACTAAAAAAATACTAGTAAAATAACATGATAAAAATAGTACTATTTTTATTGTTTACGACTTATAGTTTTGCACAATATACAGGAACAGGATCTGCTACACAACGTTTGGCGACAACCATAACCACAGCAAACTTGTATAGCACATGTTCGTTAGGAAGTAGAGTCGCGGCTGTGGGAACCATCACCGCAACAGACAATACAACTTGGACGGTTCCTGCAGTTACCAATTTTGCAAATGCTAGTTTCCCGTTTGCATCAGATTTGAATAATGGATGCAATGGCAACACTTATGCAACATCAACGGCTGCGGTATCAGCATTAAACGGATCTGATATTGTAACAATTGATGCATCTGGAGAGGTGATTACGGCTTATATTTTTGCAGATAATTATTTCGAAATGTACATCAACGTCATTCCAGTTGGTAAAGACAAAGTTCCTTTTACCGAATTTAACTCGAGTATTGTACGTTTCAAAGTAAATAAACCATTTACAATTGCAATGCTTTTAGTCGATTGGGAAGAACGATTGGGTGTGGGAGCAGAAACAAATGGTGGTTTTTCTTATCATGCGGGTGATGGCGGTATGGTAGCCGTTTTTAAAGATGCTAGTAACACAATTATTGCAAAAACTGATACAAGTTGGAAAGCACAAACTTTTTATACAGCACCAATTATGAACTTAGCTTGTGCTAGTGAATCTGGAACTTCACGTTTGTCTACAACTTGTAGTACTTCCGATAGTAATTCAGGTACCGCCTATTATGGTTTGCAATGGGCTCGATAAGCAAACTGGACTACAGCTAGTTTCGACGATTCGACTTGGCCAAGCGCAACGACTTATGCTAACACAGTTATTGGAGTAGATAACAAACCATCTTATACTAATTTTATAAATATTTTTGACGATGCTTCAAACGATGCTCAGTTTATTTGGAGTAAAAATGTGGTTCTAGACAATGAAGTAATTGTAAGAAAAACAGTAAGTAATTTGTCAGTAAATCAAACTTTATTGAATGAAAGTAAAATAATTTTATATCCAAATCCTACAAAAAATGAAATTCATTTAGATATTGATGAAACAATTCGAAACGAGATTAAGAAAATTTCAATTTATAATGTACTTGGCCAAGAGGTTTTCAGTTCTAATAAATATGTGCAAACAATTCAAATTTCAAATATTTCATCCGGAAAGTATATGATAAAAATAAGTACATCGGAATTTGAAATTTCTAAAAAGTTAATCGTCGAATAATACAATCATTTTTTTAAGTTTATTATTTTTTGATAAATTCTAGACCAAAAAAGTCGTTTAAAAAATCTTGAACGGCTTTTTTGTATTCTTAAACTTGAGAACTCGACTTTATCGAGGTTCGTAGTTTAATAATCCTGACAGGGTTTTATACTCTGACAGGGTTAAATCATAAACTAAACCACTATGGACTGAAAGTCCATAGATTTGGTTGTCAGACTTAAAGTCTGCACGTTGCTAGTCCTCAATTATGAAGTTATCAATATTGTTTTCATTCGGGTTTCTGTGATGTTCCAAATATTGATTTACCATTTCATCTGTGATATTACCCGTACTCCAACATCCAAAACCTATTGCCCAAAAATGACGACCCCAATATCTTTTTTTAAGGTCTGGGAATTCAATTTGTAGTTTTCTTGAAGAACGACCCTTCATTAATTTAACCAAAGTGCTTACATCTTGGGAAGGACAATATTCAATGTGCATATGCACATGATTTTTTGACACTACTCCCTTTAATATCTGAACTCCCTCCGCTTCAAATATTTGTATCAAAATAGTTCTACATCGCAATTTAATATCCCCTTGCAAAACTGCACACCTATACTTTGTAGCCCAAACTATATGAACTGTCAATCTTGATACTGTATGTCCATTTGTTCTTTGAAAATCCATATTTCAAATGTACATTTTTAGAAGCTAAAAGCGAAATGCACTAAAGTGCATAGTTTTAACTATTTTTGGGACCAATAAATATCTTTTAAACCCAAAAATCTAAATCCGCAAGCAAAGTTTTTTTTAAGCCAAAAACAAAATCCCATTAATCTGTGGAAAAAAATTTAACATTTTTTTAAACAAAAAGTCGTTTTACAGGAATTTGCATCGTTTTTAAGCAAGTGCATATTTTTTAAGGGTTGTATTTTCGCTTGAAATTAACCAAAAAAAACTAACTTATGAAAATACCACAAAAATTCCCAAGACCACTACAGTTATTGCAGTGTCTGTAATGCAACAACTGGCAAACCGAGTAGCAGACAAATTAATAAATATAATTTAATAATAAATAGTATGAAAAATAGAATAAAAGGGGCGTTTTTAACCCTACTGATGCTCTTTGCAACTTTGTACCCAAGTGGACAAGTGTATGCAAATGGGTTGTCTCCTAAGATAATGACCTTTTTTGAAAAAGATGATTTAATAAATCAGTTAGCGATTGATCAAGATTTTGCAATTTTAACAATAGAAAATTTTCTCAGACCAGGATTAACATTACTGCAAAATAATAATTTAAGTGATGGGGGAAAAACGAATTTTAATGTTAGAATTAAAAAATTTTCATCGATAAAACATAAAAAAACTGGTGCTAACTTGTTGCAAGTAAACATGTAAAAATATACCGAAGGTTTGTATTTTGTAATCGTATTTGATACAGTAGAAAATAAATACAAGTATTTAAAAATCATTAAAAAGTAAATTAACCCCAAATTAAACTATTATGAAATTAAAACTAATCATCGCTTTACTATTATTTCAATTGGGTTTTTCTCAAGAAACCAAAATGAGTATTAAAGACTATATCAACTTTTCTGATTTGCCATCAAAAACAAACGAAACGCCTAGTTGGGCTAATCAATTTTATGAAAATCTAGAACAAGTTAATGTCAATAAATTAAAAACAGATATTAATAATTGGGTTATTGCTGAAAAAAAAGAAAGAAAAGATAAAGTTAAAAATGAAAACGAAAATGAACCAGAAAACGAACTACAAGAAAACATTAGCGAAAATCCAATTGTTCGATTTGCAATAAATTTTATAAATAAAGTGCCACAAAGTTGGATCAATGAAGAAGGATTTATTGTTATGCCCACTAAAAATGCCTTTTTGAAAGAGGCTGAAAATCAAGAAAAAAATAGAACTAGCTATAATAAGAGCGTTAATAAAAATGTCTCAGTTAATAATTGGTCACAAATTGGGTCTAAAGAAATAGTGCAAAATGGTGTGCAAATTGTTAGTAGTACCAATATCTATTATATAAGTGTGGCACCATCGGCAACCAATATTAGATTGGCCAGTGGCGAAACAGGCGTACTTTACAAAACAACAGATGGCGGCGCAAATTGGTCTACTATTGCAGAAAACACTGGTCCTAGCGCATTTCATCCAACAGATGTGAATAAAATTGTTTTAGGAAGTAACCCATTCAGATTAAGTGCAGACGGTGGCACAACTTGGACAGTAAAACCAGTTACTGCAGAATGTAACGAAATTATATGGTCTAATAATGGTTCAACCATTCTTGCAGCCACAAACGATGGTGTATATGTTTCTTCAGATGCTGGAGCAACTTTCAGCAAAAGGCAAACGGGCAGTTTTATGGATGTAGAATTTAAGCCTGGTAGTTCAACTATTGCTTATGCAGTCAACAATGAAGGCGTATTCTATAAAAGTATAGATGCTGGACTAACATGGGTGGTAAAACCAACAAACTACAATTCTAATATTACCAAAAATGGTTTTTTAATTGCTGTCTCGGATGCTAATCCAGAATTAGTGTGTATTGCTTCTTTAACTGGTACTACTTTTGAAAGTGGTAATGCAGTAGAAATAATTAAAAGTACCAACAGTGGTGAAAATTTTGCACTACTTTCAAACTCCAGTATTTGGCGTTCGCAAGGTTTTTACGATTTTGTTTTTGGTATTTCCCCTACCGATGTAAACACCTATTTTTTGGGTATTTGCTCCTTTTATAAATCAACTGATGGTGGTTTAACATTTAATGCAATTGGTGGTTACAATCCACCTTTCGGAATCCATCCTGACATGCAAGATATGGTGCTTTTTGGAAATACTGTTGTCTTATCAACCGATGGTGGCGTGAGTGAATCTACGGATGGTTTTACAAGTCTTGCTAACTGGAAAAGTACTTGTCGAGGTCTTGAGGCTCTTGATTATTGGGGATTTGATTTAGGTTTTAATACTGACCAAATGGGTGGCGGAAAATTTCATAATGGCAATTCTATGTACAATCCAGATTGGAATAATGGAAAAGCAATACACCTTGGTGGTGCAGAAGAAGCAGATGGAAAAGCCATTTTTAGCAGACCCAATTCCATGTTTTTTTCTGGTGTAGGAAAGAATTTTAAACAGATAGATATTAGTTACAACCCAAATCACACTATTACTTTTCCGTTTACATTAGAAAACAATCTTTATTATTTTGGAGAACGCAATAGCGATACCACTTCGAATACTGATTTTAGCAATATTATCTATGCAGCCACAGGAAATAATGTTGTAATTTCTTATGATAACGGCATTACTGGGCAAGTTTTAAAAAATTTCGGATCACTAGTTTGGGATATAAAAACCACTCGTAAAGATGCTAAAGTGATTTATGTTATGACACAAAGTACGGGTCTTTGGAAAACTAATGATGGCGGTCTTAGCTGGACTTTGTGCAACATGACACTTAATAATACAAATTTAACGTCAAACGGAATTAATTGTTTTATTGATGTATCGCAGACAAATTCAAATGAAATTTGGTTAACCTACAATAAAGAATATACAACTAACCGAGTATTTAAAAGTATCGATGGTGGACAAAATTGGACAGATTTAAACACACCGATATTAACTAATTTTCAATCTAAGCAAATAGTGCACCAGTACGGCTCGAACGGTGGAATCTATTTAATGGGACAAGCCTATGGAACTTCAAAATGTTATTACAGAAATAACACCATGACCGATTGGGTTGATTACTCTACGAATTTAGTGAAACACACTGCTACCTCTCGAAATGTTTTTTTAAAAGCAACTTACTACAAAGAAAAATTAAGAGTTGCTGGAACAATTGGCGTTCAGGAAATTCCTTTTTACGAAAAAAGCAATCCAGTGGCACAACCAACCACTAACATAAAAGACGTTTGTATTAATCAAGAAATAAAATTCAGCGATTATAGTATTCTTGATTATGCAGGCGCCACATGGGAATGGTCGTTCTCTAAAACACCAATATATTTAAATGGTACAAGTGCAGGTTCAAGAGATCCTATCGTAAAATTTTTATCTCCTGGTTCTGTAAATGCTACTCTTAAAGTAACCAACAGTTTAGGAAAATCAGATACAAAAACAGTTACAAATTTTGTTAATGTCAATTATGATTCGGCAAGTTGCATACGTTTGAATTCGGATTATGATTACGAAGTAAATTGTGTAAATAATATTCCTAGTGCGCCAAGCATTCCAGTTGGAGGTCAAGGATTGGTAACTACCTTTAATGGTGCTACAACCGGAAAGT
This sequence comes from Flavobacterium frigidum, assembly GCF_048286735.1. GTDB lineage: Bacteria > Bacteroidota > Bacteroidia > Flavobacteriales > Flavobacteriaceae > Flavobacterium. The sequence goes on along the minus strand of NZ_JBLVPU010000008.1, from coordinate 10,899 downwards.
TTTTAGTAAAACTGAATCTTTTGACGAATTGTCAAAGTTTTACAGGCAGTTTAAATGCAATAATTGATTTAGATACCGATCAAATTAGTGTGATACGTTATAGCCATTTTGATGATGGCGTGTTGCCAGTATCGGTTACTGGAAACAATACTAGTACGGTTTTCAGTGCAAGCGTGCGCTGGGCAGGAATCTCTTTTTCTTTAAGTAACAATTCGTTGTATTTAAATCACGTTAGTAATTATTGTGCATCCACAGGTCAGACTGGCAGAACTGTTACTTTACAATCCTCCTGCTGGAAGCCCTATGCTAGTACTGGTATAGATAATGGCGATTTATCAGAATTACAAAAATGCAACAATCCAATTCCACAATCAGCATTAGTTACAGACAGTAGCGATATATTGGTAACCGATTTTGCAAATGCAACAAGCGGACTTTTTTATGTGAATCTAAACGCTTTTACTTCTTGTAATAACACAAGTAATAATTTAAAAGCCATTGTAAACCTAGATTCAGATATAATACATGTGCTTGGATACCAACATTTTGCTTCAACAAATTCAGATGTTACAGGAAACGAAACCAGTTCTATAACCAGCACATTGACTGCAAATGCACAAGTGAATTATTTCATTAGTAACAATAAACTTTACGTTAAAAGAATTTATAATCCTTGCGGTAACGGAAATTTTAGACTCAACCCATCGTGTTGGTCTGCTATGGATGACGATCAAAATGGAATTGATAATACGCTTCAACCTTCAAATTGTAACAACACCATTTCTGGCACTACAATAACGGATTCGAATACAAATCTCATTCAAGATTTTGCATCGATTGCAAGAGTACAAAATGGTGTTTTCGTTAAATTAAATATAGGCACTAGTTGCAACACCACCAATGCAACAGTTTATTTGAGTATTGATTTACTAAATAATTATATACATGTTATCAATTACAGGCATTTTGGTTCCACTACTTCATCTTCTGTTTTGAATAATGATTCACCAAATGTATATTCTGAATCTTCTGTAAACGGAAAATTAAAATTTACTTTGATTAATAAAAAATTGTATATCCAACGGGTTTCTAACCCTTGTGCTGGAAGCAGTTATCAAATTACAGAGTCTTGCTATTCATTAGGTGCAGATCAAGTTTTGGCAATAGAAAATTTTGTTTCAAATTCTGCTGCCACCATTGTTGCTTTCCCAAATCCTACAACCAATTCGTTCACGATTGATACTAAATCGAATGATTCTGAATATAGTTTAAGTATGTACAACATCGATGGTAAGTTTATCACATCAAAATTTGAACAAACAACTGATAACTTGTTGCAAGTAAATATGGAACAATATGCTGAAGGTTTGTATTTTGTGATAGTGTATAATAAAACAGATGATAAATACAACTATTTGAAAATAATTAAAAAATAACACTACGAAAACCAAAATAATATTTAAACTGTTTTGTAACTAATATTTTTAAATGGATACTATTATGCTAAAAAATATGATTACAAGAAATAGCTGAATTACCATTGATTGAGAGTTAAAACATAAAAAAATCATACCAAGTTATAAACAAAAATGTAAATTATGAAAAAAATTAAATTATTTATATTAATCATATGTTTTTCAGTAGGTTACGGACAATCTACGGGAGTTGATAAAAACAGTGAATTATACAAAAACGCGCCAGACTGGGCAAAATTAATGTTTTCAGAAAAACCAAATGTAAATGAGGTTGATCAATTATATTTAAAATATTTTCAATCTAGAGCTTATAAAAAATCAAATTATACACAATATTACAAGCATTGGCGCAGATCGGTTGATTCGTATTTGAATAATGACGGTCAAATTGATTTTTCAAAAAAAGCTAAATTTGCATTAGCCGTAGATAAACTAAGAAAAGATACACAATTAAACAGAGTAGCGAGTGGCAATTGGACAGCGTTGGGACCATTTAAAAATCCTAAAACTGGCGGCGTTGCGCCAGGTGGCTCTCAAGCAAACATTCTCTCGATTGGTCGTTGTGAAGGAACACCAAATATAATGTATTGTGGCACAGAACCTGGAGAAGTTTATAAAAGTACCGACGGCGCTAATACTTGGGTGAATGTTTCAAAAACTCTAGTTACTGCTGATGCAGTAGATACTGTTGTTGCGAACGCAGGCGTTTTTGTTGTCTCAGTGCATCCCACAGATCCAAATATCGTTTATATTGGTTCAGGTAATCAAGTTTTTAAAACTACAGACGGTGGCAATAATTGGGCTGTAGTTTTTACCAGTACTATTAGAAATAGTGGCTATATAATAAATCCTGCAGAAATACATATTAATGCAGCAAACCCAAATATAATTTTATTAGCTGGAAAAGAAGGTATTTATAGAACAACAAATAGTGGTGCAAATTGGAACCAAGTACTAAACAAGGAGTGTTATGATATTAAGGCCAAACCCAATAATCCAAATACATTATATTCTGTAATAAATAATACAACAACAAAAACACATCAGTTTCTTGTTTCTACAGACCTCGGTTTAACTTGGACAGCGCAAACAACTGGTTGGTACACATCTACAGATCCTAGTAGAACAGTAGGAGGCGCAAGAATTGCAGTTTCTGCAGCAGACAGCAACCGAGTGTACGTTATTTTAGCAGGTAACTCTAAACAAGGTGACCAAAATTTTATTGGTGTTTACAAAAGTAACGATAGTGGATCAAATTGGGCAAATACTATGGGATATGACGGCGGACCGTATAATGTAAACCATCCTAATTTAATGACTAATGATATTTTAGGAGGCTTTAGTTTTGACTTTGGAGAAGGAACAATGAATTTGGCCATTATGGCATCAAATACCAATGCTAACGAAATTTTAGTAGGCGGAATTGGTATGCATCGCAGTACTAATGCTGGGCAGTCTTTTACCTGTAAGTATAATTATGGATGTTCCAGCTTACCAATTTTACATGTAGATCAGCAAGATTATAGAGCTTTTGGTAATGAGTATTGGGCAACTACAGATGGCGGTATTTTTAAATCAAATGATTTTTTTGATACAAATTCAGAGTTTAAAATGGACGGCGTGAGAGCAGTAGATTTTTGGGGGTTTGGCTCAGGTTGGAACAGAGATATTTTAATTGGTGGTACTTTTCATAATGGTGTAGATGCCTTTGCAGAGGGGTTCCCAAGTGGAGAATTTTTAAATTTAACAGGCGGAGAACCACAATCAGGTTATGTTAGTCCTAGCAATCAATCACGTGTTTTCGCAACTATTCTAGGTAGTAAATTTTTACCACAAACAATTACAGGTGCTGTTCTAGATGCGCCACCAGGTAATTTTTTGCCAGTAAACGAATCACCTTGGTATGCAGAATCATCTGAAATAGAATTTCATCCAAGTTGTTTTAATTATATCTATAAAGGCTATGAAAACAAGGTTTTTAAAAGTTTAGACGGAGGCGAAACTGCCACGGTCAAATACACTGCACCCGCAGGAACAATGGTTTTAGGAATTGAAATTTCCAGACGAAACACTAATACCATGTATGTGGTGGTAAGACCTCCATACCCACAAAGTTGTTATCTTGCTAAAACTACTGATGATTGGGTAACAAATTCTACAATTGCGATGCCAGGAATTGGCAATAATAGAACTCTTATTAGCATAGATCCAGAAAATGATCAAATAATTTGGCTTGCTTATGCAGAGGGTGGAAATAACAATTTAGTCTATAAATCCATTAACGGAGGTTCAACTTGGGTTAACCAAACTACAAGTGAACTTAATGGACAAACTATTCAATCTATGACCACAATTGGTGGTACAAATGGTGGTGTGTATGTTGCAACTAATATAACGTGCTATTATAAAAATAATGCCATGACTAATTGGACTGTTTTTAACGGAAACTTACCAACAGTTATTAATGCACACGGTCTTCGTCCTTTTTACAGAGATGGCAAAATTAGAATGGCGAGTTATGGAAAAGGCATTTGGGAAAGTCAATTATATGAACAACCAACAAGGCCAGTTGCTAAAATAATGGTCGATAAATTAAGTGCTGCAACATCTTGTAATAGTGTTTTTAATTTCGACGATTATTCTATGTTAAATCATACCAATGCAACATGGGCCTGGACTTTTCAAGATGGAAACATCAGCACTTCAACACAACGCAATCCGCAAGTGTTTTTTAATTCTTCGGGAAATCACCTAATAACGTTAAAAGTAACAAATGCTAGTGGAGTTTCTTCTACAGACACAATAACCGTAAATACCAGTTCGAGTTTAATTAGTGCAACGATAAATCAAGATTTTGAAGTAAATTTATTACCTCAAAATTGGTATCAGCAAAGTACAAGTACTTACAATTGGTCTTATAACGATGCAGTTGGTGGTTTCGGACAGAGTTCAAAATGTATGGTTTTTGATAACTTTAATATAAACGCATCAGGCACAACTGCCGACATGATTGCAAAAATCAATATGTCTACAATTAGCGCTGCAAATGCAATACTCACTTTTGATGTTGCATATTCTTTTCATTCGGATGGTTATCAAGATGGCCTTCAAGTACTTGCTTCAAAAGATTGTAGCCCTAGTTTTGTAACTTTATATAATAAAGTAGGGCAACAATTAGCAACAGGACCATCAACTCAAGATTTATTTCTACCAACAGCAACGCAATGGCGCACAGAAACTATTAATTTGTCTTCTTACGCTGGTACATCAGATGTTTTAATCAAATTTAGAAATATTAATCAGTTTGGTCAAGCATTATATATTGATAATATAAAACTAAATGGTACAGCATTATCTTCAGATGATTTTAAATTTGAAACACCCTTGGTTTATCCAAATCCAGTAACAAGCACTGGTTTTGTAACTGTAAACGGAAATGACAATGACAATATTAAGTTTAATTTATTTAGTATTGATGGTAAATTAATAGATACGGTTTTTACAAAGTTTAATACTCCAATTCCTCTTAGTAATTACAATTTGAAAGAAGGAATGCTTTTGTATAAAATAATTTCAGAAGATAAAATACTAAACGGAAAGCTAATTATTTCGGACAGGAAATAGAGAATTAATAGTTTGATAATCAATTAAAAAACTAAAATATGAAAACAAAAATTTATGTGTTGCTCTTGTTTTTATTAACAATCAATGGTTTTGCTCAAGATACCAAAATGAGTATTAAGGATTACATCAACTTTTCTGATTTACCATCAAAAACAAGCGAAACACCAAGGTGGGCAAATCAGTTTTATGAAAATCCAGACCAGATTAATGTAAAAAAATTAAAAAAAGAACTTCATGAATGGTTAATTGAAGAAAAAAAAGAGAAAAGAGAAAAAACTAGTAAAGAAACCGTTGAAAAGGATGAAAGTGATTTTAATGAAAGTCTTTCGGAAAATCCAATTGTGCGATTTGCACTAAATTTCGTTATGAAAGTTCCTGGTGAGTGGATTAATGATGAAGGTTTCATTGAATTGCCAACAGAAAAAAAAATTTTTAAAAACGCAGAGTTATTTGAAAAAAATAAAAGTAATATTAACGCTAAAAAGAGTGGCAAAAGTGTTTTAGTCAACAATTGGGAACAAATTGGCACAACCGAAGTTGTAGTTAACGACGAGCAAGTGCAAGCAATGGTAAATGTTTATTACTTAAATATTGCACCCTCTAATCCGAATATTAGGTTGGCAAGTGACGAAACAAATTCTAATTTTAAAACCACAGATGGAGGAGCAAATTGGACTTATCTTAACGAACACGGTGGGCCAAGTGCCTTTCATCCAACCGATCCTAATAAAATAATATTAGCCAGTAATCCGTTTCGTTACAGTGCAGACGGTGGTGCAACTTGGACTGTAAAACCAGTTCAAAGAGGTTGTAACGAAATATTATGGTCAAACGACGGCACTACCATTATTGCAGCTACTCACAATGGGCTATTTGTCTCGTCTGATGCAGGCGAAACGTTTAATGAAAGACAAGCAGGTTACTTTATGGATGTAGAATTTAAACCTGGCAGTTCTACAATTGCTTATGCTATTGATGATCAAGGTGTTTTTTATAAAAGTACCGATGCAGGATTAACTTGGACAATTAAACCAACCAATTACACGCTAAATACTGGTAAAGAAGGATTTTTGTTGGCCGTTTCTGCTGCAAACCCAGATTTAGTTTCAATCGGTTTTCAAACCAGAGGTGCAACAGGTCACGGCGTTGTAGAAATAATTAAAAGTACCAATGGTGGCGAAAATTTTTCATTTTTATCGATAAAAGAAACTTTGGTATTTACTCAAGGATTTTATGCTTTTGTTTTTGGTATTTCGCCAGTAGATACAAATATTTATTATTTTGGTATTTCCGATTTCTTAAAATCTACAGACGGTGGATTAACTTTTAATAAAATTGGTGGTTACGGTGGTCCTTTGAGCGGTAAAATTCATGCCGACATTCAAGACTTGGTTTTTATTGGAGAAAAAGTTGTGGTTTCCACTGATGGTGGCGTGGGAGAATCTCCAGATAACTTCACCAATCTTTCGCTCTATAAAACCATGACCAAAGGGATGTTTTCATTAAATTATATCGGGTTTGATATTGGGTTTAATACCGATCAAATGGGTGGTGGAAAAATACACAACGGTAATAACATTTTTAACCCCAATTGGAACAACGGTAAATCAATACATATCCATTCAAATGAAGCACCCGTGGGAAAAGCAATTTTCAGTAGACCAAATTCAATGTTTTATGAAGATTTGAATTTGAAACGGTTTAAACAAATAGATGTAGATTATTGTTTGAATTATACAGATTCTCATCCTTTTACGCTCAAAAACAATTCTTATATTAGTGGGCTAAGAAATAGTGATACCACATCGAACACACAAGATAGTAACATTATTTATTCAGGTTTTAATAACGATGTGATTATCTCTTATGATAATGGTGTAACTAATCAAGTTTATAAAAGTTTTAACTCATTAGTTTGGGATGTAAAAACAACCAGAAAAGACCCAAAAGTAATGTATGTAATGACCCATACTGATGGACTTTGGAAAACCAGTGATAGTGGCGCAAACTGGACCCAATGCAACATGACACTTAATAACATAGATTTAAAACCAGAAGGAGTTGAGTGTTATCTAGACGTATCGCAAACAAATGCCAACGAAATTTGGCTTACTCACGGCAGCATTGCCAACAATACTAGGATATTTAAAAGCACCAATGGTGGACAAACTTGGACTGATTTAAATACACCAAATTTAAACGGATTTAATATTCGACAAATACAACATCAATATGGTTCGAATGGTGGTGTGTACATCATGGGAGTTCAAAATGAAATATCAAAATGTTTTTACAAAAACAACACCATGCCAGATTGGATAGATTATTCACCAAATTTAATGAGTGGAACAGCTAAAGAAAGAGTTTTTTTAAAAGCATCTTATTTTAAAGAAAGATTAATTGTTGCAAGTGCTAAAGGTGGTGTGCAAACAATCCCTTTTTACGAAAAAAGTAATCCTGTGGCACAACCAACAACCAACGTAAAAAACATTTGTGTAAACCAAGAAATAAAATTTAGCGATTATAGTATTCTTAATTATACTGGTGCAACTTGGGAATGGTCTTTTTCTAAAACACCTATTTATTTAAGTGGTACAAGTGCAACTTCAAAAGATCCTGTTGTAAAATTTTTATCTCCAGGAGTTGTAAATGCTACGCTAAAAGTAACCAACAGTTCAGGAATATCAGATACAAAAACTGTAACAAATTTTATAACTGTAAATTATGATGCCGCAAGTTGTTTGGTGTTAAATTCCGATTTTGAAAATCCTGTAAACTGTGTAAATAATATTCCAGCAGCACCAAGCTTAGCAGTTGGAAGCCAAGGATTAGTTACCAATTTTAATGGTGCAACAACCGGAAAATTTATTGTAAAACTGAATCTTTTTACCAATTGTGGAAATTATACCAGTAATTTGACTGCCATAGTCAATTTAGATAACAATCAAATTAGTGTTATCCGTTACAGTCATTTCGAAGATGGCGTTTTGCCAATTCAAGTTACAGGAAACAATACCAATAATGTAACGAGTTTTAGTAATCGTTGGGCGCAGGTATCTTTTTCGTTAATCAACAAAACATTATATCTAAACCATATTTTCAATTATTGTGCGTCAATTGGTCAGACTGACAAAACCGTTACTTTACAAGAATCATGCTGGAAACCATATAGTGCTACTGGTATAGATTCTGGAGATTCTAGTGAACTACAAAAATGTGATAATCAAATTCCGCAATCTACAGCAGTTACAGACAGTAGTGATATATTGGTAACAGATTTTGCAAGTGCAACCACTGGTCTTTTTTATGTAAATCTAAATGCATTTACTTCTTGCAACAACGCTACCAATAATTTAAAAGCCATTGTAAACCTAGATTCAGATATAATACATGTACTTGGATACCAACATTTTGCTTCAACAAATTCAGATAGTACAGGAAACGAAACCAGTTCTATAACCAGCACATTGACTACAAATGCACAAGTAAATTATTTTATTAGTAACAATAAACTTTACGTTAAAAGAATTTATAATCCTTGTGGTAATGGCAGTTTTAGACTCAACCCATCGTGTTGGTCTGTGATGGATGACGATCAAAATGGAATTGATAATACCCTTGAACCTTCAAATTGTAACAACACTATTTCTGGTGCTACAATAACAAATTCGAATACAAATCTCATTAAAGATTTTGCATCGATTGCAAGAGTGCAAAATGGTGTTTTCGTTAAATTAAATATAGGCACTAGTTGCAACACCACCAATGCAACAGTTTATTTGAGTATCGATTTGCTAAATAATTCTATACATGTTATCAATTACAGGCATTTTGGTTCCACTACTTCATCTTCTGTTTTGAATAATGATTCACCAAATGTATACTCTGAATCTTCTGTAAACGGAAAATTAAAATTTACTTTGATTAATAAAAAATTGTATATCCAACGGGTTTCTAACCCTTGTGCGGGAAGTAATTACCAAGTAACAAATTCTTGCTATTCATTGGCATCAGACCAAGTTTTGGCAATAGAAAATTTTATTTCAAAGTCAGTCGCTACGGTTGTCGCCTATCCAAATCCTACTCAAGGATTATTCACAATTGATACAAGAAATAACACAGATGATTTCAGTTTTAGTTTTTATGATTTAAACGGTAAATACATCACTCCAAAATATGAAAAAACTGGTGCTACCTTGTTGCAAGTAAACATGGAAAAATATACCGAAGGTTTGTATTTTGTAATTGTATTTGATAAAGTAGAAAATAAATACAATTATTTAAAAATTATAAAAAAATAGCTATCGTATTAAGCAAGTTCCCTTGGTAATAAAATAGATTTAAACAAAAAAAGGTTTGGTTTTACCTGTAGACTGCATCCAAAAGTTTTAAAAATTTATCATTTATCTTGATAATAATGAGCTCGATCGTGTATCGGGCTCATTTTGTTTAAATCTAGTTTGCTACTGTCAGTATTATACTAGTGTACCTCTTTTATAATTTCCTTTATTACCTACTCTACTGATGTGTATTTTTTAGATACAACAGTTCTAATTGTAATATCCCTAAACAATTTTCAATAATTACAGAAGCAAGAAAGTCAACCTTTTATATAATGCCTTTTTATTTAAGGTGGTTTTAATATCTTTTACTGTAGCATTGCCATCCTTGATGGTAATGTAAAATAAGCTTGTATGTTACCCGCTATAAAAATTGCATCTAGAATTGGCTTACACTTCGAGATAGGTTTTGTTTTTCATCATGCACTCTTTATCAACCATTATCAAGTAAAACAATCAAAGTGACGATGTAGATCTAGAGGAATATTAACACTTCACAAAACAATTATAGCAAGGTACAATTTTACATTGTGGCAACGTATCGCGCCAAAATCACTCGAAATGACATTAAATCTAAATCTTAAAAAGATAAAAGAATGTACTTATTTTAAGTTAAAATCGTAAATTTTTATAAGAAAATTAATAATTATAAAATATTTTATCAAAATATTAACAAAAACTCTTATTTTAAATTACTGATAAACAATACGTTAACTTTTTGCCAAAAACATAATATCGTTTATCAGCAATTTATATCGTTTTATGACATTCCTGATTTTTTGGTTAAACATAAATTTACATATTAAAATTAACCAAAAAAACGAACCTATGAAAATACCACAAAAAATTCCCAAGACCACAACAGTTGTTGTATGCTGACCCCCAAAATTCGGACAATATATTCCGACTAATTTAGATAGGAATAAAAACCTTAAATTAGCACTAATATGTCAAGAACAAGAAGAACCTTCGGAAAAGACTTCAAAGCCAAAGTTGTTTTGGAAGCCTTAAAAGAGAAAGATACCATCGAGGTATTAGCAAAAAAATACGAGTTGCTGCCCAACCAAATTTCAATGTGGAAGTCCGAAGCCATACGGAATCTTTCTGCGGTTTTTTCTGCAGAAAAAACGGTCGTTGCCAAAGATGAAATTCCAACAGAGAAACTCTATGCTCGAATAGGTCAGCTGACTTTGGAGAATGACTTTTTAAAAAAAAGTCTGGGTTAGTATCGATCCGTGAGCGAGTGAAAATGGTCGATACCCAAAATAAATTGAGCATTGTCAAACAACGTCGATTATTAGAAATTCATCGTGGCGGTCTTTATTATAAAGCAAAACAGGAAGGTTTAGAGAACTTGAAAATAATGCAATTATTAGACCAACAGTATTTTAATACTCCATTTTATGGCTGCAGGAAACTGACGTTTTGGCTCAAGGATTTAGGTTTTAAAGTGAATCGCA
>NZ_JBLVPU010000007.1:0-137551 GCF_048286735.1 Flavobacterium frigidum | reverse complement strand
AACAATTTGTAATTTAAAAGACATTGAATAATCTTTTTGAGTCCGCTTCACATAGTGTGTTTCTTCATGTTTTTCCATTAGGATACTTATTGTGTATCGCTATTTCAGGACGGGACATTATCGTGATAAAAAACGCTCGAATCATTGATTTGGGCGTTTTTTTTTAGTTTTTTTGAGATTCCTATTTTCATTATCAAAAGTTTTGAAAAGCGTTCTTTCTCAAATGTAAGCTGCCAACTATTCCACATTCATTAACAATGCAGTTTATACTCAACTGAGTAATTTGGATTAATCAATTTGTAACAAAAATTAGTCAAATTTTATTTTTTTAAATAATCAATTGAAATAATTAACCATTAGCAATTTTCTAGGCATTTTTTTTTATTGATAAACTTTTTTTCAAATTATTCATATCCTCATTTACTTTTTTTATTAAAAACAATTGTATCGTGTTGGGTAGTTCGCAAGTTTTTTTAAACTAGCTTTTGTTTTCGCTTTCTATGGATACGCCGTCTGTAAACGTTATCGTATTTGCAAAAGTAAATCGAAAGATGTGAAAGGTTTGTTCTTTTCACTCATTGTTACGCCAGCTATATCTTTACGATCGACATTTATTTTTTGATTTGTAAGAATTGGTTACAATATATCTTCGCTAATGCTTTTGAATACTCTGCATGTGTATCGAAAATCAGTTATATTACTTGCAGGATTGGAATTTTCTAGTACCATCTAAACATTAATATTTTAATTTTTTTATGTTTTCTAAATACCCACGGCTTACCCTTACGTTATCATTATTAGACATTAAAACATCAAAACTATTGCTTGTTTTAGAGAGTTCTTTTATAAAACTAATATTTATAATTGATGATCGATGTACCCTTATAAACAACTCTGGATTCAATTTTGTGGCTAATGTAGTAATCCCAAAATTGCTCAAAAAACAATTGTCTTTTACATGAAGTTTAGAATAATCACCATAGGCTTCAATCCTTATAATGTCTTTCACCGCAATAGTAATGAGTTTTTTTGAAGTTTGAACCAAAATTCTATCCGGATAATTGGGCTTGTCAATTAGTAATTTTTCGGCTAATGGAAGTAATTTTTCAATCGTATTGTTTGTTCTGCTCATTGCCATTTTAAACCGTTCCTGTGTGTAAGGCTTTAATAAATAATCAATAGCATGAACTTCAAATGCTTTTAAAGCGTATTTGTCATAGGCTGTTGAAAAAATTATTTGTGGAATTTCTTCAAGATAAGTAATTACTTCAAATCCAGTAAGACCAGGCATTTGAATGTCTAAAAAAACCAAATCTGGTTTGAATTCATTAATTATTTTTACGGCATCGACGCCATTATTGGCTTCGCCTACAATAAAATAATCGGGATAATACTCTAAATATTCTTTTATGAGTTTTCTTCCAGAGGATTCATCATCAACAATTATTACTTTTTGCATAGAATTTCAAATTCAATTTTTAATCCTCGAGGAAAATTATCTGTAATCTTTAAGGTAGAGTTGTACATTTTTTCTAGAATTAACTTCGTATTTGTCAATCCGATACCTGTTCCAAAAAGCATTGTTTTATCTGCAACGCCAACGCCAGTGTCTGATACCGTAAAATATAGTGTATCGACATTCTTTCGTATTTCAACTCTGATTTTACCACCTTCAATTAATGGAGACAGCCCGTGTTTGATTCCATTTTCTACTAAAGGCTGAATAATCATTGGTACAATGGCTTCGTCAAGAATATTTGATTCAATATCAATTTCAATTTCTAATCGATCTTCAAACCTGGCTTTTTCAAGTTCTAAATATTGTTTTACAAAATTAATTTCCTCTCTTACAGTCACTAATTCTGATTGTGATGCTTGCAGTTGGTACCGAAACATATCAGCCAAGGTTGCAATCATATTTCGGGTATTTTCTAACTCTTTAGGTACTGATGCGTTTATGGTATTAAAAACATTGTATAAAAAATGCGGATTCAATTGGCTTTTTAAAGCTGCCAACTCATTTTTTAAAGCAGCTTCCCGAAGTGCTGATTGAATTTTTTGTTGCTCTTCGTTGGTTTTGTAATATTCATAAGCATGCAAAACGCCAAATTGTATACAATAAAACAATCCGGGTATGTAAATATCCCACGCTTGACTGGAACCTATAAGATGGTTGTATCCAAAAGATTCTAAAACGAAGTAAAAAATGGCTTTCCAAACCAATATAAAAAGTGGCAAAGTAAAAATGTGAATGCACAATCTAAAATACAGCGATTTGTTTTTAAATTTTCTAAATATCAAATACCAAATGGGAATGGTCACAATGAATTTGAGGAAATAATCAAAAGTTTCTGGTATTAAATTGCGCAAACTAAGTTGGGAGTCATCTTTTGCATAATCCGAAAAACTGATTGTAAGCGCAATAAAATAAGACAACATAAAGAACAAATAAAACAAAAAAACCAACAAAATAACTTTGTAGCGAATGCCAAAAAAAGTAGTATTGAAAAAAAATTTATTCATTTTATTTTTAGCTAAATATAGCAAACATTTTTATTTACAAAATAACAATTATCGGCAGATTGACTTATTTATCGACGAATTGATTTTTTGCAATCTATCGTAGTATTCTTTAATTCGTCGGAAAAAGATTGTCACATGGTTATGAAAATTAAATATTTGCAATCTAAACTTACAGTTATGAAAATAGCATTGTCATTAATTATTGTACTTTTTACTCTTGGTTTACAAGCCCAAACTTTAGAGATTAGCGGAAAAGCAAGTGTTCCTAATGAGAAAACCGAAAATCTAACGGTTTCACTTTACAGCGCCACTACTAATTTGATAATTAGAAGTACTACTACAAATACTGAAGGTACTTTTAATTTTGATGCTATAAATTCAGGTTCGTTTTACATCATTATTTCTGGAATTACTATTAAGGATTTTAAGTCACAAAATTTTGATATGATAGACAAATCGATTGTTTTATCACCATTTGAATTAGAAAAAAAAGCAGACCAACTCAAAGAAGTGGTTATTGTGAATAAAAAACCATTCATCACAGTTCTTGCAGATAAAACTATTTTTAATGTTCAAAACACATTGAGTGCCACTGGAACTACCGCATTTGAATTGTTGAGAAAAGCACCGGGCATTGTGATTGATAATAATGATAATTTAATTGTAGAAGGAAAAACGGGTGTACAAATATATATTGACGGTAAACCAAGTATTTTATCAGAGCAGGATTTGAATGCTTATTTAAAATCCATTCAGTCTTCAGATGTGGATAGTATCGAAATTATAACCCAACCTTCTTCAAAATATGATGCTGCTGGAAATGCAGGAATTGTAAACATCAAACTCAAGAAAGACAAGCGTTTTGGAACTAACGGAAGTGTTGCTTTAGGCTATGGGATTGGTAGATTTGGCAAATATGACAGTTCGCTTTCTTTGAACCATCGTTCTAAAAAAACCAATTTATTTGGATCCTACAGCAACAGGTTTGACGATTCGTATAGTTTTATCAATTCGTACAGAAGGCAATATAATACTATTTTTGATTCAAAAACTACTACTATTTCTAATACCAATGCCAACAATATTAAAACAGGTTTGGATTATTATGCAACCAAAAAAAGCACTTTTGGGTTTGTTGTAAATGCTAATTTTAATAATTCGTATACCGATGGAAATACCCGAACACCCATAACACCGCAAGGAAATACCTCACCAAATCAGGTTTTAGTTGCCCAAAGCAATTCACAATCCAAGACTTATAACATACAAAGCAATCTGAATTACCGTTATACAGATACTTTAGGACACACATTAAGTGCAGATTTTGATCACGGAAAATACAACAGAAAGCGTGATAATTTTCAACCTAATACGTATTACAATGGCGATGAAACTATGGTTCAAGACCAATTTATTTATAGAATGAATACGCCTATTGGCATCGATATCATTAGTTTTAAAAGTGATTATGAACAAGATTTTATGAAAGGCAAATTAGGCCTTGGGTTTAAAACTTCGGTGGTGAATACCGACAACTCCTTTGACTTTTATGATGTAGAGAACAATACAGAAACATTAAATACTGACAGAAGCAACAAATTTAAATACAGAGAAAACATCAATGCCTTGTATTTTAACTACAACAGAAAGTGGGAGAAAATGGCTTTTCAAATAGGAATTAGAGCAGAACAAACAATCTCAAAAGGCGAACTTATCAGCACCCAAGCCAACCAAAACAATACTGTAAAAAGAAATTATACCAATTATTTTCCGAGTACTGGTTTGACCTATAATCCCAATCATAACAATGCATGGGTTATCAATTACAGCAAGCGTATTGAAAGACCGAGTTACCAATCCTTAAATCCGTTTGAAATGCAACTGGATGAATTGTCGTTTTCCCGTGGCAATCCGTTTTTGCAGCCGCAGTATAGTGATAATTATAAAATTTCACATACTTACAAATACACCTTAACCACGTCATTGAGTTATAGTTTTATCAAAGACTTTTTTGCACAAATCACACAAGCAGAAGGCACGAACAAAAATTTTATAACCACAAGAAATGTTGCGAATCAAGAAGTATGGAATTTGGGTGTTTCTTATCCTTTTAGTCCAAAAAAATGGTGGGATGTATTTGTTAATGTATCTGCTTCAAACAGTTCTTACAAAGGCAATGATGCTAATTTTGTGTCTATAACTCAAAACAATTTTAATTTTTATGGCCAAAACACTTTTACATTGCCTAACAAAATAAAATTAGAAGTATCAGGTTGGTACAGTTCGCCATCTGTTTGGGGAGGCACGTACCGGACCTTGAGCTTGGGCTCCTTAGATCTTGCTTTGCAAAAAAAGATTTTAAAAGACAAAGTCAATCTACGTTTAGCACTTAGCGATGTATTCTTCACTTCACCGTGGTCTGGAATAACACAGTTTGGTGATTTGTATATTGCTGGTAACGGTGGTTATGAAAGCCGACAATTTAGAGTCAATATCAGTTATAATTTTGGTAATAGTGATGCAAAAACGGCAAAAAGAAACTCAAGTATAGAGGAGGAAAACAAAAGGTTATGATATGGTAATCCTACTATTTAAATTGTGATTAAATTATTTCAACTATAAAATCACACTAGTTTAAGGAGCAAACAGACACTTAATTTTTTTGCTGATCAGTTCAAGGAATTCTAGTTTTTAAAAATTTAATTCATCTTCTGTATTACGTTGGAATTTGTTCATCTACGAATTCAGGTCGTGACTTGTCAAAGTCTGATACTTTGCGGGTACGTTTAAGTTTAATTGCCTGCTCCATATTAATTAATAAGTCCATAGGCGATGTGAGCTTCGTAAACAGTATTAACTTAACTTAAATTGCAGTTTTAATTGCAAATCCTATTTAGCTTTTCTAAAATATTCATAGTAAGGTAAATGAAAAATTATCCAATGATATGTTGCTCGACTTATTTCTTTTTTAAACCTGTATATTGACAAAACGCTTCTGCACTTATAAAATTTTTTAGAGTGTTGTTTAAGTCTTCTCTGATTTTTTGGATCGATCTTGTGATTTGGCGATAACTCTTGCCCGTAATGCAATGTTATGTCCTTTGGGTAGATGTATATTCTTTTAGGTACGTTCTTCGTATTTTATCAATGGCCTTACTAAAGTTTTAGCATACAATAAAGTTAATCGGTAACTTTTTAATGATGTAGAAATTTTTGAAAAAAAGTGATCATTTATTTAGCTGCTTTTCTCCTAACTATTTACTGGTCATTTTTGGATAATTCTCCTGCATTTACTTGAACTGAGGTATGCTCTAACATTTTGAGTACCTGGTTTACCTTTTCAAGATTTAAATTTACTTTGCCTTGTTCAATTTTACGGACAACCGTAAGTGCTACTCCGTTATTTCTTTATAAATTTTTTATTACAATTCCCTTTTTCTGTTGTTATGGAGATTAAATACATCCCTGATTCCAGATTAGAAATATTAATCACATTTTTATTTTTCTCTTCTAAAACCTTACTGCCTAATATATTATGAATTTAAACCTGTAAAATTTCTTCATCACTTGTGATCAAAAGTTGGTCTTTAACAGGATTTGGGTACACAATAAGTCTCTCAGCAGCAAACGAATCGGTCCCCAGAAAATTAGTATACACTGTAGCAGCGGTATTGGTTGTTATAGGTGGATTGAAGTCGAAATAAATATTCGCTGTTGCATTGACAATATCACCGGAAACAACTGTTTTCTTAGGTTTTATTTTAAAGGTTATAAAACCATGTGAATCCACTTCATTCGCGGCACTCTGTGGAAGATAGATATTATTGAACATAAACTCAATCAAGTTTTGATCTTTGATGGTTACCATTCCGTTATGGCTCATTCCTTCCAATTGAATAGTAGTCCAATCCAACTTTTGATCCAATAGATGCTGCACTTTGACGTTTATCGCACTTGCCGTTCCAGTATTCTGGAAACGGATCACGTAATGCAGATATTTGTCAGCATTAGCAATTAAAACCTGATCGCCTTCTAAACAAGTTATATCATTAGGGTCATAGGAGCCGATTACTTGTTGATTTAAGACTAAAGTATTGTCGTTTGTAGTATGGTCAGAACTAGCAGGTGTTACGGTTGCTGTAAACAATAAATTTTCAGAAATATTTGTAGTTGGAGGGACAAATACATTGAAATTTAAAATCACTGTCCGAACTTCAAAAGGCGCTAAATTGGTAAAATTATAATTCAATGTATTGGCTGTTTGTGAACTTGGAGTAGTACTTGCATTTAAAAATTGAATTTTAGTGTTATTATATTCCAAAGTAGCCTGACCGGTTAATGTTGTTGTACCGATATTTTTATACACAAGCTGATAGGAAGTATTGAAACCCGGTCTTGCCTCTCCAAGAGGATAAAGCGCCACGTTTAAATCATCAATCTGCCCAATGGGCTCGATACAAAAATTGGCAGTAGCGATAGTACCGAAATTGGTGAGAGAAGAACTTTGTGTTAACGGAGTCAGCATAAAATAGTTCGGCAGGTTATGAACCACTGAAGTCTGAAAATTCCCCTGACCGGTATATAAACGGTATTGCCCTGCAAATTCATTTCGGAATGTTAAGGTAGCCTCCGTAGAAGTTCCGTTCGTGGTAGAAACTAAAATATTTGGCAACAAGGCATCGTTAGTGCCGCAACCGTTTCCTTCGATGTCTAAGCGAACCACTCCTTTTATAGTATTTTTTGTAACTCCCAAGTTTTTGTACCAAAGGACCTTGTTACTGCCCAATGAAGCCAGTAAAAGATCCATATCGCCATCATTGTCCTGATCCATTAATAGAGAGCTGGAAGGATTACTAACAGTGGAGGAAATAGTTTTAGGGGGTTCGAAATTACCTTGACCATATAAATTCTCAGACCATGTTGTTTTGGTATTTTCTCCCACTATAATATCGATATCGGAATCATTATCTATATCCCCTGCAAAAAGGGTTGAAGCGCCGTTTATATCTACATTTGAATTTATTATTCTTGATCCGCCGAAATTACCTAAGCCATCCTGGTTTGGCTGCCAAAGAATATCATCAACAGAACCGTTTGACATGTAAACCACGTCTTTATCACCATCACTATCCAAATCCGCTATGGCAACGTCTGCAACGTAAAAAGCATTAGTAGTGATTATTCGTTGTGAGCCAAAGCTGCCTATTCCATTAAGATTTTCAAACCATCCAATTTTGCTTTCCTGAGCTGATGTGAAAACCAAATCAAAATCACCATCATTATCAATATCAGCCTCCTTAAGGACACGTATTCCAATAATTCCTCCTGCAATTATTTGTTCACCTGAAAAACTTCCAAAGCCATTGTTCGCATACCAGATAATTTTATCTCCTGTAGCAGGCCAGTTGTTGATAAGCGAGGTTACAATATCCTGGTCGCCGTCAGCGTCGACATCATAAACTGCTAATCCGTCAGGGCTGTCATAACCACCAATCGGAATATTGATTTGTGTGCCAAAATTGCCTAAGCCATCTAAATTTTTATACCAGGAAACTTTATCTTCATATCCGGAGGTAGAAGGTCCAGAAATAGAAACTATATCCAGGTCACCATCTCCATCCATATCGGCAAGGGCTACTTTTTTTGCAGAGCTTACATTATGGTTTATGATGATTTGATTGCCATATGTTGTATCGGTATCGGATTTTTTATACCAATAGATTTTACCTTCACTAGCGGAAGAGGTTACAATATCTATATCTCCGTCTCCATCTATATCTCCTACAACAGCACAAGAAGCTGATAAATTTGCTGCGGCGGGATATTTCGGTACCGCAAAAGTTCCGGAGCCGTTATTTTGGTAGGTAGTAGTTCTGTGAGAGTATGACGATGTTATAATATCCTTATTGCCATCATTGTTCAGGTTGAAAGTTTCAATTTGATAAATAGCTCTCAATTTAAGTTCGATGGCAGGCTGATTAGTGAAAGTAGTAGAACCATTATTTTTATACCAATACAAATCAGAGAAATATTCTCCGTTAGTACTTGTTATTGAAACTATTATATCCACTTTCGAGTCATTGTCGATATCATCCAGCTTAACAGCTCTGATGTCCCCAGTTAAATTTTGTCGTATGGTTTGTTCCGTAAAGACCCCAAGACCATTATTTAGGTAACAAACCAGCTTTTCGTTACCATTGAGCTCCACGTTACCAACTAAATCGACGTCGCCATCATTATCGATATCACGACTATCGAAAAAATAAAATACGCTATTTGAAATGCTAATTACAGTAAGTGGTGAAAATGTAACAGCCGCATTATTTTTTATCCACTGAAGTGAAGTATCGAACTTGTAAAATATATCCGGGTATCCATCATTATTAAAATCATTAATCTGAATGTTATGCCTCACATTAATAGGCTGATTGTTGATTACATGGAATACGCTGTAATTATTGGCTTGATTTGTGTTTCATAATAACCTATTCCAATGGATTTACAAACAAGATCTTTATCGCCATCTTTATCCATATCGATATGCTTGACAAACTGAATAGCATCAATTGTTTTTAAAACTTGCATAGCGCTAAAAGTACCCTGCCCATCAAGGTTGGTATGTAAAAATAATTTATCTCCAAAAGAATCCGTCCCCAAGACATCTAAATCTCCATCACCATCAAAGTCACTGATCTCTATCGAAACTATAAAAGCACTTCCCGAAAGAGTAGTAATACTTTGCTTAGGCTTAAAACCTTGAGCAGGGAAATTATTCTCATACCAGTCAATATTTGAAGAACCAAAAGTAACAATATCCATATCGCCATCGTAATCGATGTCTGCCGTTCTGTTTTCTCTGCTGCTGTCGGTATAACTTGTTACTTCCTGTTCCTGAAAACTAATTTGAGAATAAAGCGTAGATACAGAAAAAAATACAAGGAAAAATAGTAATGATTTTTTCATGGTATAAATATATTTTGTAAAAGTAGGTTTTTATTAAGATATAGACGATTAAAATAAGTTGCTAAAAACGAAAAGCATATAATTTTAAAATTACAAAGTTATGTATAGGTTTGTTTAAGTCTTCTCTGATTTTTTGGAGCAATTTTGTGGTTTGGCGATAACTCATTCCTGTAATATGCTGCATATACTTTGAGTAGATTCATAATCTTTTAGGAAAGTTCTTCGTACTTTATCAATGGCCTTACTTAAGTTTTAGCATACTATAAAAATAATCAGTAAATTTTTGCTGATGCATAAATTTATGAAAAAAAGTGATCATTTATTTAGCTGCTTTTCTCCTACTTTTTACTAGTCATTTTTGGATAATTCTCCTGTATTTACTGATGCCGAGGAGTGCTCTTACATTTTGAGTACCTGGTTTACCTTAGCAAGATTCAAATTCTATTTGCCTTGTTCAATTTCTTTAACAATTTATAATTTAAAATACATTAATATTTTTTGTGTTCGCTTCACATAGCGTGTTTCTTAATGTTTTTCCATTAGGACACTTTTTGTGTATCGCTATTTCAAGACAAGACATATTATTAAATTTTAAAATAGTTTCATACAAGAAGTTTAGATTATGAGAATATGATTGAACTGTTACCTGTTCAATGAATAAACAGTCTCTGAATATATCTTTTTTTGAGAAGTATCACTAAAATATTTAATTTTTTAGTGACACCTCGAAAGATACTTAGGTTTTGCGATTTAATGAATTTGATAAAGCACAAATGAAAAAACCCTCTAAATCATAAGATTTAAAGGGTTTTTTCATTTGCTTTTCAGCTGGCGGAGAAAGAGGGACTACAATTTATCAAATCTTAAAAAATCAAAGAATCCTATTTTTACACAAAGTGTCAATAAAATCAATGTGTTACAACGTTTTTTAAAATATTCTGTTTGATTTAGATTGGATTAATGTGGATGTTTTTTGATGATTGTGGACTAAATGTGGACTAGATTTTGTATCTTTAGGTAATATAAAAAGGTAAAATATGGCTTCTATTTATTTACTTCTTCAAAGCAAAAAAAGTCCGGCAGTGATTTATGTTCGGTTACGTGATGGCAGAACTCTTGACATCAAAGCTAAAACAAATTATCATATTGATCCAGTTAACTGGGATGATGCTGAGCAAAGACCTACAAAGAAAGCTATGAAATTGATTGATTTTGCCAACCTAGACACAGATTTAGCAACATTAAGAAATGACCTTTTAAAAGAATATAATAACAGCAAAGGTGTTAAGGTTGTTGATGCTTTATGGTTAAAAGATTTTGTAAACCCACCTCAAGTAGAAGAAAAGCATACCGATAAATTAGTAGATTATATTGATACTTTCATTGAGTTTAAAAAGAACGACGTAAAAAGCAGCACCATAACAAAATGCAATGTCATTAAACACTTATTGCAGCGTTATCAAAAGCACACAAAATCAATTTTGTACATTCGGGATATTGATACTAAATTCAAAATGGATTTCGAAAAATATTGTATCAGTGTTGGTTATGCTCCAAATACTACTGCTAGAAATATCCGTTTTGTTAAAACCTTTTGTAGACACGCTAAATCAAACGGAGTAGAAACGCATCATCAATTAGATAGCATTAAAGCCAAATATTATAAAGTTGATAATATCTATTTAGACGAAGTGGAGATCAAGAAAATTGAAGATATCAAAATAAGTGAATTAACCGATGGTTTAGAAAACGCTCGTGATTGGTTATTAATAAGCTGTTTTTGTGGACAGAGAGTTTCCGACTTTTTACGTTTTGATAAATCGATGATTAGATACGAGAAAAACAAAGCCGGAGAGCTAAAACCTTTAATTGAATTTACACAGGTTAAGACTGAAAAAATGATGACTATTCCATTACACTCTAAAATAATGGAAATACTTAAAAAATACGATGGTAATTTTCCAAGAAAAATATCAGATCAAAAATACAATGAGCATATCAAAAATGTTTGTGAAAAAGCAAAAATAAATGAACCAATACACGGTGTTTTATTTGACAAAGACAAAAAAGAAAAGATTGAACAAGATTATCCAAAATGGAAATTTGTTTCTTCTCACATTGGTAGACGCTCTTTTGCTTCAAATAATTACGGAATTATACCAACCTCGTTTTTAATGTACATCACTGGGCATACTACTGAAGGGATGTTTTTAACCTACATTGGTAAAAGTAACAAAGACATTGCAATGGAGTTGACAAATTATTTCTGATTTGTAAGGTTTTATTTTATAATTTTATTCCCTATTTTTTTTATATGAAAGAACTTGAATTGAATTTAGAAAACCTGTTTAAAGTGGGTTTAACTCCCGAAATTCTTAAAACTGACTTTGTAAATTGGGTTGTCAATAATCATGATTTTATAATTGATTTTGATAATAAAATAATTTATGCAGAGGTTGATAACTACAAAAAAGATTTGGTAGGTCTAATCGAAACTATAAAAAGGCAATGGTTACAAAATGGTATGAAACAAGAAGAAATTGATGATTTATTGGCAACTGAAAAAGTAAGAATAAAAGCAAATTATGAAAAAACTTTAGATGTTTTTTCTGACGATGATGGTAAAAGGGAATTTATTTTAAATGTACTTCCTAAGTTTAAGAAAAAGATCTTCGAATGTAAAGAACAATTTTATAATAATAAATTCAATGAGTTGATTGATGAAACGATAGAAAGTAAAATAGATCAGTTAAGTTCCGACGAACTTAAGAATAAAATATCTTTCACTAATAATTATGAAAATCCATATCCTAAAATTTTCAAGGATTTTAAAGCCTTCACTATTTTTAAAAACCTACAAGAAGAATTTAGCAACACCAAAGAAAATCTCTCCAATTACAGCTTCGTTTTTCATAAAATGACTTATGAAGACTTAATTCATTTTGATTTAAAACAACAATCATATTTTGATTTATTAGACAAATTTGATATCAATATAAACAGAATAAAACCTTTGTGTGATATTGGCAAAATTGCATTTAGAGAGAGCATTTACACCAAAGCAAAATAAGCTACACGAAAACCGTGTCATAAACTACACGATTCCATTCGATCCACAACACAACTTCATTTAGACTTTTGACTTGTTAAACTTTAAAACAACAAGTCATGCAAAACAATGCAATTTTACTTCAAACCTTAACCGTTGAACAATTACAACAGTTAATAGGCACATCCGTTAAAAACGGTATTCTTGAACTCCAAAAAGAGTTAAACTCCAAAAAAGATGATGAGGAACTTCTGACTAGAGAAGAAACCTGCAAATTCTTAAAAATTGACAGCAGCACTTTATGGGCATGGACCAATAAAGGGAAAGTCCTTGCTCATGGAATTGGAGCTCGCCGTTACTACAAGCGTAGCGAATTATTAGAATGTCTAACCTTATTAAAAAAGTAAGATATGGCAGACTGGTATGATAAAACAGAAAAAATGCTTGAAAAAATCCAAGTTGTTACAACTGAAATAAATTCAAAATTAAAATCAGGGACTTTTCAAAACCCGGAAAATGTAATTTATAACAATCAGGAGTTTATGAAATTAATGGATATCAGCAAAAGAACTGCTCAAGATTGGAGAGATAAAAAAATTATTGGTTTTTTCCAAATAGGTAATAAAATCTATTATCGCCTTTCTGATGTTCAAAAATTACTAAATGATAATTATAATCCTAAGAAATAAATGGAAATACTAAATAACGGATTGACAGTTAGCGTGTATAAAGATTTCAAAAATAACTTAGGAAATAGAAATCTATTAGAAATACTGCAAGAAATAAAAGCGGAAAAATACAAAAGTGATATCAATTCAATCCGTTATGCAATTCATAAAGGGGATGATCAAACAGCCGACAAAATTAAGAGTGGGTTAATTGGCTTTACTACTTCAGGAACTTTTGGAACAAGTAGAACTAAGGTAAACATAAATACCTATTCGCAAGTTATAGGTTTAGATTTTGACCATATTCCTTTTGAGGATTTACAAAATATTTCAGTTTTAATAAATCAATGCAATTTTACAATGGCTTCCTTTATCAGCCCAAGTGGCGCAGGAATCAAAGTATTTATCAAAGTAAATTCTAATGCAGAACAGCACACAGAAGCTTACCACCAAGTGGCAACTTATTATAAAGACCTATCAGGTTTTGATTTTGATCCAAAGTGTAAAGATATTACCCGATTGTGTTTTGTATCTTCTGATGCAGATTTATATCTAAATCAAAGTGCTAGAATTTTCGAGCTGAAAGATGAAACAATAGAAAATCCAAAAACACCGCAAAAAGAGATTGTGAGGCAACAGTCAACAGATGATTTACTAGATAAATGCTTGAAATTTACAGAACAAAAAGAACAATACTTCAACGGAAATCGAAATAATTTTATTCATTTACTTGCTAGTAATTCAAATCGATTTGGCATCTATGAAGAAGATACATTAGATTTTTGCATGACTAATTTTGATTTAGATACAAGAGAAATAAAGAATGCAGTCAACAGCGCATACAAAAATCAAATTGCAGACTTTGCAAAGTTTGCAAAGTTTGCAAACTTGCAAACCTCAGAACAAGTTATAAAAAACAATAACAGCAGTAATACAATTCCGGAGGAAGAAGATGTTTTAAAATCAACGCCGTTCATTCCTCAATCAGTTTACGATAATTTGCCACCAATATTACTGGAAAGTTGTAAAGCATTCAATGATAAAAGGGAAAAAGACGTATTTTTAACAGGAGCATTAGCTATACTTTCAGGTTGCTTACCTAATGTATCAGGAGTATATCATGGCAGTACGGTTTATCCTTGCTTATATTCGTTTATTTTAGCTCCTGCAGCTTCTGGCAAAGGAGTATTAAAATTCTCAAAAGCATTAGCAGATAAGTATCATGAAAAAATCTTAGCCGAATCTCTAGAAGCGAGAAAAATATATGAAGAAAACTTAGCTGCTTTTAAAATGTTGAAGGGTAAAGGGAAAACTGATGGAAAACAAGAAATGCCTGCAGAACCTAAATTTAAAGTAGTTTTCATTCCTGGCAATGTTAGTGATGCAAGAGTGATTCAACATTTAGATTGGAATGAAGGTAAAGGGATTATTTGCGAAACGGAAGCCGATACCGTAGGAACGACTATGAAAAAAGAATGGGGAAGTTATTCGGATATGCTTAGAAAAGCGTTTCATCATGAAAAAATATCAGTAAGCCGTAAAACCAATTCAGAATACGTAGAGGTAAATGAACCACAACTTGCCATTGCATTATCAGGAACCCCTAAACAAATCTTTAATATCATTCCATCGGCTGAAGATGGTTTGTTTAGTAGATTCTTTTTTTATGTTTTTAAAACAGACGCGGTATGGTTAGATCCTTCGCCAAAAGGAAATCCCGTAAACTTAACCGACTATTTTACAACACAGTCAAAAATGGTTTTGAAAATGGTAGAGTATTTCCAAAGAGATTCGATGCAATTACAGTTATCAGAAGAGCAATGGGATAAATTCAATGATTTATTTGGATACTTCTTAGAACAAGTAAATACATTTGTTAGTGACGATGCATTAAGTGTGGTAAAAAGATTAGCATTAATTTTATACCGGTTTTGCATGATTTTCACGGCAATCCGTAAGTTTTCAAAAGAGGAGCACGCAACTGAAGTATATTGTTTAGATATTGATTTTGAAAGTGCAGTAAGTTTAGTAAAAACCTATTTACAGCATAGTATCATAATGTTTGAAAATTTACCAAAACAAGAAGGAGGGGGAGTTTTTAAATCAGGTCAACACAAGAAATTATTTTTTGATTCACTGCCAAATGTGTTTCAACGCAAAGAAGCCATTGAATTAGGCAAACAATTCAAAATATCGGCAAGAACTGTTGATGATATTTTACAGAAATGTAAAGGCAACTTACTAATTTCAACCAAGCCCGGACATTTTGAAAAAAGCTAAGAACAGTTGTTTTTGTTATATTTTAATTACAAAATCAAACACATTCAGTACCTAACAACGCATTTGGATAAAGGATTCGGATTAATTTACACTACGACAGGTTTATTAATCCGTTTTATTTTAATCCTTAAAAAACAAATTCTTTTACATGTTTTTCCCTTACACCCCACACCCTAAATTAATTTGCTTTATTTTTCCTTATTTTCCTACTTTTACGGTTTTCCTCATTTTTCTTTCGCTTGCTTTTTCATATATTTACCTCCATATTAAAAAAAGAGCATTCTTAAGATTTAAAACAGCTTATAACACTGGTGAAAAAGGATACTATTTTAACAATAATTACAATACCGAAACAACAATAAATTTAATGCAAATAGTTCATAAAATAAACGATTTTCTCTTCACTATTTTTCCAGAATTGGAAAATGCCAGCGAAAAGGAAATCTTCAATGCAATTCAAAAATACTACACGTATGGCCCTTTTATGCCAAAGATTACGATAGATAATGGCAGGGTTACTGTTGACGTAGATACTGAAATCATTGTCACACAAGATGCTGATTACAACAAAACAATCGCCTTATGCGAAAAAGGAAAGTTTAATGAAGCCAAGATTATCTTGGAGAAACTCATCCTTGAAAACCCTACAAATTCAGAATACCACAGAATACTTGGGCAAGTACTTTCAGAGCAAGGAGATCAGGACGAAGCAATAAACGCTTTAATAGATGCCTTGCGCTGGAATTCATTCAACGGCTGGGCGTTAATGATGATGGGGAATATTTTCGCAAGACATAAAAAAGATAGCGCAACCGCTATGAAATACTACGATCAAGCTATAGTGGCAAATACAGCAGACCACATTACATTAGCAAATATTGCCTATTTACTATTTCAAGAAAACAAACTCGAAGACGCTAAAAAATACGCGTACGAAACATTAAAATTAAACGACAAATATCCGAATGCACATTTTATCCTTTCATTAATTGCTCAATCAGAAAACGATTTATATTCTGCTTTTTACAGTGCCACACAAGCTATTAAATTTTCTAAACAAAAAGATGCTTTATACCAAAATGCGGTTAAACAAGCTTTTGAGATAGCCAATAAAATTGCGGGAGATTTTGATGGCAAAAAAATATTCTTCAAATACAGAAGCCAACTGGAAGCCGAAGGTGGAACAGAAATAGACATTTATGCAGTTGACGAAATAAAAACAGCTGCCAAAGTAGAAATAGCTGAACGGTATAACCGCAGTAAACATGTTATCAAATACAAAAGTACTTATCCGGGAGTTGCCCATTTAGTGATGCACGAATTGGTACATTTAGATTTTATCAACCAAGCCCGAAAAGAAAACGGTAACCAAGTATTCATTTCAACCCAACAAAACAAAAACAATTTTATTGAAACCATCCTTCCGGCAATCAATAATTTAAAATTAAAAATACAAGACCAGTCCACAATAGACTTTTTTATAGAAAGTGTATTCTCTGGCTTAAACTTGCAAACCTACAATACTCCTATCGATGTATTTATCGAAGATTTTCTGTACAAAGAATATGCAGAATTAAGACCGTACCAATTCCTCTCATTATTTGGGATGCTCCAAGATGCAATAAAAGCAGTAACCGACGAACGAATTCTGGACATTGCACCGCTAAGTGTAATCTCTAAAACAAGAACTTTCAGTTTAGTTAACGCTATGCAATTTAAGGAGTTATTTGGTATTGATACCATACAGGAATTCAAACCAAGTCCACCAGAGCTTAATCTAGCAGAAACATTCTACAAAGAATTTATCGAATACCGTGATGATCGCAAACCGGGTGAAGAATACGAATTGGTAAAGCATTGGGCGCAAGACCTTAGGTTAGATACATTTTTCGAACTAGAAAGCGAAGCCAAATTCGAGACTAAAAACAATATTGATGATTTTGTAAACAAGCTGCAGCAAGACCCTTTCGGACTCGAGGAACCAGAAGACCCATTTCAAAAAAGAGAAATGGAAAAATTCCAAAAGCATCAAGAAGAAATTGGCACCAATATGGCCATCGTGATGTTTATGGTCGAAGCACTAAAACATTTCAAAGAAAAAGAAGCTTCTGATATAAAACAGTCCGCTTTCGAAATTGCAATGTTAGGAACACAAGGAATTGACCCCAATAAAAAAGATTACATCATATCAAGCATAAACAGCAAAAGGTTTTCTGGAAATCAAGTATTAGCTTTCTATTATGTTTCTTGGGCATTGGCAATGCCGGAACAAGTACAGCATTTAGGGTTGGATTTTGCTAAAGAATTTGAAATGGCTAAAAAAATACATTAAAAATCAATTAGCAATTATAACTCAATTTGAATAATATATCAACTTGACAATATCTTGCTAGACTTTTCAATATTTACATATTTTTAAAACAAACATCAATAAAATGAATACTACTTTCAAAGATAATTTAATTTCACTTCTTAAAACTGACAGCAGATTGCTAGATAATGAAGGAGAATTAATGATAAATAAAATTCACGATTTAGCAGATAAAACGGATGAAAAACTCATTGAATTATTGATAGATAATGAAGAAACAAGAAAGAAGTTTTTCATAAAGATAAAAGCTGTTTTTGTGTTCAAAACAAGTGATTTTAATTTTTATTTGGATGAAAATAAAATAGATAATTCATACACTCAATTTGAAAATAGAATTGGTTTAACTGCAGGTGGTAAATTCTTAAAAGATAATAATGATGTTGTTTTAGATTTCCCATATAAAGATTGTATTTTAGAGGGAGGGCAAAGTACAGAGGATGGTTCTGATGCTTATTTTGAGTGGATTGAAAAAGACCAACATTACATTGAAAGTTCATCAAACAGAAAAGAAATATTTTTTAATGAAGTATTAGCTAAAGACGAAATAGATAGATTACTAGAACCAAAAGCTTTTTCAAGCATAAATAAATATTCAATTGATGGAGAATCAAAGGTTTCCTCATTTGATCGAAATGAAAATGGCACAATTAAAGACAATTTAATTATAAAAGGAAATAATTTATTGGCTTTACACTCTTTAAAAAAAGAGTTTTCAGGAAAAATAAAAGTGATATATATAGATCCACCATATAATACTGGAAGTGATAGTTTTAAGTATAATGACAGCTTTAATCATTCTACCTGGTTAACTTTTATGAGAAATAGATTAGTTGTAGCAAAAGAATTGTTAACAAACGATGGTATTATAATGGTTCAATGCAGTTTTCATCAATTTGCATATTTAAAAGTTTTAATGAATGATAAGTCATTATTTAAAAAGCATTTATGTGATTTTAATATTCAAGTTAGACATCCAGACAGAGCATTAACGGGAGATAAAGAATACAATGACGTTATTGAATATATTTTGATTTTTTCTAACAATCCTGAACAAAAAATGCCTTTTGTTGAAGTCGTTAAAAGTGAAGATGATTATATTTATTCTATAAAAATTAAAGATGATGCAAAACCTGAAACTTTAAAATGTGATAAAAAACTAGTTGAAATTTATACTCCAGATATGTATGAGGTTATTAAAGATAAACCAAGTAAAGAGAAGTATAAAAAGTTAAGCATAAGAGGTTCAATAAGAGAGAAAAATAGTAGTGGTAGATTTTTTGTAAAACATTTAGAGAAGTTAAAGCAATATCCATCGGAAACTTTATTCAAAGTGCCTGATATGGGTGATGATGCAGAAAGTCATAGATATTTTTATTCTGCTCCATCGGGTAATAAAAATGGGGGCTATTTTCAAGGTATGCCAACAAGCTCCTCAGTAACTAAAAAGAAATATTCAAATTTTTATAATTTTGAAAAAGAGTATAATAATGTTTCAGGGCAAGGTGATGTTGAATTTAGAAATGGTAAAAAACCCGAAGAGTTAATTAAGTTTTTAATAGATATTTTTTCTAATAAAAATGATATTGTTTTAGATTATCATCTAGGAAGCGGAACAACTGCTGCAGTTGCTTTAAAAATGGGCAGACAATTTATTGGTATTGAACAAATTGATAATCAAATAAAATTGTCATTAAATAGAGTTAATAATGTTATTAATGGTGATTTAAGCGGTATTTCTGAGGATGAAGATATACAATGGGATGGAGGCGGTTCTTTTATATTTTTTGAATTAGCCAAAAACAATCAAAAAGCAATTGAATATATTCAAGATGCTAAAAGTTACGATGATTTAATAAATTATTTTAATGAAATGTCTTCTAAGTATTTCTTACATTATAATGTGAAGGTTAAGCAATTTAATGATGTTATTTCAAAAGAAAAAAACTTTAAAACTTTATCATTACCTAAACAAAAAGAAATGTTTGTTAAAATGCTTGATTTAAATCAATTGTACATTAATGTTTCGGATATGGAAGATGCTAGATATGAATTGAGTGAAGAAGATATTAACGGTACAAAGGATTTTTATAAATTTTAATTAATTATGGCTGTAAAATATCTTTTTGAAAATATTTCAGATAAGTTAAGAGAATATAGATTGCCTTATTCAGAAATTCCAAATTATATAACCGATAATTTAAAATTTGAATTATTTAAATGGCAAGCTAATGCTCTGTTAAATTTTTTAGATTATGTCAATATTAAAGAAAAAGAAGAGGATAATAATCCATCTCATCTGATGTTTAATATGGCAACTGGTACTGGTAAAACCTTGATAATGGCAGCTTTGATTTTGTATTATTTTAAACAAGGTAAAAATAAATTTATATTTTTTGTTAATCAAAATAACATAGTTGGTAAGACAGAGGATAACCTTACAAATCCTTTGCATAATAAATACCTATTCAAAAGTAACATAGTTATTGATGATGTTAATGTAAATATTAAGAAAGTAGATAGTTTCTCTAATTTTGATGATAACATCCAAATTTTATTTACTACTATTCACGGTTTACACAATTCAGTTTATAAAGTAAAAGAAGACAGCATTTTTCTTGAACAGCTTCAAAGGAATGATATTATAATGCTTGGCGATGAGGCACATCACTTAAATGCTGATACGAAAAAGAAAAAAGTAGAACAAGTTGAATTAGAATTAGTTACTGAATTAACTGAAAAAGCAAGTCAAGATTTAATAGAAAAAAGTTGGGAGCACACCGTTATTTCAAAATTGTTAAATAAAGATAAAACGACGCATACTGTACCAAACAAAAATGCACTTATAGAATTCACTGCGACAATACCGAAAAATGCAGATGTTGAGAAAAAATATGTTCCAAAAATAATATATAAATTTGATTTAAAAGACTTTCTTAGAGCAGGTTATACCAAAGAGATAAATTTGGTTTCAAGTTCATTTGATAAGCGTAAAAGAGTTTTACAAGCATTGTTATTTAATTGGTATAGGAATGAAATAGCATTAAAATATAATATTCCAAATTTTAAGTCAGTTATACTTTTTAGGAGTAAATATATTGATAAGGAACAAGAAAATAACTCTCAAGAAGATTATAAATTTTTTATCAATCTGGTAAAAGATTTAAAGGTTCAAGATTTTAGTTTTTTAAATGAATTTGATGAAGAGGCATTGTTTAATGTAACTGAACTTTACAAAAAAGGACAAAGTAGGATTGTTGATATTAAACGTTATATGCAGGAAAATAATTTAAATGCTAGTAATATTATCACTTATCTTCAGGGGGCTTTTACAGAACGTAATTGTATAATTACCAACTCTAAAAAAGGCACAAAAACTATTGAAAAAACAGAAGCAGAAACAGAAAGATTGTTAAATAGTCTTGAAGATAAGAACAATCATATTAGAGCCATTTTTACTGTACAAAGGCTTACTGAGGGTTGGGACGTTCTCAATTTGTATGATATTGTTAGAATGTATGAAGGACAAAATTCAGGGGGTACAAATAAAGGTAAATCTGGTAGCGCGACAACCTCAGAAGTCCAGTTAATTGGAAGAGGTGTACGTTACTATCCTTTTGAATTTGAGGATAAAGAAAAAAATAAAAGGAAATTTGACAATCAACTCAATCACGAATTACGTGTATTAGAAGAGTTTTTCTTCCATAGTGATAATAATGAAAAGTATTTGAGTGATTTAAAAAACGAATTAAAAAGACAAGAATTACTTCCGCAAAACGATAAAATCTTAAAAAAATATGAGTTAAAGAAGTCTTTCTTAGAAACAAGCAAAGATTTTTATAATTCAATAAAATTATATTACAACACTCAAGAAACTAATCCCAACAAACGTAAATCTACTTTATTAGAAATTAAAAATAACTTTGATTTCTCATTTACCGTTGAAACATTCAAAATAAATGAAACCACGGTAAATCTTGACAATAATGAAATCGATACAACTCGTTTTAAGAAAGGTTCTTCTGAAAGCACAACTTTATCATTAGTTTTAAAAGATTTTGAATTACATATTATTAGAAAAGCGATTAATAGTATAGCAAAAAGAGATAATTCTATTTTAAGGTTCAATAAGCTAAAAGAAGAATTACAAATTAATTCGATTGATGATATAACAAAAAATGAGTTTTTAGGATTGTTTCCCATAAAGTTAATTATTCCGAAGTTAACTTCATTTGATGATGTTGAAAACAAGGAGAAATTTAATGCATTAGTACGGTTCTTTGAAAGAATATCTGTTGAACTGCAACTAATTTCTAATCCTTACATAGGTTCAGAATTTAAAGCTAAACCATTTAATGATATGGATATTTGGTATAAAGAAAAATCAGTAGTGATTGAACCTGAAAATGTTGAATTAGAAAAAGAGTTGCAAGACAAAGATTGGTATATCTACAATGGATTTAGTGGTACTAGCGAAGAAAGAAATCTAATTTCATTCTTGAAGGAAACTATGGGTAATTTCGAAAAGAATTATGAAAAAGTATTCTTATTAAGAAATGAAGAAGTTTATAAAATTTATGACTTTGAGAAAGGAAGAGGTTTTCAACCTGATTTTCTATTATTTCTTAAATCACATAAATTAGAATTATATTATCAAGTTTTTATTGAACCAAAAGGAGGTGATAGAATTTCTAATGATGATAGTAAATGGAAAGCAACATTTCTTGAGCAAATAACTGAAAAGTATGGTGATAATAAAATACTTAAAGCCGAAAATAAAGATTATAAATTATTTGGTTTACCACTATACAATGCCGGTAATGCAACTAGTTTCAAATCTAAGTTATCAAATAAATTAAATGTAAATATCTAATTTTAAAATACAAAAAGAGACAAACATTGAGCAAAATAACAGATTATTCAAAATTTAAAAATTCGCAAGAGCATTTAGAATATATTCATATTTATGTATATTCAGAAATTATTCTTTATGAGAAAGGTATAGCAGAAGTTGCAATTGTAAACTATATAAAATTCGAGTTAACAGATATAATAATTAATAGTTTTAATGCTTGGATTGAAAATAATTGTCCAAACAAAGAATTAATTGATGAATGGTTTACAATAAAAGTTGAGGAATATAATGCTTTTAAAGAAAATTTTGGCACAACATATAATGCTAAAGTATCAATTTGGAGTGACAGGTCGAAAACTGACTACTATAAAGTTAAACTCCAAGAATCTTTTATTTTTGAAAATCAAATAGCAAATATTTTAGAAAAAGAATATGATTTAGAAATTGGTCAATATTTGACTCCAGAAGGCCAATATGACTTAGGTGAAAATGCATTAGGAATTGAAATTAAAAATGATACACTAATTGCTAAATACGGCAATGTTTATATTGAATATCAAGAAAAATCTAAATCATCCAACTCTGTATTTATCAATTCTGGTATTCTTAAAAATGATAATTCAATATATTTTTTAATAGGAACAATTGATGCTTTTTATATATTTAAAAAGAAAAGGTTGTTAGAAATATTTTTTGAAGAAATAGAAAATAATAAAAAAGGTATTTTTTCTAAAAGAGGTATTAAATTTAAAGAAATAGCCACATCAAAAGGTTTTGCTTATCCTGTTAAAAACGCAATTTCAGATACTATTTCGATTGATCTAATGGTTGAGGAAATTAAATCACAATCATAATAATTTAATTAACGGAATGAACAACGCAACAATTATGGTAAATCAAATCAAAAAGCTATATAATCGTGGAATAACTGTTTTTTTTAACCATATTAATTAAATGAAGAAATTAATATTGCTATTTTTTTTAATTCCGTTTTTTAGTTATGCGCAAACAATAACAGGGAAAATAATAGGTATTAAAGACGGCGATACAGTAGTAGTTTTAGACAGTTTAAACCATCAAACTACATTAAGGCTAGCAGAAATCGATTGTCCTGAAAAAAGTCAACCATTTGGTACAAAAGCAAAACAATTTACATCAGATCAAATATATCGTAAAGAAATAAAATATGTTGTCACTGATATTGATAGATACGGTAGGTCAATTGCAATGATTTACTATGATGATAATAAATACCTTTCCGCTGAACTTATTAAAAACGGTTTAGCTTGGCACTATAAAAGATATTCTATATCAGAAGAGTTAGCAAACTTTGAAAACTCTGCAAGGTTGCAAAAAGTCGGTTTGTGGTACGATAACAATCCTATTGAACCTTGGGATTGGAGGAGGAAATAAAAAGGCTAATAAATTGCTTATGAAATTCCTTTATTTCTTTCATATGACTTTACTTTATTTTCTACATTTCAATGAAAAGTTAAAAGAAACTTAGAAATATTAGCAAACTAATCATCATACAAAGAGCAAAAGTAGGTGATACTATTCTAAGTAAATTCCTTACTTTTATCGACACGTTTTTTAATGATTAATATTTAATTTGATTTTGTAAAATAGAAATATATGACAGTTATAAATATAGTATTCCACCATATAATAAAAGAACTAAAAGGGGAAGCTTCTCTAAAATGCTCTGATAAGTTGTTGCCTATTAATCAAACTGTCAATGAATTTGTAGCAAAGTTGATTAAAAATTATAGTTCCAAAAATCCAACACAAGGAACTTTTCAAGTAGATTCAGATAATTATCCATTTCAAAATAAGGTTGAGTCTTATTTAACTGATGGTGACTTCTTGGAATTTACCCAAGAATCAATGAAGATTTTAGAAAGAGCTATTAATATATCAACTACGACAGGAGGCTATGTAGTTTTTGTACATTATACGGATAAAAGTACAGACTATTTAATTACGGCAATGCTTGATAAATCAGTACAATTTACAGTAAACGATGAAAATTTGGATATTGAAAAATTGAAGACTCTTGATGTTGATAAATTAGCAAGAGCAAATAGATTGAACATTAAAAGATGGAAAGATAAAGACGTTTTATATTTATCATTTATTAAAGGGACTAGGGCAGTTTCTAATTATTTTATTGACTTTATCGGTTCTACTGATATCACGTCTTCAAAAGATAATTTCAATAAACTGAAGGACGCTACGAATAGATATTTTATTGATAAAAAAATAAATTCATTAGAAAAAAACAAAATAAAAGATAAGTTTAAAGCCTATTTCGATAGATGTTTTGAAGATAAAAAGGATGCTGAATTAGAATCCATTTCATCTCTTATAAACGACAGAGAGCCTAGAGCATTTTTAGAATTCGTGAAGGAGAAAGAACTAGAAGTTAGTGGTAAAATTGCTATTCATAGAAAAACTGATTTTGATTCTTTTGTTAGAAATAGAGTTTATGAACCAGGTTATACTTTAGTTTTTGATGAATCTTTAAAAAAAACAAATAAAATAATGCGTCAGGGAAATCAAATAATTATAAATGATGTGCCGGATAATTTTTTAAATTCGATATTTGATGACGAAAAGCCTACTTAATAGTACAGTTGAGATTATAAGGCTTATTGAATCAAAAAAAGCCGATTCGTTTTCAACCACTGGATTTATCGAGATTAATGCAGTTTGTATTGATCATATTAAATTGATGCTAGATAATGAAATCATTGAGATTGTTACTTTTGGTGAATCAGATGACATAAAAAATATTTTTAAAGAGGATGTTAATAATTTTATTGACAAACAAGTTCATTTAGAGATAAGAACAGGTGGTGTTAATTGTTATTTTGAAACGATTAATGATTTTCTAAATGGGAATAGGTTCAAATTAAAAAATGAACTATTCTACATTGCTGAAAATGATTTTTATTCAGAAGTATCGACAATAGATAATGAACTTATAAATAACTATAATAAAAACATCGAACTTATAGATTTTTTAAATTCGTTATCTCATTCTCAACATCAGATAGGTAATCAACTTAAATATTATTTTTATAGAATTTCAAATAGTATTGTTGAAATTGATATAAAATATTCGGTTAATGATTTAATGTTTTTTTCTGATTTAGAAGGTATAGAAGAGTTGAAAACAGAGTTTTCAGAGACAGTTAGCAATAAAGACAAAAAAGAATTATTTATTAATGAATTAGTTAATTTTATAGAAAGTAATTCTAGTGATTACTTGACAATAGTGAAAAATTGGAATACTATTTTGAGTTCTTACAATAAGAGTTACAAATTATATTTAGCTGGTTTTTCTTTTGAAAAAATAAAAGCGTCATCAAATGAACATTTTCAAAAATTATTAGCACAAATTCATGATTCAATAAGTAAAGTTTCAGGATATATTTTTGGAATACCAATCGGTTTTATATTATTATTGAATTACTTCGATTATACAGGTTCATTAATATTTAAAAACATAGTAATATTGCTATTGTCAATTCTGTTTTTTGTTTTGATATGGTTTATTTTATTGCGGAATATAAAAGAATCGATAGAAGCAATTGAAACGGATATTAATGATTTTATAAAACTCATTAATACAGTTCCTGTACTTAATCCAATTAAAGAAAAATTAGAAAATCTTAAAAAGGTTTCTTTGAAAAAGCAACGAAATAAATTACTGATAGTTAGAGGAGTTACCATATCAATATTTGCCTTAACTTTTATTGTTTTTTTTTATATATTTTTAAACATAAGTATTTATTTGTAAAACTAAAGTAAAATAAAAAAGTACTATGTTTATGAAATATATTAAGAATTAAAGTACCTAGTAATTACAGAGAGAAAAAATGGCGCAAAGTAAACGGTAATTTAATGGTAGTGGATTTTTAAATAAATAATTTATACAATTAAAAATATGGGAAATGTAGTTCACAGTATTAATAACCAAATAGCAAAATTCAAAGAGCGTGAATTAGATTTATCTTGTTATGAAGAAGTTAAGCTAAAAGAGATTTTACTTGATATTGGATATTATAGATTAGGTTTTTACTGTCACTACTATTTTGACAAAAAAACAAATAAGTTTTCAAGTACGGTAAAGATTTCAGATATAATAAACCTTTACTACCTTGATGTTGATTTAAAATACCTTCTTTTAAAATACATTAACCGCATTGAAATAAACTTTAGAACAAAGCTTATTTATTACGTGTCAATGAAATATAAAGATAATTCAAGATGGTATGTTGATGATTCAATAATGGATGCTGAAAGTGTCATAACATTCAAAAACAACATTTATACTGATAAATTTAAGCAAGATAACCTAACAGTAAAAAATCATCACATCAATAATTCAGCAGATGATTTTGCTCCTTGTTGGAAAGTTTTTGAATACCTAACTTTTGGGGCAATCATAACTATTTTTAGTAATATACAAGACCAATCAGTAAAACAGATAATATCAGAAAAATACGGTATAAAGGACTTAAACAAGTTTTTTAAACTTTTGAATACAGTAAGACTAATAAGGAATATTTGTGCTCATAGCGGGGTTCTGTTTGACTATTCTTTACCACAAAGTGTAAGTTCAATTCCTCAAATAAATTACAATATAGGAGATAGAAATTCATTAGATACCTCTATTAAAGTTATTGGATTTTTTATAGAAACAATTTCATCAAATAGATATATTGATTTTCAAAAGGATATAAAACTATTCTTTGATGACAGAAAAAAAGATCCAGTTTTATCACAAGTTATTATTGATAGAATAAGATATTTAAATTAATATGTATTTAATTAACAAAAAGTTTGTACCTTTGCCTTATAAAGTGCCTCTCTTAACAATTGGCTTATTTGGTGCACTATAAAAAAACATTCAGCTCAGTTTAACGACTGAGCTTTTTTATTCTCTAAATATTACCTCATTCGTCTGCACAAAGACAACTATAATTAAAATACTTATTTAACAAAACATCCGTTCCCAAATCACGGGCAATCAAGCGGTCTCTCTTCGGTCGTTCCCTTTGTTCCGTTCGGCTGTTCCAGTCGGTCAACCTTACATTTTCATAAGAACATTTTTGGTAAATAGGCAATTTATTATTTCAATTCAATAGTTAGCTTTCCCTCCATTCCACAGTCATTTCACAGACTAAAAAAATAAGGCAGCCAAAAATAGGCAACCTTATTTTTTCTGCTGTTCGTTCCTCATCTTCACACGCTCTCTTCCTTCGTTCGGTCGGGCTGTTGCATCCACAATACCGCTTCATTACGCTACACTCCGCAGGCTACGTTTCACTACATTCCAGCAGTATCATGTCTGCAGCCCTCTATTTTTTCAGCGGTTGCTCCTTCGCACAGCCATCGGGGTTAGCTCCGTTCAGTAAAAACTTCACTTTGCCCTAAATCAAGGAACGCCATAGGCTGTCTTATATTTTTTCCCCGCCGTTTCACGCTCATATCTGCTACGTTTCGCTCCGTTCCTACGCTCAACTCTCGCATCTATGGTAGCTGTTCGATTGCCGCAACACCGCCAACTGCGCTCCTCATACATTACGCTACAATTCCGCTACCGCTCCATTTTAGCTCCATTCCTTGCGGTGCTTGGGGGTGTTTGATTGCCGATTGCACAAGAAACATTCCAGAAAAAAAACCACACAAGAAACATCCTGCTATAAAAAAAATAAATAAAAAGAAAGTAAAGGTAAGTTCCGGTTTCAAAAAGTAAAGTTCAAGCCCTCCGGGTTTTTGAAAAAATCTCCACCCTTACATTTCCAATTCAACATTTACTTATACGATGACGACTTCATTCTATAAGAACAGTTGGGTAGTATTTTTTCAAAAAAACTTGACTCCTTTTGAAACCTCCACTGATATGACGACTTTCTTTTTTTTTCTTTTTTTCTTTTAAAAATGATATGGTGCGGAGCGTAGCGACAGCATCATTTTAAATCCGAAATTATGCCAAATTTTATCGTTAAAACCCACAGAAAGGATGTTGTTTACTCCGGAAATCAAATTTACATTCTCAATAAAGGACTAAATAGTGGAAAGCCACAGAAAGAACCATTTACAAATAGTTTTGTAATTATTTTTCAAAACGAAGAAGATGCCGAAACGGTTTATTGGTTAGCTTACAGCCTTTGGAAAGCTAAATTCTGGCATCAGTCGCTTTGCGGTTCAGTAATTCCATTTTTACGTCTTCCAGAATTCAAGAAAAACTTTAATCCAAAAGTTTCTGAAATGATTTTGGATTTTGAGCTGCACCAAAAACAAGTAAACACATTGAGGCTATTAGAACTAAAAGAGCAACATTTTCAAAAGAACTTGACTTTAATAAATGAATTGAGAAAAGTAATTTTACATAGTTATTATAAAAAATAATACAAGAGTTTGTTTA
The DNA here is from genome assembly GCF_048286735.1 of Flavobacterium frigidum. GTDB lineage: Bacteria > Bacteroidota > Bacteroidia > Flavobacteriales > Flavobacteriaceae > Flavobacterium. The sequence goes on along the minus strand of NZ_JBLVPU010000007.1, from coordinate 108,406 downwards.
ACCTTTATTCCGTGCTTATTTGCACTATTTCTCACATATAAGCCCCCATTATAGATAAATTGATGCAAATAAAAAAAGCCCTCTCAAGTGAAAGGGCTTAATTTGCAACATTGCAAACTTTGCAGTCTTGCAAAATGATGGTTTTTTTAGAAAGTCTCTTGGATCTTTAAAGCATTACCAGCATTAAATAGGTAATAATTGGAACCTACCATTTGATAAAACTCAATTCCGATACTTCCCAAAACAGCAACATTTATTGTCATTGTTGGCGCACCTGTTAAGGCTGCAGTAACATCGATCGATGGGGTTACGACATCGATCGGAGTATAATCCGAATAGGCAATGTTTGACATTTCATTTAAAACAGGCTCAGCAGGTTCGTATGCTCCAGTCGTAAGATTATAAACGGTATCTGAAACAACAGACAAAGCATTGATAATTCTAAAGTGTGTTGCACCTGATGGAATGTTTAAGAAATTAAGAGGATTAAACTCTGGAATACTTAATGTACTCTCGTTTCTATCTGCTGCAGCAGTTAATGTAAATGGAGCTCTAAAAATACCATTAAACGAAATGTTACGATTAAAATCTAGTCCTTTTAAATATTGTGGTTGTTGTGAAACCAAAACAGCTCTTTGCCCTCTAGCTTCGGAACCATCTTCAATATTAATTTTCTTCATAATGGCAGTAAGTCGTCCCGTTAGTTGACTATCGGACATTTGTTTCATCAATGCAGACAAACCAACTCTTAATGATTTACCCGCATTTGCACAAGCTGCAAATTCGCTCATATTTTCACGAGTACGAATAAAGCCTGGTGCTGTTTTTACTTGTTCCGCAGTTGGTCCACCTTTTAGACCTGCAAAATATCCTTCGTTACCTTTAATTTTGAAGTGTCTAACTTCTCCTAGTGTGCCGACATATTTAATATGCCCTTTCTGTCTTGCCATGTTATATATTGTTTATTTATAAATTAATTATTTAAATTTACAACGTAAATCATTTATAATCAAGTTGTTAATTGATGCTAATTAAGGCATTGTAATGCTAAAGAAACTATGACACAAAAAATTATTCTGAAAGTAAAAAGATTTGTTGATGGGGATGGACTTATTGCAGAAGATTACTATTCAAAAAGAGAGTTTGAAATAAGATTATACGGTATAGATGCGCCAGAAATAAGTTATTGTAATAAAATTAAAAAAGATGAAAAAGAATTACATCTTCCAGCTGCACTTTTAATTAAACTCGGATATTTGTCGTTTGAATTTTTGAGAAGTAATGTTTCAATAGGTGATCAATGTACATTAGTACAAGAAAAAAATAATCTTCAAGACAAATACAAAAGAAGTCTTGGCTATCTTATTCTAAATGATGGCAGAGTTTTAAACGAAATTATGATAAAAGAGGGGTATGCGAAGCCGTTTAACGATGTTTTTTGTGAAATGCTTCCAATGTATCAAGAATGGAATTTACAAGCTAAAAATGACTTAAAAGGACTATATTCTATTATAAACAAGTTTTGATAGTATATATAACGAATGTGGGCTAAATGTGGGCTAGAAGTAAAAACAAAAAACCCTAACGCCTTTGTTTACAAGGGTTAGGGTAATTTTCCTGCGGAGAAAGAGGGATTCGAACCCCCGGACCTGTTACAGTCAACAGTTTTCAAGACTGCCGCATTCGACCGCTCTGCCATTTCTCCAGTATGTCGCTTTCATTAGCTGATTACGAGTGCAAATATAAGAACCTTTTTTGGTTATACAAATCTATTTTTAGAAAAAAAACATCTATTTTTAGAGCTAATTTTTAAAGGTTTCATTTTCTTTACTTTAGAGAAGACTTATTTTTTAAAAAAGGTAATAACGATAGGCTAATACTTTACGTATTCCGTTATTTCTAACCCATATCCAATCATCCCTACCCGTTTGGTACCTTCAGTATTGGATACTAATCTAATTTTTGAAATATCAATATCATGCAATATTTGCGCTCCAATACCGAAATCTTTACTATCAATAATGATTTTTGGTGCCTTCATAACTCCTTCGCTTTGTAATAATTTGAGTTCAGCTATTCGATTCAATAAATTTATTGATTGCATGTCTTGATTGATAAAAATAACGGCACCTTTTCCTTCATCATTAATTACTCGGAACATATCATCCAATTGTTGATCTACATTGTTGGTCAATGTCCCTAATAAATCATTGTTTACTTGCGAAGAATTGATTCTGGTTAAAATAGATTCACCCAAATTCCAAGTGCCTTTTGTCAAAGCAATATGAATTTGTTTATTGGTCGTCTGTTGGTATGCTCTTAGTCGAAATGTGCCAAAACGAGTCTCAATATCAAAATCTTCTTTTTTAACAATCAAACTATCGTGTTGCATTCTATAGGCCACTAATGCTTCGATGGAAACTAATTTTAAATCGAATTTTTTAGCCACTTCCACTAATTGCGGTAAACGTGCCATAGAACCATCTTCGTTCATAATTTCAACAATCACACCGGCTGATTTAAAACCAGCTAACCTTGCAAAATCTATAGCAGCTTCGGTATGTCCTGTTCTTCTCAATACGCCACCTTGTTTGGCTATAAGCGGGAATATGTGTCCAGGACGTGCTAAATCATGTGGTTTAGTTTTAGAATCAACCAAAGATAAAATCGTTTTTGCTCTGTCTCCGGCTGATATTCCTGTAGTCACTCCGTTACCTCTTAAATCTACCGAAACCGTAAATGCAGTTTCCATCGGATCGGTGTTGTTACTCACCATAACATGCAATCCTAATTCTTTGCATCGGCTTTCTGTCAGTGGAGCACAAATTAATCCTCGACCATGTGTAGCCATGAAATTGATCATTTCTGGTGTCACTTTTTCAGCAGCAGCCAAAAAATCTCCTTCATTTTCACGATCCTCATCGTCAACAACTATTATTATTTTTCCTTGACGAATATCTTCGATAGCCTCTTCAATGGTGTTGAGTTGTATGTTGTTTATAATCATTTGTATTATTAATTTTGTGACGGGAATATTTTTTTTATTACTTTTTGGAATGGAGCCAAAATGACATCCATGTTGATTAATCCGATATCATTTGTAGCCCTATAGGTCAATAAAACAGCTAATGGTGTTAGTATAAATGAGGACAACCAAGAACCCATAAAAGGTGTCATTCCATTTTCCTGTGCTAATCTTTTTCCAAAAGTATTGATAAAGTGAAAGGTGATAAAAATTAAAATAGCAAAAACTATAGGAAGTCCTAAGCCTCCTTTTCTAATAATTGCTCCTAGCGGCGCTCCAATGAAAAACATTAGAAAACAAGCATATACAATAACGAATTTATCGTAAAATGCCAATAAATGTTTATTGATATTCTTTTGTTTATTGTCTAATTCTAATTTGGTAGATTCGATAGCGTACGCTATGCTTGTTTGATTACTCACTGCTATTTTCAAAATATCCGATTGTTGTTTTAATGTATACAAAGACAGGATATCTTTAGGAAGTGGTTTTCTTTTTTTTTCGTTTGCTATTTTTTTATTTATTGGAATTGCTATTCGGGAGTTACTATTTTCCGAAAACGAAATAATATCCGTTTTCAAATTCTTATTTAATGAATCTAAGGTATAATTCAATTCATTTACAGTAAGCATAGTGTTCGTATTCGCAACACTTTCATCTGTGATATCGGTCTTATTTAATTCAGATAGATCAATATTAATGATTTGTTTTTTAAAGGAACTTTTAGCGAAAGGTAATTTGCTACGATCTTCGTATTTTTTTGGAACAATATCTTCATAATAGTACCCATCATTTAGCACTAATTGCAAAATACTCGATTCTTCGCTACTAATTAGTTCTCCATCTTTCGCCTTTATTACGGTTTTACTTCCGTCTCCAATCTTCGATTTTTTATGAATTGTCACACTAGTTAGGATATTTCCTTGTTCACCAGATTTTTTATTTACCTTAATATTATAAAAGCCCACATCGTTAAACTGACCTTCGGCTATAGCCAATGCGGGTTTGACTTGTGCAATGTTTTTTCTGAAATTGATAAATTTATACTCCGCATAGGGAATAACATTATTCGAAAAAAAGAAGGCTACAATACTTAATAAAACGATGAATACTGTCAAACTTCTCATGGCTCTTTGTAAAGAAATTCCGGAAGATTTCATCGCTGCAAATTCATAATTTTCGGCTAAATTTCCAAAAGTCATTATGGAGGCCAATAGTATAGAAAGCGGCAATACTAGTGGTACAATTCTAGGCATAGAAAAGGCCAAGAATTTAATAATCATCACTAAGTCTAAATCTTTGCCAGCCAATTCTGATATAAATAACCAGACCGTTTGAAGTATGAAAATGAAAAACAGGATTACAAATACCGTAGCAAATGTAGTCAGGAATGTTTTTAATAAGTATTTGTCAAGAATTTTCACCTAATAAATTAATCTAATTTGTTGATGTAGTAATTTGGATATTTACTTTCCGCAAATGTAAATTGATTTTTTGACAAAGGTTGGTTGGTTTTGAAAGAATTAACCGTTAATGTTGTTTTTGTACCTTTTTTACCAACTTCAATTAGGTTATAGATGTGTTTTGTTTGAATATCAATTCCCAATAGTACCTCTTTGCGTTGATCTCTAGAACTCGTAGGTACCAATTTAATATACTGAATTTTGCGGCCTTTTACGTTTTGTAAAATATCCATATTGTATTTGTAACCCGTATTAAAAAAAGTTAACATTTTTGACGGAGTAATGGCACTATCATCTTTTTCATTGACCTTAGATATCGTAATTTCCTCATCTTCTGGAACAATAGTGAATGTTTTTTTACCGTCAAAAATTTTAGTTACTCCCATGAAATTCAATACATATTGATTGCCTTTCATCGTAACATTTCCTTTACTATCCTGATTGATATTTTCTTTTGCATTATTCAGCGAATACTTGAAATCAATTACAATTGTACTATAACTTTTAACTTTAGCAGTAACTTGATCTAAAAGTTCTTTTGCTTTTTTATCTTGTGCTTGAATTGAGAAACTAAAAAATAATAATGCTGCAATTAAAAGAAATTTTTTGCCCATACTTTCGGTATTATTTTTTTTTAATTCTTGAATTTTTGATTTCATGGTATTAATTATTTTGTTCATTGTTGAAAAATTGATCAAGAGAACTCATGTCCAGAATATTTACACTTCGTGCTTTACTTCCTTCAAAAGGGCCCACAATTCCTGCAGCTTCGAGTTGATCAATCAATCGGCCTGCTCTGTTGTAGCCTAATTTTAGTTTACGTTGTAACAACGAAGCAGAACCTTGCTGTGCATTTACAATGATTTCAGCTGCTTCTCTAAACAATGTGTCTCTGTCAGAAATATCCATATCAAGATTAATGCCACTTTCCTCACCAACAAACTCAGGAAGTAAATAAGCCGTTGCATATGCTTTTTGAGAACCTATAAAATCAGTTATTTTTTCTACTTCGGGTGTGTCAATAAAGGCACATTGTACTCGAACGACATCATTACCATTGGTGTAAAGCATATCCCCTCTTCCTATCAATTGATCGGCACCTTGAGTATCTAGAATCGTTCTGGAATCAATTTTTGAAGTAACTCTAAAAGCTATTCTAGCTGGGAAATTGGCTTTTATTAAACCCGTAATTACATTAACAGATGGTCTTTGTGTAGCAATGATTAAGTGAATTCCAATGGCTCGCGCCAATTGTGCCAATCGTGCAATAGGAACTTCTACTTCTTTTCCAGCAGTCATAATCAAATCGGCAAACTCATCAACTACAAGAACGATATAAGGTAAAAATCGGTGTCCGTTTTCAGGATTTAATTTTCGAGCTTTAAATTTATCATTGTATTCTTTGATGTTACGCACCATAGCGTCTTTCAATAATGAATACCTATTGTCCATTTCTACACAAAGGGAATTCAATGTATTGACCACTTTGGCATTATCAGTGATGATTGCATCATCCATATCTGGAAGTTTGGCTAGATAATGTCTTTCTATTTTATTAAAAAGTGTTAGCTCTACTTTTTTTGGATCGACCAAAACAAACTTCACTTCGGCTGGATGTTTTTTATACAAAAGTGATGTTAAAACCGCATTCAAACCTACAGACTTTCCTTGACCTGTAGCCCCTGCCATCAATAAGTGCGGCATCTTGGCTAAATCAACTACAAACGTTTCGTTCGAAATTGTTTTACCAAGAGCGATTGGTAATTCCATCTCGGCCTCTTGAAATTTGGCTGAGCCAATAACACTTTTCATAGAAACCATCGTTGGATTTTTATTAGGAACTTCGATTCCAATAGTTCCTTTTCCTGGAATAGGCGCAATAATTCGAATTCCTAATGCCGAGAGCGATAAAGCAATATCATCCTCTAAACTCTTAATTTTCGAAATACGAATTCCTGCTTCTGGTACAATTTCATATAATGTAACCGATGGACCAACGGTCGCTTTAATTTGTGCAATTTCTATTTTGTAATTGCGCAGTGTATCTACAATTCGGTTTTTATTTTCTTCTAACTCTTCTTGGTTGATTGTAATTCCACCAGTAGAATATTCTTTTAATAAATCTAAAGTCGGAAATTTAAAATTAGATAAATCCAAAGTCGGGTCAAACAATCCAAAATCAGCTACCAATCGTGAAGCTAAATTTTCCTCAATAATATCTTCTTCTGGAGCAGTTTCTATAACAAACGACTCATTACTAGCTACACTAATTTCTGGATTTACAACTGGTGTAACTTGCATGGCAAGCGGCTTTACAACAGGATCTCTATTAATATCAGATGAATTACTAATCGTAGGTTTTAACGCTTCTTTGTTAATTTCAAATTGTGAGCCATTCGTTTTTAAATGAATCTCGTCTACATCATCAACAGCAACGGCAAATTCTTCTAAATTATAACCGCTATTGCTATTATTAATTGGATTAGAAATTGGGGTACCTTGTGTTTCTTTTTTGGTAGTATCAAAAAATGACTGAATACGCTCTGGTGAGAGTTTGATTTTGAAAATGATATAAATGATTAATCCAAATATCAAAATCAATAATGTACCTGTCTTCCCAATATAATCTTGTAGTAATAAATTCAATTCATAACCAATAGTTCCGCCTAGTTCAGGTAAGGAGGTGGCAAAAAATCCAAATAAAACGGATAAAATAATAATCACGAATAAATCCCAAAACCAGATATTTTTTAATTTTCTAGTGGGAATTCCGAGTATTAAATAAAGGCCTGTTAAAAAAAACAAGCGCACTATTATGAAAGCTGCTACACCAAATCCTTTATAAATAAGAATGTGAGCTAAGAAAGCGCCAAATTTACCTAGCCAATTCTGAACGATTTCATCTCTATTTTGCAGTTCATTAACAGCACTTTGATCTTGTTGTCCGTAAATGAAAAAAGAAATAAACGCAACTAATAGCGCTATCGAAAACAATACTAATAATGCTCCAAAAACAATCTTATGTTGCTTAGTGATTTTTAATGGATGAACTGACTCCGTTTTTGTGCCGCTCGCTTTATCTGAAGCTGTTGCTTTTTTTATTTTTGCCATTCTTGAATTGGATAATTTCTAAAGAAATAATGGGAGATAAATGATTAAACCGATAGCAAATGCTGTTAAAGCGGCAAAAAATACCGCTCCGGCAGCAATGTCCTTTATAAAGCCAATTCTTTCGTGAAAATCGGGATGTATGAAATCAGCCATTTTTTCAACGGCAGTGTTTAGGCCTTCCACACTTAAAACGAACCCTATAGCTAGTGTTTGAAAAAGCCAATCCGTTTTGGAAATATCAAAATAAAAACCTGCGATAGTAACAACTATTCCAAGAGAACATTGTACCATTATACTGTGTTCAGTAGTAATCAGTTTTAAAGCTCCTGCAATTGCATATTTAAAACTTTTTATTCTTCCGTAGAAAAAAGTATTGTCTTTTTGAAATTCCATTAAATACGATTAAAGTACCGCTAAAGCAGCTTCGTAATTGGGTTCATCTGCAATTTCAGTAACTTGCTCAGTATGTGTAATAGTTCCATTTTCGTCAACAACAATAACTACTCTGGAATGCAATCCAGCCAATGGCCCGTCTGTAATTTCTAAACCATTTGTTTTACCAAAACTTCCTTTAGGAAAATCTGATAAGTTTACCACGTTTTCAAGACCTTCGGCTCCACAAAAACGACTTTGAGCAAAAGGCAAGTCTCTAGAAATACAAAGAACGATCGTGTTTTCTAAAGCACTAGCACTTTCGTTAAATTTACGAACAGATGCTGCACATGTTCCTGTATCGACACTAGGGAAAATATTTAAAACCAGTTTTTTGCCTAAAAAATCATTTGCCGAAGCAATGGAAAGGTCATTTTTAACTAACTTAAAATCAGCTAATTTAGTACCTACTTTTGGTAATTCACCTGAGGTGTGTATTGGATTTCCTCCTAATGTTATTGAAGCCATGTTTTTTATTTAATTGTGAGGTTCAAAAGTATGAAAATTAATTCAGATTTAATCTTCAATTATTGGTTTATAGTTTGATTTTTTTGAAAGATAATGCTAGTCTCAATAGGTCTTTTGTTGCAACTGAAATCAATTTTTCAATGAAATTACTACCATTAGATTTAACATACAGTGTATCACATGAATTCATAAAATTCAAAAGGGCGTCCGTTTTATTTAAAACGAACGCCCTTTCTTTGAAACAAACAATTAACTAACTTTTACTTTGATTCCTGAAATAACAAAGATGCAGAGTTCATACAATATCTAAGTCCAGTAGGATTGGGACCATCATCAAAAAGATGTCCCAAATGACCATCGCAGCGTGCACATACAATTTCACCCCGAACCATTCCCAAACTTTTGTCAGCAACCTCTTTTACTCTATTACTATTTATTGGTGCATAAAAACTTGGCCATCCCGTTCCTGAATTAAATTTTGTTTTGGATGAAAATAATGGCAATTTACATCCAGCACAAAAATAATGTCCTTTTTTGTGGTTGTCATTGTACTTGTTTTGAAAAGGACGCTCGGTACCTTTCTCACGTAAGATGAAATACTGTTCTGTTGTTAAAATTTTTCTCCAAGATGCATTTGTTTTAACAACCTTTTTCAGGGAAATATCAGTCAATGACAGTAAAGGATTTTTTTGGTTAGTTTCGATAACAACACTTGATGTTCTCACTTTTTCATTTGCCTGTATGCACGCCATGAAACTAAAAATCACTAGTGGAAGTGCAAAAAAATATTGGAATCGTTTCATAATTTAATGATTAGGTTTTAATTTTCCTTTGTATGATGCTATAAAAGAATTGTATCGTGGCATTGAAACCCCTTGTACGTATGGCTCGTTGGGATTGTTAACTACATAATCCTGATGGTAGGCTTCCGCTTCATAAAAATCTGCAGTTGGTTTTATTTCTGTTACTATTGGAGCATCAAAAACACTATTAGCAGTAAGCTCCTCGATTTTATCCTCAATTATATTTTTCTCTAATGCATTAGAATAGAAAGCAATTGATCGGTACGAAGATCCTCGGTCAGGTCCTTGCTGATCCGGTGTTGTGGGATCGTGAGAAGCAAAAAAAATAGCTACTAATATTTTGTATGAAACTACTTTTGGATCATAAAAAACAGCTACTGATTCTGCATGCCCGGTTCTATTTGAACTTACATATTCATAGTACGGATTTTTAACAGTACCACCTGAATAACCTGAAATTACTTCCTCCACTCCTACTATTGCTTCAAAAACGTGTTCGCTACACCAAAAGCAACCAGAGGCAAAAACTGCAATTGCTTTTCCTTTTTGTGGCGAAAGAGACAACTTTTCAGTTTTAGAGCTACAACCCATCATCACCATTAAAACTAAGATACAAACTGTGAATTTCATACTATTCTTTTTACTGATTTCTCATTCGATTATTTAAATGAGATGCTGAACAATTCGTTTTTGATTGTTTTGCAACACGCTTTTCAATCGTTTAATATACTGTAATATACGGCCTATTTGTGTTTTTAGTTTGCTTCTAAGTCCTAAATTTTTGTTAGTTTTTTTAAAGTACATTTTACAGTATTTTTTTTTCAACTAAACTATCAGGTAACATACATAGCCAAACACTATTTTTAAAATTAAGGTTGCTGTATCAATGCAGCTAAATTTTAAACTATAATATTGATACTTATAAAATGGTAGAGTTAATAGAATTTATTTTATATTTATTGATTACAAAATCCATTTAAGAAACAAACCAATTCATTAAAATGTTTTGTTTTTAATTTTACTCCGTAACAATAAAATAAAAAATCAAACTATGAAAAAATTGTCAATTACGTTATTGTTTTTAGTACAATTGCATGCTACTATTGCTCAAAATAAAACTGAGGATGTGACTCTTACCGATATGTTAAAAATTAAAACTGTTGGAAACATTACCGTATCTAAAGATGGAAAACGAGCTGCTTTTACGGTAAATACAATTGAAAATGATGAAAATAACAAGCTGGATTACAAATATCGTTCACAAATTTTCACCATAACAATTTTAGAAAATAATACACCCGTACAATTAACCACTCATAAAGATGGAGCTACAAAACCAGCTTGGAGTCCTAATGGCAAGCAAATAGCTTTTACTCGATCTGTTGAAGAAAAAAATCAAATATTCATCTTGTCGATGGAAGGTGGTGAACCTATGCAATTGACGAAAGATAAATATGGCGCAAGCAATCCTAAATGGTCCCCAGATGGTAAAAAAATACTGTTTTCATCCAGCATACCATTACGCGATTTACTGCAAGACTCTATATTGAATCCTTCAAAATCTATTCCCACTTGGAAGATGGAAAAGCCTGGTTTTGACAAAAACGAGCATTTAGTAATCAATAAAGAAAAACCAAATCCAAACGGAAATTTAGCCGAAATTAGAGCCTATTTGGATAAAAATGCAACCGATAAAAAAGCAATTGTACTTAATAAATTGAATTTTCAAAGTGAATCAAACATTTCATCAGAAATGAATTTCAATCACTTTTTTGAAATAAATGTATCTAAAGACGCTGTTCCGAGACTACTTACAAATGGCTTTTATAATTTTAGCACTGCTGATTACACACCAAACGGGAAACAAATAATTTTATCGGGTGATGTAGACACTTCAGAAAATCAAGATCGATCCTTGGAAAGTGAAATTTTCATTATGGATGCAGATGGAGGAAATTTCAAAATTCTATTAGGAGAAAACGGAAAAAGATACAATAGCGCCTCACTTTCACCATCGGGAAAATGGTTGGCTTTTCTATCCAGCACTACCTCATTCATATCCGTACCGTCACTATCGATAATGCCACTTAATAGTACTGAAAAAGATATTATAACTATTCCTTTTGATCGAAACAAATCAAATTTTATTTGGAGTAAGGATGACAAATACTTGTATTTTACCGCTCAAATGAATGGTGGCAACGTGCTACACAGACTCAACACATTAACTCAAAAAATAGAGACTCTTTCAAGCACTGATACTGGAATATCCAGTTTCGATATTGCAAATAATACAATTGTTTATTCAAAAACTCAAGTATCAAATCCATCTGAATTATATTTTGCTGAAGCCAATTTCAAAAATGAGAAAAAAGTTAGCTCCTTTAATGATTGGGTTGCTGCTAAAAAATTATCTTATCCAGAAAAGAAAACATTCCAAAACGAATTAGGAATGACAGTAGAATATTGGATTATGAAACCATCTAATTATAAACCAGGAGAAAAATATCCTTTATTACTAGAAATTCACGGAGGACCATCAGCAATGTGGGGACCTGGTGAAGAAAGTATGTGGCACGAATACCAATATTTTTGTAGTAAAGGATACGGAATAGTGTATAGTAATCCGAGAGGATCTGGCGGTTATGGATTGGATTTTTTGAGAGGAAATATCAACGATTGGGGTACAGGTCCGGCAAGTGATGTACTGACAGCAATGGATAAAACCGTCCAAGAAGGCTGGGCAGATCCATCTAAGTTACTCATTACTGGTGGTTCTTATGCAGGTTACTTGACCGCATGGATTATCAGTCATGACAACCGCTTTAAAGCAGCATGTGCACAACGAGGTGTTTATGATTTGAATACCTTTTTTGGCGAAGGTAACGCTTGGCGACTGGTACCCAATTATTTTGGCGGCTATCCTTGGGAACCAAAAGTAAAAGAGATTTTAACACGTGAATCTCCTATGAATTATGTTCAAAATATTACCACACCATTTATCATTTTTCATGGAGGTAATGATAGAAGAACTGGATTTATTCAAGCTGAAATGCTGTTTCGAAGCCTAAAAGTATTAAACCGTCCAGTAGAATTTGTAGTACATCCCGGTGCCACTCATGAAATTACTCGGGCTGGTGATAATCGTCAGCGTATGGATCAAATGCTAAGAACGTATGAGTTTTTTGAAAGAACAATCGACAAAAAATAAATTATATACTTACAACCGGAACTAAAAATTAATACCTTTTTCCTAAACAAAAATCCCTGTCAAAATAAATTTGACAGGGATTTTTTGTTTAAAAAGCATCTTTTATAATGTTGCCATATCAATAACAAATCGATACCGCACATCGCCCTTTTCCATTCGCTTGTAGGCATCATGAATGTTTTTGATATCAATCATTTCAATATCTGAAACTATATTATGTTCTGCGCAATAATCTAACATTTCTTGTGTTTCTGGTAATCCTCCAATGAGGGAACCCGCAAGACTTCTTCGCCCGCCTATGAGGCTAAAAGCATGCACCTGATACGGAGTTGGAGGAACTCCCACACAAATATGAACACCATTAACTCGCAATAATGACAAATACAAATTCAAGTCATGTGGCGCAGAAACGGTATCTAAAATAAAATCGAATGAACCAGCAACACTAGCTAGTTGCTTTTCGTCTTTGGTCACAATAAAATTATGAGCACCCAGTTTTTTCGCATCTGCTTCTTTGTTTGCAGATGTACTCAATACTGTAACCTCAGCACCAAAAGCAACACCAAATTTAACGGCCATGTGTCCTAAACCTCCTAAACCCAGAACAGCTAATTTATGGCCTTTCCCTACTTTCCAATGTTTTAATGGCGAATACGTCGTAATTCCGGCACATAATAATGGTGCAACAGCAGCTAGATCTAGTGTATCAGAGATATGCAAAACAAAATCTTCGTGAACTACAATTGTATCTGAATAACCACCGTATGTAGGAGTTACCCCATCTTGACCTAATGCGTTGTAAGTATCGGTTCGGCCTTTTATACAAAATTGCTCCAAGCCCTCTTTACAATTCTCACAACTTCTACAGGAATCTACCAAACAACCCGTTCCTGCTAAGTCTCCTACTTTAAACTTCTTAACGTGACTACCTACTTGAACTACTTTCCCCACGATTTCGTGTCCCGGAACCATTGGATAAATAGAGCCACCCCAATCGTTTTTTATTTGATGCAAATCACTGTGGCAAACTCCACAAAAATGAATATCAAATTGCACATCGTGTGGTCCTAATTCTCGTCGTTCAAAATTCCAGGGAGCTAAATCTGTGGTAGCATCCTGTACGGCATATCCTTTTGATGGTATCATAATTTTTAAATTTTAATTTATGCTAAATTACGGAATTACGGATTGTATTTTTATCTACTATTTGATAATATTTCCATAAATTAATACTGGCTTTATGAATAGAAAGCAATTAACTCAATACCTAATTTGGATCGATTAAATGAAGTTTAAACCTTATAGAACTGGTCTATTTTAAAAACAAAATTAAGCTCTTTCTGCCATACCGATATTATTTTCGTAGCGTTAAAGAAAGAGACAAAGAAGGATTATATTGTTTTTTATACCAAAAAACTAACGATTATTGGTTTTGAATATGTCCACATCCAATAAATGACTTTTTATTGATAGAAATATCCAAGAATTTTAAAAAAGAAATCGCTGTGAAAATCATGTTTCACAGCGACTTAAGAATATATGGTAAAAGCATAGAACTAATAAAAATTACCAAACCTTTTTAACTTTTTTAGATCGCTCAGCAATGTAAGTTACTAGCCAAGCTATTTGCCCTTCTTTAGCAAAAAAAAGCTTTTTATTTTTTATATCTGGGATTGCCTCAAGAGTAACAAGTAGCATAGTACTTCCAGATATTAAATACTTTTGCGAGTATGTTTTAAGTACAGTTTCTGCTTCTTTATCAGTCTTAGCTAATTCTTCAAACTTTTTGAAATTATTTTTTAAAACCGCATCAAAGTCCAGTACGTCTTCTATTGTGAATTTATTAAAACTTGCTTTTGCCGCTCCGTTAAAAAGTGTATAAAATGCCCAAACTGCTCCACCAGACATATACACTTTCTTTTTATCTAATGCTTCTGGATTTGTGGCATACATCGCATCTATTTGCTTTCTTAAAATAGGTAAAAACCCAAATGACTTTTCTTTAAATTCTGACAAATCATCTTTACTTGTAATTTTGATAACAGCTTCAGTTAGAGTAACAGTACCGTAGCTTACAACTAGTGGAAAAAACACAAAAACATCATTATTTCGCACATCAACATAACCACCTTTAGTATTGCCACCTCCTATGTCTAAAATGACCGAGTTTGGGTATTCTTGCGGAGGTACGCAACCTTTTAACAGCATTTTCCCCTCTGTTTTTGCATCAACAAAATCTAGCGTTCTCGTAGTTGCTAAATATATTTTATCCGCCAGCACTTGTGTGTTTTTTGCCATAGCAACTCCGGAAGATCCAACAATAAAAATGTTTTCATTTTCAATTTCAAATTCATTCAGCATTTTTAAATAGTTAGTAATAACTGTTGCAACAGCTTTATCAATATCCTCTTTAGCTAGATTACCGTCTTTTGCAATCCCTTTTGCGATTCCAATGTTTTCTGTCCAAAACGATTTTACAGTATAGTCGCCTTTTTTAATATTGCCTACTTCTAGAACACTCATTTTAATTCCTTTGCTGCCAATTTCAATACCCCCATAAATATTAGATCCTTTTGCATCACTGTAAATACTAGTGCATAAAAATGCTATTATTCCAATTAGAAAATTTAGTTTTGAATTCATTTGTTTAGTTTAGTTTAGTTTTTTTTTTGCTTTTCGTTTTAATATGTCATTTCATAAATAAGACAAGTCTTTAGAAAATGGGAAATGCAAATCGTCTATTTTATGTTGTTGTAAACCAAAGCTTTGATCAAAACACATACTAAAAAGAACAGATATTGTTGTGGAATATGATGCATTTTACATTTCAATAATTTTACTATTTATAGAAATATTGGTCAAATGAAAGGAAAAAATATTAGTAATACTTTTCTTTTCTTTGTACTACATATATAGTCGTTGAAATACATTTTTTGTAGTGATTTTGCCAAAAAACCGTGAATTTTGAAACAAAAAAGTTAAAAATAAATCTTATAATTCCGTAAAAAATCATTTAGATCTATAAAATTTTTAAATAAAGTAAGGTTTTAGACAAACATTGCCTTCCTAAAATAATACTTAAGTATTTTGATTTATTTTTTAAAACCTCCCGCGTAATTCAAATTAGTAGTTTTACAGTACCTTTAAAAAAAACTACACATGAAAACGCAATCGTATAAGAACCATATCCGCTTTTACCCGCCACATCATTTTATTTATTACCCAATAATATTGGCTTTTTTATCATTTAGTATCTATTTTGCGTTTACCACAGAGGACGTGATTGTATGGTCATTTTTAAGCGCAATTTTTGTAGTTCTCTTTTGTTTGGCTTTTATGCTACGCCAACATTACGCCTTAACATTACAAAACCGAATTGTGCGCCTGGAACTAAGATATCGTTATCTTGCTACAACCGCAGAACGATTTGAGAAATTTGAAAATCAATTAAATGACGACCAAATATTTGCCTTGCGCTTTGCCCCAGATGAAGAACTCCAAAATCTGGTAGTAAGAACTTTGAATGAAAACCTTACTGGAAAAGATATTAAAAAAGCAATTATAAATTGGAAAGCAGATCACGAAAGAGTATAAAATATTCAAGTTATTTACAAATACTCTACTCCTTACAGCGCATTAATTTTGTTCCTTTACAGAATTAAATAGTGAACTTCACCTTGACTATAAATTTTTTAAATGGCAGAATATTTTCTAGATATCGAATACAAAAGCATCACTTACGGTGAAGAGGAAGTTAATTTTAAAGAATTTGAATGCTGTACGTTTACTAAATGTAATTTCTCGCAGTGCGTATTTCTTTCTGTAACATTTATAGATTGTACCTTTAACGAATGTATTTTTAGCAACGCCAAAATAAATTATGTAGCCTTTAGAACTGTAACTTTCAATAAATGCGAAATTAAAGATGTTAATTTTGCTATGTGCGATAAATTAATTTTTGAAATTGCTTTTAAGGATTGTATATTGGATTTTTCCAAGTTTTATACTCTAAAATTAAAAGGAACTTCTTTTACCAATTGTAGCCTCGTCGCAGTAGATTTCATGAGCACAGATTTAACCGAAGTGCTCTTTGAAAACTGTGATTTATACCGCTCTGAATTTGCAAAAGCTATTGCCAACAAAGCAAATTTTAAAACTAGTTTCAATTACACCATAGATCCTAAAACAACTAAAATAAAAAAAGCAGTATTTGCTTTAGATGGACTAAAAGGATTACTATACAAGCACGACATTGAAGTCCATTAGCGAAGTTTTTAAGCAAAGTAGTGTTGCCTATTTTGAAATTACTTTGCTAAAGTAATTCCCCTTTTGGAATAAAAATATAGAATTTTGCCCCAACATTTGGTTTTGCTTTTACTTTAATAAAACCTTTATGATTTTCTACAATTCTACTACAAATTGCTAATCCAAGTCCTGTTCCTGAATATTTTGGATTGGTTTCTAATCGTTTGAACAATAGAAATATTTTTTCTGAAAATTCTTGCTTAAAGCCAATTCCATTGTCTAAAACAATAATCTTATAGTAATCATTTTTATTTGCGATTTTGTAATCTAGCATTTCTTTTTCTGTAATTCTATTTGTAGTAATGCTAACCTGCGGGATACCCTCTTCCTTACTGTACTCTAAAGCATTAGAAATTAAATTAATAAAAAGCTGTTTAATTTGGAAAGGAATTGCTTTAATAATAGGTAAATTTCCAATAGTGATATTGGCTTTTTTATCATCAATAGTAGAGGACAAATCTTGAAGTACTTCCTCTAGAACTTTATTTAGATTTGTTTCAACAAAAACTTTATCCCCTTTTATTGTTCTGGAATAATCTACTAAATCAATTAATAAAGTCTGCATTCTATTTGCCGTAAACCGAATTTTAGAAAAATAGTCTTTGCCTTGTTGGGAAAGTAAATTCAATTCGTTTTCTTCAAATCTTGAAATAAACATTTGAATTTTACGAAGTGGTTCCTGCAAGTCATGACTCACAATATTGTTAAATGCCTCTAGTTCAGTATTGATATATTTAAGCTCTTTGTTGTTTTCTTCTAATTCTAGTGTTTTTTTATATTGATTGGTGATGTCATAGTTTACCCCAATTTTAATTAACTCTCCACTACCATTTGTTGTAAAACTTCCTACGGCTATGATGTATTTAATACTTCCATCTGGTGTCAAATATCGAAACATCATAGAAGTCGATTGATGATTTACTAACGAATCTGTATGCACTTGGGTTACATATGCTAAATCATCTGGATGGATATATTTACTGGTGTTTTCTAAATTAGGTTCAAAAGCATTTGGCTCCACACCCATCAACCGGAAAAGATTGTCAGAAAATGAATAATTGCTAGTTTCAACATTGACCATCCAATGTCCAAAACCTGCGGTCATTTCTGCAGTGTTGTAGGACTCATTCAATAATTTTAACTGATCATTTGCTTTTTTAAGCTCCTCAATATCAACATTCATTTTTTGGAAGGAAAGCAACAATATCAAAAGAGAAAGAATCACCAATAAAAAGGCTGTAATAATGGAGTCTCGCAATTCAAATTGATGATTGTTATTTTCAAATTTAGTTTTTATACTCTCTGAAAATATGATTTTTGTAACAAAAGATTTCATCTTTTCTGTAATCGTACTACTCTCCAGTAACATCTGATTTATTGCGAGCGGACCTGACTTTCTGCTTTGTGCCAACAGTAATGTCTTTCTGAATAACTTGAATCTAAGATCGATCAGTTTTTTTAAGCGATTAATATCATTGTATCGAGCGGAATCGTTTTTTGTCAAAAACTCTAACTTTGTTACACTTTCTGTTATTTTACCTCTATTCAAAAAACGGTCTTCAATATACCTGTTTTCTTTTGTGATAATGTAACTGCGTAAATTCATCTCGTAATTACTAATTACGGATAATAGTTTTTCTAATTCGAGTTGTGTTTGGTTTGAATTTGAAATTAATTCAACGGTTGAGTCCAACTTTTTCATTTGGGAATAAAACATAGAAGCGATATAGCAAACAACAACAATTGCAATAGCTAAAGCTATTTTAAACACTTGTGAGTTTTTATATAGTCCAAGAATTTTCATTTACTCCTTGTTAAATGCTAAAGAAAAATGTTTCAATATTTAACCCTGAAGTGTGAAACTGCCAATTCATATTGACCACCTCTTTGATCACTTTTTTCAGTTCAGAAAAATCATTAGGTTTTTTAATGTAAATATTCGCCCCTTCAATAAAAGTATCTTCAATATCTTTTTCTGATGAGGATGTAGAATATATTGCTATTGAAACATCTTTAAAACGAGCATTAGATCTAATTTCTTTAAGACAATCAATACCTGTTTTTCCGGGCATGTTTAAGTCTAGAAACAAAACATGAGGCAACTTAATTTCAGGATGTACCAAATAATCCATAAGATCATTTCCATCTTTAAATAGAGTCAACTTATTATTCATTTTAAGCTCTTGTATAGCTTCACTAAAAAAAGTGCGATCATCTTCGTCATCGTCAGCTAAAAGAATATGCATTGAATCTTGGTGTGTAAGCATAAATGGGTGTTTTTGTAACTTAATTAATCATTGTTAGATAATTTTCTCTTTTTACCTACTATTCTTTTGAACATGGAGGGCGTCAATCCAGTAACTTTTTTAAACTGGGTTGATAAATATGCCACACTGCTGTAGTTTAATTCATGAGAAACTTCAGTTAAGGTAAGTTTTTCTTCAATTATCATTTTCTTAGCGCGTTCGATTTTTTGAATAATTATAAAATTCTCTATCGAAGTAAATGTATATTCAGAAAAAACATTAGTAAGATATCCGTATCTAAAGTTCAATTTATCAGACAAGTATTGCGAAATGGTAACATTAGGAAACTTATCTTTTTCATAGACAATTTCAATAATAGCATCTTTAATTTTTTGAATTAATTGCCCTTTTGGGTTATCAATAATTTGTATTCCATACTTTGACAAACTCACTTGGAGTTCATTCAAAACATCTTCAGAAACAGTATCCGCAATTTCAATTTGTCCTAAGTCCAGCAATTGATATTTAATATCATATTTCTCTAATTGTTCTTCTAATATTGCTTTACATGCAATATTTCCATCATAATTAAAATTCAGTTTCATATCAATAAACAAGTGTTAAAATTAAAATCTAAAGAAAATCAAAAAATACTAATCTACCAACAATTCATTTACTTTAATGCTAAAATCTGGATTGATTAGTATATATTCAATTAATACCCTAACTAGTGGGATACTTTTATTCATTTGCTGTAAATAAAAAATTAAAGACAACACAAACTACACATGGAAATTACCCGTGAATTGTTTCATTTTTACCATAATTTTTTATGATATTTTCTTCAAATGAAAGCCATTCTCTCCAACGTTTTTCAACGTCAATTCCTACACCATATTTTCTCGCATACGTAATAAAAGTAGTATAATGTCCCGCTTCACTCTCCATTAAATTTCTATAAAAAACAGCTAAT
The DNA here is from genome assembly GCF_048286735.1 of Flavobacterium frigidum. Classification (GTDB taxonomy): domain Bacteria; phylum Bacteroidota; class Bacteroidia; order Flavobacteriales; family Flavobacteriaceae; genus Flavobacterium. The sequence goes on along the minus strand of NZ_JBLVPU010000007.1, from coordinate 88,369 downwards.
TCTTCATCTTGAATGTTTTCAGAAAGTACTTTGAAACGCTCACAACTTCTGGCTTCTATCATTGCAGAAAACAATAATCGTTCCACTAAACTGGATACTCTGCTCCCATCACTGCTTTTTTTCATGTATAAATACAGTTCATTTACATACTCATCTTTGCGTTCTCGACCCAGTTTCAAGCCCCGTTTGATAATAATATTATGTACTTGCTCAAAATGATCGATTTCTTCTTTGGCTAGAGCCAATAAATCCCTCACTAAATCTTGATGTTCTGAATTGTGAGTGATGATTGTAATTGCATTTGTAGCTGCTTTTTGTTCACACCAAGCATGATCCGTCAGGATTTCTTCAATGTTTTTTTCTACAATATTAACCCATCTAGGATCGGTTGGTAGCTGTAATCTTAATACACCCATTTTTTTGGTCTTAAAGTTAGAAAGTCATAAAGTCAAAAGTCGAAAGCCAAAACTAAGAGAGAATATTAAATTCTTTTCAAAGACTTTCGACTTTCGACTTTAAACTATAAAGACGTATTTATTAATATACAAAAATAGCTCTTTCGCTCATCATTTCGTTCACTTCATTGGCAACTGCGTCAATAACTTCTTCGTTTGTATGATCTAGCAATACTCTGTCAATTAAGGCTACAATAGTTTCCATATCTTCTTCAACAAGACCACGAGTGGTAATAGCTGCAGTTCCTACACGAATTCCTGAAGTTACAAATGGTGATTTATCATCAAATGGAACCATGTTTTTATTTACGGTAATTTCCGCTTTTACAAGAGCATTCTCAGCCTCTTTTCCAGAAATATTTTTATTTCTTAAATCAATCAACATCATGTGATTGTCTGTTCCGCCTGAAATGATTTCATAGCCTCTTTTTACAAAAGCATCAGCCATTGCATTTGCATTTTTTTGTAATTGCAAAGCATACGTAAAAAATTCATCTTTCAATGCTTCTCCAAAAGCAACTGCTTTGGCTGCAATAATATGCATTAATGGACCACCTTGATTCCCTGGAAAAACAGCCAAGTCCAATAAAGAAGACATCATTCTGATTTCCCCTTTTGGAGTGGTTAAACCAAATGGATTTTCGAAATCTTTACACATTAAGATTAATCCTCCACGAGGACCACGTAATGTTTTGTGTGTTGTTGTAGTAACAATGTGGCAATGTGGTAATGGATCATTCATCAACCCTTTGGCGATAAGCCCCGCTGGATGCGAGATATCAGCTAACAAGATAGCACCAACACTGTCCGCAATTACTCTAAAACGCTCAAAATCCATATCACGAGAATATGCCGAAGCTCCAGCGATGATTAATTTTGGTTGCTCTTGAGTTGCTATTTCTTGTATTTTATCATAATCTAATCGTCCTGTTGCTGGATCTACACCATAGAAAGAAGGGGTGTATAAACGTCCCGAAAAATTAACGGGTGAACCATGAGTAAGATGTCCCCCATGAGACAAATCAAAACCTAAAATTTTATCTCCAGGTTTAATACAGGCGTGGTAAACCGCAGTATTTGCTTGTGAGCCAGAGTGAGGCTGTACATTTGCGTACGCTGCTCCAAATAATTCTTTGGCTCTATCAATAGCAATTTGTTCTACAACATCAACTACTTCGCAACCTCCGTAGTATCTTTTGCCAGGATATCCCTCGGCATATTTATTCGTTAAAACAGAACCCGCAGCTTCCATCACTTCGTCACTTACGAAGTTTTCTGATGCAATAAGTTCTAATCCGTGAATTTGTCTTTCTTGTTCTTCTAGAATAAGGTCAAAAATTTGTTCGTCGCGTTGCATTTTTTTGATTTTCGTTAATTTGATGCAAAAATACAAAAAAACGTTTGGTAAATAGTTAGATTATGATATATTTGATGAGTAATTTTTTAACAAAATAATTAACAAAATATGCCGATAACAGCTAACGATACCAATAGAAAATCATGGTTAGAAGTACCTGCCGATAGTGATTTCCCTATTCAAAACATACCTTTTGGAGTTTTTCTAACCAAAGAAAATATAGTGACTGTAGGAACAAGAATTGGTGATTTTGCCATTGACCTAGGTGCCCTACAACAATTAAATTATTTTGAAGGGATTGAACTTACAGATGATATGTTCATGCAAGATACTTTGAATGATTTTATTTCAGATGGAAAAAAAACATGGCGTTTGGTTCGGAACAGAATTGCAGAACTTTTTGATGTTACAAACCCGAAATTACAAAATAATGCAAAAGATCTTGACATTATCATTTTTAGAATGGAAGATGTCGAAATGCAATTACCAGTTCTTATTGGGGATTACACTGATTTCTTCTCTAGTAAAGAGCATGCTACCAATACTGGAAAAATGTTTCGCGATCCCGAAAATGCATTATTACCCAATTGGCTTCACATTCCTGTAGGCTACCACGGCAGAAGCTCTACCATAGTTCCATCAGGAATTCCGGTACACAGACCTATGGGACAAACCTTGCCTAATGGCGAAACTACGCCGGTTTTTGGACCTTCTCGATTAGTAGATTTTGAACTGGAAACGGCTTTTATTACTACTGATGTAAACATCATGGGTGAGAACATTGCTGTAACCGAAGCTGAAGATTATATTTTTGGTATGGTTTTGTTGAATGACTGGAGCGCTCGTGACATCCAAAAATGGGAGTATGTGCCTTTAGGCCCTTTCTTGTCTAAAAACTTTGCCTCATCCATTTCCCCTTGGATTGTTACTATGGATGCATTGGAACCATTTAGAACCAAAGGCCCAAAACAAGAACCTACTCCACTTCCCTACTTGCAACAAAAAGGAAAACATTCTTTTGATATTAATTTGGAAGTAGCCATTCAACCGGAAAATGCCGAACCAACTGTTATTTCTCAAACCAACTTTAAATATATGTATTGGTCTATGTGCCAGCAATTGGCCCACCACACCTCTAACGGTTGTCGCGTAAATTCAGGCGATATGATGGGTTCTGGGACACTTTCGGGTTCAACTCCAGACAGTTTTGGATCGATGCTTGAATTGACTTGGGGCGGAAAAAATCCGATAAAAATGAGTGATGGAACTGAGCGTAAGTTTATCAATGATAATGATACCGTAATTATGAAAGGCTACTGTCAAAACGGTCAGGTCCGCATTGGTTTTGGTGAAGTTTCTAGTAAACTCCTTCCTCCATTTGTAAGACCATAAAAATTATAATTTGTATATTTAAACCTAACATTTAGTCTATTTTTGTTAGGTTTTTTTTATGACATTATTTTTGGATTTTCAAAAATCGAAAATCAAATTATCTGCTTAAAACAAATAGGAAAAACAAGTCAAATTCAAATACATAATTCTACAGCTTATGAAAAAAATTACTCTTTTATTATCCTTGTTTCTCCTTTTTAGCGCTTGTGGCGTGAAACAAACTCAAAACCTATTGAGCTCTGGAAATTACGATCAAGCAATTGACAATGCCGTATCTAATTTGCGTAGCAATAAAGATAAAAAAGGCAAACAAGATTATGTGTATTTGCTGGAAGAGGCTTTCGCCAAAGCAAAAGAGCGTGATTTGAATGCCCTTAATTTATTAGCCAAAGAGGCTAATCCTGCACAATTGGAAAAAATCTATTCTACCTATGTACAATTGAATTCCCGTCAGGAAAAAATTAAACCGATTCTCCCTTTAAAACTCATTAAAGAAGGCCGAAATGCGATCTTTCCTTTTGATAATTATGACGATCAAATCATCAGTAGTAAAAATGCTTTATCAGCTTATTTATATGCCAATGCCAAAAAATTAATGGTGACTTCAGATAAAATGAATTACCGAAAAGCATTTGATGATTTAGAGTATTTGAATCAAATCAATCCAAATTATAAAAATGTTTTGCAACTCATGGACGAAGCTAAATTTAAAGGTTCTGATTATGTTTCGGTTTATACAAAAAATGAAACCAACATGATTATTCCTCAGCGTTTGCAGAATGACCTATTGGATTTTAGCACTTTGGGGTTAAACGACAAATGGACCGTTTACAATAGCAACAGACAAAAAGGAATTGATTACGACTATGGAATGGTAATCAATTTTAGACAAATTTATATTTCACCCGAACAAATTAAGGAACGAGAATTTGTAAAAGAACGCGTGATAAAAGACGGTGTAAAAAAATTAATTGACGCTAATGGAAAAGAAGTGCTAGACGAAAAAGGCAAAGTAGTTATGGTAGATAACCTGATTACCGTTGCTGCCAGAATATATGAATTCCGCCAATTTAAGTCATGCCAAATAACAGCCAAAATTGATTACATTAACTTTAAAAACAATCAATTATTGCAATCGTTCCCTCTAACTAGCGAATTCATTTTCGAAAATATTTACGCCACATACAAAGGAGACCGTCGTGCCTCAGATGATAATTATTTCTCGTATTTTGATAGAAAACCAGTTCTTTTCCCGAGTAGTGAGCAAATGGTATATGACACTGGCGAAGATTTGAAGGCAAAAATTAAAGACATAATCACTCGCAACCGATTTAGAAATTAGTAGTCTAAATTACATTAAATCCTATATAACTCCTTGATAATCAATTGTATCAAGGAGTTTTTTTTGAAAAAAAAATCAACAATCCGTTGGTATTTTGTTAGAAAACTTAAAAATAAATTGAATAGTTAAAAATAAGTGTACTTTTGCTGCAATGAATAATACAAGTTTACATATTACTACTTTGTCACGGACAAACAGACTTACTACTTCGCCCGAAGTACGGATGCTATCTCTATAGTACCCAAGACCTGTTTCGTATTTTTATTCATTTTTCATTTTTTCTGTTTTGAACTTACCGTTATTTTACATTGGATTCTTATATCCAAAAACAAACGCATTTACATCTATATTGTACTTTATTTCAGTTACTTACAACAAAGTAACCTGTTTTAAAGCATGAAATACATGTAACACAAACTCGTCTCAGATTTCATTACACTATTCTTTTCTAACTTTAAAATTCTACTTTTAAAATGAATATTTCCATCGTCACAACTCAGGAAGAGCACTACAAATACGCAATAGAAATTTGCGAAACAATAGAACTTTCGGCACTTTTAAGAGGTACCGGAATAGCTAAAAGAACGCCTGAGTATATCCAGAAAAAAATGGAAACCAAAGATGCCGTTATTGCACTAGAAAATGGGAAATTTGCAGGTTTTTGTTATATCGAGAGTTGGCAACATGGCAAGTTTGTAGCTCATTCTGGCTTGATCGTTCATCCCGATTATAGAAATCTTGGTTTGGCAAAAAAAATAAAATCATTTGTGTTTGATTACTCACTTAAAAAATATCCAGAAGCAAAAGTTTTCGGAATTACAACAGGCTTAGCAGTAATGAAAATAAATTCTGATTTGGGTTACAAACCAGTTCCTTTTTCAGAGCTTACAAATGACCCTAGCTTTTGGAAAGGCTGCCAAACATGCACTAATTATGAAATATTAAAAAGCAAAGAAAACAAAATGTGCTTGTGTACCGGCATGCTATATGATCCAAATGAAAAACCAAAAGACACTCCTAAACATCCTTTCAATATCCGGATTTGGAACCGTTTGAAGAAAATAAAACAAGCGGTATTTTTAGATAAATAAATCCACTCCTCGCCCGAATCTTCAGGACTTCAAAAAGAGAAGGGAGACAAGAGAGATAAATATAGAAAAAATCACATCAAATAATATTCCCTTTTGCCACTGTTGGCTCCCCCTCCTTCGGACGGTCCCGAAGCTTCGGGAGGGGGGAGGAAAAATAAATAAAGAAAATGAAAAAAGTAGTATTAGCATATAGTGGAGGTCTTGATACTTCCTACTGCCTGAAATATTTAAAAAATGAAAAAGGTTTTGAAGTTCACACAGTCCTTGTAGATACCGGTGGATTTACTGCTGAAGAACTAGAAAGTATAACAACAAGAGCGTATGAACTTGGAAGTGCAAAGCACACTAATCTTACCATTGTAGATAAATATTATGATAAAGCCATCAAGTATTTAATTTTTGGAAATGTATTAAAAAACAATACCTATCCACTTTCTGTGAGCGCTGAACGTGTTTTTCAAGCTATCGAAGCCATTAAATATGCAAAATCTGTTGGTGCTAACGCCATTGCTCACGGAAGTACTGGCGCTGGAAATGACCAAATTCGTTTTGATTTAATTTTCCAAACTATCGCACCCGAAATTGAAATCATCACTCCTATTCGAGATTTGAAATTATCAAGACAGGATGAAGTTGATTATTTAGCTAAAAACGGAGTTTCCTATTCTTGGGAAAAAGCACAATATTCTATTAATAAAGGATTGTGGGGAACAAGTGTTGGCGGAAAAGAAACTTTAACATCACATCAAGCGCTACCTAGCGATGCTTATCCTTCTCAATTGGTAAAAGAGAGCGAAGAAAAAGTAACATTAGAATTTTTAAAAGGGGAATTAATTGCTGTAAATGGCTTAAATGACAAGCCTTCAGCCAATATAGTTACTCTTGAAAAACTGGCTAATGCCTACGCAATTGGCAGAGACATTCACGTAGGTGATACCATTATTGGCATTAAAGGAAGAGTAGGTTTTGAGGCTGCCGCACCTTTAATCATCATCAAAGCACACCATTTATTAGAGAAACACACACTTGGAAAATGGCAGCAATACTGGAAAGAACAACTCGGGAACTGGTACGGAATGCTGTTTCATGAAGGGCAATTTCTAGATCCTGTGATGAGAAATATCGAAACTTTTCTGCAAGACACCCAACACACTGTCAACGGAAAAGTTACTGTTACACTAAAACCCTATCATTTTTCGCTGGACGGAATCGAATCTGAAAATGATTTAATGAATACGAGTTTTGGACAATACGGAGAAATGAACAATGCATGGACCTCTCATGATGCCAAAGGATTTATCAAAATTCTTGGAAATGCTCAAAATATATTTTCATCAGTAAATAATGAAACATACGAGTAATAAATAGTGTTTTTTTAGGAGCAGAAATATTTTGCATTTTCAGAAATAGTGTCCCGCTTTACACTACAATCTTTTCCTTTAAAAAAAAGGAAAAGGATTTTCACTGCAATCGGGGCTATAGAGTAAAATAGTTCTTTTTTAGAAACATAAAAAAATTTAATATCAAATCTGTGGAAATCAGTAAAATCTGTAACAAAAAATAATTCGAAAAAATAAAAAATTATGATAACTACAGGAATAATCGGCGGTTCAGGGTACACAGCTGGGGAGCTCATCAGAATCTTGATGTTTCATCCTAATGCAACCATTGATTTTGTTTTCAGTACAACAAATGCTGGAAAGCCACTTTCTGTGGCGCACCACGATTTACTCGGCGATATCGAAATGAATTTTACCGATAGCGTTAATCCAAATGTAAATGTGGTTTTCTTGTGTTTAGGTCATGGGAAATCAAAATCATTTTTAGAGCAAAATCAATTTGCGAGACATACCAAAATTATTGATTTAGGTAATGATTTCAGATTGACAAAAGACAAAGAATTCGATAGCAAATCCTTTGTTTATGGTTTACCAGAATTGAACAAAGTAGCCATTAAAAACGCTCAATTTATTGCAAATCCAGGTTGTTTTGCAACCGCAATTCAACTGGCATTATTGCCTTTGGCGAAAGCCGGAATACTCACAACTGACGTTCATATCAATGCCACAACAGGAAGTACAGGAGCCGGAGTTACCCCTTCAGAAACGACACATTTTAGCTGGAGATCAAACAATATGTCGCATTACAAAGCTTTTGAACACCAACATCTAGGCGAAATAAACCAAAGTGTCCAGCAATTGCAAGCGGAATATACAGACGAACTGATTTTTGTACCCAACAGAGGTGATTTTGCCAGAGGAATATTCGCCACATTATACACAACAATAGAAGAAAGTCTAGAAGATATAGTTTCAAAATATGAGACTTATTACCAAGACCAACCTTTTGTAACTGCAACGACCACAGGAATCAACATGAAACAAGTGGTGCAAACCAATAAATGTATTATTAGTTTAATGAAAAAAGGAAACCGGTTATTGATAACTTCAGTAATCGATAATTTAACAAAAGGAGCTTCAGGACAAGCCATACAAAACATGAATATAATGTTTGGATTGGATGAAACCACAGGATTGCATTTGAAACCAAGCGGATTTTAATCCCCTCCCCAACCCTCCCCGAAGGAGAGGGAGATGAAATGATTAAAAAATATAAATATAAAACAACACACCCCGTTGTCAGATTTTATTCCCCCTCCTTCGGAGGGGGTTAGGGGGAGGATTATTATGAACTTATTTGACGTTTACCCATTATACAGCATCACTCCAGTAAAAGCGCTAGATTGCACTATTACAGATGAAAACGGTGTGGAATATTTAGATTTATACGGCGGTCATGGCGTAATTTCTATTGGACACACCCAACCAGATTATGTTACTGCCTTAAAAAAACAGTTAGACAACATCAGTTTCTATTCAAATGCGATTCAGAATCCACTGCAAGTAGCATTAGCCCAAAAGTTAGGAAAACTTTCAGGATTAGAGGACTACACTTTATTCTTGTGCAGTTCTGGAGCTGAAGCCAATGAAAACGCTTTAAAATTAGCCTCGTTTCACAACCATAAATCGCGAGTAATTGCTTTTGAGAATTCGTTTCACGGAAGAACTTCGGCAGCAGTAGCAGTCACTGACAATAAAAAAATTGTGGCGCCAATCAATGCACAGCAAATTGTTACTTTTTTACCATTAAACAACATTGAATTGGTTGAAAACGAACTCAAAAAAGGCGATGTCTCTTCGGTAATAATTGAAGGTATTCAGGGAGTGGGTGGCTTAGACCAAGGTACTACAGCATTTTTTCAGGATTTAGAAAAAATATGCGCAGCTTATGATGTTGTTTTAATTCTAGACGAAGTACAATCCGGATACGGAAGAAGCGGAAAGTTTTTTGCTCACCAACATCATGATATCAGAGCCGATATAATTTGTTTAGCAAAGGGAATGGGGAACGGTTTTCCTATAGGTGGGATTATGATTTCTCCAAAATTCACAGCTAGTTACGGATTATTAGGAACTACTTTTGGAGGAAACCATCTAGCGTGTGCAGCCGGAATTGCAGTTTTGGACGTCATGGAAAACCAGCAATTAATGGATAATGTAAATCACGTTTACGCCTATTTTCTTGAAGCAATTAAACAAATCCCTGAAGTAATTCATATTAAAGGAAGAGGATTAATGCTGGGCGTAGAATTTGATTTTGACGTAAGTACACTTCGTAAAAAAATGATTATCGACAAACATATTTTTACTGGAAATGCAAATAACAAAAACTTACTGCGAATTTTACCTCCTTTAACAATAACAAAACCAGCAATCGACTTGTTTATAAAGGCTTTAAAAGAAGCTTTAGTAGAGATTCAATAACATAAAGTAATGCTATTTATAATAGAACTTAAACAACTACAAATGAAGTTGCTATTATAAAATTAGTATGACTTATTAAAATACAAAATCATGAATTACAACGCTGTCAATAACATAGATGTACTTGAAACGTGGGTTAAAAAAGCCTTGAAAATCAAGAAAAAACCACTCAAAAATAAAAAGTTAGGTAAAAACAAAACACTAGGATTATTGTTTTTCAATTCAAGTTTAAGAACTCGATTGAGTACGCAAAAAGCGGCCTTAAATTTAGGGATGAATGTCATGGTAATGAACTTTACCAATGAAGGTTGGACCTTAGAATTTGAAGAAGGTGCTGTAATGGACTCGGGAGCCTCAGAGCATATAAAAGAGGCAGCCGCTGTTGTTTCTCAATATTGTGACGTCATTGCTATAAGAGCATTTGCTGGATTAGTTGATAAAGAAAAAGACAATGCCGAAATAGTACTGTCTAGTTTTATGAAATATGCAACGGTTCCTATTATTAATATGGAGAGCGTCACGAGACATCCATTACAAGCGCTGGCTGATGCTATTACCATTGAAGAATTTAAACCCAAGCACCGACCTAAAGTAGTATTAACATGGGCGCCACATCCTAAAGCGTTACCTCAAGCTGTTGCCAATTCTTTTGTAGAAATGATGCAGTTACAAAAAAATATGGATTTTGTAATCACTCATCCAAAAGGATATGAATTGAATCCTGAAATTACAAAAGATTCAAAAATTGAATACGATCAAGACAAAGCCTTTGAAAACGCTGATTTTATTTATGCCAAAAATTGGAGTAATTATATTGAATACGGACAAATCACAAATTCTGATCCAAACTGGACCGTAACAGCTGATAAAATGAAATTAACTAACGATGCTAAATTTATGCATTGTTTGCCCGTAAGACGTAATATGATCGTATCAGATGAGGTGATTGATGGCCCTAACTCAATTGTGATTGAACAAGCCAATAATAGAACGTTCGCGGCACAATTAGTGCTTCAAAAAATATTAAAAAAATAAGGCCCTGAGATGCAAAGGTTCTAAGACACTAAGTCCTCAGAACCATTGTATCTGAGAACCTCAGAACCTTTTTTAAATGGAAAATAAAAAAACGATAACGATACTAAAAATTGGTGGAAATATCATTGATAACACGATAGAATTGGCTTATTTTTTAACAGATTTTTCTAAGATTGAAGGCTATAAAGTACTCGTTCATGGCGGTGGAAAATCAGCTACAAAATTAGCCGAAAGTATGGGTTTAGTTCCACAAATGATTGATGGAAGACGCATTACCGATGCCGCTATGCTAGATGTTGTAGTCATGATTTATGCTGGTCAAATCAACAAAAATATTGTAGCACAATTACAAGCCAATTCGACTAATGCAATAGGTTTTTCTGGAGCTGACGGGAATTTAATTCAATCAGAAAAACGAAATCACCCCACAATAAATTATGGTTTTGTAGGTGATGTCAATAAAGTGAATACACCCTTACTAGAAACGTTACTTTTAAACAATCTAGTACCCGTATTTTGCGCCATCACACACGATGGCAGCGGACAATTATTAAACACTAACGCAGACACCATTGCTAGTGAATTAGCAATCGCTTTATCAGAAGTTTTTGAGGTAACTTTGAATTACTGTTTTGAAAAACCAGGAGTTTTATTCGATGCCGAGGATGACGCTTCAGTTATTGAAAACATGAATCCCGAATTATATGCCAAATTAAAAACAGAAAATGCCATACATTCCGGAATGATTCCCAAACTGGACAACTGTTTTAATAGTTTAAACAAAGGAGTTCAAAAAATAAAAATAGGGCATCACCGCATGTTGCACGATTCAACGGCAATTTGTACAAATATCAAATTATAAAAAGTGAAACACAAGTCTCACCGATTTTGAAAAATTTCTTTTTCGATTTTAAAAAATCTGCGAATCTGTGGCTAAAATAAGTATGAAAAACATAGAAATCCTTACACAAGAAGCCATTGCGCTATTAAAAGCACTAATTGAAACACCTTCATTTTCAAGTGAAGAAGATCAAACAGCACTTTTAATCGAAAATTGGTTTACACAAAATAACATCCCTTTTAAACGCGAGAACAATAATGTTTGGGCTTTCAACAAACATTTTGATGCAAAAAAACCTACGCTATTATTGAATTCTCACCACGACACGGTAAACCCAAATCAAGGCTATACCAATGATCCTTTTCAAGCAATTGAAAAAGAGGGTAAATTATTTGGTTTAGGCAGCAATGATGCTGGCGGATGTTTGGTTTCTCTTTTAGCTACTTTTGTTCATTTTTATTCCCATGAAAATTTACCTTATAATTTGGTGATGGTAGCCTCAGCCGAAGAGGAAAGCAGCGAAAAAAACGGCTTAAACAGTGTTCTAAAGCACTTGCCTGAACTAGATTGTGCCATTGTGGGCGAACCCACTTTAATGCAATTGGCCATAGCCGAAAAAGGTTTATTAGTTCTTGATGTCATCGTAAAAGGTACCGCCAGTCATGCCGCACATCAAAATCTTGATAATTCCATTTACAAAACAATTCCCGTAATCGAGTGGTTTAACAGCTACAATTTCGAAAAAATTTCGGAGGTTTTAGGCCCCGTTAAAATGACCGTAACCCAAATTAACGCCGGAAAACAACACAATGTAGTTCCTGCGGAATGTCATTTGGTTGTAGATATCAGGGTAAATGATTGTTACAGCAATCAAGAAATTCTAGATACTGTAAGAGCAAATGTTGCTGCAGAAATTAATCCAAGGTCTATGCATTTAAACGCTTTTTCCATTCCTGTTTCTCATGGATTGGTGCGGGCCGGAATCGCATTAGGAAGAACCACATACGGCTCTCCTACCCTTTCGGATCAAGCGGTTTTGAGTTGCAAATCTTTGAAACTAGGACCTGGTGAAACCCTGCGGTCACACTCCGCAAACGAATTTATATTTATACATGAAATAAAAGAAGGAATCCAACTGTATATCAAAATACTAACTGATTTTTTCAAACAATAAAATGATTAGGAGCCAATCCCGCTATCCGTTACAATCTTTTATTTTTTTAAAGAAAAAAAATAAAAGGATTTTCACTATAAACGAAGTTCACTGAACTCCAATGAAAATAGAAATTAAGTGAAGTAATCGGGGCTATGAAAACGATTCCTACAGATCATGCAAGTTTCAACCTGAAACTTTAAACCTGAAAAAAAAAAAAAACAATATGAAACTTTGGGAAAAAGGAACACCAACAGATAAACAAATTGAACATTTCACCGTTGGAAACGACAGGGAACTGGATTTAGTTTTAGCAAAATATGATGCTTTAGGTTCAATTGCACATGCTAAAATGCTCGGAAACATTGGTTTGTTAACAGCCAATGAAACAGATATGTTAATAGCCGCTTTGAACGAGATTATTGCTGATATTGCTACTGGAAATTTCACAATCGAAGATTCCTTTGAAGATGTGCATTCGAAAATTGAATATTTGCTAACAGAAAAATTAGGCGATGCCGGAAAAAAAATTCATACCGCGCGTTCTCGTAACGATCAAGTTTTAGTAGATGTAAATTTATATTTGAAAGATGTAGTAATAGATCTAAAAGCTCAAGTAAAAAGCCTTTTTGATTTGCTGATGGAATCGGCTGAGAAACATCAAAATGCATTATTGCCTGGCTACACCCATTTACAAATTGCAATGCCATCGTCTTTCGGGATGTGGTTTTCTGCTTACGCCGAGACGTTAATTGATGATATCACAATGCTGAATGCCGCTTTGAAAATTGTAGACCAAAATCCATTAGGCTCAGCCGCAGGTTACGGAAGCTCCTTCCCTATTGATAGAACTTTTACAACACAAGAACTGGGTTTTGAAACTTTAAAATTCAATTCGGTAGCCGCTCAAATGAGTCGTGGAAAATCAGAAAAAACAGTTGCTTTTGCCATGAGCAGCGTTGCCGCTACGCTTTCAAAATTCGCAATGGATGTTTGTTTATTTATGAGTCAAAATTTTGATTTCATTGCTTTACCGTCGCATCTTACAACAGGTTCCAGCATCATGCCGCACAAAAAAAACCCGGATGTATTTGAGTTAATTCGTGGAAAATGCAACAAAATTCAAGCCTTACCTTATGAAATTACTTTAATTACAAACAATTTGCCGAGTGGTTATCACAGAGATTTACAATTGTTGAAAGAAGGATTGTTTCCAGCCATTCAAAACCTGAAAGCCTGCTTAGATATCGCGATTTTCTCCATAAAAGACATCAAAGTAAAAGACAATATTCTTTCCGATTCAAAATACAATTATTTGTTTACGGTTGACACCTTAAACGAAATGGTAGTTGCCGGAATGCCGTTTAGAGATGCATATAAAGCCGTTGCAGAACAATTGGAAAACGGAACTTTTACTTCACCAAAAGAAACCAAACACACACATGAAGGCAGTATCAACAATCTATGTTTGGACGAGATTATAGAAAAAATGAGATTAGCCTATTACTAAATAACGATCACAACTGTTTTTATAAATCCATTCTGTAAAAAGAATGGATTTTTTAGTTTCAATAAAATTCAAAACTGATAGATTATACTCTTATTAAGAAGTTAACACTTTAAACCTATATTTGATTTTAAAATTCAAGAAAGTATGAGCATGAAAAAATTTAAAAAAGAGGCAACGAAAAGTCTTTTGGAAAAAAAATTAATAACCCCTGAACAATTCGATCAAGTCCAAGCCTATCGAAATTTAATTTTTTTTTCATTACATACTGAGCTAAAATTATTCATGTACGCCTCTGTATTACTGTTCACCTCAGGTATCGGTATTTTAATTTATAAAAATATTGATAGCATTGGGCATGTCGCTATATTGGCTTTATTACTTTTGGTTACCGTTTTTTGTTTTTACTTCTGTTTTAAAAACGCCTCTGGGTTTAAAAAACAACAAACTCAATTTGAAAATCCTATTTTTGATTACCTGATTTTGGCAGCAGTATTATTAAGTTGCATTTTTGTTGGCTATCTGCAATTTCAATACGCTGTTTTTGGTACTCAATACGGACTCGCCACAATCTTCCCTACAGCAATAGCTTTCTTTTGTGCCTATTATTTTGATAATAAAAGTGTCTTATCAATTGCAATAACGGGTTTAGCAGCATACATTGGCTTATCCGTTTCTCCACAATCTTTACTTCAAAATGATTTTTATGAAAACAATACTCTTAGCTACTCGGCTATTTCATTAGGTATTTTATTGGTAATTTGGACTATTTACAGTTCAAAAAACGACCTAAAGAAACATTTTAGCCTAGTATTTCTCACTTTTGCTTTGCACATTATAAGCATTGCTTGTATTAATAATTTATTCGATAGCTATTGGGGCATTTTTATAATACTATTGGCTGGTTCCTGCTACTATTCTTACCGTACCAGTTACCTCATTAAATCGGTTTCTTTGTTTGTCTTTACCTTAATCTACGCTTATATCAGTATTAATGTAATGCTATTCAAACTTTTAGCATTCATCAACATTGATAGTGAATTAATGATCCCTTTCTTTTTCGTAGTACCCTTTTACTTTATTGGTTCAATTATTTACTTTATTCGACTTATTAAACAATTCAATAAAAAAGCTAATTATGATACAATATAACAAAACCGAATTAGAGCAAGAGTTTCAGGTTGAACAAGGACGTTCTCTAAAAAAAGCAGGATTTATCAATGCTAGTCAGTTTAATTTGATTGATAAAAATTTAACCGTTCTTAAAAGTCAGAAAAACATATTAATACGAATTGGATTTTTGCTTTTAGGTAGCTTTTTGTACTCCTCCATTTGTGGCTTTCTTACACTTATTAGCCTAGATGCAATGAATGAAAATTATCAATTTCTAGTTTATATTTTTGCTAGTATTGGTTTCATTGGTACAGAAATTTTAACCAAACAAAAATATTACGGTTATGGCCCTGACGATGCTTTCCTACTGGGTGCACAATTGTGCTTAGCAATTGCAATAGGCATTTCAACAGACGGAAACGAACTTACTATCGCATTAATACTCTCACTAACCTCTTTGCTTTGTTATCTTAGATATGTACAACTATCAATGGCGATCCTATTTTGTATGGCATTCTCTTGTTCATTGATTTTCATGATGTTTGAATTAGGCGCTTCCGCAAAAACTATACTGCCTTTTGTAATGATGCTTTTTGCAATAGCCATCTATTTAGGTAGCAAAAAACTATTAACGAAATTAACACTCCCATTTTATTACAATGGCATTGTTTTTACACAAGCTTTTGCACTGATTTTATTCTACGTATCAGGAAATTATATGGTGGTTAGAGAACTTTCAAGCGAATTAATGGGTGTAATTGTTACTGCAAATAACGATATTCCGTTTGCCTTTTTATTTTATGGATTTACGTTTATAGTTCCGTTAAGTTATTTGGTTTGCTCGTTATACAAAAAAGACCGCTTTATGCTTTGGATAGGAATCGCATCTGTTTGTTTTTCAATATACACCATCCGTTTTTACTATTCCGTACTACCTATTGAAATTGCCCTAACCATTGGTGGTTTGGTATTATTTGCATTTACTTTTTTTGCTATAAAAAAGATTAAAAACAATACCACTGGAGTTACTTTTCAGCCAGATCGTTTTTCACAAGGAAATCTATTTGGCACTGCCGAAATACTTTTGGCGTCACAATTGGGATTAAAACCCGAAACTACAGTGGAATCGCCTATGGAATTTGGTGATGGAGGTTTTAGTGGCGGAGGTTCTGGTGGTAGTTTTTAAGGTAAATGTATTCAACTTAAATCATATTTTTAAAATCAAAACCGAACCATTGGAACTCTCATCATGTTTTGCTGCATTATAATGCGAAAAAACAAGGTTTTAAAATTATAATAGTGATTTTTATAAGGTGAAATATTGATAATTAAAAATCTTCGGGTAACACTATTTCTTCTTTTACAGCCTATCCTTTTACTTGTCCTGAATTCCAATAAACTTAAGTTTTAACACAAAATAAAATCGCACATTCGCAAATTAGATTTGAATCTTTACTTTGCGAATGTGCGGTTTTTACAATAAGATATTTAACCTAGAACTTAATAGTACCTGTTTTAAGATAAATCGCTGAATTTTTTATGGAGTTACCAATCGCATTATTAAGTGCTTGTTCAAATGCAAAAAGAACTACGCCTGCGCTTCCTTTTGACACAAAATCTAATACTTTTTTTCGTGTCTTAACATCGTAAATCTGAAAATGAGAATTTACAATACAACTTTCACTTTGACCGCCTCCTCTCATTCCCATGCCACCGCCAGCCATTGGCATCATTACGCCAGGATTCCCTTGAATGCTGTTAGTAATTTCGTGACGCAAAATTCTTATCAAATAATCGGCAGTTGAATTTGTAAACAAAGAATCTACTTTTTTTTGTTGCTCCTGATTGACTGTGAAACTATCATTAGAAAGAAATTCTAGTGATCGATCGTATTTAACGTTACCAAAAATATTCTCATTTTTCAATGTTATTGAAAATAGACTATCAAACTGCTGAATAAAATCTTCTTTTTGTTTATACTTTTTGCTAAATGTCTTAGTAAATTCGTTTACAATTACTTCATCGCTACTTACTAGTAATGCTGTTTTATTGGTGCCAAAAAGAAATTCGGAACTATTATAGGGTATTACTTCACTAATTCGAGTTGCTGTACAAGACACTAATAATTGGATACTTATTACTCCTGCTATTAACAAATTATTTATTTTCATTTATGCTATTTTTCGTATCGACTATTTTTAAAATATGACAAAGATTACTTATAGTTTCGTCCCCAACTCCTCCGCATCAATATCACTATGCGAAACGTTATAAATGGCTTTCCCTTCCTTAATCAAAATCAATTGTGGCGATTGATGCGTTACCCCAAATTGCTCTGCAATAGCATTAGAAATAGCTCTATATTCGATTAAATCTAAAAAATAAGGTGTAACTTTATCTGAGCTATCAAACTCATTTTCAAATTGTTTCAATGCCATTCTACTTACGCTACATCGGGTACTGTGTTTAAAAATAGCCACAGGTTTTTCATTCGACATAGCTATAATTTCATTCAGTTGCCCTAAATCGGTTAGTTCATTCCAATTGATTTTATTTTCATTTAAATCCTTTTCATCTGAACTACTGAACATATTTTTAAAAAAACTCATAATTGTCTTGTTTTAAGACATTTTGACTTAAAAACATGATAAAAATCATGAAATTTCCGTCAATTTGTCTGTATTATTGTATTGGAATATAAATTGAAGATTAATTTGCGAAGTTAAGTAAATAACACAAACAATATAAAGCCATGAACATAAATAAATTCACCATAAAATCTCAGGAAGCCATTCAACTTTCGCAACAATTGGCACAAAGTTACAGCCAGCAACAAATAGAAAACGAACATATTTTTAAAGCGATTTTTGAGATTGATGAAAATGTAGCTCCTTTTATTTTAAAAAAACTGAACGTGAATGTCCCGCTATTCCTTCAAATATTGGACAGCACCATTCAGAGTTTCCCGAAAGTTTCTGGAGGCGAAATAATGCTTTCTAGAACTGCAAATACAACCCTTAATGAAGCAGAAATTATTGCAAAAAAAATGAATGATGAGTACGTTTCTGTGGAGCATTTAATTTTGGCAATCTTTGATTCTAAAACCAAAGCAGCCCAAATATTAAAAGATCAAGGCGTAACCGGAAAAGGATTGAAAGCCGCTATTGAAGAATTGCGAAAAGGCGAAAGAGTAACTTCTGCCTCTGCCGAAGAAACCTACAATTCCTTAAATAAATATGCCCGAAACCTTAATGAACTCGCTCGATCCGGAAAACTCGATCCTGTTATTGGTCGTGATGAAGAAATACGCAGAGTGTTACAAATTTTAACCCGAAGAACAAAAAATAACCCAATGCTAGTCGGAGAACCCGGAGTAGGGAAAACTGCTATTGCCGAAGGTTTAGCACACAGAATCGTAGATGGCGACGTTCCCGAAAACCTAAAAGACAAAATCGTGTATTCACTCGATATGGGCGCACTAATTGCTGGTGCCAAATACAAAGGAGAATTTGAAGAACGACTAAAATCTGTGGTGAAAGAGGTCACTGCCGCCGAAGGTGATATTGTTTTATTCATTGACGAAATTCACACTCTTGTGGGTGCAGGAGGTGGCGAAGGCGCTATGGATGCGGCCAATATCTTGAAACCTGCCTTAGCACGTGGAGAACTCCGCGCTATTGGGGCAACAACATTAGACGAATATCAAAAATATTTTGAAAAAGATAAGGCTCTCGAAAGACGTTTCCAGAAAATAATGGTCGAAGAACCAGATACCGAAAGTGCTATTTCAATTTTGCGTGGTATCAAAGAAAAATACGAAACACATCATAAAGTCCAAATCAAGGACGATGCAATTATAGCGGCTGTCGAATTATCACAACGGTATATAACCAATCGTTTTCTTCCAGACAAAGCCATTGATTTAATGGACGAGGCAGCTTCAAAACTACGCATGGAAATCAATTCTAAACCCGAAGAACTGGATGTTTTAGATCGAAAAATCATGCAGTTGGAAATCGAAATTGAGGCCATTAAGCGGGAAAAAGACGAATCCAAACTAAAAATTTTAGGACTCGATTTAGCCAATCTAAAAGAAGATCGCAACGAGATTTATGCCAAATGGAAATCAGAGAAAGATGTAGTTGACAACATTCAAGCGGTAAAAACCGAAATTGAAGACCTTAAATACGAGGCTGAGCGTGCGGAACGTGATGGCGATTACGGAAAAGTAGCTGAAATTCGTTATGGAAAAATTAAGGAAGCCCAAGAAAAATTAGTAGTCTTCACAAAACAATTACAAGAAAATCAATCTGGAACATCTCTAATAAAGGAAGAAGTGACCCGCGAAGATATTGCTGAAGTCGTGGCAAAATGGACTGGAATTCCAGTCATGAAAATGCTTCAGGGCGAAAGAGAAAAACTGCTTAAACTGGAAGAGGAATTGCATCAAAGAGTCGTAGGACAAGAAGAAGCCATTCAAGCCGTGAGTGATGCCGTGCGCAGAAGCCGCGCGGGATTACAGGACATGAAAAAACCAGTGGGAACGTTTCTTTTCCTTGGAACTACGGGAGTTGGTAAAACCGAATTAGCAAAAGCCTTAGCCGAATATTTATTTGATGATGAAAATGCGATGACCCGTATTGATATGAGCGAATACCAAGAACGCCACAGCGTCAGCCGTTTGGTGGGTGCGCCTCCGGGATATGTAGGTTATGATGAAGGCGGACAATTGACCGAAGCCGTTCGTAGAAAACCGTATTCAGTAATCCTTTTGGATGAAATTGAAAAAGCGCATCCTGATACGTTTAATATCTTGCTGCAAGTTTTGGATGAAGGACGTTTGACAGATAACAAAGGACGTTTGGCCGATTTTAAAAACACGATTATCATCATGACTTCTAATATGGGAAGCCAGATTATTCAGGAGAAATTTGAAAATCTAAAAGGAAGTGTCGAAGCCGCAACCGAAGCTGCAAAAGTAGCAGTATTGGGATTATTGAAACAAACGGTGCGTCCGGAATTCATTAACCGTATTGACGAAATTGTAATGTTTACACCATTAACCAATGAAAATATTACCAAAATAGTTGGACTTCAACTGAAAAGCGTTACAAAAATTCTAGCGCTTCAAGGCATCACTATGGACGCTACTCCAGAAGCTATCGCCTATTTAGCTGAGAAAGGATACGATCCGCAATTTGGGGCCAGACCAGTAAAACGGGTCATTCAAAGGGATATACTCAATGAACTGTCCAAAGAAATTCTATCTGGAAAAATAACAACAAACAGCATTGTTCTAATCGATGCGTTTGACGGAAAACTGGTTTTTAGAAATCAAACCGAGTTAGTTTCTTAAGAATCTAGAAAAATTTAAAATTATGAAAACATCAGTCGAAAGGCTGGTGTTTTTTTATACCATCTTATTTTTTTAGGAGTAAACCAGTTGATTTAATTGCTATTTTTAATTTCACAAGTTGGAAAATGCAGAATTGGAAAATTACAAGAATTCGCTATAAAACAGAGTTGGTTTGCTTTTTTATGCAAGCTAAGTGCTTCTTCTATTTTCTCTTTATTAGTGATACAAACTTTAGGATTGAGATTTATAGCAATAAAACGGCCGCTTCCGTCTTCCAAAACCTCCAGCGTTGCCTCAGCTTCGTCTGTATAGGAAACCACGTCGATCCCATTTTGGCCGCAAACATACAAGTACGACATCATGTGACAGGAAACCACACTGCTCAATAACAAGTCTTCAGGATTGTACAAATCAGGATCGCCTTTGAAAGCTTTAGCAGCCGAAACATGTAAAACCGCTTTACCGTCAATCGCTATGGTATGACTCTTAGTATACGTTACCGCTTCCTTTTTAGAAAAAAACCAATCTAATTTGGCTTTAAATATATGTTTGAACCTCATCTTTTTTTTTATTTCAAAAGTACATAAAAACGAGACTACTACTGCAGAAAGATTTTTTGGGCGAATATTAACTAAAAATTCACCAGTTTTATAAATAGAGTAAATAAAAAAAGTTTTAGCTTCGCAGGAATAAACAAAACACGCAGCTTAAATTTTGGTAAATCACTACCAAAATCAATGCGGTTTCTAAAACAATCAAAATGGCATCAGGTTTTTTCGCACTATTAGATGATATCGCAGCAATTATGGATGATGTTGCGGTTATGAGTAAAGTGGCAGCCAAAAAAACGGCGGGTATTTTAGGTGATGATTTGGCAGTAAATGCCGAAAAAGCTTCCGGATTTGTTTCATCGCGAGAGCTTCCCGTATTATGGGCAATTGCAAAAGGTTCTCTGCTCAATAAAGTAATCATTTTACCCATCGCTTTTCTGTTGAGTGCATTTTTACCGGTAGCAGTTATCATAATCTTAGTGCTTGGAGGACTTTATTTAGCCTACGAAGGTGCCGAAAAAATATACGAATACTTCTTTCCGCACGAACATGCAAAGCACGAAATTTCGTTGGAACCAATGACCGAAAAACAAATTTTAGCCTTTGAAAAAGAAAAAATAAAATCGGCTATTGTCACTGATTTTATCCTCTCTGTAGAAATCGTAATTATTGCACTAGGAACTGTAATTGGCAAACCCATTTTATCACAAATAATGGTTGTAACTATCATTGCAATCATAGCAACAGTGGGCGTTTACGGCATCGTAGCCTTGATTGTTCGCATGGACGAAGCAGGTTTAAAGTTAATTAAAGTTAATAGCAATGAAGGTAGTTTTACCAATAAACTAGGAAATGTATTAGTGCAAGCGTTACCCAAAGTCATCAAAAGTTTATCTGTAATAGGAACAATTGCTTTACTATTAGTGGCAGGCGGAATATTTGTCCACAATATTTATTTTTTATACGATTTATTACCACAAGTACCGGCTATCCTCACAGAATTTGTAATTGGACTTGCAGTTGGTTTACTAGTTTTAGGGATTGTAACCGCATTCAAAAAGATCATCGGCAAAAAGTAAGCAGCAATTCAATACATTTTAATCACAAACATAATTTATAAACAAGGAAAACATCAGTCAAAAGGCTGGTGTTTTTTTATGTCTTTTTTAGGAGCAGACAACATCATTTTTTCATCACGAGCTGTCCCGCTGTCCGCAGTATCTTTTTATAAACGCAACCCTTTCGGGTTTCATTTATAAAAAGGATTCTTGCTCCCATCGGGGCTAAGTGATATTATTTTTTAATTAAAAGATGACAAAAAAGTGATAAACATCCTAAACAAAAAAAATATCATCAAATACTTACACCTTTATTTAGTATTTTTGAACTGTAACATAAAAAAAATATAATGAATATACTACATCTCACGGATTTACATTTCAATTCTGAATCGTACGAAAAGTTTACTCAACATGATATGATAAATAAATTATTATCATTTTTAACTAGTTTAGATAAAAAAATTGATTTAGTGATATTTTCCGGAGATTTGGTTTACAGTGGAACTAATTCTAAAGATTTTACAGATGCAAAAAATATTTTTTTAGATAAACTTTGTAAAGAATTAAAAATCAGTGAAAATGAAATAATCTTATGTGCTGGAAATCATGATATGGATAGAACCTACAAATCAGATAGCTTAGAAGAAAAATTTGAAAATAAAATAAAAAGCAGTGATAGTTTATTTGACTTCTTCAAAAATAAAGATTATGATTATCATACAGCAATAAAAACAACCGAGAATTACAATCTATTTATTAAAGATTATTATAAAAACAATAAAAACGTAAAAATTAATGATTTATATTCCATTCATAAAAAACAAATAAACGATAGTGAAATAGGAATTTTATCAATTAACTCTTCATGGAGATCAGTTGATGACTCATCAAATGGGAAGTTATTATTCCCTAAATTTTTATTAGAAGAAGCTTTGTTTGAATTAAAAAATATAAAGTGTAAATTTATTGTACTACACCATCCTATTCATTGGTTTAAAGATTTTAATCAAAGTGAGTTACAAAATTTAATTTTTAAATCTTGCAATATAATGTTCTCAGGACATATCCATGAATCTGAAATAACTACACATTACAAACAAAATAATGGGATTTTTGCTCATGTTTCACCCGCATCGTTAACTTGGGAAAAAGATTTTATTGGTTTCTCAATAATTGAATATGATGAAAAAAATGAATCAAATGCAAATGTATATAAATACCATTTTATAAAAGAAAATGATAATTTTAATTTTATAGAAGAAGTTAGCGTAAGGATTCCTTGCGGTGAAGAAAAAAATGAACAAAATCGAATTAGAGAAAAAATCAATTCTAAAATTAATTTAGAACTCTTAAATTCAAAAGATTTACTTCTCACAAATAATTATGATGAAGAAAATGATTATGCATTTTTAGACTTATTCAATAATCCAAAAATTAGTTCAAGACCTAAACAAGATATAAGTGAAAATTTAAATGTGGAAAGCGATAAATTTGAATTTGAAATTTTATTAAAGAACCAAAATAATTATTTTATTTACGGTCAAGATAAGTCCGGAAAATCCTCAATACTTAAGTACATCCAATTATATCATTTAAAAAACTATATCAAAAATGGTAATATTCCATATTATATTGATTTTAAAAATGAGAATTCTAATTCATTAATTGATGATATAAAAAAATACTATGAACTGAGCAGACAAAAAACTAAAGAATTAATTAAAAGTCATAATTTTAGATTACTTATTGATAATTTTGATCCAAATAATCCATTTACAAAAACAATTGACGCCTTTTTAACGGAATATCCAAATGTTAATTTTGTACTCACTAGTGATTACTTAACATCAAGATTATATGATGATTATCAATTTGATGCTCGAGAATATAAAAAAATATATCTTCATGATATCTCTAGGAATGATGTTAGATTATATATTGAAAAAAATGAGGTATCTATAAAAAAAACTCAAGACGACATTTTAAATAAAATAATTAGCTTTTGTAAACAGCTTGAGCTGCCTCTAAATTATTGGACCGTTTCTTTATTATTGATGATACATAAAAAATCGCAAATTGATTTATCAAAAAACATTTACAATTTATTAGATTTATGTGTTGACGAAATATTACAAAAGAAAATTAATGTTTTAACGTCTAGTAAAGTTTCATTTGGGCAGTTAAAAAGTATTTGTGCGCATTTGGCGAAATTTTTATTAGAAGACAATAATACAAACCAATACACTAAAACATATGTCGAGGTATTATCAGAACTTGATAATTATTTTAAAACAAATAATCGTGTCAAAGCTCAATCAAGAGAAATACTTGAATACTTAATTAATTCCGGAGTTTTAAAAATGAAAGAAAATGAAAGAATTACTTTCAGATTAAATGGAATTTTTGAATTCTTTATTGCTCAATCTATGTCCGAAGATATTACTTTTAGAGACGAACTTCTAGAGGACCAGGTTTATCTTTCTTTTAAAAATGAATTTGAAATTTATGGAGGGATTAGAAATAATGATTCTGAATTTCTTTCCAAAATATTTGAAAAAACTAAAAATTATTTTTCAAATATCAATAATGCTTATAAAGAAATTGGGACTTCAGAATTAATATTGATTTCAAAAGTTTCTGATAAAAATGATGTAAATCTCAATAATATTGCAAAAGCTCTAAAACCGGTCGTTTCATTAGAAAATAATCAAAAAGATTTAATTTATGATGAATATGACCCCATAAACAATATTAAAAGTGATGTGTCTTTAAAAAGAGTTTTCAATGTTGCAAAACTTGATTCTGAAGTATATGAAAGATATATTGCTATACTGGCAAGAGTATTTAAAACTATGGATGGTGTAAATGATTCAGAATTACTTTCAAAAATTATTGATCTATTACTTGAGACATACATTAATTTTGGCTTCTTCATTCATGAAGAATTTGAATGTGAATTATCAAAAATAGAGAATGCAGAAAATAAAAATATTTTAGAAATAATTACAAAATTCTTGCCTTTTATAACGCAAGTAACTATGTCTGATAATGTTTCACAACATAATATTGAAAATCTAATAATTGAAAAGATTGATTCACTCAAAGTAGATTCTAAAAATAATCAGTACAAATTATTCATTCTTTATCTAACTCTAATGGATATTGATGAGCAAAATATATTTAAATATACAGACGATTTAATTAATGATATTGAAGTTAGTGTTTTAAAATATTCAACTATTTTAAAATTAAACTTTTATTTTACTTTTAAATGCGCAAATAATAAAAAGCTTGGTGATTTTTTAAAAGAAAAAATAAAAAATGCTCAAATGAAACTTGATAACAAAACTGACAGGGACAAATTACAACATTCGCTTGATAGCAGAAGGAAAGGAAATTATCTTAAGTAATCCTAGCTCTCCTGCGACTCCCGACTTCAGACTATTTAAAACCAACCAAATAAAAAAATATGATAAAAATAATGCTTCTCCTTGCCTATTTTACGGTTTGCAATTTAACTTATTCTCAAGCTGACAAAGTTGATGTTGCAATAAAAGACTTGATGCAAAAAAATAGAATTGTTGGTTTGCAATTGGCAGTTATTAAAGATAATGTGATTGTTAAAACAAGTCATTACGGATTAGCATCTATTGAAGATTCAATTGCAGTTGATAGCCAGACTGTTTTTAGCATTAATTCCATTACTAAGGCATTTACAGGAGTTGCGATCATGCAATTAGTCGAAAATGGTACATTAAATCTTGACGAACCTATTTCAAAATATTTGGATAAACTGCCTAAAACCTGGCAAAATATTACCGTAAAACAAATAGTAACTCATCAATCAGGACTTCCTGAAATTTGGGATTCACAAGGAAATATGTTGTCTGAAAACAGTGAAACATTATTCCAAAAAATAAAAGAATTACCGCTTATTTTTAAACCTGGTAAAGAATTCAGAGACAGCCAAGCCAATTACCTGCTACTTGGAATGCTTATTGAAAAAATAAGCGGACAGTCATTTGAAAAATTCATTGCAGAAAACCAGTATAAAAAAGCGGGAATGAAGAATTCCATCAAAGCTGGAATAGGCGATTTTTACAACATAATTAAGCACTCCGCAAAGCCCTATTCTTATTTTAGAAATAATATTCTAACCAATGTGTATCAACCAATGCCTTCAAATTTGTTTCCAGCCGGTGGAATCTATTCAACGGCAACTGAAATGGCGCATTGGATAATTGCATTGCAAAGTCATAAATTAATTAATGCTGAAAATCTTAACACGCTTTGTACTCCAATACGATTAGATAATGGAGAAATATATCAAGAAGACGGTTTTCTAAACCAGAGTTCGATTGGTTTTTATTCCTCTTCAAGAGTCAAAAACCCTGTAATTGCTTCTCTCGGTGGTAATAGAAATGCTTTATACATTTATCCAAAAGATAATGTTTCAGTAGTGATTTTGACAAATTTAGTAGGTTCTCGTCCAGAAAATTTCATCGAAGAAATAGCAAACTTATACGTAACGGCGGATAAATAATAAATACCGCATTTAGCACCGCTCGTGAATACCAACAAAAGTATATAGCTATTAATTTTTTTTGAGGAGTAAATGTAGGAACCACAGTATCTTTTATAAAGCAACTCTCTCTCGAGTTTCATTTATAAAAAGGATACTTGCTCCCATCTGGGCTATTTGACAACGATTTTTTTCCAGAATAAAGATTTCTAATCATTGTTGTCCGATAAAAAATAAAAACGACTGTTTTATTTTTTTATAGATCTGTTGTTCAGCTGTTTAGTTTTTTGAATCTCTCGTTTCTTAAAACAAGGCATCAAAAAAATGATAGTTGTTCTATTTCGGTTTTATCAATAATCCAGTTTTTTTCTGGATTTTCTAAAAATTTCATCAATTGGATATAATTGAAAAGATGGATTTTGCAAAAACTAACCAAGTTTGAAAATGCTCAACTTCTTTTTAGCCTCTTTTTTATCACAGCAATAAGTAAATTGACAATCAAAACACAATATATTTGAATCTTAATGGCGTTTTCATTATCTCCTAAAAAATATCTCAGCGGATAATTTTGCTTTAACTGTTTAAAAAGCAATTCGATTTGCCATCTTATTTTGTATAATGCTGCTATTAAATCAGCTCTTAACTCAAATAAATTGGTGATAAATTCAAATTCTCTTTTGTTTTCTCTGTCATAAAATTTTACTTTTCTGACTTTTAACTTTGAGGTTTCTTTTATGTCCTTAACCTCTATTTCAATAATTTCATCCGACAAAACGCCGCTATGAATTTCATCTGAAACTTCTTTTACTGTTACAATATCATAATTTGCATTGTCTTTTATTCGAGTTACAAATCCTGTTCCTTTATCTGTAAAATGTTTGAAAGCCTTGTAATCATTGTATCCTTTGTCAAAAACATAAATAGTGTTGTCATCACATTTTAGCTTTTCTAAAAAATTATGGTCGTGAGTCGTCGCTGGGCTAAACCATACTAAACTTGGTACTTTTTCATCGGCATTAATTACCGTGTGAACTTTAATTCCGCCTTTTCTTTTACCGTCTTTTGACTTTCTTCCAACACAACTCAAAATATCTTTAAACAAACTAATTGTTGTACTATCGACAATTTTAACCTGCTTTTTTAGAACATCTTGAATTCGGCTGTCCGACAAAACTGAACTATATTCGAACAACAACTTATTATATATATCTTCAAAAAAATCAATCTTTCTATTCTTGTTTGCATCGGATAAATACTTCGTTTTGGAATGTGACTCAACTGAAAACTATCTGTTTTACCAGACAATCCAAGCATTGCTCCAGATACTTCTCGTAGTGAATTACACTTGGCAAACGAACAAAAAAGCATACTTATCAGATGGTCTTTACTCTTAAAACGCTTGACATATCTATCTGAATCGCTCTTTTTGACCGCATCTTTTATAATTTTATCGTCAATTAAAGAAATCAGCTGTCCGAAAACAGATTTACTGGAAAAATAATTACTTTTACTCATCGTTTTTTGTCTTTTGCAAAACCAAATTACGATTTTAATTGAGAAGCCATTTTTATGGCTTCTTTTTCATTTGCTTTTATCGGACAACAATGATTTCTAATGAAGTCTTTACTAAAGTTTAGATTCTGTTATAAATCATGTAGGAATAAAAAAAGGATTGCTTATTTGTAAGAAAATTTTAATATATTTGAAAAGAAATAAAGCAAAATAAACCTTGCCGATCAAGCCATTTTTGTGTGGATATAAGAATATTGATTTCACCGATATACTAGTTAGTCGTAATTACACACCAAAAAAAAACGCATAAAAAAGAAATAAACATACAATGATTAAAACATTAAAATTGCTTTTATTTATTCCATTAATTTCTTTAGGACAAGAAAAAACTGAAATCAAATCTGAATATCCAAATTATGTTGGAGACATAGAATTTAATTCAGAATCTGACAATAAAGATTTTGAGTTATGTAATTCAAAACATATTTTTCAATACTTTAATATTGGTGACGGTTTGTTATATCAAGGAGAAAAATTGGCTATTGAAAAAGAGTTTGCTAAAAAATATCAATCAGAAATCATTAAAAATGAAACTGGGTTAATCAGAATTAATTTTGTAGTTAATTGCAAGGGAAAAATAGACAGATTTCGTCTACTTTCTATGGGAGAAAATTACAAAGAAAAAGCTTTTGTTAATTCAATAACAGAACAACTTATGAGTATTACAAAAAGCTTAAAAGGTTGGAAAGGGAAAAAACACAAGGAAAATGAAATCGATTATTATCAATACTTGATTTTCAAGATAGAAAATGGACAATTAAAAGAAATATTACCTTGAAAAATTTAACTTACTTATTTTTACTTTGCCCTATTTATTTATTTTCACAACCAAATTGTAATGATTTTTTATACAAAGGCGATACTTTACAATATAAAGCCTGTATTGAGGCGGAAAAAACGGAAATATATTATCAATTTCAAAGAGAGTTTCAAGAAACTCTGGATAATGCAATTAAAATTTGCCCAAATTTTGCATATGCGTACAGAGAGAAATCAACAGCATATTTAAAAAGTGGAGACTTTTTAACTTGGAAAAAATTAATAGACAAAGCAGTTGATTTAGATTGGGGTTCTCATTTAGGTTATCGTGCTTGGTGTCGGTATCAATTTTTTCGAGATTACATGGGAGCAATTAAAGACATTGAAAAACTTGACAGTTTGGCCAACTATAATATTGGCTATTCAGCAAATGGAGATTATCATTTGAACATAACAAAAGCTATTTGCTATAGCGCCATAAATCAAAAGAAAAAAGCGATCAAAATATTCAACGAACAATTAAAAACAAAAGATTATTCGGCTGGATTATATGATTATTATCAATTAGGCGTAACTTATTATGAAGTTAAAGATTACACAAATGCTTTAAAATCATTCGAAAAACAAACTAAAATAAATGAGTTTGCTGATAATTCTTACTATAAATGTAAGGTTTACAAAACATTAAAAAACAAAAAAGAATATAAAAAGTACAAAGAAATCGCATTGAAATTATATGCTGAAAATAAAAAAATGTTTGACCCTTATACTCGACATTTTAATCGTGTCTATTATGAAACAATTAAAAACGAATAAAAACTACCACTAGCAGCTAAAAATTCGTTAAATGCGCAGCACGAACAATAAAACCCGTGCTGAATAGCTTGCCTCGTTTTTTTGCAGTAGAACCCATCACTGGCAGGAACTTTGTACTTATCGTAAAGTTTAGAGAGAGAATATGAAGAGGATTTAGTATCTTTTTTTTTGTGCGGTAAAATCAAGATGGTTTTTACGTGTTTTCCTTCACTTTTGAGCATAAGTTGATTTACCCATAAAATCAGCTTTTACAGGGAATGGTAATTTGGCTGCCTGCTGCCGCAGAATCTATTTATAAACGCAACCCTATCGTGTTCCATTTATAAAAAGGATATTTGCTCCCATCGGGGCTATTTTACAACGATTTTTTTCCAGAATAAAATTTTCGAAAATAGTGCTTTATTAAAGTTAAATTCTGTTACTATTTATATAGGATAAAAAAGATGATTGTTTATTTATAAGAAAATTTTAATACATTTGAAAAGAAATAAAGTAAAGCAAAGTTTGCCGATCTAACCATATTTGGGTGGATAAACACAGGTTTATTTAATCTATATACAAGTTGGAGGCAAGTGCAAAAAAAATATCGTATGAAAAACAAATTATTGATTTTAATAAATTTATTCGCAATAGTTCAATTATTTGGACAAAGAACTGTTGTTAAAAATGTAAATATTATTCCCATAAATCAAAATACAATCTTAAAGAACAAAAGTGTTTTAATTGAGAATGGAAAAATTATTGAGATTAATGATTTTAAAAAATTGAATCTTGATAAAACAGAAAAAATAATAAACGGAAAAAATAAATACTTAATGCCAGGGCTTGCAGATATGCACGTGCACTTACACGAAAAGAAATCTTTAGATACTCTATTAGTACTAAATATTTCAGCAGGTGTTACTCAAATAAGAGTTATGAATTCTGATGTAAATCAAGCAGAATTGAAAGAAAATATGCATCAAAAAATCAAACCTACAATACATTATAGTTATATTTTCAGCAAACAAAATTCCACAAATCAGATTGACAGCATATTTAATGATGTAAAGAAAAACAATTTAGATTTTATAAAATTATTTTCTGTTAAGGATGAAAATACATTTGATGAATTAATGGTTCGTGCAAATCAAGAAAAGAAAATCGTTTGCGGACACTATCCATCCAGCGTTTCAATGAGCAAAGTTTTAAAATCAGGTTTTAAAAGTATTGAACACTTATCTGCTTATCCAAATGATGAAAACATTAACAACTTAGATGAAAATATAAAATTAACTAAAGAAAACAACGTTTATAATTGCCCAACATTTGATTATTTTGTTACTGTTTTTAATTATCAATATCCATATGATTACAAAACTAGATTAACTTATCAAAAAGCACCAAAATCCTATATAGACAAATGGGAAAAAGATTTGAAAGCAAAAATTGAAAAAGTCGGAGAACAAAAGTTTTTAGAATATGGTGAAAATTACAAGGCAAAATTTGAAAAACAAAAATTAATTTTTACAAAATTGTATAAAAACGAATGTCTATTACTTGTTGGAAGTGATCCATCAGGTTTGTTTCAAATAAGTGGTTTTTCAATGCACGACGAAATGTTATTTTGGTCAAAGTTAGGAATTGATAATTATACTATTTTAAAATCAGCAACCTTAATTCCTGCTCAATTCTTCGAGGAACAAAATGAATGGGGAAGTGTCGAAGTTGACAAAGTTGCAGATTTAATAATTTTAAATAAAAATCCACTTGAGGATATTAGAAATCTATCAACAATAGAAACTATTATCAAACAAGGAAATGTATATAACCAAAAGGAACTATTAAATAAATTTAAATAACACCCCTAGGTCCGCAGTATCTTTTTATAAAGCAACTCTCTCTCGAGTTTCATTTATAAAAAGCGTATTTGCTCCCATCTGGGCTATTTGACAACGATTTTTTTCAGAATAAAGTTTTCGAATAAAGTGCTTTATTAGAGTATAGAATCTGTTACTTTTCATATTTGATAAAAAGACGATTACTTATTTGTAAGAAAATTATAATGTATTTAAAAAGAAATAAACCGAAACAAACCTTTGTCAATTTATCTATTTTTAGGTGGATATACGAAGGTTTATTTCGTATGTATATGAGTTGTGTACCATTTTACCAAAACGAACCAAAAAACGAAAAAACAAAAACTTAAAATTTTAAAATGAAATTATTCTTAAAAGTTATTATCTTTTTTACACTATTTAGTTCAATAAAAAGTCAATCTCAAACAATT
Organism: Flavobacterium frigidum; assembly: GCF_048286735.1. Classification (GTDB taxonomy): domain Bacteria; phylum Bacteroidota; class Bacteroidia; order Flavobacteriales; family Flavobacteriaceae; genus Flavobacterium. The sequence goes on along the minus strand of NZ_JBLVPU010000007.1, from coordinate 56,353 downwards.
GATACTTTGGTGGATGTAGGAAATCATAAACTACATTTTACCATTATAAAAGGTTCAGGAATTCCAATTCTTTTTGAAGCAGGTGCTGGAAGTGCTGGAAGAGTTTGGAATTCTATTCTGCAACCAATTGCAGATTTAACTGGAGCAACAATAATAACATATGATAGAGAAGGTTTAGGTAAAAGCACTATGAATACTTTAGAAACTGAAGACTCAAAACACGGTATGTTAAATAGCCTTGTTGATTTAGAAACAGGATTAAAAAAATTGGGTTACAATAAACAAATTATGTTAGTTTCTCATTCTTTTGGCGGTTACTTTTCAACTTTATATTCAGTAAGGAATCCAAATCTTGTAAAATCGATTGTATTAATAGATGTAAACCATAATTTTATGGAAAAGTTTGTAGAAAGCGATTTAAAAAATCAAGAACTACTTATTCCAGAATGGAAAAAAAACAATCTCCCTATATATTACATGGCGGCAAATATACGCGAAACTGTTAAAATGATGAGTGAAATTTCAATTCCACAAAATATTCCAGTTGTAGATTTAATTAGTGGAATTGCATCTTTTAAAGAAACTGAAAAAGTAGAACATTGGAAAGAATGTCATAAAAATTTTGTTGCTAGTCATCCAAAAAGTATCGGTATTACCGCATTTGAATGTGGTCACGGAATTTGGTTTGATAATCCAACTTTAGTCATAACAACAATAGCTAAAAGTTATGCTGAAACTCTAGATAAAAAACAGAAAACAGAAGTTTATGAACGTACTCTAAATTATGCCATTAGTTCATCAAACAACGTCAAAAAAGAAAATATTACTTACATACATTCGGAAGACAATCTGAATAATTTAGGTTACGAATATTTAAACAAGAACGAGAATGAAAAAGCTTTAGAAATTTTCAAATTAAACGTATTATTATATCCTACCAGTGGAAATGCTTACGATAGTTATGGGGAAATACTATTAAAAATTAACAAAAAAGAAGAAGCAATTAAAATGTATAAAAAGTCTATTGAATTAAATCCCGAAAATGAAAATGGCAAAAGAGTTTTAGAAGAACTTTTAAAACAATAGTAAATGAAAAAACGTACGCAAAACAGCCATTTTGAGCTAGCTGGAATTTAGTGGAATTATCGTTTCGCATCAAGTTTTCGTTAAGCCGATAATCAATGGTTACAAATTTTCAGCCATCTCAAAGTGGCAAAACATTGACATTAAACACCTCAAATATCGAATAAAATATGAACTACATTAGCGAAATAGAAAATATTCTAGTGAATAAAGAAAATTTTATGCAAATAGAATATCAGAAAACAGAAAATGGTGATCAAATAATATTCACTCCAAAAAATCATCAAACAGCAGTTCTAATACTCGTTCATGTTTTGCCTTTTTTCTTATTGTACTTTTATATTAAAGACGGTTTAAAATCCGAACAAATACTTTATTTCTTCGGTATACTAATTTTTCAATACGTGATTGCCTATAAATATTTCGAAAAATTGAATAAAGTAATTATTGATTTTAAAATTAAAGAAGTCAAGATTGAAAACAATTCTATGATTAGGAAAATTTATGATAAAAAGGCTATAAATTTTAAAGATATAAATTGCATTGAAGCTAAATATTCAAATAAGCATCAAGATAAATTCATATTAAAAACTACTAAAGAAGTTGAACATTATATGTTTGCAGGAAGTACAATAATGTTTAATGGTAGAGAATACACAAAAAAAGTTGCTAATAATCTAACATATTTAATCAAATTACAGAAAATATAATAGCTACTGCCAAAAGTTAGAGTTCTTCGTTTCCTGCGTCGCACGAACAATGAAGACGCTGTTGAACGCTACAGATTATATGCAGTAAACACTTAAGGATTTATCGAAATCCTTTTAAAAGAATAACAAAATGCATGTGAGTCTCTATTTATATGCGGTAAAATCAAGATGGTTTTTACGTGTTTTCCTTCACATTTGGACATAAATCTAAAATTTTACTAAGTCTCCCAACTTCAATATCGATATACAAAAGCCGAAAGCTAGTATTTTCAAATTCGGATTTAGGTGTACTACCTTAATACTATTTTCCGGTATAGTTAGGGCAACCAAAACACTTTCTATCCAAATTAAATTGATAGGTCAAAGAAAGTTCATAGATACCACCAGTTTTTCCAATTTTGGATGTATTAAAATCATAAGCGAGTCCCAATCGTAAATGATTGTATTGCAACCCCGTAAAAAGATTGACAGAGGTAAGCAACTGGTTATTAAAACCATTTTTAGCAGGATTTGTTACGGCAGTTGCCCCAAAAAACATTTTTTCGAATAAAATAGAAGCCCCAATATCAAGTCGGTTATAGCGGCCTTGTTGCATGTAATTTGAAATTACAAACATTTAAGTAGTGTACGGAAAAAATTTCATGTCGATAAATTTTTTAGCTTCTAATAGTGATGTGTCAAAAACCTAAAAAAACGCATTGCCCCTATTTTCTACTCTTTATAAAATTCCCTATTTTTGCAATCTAAAATTTTAGTCATGCCAAATAAAAAGTACAAAATAGCGGTCATTCAATTGAATCTTAATGATATTGCCGAAAACAACTTGAAAAAATGCATCAGTTGGGTTCGTGATGCCGCAAAATTGGGAGCCGAAGTGATTTCGTTACCGGAATTATACAGCAGTCATTATTTTTGTCAAAGCGAAGATGTAGATAATTTTGCTTTGGCAGAGCCTTTATATAGTACTTCGTTTATTGCTTTTAGCGCTTTGGCAAAAGAATTAGGTGTGGTTATTATTGTTCCTTTCTTCGAAAAAAGAATGGCAGGAATTTACCACAATAGCGCGTACATAATCGATACCGATGGATCAGAAGCGGGATTGTACCGTAAAATGCACATTCCGGATGATCCTCATTTTTATGAAAAATTCTATTTTACACCTGGTGATTTAGGTTTTAAAACCATTCCAACTAAAAAAGGAAAAATAGGAACCTTAATTTGTTGGGATCAATGGTACCCAGAAGCAGCTCGTTTGACTGCTTTGCAAGGTGCTGAAGTCTTGTTTTACCCAACAGCAATTGGATGGCATCCTCAAGAAAAAGAACAATATGGAGAAAATCAGCATGGTGCTTGGATGAGTGTCATGAAAGGTCATGCCGTGGCAAACGGTGTATACGTTGCAGCAGCAAACCGTATTGGTGTAGAACAATACTTACCAGATACGGCGGGAATTCAGTTTTGGGGATCTTCCTTTATTGCGGGACCACAAGGTGAAATTTTGGCGCAAGCCTCACACGACAAAGAGGAAATTCTGATTGCTGAAGTAGATTTAGACTTACAAGAAAATGTGCGTCAGAACTGGCCTTTCTTTAGAGATAGAAGAATAGATGCTTTTGGAGATATTACAAAAAGAGCGATTGACTAATTTGTCTTTCGAAAATTAAAAAATCCCTGCTGAAAAATAATTCTTAGCAGGGATTTTTGTTTAAAGAAAACGTATAAATCTAATTCAAATCTGGTTGGAATATTTTAACGACACCATCGCCTTCACTGCTCACTACGATCAAACTTCTTTTGGTAGGACTTTTCGAAGCTGGAATAAAAAGTAAGCCCTCAGGCGCATCGCCCGTTTTAAAAGTCTGTAAAAATTTTGGAGCAGCAGGATTCGAAACATCATATACCATAACCGCATCAGCTCTTTCTAAACCGACGAAAAGAATCGTCTTGTCGCCCATTTTAGTTACCACAACTGATTCTGGCTCTACAGATTTATCATCACTTCTAGCATCATCATATATACCCAATTCTTGTGCTTTCTTGTCTAATTCATTTTTACTGTCGAATACAATCTCTCCAGTGTTTCCATTCCAAATGGAGAAAGAACGGGCTCCAAAAGAAACTAATTCATCAAAATCACCATCACCATCCGTATCACCCATTTTTGTATTGATATTCAATCTACCCATACTTGCCTCAACTTTTAAAGCTGCAGCATTAGGGAATACTATTGGATCAAGCACAACAGTAGAACTACTGATTCTTTTTACATCAACAAAACCAGTATACTCTCTAGCATCTCCTTCATTTGCAGTTACAAAATAAGGGATTTTATTAATTTCAAAATTAGTTATAGCATCCGGCTGAAACATTCCTTTGAGTTTCCATGCAGTAGCCAAGACACTACCATCTTTATCGCTGATATCAATAGCATTTTCGGCAAGATTGTAGTTTTTATAGCCTAACGGAAAAATATTCGTAATCGTTTTGGTTGCCAAATCAATTTTAGCCACTCCGTTATTCTCCTGTAAAGTAACCCAAGCCGTTTTAGAATCCGCAGATATCGTAATATATTCCGGTTCAATATCAGAAGCAAAATTATTAGTTGGACTTGCAATTCTGAATCCTTTCGTTTTCAACGTACTTAATTGATTGCTAAAACTTTCGAAACTTAAAGTCGTTACTGCATAATTAGCATTAACGGCAATAATAGATACAGAACCGTCCGGATCTATTGAATATGTATCATTTGGTTCTCCTTCATTAGCAGTCATGATGAAATTTCCGTCTGGAGAAAAAGTAATCATATCCGGCAAAGCACCAACCGTAATTTCTTTGATGACACTGTAATTAGCCGTATCAAAAACAACTACTTTTCCAGGATCTTGCTTATTAGGTTTTGCTTCTAATGCCACTGCTAATTTACCATTATAAGTCGCCACACTATTTGAAGTTCCATTGAACGGAGTTAAATCGATACTTGTTACAAATACTGGACTGGACGGATTCGATAAATCGATAACATCAATCCTATTCGTATTACTGTTATTTACAGTAAATAACTTTTTAGAAACTTCATCATATGCACTTATTTCAGCTGCTCCAGCGCCACCGATTGTAATGGAACCAATTTCTTTGAAAGTGGCAGCGTTTTCATTTACAACTAACTCAGGAGATTCCTCTTTATTAGAGTCATTTTCGCAACTTAATAAAATCATAATTGCAGCTAATAGTGTAATACCATATTTTTTCATAAGTATATTTTTTTTCCAAAAATAACTAGCCGAAGCCCAACAAAAATTAACTCAATATTATATAATCATTACCAAAACTATTCTTATAAATTTATAGAATGTCTGAAATGAATGGTTGCCAACTATTTTAAAATCCTACTGAATGTTTATATTTGCAGTCTTTATAATTAGAAACGCTGTATGACTACAAATAATAGAAGATTTCCCGCCGAATGGGAAAAGCAACAAGGAATGTTACTGTGTTTTCCGCACAACGGTAAGGATTGGCCAGGAAAATACGAAGCGATTCAATGGGCTTTTGTAGAATTTATTAAAAAAGTAGCCACTTTCGAGCAAGTATTTTTAGTAGTTGCCGATGAAAACCAAAAAGAAAAAGTAAATACGATGCTGGAAACAGCTCATGTTGCGCTAACCAATGTTTCTTACATCATTCATAAAACCAATAGAAGTTGGATGCGTGATTCGGGTCCGATTATTGTAAAAAACGGAACCGAAAGAGAAGCTTTGAACTTTAATTTTAATGGTTGGGCCAAATATAAAAACATTCAATTAGACAAATTTGTTCCTGCCAAAGTGGGCGAATTCTTAAATATTCCTTTGACGCAAGTTATGTACAAAGGAAAACCGGTAATTGTAGAAGGTGGTGCGATTGACACTAACGGTCGTGGAACTTTATTGACATCAGAAGAATGCTTGATGCATCCTGATATTCAAGTTCGGAATCCAAATTTTACCAAAGCAGATTACGAAGCCGTTTTCAAGGAATACCTCGGAATTACCAATGTGATTTGGCTAGGCGACGGAATTGAAGGTGACGATACTCACGGTCATATTGATGATTTATGCCGATTTGTAAACGAAGATACGATTGTGACTATTGTAGAAACAGATCCAAAGGATCATAACTACAAACCATTACAAGACAATTTAAAACGCTTGCAAAACGCCAAACTGGAAAATGGAAAATCACCGGTAATCGTGGTTTTACCGATGCCAAAACGTTTGGAATTTGACGGCTTACGATTGCCAGCCAGTTATGCCAATTTCCTGATTTTGAACAATTGTGTTTTGGTTCCTACTTTTAACGACAGTAATGACCGAAAAGCGTTGAACATCCTTGCAGAATGTTTTCCGGATAGAGAAATAATCGGGATCAGCGCTACTGATTTAATTTGGGGATTTGGAACTTTGCATTGCTTAAGCCAACAAATTCCAGAATAGATTTAGAAAAAAAGTAAAAAAAAAGACTTGTAGAATAATTTTCTACAAGTCTTTTTTCATATCTATAATACCTGTTTATTTATCTCTTGTAAACGGTATTTTCTTTCCGTCAGGAACCAACATTTCAAACCCACTTAAACTTTCATTAAACTCAAAGGTAAGTCCAGCTTGTTTTGATTCAAATTTGTTTTTGCCAACTGATTCTGCTGAAAAACTTGGATAGCCTGTAATCAAAACATTCAAGGTACCGTTTTTCTCTGAAAGCGTAATTTTAATTGGAGCCATAACTGTCGAGAAGGTACCAAGATAACCATCTAAGATGACATCTTTTTCAATCGTGTCTTTGTCATCTTTCCACACGTTATTTGCTGTATTACTATCCGGTAAAACATGGTCTGGATCTAATGTAATACTTGCAATTTCCTCAGTCGAATTGTGCTTGAAAGACCACACTTTATTTTTTTGCCATACTTCTACAGGCAAAGTAACTCGGGTTATTTTACCACTTTTCGTTTTTACGTCTAAACTTACTGGCATAGCCATTTTTTCGAAATTTTCAATCGTAATTACTACACCTTGTTTGGGATCATTTTTTACATATTTGATTCCATTAATACCTTGGTCTAAACGCCAGTTGTATTGAAACCAACCTCTCCAAAACCAACTCAAATCCTCACCTGCAACATTTTCAATTGTTCTGAAGAAATCGTCTGGTTGCGGATGTTTGTATGCCCAACGCTCAATGTAAGTTCTTAGAGCTAAATCAAAACGCTCTTTACCAAGTACTTGCTCTCTTAAAATAACTAATCCTGAACTTGGCTTCGAATACGCCAATAGTCCAATGTTTTTCTCCTTCATATTATCTGGAGAACTCATGATCGTTTCAAGATTTGGGCTCGTATATACTTCTGCTCTTTGCTGCATATCCGCTTTTGGTTCTTTATACTCACCATTATTAAAATCAAGGGAACTCAATGAATTAATAAACGTATTAAAACCTTCATCCATCCAAGCAAACAATCTTTCATTAGAACCCACTATCATAGGAAACCAAATGTGACCAAATTCATGATCTGTAACTCCCCATAAATCTGCTCCTTTAGACTCCCAACTGCAAAAAACGATTCCAGGATATTCCATTCCGCCCTCGTTTCCAGCCACGTTAGTAGCTGCAGGATAAGGATATTCAAACCATCTTTTAGAATAATTTTCTATCGAAGCTTTAGTATATTCGGTAGAACGACCCCAAGCAGCGTTACCTGCACTTTCTACTGGATAAACTGAAATAGCTAATGATTTTTTACCGCTTGGTAAATTAATTTTTGCAGCGTCTAAAATAAATGATGCAGAAGAAGACCATGAAAAATCACGAGAATTCTTGATTTTATAATTCCACGTTTTTGTAGTTGTAGCTGCATTTTTTGATGAAACGGCTACTTCTTCAGCAGTACGTATAAAAACCGTTTTGTCACTTTGTTTAGCTTGAGCCAATCTACCTTGTTCAACAGTTGAATAAACAGCTGTAGGATTTATTAATTCACCTGAACCCACCACTACATGATTAGCAGGCGCTGTAATACTTACATCAAAATCTCCATATTCTAAGTAAAATTCTGAAGCTCCTAAATATGGATTGGTATTCCAGCCTCGTACATCATCATACACGCACATACGCGGATACCATTGTGCAATAGTAAATATTTTACCGTTTTTAGTTTCTAAAATACCCATTCTATCTGAACCTTCGTAAGGAGCTATAAACGAAAAATCAATTTTAATTTTTACCAAACCGCCTTTTGCGTTTAATCCTTGCGGAAGAAAAACCTGCATTCTAGTATCTGTTATTAGGTACTTGGCATCGACTTCGGTAGATTTTCCGTTTGCGGTGGCAATTACTTTTACAGATTTAATTTTGTGACCGCCATCAAAAACTTGACCTCTTGCCCCATTTCGACTGCCAGTTAAAGGCACTAAAGCGTTTCCACGCGAATCTGCACTAAATAAATTTTGATCTAAATTCATCCAAACAAAAGCCATTTTATCAGGACTGTTATTTGTGTATGTAATAATTCCTGTTCCAGAAATTTCGTTGTTTTTTTCATCTAGTTTAGCCGTCAATTGATAATCAGCTCTGTTTTGCCAATATTCGGCACCCGGCTGACCACTTGCTGAACGAGTACTTGTTCCATTTTTAGAATAAAAATGTGTAGCAAAAGCATCGTGATAATCATACTTTGAAACTGCAGTATTAGCAGAATTTGTTGGGGTTTGTTGCGCCCAAACAGACGCAACTCCGAATAATAAAGTCAAATGTAATAAGACTCCGAAGCGAATATTTTTCATTTTTATAAAATTTATATCACAAATAAATGAAAAAAAAGAGGATTTTGAGCTATTTTAAAAATAGATTTTAATCAAAACAATAAAATCTTGGTGCGGTAGAATCAGAATTAAAAATTATAAAATATATTTACAATAAAATTTAACTTCAAATACCTCTTGTGATAACTACACTGAAAAACAATACGCTTACCGCGCAAATTCAACATTTAGGAGCTGAATTGATTTCATTAAAATCGAATCAAGGGAAAGAATACATTTGGGAGGGAAATCCTGAATTTTGGGGAAAACATTCTCCAGTTTTATTTCCAATTGTTGGCACTTTAAAAAACAATACTTTTCATCATAACGAAAAAAACTACCACTTGTCTAGGCATGGATTTGCTAGAGAAATGGAATTTCAATTAATTGATTCGACAGAAAATAGCGCAACTTTCTCTATTCAATCTTCTGAAGAAACATTAAAAGTATATCCTTTTGAATTTGAATTGCATTTGATTTACACCTTGGAAGAAATGACCTTATCAATAGCTTATCAAGTTATTAACATGGGGTCATCAAAAATGCCTTTTTCTATTGGTGCGCATCCTGCTTTTGCTTTACCAAACAAATTTGAAAACTATGCTGTTGCTTTCGATTCAGATGAATCTTTGGAATATTACCTTTTGGAGAATAATTTAATTTCGAATAAAACGAAGAAATTAGACCTTCAGAATAAACAAATTCCACTGACGTATGAATTGTTTAAAAACGACGCTTTGATTTTTAAATCAATACAATCTAAATCGTTGACTATTTTAGAAAATGAAAATCCAATTTTAAGAGTACATTTTGAGGATTTTCCAAGTTTAGGAATTTGGACAAAAATGAACGCGCCCTTTATTTGTATTGAACCTTGGTTTGGCTACTCTGACACCAAAGAAAATTCTGGAAATTTATTTGAAAAAGAAGGCATTCAAGTTTTAGAATCCAATGCAACTTTCCATTCAAAATTCAGTATTGAAATCCTTTAATTAAAAAATGCAAATATGTTAACTATAAATTTCAATCCATTTCCAAATTTAGAAACCGAACGCCTGCTTTTAAGAAGAGTAGATTCTAATGACATAAAGGAGATTTTCGCCTTGCGATCCAATCCAGAAACGATGACGTACATACCAAGGCCTTTGGTAAAAACCGATGAAGAAGCTTTAGCACACATTGCCATGATAGATGGCAAAATAGACAGTAATGAAGGGATAAATTGGGCGATTACTTTGAAAGATAATGCAAAATTAATTGGGATAATTGGTCATTATATGATCAAGCCAGAACACTATCGTGCAGAGATTGGATATATGTTACTCCCGGAATACCATGGAAAAGGAATTGTAACTGAAGCAGTGAAAGAAGTGGTTAAATACGGATTTGAGGTGATGAAATTACATTCTATCGAGGCTGTCCTTGACCCTGAAAATTATGGATCTGCAAAGGTTTTAGAAAAAAATGGCTTTGTAAAAGAAGCGCATTTAAAAGAAAATAGTTTTTTTGAAGGACGGTTTTTAGACACTCTAATTTATTGTATTCTAAATAAATAGTTTCCACACTAGCATCTATTTAATATCTTAACATACGTTAAAACATACACGAAGCACAAAAACTTAAAACTAAACAAAACATTAAGCGCTACATTTGCGTTTCTTTTAAACTCCGTAAAACATTAAAAGTACGATTTTACAACCTATGAAAAAATTATTCATCCTTTCTTTTGCTCTAAGCTCTATGCTATTGACTGCACAAACCTACATAAAAGCAAATGCTTTTACAACAATTTTGACGCTACCCAATATAGGTATCGAAACGAGCATTGGAGAAAAATCGACGTTACAAGTTGATGTGCTAGCGTCGTTTTGGAAATCAGTAAACGGTAAACCTCGGGAATTTTACACGTTCACGCCTGAATATCGATACCATTTCAAAGAAAAGCATAATGGCTTTTATGCAGGTGCACACATTGGGGCAAGTATTTATAATTTTCAAAAATGGAACTATCTAAATACAGATCTATATGAAAAGGGTTTTGGATACTTTATCGGTTCAACAATTGGTTATCAAGTGAAAATAAATGAGAAATTTATGTTGGATTGTTTTTTAGGAGGTGGCTGGCATCAAGGATACTATAAAGGTTATTATATCAGTACAGGAGAGCGTTATGAAACTGTAAAAAACTATAATAAAAGTGGCGAATGGTTGCCATATCGTGGAGGCGTAATGGTCTCTTATAAATTAAACTAAACGTTTTGAACGAACTTTGACTGTGATTTAAGGTATAACTCCTCAACTTGTTTTCGAGCCCAATCCGTTTTGCGTAGAAAAGTTAAACTAGATTTTACGCTTGGATTAGCAGTGAAACACTTAATTTTAATGAGTTCCCCTAAAGTGTCAAACCCATAATGTGCTACTAATTGTTCTACTATTTTTTGAAGTGTAATACCGTGAAGCGGATCTTTTGATTTTAAATTTTCCATTTTGTAAAGATATAAAATCAGTAAATACTAATTTTTTAAAATTCATTTTTATGAAAAAACTACTTTTGATATTCGCTTTTTTCGTTTTCCAATTGAATTTTGGACAACAAAAAGCAACTACTTATTACTTCATTCGACATACTGAAAAAGTAGATAATTCTCAAAATCCAGACTTGTCCGAAAAAGGTTTAGAAAGAGCCAAACTTTGGAACGAGATATTTGCTGAAATTAATTTTGATCAAATATATGCTACTGATTATAAGAGAACAGTTCAAACTGCTCATGTTACTGCTGCTACAAAAAAAATAGAAATCAAACTATACAATCCTAAAAACATCATTAAAAATGATTTCCTTAAAGAAACTGTAGGCAAAACAATTCTTATTGTTGGACACAGTAATACTACTCCAAATTTTGTCAATCAAATAATCAACCAAAATATATATACAGATATTCCTGATAGCACTTTTGGAAATCTTTATATTGTGACTATAATAGGCGATGTGATTACGCACCAACTCTTGAAATTGCCCTAAACCGTTGCTAAATCTTTAATTTTTGTTACCTTTGTATTATGCTAAAAACTGTAAACATATTCAATAAGAGAGCTAAATTCGACTATGAAATAATTGAAACATTCAATGCTGGAATTGTATTAGCAGGTACGGAAATAAAATCCATTCGATTGGGAAAAGCGAATATCACTGAGAGCTTTTGTGAATTCAGCAACAGCGAACTTTTTGCAATAAATACATATATTGAAGAATATACTTTTGGAAACCAATTCAACCACAAAGCGAGAAGCGAACGAAAATTGCTTTTGAAAAAAAAGGAATTGAAAGGGCTACTAAAAAGTGTTCAAGCCAAAGGTCTTACCATAGTTCCTTTGAAATTGTTTACCAATGAAAAAGGGTTGGCAAAACTACAAATTGGTCTTTGCAAAGGAAAGAAAACCTACGACAAACGCGAATCCCTTAAAGAACAAGACACAAAACGCGATCTAGACCGAATCAAAAAATCATTTTAAATTGAAAAAAGAATGAATTAAATTTTTTTATTTGTCAAAAAATGACTAAATTTGTCAAGACAATATAAAACATATTTAAAATGAAAACACTTCTCAAAAATGCAAGAGAACAAAAAGGGCTCAAAACCAGAGAAGTGGCGCAACTTTTAGGAATTGACCAAGCTTTAATAAGCAAGTTTGAAAGTGGCACTAGAAAACCCACTCGAGAACAGGTGGTCAAGCTTGCGGCTCTTCTAGAAATAGATCTAGAGACCATCATGGTTGCTTGGCTGAAAGAAAAAATACTTTACGAAATAGGTCAAGATGAGTTTGCACTTAAAGCATTATTGGTCGCAGAGCAGGAAATTAGATATCAAAGCAAACCCACAAAGAAAAAAATATCAGTAACACTTCAGAAAATTTTAGATGAAATAGATACTTTAAAGACACAACTAGATGGGTTTCGCCAGTTTGATAGCTACAGGATCGCACAAGCATTAGAGCTAGAATATACGTTTGAAAGTAATCGCATCGAGGGAAATACAATGACTTTGCGCGAAACAGATTTGGTTATCAATGAAGGTTTAACGATTTCCGGAAAAAGTATGCGGGAACATCTAGAAGTCATTAATCATCAAGAAGCAATTGCTTACATCAAAGATTTAATGCAAAAAAATAGTTCTATAAATGAACGCGAAGTACTGTCTATACACAATCTAATTTTGAGAGGAATTCAACCCGAAGATGCTGGACGTTATAGAAAAGTTCAAGTAATGATCCAAGGTAGCAGTCACATGCCACCCCAACCTTTTTTGGTAGCTAAGGAAATGGAAGATTTCTATATTTGGTATGAAACTAATAAATCAACACTACATCCGATAGTTTTGGCTGCCGAAATGCATGAACGTTTGGTTACTATTCATCCCTTTATTGATGGCAATGGTAGGACTTCGCGCTTAGTCATGAACTTGATTTTATTGCAACATGGCTACATCATTGCTAATATCAAAGGGGATTATGAAAGTAGAATGCGCTATTATCAAACACTGGAAACCGCACAAACTAAAAACAATAAAGAAGATTTTTTACTATTCATCGCCCAAATAGAGAAAGAAAGTCTAGAACGCTATTTGAGTATTATTGGTCAATAAAATCCATCTTCTGCTCCCTTCCCTTTGGGAAGGGCTGGGGATGGGATTTTAGTTTTTATCTTCTAATAATGGAACAAATCGAAATTCTCCAAACTCATGTTTTTCAAATTGAGTTTCATTTTTTCGAATAAGTAACGTCATTATTTGAACATCTTCTCCTAAAGGAATAACAAGCCTACCACCTATTTTTAATTGCGCCATCAACGGCTGAGGAATAAACGGCGCTCCTGCTGTAACTATAATACTATCAAATGGAGCATAACTTGGCAAGCCCTTGTAACCATCACCAAAAGAAAGATGTTTGGGACGAATATTCAATTTTGGAAATAATATTGAAGTTTGTTTGAACAATTCTTTCTGTCTTTCAATACTATAAACCTTAGCACCTAATAAGCACAAAACGGCAGTTTGATATCCTGAACCTGTTCCGATTTCTAAAACTTTATGCTCTTTTTTTACCTCTAATAGTTGAGATTGAAAAGCAACAGTGTAAGGTTGCGAAATTGTTTGGCCTGCGCCAATGGGAAACGCTTTGTCTTGATAGGCGTAATCTTCAAAACTGGAATTCAAAAATAAGTGTCTTGGGATTTTTTTTATAGCATCCAAAACATTTTTATCGACAATCCCTTTTTGCTCTAAAACGTTTACTAATTGATTGCGAAGTCCTTGATGCTTGGCTGTATCTTTCAAAATTTACTATTTTATTTTGGTAAAAATAGCAAAGAATTTCTGATTTCAAATGTTAGATTTTAAAATTAAATTTAACGGAATAATTGTCTCATATCGATAATAGATTAATCATTTTATTGCTATTTTTGTAAAAATTACATCGTTATGCTGAAAATTGGAGTATTAGGTGCTGGTCATCTAGGAAAAATACATTTGCGTTTATTACAACAATCTGATCAATACGAATTGGTTGGTTTTTATGATCCCAATCAAGAAAATGCAGAAAAGGTTTCGAAAGAATTTGGATACAAACATTTTAGTACCATCGCCACTCTTATTCACGCAGTAGATGTAATTGATATTGTAACACCAACGCTTTCTCATTATAAATGTGCAAAAGTTGCAATTAAATCAGGCAAACACGTTTTTATCGAAAAACCCATTTCAAATACCGTTGAAGAAGCTGAAGAAATTATCGCTTTAGCCAATGAATACAATGTAAAAGGGCAAGTAGGTCATGTGGAGCGTTTCAATCCAGCATTTATCGCTACAAAAAACATGATTGAAAACCCAATGTTTATTGAAGCACACCGTCTGGCTGAATTTAATCCTCGTGGAACCGATGTTCCTGTAGTTTTAGATTTGATGATTCATGATATTGATGCTATTTTGAGTGTTGTTAAGTCTAAAGTAAAAAATATTAGTGCCAGCGGCGTTTCGGTTATTAGTGACACACCAGATATTGCAAATGCTAGAATTGAATTCGAAAATGGTTGCGTAGCTAATTTAACAGCAAGCCGAATTTCGATGAAAAACATGCGTAAATCTCGTTTTTTCCAAAAAGACGCTTACATTTCAGTGGATTTCTTGGAAAAGAAATGTGAAGTGGTAAAAATGAAAGATGCTCCGGAAGTTCCTGGCGATTTTGATATGATTTTACAAAATGCCGAAGGTGTAAAAAAACAAATTTACTTCTCGAATCCAGATGTAGAACAAAACAATGCCATTCTGGATGAACTAGAATCGTTTGCCGATGCTATCAATACTAACTCAACTCCAACAGTGACTTTAGATCAAGCTACAGAAGCACTTCGCGTAGCCTATCAAATTATTGATTGTTTTAAGAGATAATCTTTCCATTTTAAACTTTAAAATATTTAAATCCAAAATAAATAATGAAGACAATAGCCGTAATCGGAGCAGGAACAATGGGTAATGGAATTGCTCATACTTTTGCACAAAGTGGTTTTACCGTAAAATTAATAGATGTTTCTGAGCAATCTTTAGATAAAGGTATGGCTACTATTGCCGCAAATTTAGATCGAATGATCGCAAAGGGAACGATCACCGAGGAAGATAAAGCCAAAACAATAACTAACATAATAACCTATACCGATATAAAAGATGGTGTTGTAGGTGTCGATTTAGTGGTTGAAGCAGCTACTGAAAACGTAGAATTAAAGCTAAATATTTTCAAGCAATTGAATGATGCTTGTTCTCATGATACCATTTTAGCAACCAATACGTCTTCCATTTCTATTACTCAAATTGGGGCTGTTGTGGCACATCCAGAACGTGTTATCGGAATGCATTTTATGAATCCAGTGCCAATTATGAAACTGGTAGAAATCATTCGTGGGTACAATACTAGTGCTGAAGTGACAAAAACCATCATGACACTCTCAGAGAAACTGGGAAAAACACCTGTTGAAGTAAATGATTATCCTGGTTTTGTTGCTAATAGAATTTTGATGCCGATGATTAATGAAGCAATCGAAACATTATACAACAAAGTAGCTGGAGTTTATGAAATTGATACCGTAATGAAATTAGGAATGGGTCAACCTATGGGGCCATTACAATTAGCTGATTTTATTGGGCTTGATGTGTGTCTAGCTATTTTAAATGTGATGTATGATGGGTTTAAAAATCCAAAATATGCCCCTTGCCCATTATTAGTAAATATGGTTCGAGCAGGAAAAATGGGAGTTAAATCTGGTGAAGGTTTCTATGATTATTCTGAAAGTAAAAAAGCCGAGAAGATTTCTAAACAATTTATATAGTCTCAATGTTTAAAAGTCGAAAGTCTTAAAGTCCGTTTCTTTAGACATTCGACTTTAAGACTTTAAGACTTCTGACATAATTATGGCTAAAATAGTTCCTTTTAAAGCAGTGAGACCTACGCGTGACAAAGTTTGTCTCGTAACGTGTAGATCTTATGAAGAATACGTAAATGCAGAGCTTGCAGCGCAATTAGATTTTAATCCGCTGTCTTTTTTACACATTCTAAAACCCGCGTATACCAATCAAGAAAGCGTATCTTTTGAGAAACGATACCGACAGGTACATCAAAAATATGAAGATTTCAAAAATGAGGTCATTTTGGTAAAAGATAAAAAACCAGCCTTATACATTCATAAAATTGTGACCAAAACACAATCATTTACAGGGATTATTGCCGGAACAAGTGTAGCTGATTATTGCAATAATATCATAAAAAAACACGAAGATATTATTGCATTCCGTGTGCGATTACTCAAAGACTACATGAAATATTCAAGGTTCAATACCGAACCGGTTTTGATGACGTATCCAGATAATAAAACCATTGAGAACTGGATTTTTAACTGTACTCAAAAATTAGCGGATTTTGAATTTTCGACGACCAAAAAGGAAATTCATTACTTATGGAAAATTGAAGATACCTTAGAAATAAATTGGCTTCAGAACATTTTCGAAAAAACGGAAAGTCTTTATATTGCAGATGGACATCATCGAACTGAAGCTCTTAAATTGCTGTCAGAAGAAAATAAGGGTGCTGAAAATCAAGCAACAAATCATATTCTTAGTTATTTAATTGCTGAGAATAATGTAAAAATATATGAATTCAATCGCTTGGTAAAAGACTTAAACGGACTATCAAAAGAGGATTTTTTAATAGCACTTGCAAAGGATTTTACTGTAAACAACAAATTACAGCAACCATTTCAGCCAACGGAAAAGCATCAATTTGGGATGTATCTTGATACTGAATTCTATAGTTTAGATTTAAAATCTAAAAATGAAAATTTTGATACTGCCTTAGACAGTTTAGACACTCAGATTCTTTATAAAAAAGTATTACTTCCTATTCTTGCAATCGAAGATTTACGTAACGATGAACGAATCGAGTATCTCTCTGGAAAGCAATCTGTGCAAGAAGTAAAAAATAAAATAGATCAAGGAGAATTTGAAATTGGTTTTATTATGTTTCCTTCTAATATAAGTGAGATAAAAGCTTTAGCCGACGCTAATCTTATCATGCCGCCAAAAAGTACCTATATTGAACCTAAATTTAGAAGCGGATTAGTGGTTTACGAACTTTAAAAATAATGCTACTATTAAAAAAATAAAAATATTTAAAAATGTCAATAGCTCAAAATTTACTTAATATACTTACATCTTTACCGCAAAATGTTACTCTTGTTGCCGTTTCTAAAACAAAACCAATTCCTGACTTGATGCAAGCTTATGAAGCCAGTCAACGCATTTTTGGAGAAAATAAAATTCAGGAAATGGCAGAGAAATGGGAAGCTATGCCTAAGGACATTCAATGGCACATGATAGGTCATGTTCAGACCAATAAAGTAAAATCTATGGCTCCGTTTGTAAGCTTAATTCATGGAGTCGAAAGTTTTAAATTACTACAAGAAATTAATAAACAAGCGCTAAAAAACAACCGAGTAATAGACTGCTTACTTCAAATTTACATAGCCAAGGAAGATACTAAATTTGGACTTGATCAAGCTGAACTAGATGAAATACTAGCATCAAATGAATTTCAATTTCTGAAAAACATTCGCGTGGTCGGTTTAATGGGAATGGCAACTTTTACAGACAATAACGACCAAATAAAAAATGAATTCACCTATTTGAAATCAATTTTCGACAAAACAAAAAAACTGAAAATTGAAAATTGTCAACTAGAAATTATCTCCATGGGAATGTCAGGCGATTACCAATTAGCAATAGAATGTGGTAGTACCATGGTTCGTATAGGAAGTAGTATCTTTGGAGGAAGATAAATTTCAATGGCAATGGCAATTTCAATAAAAAAATAAAAGCAAATGGAAGTTAACGAACCCAATTTTGATAAAATCTACAATTTTGAAGACCGTTTAGTTAGATTTGCAGGTGAATGCATTTTTTTTGTTAGAAAATTAGAAAAGTCTTATGAGATTGATTATTACAAAAATCAACTGATACGATCCTCTGGAAGTTCCTCCTTAAATTATGGAGAAGCTCAAGGAACGATAACAAATAAAGATTTTATTTTTAAAGTTTCTCTTTCCGTCAAGGAGCTCAAAGAGTCTAGAAATTCATTAAAAGTTCTAGATTATATAAAAGCAGGAGATTTAGAAGAAAGAAAGTGGCTTTTAACAGAAGTTGAAGAACTAATAGCTATCGCTTCAAAAATGATAAACAATAAAAAATAATTCAATTACAATTACAATTGCAATACCAATATTCAATTTTTTAAAATTGACTTTTAAAATTGCTATTGCTATTGATTTTTGACATTGACATTGAAAATGTACGCAATACTAGACATAGAAACCACTGGAGGACAGTTCAACGAAGAGGGAATCACTGAAATCGCTATCTATAAATTTGATGGTCATGAAATAGTGGATCAATTCATCAGTTTAGTTAATCCTGAAATCCCAATTCAACCTTTTGTAGTCAAACTTACTGGCATCAACAATACCATGTTGCAGGGTGCTCCCAAGTTTTTTGAGGTTGCAAAACGCATCATCGAAATGACCAATGACTGTATTGTTGTGGCTCATAACGCATCTTTTGATTACAGAATCCTACGAACTGAGTTCAGACGATTAGGGTACGATTTTGAAGCACGAACGCTCTGCACCGTAGAATTATCAAAAAAATTATTGCCAGAACAGCCTTCCCACAGCCTAGGAAAACTAGTTCGCGCACTTGGCATCCCAATGGCAGATAGACATAGAGCCAGCGGAGACGCACTAGCTACAGTCAAATTGTTTAAAATTCTTTTAGAAAAAGATTTAGAGAAAGAGATTGTTAAGGATTTTATAAAGCTAGAAATTGAGAAAGGAATTACGCCAAAATTATTGGATATCGTGGCTAGCCTACCTGCAAAAACAGGAATCTATTACATCCACAACGAAAAAGGAAAACTGATTTATATTGGCAAAAGCCGAAACATCAAAAAGCGAATTAACCAGCATTTTACTGGGACAACTACAAAGTGCAAGAAAATACAAGATGAAGTATTTACAGTTACCTATGATGAAACAGGTAGTGAATTGATCGCCTTACTCAAAGAAAGTGAGGAAATAAAAATCAATAAACCAATTTATAACAGAGCACAACGAAAAAGTATTTTTCAACTCGCTTTATATGCCGAGAAAGATGAAAAGGGCTATCTTAACCTAAAATTACAGAAAGCAGACGGTCGAAAAAAAGAAATCACCTCTTTTACTTCCATCCAAGAAGGAAAAAACGCCCTGTTTAGAATAACGTCTCATTATCAATTATGCCAAAAATTGACAGGCTTGTATGTCACTAAAACCAACTGTTTTCAATATACTATAAAAGAGTGTGATGGTGCCTGTATTGGAGCAGTATCATCAGAAGAATACAACGCTAGAGTACAAAATTTCATCGATAAAAATAGTTTCGAAAACCAAAATATGCTGCTTATCGATAAGGGAAGAACCATCAGCGAACGATCAGTTGTTATGATCGAAAACGGCATCTATAAAGGATTTGCCTTTTACGATTTAAATTACCAAATCAATAATATAGAGATCCTCCGTAACATTATCATCCCAATGCAAAATAATCGTGACACAAAAAACATCATTCAAGGTCATGTACGAAGAAACAAAACGCTGAAAATAATAAAATTTTAAAAGTCTAATTTAATTTGTAGCTATTCCAGCTGTGCACTGCAACTCCTCATTATTCCAGTTGTTTTTCTAGGGCATAAAAGGAACTTCCTTTGGTCGTTCTTTTAAACCCATAAAAACTAACTTTCATAATTCCGGGGTTTTCGCTACCATCTGGGCTAAAAAAAATGAAATACTTAATCACTATTATCGGACCAACAGCCATCGGGAAAACTTCCTTAAGTATCGTTTTGGCTAATTACTTCAAATGCGAAATCATTTCCTGCGACAGTAGACAGTTTTTCAAGGAAATGACAATTGGGACAGCAGTGCCAAGCAAATCAGAGCTTGAAAGTGTAAAACACCATTTTATCCAGAACAAATCTATTTTTGAAAACTATACAGTAGGTGATTTCGAAAAAGAAGCAATTACAAAACTAGACGAATTATTTTTAACAAATGATTATGCCATAGTAGTAGGTGGATCAGGTTTGTATGTAGACGCCATTTTAAAAGGTTTTGATGAATTTCCAGAAATAGAAGCTTCAGTTCGCACTACTATAAACACTAATTACGAAAAACTGGGCATCGGATATTTACAACAAAACCTCGAAGTACTAGACCCTAATTATTATAAAACACTATCCATCGAAAATCCACAAACCTTGCAAAATCCGCAACGCATGATGCGTTTTGTAGAAGTATGTGTAGGTTCCGGAAAACCATATTCTTCCTTTATAAATCAAAAACAAAACAGTCGCAGCTTTACACCTATTTTAATTGGTCTGGAAGCCGACAGAAAAATAATTTATAACCGAATCAATCATCGCGTAGACCTCATGATAAATGACGGACTTCTAGCTGAAGCAAAAACGTTATTCCCAAATAAAGAGCTGAATGCACTGCTAACGGTAGGTTACAGAGAACTATTCAGTTATTTTGATAGAGAAATTTCATTAGAATTTGCTATCGAAGAAATAAAGAAAAACACCAGACGATTTTCTAAACGCCAACTGACCTGGTTTAAAAGAAATGAAAATACAAAATGGTTTGATTTTGAAACGCCTTATGAAACTGTTATTGCATACATTAATTCAAAGAAATAATCCATAATTTCTATACCTACAATTCAAATTTATAATTTATAATTCATAATTCTCAACATGCCTATCTCTCCAAATTTCACCTCAATTTTAAGCAAAGACTGGGAAATCAACTTTACACAATGTACCCCAAATGGCTATTTAAAATTCACGGATCTGTGTAATATTTTGCAGTTAACAGCGGCAGCACATTCAGAAGTTGGTGGCATCAGTTTTACAGACATGCAGGAATTCGACCAAGCATGGGTTTTGAGCCGAATGCGTGTTGAAATCTCTAAATTACCAAAATGGGGAGATACTGTAACCGTAAAAACATGGATCAACTCCTTAGAGAACTCGCGTTCCGTTCGGGCATTGGAAATGCATGTAAATGGAGAAAAAATTGTGGGTTCTGAAACTTTTTGGGCAGTTTTTAACACAAAAAAACGTCGGCCAGAAGGGTTGGCTTTACCGTATGAACATTTTGAATTATATCCTGAAAAAAGAGCAACACTAAATGGTTTTTCTAAAATAAACTTCAACAATGAGAAGGAAATCCTTTTTGAAAAAATAGTATTCCTATCTGATTTAGATATTGTAAACCATGTCAATAATGTCAAATACCTAGAATGGTGTTTGGATTTGATTGATGAAAATATAATATTAAATCAAAAAATTGAAAGTTTTGAAATGAACTTTTTAAAAGAATTATCCCTGAAAGACAAAGTGATAATTCATGAAAGTATTTCCAAAACTGAAACGGTTTTTAGCATCACAAAAGAGGATAAGACCTGTTTTGCTCTACAATTGAACTGGAGATAGCACAATTTCATTTGGAATTTTTCCGAAAACTTTCTGCTACAAAATAAAAGTACTTTATTCTACAAAGTCCTAGCCCTGATAGCAGTGAAAATCCTTTTTTCTCGTTTCTTTAAGGAGAAAAAAGATTGAAACGAATAGCAGGAAATGGCTTCAAAAAAAAGCCTCAATTTCTTGAGGCTTATATCTATTTATTGTGCTACTTTATTCTTAACCACTAATCTAAATCCTTCTCCGTGAATGTTCAAAATTTCAACATCTTCATCCAGTTTTAGATATTTTCTCAACTTAGCGATGTAAACATCCATACTTCTAGATGTAAAATAGTTGTCATCTCTCCAGATTTTTGTCAATGCTAACTCTCTTGGCATCAAATCATTTTCGTGAAGAATCAACATTTTCAATAATTCATTCTCTTTTGGAGATAATTTTATTGGTTCTTCAGTACTAAAAGTTAAAAAACGTAGTTTAGAATTCAAATGAAATTTACCAATATTAAATTCAAATTGAACTTGTTCCGCTTTTGTATCAGATGCTTTTCTTTGAATTATTGCTTTAATTTTCATAAGCAAAACTTCAGAGTCAAAAGGTTTATTCAAGTAATCATCAGCACCAGCTTTATATCCTTTAAGCACATCTTCTTTCATTGATTTTGCTGTCAAAAATATAATTGGAACTTCATTATTTTTCTCTCTAATTTCTTTTGCTAAGGTATAACCGTCTTTATACGGCATCATTACATCCAGAATACATAAGTCATACGTATCCTTTTTGAACTTTTCAAATCCTTCCATCCCATTCTTTGCCAAGGTTACATCAAAATCATTTAGCATTAAATAATCTTTTAAAACCGCACCAAAATTTAAGTCATCTTCAACTAAAAGTATTTTTTTATTTACATTTTCCATATACTAATTTATTAATGGTAATTTTATTATGAAGGTACTTCCCTTTCCCTTTTCACTTTCTACGTATACTTGACCATTATGGTCTTCAACAATTCTCTTCACGTAAGCTAGACCTAAACCATGTCCTTTTACATTATGAATATCTCCCGTATGCTCTCTGTAAAATTTTTCAAAAATTCTTTTTTGAGCTATTTTACTCATACCTAGACCACTATCTTTTACTTTGATAATAATCATGTCTTTTACGTTCTCGGTAAAAATTTCAATTTCGGGAACATTAGGAGAATACTTGATAGCATTTTCTAAAATATTCACAATCACATTCGTAAAATGAACGTCATTAATTAAAACTGTTGTTCTAATGGCTTTAAAGTAGCAGGTTATTGTCCCTTGCCTATCTTCTAAAATTAAATTCACGTGATCTATTGCATCTTCAATAGTTTCATGAATGTTATTTGATTCTTTGGTTATATCTAACTCTTTCTTTTCTAATTTTGAGATTCGCAATACGTTTTCTACTTGAGCATGCATGCGTTTATTTTCATCTTTAATCATCTGAAGGTATCTTAAAACCTTCTCCTTGTCATCTATTATCTTTGGATTCTTTATCGCATCCAAGGCTAAATTTATTGTTGCAATTGGTGTTTTAAATTCATGAGTCATATTATTTATAAAATCATTCTTGATTTCAGAAATCTGACGCTGACGAATTAATTGATTCAATGCACTTGTATACGCAATCAAAATAATTAATGTAAAAACAATAGAAAGCACAGTAATACTAACAAGTTCCGACAATAAAAATTTCTTTTTTAAAGGAAAAGTGACCAATAATTGGTATTTACTATTTCCTTCATTATCCGTAAAAATTGGAATGGTATACGTAGCATCTTTATCGTATTCAAAATCGCTAGACTTAATATTCGTTGCTAAATTGCCACTATAAATACCAAATTCAAATTTTGTTTCGATGCCATACTCTTCTAATTCTTTTTTAATTAATTTTTGCAAAACCTCAGTAGAAACACGTTCTTCCAGAGGCATTGCTGATAAAACATCCTTAGCCGAAATTTCAAAAAGAGCGTTATCCAAAATATCTAAATTTCCGGACTTCTCAATCCTAACGTCTGGTATCAAACTCTGATTAACACCAGATTTATCCAGATTATTATTGTTGTAAACTTCGGTTACCCGTTTGGAACTAAAATTTTTAAATTTTTCACTATCAAATTTTTTATTAAGAAACGTTGGCGAAATATTATAGTCTTCAGAAATAATACTGTTAGAGTATATTATTGTTTTATTAGTTCGTGAATTTTTTTGAACATAATAAAACTCTAAAATATCATCCTTTTTTGGAACTTTCCCCGTACTATCCTTGTAATGGTTTATTTTATCATAAAAATTATACGACTCTTGTTTCTGAAGTTTATCTGCCACATTACCAATGATTTGCGTAACATGGAATTTAAACTGCTCATCATTATTTTTGAAAGAAGTATTAAACCAATACACTTGAACAAGAATTATCCCTATTAGGGATAGACTCATTAATACAACAAGTAATTTAAAAAAAAATTTATTCATTGAAACAAATTTAGTATTTTAACGATATATTAAATAATACATTAACCAAACATTAACACCTATGGTTGTTTTTATGTAATCTTTAATAATTTAAGAATTTTATCAACTTCTAATTCTGTAGATTCGATCGTGATATTTTGAATGATAAAATCACTTTTTGAAATGCGCTGTTCATCAGTCCACTGCGCCTTAATCCGTTTCAAAACAAGTTCTTTTGTAGTGTGATCTCGAGCAATTACGCGCTGTATCCTTGATTCTAAAGGAGCTGTGACAGTTATTATATAGTCACAATTTTTATAATTACCGCTTTCAAATAAAATAGCTGCTTCATAAATAATTATAGGATGATCTTGCTGTAGAGATAACCACTGCGAAAAATGTTTTCGAACTGCTGGATGTACTATACTGTTAAGATTTTCTAATTTTTCAGTATTATCAAATACAATTTTGGCTAATTCTTCTCTGTTCAATGTATCATGATCAAAAACAGTAGTGCCAAAGACTTTTTTGATTTCGGCTATAATGGTTTGAGATTCCATAATTTTCCTAGCTTCATCATCAGCAATATAAACAGGCACACCATGTGATTTAAAATGATTTGCAATGGTCGTTTTCCCGCTTCCAATACCTCCAGTTAAACCTACTATTTTAGTCATACTACACTTTAAAAAATAATTCTGGAAATGCAACTTGTGGTTTCTGCTTCAAAATAATAATCTTGTAATACGATTTCATAAAACCTGTTCCATATCCGTAAAATTGTTTCCAAACCGCTATCAGCGATAAATATGCAATTTTAATACTTTTATTTTGGTACGCTGATGTTAAAAATAGCACCAAAAAGTAGACAAAATACAGTTGTAAGGGCAAATCAAAATTAAAAATAAGCATTACTAGAAAGGAACAAAAGAGTCCAATTATAAATACGGATGGAAAGAAAAAAGTAAGCTTATTGTGTTTTGGATACCAACTGTTAAGTATTGGCCTTGCTTTGCCAAATTTATTCACCTGAGCAGAAAATTTATCCCAATCAATTCTTCGCTTGTGGTACACGTAGGCATCAGGAATCAGTCTGGTTTCAAAACCCAAATTCCACAATCGAATAGACAAATCAGGATCCTCGCCAGGATGAATATTTCCAAAACCATTTGAAGCTTCAAATGCTCTTCGAGACAATCCCATATTGAAACTTCTAGGTTGAAACTTATCTATTTTCTCTGAACCACCGCGAATTCCGCCAGTAGTCAAGAAAGAAGTCATTGCAAAATTGATAGCTTTTTGAATATCTGAAAAACTGTCTAAAGCCCTATCTGGACCACCAAAACAATCTACAAAGTTTTTACTTAAAGCTGCATCAACTGCTGATAAATACTCTTTTGGAATAATACAATCTGAATCAAAGATGATAAAATAGTCACCTCTGGCTTTTTTCATTCCATAATTTCGAGAATCTCCAGGTCCTGAATTTTCCTTAAAATAATAGGAAATATCAAGTCTGTCTCCATATTTACTAGCAACATCCTTGGAGGCTAACGTAGATCCATCTTCTATTAAAACAATTTCAAAAATATCGGTATAAGTAGACTGGGACAAGCTCTCTAAAAGTTCATCCACTTCATCTGGACGATTATAAACTGGAATAATTAAGGAAAATAACATAACGTAGAAATGTGGTATTAAAGAAATTTTAAAGCTCAAAAAATTTTAACAAAGATAATCTTTATCCATAAAAAAACCATCAACAATTAAGTGATGGTTTTAGATATATTTCGTTTGCTAGAGTACCATTAACTTATACTGTCAATGTGAACCAATTCATTTGTATCCGTTTTATAATCAATTCCTTCTACGTCAAATCCAAATAAATTATAAAAATCCTTTCTGTATCCTTCTAAATCTCCTATTTTAGATAAATTTTCAGTTACAGCCTCAATCCACAATTTTGCTACTTTTTCTTGAACATCAGGACGCATTTCTAAATCATCAATGCGAATTCTTCCGCTTTCATCAACTGGAATTTCAGTACCAGTATACAATCTTTCTTGATACAAGCGTTGAATTTGTTCAATACATCCTTCATGAATTCCTTCTTCTTTCATTATTTTATATAATAAAGAAATATACAATGGAATAACCGGAATGGCAGAACTAGCCTGCGTTACCAGCGCTTTATTTACCGAAACAAAAGCTTTTCCATCAATGGCTTTTAAGCTATCTGTGATTGCAAATGCCGTTGCTTCAAGATGATCTTTGGCACGACCAATAGTTCCTTTTCTATACACTGCCTCTGTTAATGAGGGTCCAATATAAGAATAAGCTACAGTTGTAGCGCCAGGAGCCAGCAAGTTTTCTGCTTTTAAAGCATCAATCCATATGGCCCAATCCTCGCCGCCCATTACGGCAACTGTATTTTCAATATCGTCACCACTACACGGTTCAATAGAGATTTCAGAAACTTTACCCGAATGAAAATCGACTGTTTTATTAGTAAATGTTCCTCCAATTGGTTTCAAAGTAGAACGATGCAAAACTCCAGTAACTGGATGCAGACGAACTGGCGACGCTAAACTATAAATAACTAAGTCCACTTGTCCTAAATCGGCTTTTATAAGGTTTATTGTTTGTTGCTTTACTTCATTAGAAAAGGCATCTCCGTTGACACTTTTTGCATATAAACCGGCAGCATGCGCCTCTTGTTCAAATGCTGCAGAATTGTACCAACCTGGCGAAGCTGTTTTTCCTTCGGTTGGAGGTTTTTCAAAAAACACCCCAATAGTTCCTGCATTCGAACCAAACGCACTTGTGATTCTCGAAGCCAACCCAAATCCAGTTGAAGCTCCAATCACCAAGACTTTTTTAGCTCCGTTTATCGCTCCTTTTGATTTGATATATTCTATTTGATTTTTAACATTTTGCGCGCATCCTGTAGGGTGAGAAGTCGTGCATATAAATCCTCTCATTCTTGGTTCTATGATCATATTCTTGCTTATTCGTTTTTATAAATTTTATTAAAATTGTTCGATTATAATTAAAAAAAGACTCGTTTTAAAAGAAACAAATATAGAAGAAAATATTAGTTCAACAAGGCCTTGGCATGATTTAAGGCCGAATCAGAGACAACGGTTCCTGATAACATTTGAGCAATCTCTACCAATCGCTCCTCGTCATTTAATAACTTTAATTCAGATAATGTATCATCGCCAACCGTAGATTTAAATACTTTGAAATGCGCATTTCCTTTGGCAGCAATTTGTGGCAAATGTGTAATGGCAAAAATTTGCATTTCCAGACTCATCTCTTTCATAATTTCTCCCATTCTAATGGCAATTTCTCCAGAAACTCCGGTGTCAATTTCGTCAAAAATCAGCGTTGGTAATTTCGAATATTTCGCTAATATGGCTTTAACAGCGAGCATAATTCGCGACATTTCTCCACCAGAAGCAACTTTTTTTAATAATCCAAAATCAGTTCCCTTATTTGCAGAAAATAGAAACTGAAGGGAATCTTTACCATTTTGAAAATACGTTTCAGTTGCATTAATATCAATATTGAATCGAACATTTGGCATTCCAAGTGTTTCTAAAATCGTGGTAAGCTGTTGCGATAAAACAGGTACAGAATCCAATCTATTAGCATGAATAGTATTCGAAAAAGTGTCTAGCTCTATTGTTTTTTGCTCAATAGCAACCGTTAACGCTGCAATATCTTCTTCCATGCTACCTAATTCTAAAACTGAATTTTCAAGGTTAGATTGAATTTCTAGTAATTCCGCTACAGTTGAAACTTGATGTTTCTTTTGCAAATTAAAAATCACTTGAAGCTTTTGACTAATCAAATCTAATTGTTCCGGATCATTTATCAACTTTTCTGCACTGCGATTCATTTCGCTTGCTATATCATCAAATTCGATGGTAATACTCGTAATTCGCTCCAACAAAGAATGATATTCTGAAGAAAATGGAGCGATCTTTTGTAAGGAAACCTTAATTTCATTCAAATTATGCAATACTCCTATTTGATCTTCATTGGCAATAGCCAACGATTTATCAATTGCTTCTTTTATCACTTCTACATTGTTCAACTGCTCAAAATCTGCCTCAAGCAATTCTTGTTCCCCTGCTTTTAATTGTGCAGCAACTAGCTCATCTAATAAAAAAGTATTGTATTCTTGTTCTTTTTTAGATTCGCTTTGTTTTTTTAAAAGCGAATTTAATTTCGATTTATCCGATTTATAGCTTTTTAAAACCGCCTGATATTCAATTATAGTTTCTTTATTATTGGCAATGGCATCGATAATCTCGAACTGTACATTTTCATCTGAAAGTTCTTGGGTTTGCTGTTGCGAATGAATATCAATCAAGAACAAGCTCAATTCCTGAAGCTCTTGAAGGTTGACCGGACTATCATTGATAAAAGCACGAGATTTCCCAGACGGAAGAATTTCACGTCTAATTATGGTCTCATTCTCATAATCTAGATCGTTTTCTTCAAAGAATGGAATCAAATTGTATTTTGAAATTTCAAAATGTGCCTCTATAACACACTTTTCTTCTTTGTTTTTTAAAGAAGTTAAATCGGCTCTTTTACCTAAAACCAAACCTATTGCTCCTAATATAATTGATTTTCCAGCTCCAGTTTCTCCAGTTATTATTGAAAAACCTTTTGAAAAATCGATGGACAATTTTTCAATTAAAGCATAGTTTTTTATCGAAAGTGACGTTATCATTTACTGTTGTATTTTGTGATGTGAAACTGAATTACCTAAAAATTGAAAACCAATTAATATTTTATCAGCATCCATTTACTTGAATTCAAAGGAGAGACTTTATTCAGATTATTGACCAAATCAGAAATGGTAATGCTAGGACCACCAGAAAAAATAGACACAATTTCATCTGATTTAGCATCGAAGAAAACACGAGTCAAAAAAGCGTTTGGTCGTGCAGTATTTAGTTTAACTAAATCACTAACAGATACTTTTACTTTATCTTTGGAGGCTTTCAAATCTCGATGCATCAAATCTAAACCAGTATGATAGTCTAGCATGGTTTGACGTATTTGTTTAAAAGCAGGTGATAAAATATCGTTAACTAAAAAGTATCGATTTTGATTTCCGTCAGCCTGACTCCATCCTTTTGAACCGCCTTGTTGAGCAACGTTTAGTATGTTTTGAGCCGTTTCGAAGTAAAAATTTCCAGATTCAGAAACAAATGTGTCTGCATCCAATCCTAAAATCATATAGCTGTAAAAGGCCAAAACTGAAACTAAATTTGAATCAAATGTTGTCGGACTAAATACTAAATTTTCAAACTCGGTATATCTAAAATTAAAATCCTTATCGTTATAATTTAATACTGGAGACGAATACGACGAATTAAATATTGGTCTTGACGATTGAACTTGAATGGTGGCTGTAAATTGATCAGAACTATTAGCCGAAACCGTAATGTACATCGAACAATTAATTTTTTCGTTTTGCTTTACTGCTTGACCTGTCCAATCTGTTTTGTTTACAAATTCACTAATTGATGTTTGCAACGTTTTAAAAACTTGTTGATTGGTTACGCTCAGTTTCTGAGAATCTACTGTTACAATGCAGTTCAATTGTTGTGCCTTTGTAAATCCAAAAGTAAAAAGAAGCAAAAAAATAATTATATTTTTCATCTGTAGATTTGTATTGTTGTAGAACGGTTGGCAATTGTTCAAACCTAGCATTTGTATTACAAATCCGTTTCACTTATTTCGATAAATGATTTTTTACTTTTTGTAAAATATCATCAGCAACTGCTTCTTTCGATTTCAATTCCATGGGTTCAATATTCAAATACTTATCAATAAAGGTAACTTTATTTGTTGGTTTACCAAAACCTGCCCCTTGATCTTGAAGCGAATTTAAAACAATTAAATCTAAGTTTTTTTTCTGAATTTTCAAGATGGCATTTTCAATTTCATTCTCTGTTTCTAAAGCAAAACCAATCAAAAACTGATTTATCTTGCGCTCTCCCAAAGATGCTAAAATATCTTTCGTTTTTTCGAGCTCAATTGAAAAATTATCTGCTGTCTTTTTTATTTTTTGGTTTGCAACATTTTTAGGTCGATAGTCGGCAACGGCAGCTGCAGCAATTGCCACGTCTATATCATTGTATACATCATGACAGGCATCATACATTTCTTGTGCAGAAACAACATTAATGACCTGTATCAATGGATTTGAAACTTTACAATTAGTAGGACCTGAAACTAAAATTACAGACGCTCCTAAATTAGCAGCACTAATGGCTATATCAAAACCCATTTTACCTGATGAGTGATTGCCTATAAAGCGAACCGGATCAATTGATTCGTATGTTGGACCGGCAGTGATTAAGATTTTTTTACCTTTCAGCGGCAGTTTACTGTTTAAATCATCTTCAATAAAAGCCACTATATTTTCTGGCTCTGCCATTCTTCCTTCACCTGATAAACCACTTGCTAATTCACCACTTTCAGCAGGAATTATTGTATTACCAAATTGAGTTAAACTAGAAAAATTTGCAATAGTAGAGGGATGTTTGTACATATCTAAATCCATTGCAGGAGCAAAATAAACAGGACATTTAGCTGATAAATACGCCGCTACTAATAAATTGTCACACGTACCATTTGTCATTTTCGACAAGGTATTGGCAGTAGCTGGAGCAATTACCATTAAATCTGCCCAAAGTGCTAGTTCAACATGGTTGTTCCATTTTTCATTTTCATCATCTTGATTGTAAAAACTGGAATGTACTGGATTTTTGGATAAAGTTGATAATGTAAGCGGTGTTACAAAATCCTTGGAAGCAGGTGTCATTATCACTTGGACATGTGCACCTGCTTTTATAAAAAGTCGAACTAATGTTGCTGTTTTATAGGCTGCAATTCCACCAGAAATTCCAAGTAGAATTTTCTTACCGCTTAAAACTGACATAGAACTATTATTTATTAGAATCTCTGTGGTATATTTTGCCATCTAACCATTCTTGAACAGCTAAAGCATGTGGCTTTGGTAATTTTTCGTAAAATTTTGAAACTTCAATTTGCTCTTTGTTTTCAAAAACTTCTTCAAGACTGTCATTATATGTAGCAAATTCTTCCAGTTTCTCTGTCAATTCTTTTTTAATTTCAGAGTTAATTTGGTTTGCTCTTTTAGCCATAATTGTTATCGCTTCATATACGTTACCAGTAGGCTCTTCAATAACAGTTTTGTTGTATGTTATTGTATTTACTGGAGCATTCGTCTTTTTTAAATCCATGACTTTTTTTATTTAGTAAATTTTTGTAAATCTTTGTCTATTCGAGCTAACATTTCAGTTGCCTCTTGCTTGTATTTAGTATCTGCTTTAAACTTAACCAAGTTTATCTGAGCTGCTTTTGCAACATTTAAACGCTCTTCCATTTTTGAAGGAATACTGTTAATTGCTAATTTATAAGCTGAATCTAATTTGTAGTACAACGCGTCTTCTTTATACGGAGTTCCTGGGTAATCAGCAACAAAATTCTCTAGTGCAACAATTGCTGATTTGTAATCAGAAATTGTGTTGTACCCTTTTGCGTTTTCATATACCTTTTGTTCAATTTTTTCGCTCAGTATTTTTACAGCTGCATTTGCTTCTGCCAAGTATTGCGAGTTAGGATAATTATCTATAAAGGCTTGTAGTTTATCTAATGCTTTGGTTGTGTCTGATTGGTCTAAGCTGTACACGGGAGACAACATGGAGTAACTTTTTGCTCCTAGATAGGCAGCTTCTTCAAGTTTTTCACTTTTTGGATAACCCGAAACAAAACTTTCAAATTGATAACCTGCTAATGTATATTGTTTTGTTTTGTAATACGATTGAGAGAACATATAAAACAATTTTTCCGCTTGAGGCTTTCCTCTGTAGGCTGGGGCAATTTGTTCAAAAATACGAATAGCTTTAGAATATTTCCCAGCATCATATAATTTAGTCGCCATTTCGAATTTTACAGCAACGTCTTCAGATTTTAATGCTTTTTGATATTCGTTGCAGGAACTAAACAAAGCTACTAGCAATAATAAAGATACTATTTTTTTCATTTTTTTACTTTTTTGATG
This sequence comes from Flavobacterium frigidum, assembly GCF_048286735.1. Classification (GTDB taxonomy): domain Bacteria; phylum Bacteroidota; class Bacteroidia; order Flavobacteriales; family Flavobacteriaceae; genus Flavobacterium. Next base: position 24,015 of record NZ_JBLVPU010000007.1, on the reverse strand, counting down.
ATTTCTTGGTTGAAATAATCCTTAAAATCATACCGAAGTTTCGGTGGCAAATTTAGTGATTAATTTAGCGACTTCAAAATATATTTTTTGTTTAAAAAAAGCTTCTTTTTTATCCTTTTTTACTAATTTTTTGGACAAATTCATCAATTCTAACAGCAAGTGAATTGTCTACCTTTACAAGTGGTAAACGCACTGTGTTTTCTGCTATTCCTAAAGAATGAAAAACCTGTTTGATTCCTGCTGGATTGCCTTGCTCAAAAATCATATCAATACAATCTGCTAAAAGGTACTGCGATTTGAATGCTTCATCGACTTTGCGATTTAAACCCAACCGAATCATTTCGGAAAATTCTTTGGGAAAACCTTGCCCTATTACAGAAATAACACCGGCTCCACCAGCCAAAACCATTGGTAAAGCGATCATATCATCCCCAGAAATTACTAGAAAATCTTCGGGTTTGTTTTTTAATAGTTGCATTGCTTGTACCATATCTCCCGCAGCTTCTTTTATGGCCACAACATTTGTAAAATCGTTGGCTAAACGCACTACTGTAGAAGGTAACATATTACTAGCAGTTCTTCCGGGAACATTATATAAAATTACAGGGATTGGCGATGCTTCAGCAACTGCTTTAAAATGCTGATAGATTCCTTCCTGCGTAGGTTTATTATAATATGGTGAAACAGAAAGTATCGCCGCAAATGCTGACAAATCTCTTGTCTTTAACTCTTCAACAACTTTTAAGGTATTATTCCCCCCTACTCCAAGTACTAATGGCAAACTACCATTGTTTGCTTCGATTACAGTTTTAATTACTATTTCTTTCTCATCTTGGGATAATGTTGCATTTTCAGCCGTTGTACCCAAAACCACCAAATACTCAATTCCTCCATCTATCGAAAAATGTACAATTCTTTTTAATGCTTCGATGTCTAAAGAAAAGTCTTCTTTAAATGGGGTCACAAGAGCAACACCAGTTCCTATTAATGCTTGCATATTATCATTTATATTTTGTTAAGTATTTTTAAATATTTGAATAACTCGCTTATGAAAAGTTTAAAATCACTCCCATCTGTTTGAATCATAAAATGATTCAATCTTTTATCAATCGACGAAAATCCAACTTTGAACAATGCCCGTGAGCTGTGGGTAACTTTTAGTAGAATTGTCTTTTCTATATTGTAATAACTTATTAATAAATCGAATTCCTTATTGACAAAATCATTGACTTCTACCGAAGATATTTTTCCATTCCATCTTAAATGTTTTGCTCCAAAAGCAATTCGTTTTTTAGTTTCTAATGTATTAAAAGCATCACTGTAAATGATGACTGATATATTCTCTGCAAGGATTCCGTTGACTTCCAGCTGTTTCACTAAAGATTCTGTCTCGCTAAAAACACTTGCATCTACAAGTACTCCAATTTTTTTTATAGCCTGAATAGATTCACTATTTTTTAAATTTTGAAAGCTTTTTTTTAATGTTTTTTTTACAATAAAATCTTTAAAATAATTTAAAAACATAGTACTTTTACTTGATTACAAAATTAATTAATTAAGTCGCATTTAAAATGGTAAATCTAAAAAAGTATAACGATGTTTCTAAACTTTTTGTTATATTCTTAACATTTTTTTTTGTTGCTTCCTGCAGCAAACAAAACTACAACGTTACTAAGATCGAAGGAAAACGGATTACAATTACTGAAAAAGAAAACCAAGTTCCTGAAATTGAAAATTTTATCAAACCATATCGAGAACATATCAATAATGATTTAGACAGTATTTTAGCGTATTGCCCAGAAACATTAGATAAAAGTACTGGAAAATGGCAAACTACAATTGGAAACCTAATGGCTGATGTTACGTTAAGTAGAGGAAACACTGTTTTTCAATCCCAAGAAAAAAAGAATATAGATATTTGTTTACTGAACAGCGGCGGTATTCGTTCGATACTACCAAAAGGTAATGTTACAGCTAGAACGGCTTTTGAAATAATGCCTTTTGAAAATAGTTTGGTTGTCATTGCATTAAAAGGAGATCAAATTATTGAAATGGTTGATTTCTTTATCGCTGAAAAAAAATCACATCCGTTAGCAGGAGTCACTTTTACAATTGACAAAAATAAAGTTGCCAAAAATATTCTCGTGCAAGGAAAGCCAGTTCAAAAAGAAACTATTTATTATGTAGGAACCAATGACTACTTGTCTAATGGTGGGGACAATATGAACTTCTTTAAAAAAGGAGTTCAAAAATTTGATTTACAATACAAGTTGCGAAATATACTAATTGATTATTTTAAAGAAGTAGATACCATACCTGTAATAAAGGATATCAGAATTACAGAAGAATAAAAAATTCGAATTTAGATAATAAAATAGTTTTAGAAAACATAAAGCCCTAGCCCCGATTGAAGGGAAAATCATTTTTTATCGTTTTTCACGATAAAAAATATTGCACCAAAAAGCGGGAAATAGCTCCAAAAAAATATAAAATGAAAAGAAGAGAATTTATAGAAAAAACAGCTGCAAGTTCAGCTTTACTTAGTTTAGGTTTATCATTAAGTAGTTTTGAAACTTCACAGAAAAAACACCTGACCGTGTTACACACAAATGATGTACACAGTTATATTGATCCATTTCCTGCGGATCATCCCAGAAATGCTAATATGGGCGGTGTAGCAAGAAGGGCAGCCTTAATTGAAATCATTAGAAAAGAGAACCCAAATGTATTACTACTTGATGCAGGCGATATTTTTCAGGGAACTCCGTACTTTAATTATTATGGTGGAGAATTAGAATTTAAATTGATGAGTATGATGCAATACGATGCATCGACCATAGGAAATCACGATTTTGATAATGGTGTAGAAGGCCTGTACGCACAACTACCGCATGCTAAATTTGAGTTTCTATCTGCCAACTACGATTTTAAAAATACCGTTATGGACGGACAGGTAAAACCATATAAAATTTTCAATAAAAACGGTATTAAAGTAGGTGTTTTTGGACTTGGGATTGAACTTGCAGGATTAGTTGACAAAGGCATGTACAAGGAAACCGTTTATAATGATCCTATTGAGGCCGCTCAGGATATGATACGTATATTAAAGAAAGAGCAACATTGTGATTTAGTTATATGTTTGTCGCATCTGGGATATAAATATCGAGATGAGCCTAATAAACTTTGTGACTTAAATTTGGCCGAAATGACGCAGGATATTGACTTAATTATTGGCGGACACACACATACTTTCCTCGATAAACCAACTGTAGTAAAGAATCAAGTTGGCAAAGAAGTATTAGTAAACCAAGTAGGTTGTTACGGTATTAACCTTGGAAGAATTGATTTTTATCTAGACAACGATAAAGCTAAAGCCTTTGAAGGGAAATCGTTTATTGTTTAACAGTAATCGATTTATTTCAGTTTTTTGTTACTAATAATGGTCTTATTAACTACCTGCTTTTTGAAAGTCGTTTAATTGCTCAGCATCCATTACAAATTTGTAAAAAGTATAATAACTAGTGGCAAACAAAACCATACCCAACGGCCTTAAATAGGTTGGCGGAAAATCAGCTAAAAAACATTTTTCAATAAAAACTATAAAATACAAGGCTATCGACACTAATCCAAAAATGGATAACCACGGAGTATAACTGTCTAAATTCATAAAATAATTAGACAAAACAAGGCCAGCAAGAATAGATACTAAAATGTTTTGCACTACTAACGGAAAAAACTGTCTTTTGTAATTTCATCTGAAATGGTGAGTAAATATGAAAAAACAAAAATAAAGGGAACAGTCGCGATTATAACTGGCACAAAATCTTTTATTTTGTTTAATTTAACGACACAAAATATAATTAACATCCTATGAATCAGAATACTAACCAATCCTATATTTAAAAAGAGTTCTGAATCAAAAAGAATAAGAATACTGGTCAACAACAAAAAAAACAGAGTACATAAAAAAAGCCAACTTCTTTCCTTAGAACTTATCCAATACAAATACATTAACAGTAGTGCTACCAATGGTTTGAATGCAAAAACAATTGCTTCAAATGAAAATAGATTAGCTAAAACTTCAACAATAACAACCGCAAAAAACAACCAAACAATGGTCTTGTCTTGAAAAAAACTATTTTTTGGGGTTTGTATTTTCATGTTTTTTCACTGAATTAAATTCATAAAATCATCTTCTGAAATTATTGAAACATTTAGTTTATTCGCTTTTTCTAATTTGGCTGGACCCATACTATCACCTGCAACTACATAATCTGTTTTAGCAGAAATAGAACTTCCTACTTTTCCTCCATTATCTTCAATTGCCTTTTTTAAATCATCACGAGAAAATTTTTCGAAAACTCCTGAAACTATAAAGATTTTTCCGGAAAGTTTTTCAGTAGCATTTAGATTTATCTTCTCTATAATTTCAAATTGAATATCGAATTTCTTGAGCCTCTCAATGATTACTATATTTTCTTGATTTTCAAAGAATTCAACTACACTTTGCGCAATTCGATCTCCAATTTCATCGACTAAAACCAAATCGGATACCGATGCGTGACTCAAGGCGTCAATATTTTTATAATGCTTGGCCAGTTTTTTAGCGACCGTTTCTCCCACGAATCGAATGCCTAATGCAAACAAGACACTTTCGAAAGGTATGTGTACTGAGTTTGCTACTCCTTTTACCAAATTTTCAGCTGATTTTTGAGCCATTCGCTCCAAAGGAAGAATTTGATCTACTGTCAATTCATATAAATCAGCATAATTATGAACCAATCCATTATTGAAAAGCAAAGCTACCGTTTCGCCTCCAAGTCCTTCTATATCCATTGCTTTCCTTGAAATAAAATGCTGGATCCTCCCTATAATCTGCGGTGGACAACCATAAAAGTTAGGACAATAATGGTTTGCTTCGCCTTGACTTCTCACTAATTCAGTCTGACATTCCGGGCATTGTGTAATGTATTTTGTTGGCTCTGTATTTCCTGGGCGTTTGCTTAAATCAACAGCTATAATCTTAGGAATGATCTCTCCTCCTTTTTCTACAAAAACAGTATCATCTATTCGAATGTCTAATTTTTCAATTTGATCTGCATTGTGTAACGAAGCTCTTTTTACAATTGTTCCCGCTAATTGCACTGGTTCTAAATTGGCGACAGGAGTTATAGATCCGGTGCGACCTACTTGATAGGAAATTGAATTCAACCGTGTAGCAACTTGTTCTGATTTGAATTTATAGGCAATAGCCCAACGCGGTGATTTTGCAGTATACCCTAATTCCTCTTGATGGTGAAAAGAATTTACTTTGATCACAACTCCATCTGTTTCATATGGCAGATTGTGCCTATGAACATCCCAAAATGCTATAAATTCGAAAACCTCTGATAAATTTTGAGCTAGTTTAGTTTCCTTTGGAACTTTAAAACCCCAATTTCTGGCAGTTTGCAATCCATCAAACTGTGATTGAAAAGGAAGGTTATTTCCAATTAAAAAATACAGGAGACAATCTAAGGATCTTTTGGCCACCTCGGCACTATCTTGCAATTTTAAACTACCAGAAGCTGTATTCCTGGGATTAGAATACGGTGTTTCACCAATTTCTATCAAATCTTGATTCATTTTTTCGAAAGCAGCAAATGGTAAAATAATTTCACCACGAACATCAAATATAGCCGGAAAATTGCCTTTCAATTGCAACGGAATCGATTTTATGGTTTTAATATTGTTGGTAACATCATCCCCTTGGAAACCATCTCCTCGAGTCACGGCACGTTTTAATTGTCCGTTTTCATAAGTAATACTTATTGATGCACCATCATATTTCAATTCACACGTATATTCGAGAGGGACTGCCCCTAAAACTTTTTGAATACGATTTTCCCACTCTATTAAATCTTCCTTCGAATAGGAATTATCTAAGGAATACATGCGATGGTCGTGAGCTACTGTTTGAAAATTTTTTGTAATAGCACCCCCCACTCGCTGAGATGGTGAATTGGCATCAAAATATTCCGGGTATTTATTTTCTAAATCTTGAAGTTCTTTTAATTTTAAATCAAAATCAAAATCTGAAATTAATGGTGTGTCCAACACATAATAATTATAGTTGTGTTGGTTTAATTCTTCCCTTAATTTTTGAATTGAATTTTGAATATCCATAGAAATAAAAATTGGCTATTTTAGTTTTGAAAAAGTGTACTAAAATAACCAATTAAAAATAAATAGCAATACAATTACGAGGTGATAATCGTATTTATTTGTTGGTATAACTGACCGTCACTTAGGAATGAACCTTGCTGAATCAACTCAAAAATAGAACTATTGCGTTCCTCAGTAAACTCTTTTTTTCCTATTTTCATTTCGATAGTTTCGGTAAACATATTATCGCTAAGCCATTGTAAACCATCTTTAGTTAAAAAATCAACATCGGTAACTAATGATTTCAAAACAATGGACTGCACATACGTATCAAAACAATGAAATAGGAAAATATGATTTTTAGAAAAATGTTCTAAATACGTTGCTTTTGACAGAACACCTTCCCAGATCAAATCGGAAAATACATCTAGCTCTTGCTCTGCAACTTCTGGCTTTTCTGCCTTAATCTTGTCCCACTCTGCTTTATCTATTGCTTGAGTAGCTAGAAAATTTGTAAATTCTTGTGTTAATTCTTCAAATTGTTCTTTTGTTAATCTTGAATATTTCATGAAATATAATTTTGCTGTATTTCCTATTATAGTCTTTATTGAATATAAAAATGCGTGCAAATTTATAATTTTAAAAACAAAAAAGCCTTCTTTTTCAAGAAGGCTTTTAAGAACTATTTATAAAGATTAGAAAATATATCTAATTCCAAATTGCGCTTGCCATCTGGACAATAAACTAGCGTCGTAATTGAATGTTTTAGTTTGGGTTCCATTAAAAGTGTAAGTAGGCTCTTTTGTGTTTTGATCAACAGAAACTCCTATTGGTTGTATACTAGTAGGAACTTGTACTAATCCCCAATCTGAATTTAATAAATTTCCAACATTTAAGATATCAACACTAAACTGAATTGTATTTGTTTTATCTGAACTTGAAGAAGGTTTAAAATTATAATCTTGGATTAATTTCATATCCCATTTTCCTCTCCATGGCGCTAAAGCTCCGTAGCGCTCTGCATACTGACCCCTTCTACCGCTTAAATATTTATCTTGACTGATAAAAGCATCAAAAGCAGCGCCTTGACCTGGAGCGCTAAACGTCATTGCACCAATTTGGGCTGTTGTAGGTACAAAAATTAAATCATTAGTAGGTGAACCATCATTATTCACATCACCACCATAGATGTAATTAAAACGTCCACCTTGAGCATACTCAAAGAAAGTTGATATTGTAGTAGCCCAAGCATCATTAGACCCATATTTCCATTTCTTAGAACCTACACCAATAAAACGGTGTGTATCTCCATATTTAGAATTAGATAGAACTGCATTATTTACATTCCCTAAAGCTGGATTAAATGCAAAAGCATCACCCGTAATTTCAGCTTCGATAGAGTTCACATCTTTAGCAACTAAGTAATTATACGCTACACTACCATACGAACCATTATCAAAAGTTTTTTGAAGCTTAACTGATGTATTTAAAACATATCCTTTATTAGAATTTGTCATGACGAAAGCACCAATAGGCTTAGGTCCACCATCGGAAACTGGAGTATTATCATAAATTTTATCCGAATCAGTGTAAATGGCTCTATTATCAGTTCCCGCTAATATACCGGATGGCGTTCTCAATCCCCAGTTTTGAACGTGTACCCCATTAATATCTTTGTTATAAGCAACATCAAGTGTAGCAATATAATTATATTTGAAACGGTGATCTAAACCTAAACTACTTCTCCATACTTGTGGCCATTTAAAGTCTTTATCCATAATTTGCAAGAAACCATCATCAGCACCACTTACTTGATTTCCTAACCATACGAAAGGAAGTTTTCCTGTAAAAATTCCAGAACCCCCACGCAATTGTGTTGTTTTATCACCTTTTACATCCCAATTGAAACCAAATCTAGGAGACCACAATAATTTATCAGTAGGTAATGTTGTAGAAATTAAAGGTTCGTTAGTCTTCGTTTTAGGATTATAGTACAAAATACTATTATCTCTAGTTGCACCGTTTTGAGTAGTAATATATTTCTGAATCAAATCAGAAGTATCAAAATACAACGGTTTGTCAACTCTTAATCCTAATGAAAGTTTTAAATTATCTGTAATATTCCAATCATCTTGAGCATATAATGCAGCTTGACCTACATTAAGCTCAGCTAATTTCCATCCATTATCTGCACCTACTTCAAAGTTGTTCTTAGCTTTATTAGTAGTTTGTGCAAATAATAAATTTTGTTTTATAACTCCATTAGGATCCGCAGCATCATCCAAGAAAGATTGAACACTTGGATAAGGACCACCAAAACCAGGAATATTAAAAGTCCCTCGATAAGGGAATACAAAACGATCATAACCACCTAAATTAAATGAATTTTCAAATTGATATTTCTCAAAAGAAGCACCAAAAGTAAAAGCATGTTTCCCTACATTATAACTTAAATTATTCGTGATTTGAAATACTTTTTGATCTAATGTATTGTTTATTGAAAAAGGTTCGTGACCAGCAATGATATAATTTGAACCATTACTTTGAATATTTATTACCGGAGCTGGTTCAGAAAAAGGATTTCTAAAATCATTAAAATGAGTATAACCTGCTTGTAATTTATTAGAAACAGTTTCACTTATTTTTGAGTTTAACTCCACCAAGACAGATCTTAATTCGTTGTTAATTTGATATCCTGATTTTTCGAATTGAAGTGTGTTTGCGTCTGGACCTCTAAATCCTAAAGCAGATGGATGAGCTGGTTTGTCTTTTGCTGCATTCAAAAAGTTATAAATAACAGCAAGCTTATTGTTGTCATTAATGTTCCAATCTAATTTTATAATCCCTTTATTAGAATTGGTATTATGTTTAAAACCTTGGTAAGCTCCTGTATTGTATCCCAATCTACTTAAAGCAGCAGATACTGCAACCAAATCAGATTCTAAAACTCTTGATTCATTTACACCTGTTACACCATCACCATTATTAGCAACAAAATTAGATCCTAAGTCACTGCGCTTATCGATTTCATAATTGGCAAAGAAAAACAATTTGTCTTTTACTATCGGACCTCCGAAGCTAAAACCAGCTTGCGTTTGTTCTAAAGAAGGTACAAAAATCTCTTGTCCTTTTATTTTACTTCCTGTTAGATCTTGATTTCTAAAGAAAGCATAAGCAGTTCCATGAAATTCATTGGTACCTGATTTAGTAACTGCATTTACAGATGCACCAGTAAAACCAGATAACGTTACATCATAAGGTGCTGTAGCAACCTGAATTTGCTCTATTGCATCTAATGAAATAGGTTGCGAACCAGTTTGTCCTCCCGGAGTAGCAGCATCTAATCCGAATGGATTGTTAAAAACAGCTCCGTTTAAAGAGTAACTGTTGTATTGATCATTACGTCCTCCAAAAGAACCTCCATTTGCAGATGGCTCTAAACGTGTAAAATCATCCGCTGACCTTGATATTGTTGGCAACGAAGTTAATTCTTTCCTTCCAATAGTAGTTTCGGCACCTGTTCTTCCATTACCGAATACTTTATTCTTAGAACCTGTAACTTTTACTTCCGTCAGTTGCTGACTCACATCATTTAGTTGCGCATCCAAAATTAATGGTTTACCTAACTCTAAATATACTTCATTGTATACTTGAGATTCATAACCTACAAAGGAAATGGTAATTTTGTAGGGCCCGCCAATACGCATATTTAGCATATTGTATCTACCATCTTCATTTGAAACTCCCGAGTACTTTGAACCTGTAGGAGTATGAATAGCTAAAATAGAAGCAGCTGGAAGTGTTTCACCCGCAGTACTTTTTACAATTCCTTTAATACTTGATGTTGTCGTTTGCCCCAATATGGTAACAGAACTACAAAAAATCAGCAGTAGTGTGATAATTTTTTTCATTTGTTTGTTTGTGTGTTATTTGTGGTGCAAAATTAGGCAAAAAAAAATCACTCCGAAGAGTGATTTTAATATTTTATTAACAGAAAGTTAATGTTTTTTTATTTTTCTGCAACAATTTCGTAATCTAATTCAACGATAACATCTCTGTGCAAACGAACACTAGCAGTATATTTACCAGTACGCTTAACGATTCCGCTAGTTATGAATTTTCTATCAATGTTTTGACCACCTTTAGCTAAAGCTATTGCGATATCTATATTGGTAATTGAACCAAATAATTTTTCACCACCTGCTTTTGCAAAGATTTTAATTTCGATAGCTTTTAATGCTTCTGCTAATGATTTTGCATCAGCAACTACTTTAGCTTCTTTATGCGCTCTTTGTTTTAGGTTTTCAGCTAATACTTTCTTTGCAGATGAAGTAGCTAAATGAGCAAAACCTTGTGGTATTAAAAAGTTACGACCGTATCCATTTTTCACAGAAACGATATCATCTTTAAATCCTAAATTTTGAACGTCTTGTCTTAAAATAAGTTCCATGTTGTTGTCCTTTGTTATAGAAGTTAGGTTTCATATGTTTAAATGTTACTTTTTATAGGTAACATATGTTATCGCTTTTTAAATTTTGTTTGTTTTACAACAAACTCTTTTTTTGAAAGCGATTTCATGTTTCAGAAAACCAACAACTGATTTTAATAATTATTTAAGTAAATCCGCCACATATGGCATTAAAGCTAAGTGACGTGCTCTTTTCACAGCAACTGAAACTTTTCTTTGGTATTTTAATGAAGTACCTGTTAAACGACGAGGAAGAATTTTTCCTTGCTCATTAACAAATTTCAATAAGAAATCAGCATCTTTATAATCAATATATTTGATTCCTGATTTTTTGAAACGACAATATTTCTTTTGTTTGTTTGTTTCTATGTTCAAAGGCGTAAGATATCTGATATCTCCGTCTTTTTTTCCTGAAGCCGATTGTTGTAATGTTGCCATGATAATTAAGCTTTTGTAGATTTTAATTTAGTTCTTCTTCTTTCAGCCCAAGAAATAGCGTGTTTGTCAAGACTTACAGTCAAGAAACGCATAACTCTTTCGTCACGTCTAAATTCAGTTTCAAAAGCAATCAGAACTTCTCCAGCTACTTTGAATTCGAAAAGGTGGTAAAAACCAGATTTTTTGTTTTGAATTTCGTAAGCCATTTTTTTAAGGCCCCAGTCTTCTTTAGACACCATTTCTGCTCCTCTACTAGTAAGAAAATCTTCAAATTTGCTTACTGTTTCCTTTACCTGAACTTCAGATAAAACGGGATTTAAAATGAAAACAGTTTCATAATGATTCATAAATATATATTTATTTGTTATTTGGGTGCAAAAGTAATCAATAAAACTTAGAAAACAAGTTTGATTTGATTTTATTCGATGTAAGGTAAAAAAATCCGCTTAATTGATGGTAGATATCCGAAAAAGTAATATATTTACTCAGTCAAAGCTAAAAATCAAATTTATGAAACTAAACTGTGTTGTAGTAGATGATAGTTCTATACAAAGAATGATTATCGCAAAGTTAGTAAATAATCATCAAAATCTGAATTTAATTGGTGATTTTTCAAATGCAATTGAAGCCAGGAGTTGTATGTCTATTCATAATGTAGATCTTATTTTCTTAGATATAGAGATGCCTGTTATTAGCGGTTTTGATTTCTTAGATGGACTCAAAGTTAAACCACAAATTGTTTTCATTACTTCAAAAGCAGAGTATGCGATGAAAGCTTTTGATTATGATGCCACGGATTACTTGCAAAAACCTATTGCAATCGATCGGTTCAACGCATCGGTGAAAAGAGCTATCGATTTGCATTTGTTAAAGAAAGAAAATAAAGAAGAAGAAGGCGAACATATTTTTATAAAAAGTAATCTAAAAAAGTTAAAAATATTCACTTCTAAAATAAAATGGATTGAAGCCTTTGGTGATTACGTTAGAGTTGTTACCGAAGAAGATAGCAATCTAGTACTTTCTACCATGAAAGCTTTTGAAAGCGATTTACCTAAGGAAAAATTTGTTCGTGTTCATAAATCATACATCATTAATATTGATAAAGTAGAACGATTTAATAGTAAGTTTGCTGAAATTGGGGTAACTAAAATTCCATTAAGCCGCCATAAAAAAGAAGATTTAGTAAAAGCACTTGCCGTTTCATAAGCATTGGTTTTAATAAAAATCTACATTTAACGAAACCTTTATAGCTCTGTATTGAGCTATCGCCTCAAAACTATTCAATATTTTTTGGATAGTTTTTTTTGTGGTTACTATCGATATATTTTGTGGTATTTTAATAATGATTGTTCGTATGTATTCATTCCTAATTCGGCTAATTGCTGGTTCTTCAGGTCCTAACACGGGCATATTTAAATTTTGACTTAATACTTGATACAACCACATCGAACCTTCTTTTAATTTATCAAAATCACGTTGTTTCAAGGTGAGCTTTATAATCCTAAAATACGGAGGATATTTATAAATCTGGCGGTCATACAGCTGCTCCTTATACATCCCTACATAATCCGTATTGGTCACTTGCTGAATGGTATTATGGGCGGGATTATAGGTTTGAATCACTACTTTCCCCTGCTTAGCGGCGCGTCCTGCTCTACCTGCAACTTGTGTCATCATTTGAAAACTTCTTTCAAATGCCCTAAAATCTGGATGGTACAACATATTATCGGCATTCATAATCCCAACCAAACTAACATTATCAAAATCCAGACCCTTAGCGAGCATTTGGGTACCTACTAAAACATCCATTTCCCTATTCTTAAAACTGTCGATGATTTTTTCGAAACCAAATTTACCTCGAGTTGTATCCTGATCCATCCTCCCAATTTTTGCGTTAGGGAAAATAGTGATCAGCTCCTGCTCTATTTGCTCCGTTCCAAAACCTTTTGTAGTCAAATCAACACTAGAACAAGCTTGGCAATGCGTAGGTTTAGCCATGGTAAATCCGCAATAATGACAACGCAATTGATTTTTATGTTTATGATACGTTAAACTTACATCGCATTGCTGGCATTGCGGCACGTGACCACAAGTAATGCATTCAATAATAGGTGAATAACCCCGTCGGTTTTGAAATAAAATCACTTGCTCTCCTAATGATAATGCAGTATTTATTGCTTCAATTAAAACATCACTAAAATGTCCTATCATTTTTTTACGAAAGTACTTGTCTTTTAAATCTACCAATTCAATTGTAGGCATCAATACGTTTCCAAAACGTTCCGTTATTTCTACGAGACCAAATTTATCTGATTTGGCATTAAAATAGGTTTCAATACTTGGCGTAGCCGAACCCAAAAGTACTTTTGCGTGATGTGATTGCGCCAAAACAATAGCAGCGTCCCTTGCATGATACCGCGGTGCGGGATCGACTTGTTTAAAAGTTTGTTCGTGTTCCTCATCAACAATTATGAATCCGAGGTTGTAAAAAGGTAAAAACAAAGACGACCTTGCTCCAATTACCACTTGTGCTTTCTCAGAATTGATCAGAACTTGGTTCCAAACTTCAACCCGTTCGTTGTTGCTGTATTTAGAATGAAAAACGGCTACTTTATTTCCAAAATAAGTTCGCAAACGACCAACTAACTGTGTCGTTAAAGCAATTTCAGGTAACAAATACAAGATTTGTTTTCCAGTTTGTAAATATTCTTGGATTAATTTAATATAAATTTCTGTTTTTCCGCTCGAAGTAACGCCATGCAATAAAGAAACATCTTTTTGAATAAAACTTGCTTTAATCCCTTCAAACGCTATTTGTTGAGCCGTGCTGAGTAGCAATTGATCTTCCCAAATTTTTCCGTTAAAATGCACGCGATCTTCTTGAATAAAATAATCTTCGAATATCTCTTTTTCAATTAATGCTTTAATAATGGCTGTAGAAGAATTAGCCGTTTCAAGAAGTTTTTTCACTGTAATTGGTTTAGCTCCGCTCTGCTCGGCTTCGCCTCGGGTCTTTTCGACAGCAATTAATTGAAAATAGTGTAGTACAATTTCTTTCTGTTTAGTGGCATTTTTGAGTAACTCTAACAAATCGCCTAATCCTGCATTTGATTCATATTTAGAATGCAAACGAATATAACGTACTACTTTCGGTTTGTACGTTTCTTGAATTTCTTCTTGTAAAACAACTAAATTTTTATCGATTAATTTTTGAATGACAGGAAAGATATTCTTCTTGTTCAGAATAGAAATAATATCCAGAACTTTTAGAGCACTTTGCTGTTGCAAAGCTTCGTAAACTAAAAATTCATCATCAGAAAGCAGACTAGTATCTGCAATAGTATTCGTTTTTTGAGAAATTACCGTTTCACTTTCCAGCAAAAGCGCACTCGGCATAGCTCCTCGATATACATCGCCAATGGAACACATATAATAGGAAGAAATCCATTTCCAATGTGCAATTTGAATTTCAGTAACGATTGGTTGTTCCTCTAAAATTTGATGAATTTCCTTGGCTTCGTACAAAGCGGGTTTGTTTTGATGTATATCAATTACTAATGCTGTGTAGATTTTACTTTTACCAAAAGGAACTGCTAGCCGCATTCCAATTTTTATAAAATGAAATTCTGCTTCAGAGACGCTATAAGTAAAGGTTTTAGCTAGTGAAAGTGGTAAAATTACATCAACGAAATGCATTTGTACTTTAGTATTGGTTATAAATTTCTAGTAGTTATAATGCTTTGCATCAATACCTCAATACTTATAATTATTTTACTCTATTCCAGATTTGTGTTCTACCAAATAATGACACGCCAATATAACCGCGGACTTTTAATTTGTCATGTCCTTCAAGCGCTAGAAAACATTTGTATAGTTTTCCTGTTGTTGGATCTAAAATTTTTCCATCGTTGTACTCTTTACCGTCTTTTTTGAGTCCTTTGATGATAACGAGTCCCATTACTGGTTTGTTTTTTTCCTCGCCAGAGCATGCAGTACATAAACTTTTTCTCTTTTCGGCATCTACTATATCTACAATTTTGCCATAGATTTTACCAGAACGCTCGTAAATTTCCACAACTGATTTTGCTTTGCCCGTTTCATCATCAATGGTCTTCCATTTACCAATAACACTGTGGCTTTGCGCATAAAAAGCCATTGAAATAAATAAAGCGAGAATTGTAATAGTGTTTTTCATTTTTTAATTTTTAGCCCTGATTCTAGTAAAAATATTTTTCTCTGTTACTCTAAAGGTAGATCAGATTTAAAAGTATTCTTATGTCGGGATCAGGAAATAGCATCTTATTATGAAGCCTTTTTTAATTTTAATAATTTATTTATTTTTAACCTTTAACTTATTTACTGTTGCATTCAATTCAAAACCCAAAAGTAAAATCATACAATTGATCCAAATGTAAAACATCAAAATCAATAATGTACCTATCGAACCATATAATTCATTGTATTTTGAAAATTTTATAACCCATATCCCAAAAGCATACGAATCTAAAAGTATCAATATAGTCGTAAACACAGATCCTATAGATATAAATGCTCTGTTTTTATCGTGTTTTGTGCCAAACTTGAACAATACAGATGTAGTTATTAAAATCATCAAAATAACAAATGCGTAACGTCCTAAAACGATAAGTTGTACTTGATCACTGAATACTGTTTTTTGTATAAGTACTTCAAAAACAACAATTATCGATACTGTAACTATCAGTAAAAGTGACAGTAATAAGGACATTCCTAATGCTACTATATACTGACGAATAAAACCTCTTTTAATTAGAACGTGCCTAGAGGTTTCAAAACCACCTAAAATTCCGTTTAATCCATTTGCCATCAAAAATATAGACAATATAAACCCAGAAGATAACAAACCAGAATCACTATTGTTTAGAATATCACTAATGATTTTATAAATTGCATCGTATGTATTGGGCGGAACGCCATCTTTTACAAACAACAAAAAATCTTCCTGAAAACCTTCAATAGGTATAAATGGAATGAGATTTAAAATGAATAATGCAAAGGGAAATAAGGCCATAAAAAAACTAAATGCAATAGCACTAGCATGATACGTTAAAGCGCTTTCTACAATTCCAAGTCCGTACAGTTCCAGCAAATCATATAATGATAAACCTTGCAACCAGGGAAGCTCAACTTTTTTTAGCACATTTACTAAATTCCGAATTATTGGAATTCTTTGCAATTTAATCTCTATTTCTGTACTCATATCGCTTTTAAACTCAAATCCATGTTATAGACAGAGTGTGTTAAAGCTCCTGAAGAAATATAATCTACACCACATTCTGCATAATGACGAATAGTGTTTTCATTAATATTTCCAGAAGATTCAGTCAGGCATTTATCGCCTATCAAAGCTACTGCTTTTTTAGTATCTCCAAAATTAAAATTATCAATTAAAATTCTAAAAACGCCTTCATTTTCTAATATTTCGGCTATTTCATCTAGATTTCTTGCTTCGACTATAATTTTTAAATCCAGGTTATTTGCTTCTAAAAAAGCTTTAGTTTTGGTAATGGCCAACGTTATACCTCCAGCAAAATCATTGTGATTGTCTTTTAGCATAATCATGTCATACAAAGCAAATCGATGATTTTCACCACCACCAATTTTTACTGCCCATTTTTCACAAGCTCTAAATCCCGGTGTAGTTTTGCGTGTATCAAGAATTTTAGCTTTAGTTCCTTCTAACAATCGAACATATTCTTTCGTTTTAGTAGCTATTGCAGACATTCTTTGCATGGAATTAAGAACGACCCGTTCTGCTTTCAAGATAGATTGGGAACTTCCAGAAACATGAAAAACGACATCTCCTTTTTGAACCAAACTCCCGTCCTCAATAAAAATTTCTATTTTCAAAGTAGGGTCAACGAATTCAAAGATCATTTTAGCAAAAGCCACACCTGCAATAATACCATTCTCCTTAACCAATAACTTTGCTTTCCCCATTGCTGTCGATGGGATGCAAGCCAAAGAACTAAAATCACCAGGACCTACATCTTCCCGAATGGCATTTTGTATCACTAGATTTAACTCATTTTTGAACTGTATATCGCTAATCATTTTATAAGAAATTTATAGAATGCTAAAGTATGATATATTTTGTGGATTTGAAAATAGGAATGCTTTGTTATTTTAAAAAAAGAGGGAATTCAATGACTTACAACAAAGAATCGTTTTTACAAGGAATGTTTAAAACTATTATTTTTAAGCATACAATCAAATTCACTTTCTTCAGCTTTATAAAATCAATTATTCCTTAGAGTAGTTTATTAATTAAATCCTTATATTTGATTGTGAAACTAAAAAACAGAGCATGAAATCCTTTTTAACACTTCTTTTTGCATCATCGATTGTATTGACCTCTTGTAAAAAAGAAACAGAGGCTCAAAATAGCACAACACCAACAAACGTTGTTCCCTTTACTGAAGTTGGTAACCAAATGAAAAATGAAGCCATAGCAAATCAGCCACAACAACCAACAAACAAGGTAAATTCAACAAATGTAATGCCTACAACTACTGCTACAGTAGCCGATGGAAAAAATCCGGCACATGGACAACCATCACATCGTTGCGATATTCCCGTAGGCGCACCTTTAAATTCTCCACCAGCCACAACAACACCTAAACCTGCAGTACAACAACAACAAACACAATCGATAACGGTTCCTACCGTAGTCCCAACCGCACCTGCGGTTGCAACAACGCCAACTCCTGAGGGTATGAATCCGCCACATGGTCAAACGAACCACAGATGCGATATTGCTGTAGGTGCTCCTTTACCTAAATCATAAATTTATATAAAACCAATCTAATGTATCCTGTTGTCATCTTTGATTTTGATTTAAAAAGCAACCTACAAAACTGGAAAATCGTAAATGATTCTGTCATGGGAGGCATTTCCAAAAGTAAATTCTATCTGAATTCAGGCGGAGAGGGAGCTTTTGAAGGTGAGGTTTCGTTAGCAAATAACGGCGGTTTCTGTGCCGTAAAATATGTTCTTGAACCAATTGAATTAATAGGAACAACTCATTTTTCTATCCGCATCAAAGGCGATGGAACTACTTATCAATTTCGAGTGAAGTCTAATAAAAATGATTCCCATTCTTATGTTTTTCCCTTCAAAACGGATACTAACTGGCAAACTATTAAAATTCCATTCTCAAAATTGTATCCAGTATTTAGAGGCCAAAATTTAGACTTACAAAATTTCGAAGGTACAACTGTATCAGAAATCACTTTCTTAATTGGTAACAAAAAAGAAGAATCTTTTGAATTACTAATTGATGCTATTGTTTTAGAATAAAAGAGGAACCAAATATATTTTTTCATTTAAAAAAATGCTGAAGTTCCTTATATTTGCGATTCAGAAACACATCAAATATGAACATCAAATTGATTGCTATTGGTAAAACTGATAATAAATCCCTTCAATCATTGATTGATGATTATACCAAGCGTTTGTCGTTTTATATCAAATTTGATTTGGATATTATTCCCGATATCAAAAACGTAAAAAACTTATCTGAAAGTCAACAAAAAGAAAAAGAAGGCGAATTGATTTTAGCTAAAATCACGCCAACAGACCAATTGATTTTATTGGACGAAAACGGAAAAAATTTTTCTAGTGTAGGTTTTTCAGAAGAGTTACAAAAGAAAATGAACTCTGGAGTAAAGACTTTAGTTTTTGTTATTGGCGGTCCTTATGGTTTTTCGGATACCGTTTATGCCAAAGCACAAGGCAAAATATCTCTGTCTTTAATGACGTTCTCCCATCAAATGGTGCGGTTGTTTTTTATCGAACAATTGTATCGCGGCTTCACAATTTTGAGAAATGAACCGTATCACCATCAGTAAAAATAGTCAGTTTTCAGTAATCATTAGTTGAGAAAGTAAAAGGTACGTTTTAAAATTTTAGTAGATGAATTCTTTTGGAACTTCATCATTATAGGAATCAAATTTTCTAACTAAAATTTTAGTCTGAATATATTCTTCGTAAGACATATTTTTATCAAAAACCAAGAATATAATAGGCTGAACTATATGAGCTATACTATAAACATAATTCACTAGTTCACTCTTTTGAATCACTTTATCACCAACTTTCACTAAATCATTTCTTTTTTCAAATCTAATAATCATATTACCAGCCGCAGGTTCTCCAATTGTATAAAACACATCAGTAAAAGGGATAAAAGCTAGGTTTTTACAAATCGTATCGGCGTAGGAATAATAGTTTTCGGCTTTTTCATTCTTATGTGCTTTTTCTTCACGCTTTTTTTGTTGCAACTTCATAATTTCTGGAATAACAAGTCGCAACGGCAAACGCTTGTCTACATTCAGAATCCAATTAGTCGAAATAATACTGTTCTTCCGGTTTACTTCAGCCAGCGTATCTCTTCCTTTTGTTCTAAAAAAAATATAGATTGGAGAGAGATCATCTACATTTTTGACAATTGTTACAGCGGCTTTTGGCAATAAAACATCTTCTTTATTACCACAGCTAAACAAAGTAAAAAGAACAATCAGAGTATAATATTTCATTTTTACAAATTGATTTTATTAAATAATGTAACACACTCCATGGCTTCTTTTACATCGTGAACCCTCAAAATTTTGGCTCCTTTGGTCAATGCTAAAGTATTTAAAACCGTTGTTCCGTTTAACGCATTTTCAATAGAAGTATCTAGCGTTTTATAAATCATGGATTTTCTGGAGACTCCAATTAGAAGCGGAAGTTCAAGTATATTGAACAATTCCATTTTTTGAAAAACTTCGTAATTTTGCGCTATTGTTTTGGCAAAGCCAAAGCCCGGATCGATAATCAAATCATTAATTCCAAAACTTCTTGCCATAGCCACTTTCTCCGAAAAATAGAATAACATTTCTTTTACAATATCCTCATAATTTGTCAATGTTTGCATCGTTTGCGGATTGCCACGCATGTGCATCATAATATAAGGAACGTTATATTTTGCTATTATCTCAAACATTTTCTCGTCCAAATTTCCGGCTGAAATATCGTTTATGATAGCTGCACCACTTTCAATAGAAGCTTTTGCCACTTCACTTCTAAAGGTGTCAATCGAAATTATGGTTTCTGGAAAATGTTTTAGAATCAAATTTACTACTGGAACAATTCTAGAAATTTCTTCTTGTTCCGATACGAATTCTGCATTTGGCTTGCTGGAATAGGCTCCAACATCTATGAAAGTAGCGCCATCGAGCAGCATTTTTTCTACTTGAGATAGAATTTCAGTTTCATTTTTATATTTACCACCATCAAAAAAAGAGTTGGGTGTTACATTCAAAATACCCATTATTTTTGGGGCAACAAGATCAACAAGTATACCTTTGCAGTTAATCGTCATTCGTTTACAGTTTTAAATACATCAAGAATCTACATTAAAAAAAATTATCTTATTTTTGAAAAAATTTGAATACAAATATACACCAATAATGAAGAATACTTCAAAAGAATACGATTCAGTAATTGCGACTTGTCGTGCACTGTTTATCAATAAAATGAAAGATTACGGATGTGCTTGGCGTATTTTAAGACTGCCTTCCTTGACGGATCAAATCTATATCAAAGCACAAAGAATTAGAAGCTTACAAGAAAACGAGGTTCGTAAAATTGATGAAGATGAAACGGGCGAATTCATAGGGATTATCAATTATTCGATTATGGCTTTGATACAATTGGAACTTGGATTAGTAGATCAACCTGATTTAGAGGTGGCGAAAGCAACTGAATTATACGATGCCAAAGTCAAACTGACCAAAGATTTAATGGAAGATAAAAATCATGATTATGGAGAAGCTTGGCGCGAAATGCGTGTAAGTTCACTAACTGATTTAATTTTACAAAAACTACTACGCGTCAAACAAATTGAAGACAATAAAGGAAAAACTCTCGTATCTGAAGGGATCGATGCTAATTATCAAGACATGATTAATTATTCTATTTTCGCATTGATTCTAATGGGTTTTGGAACTAAATAAAAAAAGCAATAACGCATTATGAAAAATATAAGTACTCAATTTTCTAGAATTTTCGTTGGTATCCTATTCATTATCTCAGGATTAATCAAACTAAATGACCCTATCGGGTTTTCCTATAAACTGGCCGAATATTTCAGTGAACCCGTTTTCAACATACCGTTTTTTGTACCCTTTGCACTCGGGATAGCCTTATTTTTGGTAATTCTTGAAGTGGTTCTGGGTATTATGTTGCTCATTGGTTCCAAAACTAAATTCACGATTTGGAGTTTATTAATTCTGATTGTATTGTTTACTTTCCTAACTTTTTACTCTGCTTATTTTAATGTGGTAAAAGATTGTGGTTGTTTTGGTGATGCTTTAAAACTGACACCTTGGCAATCGTTTACCAAGGACATCGTTTTACTTTTCTTTATTTTGATCTTATTTTTCAATCAAAAATTGGTGAAACCTTTGTTTACCAATAATGTACAAAACATAGTTATTTATGCCAGTATTGTTTTGTCCTCATTGATGGGCGTTTGGGTTTTAAATCATTTGCCGTTAATAGATTTTCGACCATACAAAGTGGGGAATAATATTCAAAAAGGAATGCGAATTCCTGACGGAGCAGAAAAATCAGTGGTAGAAATGGTCTTTATTTACAAAGTTGGTGGTGTCGATAAAGAATTTACTGAAAAAGACTTGATGGCAATTCCAGAAGGGGCTGTTTTCGTTGACCGAAAAGACAAAGTGATCACAGAAGGATACGTTCCTCCTATCCATGATTTTACAATGGAAAAAGACGGTTCTGACTTTAAAGAGGAATTTCTTGAGGCTCCAAAAGTCTTATTGATCACCGCTTATGATTTAGCGTATGCTGATCAAAATGGAATGGCAAAATTAGAGCAACTAAATAAAGATGCTACAGCCAAAGGATACAAGGTGGTTGGAATGACTGCCTCTTCACCAGAAGAAATAGCTGCTGCAAAAAAACAATTCGGATTGACATTTGACTTCTATTTTTGTGATGCAATAACTGTAAAAACGATCGAAAGAGCCAATCCAAGTCTTGTTTTACTGGAAAAAGGAACAATAGTACAAAAAGTACATCACAACGATAGCGCTGATTTAAAATTTTAAAAAATAGACTTTCAAAATTTAAAGTCGTAAAGTCTCTTTTTTGAAACTTTACGACTTTTGATTTGTATAAATAGCACGATACTTTCAACACACAACCAGAGAATTAAAATCATTACAGTATTAACAAACTATAACGATATTGCATTATCATTTTCGAATAATGTTTTCAAAATTTCTTGTTCTTTATACCGCATTCAAATTGTTTGTTTAACTTTGTTAAAAACATATCTAAAATGAAAAAAATAATAGCACTACTGGTTGCATTTGCAACATTTTCCTGCACTTCAAATGCACAAAAAACAGAATTCTCCAAAAAAGCGCTTTCGACAACATTATTAGCTACAGATGGAAGCCAAGTTTCATTCAAAAATATTTTAAAAAAATACAAAGGAAAAACTTTGGTTATTGAAGTTTGGGCTTCTTGGTGCGGCGATTGTGTAAAAGCAATGCCAAAACTTAAGGATTTACAAGCGAACAACCCTAACGTATCCTACCTATTTCTTTCTATGGATAAAACGGCAGATAAATGGAAAGCAGGTATTGAAAAACACGAATTAAAAGGAGATCATTTTATGGCCAATGATCAAATGAAAGGTGTATTTGCAAAAGCTATAGATGTAGATTGGATTCCAAGGTATATTATCGTAAATAAAAATGGTAAAATTGTCTTGTACCGCGCCATTGAAACTGATTTTGACAAGATTAATGATACTTTGAAAAAACTACAATAACAGGTATAAAAAACAATATTTAAAATATAAAATATTAAATTAAAGATCACTACAATGAGAAAGAAGATTGTTGCTGGAAACTGGAAAATGCATAAAAATTCAGAGCAAACTGAAGATTTGTTAAATGAATTAATTGCAAAAATACCTACGGATACAAAAGCCCAAGTTATTGTTGCTCCTACCTTTGTGAATTTAGCCACTGCTGTTGATCATTTAGAATTCACTACTATAGATGTAGCTGCACAGAACGTACATGAAGCGGAAAGTGGCGCCTTTACTGGCGAAATTTCTGCAGATATGTTAAAAAGTGTTGGAGTAGACATCGTAATTTTAGGACATTCAGAACGCAGAGCGATTTTTAATGAAACCGATGCTTTAATTGCTAATAAGGTAAATACAGCTTTGGAACATGACATGACAGTTATTTTTTGCTTTGGAGAAGAATTAAAAGACCGCCAATCAGAAAATCATTTTAATGTGGTAGAAAACCAATTGCGAGATGGATTGTTTCATATCGAATCAAAAGATTGGGAACGTATTGTTTTGGCTTACGAGCCAGTTTGGGCAATTGGGACAGGAGAAACAGCTTCTCCGGAACAAGCACAGGAAATGCATGAATTCATCAGAGAAACAGTTCGAAAAGCTTTTGGAAGTCACATTGCTGAAAGCGTCTCTATCCTTTACGGCGGAAGCGTAAAACCGGATAATGCCAAAGAAATATTCTCAAAACCAGATGTAGACGGTGGTCTTATTGGTGGTGCTGCACTAAAAGCAGACGATTTTGTAGCAATCGTAAATGCTATCTAAATTTCATATTTAAACTTTATAAAAAAGCGGTGATTTTAGACTGAACCCAAAAGTTTGGACAAATTTATAATTAATTTTGATAATAATGAGCTCGATATTGTATCGGGCTCATTTTGTTTAAATTAGACTTACTTCTGTCATTATTATAATAATTTATATACTCCTTTATTTCCCCTTTTAATTGGTCAATTGATGTGTATTTTTTCAGATAAAACAATTCTGATTTTAATATACCGAAGAAATTCTCAATAATTGCGTTATCAAGACAGTT
>NZ_JBLVPU010000006.1:0-163175 GCF_048286735.1 Flavobacterium frigidum | reverse complement strand
CAATTTCAGGTAATAATAATTTGATTAGCTCACTAAAAGAATCTTGCATTTGTATCTATTTTTAAAATACAAATATCGAAATTTAATATTTCCCCACAGGTTTTAGACTTGATCCTTGATTAGCTCACTAAAAGAATCTTGCATTTGTATCTATTTTTAAAATACAAATATCGAAATTTAATATTTCCCCACAGGTTTTAGACTTGATCCCGATTTTATCGGGAAGGACTATTATTTGTTCAAAAAGTCCACGAGTAGATAATTATTTTCTTGTTTTTTAATATTGGCTAAGTATTTTATTTGTGTAAAAGTCAATGAGCACTAAAAAATAGAATAATTTCAAAGTAATTTTTTCATTTATTCGTTACGTTTGGCAGATTTTTTTAACACGAGTAATGATTTTTAACGTGATAATAAGCTTTGTAAGTGCAAAGAAGAGCTAATGTTTATGGTATTGTGACAGCGAATTTTTTAATAGAATCAATTTTCTTAACTATTGTTTAACTCGTTATGTAAGAGCAGGGTATTGTTTAATTTTCAACCTTACTAAAATTATTTGTATTGATTAAAAACAGCGCCAAAGTCGTTGTGTAAAGCAACAAAATTTTGTCTTGTGCAATACATTTGTATTGAATTTAATACTACATACAAATGAGAGCAGTTTATAAAATTTTTGGTGAAATGGAGGATATGATATCAACTCCAAAAAATGCTGTTGAAGATTCAAAAGTGTACACCGATAAGAGCAGTAATGATTTAAAATTTGCTGATAGACCGGAAGGAAGTAAGTTGATGTTAGAAATCGAGAATGGCAGTGTCACAGAAGTTTATGTATATTCAATTGAAAGATTTGGCAAAAATGCTGCCGATATTTTAAGTGTAATTAATCGTATTACCTCTCACGGTTGCAATGTTAATGCAGAGAAAGAAGGGCTACAAATGTTAATTGATGGTAAAGAAAATCCAATCGCAAAAATGGTCATTGGTATTTTGTCCACATTATCAGAAAAAATTTTTAAAGAATGGAAAAATTATTAGATATGTAAAAGTAGCTTGAGAACGTTTTGTTTTTCAGTCGATAAGCGGCAATGCTTTTTAAGCGTAAAGTAAATCAATTTGTCAATAAATAGGTCTGTAGTTTATGTGCTGTGTCGCTTTGCGGTTTCTATGCCGCGGGACACACTACTTGTTTGGTAGGACCCGTTAATGTCATTATTTAAATTGACAGTTCATCTCATAAGTTTGGGAATTCTGTGAAGTACAACGAAGTAAACTTCTCAATACGCTTGGCACTTAAAGTGATGTGTATCGAGAATCGTTTTTAATGCAATCTTTACTGTCCTGATTTTTCTGCGAATGGCGCGATTTTTTTTCAGAAGCTTCTGTAAAAACACTCAAACAGATAAAGTTGTTTAATTAAAAACTAATTCTACGTGGCGGGTGCATAAAGTATCTATTTGTTACAATCACATTTCTAGTATTAAGCTCACATTATTTCTGGTTTGTAGAGTGCTGGAAAATTTGTTTTTAATTTAATTCAAGACTTTTTATTACTTAGTAACTCTGTTGGTAATCCAGTTGTTTCTCTCACGTTTTCTTGAGGTTTTATTTCAAAACTTATTTAGAGATAAAAAAAGCTTCTCATGGTGAGAAGCTTTTTAGTATGATTGTTTTTATTTTCCTTCAACCCACTCATTAATTTTTTGTTCCACTAAAGCTAAGGGCATTACACCTGACTCCAATACTTTTTCATGGAATTTTTTAATATCAAATTTAGCTCCCATTTTAGTTTCGGCTTTTTTGCGGAGTTCCATTATTTTTAACTGACCAATTTTATACGAAAGTGCTTGTCCAGGAATAGCCATGTAACGCTCTATTTCTGGGATAATACTCGCTTCACTTTCGGCTTCATTGGCTAAAGAAAACTGGATAGCTTTCTCTCTCGTCCAACCTTTAGCATGTAAACCGGTATCAACTACTAATCGAACCGCTCGGTGCATTTCATTGCCTAGCATACCAAAATATTGATATGGATCTTGATACAATCCTAATTCTTTACCTAAACTTTCTGTGTATAAAGCCCAACCTTCGCCGTAAGCACCAAACCAATTAAATTTTCTAAAATCAGGCAAGCTTTTGTTTTCCTGCTGCAAGGATATTTGGAAGTGATGACCCGGAATCGCTTCGTGCAAAAACAAATCTTCGTCACCATACATATTATAATTTGCTACATCTGGAATAGGAACATAAAAAATTCCTGGTCGCGTTCCGTCTGCAGTTCCTTGATTATACTCGGCACTCGCTGTTTGTTCTCTAAAAGCTTCTGTGCGTCTGATTTCAAATTTTGTTTGCGGTTGTAACGCAAATAATTTGTCTACGTTGGGTTTAATACGGGTGTAAATACTTTGAAAATTAGCAATAACCTCTTCTGGTTTGGTGAAAGGTTTTAGTTCTTTTTTGTTTCGAACCTCTTCAAAAAACTCGATTAATGTACCTTTAAAACCCACTTGAGTTTTTACCTTTTCCATTTCGGCTGTTAAACGGGCAACTTCTTTCAATCCTAATTCATGAATGGCATCGGGAGTCATATCAGTAGTGGTCCATTGTTTTACGTAGGCAGCATATAAATCTTTTCCAAAAGGCAAACTGCCTATTCCGCTTGTTGTTCTAGATGCAGGAAGATATTCTTTGTTTAAGAAATCAGCCATTTTTTTATACTGTGGAATCAGTTTGTCATTGATGGTGGCAGTATACTTGGCTGTCAAATCTTTTTTGATACTTTCCGGGAAAGAGTCTGGCATCAGTTTAATGGCAGAGTAAAATAAATTATCTTCGATTTTGGGTGTCGCCATCTCTGCAAATTGCGGAATTAGTTTTACCGTCAGCGATTTTGGTAATACTACTCCTTTTGCCATTCCTTTTTTCATGTAGACCATTGCCGAATCGATCCAAACGGAGTACTTATCCATTCTCTTCAAGAAATTGGTGTAGTCTTGCTCTGTTTTAAAAGGTTGTGCGCTAGTTCCTCCTGCAAATTGTCCCATCGTAAGGTGTGTACCCCAAAATTGATGTACAGGAAGTAAATTGGTCGGTTGTTTGAGTAGATTTTTTCCAATCTCAACTTCCCATTTTATGATTTCGTAGCTGTTTTTTTCTTCCGCTGTTAAGTTTTCTTTTGAAATTGTATTTAATGCTGTTTCGTATTTGTCATAAAAAGCAGCTTGCGATTTTCTATAACTGTCTGTCATTTCAAATTGCAACTGATCGTTATATTGATTTTGACCACTTTGTGTTGCTCCTAGAGGATCCATAGCGTTTTTGTCGTCAAAATAGCTTTTTGTTAAACTTGTAAAATCTTGTTTTTTGTCTTCAGATTTACAATTAATAAGCAGCAACGATGCTGTTATTGAGAAGAAAAGTGTGGTTATTTTTTTCATTGTTTAGATTTGATTATTAGTGAAGCTAATTTATCCAAAAATAATTAATTATTACCCCAAATATATTGCTATTGTAATGCGGTACATGGACTTTTTATATTTTCATTCCCTATCGGTCAAAAAAAATCCCATTCGGTTTAAAGCGAATGGGATCTTAGGTATCTGTTTTGGCATATACCTACAATACCAGATTTA
The DNA here is from genome assembly GCF_048286735.1 of Flavobacterium frigidum. GTDB lineage: Bacteria > Bacteroidota > Bacteroidia > Flavobacteriales > Flavobacteriaceae > Flavobacterium. Next base: position 159,543 of record NZ_JBLVPU010000006.1, on the reverse strand, counting down.
AAAAAAATCAATTTTTTATCCGTGATACACTCTCGAGGCAATTATTTTATTTTCTTTAATGTCTAGGACTTCTGCCACTTCCAGGTCAACTTCGCCAGTAACCGTTCTGGTATATTCCATGAATACGCGGTCTCCATTTGCGGTAAGCGATTTTACTTTGTAGTTTAAACTGGGTAAACGTTCAAAAGCATCTTTCCACCACCTACGCAAACCTTCTTTGCCGCTAACAAAACCATCGCTTTCGGGATGTTGCATTTTTAGTTTTGGACTAAAATGTACTGCATCATCATCGTATAAGGATAATAATTTTTCTAATTCTTTATTGTTGAAACTTTCAAACCATTTAAAAGCAATTGATTGTAATTTTTCTGGCGTCATACTATTGTAAGATTGTGTTTTTAATCAAAAAATCCCCTTTCGCAATGCGAAACGGGATTTACTATTTATAATTTGAAAATGATTTATACGTTTTTCAAATTGATGATTTCTTGTTCGGTAAGCAACCTCCAGTTTCCTCTAGGTAAATTCTTTTTGGTTAAACCTGCAAAAGAAACTCTATCAATACGCAGTACATCATAACTAAAGTGTTCAAAGATAGAACGAACAACTTTCACGTTAGCTGATCTTAATTGCAACCCAATTTCACTTTTTGCCTCGCCTTCTATGTAACTTACGTCTTCTACAAAAACACGGTGACCGTCTAGTGTTAATCCTTTTTGGATTTTTTCTAAATCTTCAAATTTTAAGTTTTTATCTAATGAAACTTGGTAGATCTTAGATGATTTTTGACTAGGTAATGTAAACTTACGAATCATGTCCGTGTCGTTCGTGAACAATAACAATCCTGTTGTGTTTTTGTCCATTCGTCCTACTGCACCAATTTTTGCAGTAGTAGAACCTTTTACCAATTCTAATACGTTACGGTATTCCTGACCTTCGTCCATCGCAGTGGTGAAGTTTTTAGGTTTGTTCAGCAAGATGTACACTTTTTTCTCTGGAGTCAATGTAGATCCATCAAAATTAACAACATCTCCCGGTTTTACCATGTATCCCATTTCGGTTACAGGAATTCCATTTACTTTTACAGTACCAGATTGAATGTAAATATCCGCATCACGACGCGAGCACGCACCAGAATTTGCAATGTATTTATTCAAACGAATTTCGTCTTTTACTTTCGGTCTCTTTGGTGCTTGATTTGGTTTTTTCTCTACTTTATCAGTAGCGATATCGGCAACTTTAGTAGTAACTTTAACTTTTTTTGGCCCTTGGGCGCGCTTCTGCATGGCAGGTTTTGGCTTATTCGAACTTGGTCTTGAGCTAGCTGCTCTTGGACCACTTTTCTTATTATTGCCTTCCTTGTTATTCATAATATTCCAATAATTTGTGCAAAGATACTATTTATATACTTGACAATCAATAACCGCAAATTATAAAAACGCTAACTGGCTAATTAGTAAGCTAATTAATATATTTAAGTATCGTTTTTTTTGGAGCTAATTCCCGCTATCCGTTGCAATCTTTTCTTTTTTAAAGGAAAAAAGAAAAGGATTTTCACTACTATCGGGGCTATCTTCAATGAAACATTTGGTAGTCTTTCAAAGTGTTTTTACAACGCTTTTAAATGCTAAAACTAGAATGAATCTAAACCGTCATCAACAATCTTTTCCCTTGCCATAAAACACTTGGATTAATCAAGACAATGCAAAAGACTCCAGCTACGATAAGAAATTTTAAAAGATTATGAAGCAATAAGAATTGTAGCTTAGTATTTGACTTCCACAGGTAAATAAGAAAAAAAATAAGTACAATCAAACAGGAATAAAAGTAGCCGTCCATGTAGCCTACATCGTAAATTTCGATCAAAAGATAAACAGGAAGTACTGTCAAAAGAGTCAAAAGAGTAATTATTTTTTTTGATGTTTCCTCGCCGTAAACAATGGGAATCGTTTTGTAGTCGTTTACTAAATCCCCCTTAAGATTTTCTAAATCTTTAATCATTTCCCGGATGAGCAACAGCAAAAACAAAAAGGAGGCATGCGCAAAAATTACTCCAAGTTGCTGTTTGTAATTTTCAATTTCTTCAAATGGAATTCGGGTGTAAAAATACAGAAGTATTGCAAAAAAAGGCAAAATAGCCAGTAAAGCAGCCATTAGGTTTCCTATGATTGGGTGTTTTTTTATTTTATGGGAATACAACCAAATGAAAAATATATATCCTGAAAAGAATAAAAATACACGCCACGAAACAAACAAAGCCATCAAAGCGACAATGAAATTAAGTGTAAAATAAACGTTTAATTTTGTTTTTTGACTCACCAATCGATCCAACATCGATTTAGTAGGACGGTTGATTAAATCTTTTTGACTATCGTAAAAGTTGTTGATGATATATCCGGATGCAATCGTTAGCGAAGATGCGAAAACTAGAATAAATAAATTGAAATCGAGTAAAATATCAAGCGCCCTTTTTTCGGGAGCCAAAATAAATACAGCTGAAAGATACTGTGCTAAAATAATGATGGGAATGTTGTATCCTCGCACAACAGAGAACAAACTTGCAATTTTCATTATTAGAAGTTTGTGTTGCCTGCTTAACATTTAGATTTATTTAATAAGATATGATTCCCAATACTAAAGATACTGCTTTAGGTTTTCTTTTTCCTCTCCAATGGAGAGGGTTTTGGGGAGGATGACTAAAACTGATAAACTACTTCTAATTTGTAATCTTTCAACGATGCTTTTGCGCGTTCTAAATCTTCGGTAAAGCCCAGAATATAACCTCCGCCACCTGATCCACAGAGTTTTAGATAGTAGTCATTGCTATCAATTCCTTGTTGCCAGATTCCATGAAATTGCTCAGGAATCATAGGCTTAAAATTGTTTAAAACTACTTTTGAAAGTTTCTTAGTGTTCATGAAAAGTGATTTCATATCTCCGCCTAAGAAATTTTCAACGCATGCATCGGTATATTTTACAAATTGATTTTTTAACATGGTTCTAAAACCTTTGTCTTTTAGGTTTTCCATAAAGATATTTACCATCGGAGCGGTTTCGCCCACAATACCTGAATCTAATAAAAATACAGCGCCTTTACCATCAAAACTTTGAGTAGGAATTCCCGTTGCTTCAATATGATCTTTAGAGTTAATTAAAATTGGAATACTCAAGTAACTATTCAAAGGATCTAAACCTGAACTTTTCCCGTGGAAAAAACTCTCCATTTGAGAAAAGATATTTTTTAACTGCAATAATTTTTCACGGGTTAGGTTTTCTAAAACCGTGATTTTAAGGTTTGCATATTTATCGTAAATAGCCGCTACTAGAGCGCCACTACTTCCAACTCCATATCCTTGTGGGATGCTAGAGTCAAAATACATTCCAGTTTCAACATCTTCTTTTAAAAGAGATAAATCAAAAGTAACAAGTTCTGGTTGCTCGTTTTGCAATGTTTCTAAATACGTTACAAAACGTTTCAAGTGACCGTTTGATTGGATTGCTTCTTGAGAGGGATTATCCTCTTTTTTCAGCGCACCATTATAAAAATTATATGGAATTGAAAGCCCTTTTGAGTCACGAATGATTCCGTATTCTCCAAAGAGTAATATTTTTGAATAAAATAAAGGTCCTTTCATATGTATTTTAAATTAACAATTTGGGGTTGGTAATTGTAATGTGTTTATTTTTATAAATCCAATTGATCGCCTCGATTGTCTTCTTGGATTTTAATTTCAATTTGTTCTTGTTCTTCGGCTGATAGTTCCGTCCAAACGGTATGTTGTTGTTTTTCAAAAACGTTTCTTACAACTCTTAATAAAGTGGCATCAGTAGTTGCGAGTAACATTTTGATCAATTCTATTTTTTCTGATTGAATATCCATCAACTTTTTTTTAAGGATGTTTAAAGATACACAAAAAAAGATTAAACAAGCGCTGCTCCGTTTCCTATTTGATCACAAATGTACTGCCCATTTTGGCAATAGCCAACTAATTCGTCTTTAATAAATTGCAAAACTTTTTCGCTAACGTTTTCGGGATACAATACGTGTACATTGGCACCAGCATCTAGGGTAAAACAAACGGGAATTTGCGTTTCATTCCTAAATTTCCAAATTGCATTAATAATTTGTAATGTGTTTGGTTTCATTAAAATAAAATACGGCATCGAAGTCATCATCATGGCGTGTAATGTCAAGGCTTCACTTTCTACAATTTTGATAAAAGCATTTAAATCACCACTTTCAAAAATAGTAATCAGTGCGTCTAGATTTTCATGAGCTTGTGCAAATCGCCTTTCGGCAAAAGGATGGTTGTGCATCAAGTCATGACCCACGGTACTCGAGACTTGTTTTTCACCTTTGTCAACAAGTAGAATCGTGTCTTGAAAATTCTTAAAATTAGCATGAATCGCATGCGGAAATTCAACTCCAAATAAGTCTGAACTTCCTTGGATATTAGCTTGGTTTCCCCAAACTACAACTTGTCCTTTTACACTTCGGCAAGCACTTCCAGAACCCAAACGGGCAAGTAAAGACGCTTTCTGATAGAAATAATCGTCAGACATTGCTGGGTTTAACGCTTTTTCGAGGCTCATTAAATTCATTGCCAAGGCTGCCATTCCTGATGCCGATGACGCAATTCCGGAACTGTGCGGAAACGTATTTTCGGTGTCAATTGTAAAATGATAGTCTTTTAAAAACGGCAAATAGATTTCTATTCGCTCCAAAAACTTTTGAATTTTCGGTTTGAAATCTTCTTTGGGCTGCCCTTCAAAAAGCAAATCAAACGAGAAAGAACCGTCGTTTTCTTTTTTGGCGAAAGCGAATTTGGTAATCGTTTTGCAATTATTCAATGTAAAACTCACCGATGGATTAGCTGGAATTTGATTCTCTTTTTTCCCCCAGTATTTTACAAGTGCAATATTACTGGGTGCGCTCCATTGAAAATTCCCGCTTTCAACTGTATTGGTATATGATAATGGAATAAAATTGTTTGCTGCAATCATAAAATGAAAAATTTACGCAAAGATACTTTTTTTTGCCACCACTGATTCGTAGTTTTTTGAAATCGTCACCCTTTTTTGAGTAAAACGGAATGATTAACGCTTACAATCTGTTTTGCTCCTCATTCAGGTCGGCCTCTTTTACTTCTTTCTTTTTTGCTGTTCCAAAATTGTAAGTAACGGATACCGTTATTTTGCGAGTTTCCCATCGATTAACCCAATTAGTAGTTACGTTATCTTGTTTCGTGCTTTGTATCCATTGGCTTTTTCTCAATACATTTTGAGCACTTAAATTCAAACGAATTTTTTTGTTAAAAAAGTCTTTTCTCATCGTAAATGACATGTCATAGGATGGTTTGAAAGTCGTGTTTCCGTAAGCGCCGTTTTGGCTGTAAAAACTGTTCCAAGTGGCGCTCCAATCTTTCGCCAAAGTAAATGATTGATTTAACGCTCCCGAAAAGGAGACGCCGCTATCGTTAAATTTGTAGTTTTCTAAATCAGAAGTTGCTTGACCATATGTAAGCTCGCTGCTGAGTTGTGCTTCCCACCATTTTTTAACGGTAATGCTGGTATTGAGTGATAATCCGATAGTTTTTGATTTTCCGATATTGTCATAGGACAAAGTAGTTATTTTGGTATCAGTATCATAATCAATAATTTGGTACATTTCATCTTTCGAGAAATTTGCAAAAAGGGAAAGTGACGTTTTTTGTTTTTTAATCCATACTACTTCAAACGCATCTGTAAATTGAGGTGTTAAATTTGGATTCCCTACAGAGACATTATAGGTGTCAATATACTCAAAATAAGGATTCAAGTACAAGTAGCGTGGTCTTTGAATACGGCGGCTGTATGAAAATTTGAATTGATCGTTTTTAAAATTCCCGTTAATACTGAAGAAAGGGAAAAGCGATAAATAATTGTCTTTGTTGGTGTTATTTGAGGTTAAAGAGGTTGCATTGTAATTGATGTATTCTGCTCTTAGTCCAGCTTGAATGTCAAAATTCCCTTTTGTGAAATTGGTGATGCCATAGCCCGATAGAATTGATTCTTTGTAAATTAATTGATTGCTTCTATTCGTGTTTGTTATGTATTCTCCTTGATCATTTCTATCTTTTAAAATGATGGTGTAGTCATTGTTTACGTAACTCAGTTTGCTACCGGTTTCAAAGTTGAATTTGTCATTGATCTTTTTTTCGAAGTCTACTCGCGCACTGATGATATTGAAGTTTGTAGGGTTTTGATATTTAACATCTTCGGTGTTGCGGTACATTTCATTCGTATCTGAGGTGAAGTAGGAGTTGGTCGTAATGCGGTTGCTGTCATTTTTGTAATTGGCATAATTAATTTGAGCATCTATTTTGGTGTCTAAACTATCAGATGCAAAATTGTAAAATACAGTTCCCGTTAGTGTATTGTTCACCAAGTCGTTTTGAGTGTTTAAGAAGGTGTATCTTTTGTAAACCATATCATCAAATTCGTTGGTACGTCCTTTTGTAAATTCATCACTTTTGTACAAGGAATAATTGGCTGAAGCACCCATGCTCGCATTTTTATTTATTTTGTATCCTGCTCCAAAATTTCCTGAGTAATTGTTTGAAACTGGTAGCCAATCATTTTTTTGTTGCAAAGTAGTGGTGATTGTTGGCGTTACCACGGTTTGGTCTATGGTTCTGCGATTTACACTTTCAACATAGCCGTAATTTATACCCAATTTTAGATTCCATTTTTCGGTATTATTGTACAGGTTTAATCCGTTATTATTTTTGATAAACTCCGCATAGCCTACTGAGGTTCTTGCATTTCCAGTTAAACCGGTAGCGGCTGATTTTTTTAGAACGATATTAAAAATTCCTGCACTTCCCGAGGCATCATATTTTGCAGAAGGATTTGCTATTATTTCAACCGATTTAATGTTGGCACCATCTACTGATTTAAGATACTGTTTCAACTCCTCACCTGATAAAAGGGATGGTTTCCCGTCAATCATTATTTGAAGGTTGGCGTTGCCTCTAAATACTACATTGTCATCTTTGTCCAATTGTACACCAGGCAATTTACTTAAGGTTTCTAGTCCGTCATTGCCATTGCCAAAACCTGCTTTGTCAATATCTACAATCATCTTGTCTCTGCTGAGTTTTATTATGCTCTTCTTTTGCAGCACTACAACTTCGTTTAGCGCTACTGAATCTTCCTCCAATTCAAAATTTTGAGTTATATTTTTAGTAGTTGATACAAAAGTTTTTGACTGTACCGTTTTAAAACCTAATAACTCGATCTTAACAAAAAAAGAAGTAGTAGGAAGTTGTATTTCGTATAATCCGTTTTCATCTGTTGTGGTATATTTGAAAAAAGTATTGCTTGCAGCATCAAATATAGCAACGTTTGCAAAGGCTACTTTTTCGGCACCGTTTTTTGTAGTAACGACTCCAGTAAGTTTGGTTTCTTGTGCAAAAAGTAAGCTAATGTTGAACAATAATAAAAATGCGATTGTGGTTTTCATGTTGTTTGGTTTTGTTATCAGCAAATGTATAGGAGATTGCAGAGGCCAAAAATCATTTTACACCATCTGGGTTTTCTACTACATGAAACCTGAAAAAAGAACTTTTTTATTGTTTTGGTTAAAAAAAACCTGTTCGTACAGAGAAATTAGGCGTTCATCCAAAAAAAAATAATAAGTAAAACGAGAATGCGTAAATTCGATTCATGGAAATAAATAAAAAACAATGGTACTTTCATTTTGGGCTTGTTCTCATTATTGTATTGATGGACCTTTTTTCGGATTATGTGTATGGAGGCAGCAAGGGCTTTTTGAGGAATTTTCAACTCCCTCTAAACTACAATCAAATCATCATGTACACGGCAACATTTACAACGTATGCGGTTAATTATTACTTTGTAAGTCCGTACACTTTAGGAAAGAAACACTATTGGAGATTTGCTATTGGTGTACTATTCCTAATTGTTATTTTTGGACGAGTTCGTTACTTGCTTGAGGAAGTCATTTTGTATCATTTTACAGGGAAACACAATTATTTTGAAGAATCCCGTAAGTTTTTGTTCTACACTTTTGATAACTCGATTTTTGCTATAAAATCGATTTTGTATAGCACCGTAGTGTTCTATTTTTTTGAATTTGCGTCCAATCAAAGTCGACTGCACAAGCTAGAACTCGATTATAACAAAGCAGAATTAAATTTGCTTAAATCACAAATCGAACCCCACTTTTTGTTCAATACCTTAAATACTTTTTATACTGATTTAATTGATGTTCAGCCCAAGGTGGCCAAAGATATTTATCGGTTGTCTCAACTCCTGCGGTATGTAACGTATGAAGCTGGAAATGAATTTATGCCCCTCACCAAAGAGATTAAATTCATAGAAGATTACATTTATTTGCACCGAAAAAGATTTGAAGATACTTTATTTTTAGATTACACCGTTGAGGGAATTGTTGGCGAACAAAGAGTGCCTTCGCTTGTTTTTATACATTTTGTTGAAAATATTTTTAAACATGGCATGATTAATAATGCAGCCTTTCCAGCCAAAATTAAAATACAAATTACAGAGCGAGAAGTAATTATTGAAACGTCAAATAGTATTTCATCTTCAGAAAAGTATACGAATACTGGTATTGGAAAAGACAATTTAGAACGTAGATTGAGTGCGATTTATAAAGAGGATTTTGTTTTACTTTACACCAATTCAAATGATGTATTTACAACCTTGCTGAAGTTGCCCTTTAAATTATAAATTATGAAAGTAATAAAATGCCTTATTGTTGACGATGAACCGCCTGCTATCCGATTGATAGAAAAATATTTGAGTAGAATTCCTTTCTTGGAATTAGTTTCCTCAACCACAAGTGCACTTACGGCGCTTTCGCTAATAGAAGAAGGAGGTATCGACCTCGTTTTTATGGATATTCAAATGCCCGATTTAACAGGCTTGCAATTATCTAAACTCGTGAAAGGGAAAACAAAAATTATTTTTACCACTGCTTATCCGCAGTTTGCCATACAAAGTTACGAAGTGGATGCTGTTGATTATTTATTAAAACCATTTGAATTTGAACGTTTTTACGAGGCTGTTTTAAAAGTGAAAAATAGTTTTAAAGCTGAAGTAACGGAGATTCCAAAAGAGGTGGATGATTTTATTTTTATCAAAACCGATGGTAAAAATAATTTTGAAAAAGTGCAAATTAATGAGATTTGCTATATCGAAGGGCTGAAAAATTATGTAGCCATTCATTTAAAGGACCCACAAGTAATTACTAACAATACCTTAAAAAGTATCGAGGATTTTTTACCAACTAGTGACTTTGTTAAAACGCATAAATCATTTATTGTTTCGTTGCGTCATATCACGAAAACGGATTCCTTAAATGTTTTTATAAACGGAAAAAGCATTCCTATTGGCGATACCTACAAGAAAGAATTATTTGAAATCATTCAACAAAAAAAACTGTAACGTTTTAAAATCTTCTTTGAGGTAAAAAGCGACTTTTTCAATTAATGTTTTGTCAAATTTTCTGGATGTACTTTTATGTTGTACTAAATTCCTTAAAATTAGTTTCAATTGTACTCCGTTTGCCGGTTTAGCGAAAGCTTTTTTCATTTTATGGAATCCCAGTGAATATTTGAGTAATTTTGACTTTCATTAAAAAAAGTAAAAATGAATAAAATCACCCGAATATTAGCAGTTGTCGTTACGTGTCTTGCCATTGGTTATTTCTCTGGAATGGTTACTCGTTCTGCTATTACGACATGGTATCCGACTTTGATAAAACCTAGTTTTAATCCACCCAATTGGATTTTTGCACCGGTTTGGAGTATGCTCTATGTGATGATGGGTGTGGCTGCAGGATTGGTTTGGGACCGAATAGAAGTTGAGAAAGAAGCCGTGAAAAAAGCGTTGCTTTTCTTTGCAATTCAATTGGCACTTAATGCTTTGTGGTCGTATTTGTTCTTCGGATTACAAAACCCAATGCTTGCTGGACTAGAAATAATTGTATTGTGGTTGATGATTTTTGAAACCTACATTCAATTTGCAAAAATTAATAAAATTGCAGGGTACTTGTTTATTCCGTATTTGGCGTGGGTGAGTTTTGCTGCGGTGTTGAATGGAAGTATTTGGTGGTTGAATAGATAGTTGGAAGTTTTTAGTTTTAGTCTTTTTTTCATGGAGTGATTAAACGCTAGTTTCCTTTAGAGTTTCATAACTTTTTAAACTCAATATTTTTGATCGATAAAAAATCCATCATCGATAAAACGGTACTATTTTCTAGTAGTGTTTTCGATTTTGGGTCGGCTTCACAAAACTGGAGGAAAAGAGCTATTTCATCTGATCTTAATTTTAAAGTTTCCATATAAAATTTTTGGTCACAACTGGATTTAGCTAGTGTTATAAAATCTATGTCGGTTATTGCTACTTTTTTAACTTCCTCTTTTTCTTTTAGGAATAGCTTAAGAATCATCCCTCCAATTCGCTTTAAATCCATGCCGTTTTCAATATTTCCTGTGTAAACACCAGAATTTTTTAATTTTTTTGCATTTTTCTCTAATGTGTATTGATCAAGTTTGGCTTGTTCCCATTTTGCATCTTTACTTAGTTTTATTGATGGCATGCTTTGAACTATTACTTCTTTAAGTTCTTCGACTTTTGGGGATAATGAGATTTTAATGTCACCTTGGTTTAATACGGCTATCGAAATTTTCATTTCTTTTATTTCATGATTTTTAGCAACAAAAACCAATTGGTCGTTTACATTGATACCAATGGTAAACTTTCCTTCAGCATTGGTCAAAGTAACTGTTTTGGCGGTTGCGTTGATTACCTCAACTTTGGTTGCGGCGGTTTTGTCAAAGTAGACTTGCCCCCGAATACTTTTGTTTCCTTGTGCTAGCCCACTTTGATAAAATATAAAAATGAAAATAGAAGCGAGTAGTTTTGTCTTCATAAGATTCTGATAATACGGGCGTAAAGTTATCAGAATCTTCTTAAATAAAACTTAGTGGATTTATAAACTCTTGTTAATACTGTTTTTAGATAGCATTAGCCACAATATACCCACTTGTCCAAGCATTTTGAAAGTTAAATCCGCCAGTGATGGCATCGATATTTACAATTTCACCAGCAAAATATAGATTTTCATGCAATTTGCTTTCCATGGTTTTGAAGTTTATTTCCTTTAAATCGATTCCACCAGCCGTTACAAATTCTTCTTTGAAAGTACTTTTTCCGTTGACTTGAAAAGTTCCTTTTGTTAATTGATTGGCTAGAGTTTGCAATTGTATTTTAGATAAGTCGGCCCATTTGGTCTCCACTTCAATTCCGGAAGCAAGAACCAAGCTTTCCCATAATCTGTTGGTGATTTCGAAAGGTGATTTCTTTGAAACTGATTTTTTAGGGTGTTCTTGTTTTAATTCTTTTAGCTTTTTCTCAACATCCGCTGTGTCTTCATCATTCAACCAATTTATAAAAATGGTAAACAGATAATTTTTATCATGCAAAATTCGGGCACCCCAAGCAGAGAGCTTCAAAATCGCTGGGCCACTCATTCCCCAATGTGTAATTAACAAAGGTCCTGTTGATGTGAGTTTGGTGTCTTGTACGGTTACGGTAACCTGTGCTGCAACTCCAGGTAACTCTTTTATTCTGGAATCTTTGATATTGAAAGTGAATAGGGAAGGAACTGGGCTAACTACTGCATGACCAAAATTTTGTAGCATTTCCCATACTTTCGGGTTGCTTCCTGTTGCTAAAATCAATTTTTCGACAAGATAATTTTCGGTTGGTGTTTCTATCTTCCAAACATTTTCTCCCGAAACTTCCGTATTGAAAATAGATTGTACGCTTTGTCCGGTAAGAACCGAGATTCCGAGTTTTTGAGTTGCTTTAAGAAAACAATCAATAATGGTTTGTGAAGAATTTGAAACGGGAAACATGCGTCCGTCCGCTTCAATTTTGAGTTCTACGCCATGTTTTTCGAACCATTCAATCGTGTCGCCTGAACAAAACTGATGAAAAGGTCCGCGTAGTTCTTTTTCCCCACGAGGGTAAAATTTCACTAATTCTTTCGGCTCAAAAATAGCGTGCGTGACGTTGCATCTTCCACCGCCGGAAATTCTAACTTTTTGCAATACATCTGCACCGCGTTCTAAAATTGCGACTTTCAGTTTTGGATTTTTCTCCACAATATTAATTGCTGTAAAAAAACCCGCTGCGCCGCCGCCTACTATTATTATATCAAAATTCTGATTCATATTCTATTTGGGAAATCAGTGATGATTCCGTTTACGTGGAATGTTTTTATTTTTTGTATGTCTTCTACTTCATTGATGGTCCAGGGGAAAACCTGCAATCCTTTTTCTTGTATTTGCGCGGTGTTTTCTTTTGTCAATAAATGAAAATGTGGGTGAATGGATTTTGCCTGAATGAATTTTGCGAAAGCCAAAGCCAAGTCTAAATCGGTTTCTGTTAATACGCCAATAGGAATTTTATCATTTAAAAATGCCACTTGCTGCAACGCATTCCAATCAAAACTAGAAACTAAAAATCGGTCGTATTTCCAGCCTTTTTTAGCGACATACTTTTCAATTAGTGAAACTACTTTATCCGTAGCCTCATAACTTTTGATTTCAATATTGATAAAACAATCTTGGTTTACCAAATCAAAAACCTCTTTCAGCATCGGGATTTGGTGCTTTCCATCTATTCGAAAAGCATTCAATTCGCGCAAAGATAATGTATTTACAAAACCTTTTCCATTGGTCGTTCGGTCAATAGTTTCGTCGTGAATAACGATAATTTCACCATCAGCACTCAAATGCACGTCGAGCTCAATTCCGTCCACTTGCATGTCTAATGCTTTTTGGAAAGAGACTAATGTATTTTCAGGTTCATATCCTTTTGCGCCACGATGTCCAATTTTGAGCATTGTCTATAATTTTTGGTAAAGGTAAACATAAAAAAAACGCCTTCATTTTTAAAGGCGCTTGGATGAAATTATTTTGAAAATTATTTTTTTAATTCCAATAAAACAATATCAAATTCAGAATCGATACTTACTTTTCCATTTACAACTCGTACTTCTTTTCCGGAGTATGCATCTGTTAATAAGGTGCCGTTTGCAAAAATAGTTCCAACTGAAATTTCTTTGGCACCAATTTTTAAATCCAATGCAACTACTACTTTATCGATATATTCTCCTTTAGAAAAAGTTCTGGAAAAAGTATACGGTTGAGCCGAAATTTGCTGGTGAATTCCTGCTCCAACTGATGGATGATTTTTTCTGAATTGACCTATTTTTTGCCAATGCAACAATGTTTTTTGAGTTTCAGGATTTGATTTTATGGCCTCCCAATTCATAAAAGATCGTAAAGTTGCATCGCCTTGTGTTCCTTCAATTACTAATGAACGAGCGCTTTCGTCACCGTAATATATTTGTGAAACTCCAGGCGAAAGTAATAATTTAGTTCCTGTTTCTCTGTTTTTATTGCGTCTGGCATCAAATGGTGCGCCATCATCGTGCGAAGACATATAGTTCAGAACGCTGTATCTTTTTAACTCATTGTTCAGCTTGTTTGAATATTTAGAGAAAATAAATTCATAGTCTTTCTGGGCATCCCATTTGAATTCGAAATTGATCATGTTGTTAAAACCATTGATGAAATAGTTTACTTTTTTGTCTCCAAAATCAAAATCTTGTCCGCCGCTAATTCCGTAATTGTAAACTTCAGCAATGGTGTAAAAGGAATTGTTGTCTAATACTTTTGTTGGATTTTTTTTCTTCCAAGTTTCAAATGCGTAATCACATTGGGTCTTGAAATTGGCCCAAACCGTTTCATCGGTGTGTTTTACAGTGTCGCCTCTGTATCCGTCAATTCCGTATTCAGTAATATAATCCGTCAACCATTTGATGATGTAATATTTTGGAGCTCTTGGATATCCAGTGCGAGCAAAAAACGCATCGATTTCTTTTATTTCTTGTTCGTAGCGGCCTTCTTTTTTCCATTTTTCGACAAGAAAAGGAGGTAAAGCAACATTTTGTAGACTCTCTGTTTTTATATCCGGAAGATTAGAAACTAGCGTGCAGGCAGTTGTGTTCTCAAACGATTTGTAATCGCAATTTGGTCCTGTTCTCACCCAGTCATTTGGCCAAACCGTATCTTCAGCAGTAACAGGTCCTGTATGATTGATTACACCATCCAGAATGATTCTGATTCCGTGTGCGTGTGCTTTTTGAACTAGTGCCGCTAAATCTTCTTTGGCTCCAAAGTTAGGATCTAAGTTGGTCCAATCTCTAGCCCAATAGCCGTGAAAGCCATAACTTAAACCGGTTCCCTCATCTACGCCATCGTGAATTTGTTCCACTATTGGTGTAAACCAAATGGCATTGATTCCTAGTTTATCAAAATAGCCTTCGTCAATTTTTTGAGAAATTCCTTTGATATCGCCACCTTCAAAACCACGAAGTTTCCCAGTTGTTTTATTTCTGTCAAAGTTTAAGTCGTTGGATTTGTCACCATTGTTAAAACGGTCTGTCATCAGGAAATAAACGTTCGCCCCTTCCCAAACGAAAGGTGTTTTGTTACTCTCAGAAATCTTTTTTATGCTGGAACAACTGCTTAAAATTGTCATGGTAAACAGTAAAAGTGGGATTGAATATTTTTTCATTTTTTTAGTATTAAATGATTTGTTTCTTAGCTGTTTGATGTGGTTTGTGTTACTTCAATTCTAAAATCAAAACCGATTTAGGTTCTATAATTATTTCGTTTGTAACATCAAATGTAAGTTCAGAAATAACATCTTTTCCTATTTTGAAGTTCTTAATGTTTTCTTTGAATCTATCGGTTTTTATTGTTTTAGTTTCGTTACTGTTGTTTATTAAAACCATCACTGTTTCATTATTGTTGTATCTAAAATAGGCGTAAACATTGTTCTCTGGAATGTAGTGCGTCATTTTTCCAGTATGAATAGCTGTTTTTGCTTTGCGCCAAGTGAATAATTTAGCCGTAAAATCAAAGTACTCGTTTTGGGTTGCAGTTCGTCCTTCTTTGGTAAATGCATTGTTTGCATCGCCATCCCAACCGCCTGGAAAATCTTGACGAATAGCTGCATCTCCCTTGTCCTTATTGCCTGCCATGCCTATCTCGCTACCATAATACAATTGCGGAATACCACGCATGGTTGCTAAAACGGTCATGGCCATTTTATATTTTCTTATGTCGTTTCCATACGTTTCATTGATTCGATTGGTGTCATGATTCTCTGCAAAGATTAAAATGTTGCTGGGTTTTGAATATAGAAAATCATTAGTGAAATTGTCATACAATTTCATCATTCCTTTGTCCCAACCGCCATCGTCTTCGTTGAATGCTTTGGTTGTGGCTTCGTAAAGTGTAAAATCCATTACACTTGGTAAGTAAGAATTATAATTTTGGATGGCTGCAATTTTACTGTCCTTTTGCCAATACGCCATTTGCGCCTGACTTTGCATCCAGATTTCGCCTACAATATTAAAATTGGGATATTCATCGGTAATAGATTTGGTCCAAGTTGCAATTCCTTTTGGATCTGAATAGTTATAGGTATCTACTCTAAATCCATCCAAATCACATGATTCAATCCACCAAATCGCATTTTGAATGAGGTATTTTAAAGTCAACGGATTTTTTAAATTTAAATCTGGCATGGTGGGCACAAACCAACCGTCTATTGCTGTTTTTTTATCAATTTCAGCTGCGTTGATGTTATGAATTACAGTTCGCTTGTGATTGGTTTGGGTGTAGGTTTCAAATTGATTGATCCATTCTTTTGTAGGTAGATCTTTGATCATCCAATGTTCAATACCCCAGTGATTGGTTACATAATCCATCACGAGCTTCATTTTTCGTTTGTGCATTTCTGCCGCTAGTCTTGCATAATCTTCATTGGTTCCATAACGCGGATCAATTTTATACACATCAGATTGTCCGTAAGTGTGATAGGAATAAGCTGCATCATTATCCTCACAAAGTGGCGTACTCCAAATTGCAGTAGCGCCAAGTGACGCAATATAATCTAGGTTTTTTATGATTCCTTCAATATCGCCACCGTGTCTTCCGCCAGGTAATTCTCTGTTGTGTTTTTCTTTGGTATTGTTTTCATTATCGTTATTGTTGTTACCATTGGCAAATCGGTCAGGCATTAATAAATACATCATATCCGAAGAATTAAAACTTTTGCGTTCCGAAGAATTTTCTCTTCGTTTCTTGAGACTGTATTTTTGTGTAATGGTTGCTGTGTTGTTTTTAAAAGTAAAAACAAAATCAGAAGCAGTCACTTTTTTGGTGTCAATGGTGACAAAAATATAGTTGGGATTTTCGGTTTTTGTAATGTTCGTAATTTTTATACCATTAGAAACAGAAACTTTATTTTGTGCAATTTCTTTCCCGTAAAATAGTATTTGCAATTCTGGATTTTGCATACCTGCATACCAAAAAGGAGGTTCCATCTTGTCGATTTGAGCGTTTAAAGTTAAAGACATAAAAAAAAGGAATAAAGTTGTTTTTTTTAGGAAGCTTTTATTTTGTTGCATTAAAGGAATCATTTTATTCATTATTAAGAATGTTTTTAGTGTTTTAATTTTTTTCTCATCAAGACGAAGTTGAATTCTCACTTGTATTTTAAATGGTTGCAAATCAAACAATCCCAATGAAAATTGGGATTGTTTTTAATGTTACATGTCTTTTAATCAAATGTTAGAAGGAACGATACCTGCAAACAATTTTTGATTATACAGTAGCTAAATGTTCAGCATGAACCAAAACTGGATTGCCATTAACCATAATTTCTAATTCATGATTGCCATCAACTGAAAAAATAGTCTCTTTATGATTGATTGCGACTGTCAAAATCTGGTTTCTGAAATTAATTTTAAACGAATACCCCTTCCATTCTTTTGGAATTTTTGGGGAAAAATGAAGCGTATCGTCTTTAATTCGCATTCCTCCAAAACCTTCCACAATACTCATCCAGGTTCCGGCCATCGATGTAATGTGACAGCCTTCCTCTACTTCTTTGTTGTAGTCATCTAAATCCAAGCGTGAAGTTCTTAAATAGAACGTGTACGCCATATCCATTTTGTCTAATAAAGCGGCTTGAATTGAGTGTACGCAAGGCGAAAGTGAACTTTCATGAACGGTGAACGATTCGTAAAATTCAAAGTTGTTTTTCAGTTCTTCCTTGGTAAAATGATCTTCAAAGAAATAGAAACATTGCAAAACATCAGCTTGTTTGATGTAAGGCGAACGTAAAATTCTATCCCAAGACCATTTTTGATTAATTGGTCTTTGGTTTGTGTCTAAATCGGCTACGCGAACCAATTCCTTGTCTAAGAAACCATCTTGCTGCAAGTAAACGTTATGTTCTTCCGAAAAAGGAAAGTACATAGCATCCGATACTTTTTTCCAAGATTGCAATTCCGCGTCTGTGATTTTTACTTTTTCGGTAATTCTCTTGTGATCAACGGGATATTCCAGAGATACTTTCTGAATTTGTTCGTATGTATATTCTAAACACCATTTTGCAATATAATTGGTATAGAAATTATTGTTTACGTTGTTCTCATATTCATTTGGACCCGTAACTCCAAGAATTACGTATTGGTTTAAATTAGTAGAAAAATTCGCTCTTTGATGCCAGAAACGAGCAATGCCAATAAGTACTTCTAATCCTTTTTCAGGTATGTAACTGTAGTCTCCTGTATATCTATAAAAGTTATAAATGGCAAAGGCAATGGCTCCGTTTCTGTGAATTTCTTCAAAAGTAATTTCCCATTCGTTATGGCATTCTTCACCGTTCATAGTAACCATTGGGTACAAAGCAGCGCCATTTGTAAATCCTAATTTAGCAGCATTTTCTATAGCTTTGTCTAATTGATTGTAGCGGTACGTCAATAAATTTCGGGCTACTTCTTGGTCTTTGGTTGCCATGTAAAACGGAATGCAATAGGCCTCGGTATCCCAATAGGTAGATCCGCCATATTTCTCACCAGTAAATCCTTTTGGTCCGATATTTAATCGAGAATCTTTTCCTAAATACGTTTGGTTCAATTGAAAAATATTGAAACGAATTCCTTGTTGTGCTTTTACATCGCCATCAATGGTAATGTCTGACATGTCCCAGATTTTTGCCCAAGCATTAATCTGATCTTGTAGTAATTGGTCGTAGCCCAAATTTAATGCGGCTTGTATGGCTTTTTCGGCAGCGGTTACCGTGTTGTCATGGTTTAAAGAAACCGTGTAACCACCAATTTTCTGAATGGATGATTTTTGGCCTTGAGCCACAATTACATCATAGCTAAACTGAATTTTATCTGCAGTTGCGTCAATATTGGATGGCGAAATACTTGTTTTTTCACCATTTGTCAAAATGCTATTGTGCATGAAAGTGGTCACCTTGAAATGCGTTTTGAAGGTTTGAGCCGTTACAAAAGCTTCATTTCCTGATTTTTTAACATCAAGAGGTTCCCAAAATTTTTCTTCCCAGTTGGCATCTTCATTGCTAACACCAGCGTCGATATAGGGCTTGTAAACTATTTTTGAGTCCTTGTTCAAAGACGTAATTTCGTAATTAATAACTCCCACTTCGTCGAGAACGATTGATAGAAAACGACGAATTGAAACTGCGATTTCGGTACCGTTATTTAAAGTAGCTTCAAAAGAACGATGGTACCAGCCTTCTTTCATGTTGAGCTCCCGACGAAAATTTTTCACGTTGGAACACGCATTCAAATCAAATTTTTCACCGTTGATTTCAATATCGATTCCAATCCAGTTGGGTGCATTTAAAACTTTAGCAAAATATTCTGGATAGCCGTTTTTCCACCAGCCTACTTTTGTCTTGTCTGGATAGTAAATTCCGGCAATATAACTTCCTTGGAAAGTTTTGCCAGTATAATTTTCTTCAAAATTAGCACGTTGTCCCATAGCACCGTTGCCAATGCTGAACAAACTTTCAGACGATTTGACGCGTTCTACATCAAATCCTTCTTCTATGATGGACCAATTATCTGGTTTTATATAATCTTGATTCATTTTTTTCTAATTTAAAATTCAATGATTTTAAAATTCAAAGATTGTTGTGGTTCACATACAATCTGATCCTTTTTTCTTGTTTTTGAATCTTGTTTTTTATTCTTTAATTAATTCTTCTATAAAGTGCGTATCAATTGCTGTAAAATCTTTAAAGATATATTTTGCTTCATGTAATGTAGACGCTTCGCCAATTCCGATACTGGTCATATTCCCAATATTGGCAGCCTGAACTCCCGCTACTGAATCTTCAAACACGATCGAATTTTCTGGAGTAATATTTAGCAATTTTGCAGCCATCAAGAAAACTTCCGGATCTGGTTTGGCATTGGTCACATCATTTCCATCTACAACTGCATCAAAATACGAAAGCAAACCTGTTTTTTCTAGAATAGGTCGTGCATTTTTACTAGCTGAACCTAGTGCAATGGGTTGGTTGTTGTCTTTCAGAAATTGTAAAATTGTAAAAACTCCTGGCAGAATTTCACTTTCATCCATATCAACTAAATACGATAAATAGTCTTCGTTTTTTTGAAAGAGCCATCGGTCTTTATCTTCTTGCGAAGCGGTTACTTTTCCTAATTCTAATATAATGTCTAAAGAGCGAACACGGCTAACTCCTTTTAATAATTCATTGTGCTCGAGTGTAAATTCGATATTCAATTCATTCGCGATTTTTTGCCACGCTAAATAATGGTATTTAGCCGTATCTACAATCACCCCGTCTAGATCGAATATAAATGCTTTCGTATTCATTATTGTTGTTTTATTACGTCATCAACATCTTTTACTTTCACTACTAAAATTGCAGCAATCAAGAAGCTGATGCCACTTGTAACTAATGCAAATATGGCATTGTCATTGTATACATATTTAACTAACGGTCCGCCAATCAAGGCATTGATAATTTGGGGAATAACGATAAAGAAGTTGAAAATACCCATGTAAACTCCCATTTTCATTGGAGAGATTGATCCGGCTAATATGGCATATGGCATCGATAAAATACTTGCCCAAGCGATTCCAATACCAATCATCGATAAGATAAGCCAGTCTTCATTGGGTACAAAATAGATGGAAATTAATCCGAGTCCACCAATAATTAAGGAGATAGAATGCGTTAATTTTCGTCCTATTTTTTTTGCAATATACGGTAGTGCAAAAGCATAGAAAGCAGAAACTAAATTGTAAATTCCAAAAAGGACTCCAACCCAGTCTCCTGCGTTTTGATAAGCTTCACTTTTGCTGTCTGAAATAGGTAAGCCATAAATATGATGTGCTATAGCTGGAGTGGTGAAAACCCACATTCCAAAAAGACCAAACCAAGAGAAAAATTGTACCCAGCTTAATTGTCGCATGGTGGTAGGCATTTTTCTGAAATCTTCAAAAATGTCTAATAAACTGGATTCTTTAGCATTAGCATCTGCAATTTTAGTTTCCCGATGTGCCATTTCATCCTCAAATTGTAGTAATTCATCGGGAGAATATTCTTTGGTCGTAAATATGGAAACCAAAATCGAGCCAACAAGAATAATGGCTCCAATTACAAATGATAAAATCAAGTGCATAGGAACGCCGCCATCCTCATTTCGGTTGGAAACACCAAACAAATTTGTTAAAACATACGGTAACCATGAACCAATAACAGCACCAAAGCCAATTAATGCCGTTTGTACGCTAAACCCTAATGTTCTTTGGTCTGTTCTTAAATTATCTCCCACTAAAGCTCTGAAAGGTTCCATGGCGATATTAAAAGACGCATCCATAATCATCAGCATTCCGGCACCAACCCATAAGGCAGGTAGAAAAGCGATAAAAATTTCGGCTTGAGGCATTAATATTAGTCCAATTGAGGCTAACAAAGCACCTACTAAAAAGAAAGGTTTTCTTCTTCCAAATTTCCCCCACGTTTTGTCGCTGTAATGTCCTATAATAGGCTGAACGATTAGTCCCATTAGAGGGGCAATTATCCAAAACCAAGATAGTTCATGTACATCTGCGCCAAAAATTTGAAGAATTCTGCTGGCATTAGCATTTTGAAGGGCAAAACCCATCTGTATTCCCAAGAAACCGAAACTCATGTTCCAAATTTCCCAGAAACTTAATCTACGCTTTTCCATTATCGTAATTTAAAAAAATTAATACGATAAGCGCAATGCTTATCAAAACTTACCTTATTTTCGAAGTAAAAGTTAAAGCTTTGAGTGGTAAATATAAAAATATATTTTAAACTTTTGTTTTTGAGAAATAAATTTTATTGATCTTTATCAACTACAAGGTTGTAGTTGCGAATAAATTAACATTTAAATGCTAATTGGTTGATTCTCTTTCTATCAAATGGGTTTCGATTATCTCTGTTTTGTAGTTTTCGTCCTCTTCATCTTCCTCAGTTTCGAGTCTTTCAATTAGCATTTTGGCAGCTTTATTTCCCATTTTTATACCGCTCTGACTTACAGTCGTTATAGTAGGTGTAGAGTATTTTGAAATTATACCGTCTGTAAAGGCGATAACAGCAAGATCTTTAGGGACATTGAGTCCAATTTTATTAGCAGTTTTGATGATGGTAACCGCAAAAAGTTCGTTAACTGCAAAAACAGCATCAATGGCCTTGTCTTCTAATAATTTTCCAATGGTGATTTCGCAGGTGTCAATGTCTTCAATTTTGATGATTAGATTCTCATTAAATGGAATTCCGTTGTCTATAAGTGCTTTGATATAGCCATCGGTTCTCAGTTTCCCTACAGATACGTAATCAACTGTGGTAACTAAGGCAATTTTTTTTCGTCCTTTATTAATTAAACTTTGTACGGCTTCATAAGCAGCGTGTTTGTCATCGATAATGACTTTATCACAAAGAATATCATTGGTCACACGGTCAAACATGACTACGGGCATACCTTGATTGATCACTTCGGTAATATGGTGAAAATCCCCTCTAAATTGGGTTTCCTTAGAAAGGGACATGATAAAACCATCAATACTTCCATTTGCCAGCATTTCCATATTAAGAACCTCTTTGTCAAAAGAATCATCTGAAAGGCAAATGATCACACTATATCCGTGTTCATTGGCAACTTGTTCAATTCCATTGATGACCGTAGAGAAAAAGTGGTGCACAATTTCAGGAATAATGATTCCAATAGCTTTAGTTTTTCGATTTTTTAAACTCAGTGCAATGTTGTTGGGTTTATAATTATAAAATTTGGCAAAAGCCTGCACTTTGAGTCTAGTTTCTTCACCTATTTCAAGGCTGTTTCGCAATGATTTTGAAACGGTAGAAATGGAAACGTCTAATTCTTTTGCAATTTGTTTAAGCGTTATTTTCCTTTTCATGTTGTTTTTGGGGAATAAATTTATTTCGTAATAAAGATAAAATTTAATTTTAGAAATGGTAATTAAACTGGTAAAATTTTACATAAATGAGAAAGTTTTCAACACTATTACGTTTTCGTGACTCAAATAAATATTGGTGTTGTTGGGGTATACTAAAATTTACATAAGTTTAACATTCGAAGTACTAGTTAAACTTAAAACTAAACCAAAAATTAAATTAAATTAAATAAAAAGTATGAAAACAATTTACAAAAAGTTGTTGATTTTAGTACTATTACTCCCTTTTAGTGTTTTGGCTCAAAGCGCAGTTACTGGGTCTGTTGTCGATAAAGTATCAGGACAGCCACTTCCGGGAGTAAATGTAAATGTACAAGGATCTTCTAATGGTGTCTCAACCGGTTTTGATGGTACATATCAGTTGACAAACGTCAGAAATGGGGATAAAATATTATTTTCTTACATAGGATATAAAAATAGTGTTGTAGGCTATACTGGTCAAAAATCACTAAATGTTTTATTAGAAGAAGATGCAAATCAGTTAAAAGAGGTTGTTGTTCAAGTAGGATATGGTACCGTTAAGAAAAAGGATGCCACAGGAGCAGTTACCGTTTTAGGTACTAAAGATTTTAATAAAGGAGCGAACGTTACAGTTGAAAACTTATTAAATGGTAGAGTTGCCGGTGTGACCATTAATACTAGTGGTGCTCCAGGTTCTGGTTCTCAAATTAGAATTCGTGGAGGTTCCTCTTTATTTGCGAGTAATGATCCATTAATTGTAATAGATGGTTTGCCTATTGAAAATAACTCAGATAAAAACTTTGGTTCAACTTCTATTTTAGCATCGTTAAACCCAAGTACGATTGAGTCGATGACTGTATTAAAAGATGCTTCTGCTACCGCAATTTACGGTTCGCGTGCGTCTAATGGTGTTATTATCATCACTACAAAAAAGGGAGGAAAAACACTTGCAGTAGATTATAACTTTCAATACGGAAGTGGAGAACTCGTTAAAACCACAGATGTATTTGATGCTGCGGCTTTCCGAGCAATTATTGCAGAAAAACGCCCTGCAGATGTATCAAAATTAGGAACTGCTAACACTGATTGGCAAAAAGCAATTTATAGAAAAACAGATTTTGTTGACAACAATATTTCTTTGAGAGGAAATTTATTTAATGCGATTCCAACTCGTTTAACAATAGGAAATACGTATCAAGAAGGATTGCGATTAACAAATACGTTCAATAGAAGTACAGTTGGTTTAGCATTAAATCCATCTTTTCTTAAAGATCATTTAAAAATTAAGCTAAATGCTAATTACTCGAACGAGAAAAATAGATTTGCAGATGGAGTAGAAGGTGCAGCTATTAGATTCGATCCTACACAACCTATTTATAGTGCTGGATCTGTTTATGGAGGATTCTTTGAATACTATAACCGTACCAACGGCGAATTGTCTGCTCAATCACCACGTAATCCCGTAGCTCAATTATTGCAAACTTTTGATAAAGGAATTAATGATAGGTTTTTTGGTAACTTTGAATTAGATTATAAACTTCATTTTTTTCCTGCGTTGAGAGCGGTTGTGAATGCTGGTTTTGATCAAGCCAATGGAGAAAGATCAAAAACAGCTTCTAGATTTGCTGCTAGCTCAGGTGCAAATAACAATGTTCCTTTTGGAACAAATGAATTTTCAAAAAGCGAAAGAAAAAATAAGTTGCTGGATGCTTATTTAGTGTACAACAAAACATTTAACAAACTTGTTTTTGATGCTACAGCAGGATATTCATATCAAAAATGGGATTCATATAATTATGTTACAGGAAATACAAATGATGCAAATTTACAACCAGCGTCTGAAGGTGGTTTCCCTAGAACTACGATTGATTTTGACAGAGTAAATGTTGGTTTCTTTGGGAGATCTAACTTGAATTTTGATGATAAATATCTATTAACTGTATCATTTAGAAGAGACGGTTCTTCTCGTTTTGATAAAAACAATAAATGGGCAAATTTTCCAGCTGCTGCATTTGCTTGGAAAATTAAAGAAGATTTACTGCCAAACAGCACTACAGTATCTGACTTGAAACTTAGAGTAGGGTATGGTATTACTGGACAACAGGAAATAGGTAATAATAATGATTTTTTGCAACAATACAATCTAGGAAGTGGTAGCTCTCAGTATTATTTTGGCACAGTTGCTTTGCCTATTGCGGTTTCGGCAAGACAAAGTTCAGATATAAAGTGGGAGGAAACAACTACATATAATGCAGGTTTAGATTTTGGATTGTACAACAATAGAGTAACGGGTAGTTTAGAAGTTTTTTACAAGGATTCTAAAGATTTGTTAGCAGATGTAGCCACAGCAGACGGAGGTAACTTTTCGAATAGATCATGGCAAAATATAGGAAATTTGACAACAAAGGGTGTAGAGCTTTCTATAAGTACAGACGTAGTAAGAACAGATGATGTAACTTGGAATTTAAATTTCAATGCGACTGCTTTTGAAAGAAAGATCACTAGTTTAAATCCTTCTTCTATTTTCTTAGGAGATAATTTGGCGGGGACAGGAACACAAGGTCAAGTGTTTCAAGTAGGTTTTGCGCCTTACTCATTCTTAGTACATAAGCAACTATATGATGCTGGCGGTAAACCGGTTGAAGGTGCCTACGAAGATTCAAATGCTGATGGTATAATCAATGCAAATGATAAGTATATTTATAAAAATCCAGATCCAAAAGCAGTTTTTGGTTTTGCATCTACCTTAAATTACAAGAATATTGATTTCTCTTTTAATTTAAGAGCTAGCGTTGGGAACCGTGTTTTTAATGCAGTTAATGCTGCAAGAGCACAGTACAGACAATTAGTACCCGATTCTCAATTAGGAAACATTCCAACATCTGTTTTAGATACTGATTTTACGACAACATCAAACGTAGTTTTATCTGATTTGTATGTAGAAAACGCATCATTTTTAAGAATGGATAACATCACATTAGGATATACATTCCCAAAATGGTTGGAAGGGAAAGCTTCTTTGAGATTATTTGCTGGAATGCAAAATGTATTTGTAATTACAGATTATTCTGGATTGGATCCTGAGGTTGCTAATAACGGAGTTGATAATACCATATACCCTAGACAACGTTCAATATTAGGTGGGGTTAATGTTAAATTTTAATAAACAGATCATGAAAAAAATAAAATTTATTTACGTTCTATTCGCATTCGCGGCATTGCAATCGTGTACTAGTGATTTAGATGTAGTTTCTGAGGACCCACGTGTTCTTTCTCCTGAAGAATTATTTGCTACGCCAAAAGGATACAAACAAGCACTTGCTGGAGTATATGGAAATCTTAGTTTAACAGGAACAGGTGATGCAGGTTCTTCGTTTTTACAAGGAATAGATGCTGGAACAAGCCAATTTGGAAGGTGTATGTGGTACTTACAAGATTTGACTACTGATGAGGTAATCTGGACGTATGAAAATGATGGAGGTGTAGCTGAATTGCAACGTAATACTTGGACTGCTGCTAATCCTATTTTACTAGGAATGTTTAGTAGAACTATGGCTGAGGTTGCGATTGCCAATGATTTTTTAAGACAATCTACGCCTGCCTTACTAAATTCTAGAGGTATTACTGCTCCTGCTGATGTTGCTGAAATCAATTTTTACAGAAATGAAGTACGTGTCTTGAGAGCTTTTGCTTATTACAATATGATGGACTTGTTTGGGAAAGCACCTTTTGTAACTGAAAATGACCCTTTAGATTTCAAAGGACCTCAATACGATAGACAGCAATTGTTTACGTTTATTGAGAAAGAATTAAATGAAGTTATTCCGAACTTGAAAGCGGCAAGAACAAACGAGTACGGTAGATTAGATAAAGCGATGGCTCAAATGATCTTAGCTAAAATGTATCTAAATGCTCAAGTTTATATTGGGACGCCAAAGTACACAGAATGTATGGCTAAGTGTGCTGATGTAATTGCTGGGGGGTATGTTTTAAAAACTAATTATTTAGACAACTTCAAGGCAGATAACCATACTTCTTCTGAAATGATTTTTACTTTGCAGTCCGATGGTGTCAGAACACAAAACTATGGTGCTTCTACGATCATTATCAACGGTCAAGTAGGATCACTTGAAGGCAATGGTGCAGAGTTTGGTGTTGGTGGTTTTGGAGGTGCTTTGAGAATTAGAAAACAATTAGTAGAAAAGTTTGATGGATCTCAATTTGCAACAGATGTAAGAAAAACATACACTGCTGGTTCAAGATCAATTGATATTGCTGACCCTACAAATGCGGCGCAAGGTTATATTTTACATAAATTTTCAAATAAAACAAGTGCAGGTGTTGCTGGTTTAAGCTCAACATTTGTAGATACTGATTTTCCATTGTTTAGATTGGCAGATGCGTATTTAATGTATGCTGAGGCACAAATGAGAAAAGATGGTGCTACAAATGCGAACACTGCTAATACTGCTTCAGCGCAATCGTTGACCTATATTAATGCGTTAAGACAGAGAGCTAACAATGGTTCAACGGTTGCAAATGTGAATCAGAGTCAAGTGAATTTAGACTTCATAATTGATGAAAGAGCCCGAGAATTACACTGGGAAGGACACAGAAGACAAGATTTAATTCGTTTTAATAAATACGGTGGCGGAAGCTATAATTGGGCTTGGAAAGGAAATATTGCTAACGGAACTTCCTTTGGAACCAATTTAAATGTTTTTCCACTTCCTTCGGCCTCAATAGCAGCAAATCCAAATCTGACACAAAACATTGGATATTAGACTAATATAAAATTTATAAAGATGAAAAACACAATTAAATTAGTAATTGCTTTCATCAGCTTCCTTACCTTATCATGTACGGAAGATGTTGAAACTAAAATTGCAGGTGAGAAAGCAACTGGAATTACCCTATTGGCTCCTACTTCTAGTTTTAATTTAGTTCTAGAAGGGACTAAGTTAAATGACTTAGCTACAACATTTGTATGGAATGACACTTCAAATAGTACTGCGGGTACAACTGTAAGCTACACTATTGAAGCAGCTAAGGCAGGTACAAATTTTGCTGTACCTGTGGTAATAGGAACACCAACAACCAGTTTGTTTAAGGATGTAACAGTTGGGACTCTTGATGCTGTAGCGAAAACATTGGGTTTGCCTTTCGTTGTGGAGAGCGCTATTGATGTTCGTGTTAAATCATCAGCTGGAGTTTCAAACGTTTTTACACTAAAGGTTACTCCTTACCAACCAAATTGGGGAATTATCGGGAGTGCAACGCCAAAAGGGTGGGATGCAAGTACGGATATGACGTACAATGCTGCAGCTGGTACCTATTCAATTTCTCTTGGTTTAACTACTGGAGAATTAAAGTTTAGATTAGATAACAGTTGGGCTACTAACTTTGGTGATGATGGAAATAACCTATCACTTGAAGCTGGGGGAAGTAACATTGCCGTAACTGCAGGAGATTACACCATCACGGCTAACTTTACTACTAAGACGTACACAATAACTCGCCTTACTAATGCGTGGGGAATTATTGGAGACGCAACTCCAACAGGATGGGGTGCAGACACCCTTATGGATTATAATCCTACGACTCAAAAATATTCTATCACTGTAAAAATGAATGCAGGTCAGTTTAAATTCAGATTAAATCGTGATTGGGGAACTAATTATGGCGATAATGGAAACAATTTATCCCTAGATTCAGGAGGTGATAATATTGCTGTAAAGACTGCCGGGAATTATTATATCACGGCTGATTTTAATGGATTGAATTATACTATTAAACAATTATAAATACAAACAGTATGAAAAATATATCTAAATTATTAATTGCTATTTTAAGTATAGCATCAGTTTCATGTACTGATGAAATTTCAAATAGAGAAGAGTTAACCGCTAGTGTGGCTCCTCAGTTATTAAGTCCAAAATCAGGCCTAACATTCGTTTTAGATAAAGACAAACCAAATGATATGGTAACAACCATGGTTTGGAATTATGCAGCCTATTCAGGTACTGCTACCACCGTGAGTTATAGTATTGAGTTTGCTGCAGCAGGAACTAAATTTGCTGCCCCAACGGTTGTTGCAACTTCTATGGAGCGTTTTAAAAATTTTAAAGTAGGAGAATTAAATGCTGCGGTATTAGCTGCGGGTTTTACTCCTTTTGTTGAAAGTGCAATTGATGTGCGTATTAAGTCTACAGTTGGTACTTCGGGAAGTATTGCTCAAAATTCTAATTTTTACACTATTAAAGTAACGCCATATCCAGCTTGGCCTAATTGGGGAATCATAGGAAGTGCTACCATAACAGGATGGGATTCTGATACTAATTTAGACTACAGTTTAAGCACCAAAACATACTCTATTACTATGAATATGAAAGTTGGCGAGTTTAAATTTAGACTAGATGACGGATGGAGTACTAATTTTGGAGATAATGGTAATAATTTAACTTTGGATGCAGATGGTGCTAATATTCCAATTACAGTTGCAGGATCTTACAAAATAACTGCAGACTTCAATGCCAAAACGTATAAAGTTACAAAACTATAATTTTGTTGATTAACCTGAAAGAAGCTGTTCCATTTATTGTAACAGCTTCTTTTTTTTTTAAAAAGTGTACTTGTATTTTGTAAAATCGATATTCTCTTTTGATTTTATAAATAGTACATCATCTCAATTATAGGTAAAGTTTTGCCTATTAGGTCTTTTTAAATTCTAATTATTTATGAAAAAAATTATATTTTTAACGTTGTTGTTTTGTTCAATTTCAACATTTGCTCAACAACAAACAGTTACCAGTAGCATTAATCCTCCTACTTTTGAAGAAACGACTTCAATAACTATTACCATCAATGGGAGTAGTGTAAATGAATCAGCTTGGGGAGTAACTGGAAATGCTTTATATATGTGGGCTTGGTCTTATGACATCAATGATGCTAATATTGTTGATTGTCCTACTAATGGTGCATGGACTGCATCCAATGAAGCGAACCGCTTTACGTACAACGCAGGTTCGGATACTTATACTAAAACCATTACACCAACTACTTTCTATAGCAGAACCGCAATTGGTAGAATAGGGTTTTTGGTCAAAGCCAAAGACGGTACGGGTGATAAAAAATCGCAAGACATATTAACTGAAGTTGGAAGTTTTCAAGTAACCTTAACTGCTCCTGCAGAAAATAGTGCTACAATAATTACATCTGGCGGAAGTTTGAGTATTGCTGCAACTAATACTGGCGGAAATGCCAGTTATGTGCTCAGGGCTAACGGTACAACTTTAAACACAAATGCTGCTACTTCGAACTACTCATATAATCATACGAGTATTGCTGTAAATCAAAATTATGAATTGCAGGTTACACAAGGAACTACAGTTATCACAAAAAAATTCAGCGCCATTGTAAACCCAAATGTGGTTAGCGAAGCATTGCCAGCTGGTTTAGTAGATGGGATTAATTATAATACCACCGATGCTACAAAAGCTATTTTAGTTGTAGATGCGCCATTTAAAGATTTTGTTTATGTGGCCGGAAGTTTCAATAATTGGCAACCTACAGCGGCATACGCTATGAAAAAAGATCCTGCCTCGACAAAATTTTGGCTAGAACTTACTGGTTTAAGCACTCCTGCTACGTATACGTATCAGTATTGGGTGGTAGATCAAACCCCAATTGCAGGAACTCCTTCTTTAGTAAAAACTGCAGATCCTTATTCTACTTTAGTATTATCTCCTTTTGATGATGGAGGTATTCCGGCTGCAAGTTATCCTAATTTGCCGGCATATCCAGTAGGACAAGAGAGAGAAGTTACCGTTTTACAAACAGGAAAATCTCCTTATGCTTGGAGTGCGGCAACAACAAATTTTGTGAAACCAGCTAAAGAAAATTTAGTGGTATACGAATTGTTAGTGCGTGATTTTGATGCTAACAGAAGCTACCAAGACTTAATTAATAAAATTGATTATTTCAAAAATTTGAAAATAAATGCGATTGAGTTAATGCCGGTAATGGAATTTGAGGGCAATGAGAGTTGGGGATACAATACTTCTTTTCACATGGCTTTGGATAAATTCTATGGTACTTCTGATAAGTTAAAAGAGTTTATTGATTTGTGTCATCAAAACGGAATTGCAGTTATTCTTGATGTGGCGCTGAATCATGCTTTTGGCAGAAATCCAATGGTCAGAATGTGGATGAACGATCCTGATGGCGATGGTTGGGGATCACCATCTATTGAAAATCCGTATTTCAATACAGTAGCCAAACACAGTTATAATGTAGGAGAGGATTTTAATCATCAACAGGCAAGAACGCAAAATTATGTGCAGCGTGTCATTAAACAATGGATTCAAGAATATAAAATTGATGGTTTACGTTGGGATTTAACTAAGGGTTTTACTCAATTGTGTACCGCAAATGATCAAGGTTGTACGAATAGTTACAAACAAGATAGAGTTGATGTTTTAAAAGCTTATGCTGATTATTCTTGGAATTTAGACCCTACACATTATGCTATTTTTGAACATTTAGGGAATGATGATGAAGAACAGCAATGGGCCAATTATAAATTGAATGAAACGCCTAGCAAGGGAGTTATGATGTGGGGAATATTGACCAACGATTATAACAATTTAACAAAGGGCTACGGTGGTAATATTTCAAGAATGGTTGCATCCAATAGAGGTTTTACTGCACACCGCTTGATGGGATATGCAGAAAGTCATGATGAGGAACGTTTAATGTATAATAATCTGCAATCGGGTAATAGTTCCGCTTCTACTCATGATGTGAAAACATTGTCTGTGGCATTATCGAGAATGTCTGCTCTAGGTGCTGTTTCTTTATTGGTTCCTGGGCCTAAAATGATTTGGCAATTTGGCGAATTGGGATGGGAAAAGTCAATTTTTTCTTGTAATAATGGATCAGTGAATACCCCATCAGATGGTACAGCAGGTGATTGTAAATTAGATACTAAGCCTCAACCACAATGGACTTCTAATTGGCTTGGTGATAGTAATAGGAATAAAATTTATACCGACTGGTCTAAAATGATTACCATGAAAACTACAGAACCTGTGTTTTTAGGAACAGCCAGTATTAGCAATACGAGTACTTTATTACCGAATATTAAGATTGCGAATAATGCGTTGGCATCGACTCAATTAAAGGATGTTTTAGTGTTGGCCAATTTTAATGTAACAACTCAAAATGTACCTACTGGCTTTCCTTATCCGGGAACTTGGTATAACTTAATGGATAATACCTCTTTTGTAGTTAGCGATGTCAATGCAACAATGTCAATACCAGCAGGAGAATTTAGAATTTATGGTAATAAAGTCGCTTCATTGGCAATTGCTGATTACGAAAAAGCAGCTACAATTGCTTTATACCCTAATCCTGCATCTGATTATTTTACTTTAAACGAAACGGCTTCTAAAGTTCAGATTTTTTCTATCACGGGACAATTGGTAAAAAGTTTTGATACTAATCAATCGGCAGGATCTGAATTTTCAGTTAGTGATTTGAATCAAGGTCTTTACATTGTAAAAGCGTTTGATGAAAATAATGAAATGACGGTATTAAAATTATTGAAAAATTAAGAATGTTTTGAATTAGTGAAAAACGGCTGTCTCTAAAAAGACAGCCGTTTTCGGTAAAAAAAAACTGCTCCAGAAATGAAGCAGTTTTTCAACAACAAATTAAAACCTAGAATTAAATTTTACCTTCTTTGATTTCGTCCACAATTTCAGGATTCAATAAGGTTGTAGTATCTCCAAAATTAGAGTAATCGCCTTCGGCTATTTTACGTAAAATTCTACGCATGATTTTTCCAGAACGGGTTTTTGGTAAACCGGAAACAAACTGAATTTTATCCAATTTGGCAATTGGTCCAATATGATCGGATATGTGCTGGTTAATCTCTTTACTAAGGTTTTCTCTATCGCGATATTCTCCCGTTTCTTTTAAAATTACAAAACCATACAAAGCATTTCCTTTGATGTCATGTGGGAAACCAACAATAGCACTTTCGGCAACTGCAGGATGCTCATTGATGGCATCTTCGATAGGAGCAGTTCCTAGATTGTGTCCTGAAACAATAACTACATCGTCTACACGACCCGTAATTCTATAATATCCAACTTCATCACGCAAAGCGCCATCTCCAGTGAAATATTTACCTGGAAAGGTAGAAAAATACGTGTCTTTATAACGCTGGTGATCGCCCCAAATGGTTCTGGCAATTCCGGGCCACGGAAATTTAATACACAAACTTCCGGTCACCTGATTGCCTTCAATTTCGTTGCGTTTTTCGTCCATCAAAACGGGTTGTATTCCCGGTAATGGTAAAGAAGCATACGTAGGTTTTGTTGGGGTTACAAAGGCAATTGGCGAAATCATAATTCCTCCCGTTTCTGTTTGCCACCACGTATCTACAACTGGACATTTCTTGTCTCCTACGTGGTTGTTGTACCAGTGCCAAGCTTCCTCATTAATAGGTTCTCCCACGGATCCTATTACTTTCAAAGAGTCTAATTGGTAGCGCTGCACGTATTCGATGCTTTCTTTTGCCAAAGCTCTAATGGCTGTTGGTGCCGTGTAAAACTGAGTGACTTTATGCTTTTCGATGGTTTGCCAAAAGCGACTGAAATCTGGATAAGACGGAACGCCTTCGAAAATTACGGTTGTAGCTCCGTTCAATAAAGGCCCGTAAAGAATATAGGAATGTCCGGTAATCCAGCCAATATCAGCGGTACACCAAAAAATATCATTGTCTTCATAATTAAAAACGTTCTTAAACGTATAGGCGGAATACACCATATAACCTGCCGTAGTGTGTACCATTCCTTTTGGTTTTCCTGTAGAACCGGAAGTGTAAAGGATGAATAAAGGATCTTCGGCATCCATGATTTCGGCTACATTATTATCCGAAGCTTGGTCTAGAAGAGGTTGCAACCATTGGTCACGACCATCTTTCATATTGATAGAGGAGTTGATTCTTTTGGCAACCAAGACGTTCTCCACACAGGGACAATTCAATAAGGCTTCATCAACAATACTTTTTAAATCAATCGTTTTGTTCCCACGATAGCCACCATCAGAAGTGATGACCATTTTACATGCGCTGTCGTTGATTCTTGCTGCTACTGCCGAAGCAGAAAATCCTGCAAAAACAACCGAGTGAATCGCTCCAATTCTGGCACAGGCCAAAGTGGTGATGGCTAGTTCAGGAATCATGGGTAGGTAAATACAAACGCGATCTCCCTTTTGTATGCCTTGTTCTTTTAGTACGTTTGCCATTTTGCAAACACGCTCGTGCAGTTCATTGTAAGTGATGTGCAACGCCTGCTCTGTTGGGTCATTTGGTTCAAAAATGATAGCAGTTTTATCTCCTTTTTTGGCAAGATGCCTGTCGATACAGTTTTTTACAATATTTACTTTCGCATTGGTAAACCATTTTATATCGGCCTCAGCCATATTAAAGTCTACAACTTTATCCCATTCTTGGTACCAAGTAAAATTTTCAGACGCCACTTTGTCCCAGAATTTTTTGGGTTCACGAACTGATTTTTTGTGATGTTTAAAGTATTCTTCTAAATTATTAATTTTATAGTAACTCATGATTTTGGTAAATATTAAATATGATAAACGCCTATTTTATACTTTTTTAATGTGGTAACTATTTCTTCCACAATGGATTCGTCATCAATGGTGGAAGGAATCTGAAATTCGGCACCATCGGTAATGCTGCGCATCAGTTTTCGGAGGATTTTCCCTGAGCGCGTTTTTGGTAATCGTTGTACAATAACTACATTTCTCAAGGAAGCAACTGCCCCAATTTGGTATCGAACCAGTTTAATGATTTCTTGTTCCAATTGATACTGTTCGATTTCATCTCCTGATTTGGTTACCACCAAAGCCAAAGGAATTTGTCCTTTCAACTCATCTTGAATTCCAATAACGGCACATTCAGCAACGGAACGGTGGGAAGCAACGACTTCTTCCATTTCAGCCGTTGACAATCGATGTCCCGCTACATTTATGACATCATCCGTTCTTCCGGTGATGAAAATATATCCGTCTTCATCTTTGTAACCACCATCGCCAGACAAGTAATAACCATCAAATTTGCTGAAATAACCGGCTTTGAAACGCGCTTCATTGTCCCAAATTCCCAGCATATTTCCCGGAGGCAACGGCAGCTTTACGACAACTAAACCTTCTTCATTGGCACTTAATTCGTCACCATGTTCGTTAAAAATCCTAATATCATATCCACAAACTGCTTTTGTGGCAGAGCCGGATTTCACCTTCATTTTTTCAATACCAAGAGAATTAGCAATCATTGGCCAGCCTGATTCTGTTTGCCACCAATGATCAATTACAGGAATAGGAATATGTTGTTGATACCATTCTAAAGTGGCATTATCACAACGTTCGCCCGCCAAGAATTGATTTTTTAAACAACTTAAATCATTTTGTTCTATGAATTCTCCGTCGGGATCTTCTTTTTTGATGGCTCTGATGGCGGTAGGAGCCGTAAACATGGTGCCCACTTTGTGCTCTGAAATTATTCTCCAAAACGTACTCGCATCTGGAGTTTTTATCGGTTTACCTTCAAAAATTATGGTTGTATTTCTGTTTAATAACGGTCCGTAAAGAATGTAGCTGTGACCCACTGCCCAACCCATATCTGATGCTGCCCAGAAAGTCTCATCTTCTTTGACATTATAGATGTATTTCATAGAAAATTTCAATGCTACGGCATATCCACCAGTGTCTCTTACAATTCCTTTCGGTTTTCCCGTAGTGCCGGATGTGTATAAAATATACAGCGGATGATTCGAATTCACAGGAACACAAGGGGTTTCTTCGGAGCCGTAAACTAATGCATCGTAATCCACATCATACTTCTTAAACGGAATTCTAGCGCCTAATTTTCTATTAAAAACAATTACTTTTTTTGGTCGGTGTGAAGCAAGTTCAATGGCTTCATCAACCAATGGTTTGTACGCAATTAATCGATCTATTTCAATCCCGGAAGAAGCGGTTATGATTGCTCGGGGTTTGCAATCATCGATTCTGATGGCCAATTCATGTGGTGCAAAACCTCCAAAAACAACGGAATGAATCACGCCAATTCTCGCGCAAGCCAACATGGCAAATGCAGTTTGAGGAATCATTGGCATGTAAATTATGGCAGTATCTCCCTTTTTCAATCCTAGCGACTGCATGCCTCCGGCTAATTTTGCGACTTCCGTTTTTACTTCTGAATAGGTGTATTTTTTTATAGTTTGTGTTACTGGGGAATCATATATAATGGCAATTTGATCGCCATATCCGTCTTGAATGTGCTTGTCTAATGCGAGATAACAAATATTCAATTCACCATCTTTGTACCAAAGTGGATATCCATTTTCATCTTTAGACAAAATCGTTTCCGGTTTACTATACCATTCAATTTCATCGGCCTGTACCGCCCAAAATGCTTCTGGTTGGTCGATGCTTCGGGTATAAATTTCTTCGTATTTCATGGTGTTGAATTTGTTCCTTATTGAATTAAATCCTGTACTTGTTCTACTAATTTTTTGACGGAAAAAGGCTTTACCACATATAAATTTGCACCTAATGCAAGTCCTTTTTCAATGTGTTTTTCTTTGTTTTTTGCCGAAAGGAAAATGACTTTGCAATGCCGCAATCGTTCGTCTTTTTTTATTTGTTCCAATGTGGCAAAACCATCAACCATAGGCATCATAACATCCAGAATAATCACATCCGGAAGTTGTACTTCTAAAATATCTAAAGCCTCTTGGCCGTCGCGTGCTATAAAAACTTCAAAATTGTTCTTTTTGAAAGTATATTCTAGAGCCATTACAATATTTGGCTCGTCATCTACAATTAAAATTTTCTTCATTTTTAGCTATTTTCTGTTGTATTATAATTGGGTAATGTAAAGATGAAAGTGGCTCCGTCAGTTATATTATTTTCACTCCAAATGTTTCCTTTATGGTGTTCTATAATTTGTTTACAAATGGCTAATCCTAAACCGCTTCCTACTGGTTTTTTGATATTCTGGTTTCTGGATTGATAGAATTTATCAAAAATCGCTTCAGTATCTTCTGCTTTAATGATTTTACCGTTATTGTGAATTTTGACTTCTATATTGGTTTCATTTTCAAGTATCGAAATAGCTATTTTTCCATTTGTTTCTGAACAAAACTTTATGGCATTCGACAACAAATTATGAATCACCTGAACAATTCGTTCTTCGTCATAAAAAGCTCTTATTGTCTTGTTTGAATCATCAAATTCAATGCGAATTTTTTTATTTTTAATTAATTGATTTAAGGATTCTAAGGTGTTTTTAATGGTTTTTGTAATGTTGTTTTTAGACAAATAAATCTTTTGTTTTCCGGTTTCAAATTTTTCTAAATCCAGAATTTTATCAATCAAACGATTCAAACGATCAGACTCCGATATGATGTTTTGCAAAAACTGCTTTCTCAATTCCTCCGGAATGTCGTCATCATCATGAAGAATTTCACTTGCGGCACGAATCGCCGTTATTGGCGTTCTCAATTCGTGGGTAACCGTATCCAGAAATTCATCTTTTTGAATGTCTTTGTTGACCAGTTCCTGATTGGCATTTTTGAGTTGTTCCGATATTTTTTTTAATTCATTCGAAGTATCTGTCAGCTTTTTGTTGATAATAATGTTTTCTTTGGATTCCTCTAAAATTCGCAATACTTCGGGCAAACTGATTTTGTCTTCCTTAACTACGCTTGATATTAATATTTTGGCGGAAGCCGTACCAATGTGACCTGTTAATAAATTCTCGGCAAACTTTATAAATCGAGCATCGGCAGTCGTAATGTTTTTATCGATGTTGTATTTTAAATTGAAAATAGTCAAAGCTCGTTTTGTTCGGTCTTCGCCAAGAAAGCGTTGCAACACTTTTTGAATGTCCGAGATGTAAGCGGTTCCTTTCCATACAAAAGCGTTTTCGTGATTGGTGATGTATTTGTCAATATCCACAAACATTTCGGCATAATTGCGTTCTCTGTAATTACCTTTAAAACTCACCGATACTGCTGCATAACTCATGATGTTAATCAATAAGCTCCAAAAAACAGCATGCGGAATAGGCTCTAAATAATCCAACCCAAAAAGTTGAAAAGGCTTTAAGAGGGAAATTCCCCATGGTCCTTCGGTAACAAAACGACTGACTGAATTTGTCATTCCGGTTGCATACGGAATTAATAAGGTATAAAAACAAACAGCAAATCCGAGAATGATTCCGGTGATAGCGCCATTTTTAGAGCCTCTTCGCCAAAAGATAGCGCCAAAAAAGGAGGGCGCTAATTGGGCAATTACCACAAATGCTACTAAGCCTATTGAAACCAGTGAATAGTCTAAAATAAATAATCTGTATATGGCATAGGCCAAAATAATTAGAGAAAAAATTCCAATTTTACGACTGTTTACGATGCGTTTGCTATTTTTTTCTTGCGACGAATTTTCTAAGGAGCCAATAAAGCCATACGGAATCAATAAGTTGTTACTTAACATTGTGGCTAGAGCTATAGACGAAACGATAATCATTGAAATCGCTGCAGAAAATCCACCTAGAAAAACCATCACTGTCAATACATTATTGTCAAATAACTGAGGAATCAGCAGTGAATAGGTGTCTGCATTATGGTCTTTGCCTTCAAAAAGAATATTACCGCCCCAAGCAATTGGGAATACAAAAAGGTTGAAAAGTAGCAGGTACAACGGAAAAAGCCAAATGGCTGTTCGGATGTGACTTTCTTTATTGTTCTCGACAATCGCCGTGTGGAATTGTCTTGGCAAAAGGAAAATAGCAAACATGGATAGAATACAAAGGAAAAACCAGTTGATTCCGTTTGTAATGCCGCCAATCGTATTTTTTTTATCGAAATCTTTAAGGATAGCCGCTTTTTGATAAATATCATCAAAACCGTCAAAAACAAAATAGGTAACATAAATACCAACGATCAAAAAGAAAACTAATTTCAGGATAGATTCCATGGCTACGGCAGTTACTATTCCGCGTCTTTTTTCGGAAGCGTCTACATATCTTGTTCCGTAATAGGAGGCAAAAAGGGCTAGAGCAAGACATACGTAGGTTGTAGTATCAGTAAAAATATTTGAACTTGCTTGTGTTTTTGTAACAATATGAAAGGTATCTGATATCGATTTAAGTTGTAGGGAAATGTAAGGTAAAATACCAGAAATACAAACTATGGTAACTAATGCTCCCAGAAATCTGCTGTTTCCGTATCGTAAAGAAATAAAATCTGCAATGCTGGAAATTTTATTTACTCTCGAAATTCGGATAATTTTTTTCAGAATAATCATCCACGTTGGGATAATTAATATGGGGCCTAAATAAATGGGTAAATAACCCAAACCAGATTCTGCAGCAACACCAATACTTCCGTAATAGGTCCAGGCTGTACAATATACTGCTAATGAAAAGGAATAAATGTAGGGATTATTTGTCCATTTAGAATGGCTTCTTTTTTCGGACCAATAGGCAATATAAAAAAGAATCGACAAATAAAGTACTAATATTAATAAGAGTCCAATGCTATTCATAATATCTTTTTACGATTAGGTACGATATGGCGATTGAAAACAGCCAAGCTGAGAAGATATAAATATAGATGATTGGAAATCCAAAAAGTGGTTGTGAACTGTCAAATAACAGCAAAAGAGGCGCATTCAAAGCCAATAACATTAGCATTGAAAGGATAACCAACTTTTGTTCATGTCTCTTTTTCATACGGTGATGCAGTTTGTTTTGCAGCGGAATGTGCTTTGGTCTTTTTGTTATAATTCTGTTTTAGAATCGAAGGCTTAAATTAAAAAAAAACAAACAACCTCTGCAAATTCATGCAGAGACTGTCTATTTTGGTAATGGTTTGGTTAACTGTCTTTTTCATCGTAATCTCCCATTAAGGAGTAGTAACCAAAAGTGCCGAGTCCTAAAACCACAAGCGGTAGCAGTATGAAAAATATGATTATTCCGAAAACTAAATCTTCCTGTTTGCCGGAGGTTAATTTTCCTCCAAAAATGTCAATGCAATAATAGGCCGTAGCAACTGCTAATGCAATCCAAACTAATCCTAAAAGTCTTTTTATCTGATTCATATGTTGATTTTTATTGTTTTTTATCGGTCATATGTAATTCGCATATCATCATTGGTGTTTGCGACCCAATTACAGTAATGCTCATTTCATAGCTGTGTTTTTATTCGTGAGCGTTTTTATCTTTATTTTTAATGTAAACCATTCCAACTACAAAACTGACTGCAGCGATAACAATTGGATACCAAAGTCCTTCTAGGTAAAACTCCGGATGGCCTAAGTCTTTTGCATTTGTCACAAAATAGGTTGAAATAGCAGGAAGTAACCCTCCAAAAATCCCATTTCCTACGTGATATGGCAATGACATTGATGTGTATCTAATTTTTACCGGGAACATTTCAACTAAGAACGCTGCAATAGGACCATAAACTATAGTTACAAAAATTACTTGTACAAATACTAAAAATATCAAAGCCCAATTGTCACTGGAGTTAATTTTAATAGTGGTTTTAGTTTCTGTTTTAGGTTTACCATCTACAACTTTAGCTGTACCGTTTTCTAAAGATACCGTTTTTACTTCTACTAATGTTGTTCCATCTGCATACCCTTTGTTAGTAGTATAGATAGAATCCATGGTTTGCTTTTTATTTTCTTTCAACTCAGCAAGTACCGTAGTTTTTTCGACCATTTCGGTTTTGTTTTTCACCGATGTGGTTTCGTACATTTGTTTGTAGATTGGTCGGTATAATAAAATGGCCAATAACATTCCGCCCATCATAATGTATTTTCTACCTACTTTATCACTCAGCCAACCAAAAAACACGAAAAACGGGGTTCCAAGAATTAAGGCAACTCCTAATAAAGTATCCACTTGAGAGGAGTCAATGGACATTACTGTTTTCATGAAATTCATTGCGTAAAACTGACCCGTATACCAAACAACACCTTGCCCCATTGTAGCTCCAAATAAAGCCAATAATACAAATTTCATATTGTAACGATTTCCAAAACTTTCTTTCAAAGGATTTGTACTTGTTTTCCCTTCGCTTTTAGCTTTGGCGAAAACAGGTGATTCATCCATGTTTTTACGAATCAAATACGAAACTCCAACCATAACTATGGATAACCAAAACGGAACTCTCCAGCCCCATTCATCAAATTGTTCTGGTGTTAAGATATTTCTTGTAGCAAGAATTACCATTAAAGAGATGAACAAACCTACCGTTGCAGTAGTCTGAATCCAAGAAGTCCAATATCCTCGTTGTCCTACAGGAGCATGCTCAGCCACATAGGTTGCGGCTCCGCCATATTCACCACCCAGTGCAAGACCTTGTAATAAACGAAGAATTAATACTAATAAAGGAGCCATGAATCCA
Organism: Flavobacterium frigidum; assembly: GCF_048286735.1. Classification (GTDB taxonomy): domain Bacteria; phylum Bacteroidota; class Bacteroidia; order Flavobacteriales; family Flavobacteriaceae; genus Flavobacterium. The sequence continues at coordinate 118,610 of NZ_JBLVPU010000006.1, read as the reverse complement.
ATAGTTTCATAACTCGGGATACAGCCTATAAGGAAAGTTGCTCCACCCATTAATAAAAGCGTAACCATAAACGTATATTTTCTTCCAATTAAATCGCCTAATCTTCCGAAGAAAAGGGCTCCAAATGGTCTAACTACAAACCCTGCAGCAAATGTTGCCAAGGTTGATAAGAAGGCTGCTGTTGGATTATCCGAAGGGAAAAATTTAGTTGAAATTACAACGGCTAAACTTCCAAAGATGTAAAAGTCATACCATTCGATCATGGTACCCATTGAGGATGCGGAAATAACTTTCCAAATTCCTTTTGTTGATTTTTCTTTCATGTATTGTTATTTTAAAAAATTGATTAAAGATAAATTTGAAGTTGTACTATGAAGTCTCCTAATGATCCTGAGCGGTTTGTTAGAGAGGTGTATACGGGTCTAGTAGAATATTGTGCCGTTATTTTGGCATGGTGTCCATCTAGGAAAAAGTTAGATCCTATGTCAAACTGTGTGCTTGATTGTTCCAAAGCATCAAAGTTTTTATAGGTAACAGCACCAAAAGGCTGGACACGAATTTTAGGTTTTGCGTCTTTACATGGTAATAAAACGCCTGCTTGTGTGTACCAAATATTTCCGGATCCCATTGTTGGCTGTGCATTTCCAGCTCCTGCTATAGCTCTACTCCCTGTGAAATTTGGATCTACTGAGCCAATATTCATAATACCAACATTTCGCAAATAATTAGGACCAAAATCATAATCATATAATACACTGTAAGCTGTAACGGCCATTTTGTTTTCTTTTTTTCCAATAGGCATATCAAGAAAAACATCGGCAGAGAAAAGTTTGATGTCATGTTTGTTGATAGTGCTGTTTACAGAAGATTTAGTTGCATCTGGAGCAGTGTAAAAACCAGCGCCAATGTTGAATACTTTTTTAGTTCCTAAATAGCTACCTACTTTAAAAGGCAATACATTGGCTTCTTGCTCTAAGAATTGATACTCAAAATAACCCGCTTTAGACCATTTAGTGTTGCCACTATTGTCAACCGCTACTGCATCATCGGCCACAGTTACATTAGTAGGAACTAAATTTGTAGCATACGGTTTATTATAACTCATTCTGTACTCTAACTTACCGTATTTCCCTTTAGCAAATAAACCCACTTGTCTGGCAAACTGATCGGAGTTCTCTATTAAAGGCCAGTTAAAAATAGGGGCGTCTATGGTTAAGAAGTTTAGTGTTGAAGCCATCGTAAGTCTAGACAATCCCATGTAGTAGTGCAATCCAGCACCAAGGGTGAAACTAAATTTCTTGTCTTTTTCGGGCAATACAACTGCATATTCATTCCATGCGTCATGAAAAAATAAACCAGGTTTTTTTCCGGCACCGTAGCCACCAGTACCGGAGGTTCCTGCTGCACCACCGTTAATAAAAGTTTGGTTGTTGATTCCAAAATGGGTTAAGATCATGTATCTTTTAGATACTTGAGCATACGCTAGAAAACGCAAACGTCGATTACCAATATCGGTTGCAGTTGATGCTGGCTCTCCTCCAATCATGGTTCCGGGATTCATCTGTGCAGAACGAAACCAGATTTGGTTCCACGCAATTACTCGCATGAATTTGGAACCGTCTTCGTTCAGGTTAAATTTCAATCCAGCGCCATAGTCAGTGGAGCCTTGTGAAAATCCTTTGAGTGACAGTAAGAGTACTGCCACCATAAAAAATATTTTTTTCATAAATAAAATTTGGTTAGTAAATGGTTGGTTAATAAAGTGCCAAATTCTATTATTTTATTGTTAAAAAAAATTTAGATATATTTATGTGTAAACTGCTATAGTTAATCTTTAAATCGCTCCCATTTTATAAGCATAAATTTATCTCCTAGTTCGGTTATGATCATGCCTGCTCCAGATAATTGTTCTTTATTTTTAAGGTATTCGATAAGTTCTAAGTGGCTTAATATCTTGTAAGTAGGATGGTAGTTGGCATGCGATGGTTTTTTTATGTTGAAGGTCTTAACCCAGTTGCTTACGGTGACGTGGGAGACACCTATAATTCGCTCAATTTCACGAAAACTCAACCCTTCAAGGTATAGTTGCAATGCCTTGGTTACATAGTAATCATCGATCTTTTTGCCTATTTTATTTACCGTAAAAAAATAGTTACATTTTTTACATAAGTACCTTTGTTTACTGTTGATTATGCCACTTTTTATAATGTGGTTATTTTGGCATTTCGGACACGTTAAAAGTTCCATATATATAAATTTTGCATAAATATAGCAATTTAGCAATTATATAAAAATGAATTGTCTAAGTAATCTGTTTTAATTTAATGAAAGATGCATTTTTATTATAAAAAATACACGTGTTTAATAATTTTTATCCTTTTAAACAAAATATTTTACTTTCAACTGCTTGTATATCTTGAAATTGATTTGTTTAAAAATTCGCTCTTATGGTTTTGATACGATTTTTAATTTAAAAGATATTTTTATAAAAAGCATGTAACTAATATTGTTTATAGGCACGAGCGGGATGCGCTCATTCAATGTCATTAAGTTAAGGAATAACCCCCATGATTGTGTCATTCCGACGAAGGAGGAATCTCAACAAACGTGAGCAACAAACAGAGATTCCTCCTTCGTCGGAATGACAAATAAACACTTAACTTAATGACATCGCACGCGCGATGGATTCTGGTATTTTAATAGTTAAATTGGATTAATTGTTTGAGGAAATAATGTATTGCAATGGATTCGTTTTGCGTAAGGTTCAGATTGTGAAAACGGTATTATGAAAATAGTTCGTGATTTTTAGCCCTGATGGAAGCGGCATCCTCGTAGCGTAGCGAAGAGATACAGCGTACAGCAGGAGGATTTTTTCTTGAAAACGGCAATCATTCTGCTCCAACTTGTGAATTGGACCAAACCTTTTTAGTAGTTTTACTGTAACACATTTTCAATATTGCATTCTTACTGTAGAATCTATTATTATAAAAAGCTATAATTTATGAAAAAAATTGTTTTAAGTGCCTTTGTACTTTGTTCTGCTTGTATGTTGCAGGCCCAGAATATCAATAAAATAATCAATACAAAAGACGTTACCAAAATTGAGAAAGCACTCGCAGCAGATGATATGCAAGGTCGTAGAGCATTTACTCCGGGTATTGATAAGGCTTCTTCTTTTATTGAATCTGAATTTAAGAAAATAGGATTGCAAACATTTAATGGGGCGAAAGATTTTAAGCAGGAGTTTTTCATGACCGAGTCTAAAAATGGCGCTCTCAAAGTGATTATTGATGGTAAAACAATGGATAAAGCAAATGTAGTATCCTTTTCATATGAGCCACAAGTTCTTATGACTGAAAAAAGTGACGTTCAAGTTGTGAAAATTAATGCTGGAGATAAATTTGGTCCAAAATTTTACGAATACTATCAAAGCGGTAAGAATCTTTTGGTTCTAGTAGATGCCTCTTTCAAATCCCGAATTCAAAATATAAAGCACATTCCGCAAATGAGTGCTAATCCTGCCTTAAATGCGGTGGTTTTTGTTTTTGGAACAATGGAAGCAACACAATTCTCTATTGAAGCTACTAACGTAGTAACAAAAAAAGCATTAAACAATGTAGTAGGTGTCTTAGCAGGAAAAAGTAAGCCAAATGAATATGTAGTGTTTTCTGGGCATTATGATCATTTAGGTGTTGGGTCACCAGCCGAAGGAGAGCAACATGATGCAACTGATTCTATTTACAATGGTGCCAATGATGATGCTGCGGGAACAACAGCCGTGATCATGTTGGCCAAATATTTTAAAAAACTAAATAGTAATGAGCGCACAATCCTATTTACCACATTCGTGGCTGAAGAAATAGGAGGTTATGGCTCTCAATATTTTTCAAAACAATTAAATCCAGAGCAGGTTGTGGCTATGTTTAACCTAGAAATGATAGGAACAGAATCAAAGTGGGGTAAAAATTCCGCTTACATAACTGGTTTTGAAAAATCAAATATGGGTGAAATACTTCAGAAGAATTTAGAAGGATCAGCGTTTAAATTTTATCCAGATCCTTATCCAGAACAACAATTATTTTATCGTTCCGATAATGCTACTCTCGCAAAGCTTGGCGTTCCAGCACACACGATTTCTACCTCAAAAATGGATAACGAACCTAATTATCATAAAGTAAGTGATGAAATTGAAACTTTAGATATGGTAAACATGACTGAAATTATAAAAGCTATTGCAATTAGTTCGGCTTCAATCATCAACGGAAAGGATACGCCATCACGTGTTGACAGTAGTGCTTTAATTAGAAAATAGTAAACTTCTACATTTTTGTTTCTAATACTGAGAATGTGCTACAATGGGTAATTATTTGCAATTTATAAGCAGATAATTGCCCATTTTTGCATAGATAATTTTGCTTTTTTTTGATTTTTTAACCATTTGAAGAGGACTTCATAGCCACGGACTGTATAAAATGATGTTCCTTAGGTATAGCAAAGTTTTATAAATCGATGGTAAACATAAAAGTTGTGTTTTAAGTGATGGCTAAAATTTAATGACGTAATTTAATAAAGCACTAAATTTTTTTGCGACAGATTTCAAATATTAGCACAAATTAATTCGTTATGTAATTTTAAAAATCTTTTTAATCCTTCTAATCTTTGGCAAAAACTCTTTTAATAATTGCGACAATATATCTTTCTTGCTAGTTAATTGAATAATTTAAGTGCAAAGTAATTTTAGTTTAGAAGCTAATTTTTATAAATAAGAATTGCAATTTTTCAGGTACACTACATAAAACAAAAAACCCACTAATTTCTTAGTGGGTTTTGTGGTACCTCCAGGGATCGAACCAGGGACACATGGATTTTCAGTCCATTGCTCTACCATCTGAGCTAAGGTACCTCGCTGTTGCGGGTGCAAATATAGAATCATTTTTAGTTTATCCAAAACATTTTTTAAAAAAAATCAATTCGTACCTTCGCCTCCATAAAAACTTAGTTATGATTTTAGTTATTGATGTTGGAAACTCCCGAATTAAAGCCGCTGTTTTTGAGGGTGATACCCTTTTTGAAATTTTTATTTTTTCAAAGATTGAACTGCAAAAAAAAATTGAAAATATTTTAAAAAATTTTGAGAATATAGCAGATTTGGTCGTTTCATCTGTTGGTGATGTCGAAAAACAATCTTTTTTGGAGTATGATAATAGTGTAAATGTTCATTTTTTAAATCATGACGATCCTTTTCCGTTTAACAATAGTTATGCAACACCTGCAACATTAGGGATAGATAGAATGGTTCTTGCTGCTGGAGCAACATTGCAGTTCCCAATGATGAATCGATTGGTTATCGATGCAGGAACTTGCGTTACTTATGATTTTATTGATATTGAAAATAATTATTTAGGTGGCGCTATCTCACCAGGACTGCGATTACGTTATGAAGCATTGCATAATTTTACCGCCAAGCTTCCCTTATTGTCTTTGGATAGTCCAAAAAATTTCATAGGAAACGCTACAACGGAATCCATTCATTCTGGCGTAGTGAATGGTCTTGTATTTGAAATCGATGGTTTTATTGAGGCGTACAGAGCAAAGTATTCAAATTTTATAATAATTTTAACGGGTGGAGATGCAGATTTTTTGGCTAAACGATTAAAAAATACCATATTTGCCAATTCAAATTTTCTTCTGGAGAGTTTGAACCAAACATTTCAATATAAAATCAAAAATGATTAAAAAAATTCTAGTAAGCGCTTGTTTGCTTTTATCATTAGTGTCTTTTGCACAAGAAGGCACATCATCACCGTACTCTTTTTATGGGATTGGGGATGTAAGGTTCAAAGGAACGCTTGAAAATCGTTCTATGGCTGGTGTTGCTGTGGAGCAAGATAGTATTCACATGAATATTCAGAATCCAGCAAGTTACGCAAGGCTTTTTCGTACAACTTTTACTTTAGGTGGTACATATGCGACAGCAACTTTAAAGAACGCAACAGAATCTGCCAAAGCTACAAGAACAACACTAGATTATATGGCAGTTGGATTGCCTTTGGGTAAGTTAGGAGTTGGTTTTGGATTGATTCCGTATTCTTCTGTTGGATATAAAATTAAGTATGACGCAGAAAATGTTACAGAAAACAGCAGACGTTTTAATGGTACTGGTGGTTTAAACAAAGCATTTTTGGGTGTTGGATATCAAATAAATCGTAAGTTAAGTGTTGGTGCGGATGCAAATTATAATTTTGGAAAAATCGAAAGTACAAGCTTTGAATATATTAACGGAGTTCCAGTAGGGACACGTGAATTGAATTCAGCGGATTTATCAGGAGTAAATTTTAATTTTGGAATGATGTATCAAACCAAGGTTTATAAAAAAATAACAATTTTTAGTAGTTTAACGTATTCGTTAGAAAGCACTTTAAAATCTAAAAATACACGAAATATTGCTACAGTAGTTTTTAATGAGAATTTTGATTTAGGAGTTGTTGATGCTTTGGATGATGTAAAGTCAGAAGTTAGTCTAACCATGCCAAGTAAAATAGCCTTGAGTGGAGGAATCGGAGAAGCTCGAAAGTGGCTTGTAGGAGGGAAAATTGCTTATGGCAAAACCTCTGGTCAAGCAAATGATTATAACGATCAGGCTAATGTGGGCCATGGTAAATACGGTAGCGTAAGCTTAGGAGGTTATTTTATTCCGAATTATAATTCGTTTACGAGTTATGCTAAAAGAATTGTTTACAGAGCTGGTCTTAAATATGAAAAAACAGGATTAGTGATCAACAATGAGTCTATCAATGATATGGGATTGACTTTTGGTTTAGGATTGCCAATAACAGGGACTTTTTCGAATGTAAATTTTGGTTTCGAACTAGGGAAAAAAGGGACCACAAAAGCAGCTCTTGTTCAGGAAAACTATGCAAATTTAAGTGTGAGTTTCTCACTTAACGACAAATGGTTTGAAAAACGAAAATTCAACTAACAACAAGGATTGGTAGCAGTGCCAGTTGTCTATGCAAAGTATAGCGTATGACTTTAGTCCAAAAAAAGTATATCAAATTAGTTGTCACGGTATTTGCCGTGACACTGTTTTTTGGGTGCGAAAGTAATTTTAAGGAAATTCAAAAAATTAACTTCTCTGAATTTGTTCCTGGTAGTGATGCAGATATGGTAAATTTAAAGTATACCGACTCAGGCAGAATTACAGCCATTTTGGTTAGTTCTAAAATGTTAGATTACACCAGTGTTGATTTTCCTTTTACTGAATTTCCAAAAGGGATTGACGTCACTTTATTTGATAAAAAGGCAAAGAAAACATTCATAAAATCCAATTATGCGATTTCCTACAAAGGAACCAACATTATTGATTTGCAAGGAAAAGTAAAAATTTCTACTGAAGATGGGAAAACCTTAGAGACAGAGCAATTGTATTTTGATCAAAAAAACGAATGGTTTTTTACAGAAAGAAAATTTAAATTATCAGATCCAAAGGGAACTTCCAATGGGCAAGGAATCGATTTTAGCAAAGACTTTAAAGTGATAAATTCCCAAAAAATAACTGGCGAAATACAATCTACCGATTAATATCAAAACAATATGAACTACTTAAAATATACACAATACGTTTACCTGGTTTTTGGAGCGTATTTTATTTACGACGGAATTACTAAATTAAGTGATCCTTCAGGGACCTTTTGGTTGAGTTTCATGATTGCAGGATTGGCTATTTTTATGTTTTTCTTTAGACGTAAATTTGCCAAAAAATTTGAGGATCGAAACAAAAAATCCTAATAAATGGAAATTAGTATTATCATATTGTGTCTAATACTAAGTGCTTTTTTTTCAGGAATGGAGATAGCCTTTGTCTCTTCCAATAAAATTTATCTTGAGATTCAAAAAAAACAAGATAATTTCGTTTCAAAAATTCTGACGAAACTTACAGAAAAACCAACTAATTTCATCGTTACAATGCTTATTGGTAATACCATGGCTACAGCGGTCTATGGTTTTTTTATAGGCAAACTAGTGCTGCTGTGGTTTGGGGATTTGTCATTTCATTTTTCTAATGGATTTATTCTGCTGTTGCAAATCGTGATTTCGACATTCGTAATTTTAATTACTGCAGAGTTTCTTCCTAAAGTTTTTTTTCAAATTTATGCCAATTCTTTGATTAAGATTTTTGCTGTCCCAGCATTTGTATTTTACAAGTTTTTCTATTTGATAGCGGCCTTTTATATTGGGGTTTCAGATTTTATCTTACGCAAATTCTTTAAAACAGATGGAGATACAATTCAGTTGTATTTTAGTAAAATCGAGCTAGGGAATTACATTACCGAGCAAATGAGTAGCGTGGAGGATAATGAAATGGTAGACTCTGAAATACAAATGTTTCAAAACGCATTAGAATTTTCAGGAGTAAAAGCGAGAGATGTAATGAGTCCTCGTACTGAGATTATTGCTGTAGATTTATTTGATTCTATTGAAAATCTTAAAGAATTGTTTATTGAGACAGGCTATTCAAAAATAGTAGTGTATCAAAATTCGCTAGATGATATTATTGGGTATGTGCATTCATTTGATTTGTTTAAAAAGCCAAAAAATATCAAAGAAGTGGTGATTTCGGTTGAGTTTGTTCCTGAAACTATTTTTATAAAGGATGCTATGAATTTGCTAACTAAGAAACGTAAAAGCGTAGCAGTAGTTATAGACGAATATGGCGGAACCTCAGGAATTATAACTATTGAGGACATCGTAGAGGAGCTTTTTGGGGAAATAGAAGACGAGCACGATTCAAATGAAGAGCTAATAGAAAAAGACTTGGGTGATGGGGTTTTTATTTTTTCTACTCGATTTGATGTTGAATATTTAAACAATACCTACAAGTTTGCTATTCCGGAAAGTGATTCCTATGGAACTCTCGGGGGTTTTATAGTCGATTTCACAAAAGAAATTCCTCAAAAAGGAGAGGTGATTACCATTGGTAGCTATCATTTTATCATTGAAGAGGCCACAAATAAGAAAATAGAATTAGTAAAAATGACACGGCAAGAGTGATTTTTTTTGGGAAAATAAAATTTCTTGCAAAATAAAACGCTACTAGTATAATTATTAATTAGATAATTGTATTTTCGCAAACTGATTATAAAAATTAACAACAAAAAAATGGCAGTTTTACAAAAAATTAGACAACGTTCACTTCTTCTCATACTCGTTATTGGGTTTTGTTTATTAGCTTTTATCATAGGTGATATTTTTAATAGCGGTGGTTTCAATAGTACATCAAAAGATGTAGGAAGCATTGATGGAAAAGATATTTCTTTTGAAGATTTTAGAGTGAAAGTAAGTAATGTAGAAAAAAGTGGGCAGGGTATTACTTCAACGGAGGCAGCAAACAGAGTTTGGGAGCAAGAAGTTTCTGTGGCTTTACTAACAACTGAATTTGAAAAACTAGGACTTAGAGTAGGTGAAAAGCACTTATTAGAAGTTTTGAAAGCGGATCAAAACATTGGAGGAAATCCATTATTTTTAAATGCTGCAGGTGTATTTGATGTTGTAAAATTCAAAGAATATTTCAAGGCAAACCCTGCTCAAGCTCAATTCTTAAAAGATAGAGAGAAGGATGCCGATTTGAACGCAAAATACCAAATGTATACTACCATGATCAAAGCCGGTGTATACACAACTGAAAGCGAAGGAAAGTTTAAATACGAAATGGAATCAAATAAAGTGAACTTTGCATATGTAGCAGGTTTATACTCTACAATTAAAGATAGTGATGTAAAAATCACAGATGCTGAGATCGTTGATTTCATGAAGAAAAATGAAAAAAAATACAAAGCAGAGGAGTCTCGTGAAGTAGAATATGTTTTGATCGAAGATAAAGCTTCGCCTGCTGATGAAACAGAAGTTAAAACAAAAATAAATTCATTGTTGTCTGGAAGTGTAGTTTACAACCAAGCTACTGGTAAAAACGATACATTGCCAGGATTTAGAACTACTGCAAACACAATTGATTTTGTGAACTCTAATTCAGATGTTCCTTACGATTCAACTTATATTGCTAAAAAAGATTTACCTGCTGTAGATGCAGATAAGTTGTTTAACCTTCCTGCAGGTGCTGTTTATGGTCCGTATATATTTGGAAAATACTACTGTATTTCTAAATCTTTAGGTATGAAATCTGGTGTTAATGCTAAGGCGAGTCATATTTTAATTGGATATGAAGGTTCACAAGTTCCAAATCAAAAAGAAAAAAGAACGAAAGAGGAAGCTAAAGCTAAAGCTGAAGGTATTTTGGCACAAGTAAATGCTAATCCAGATAGTTTCATGATGTTGGCTTTTACTAATTCTGATGATTCATCTGCACAACAAGGTGGCGATTTAGGAAGTTTTGGTCCAAACCAAATGGTAAAACCTTTTAATGATTTCGTATTTAGTAACGGTATTGGTAAAGTTGGTTTAGTAGAAACTGCTTTTGGTTTTCATATTATTAAAATCACTGACAAGCAAGACGGAATCCGTTTGGCTACCGTAGCTCAAAAAATCGAAGCTTCAGAAGCAACTTCTGATAAAATTTTTACGCAAGCAACTAAGTTAGAAATGGATGCTGCAGATAAAGATTTTAATAAAGTAGCAAAAGGAATGGGACTTACTGTTGCTCCAGCGGTTTCTGTAAAAGGAATGGATGAGAACTTCGGAACATTAGGGAAACAAAGAACTATTGTAAGATGGGCTTTTGAAAAGGATGTAAAAATTGGATCGGTAAAAAGATTTGAAGTGGCTAATATTGGTCACGTAATTGCTAAATTGAAAAGTATTGACAATTCAGGATTAGTGGCAGTTTCTGTTGTTCGTCCTTATGTGGAGTCTATCCTTAAAAACAAGAAAAAAGCAGAGTTGATCAAAGCTAAAATGACAGGTTCGTCACTAGAAGCAATTGCTAAAGCAGTGGGTGGAACGGTTCAGCAAGCTACAGATTTAACAATGGAAAATACCACGTTACCTAATGTAGGTCCAGAGGCAAAAGTAGTGGGGAGCGCATTTGCACTTCAGGCTAATAAATTATCTGCACCAATCGAAGGAAACAGCGGTGTTTATGTTGTAAAAAACGTGAGTACTGTAAAAGCGCCAGTTTTAAAAAGCCACGCTGCTTATGTAACGAAATTGAAAGCGCAAAGTGCTTCTGATGCAAACAGAGTAATTCCTGCATTGAAAGCTAACGCTAAAATTGAAGATAACAGAATAGATTTTAGTTACTAATTTTTTTAGAAGGTAATTAATTCAAATAGAAATCCCGATGCATTTAAATGTATCGGGATTTTTTGTATTTTTCGTTTTGTAAATAGTATCGCCACTAGTTTTGTATGGCTTTCACAAGTTTTAAGTATCTGTAGAGTTGCTTTAACTTTTTAGATCCTTGCTCCAAAAAAAAGAGGTGTAATGGTAATAATGATAAGGCTAGCTCAATATCATATCCTCGTAAGCTACAATAGTTTCATATCCTTTGGCAGCAAAATATTCAGCAGGATGGTCCGCAGAAAGCGCCATTACAAAATCGCCACCCCAAGCACCAAGACTTTTAATTATACCATCAAAATCAGGAAAGAGTGATTCTTTGATGGTTGCTGTTTCTAACAGGATGCTCATTGCAATCTCGTGTTTTTGCAGTGCTGTCGCAAATGATTGGATGGTGGTAGCCTCTAGAATTTGCGCGGTTAAATCGTTATTGTTACTAATGGTTTTACCCAAACTATTTTTTTTATTCATTTCGTATGCAGCAATAGCATTTTTGCTACTTTGTTTTTTATTTAGGTATACAAAGTATAAATGATTTGTAAATTTAGGGTTAAAAGTAACTTGTTCAACTGAAGGAACGCCTTGATCCAAATGGTAAACAATAGGAGTGTCATTTTGTGCGCAGGCGATGTCATAACCGCTACCGCCAAAACTGTTTTTAAGCAACGTAAAGGCATCAATTTGCAGCCACTGCGCAATATTGTTTATCAACGTAGATGACGTTCCTAGTCCCCAGCTTTTAGGAAACCCAAGTTCTGTCGTTATATTATAACCGTTTGAATTTGAAATAAAATCTGGATTTAGTTTGTATGCCTCGTGTAAAATGGTAATCAATGTAGCTTTTACCGACTCATTTTCATCTGTTATTCCGCTAGAAATAGCAGCAAATGAAAGGGTGTCTTTAAACCAAATACTGCCATCGGCATCATAACTTTTCCAGATGATTTCGTTGTTATTTCCATCTTCAATGATGAGATTTTGACCCTTTTTTGTGGGTAAAGCAAAAGCTTTGGCGCCATCAAGAACAAGATATTCTCCCGTGATTAAAAGCTTGCCGTTGCTGTAGAATTTTTTTTTCATTGTCTTTGCGAGGAACGAAGCAATCTTATTTTTTGTTGCTTTGAGATAAAATTATTTTCTTAAACTTTCAATATAAGTGACCACGGCATTGTGCGATACGGGATTTTTCTTGAAATGTTTCTGAATCATGTGGCGTTCTGAATCAGTGGCTTCAAACTGATTGATGATGTTGTTCAAATGCATTTTCATATGTCCTTCCTGAATTCCAGTAGTTGTCAAAGAGCGTAAAGCTGCAAAATTCTGTGCTAATCCGGCCACAGCTACAAACTGCATTAATTCTTTGGCAGATGGTTTTTCCAGCATTTCCAATGATAATTTTACTAATGGATGCAACGAAGTTAACCCGCCGACAGTTCCTAACGCTAAAGGAATTTCCATCCAAAAAGTAAAAGTATCATTTTCGATTTTGGCATGAGAAAGACTCGAGTATTTTCCATTTCTAGAGGCATAGGCGTGTATTCCGGCTTCGACAGCGCGGAAATCATTACCCGTCGCCAATACAACGGCATCTACACCATTCATAATTCCTTTATTATGTGTTACAGCACGATACGGCTCGACTTCGGCGATTTGAACGGCTTGTACAAATTTCTCGGCAAATTCCTGTGGATGTAAAATGTTTTTATCTTCCAAGTCAGCTACTGCACATGATACTTCTGCTCTTACGATGCAATTTGGAACATAATTAGATAGAATACTCATCACAACTTCAATCTCTTTTTCCGTTTCTGTGAACAACGTATAATTGTGTGCTTCTGTTTTTAATGTTTTAGAAAATTGTTCCAAACACGAATTGATGAAATTGGCACCCATGCTGTCTTTGGTTTCAAAAGTAGCATGTAGCTGAAAATAATTAGGCAACAAATCGGTTTTGTCTTTTAGAATAATGTCTAAAATTCCACCACCGCGTTTTTGCATGTTTGTGGTAATCGATTCGGTTTCTGAGAAAAATTTGTTTTTGTGTTGAGCAAAAAACAAATTCAATTTTGACACATCGCCTTTATAGATAAAATGGACCTGCCCTATTTTTTCGGTATTGAGAACGGTAGCCTTAAAACCACCACGTGTAGACCAGAATTTAGCTGCTTTTGAGGCAGCTGCAACCACTGAGCTTTCTTCAATGGCCATGGGAATGGTGCTGTATTTTCCGTTAATGAGAAAATTAGGGGCAACTCCAAGAGGAATGTAGAAATTAGTGATAGTATTTTCGATGAATTCATCGTGTAGTTGCTGTAGTTTTTCGTCAGAATTCCAGTAGTTTTTCAGCAAGGCAACGGCATCCGTAGGTGTTGAAAAATATTCATTGGCAATCCATTTTATTTTTTCTTCTTTGGATAATTTAGAAAATCCGCTAATAGCCTTGTTCATTCTCAATTGATTATGGTATAACTGGTTGCAAATATACGGTTTTAGCCCTTTTATTTACAATCAAATTTATGGTAGCTCTAGGTAGTTGTAAATGATACTTTTTACATTTAACATATAAAATGACCATTAATTGTAATTTTTTCACTAAAATTGACGGTTTTTATCTTTAAATATTTATGATGCATTCTAAAAAAATTATAATATTATTTTTGTTCTTATGTTTTACGGTTGTGGGTCAACAAAAAATCACAATTGACGAAATGTATAACGGTACATTTCGTGCAAAGGGTATGGATGAATTACAGTCCTTGATGAATACAAATCAATACACGGTCTTAAATGCAGACAGACAGAGTAGAAGCATGCAGATTGATTTGTATGATTTTGCAACCTTAAAAAAAGTAGCAACACTAATTGATACTAAGGCACACAAAGAGTTGGCACAGGGGATTGATAGTTATACGTTTGATGCTACTGAAAAATTGATTTTAATTGCTTGCAACACCAATCAAATCTTTCGCCACTCCTTTACTGCAGATTATTATTTGTACGATATCGCCAGTAAAAAACTAAAGAAATTATTTGATTTTCAAGTGCAAGAACCAACCTTTTCTCCTGATGGAAAAAAAATAGCGTATGCCAAAGAAAATAATCTGTTTGTATACGATGTAACTACAACAACATCGACTCCAATAACTAGAGACGGACAAAAGAACAGCATTATCAATGGTATCACGGATTGGGTTTATGAAGAAGAATTTGCTTTTGTAAAAGCATTTGATTGGAGTGCTGATAGCAAGAAAGTTGCCTACATTCGCTTTGACGAAAGTCAGGTTCCTGAATTTTCGATGTCTATGTTTGGAAAAGACCTGTATCCTACAATGCAAACATTTAAATATCCTAAAGCGGGTGAAAAGAACGCAGTAGTATCGTTGCATGTTTATGATGTAAGTTCGAATGCAGTAAAAAACATAAATCTAGGAAATTACAATGATTTTTACATCGCCAGATTAAAATGGACGAACGATGCCAATACGTTATCAGCTCAAGTTTTAAATCGTCACCAAGATAATTTAGACCTCGTTTATATTGATGGGAATTCAGGTGCTGTGAAAGTAGTTTTAAATGAAAAAGATAAAGCATACGTTGATGTAACTGATAATTTAACTTTTTTAAAAGACAACAGTTTTATTTGGACTTCTGAAAAAGATGGTTTCAATCATATTTATTTATACGATAAAAATGGAAAACTGAAAAACCAACTGACCAAAGGAACGTGGGAAGTTACAAATTACTATGGCTTAGATGAAAAGACAAATACAGTTTACTATCAGTCTGTAGAAAATGGTTCCATTAACAGAGATGTTTACAGAATAGGCCTAGACGGAAAAAATAAAATTCGTTTATCTCAAAATACGGGTACAAATGCAGCGACATTTAGTCCTAATTTTCAATATTATATCAATACTTTTTCTAGTATTTCGCAACCTACAACCTACACTTTGAACGAAGCCAAAGCGGGTAAACAAGTTCAGGTTATTGAAAACAATGAAGCATTAGCAGTAAAGTTGAAAGGATATAATTTACCTTCAAAAGAATTCTTTGTTTTAAAAACGGATAAAGGGAATCAATTGAATGCTTGGATGATTAAGCCTAAAGATTTTGATCCTACTAAAAAATATCCTGTTTTCATGTACCAATATTCAGGTCCAGGTTCACAGCAAGTGAACAACGAGTGGAACAGTACAGATGATTACTGGTTTATGATGTTATCACAACAAGGATATATTGTAGCTTGTGTTGACGGTCGCGGAACTGGTTTTAAAGGAGCTGCGTTTAAGAAAGTAACGCAATTACAGTTAGGAAAATACGAAGTAGAGGATCAAATTGATGCTGCTAAAGTTATAGGGAATTATTCATTTGTAGACAAATCTAGAATCGGTATATTTGGCTGGTCCTATGGAGGATTTATGTCTTCTAATTGCCTTTTGAAAGGGAGTGATGTTTTTAAAATGGCAATTGCTGTAGCTCCGGTTACCAACTGGCGTTTTTATGATAGTGTATACACAGAACGGTACATGCAGACACCGCAAGAAAATGCAAACGGTTACGACGACAATTCACCAATAAACCATGTAAACAAATTGAAAGGGAAATTTCTTTTGATACACGGCTCAGGAGATGACAATGTGCATGTTCAAAACTCCATGCAAATGATAGAAGCCTTGATTCAAGCCAATAAACAATTTGATTCCCAAATTTATCCAGACAATAATCACGGAATTTACGGTGGAAAAACTAGAATTCAATTGTATACAAAAATGACTAATTTTATTAAAGAAAATTTATAACAGCGCTTTATGACGGACGATGCATTGAATAAGGAAGAATTTTTTGGACATCCAAAAGCGCTTTTTATACTGTTTTTTACCGAAATGTGGGAACGTTTCTCCTTTTATGGAATGAAAGCCTTATTGATTTTTTATCTGACAAAGTACCATTTGTTTTCAGACACTTCGGGGAATTTATTAATTGGTAGTTATGCAGCTTTAGTGTACGCTGTTCCCGTAATAGGAGGTTTTATAGCCGACAGGTATTTGGGATTTAGAAAAGCAATTGTTTTTGGAGGTATAATGCTTGTATTAGGCCATTTAGGAATGGCTTATGAAGGGAATGCCGCCACGCAATCCATGACTGGCGAGATCACACGAGACAATACTGCTTTACAAATATTTTATTTTTCTTTGTCATTAATAATTGTTGGTGTTGGTTTTCTTAAAGCAAACATCTCGTCATTAGTAGGCGAACTCTACGAAACAGGAGATAAAAGAAGAGATTCTGGATTTACATTGTTTTACATGGGAATCAACTTAGGTTCATTTTTGGCTACGCTAATTTGTGTTTGGCTTGGTGAAAAATACGGCTGGAGTTATGGTTTTGGAGCAGCTGGAGTCGGAATGTTTTTTGGATTATTGACTTTTATTTCCGGAAGAAAATTATTAATGGGCAAAGGAGAATCGAACAACGCTTCGTTTTTAAAGGTAAAATCATTTGGACTTAAGAATGAATGGTTAATTTATGCGGGAAGTGTTTTGTCTACAGTATTATTTTGGCAAATGGTTCAAAATCACGATGCAGTTTCTTGGGCTTTAAAAATTGCAGGGGGGATTTCTTTTGTATATATCGTCTACTATGCCATAACGCATTTAGATGGTAAAGCACGTCATCAATTGATAGCTCTAACCATTTTGATTGTATTTACGATTGTCTTCTGGGCATTGTTTGAACAAGCGTATACCTCTATGAATTTATTTGCGGACCGAATACTAGACCGAACTATATTTGGTTATGAAGTATCTGCTGGACAGTTTTTAAGTTTTAATGCCTTATTTATTATTTTGTTGGCACCCGTTTTCGCTTGGATATGGCCCAATTTGGGAAAATATAATCCTAATACAGCCGTAAAATTTGCTTTAGCATTAGCTTTAGTCGGTTTAGGTTTTGGAGCGTTAGTCATGGGAATAAATCTTTCTGGTACTGGTAAAGTAGCTGCTATTTGGTTGATATTAGCCTATTTTTTACATACTTGTGGAGAGCTGAGTTTATCGCCAGTAGGGCTTTCTGCAGTAACTAAATTATCTCCAACAAAAATCGTTGGGTTTATGATGGGCGTTTGGTTTTTGGCAACAGCCAGTTCAGAATTTATTGCTTCGATTTTAGCAAATATAGCTTCTGTCGATACTTCAAATGGTACAGCGCCAGATTTGAATTTAGCAAAACAGAGTTACTTAGTCCTTTTTGAATATTTATTTTATACAGGGCTTGGTTTCGGAGTACTACTGTTAGTACTTTCGCCAATAATAAAAAAATTAATGCACGGAGTAGATAAAGAATTAAACAATTAATAACATGAGTCAAAATACTACAGATCAATTTTTTAAAAGTACCGTTTTAGGACATCCAGCTGGTTTATTTGTCATTTTTTTTACAGAAATGTGGGAAAGATTTTCATACTACGGAATGCGTGCTTTATTAGTGCTATTTTTAACATCATCACTCATAGGAAGTAATCCAGGTTGGGGCTGGCCTAGAGAACATGCTTTGGCAATTTATGGTTCTTATACAGCTTTAGCGTACTTGACACCTATTTTAGGGGGTTATATTGCAGACAAAATCATAGGGTATCGTTGGGCGGTTATATATGGTTGTCTTTTGATGACATTAGGTCATTTTTCAATGGCGTTTGAAGAGGTGAGTCACGCTTTTATGTACTTGGGGCTTTTTTTATTAGTGATGGGGATTGGTTTGTTTAAACCGAATATGACTTCTATCTTATCTCACATGTATAAAGATAAAATAGAAAAAAAAGATGGTGCTTTCAGTATCTTTTATATGGGTGTGAATTCTGGTGCATTTTTAGGAATGTTATTGTGCGGATACATTGGAGAAAGTGAAAATTGGGGCTGGAATTACGGCTTTGGATTGGCTGGAATTTTTATGTTAATTGGAATGTTGCAATTTTATTTTACTCAAAATATTTTTGGGGACATTGGTTTAAAGCCTAATAAAGACGAAATTATAAACCACAACGAAGACGAGTCTATTGCAAAATTAAATCCTTTTTCAAACTTCGATTTATCAATTATTGGTATTGTATCGATACTTGGTTTGGCTTGGATTATCAATGATCCGATTTCTAAAATATCAAGTTTCAATTTGTTTGATTTTAATGTGGGAAGTCTTAGCGGTAGCAATTTTGTAATTATTGCTGCCTTATTGCTTTTTGTGTTTGTATTGATAAAAAGAATTTCACAATATACACCGGTTCTAAGAGATCGTATGATTGCGGTTGTGATTTTGGCATTTATCACGGTATTTTTCTGGGCTTCATTCGAACAAGCGGGAGGGTCAATGACCATTTTTGCAAGTGATTACACTGACAGAATATTAGAAGGGAACTCGAAAGTGATTTTTAATATCGTAAATACGATATTAACAGTTACGCCAATGGCTATTATAACCTTTGTTTTGATGAAGTTGTACAAGCAAACTTTTAAAAAGTATGCTTTGGGTAACGTTGTTTTAGCCATTGGTTTTGCCATTATTTGGGTAATTGTTGTTTATATGCTTAAAGACCAATACGCACAAGTAAAAGCAGAAATTCCAGCTACATGGTTTGGTATTCTTAATTCCTTGTTTATCATTACTTTTGCGCCATTGGTAGCTAAATTATGGGAAAGTAAATACAACCCGTCAGCCACCGTTAAAAATGGATTGGGAATGATTCTTTTAGGTATCGGATTTGGTGTTTTAGCCTATGGTTCAAGTACAATTCCTACAGGAGCAAAGGTAGCTTCGGTTAGTTTAATTTGGTTAGTATTTGCATATCTTTTCCACACTTTGGGAGAATTGTTCATCTCTCCGGTAGGGCTATCTTATTTGAGTAAATTAGTACCAGGTAGAATGATAGGTATTATGTTTGGTGTTTGGTATCTTGCTATCGCCATAGGAAACAAAATTGCTGGAACAATGGGTGGCATGATTGATGAGATTACCGCTCAATATTCGATGACGACATTTTTCTTGATATTCACCTTAATTCCAGTAGGATTAGGTTTGTTTATCATGCTTTTAACACCTGTTTTGAAAAAATTGATGCACGGTGTTCGATAAATTTTAGGCACCATTTTTGATTTTGAATCAATAAAATTATAAATATGAAGAAAATAATAGTTGCTTTGTTATTGTTTGCAGGCTCGTTTGCCGCCGAAGCACAAGAATTAGTTTGGGAAACCAATGTCACTAAGGCAATGGCAATTTCGAATGAAACCAAGAAACCGTTATTGTTATTTTTTACGGGTAGTGATTGGTGCGGATGGTGTATTCGTTTGCAAAAAGAGGTTTTAAAAACACCAGAATTTGCTACTTGGGCAAAGGAAAATGTGGTTTTAGTAGAGTTGGATTATCCTAGTAGAGCGCCACAAACTCCTGAGATTAAAAAGCAAAATGAAGAATTACAAATGGCTTTTGGAATTCAAGGGTTTCCAACCATTATATTGGCAAATGCTACGACCAAAGAGGGCAAAGTTAATTTTGAAGGCATTGGAAGGACCGGTTATGTAGCTGGCGGGCCCATTGCTTGGTTGGCTGTTGTCAACGGCTTTCTTAAAAAATAAAAGTAGTATTTACTTAATTTTTTAAATTATATGGAAGGTTTTTGTATTATACTTGTCAGGTGTGTTTGTTTTTTGTTATTTTTAGAAAAATATTTCAAAACAACCCCAAATGAATACTAAACTACTATTGTCTTTTTTATTACTTATCTTTTTTAATTCTAACGCTCAAGTTTTTAACTGGATTACTGATGTTGATAGTGCTATTTCAATTAGTAATAAAGAGAACAAGCCTATGCTCTTGATCTTTACAGATGCTAATTCCAGCAAAAGCCCATTGTTTACTCAAATTTTTAATACATTAGATTTTGCTATTTGGGCTAGAGATAATGTGGTTGCGGTAAAATTAGATTTAACAGATGACGAATCCAATGGATCTTTAGAACGTAGTTCGTCATTAAGAGTAGCTTTTGGAGTACAAGAATTGCCTACAATATGTTTTGCAAGGGCAAAAATTAGAAAGGAAAAAATTAATTACGAATTAATAGGTAAAATTGGTGTTAAACCTGGAGGTGTTAAATCTTGGATTGCTAATGCAAAAATAGTTTTGGCCGGACCTGTTGAAGAATAATTTTTACTGTAATTTATAAAATCCCTTTTCAACAGTTGCGTGAAAAGGGATTTTCTTTTTCTCGCAACTTGACTTCCATAGTTTTTGAATGGTTACGTAATTGGTTGCATCAGCGATAATTATTTTTGGCTGTAGGGTCATTATTAAACGATCTAGATTTATTTTAGTAGAATGGGTTAAGATGATAACATCTGGATTGATTTTTTTTGGATAAATGCCCGAACTGTCAATAATGAAAATCCTTTTTCCGTTAAAATAAAAAAAGTTTTGTAATTTTTTCTTCGTTTCGATAGCACTTAAACTGCCTATACGGTAGGAGGTTATTGTGTTGTTTTTTTGAATGTTTTGTAAGATGCTATCAGTAGCATAAACCGTTATATTATGCCCATTTCTCTCTGTAACAATAGTATTCTTCTTGACATTAAATACAATCAATTCTTGTTCATTTTGTATTTCCCATTGCTTGCTTAAGCAACATATTTGGACTGTAATGATAGCAATTAGCATTAACGCTAGTTTGTTAAAAGTGGGTTTCTTTATCCATATCATGACTGTTATAATGACAAAGTAACTGCTCACCATCACAGAATAATGCAAAGGGATATCATGAATTATAAATTGTTCAAAAGATGCAATTGAATTGATAATTTTATTCAAGTAAAAAATGCTTTGTTCTAATAATTGCGAGAGGAATAAAGGAATGCTGTTTAGCGCTGCTAAAGTCATCACTACAACACCCAAAATCATTATAATACTTAATAGCGGAATTACCACGAGGTTGGTGATAAAAAATAGTCCAGGAAATTGATGAAAGTAATAAATACTTAGCGGTAGTGTTCCTAATTGTGCCGCGAATGAAACAGTAAGAATGTCCCAAATGTATTTAGAAAATTTATTTTGTGGTATCCAAATCGAGGCTAATAGCGGTTGCAACCAAATAATAAAGAACAAGGCCAAATAGCTTAATTGAAAACCCACATCAAAAAGGAACGATGGTTCGAAAAGCAAAATCAATAACATGGAGACGATTAAAGTATGGTAAATATTATCGCTACGACGTAAATGATTTCCTATAGCCACAAATGAAAACATAGTCACGGATCGAACAACGGAGGGTGCTAAACCTGCAAGAATCCCAAACGAGAACAAACAACACAGAATAATTAGTAATTTAATAAAAGAGCCGCGTTTTGTATTAGGGATGGGTTTTAAAATAAAAGTTGCAAAAATTAAAATAAATCCAATATGTAATCCTGACACGGATAAAATATGTACGGCACCAGCATATTGGTAATCCCGAATAATATCTGGGTCAATATCCTGTTGTTGTCCCATTATTAAAGCTACCGCAACGTTTAATTCTGTTTTATGGAAGTTATTTTTTTCTAAATTATGAATGATTCGTGCTCTTAATTTTGAGGAATAATACCAAATGTCTTTCTTAATTTCTGAACCAATTTTTATATCAAGTGCATCAGCATACAATTGCGCATAAATTTGTTTATTTTCTAGATATTGGCTGTAATTAAACTGATAGGGATTGTTAGGAGGCTTATTTTTAGACAAAACAGATTTAATTAGTAATGGTGTTCCAATTTCGAATTTTCGATGCAAAGTGTCCTTTTGTATGTTCAAAATAATCCTCCCCGTTTGCTTATCTTTACCGATAGTGTTAATCTCTGCTATGTAGCGATCGCTAAAGGCATTACTTTTCAGTTTTTCACGAATAGTGAGGGATATGGGACTCGGTTTTTCAAATATTGTAGTATTGTGGATGTAGTTGCTTTTTTGGTATCGATGGGTATGAATTATTTGTGTTGAAATTCCGATTATAAAAGAGAGTACGTAAGTGGATAGACCAAAGTAAAAAGTATTCCGACTATTTTTTTTAAACAAAAAGAATAATACTCCAAAAGCGCTTATGGATGTGGCTAGTAAAAAATGATACACAAAGTCTGGTAGTGGAAAGTAATTGGCATAAAGGATGCCTATTACAAAACCTAATGTTATTCTTGTCAACGGAAAATGGAGTGCTTTCATGTATCTAAAGTACGCATTTTTAGTAAGAAACAACTTTGTATTTTATGTGTAGTTTATGAATTTCCTTGTTTTAAAGGATTCGATTAAATTGCGCAAAAGTTTTTTTGTAATACGGTTCTTTTGTAGAGGAAATAATTACACCTTTTGAAGTAGAGGAATGAATAAATTGTATCTCATTATCTGTAGCTTTAATTACAATTCCTACGTGGTTTATTTGTGATTTATTATTGGTTTTAAAAAAAATTAAGTCTCCTTTTTGAATTTCATCTCGATTTGGATCTAAAACGGTGCCTACTAATGATTGCAGATAAGAGTTACGAGGCAATGTTATATTTTGCAGTTCGAAAACGTGGTAAACCAAACCAGAACAATCAAAACCTGAAGCAGTTGTGCCACCATACTTGTATTTTGCTCCTAGATTTTCAGTTGCTTTTTCAACAAGTTCTTCGGCTTGCCGATTTGTTTTTCTTTTGGCTCCTTTTACTATTTTTTCTTTTTTGAGTTCTGTTTTTTTAGAGGTGACTATTGGACTACTCGATTTACAAGCCAAGAAAAAAATAAGAACTAGTAGTAAGCCTGTAAAATGTTTCAAAAGAGTTTTTTTTGATGAATAGAAACTTGTTATTGTAAATCATTAATAATTAATGCAGCTGTTTTTTCACTCGCGCCAATTCCGCCTAATTTATTTTCTAATAACGCATATTTTTCTAAAAGCGTATTCCTATGATTTACTTCTAGTATTTTTGTCAATTCTCCTCTAATGCGTTTTGTGGTGCATTCTTCTTGAATTAATTCTGTGACCACCTCTTCATCCATTATTAAATTTACTAATGAAATGTATTTGAGTGTAATGATTCGTTTCGCAATTTGGTAGGAGGCCCAACTGCCTTTGTAACATACAACTTCTGGAACTTTAAAAAGTGCCGTCTCAAGAGTTGCAGTCCCAGAGGTAACTAATGCTGCAGTTGAATTTCGTAATAAATCGTATGTTTTATTGGAGATGAATTTTATGTTTTCCTGCGAAATAAAATCTTTATAAAAATTAAATTCTTGACTTGGAGCGCCAGCAATTACAAATTGGTAAGCAGGAAAATCATTAACAACGCTCAGCATTACAGAAAGCATTTTTGTAATTTCTTGTTTTCGGCTTCCTGGTAAAATGGCGATTATGGGTTTTTGATCCAACTGATTTTCTCTTCTAAAAGTAGTGGCATCGATCGCAGGCTGATTTTGAATAGCATCGATGAGCGGATGTCCTACGAACGCAACAGGGAAGTGATGCTTGTCTTCGTAAAATTGTTTTTCGAAAGGCAAAATCACGTACATTTTATCAATATCCCGTTTTATGGCGCTTATTCTACTTTCTTTCCATGCCCATATTTGTGGAGATATATAATAATGTGTTTTCATTCCTAAAGCTTGAGCCCATTTTGCAATGCGCATATTAAAACCTGGATAATCGATAAAAATTAAAACATCAGGCTGAAACTCTAGAATGTCTTTTTTACATATTGTGATATTATTCAAAATAGTTTTTAAATTAAAAATCACTTCGATGAAACCCATAAATGCCAACTCTCGATAGTGCTTAACAAGAGTACCGCCTTCATTTTTCATCAAGTCTCCACCCCAAAATCGAATGTTGGCATTGGGATCTTTTTTGTATAATTCTTTCATCAAATTTGAACCGTGCAAATCTCCAGACGCTTCACCTGCGATAATATAATATTTCATACTTTATTGATTAGGAATTTATGAGTAAGATAACAAACCAGTCACGTTTTTGTTTTTGTATCGTTATTTTGCAATCGCAAAGATAAACTTATATTATTTCTTAAATAAATAGGGTTAAAAAAGTCATCGTTATCACTGCTAAAACAACACCTCGTGCCATTGTTTCTCTATTTAATTTTAGCAAAACTCCGAAAGTTATTAGTGTCAAAATGGTCCCTAAGGTTATGATTTTACCAAGCTTTCCTTGCGAATGCATGATTTGGATTCCGGCTGTAAAAGTAAAGTCAGTGAAAAGAGTTATAAAAATATAACTACCCAATAAGGTTGTAACAAATCCGAGGATAAAACCTAAAAACAAGTCTTTTTTATTCATTCCATTTCCAAGTGTTAAGTTCTTGTATCGTGTGATGGGCAGTCAAGTCAAATTGCACGGGTACAACCGATATGAAATCATTTTGTAGCGCCCATTCATCGGTATCTTCTCCCTTGTCTTGGTTTACAAATTCTCCTGCAAGCCAGTAATAGTCTTTTCCTTGAGGTGTTTTTCGCTTGTCAAATTTCTCTACCCAAAGCGCTTTAGCTTGACGACAAATTCGGATTCCTTTAATTTCTGATTCTTTTAACTTAGGGAAATTCACGTTCAAAACGACACCATTAGGCAGCCCGTTTTCTAAAACTTCTAAAGTTATTTTTCGGATAAAAGATTTTATGGTTTCAAAATCGGCATTCCAGTCATAATCCAATAATGAGAAACCAATAGCAGGAATTCCTTCTATGCCTGCTTCAACGGCTGCGCTCATTGTTCCAGAATAGATCACATTTATAGAGGAATTAGATCCGTGGTTTACTCCAGAAACGCAAAGATCCGGTTTGCGCTTTAGGATTTCATTTACAGCAAGTTTTACACAGTCAACCGGTGTTCCAGAGCAACTGTACTCTAAAAAAGGATCACTCTCTTTTGATATTTTATTGAGATATAACGTACTATTTATAGTAATGGCGTGTCCCATAGCGCTTTGTGGCTTGTCTGGTGCTACCACTACGATTTCGCCAATTTGAGACATAACATCGATTAAAGCACGTATTCCTGGTGCAGCTATACCATCATCATTGGTAATCAAAATTAAAGGTTTGTTTTTCATCATCATTTAGGGTTCAAAAAGCGATAGTATATTTATTTTTTGTAAGACAAATGTAACTACATGTATCTGAAATTATAAACAAAAAATAAAAATAGTTAATGTTGTTTTATTTACGTTAAAAGGAAAGAACATTTTATATCTTTAACAAAAATTTATGCGAGTTATGCCACCGTTGGCACAGTTTTTACTGTACTTTAGATAAAAAAATTCATGAATACTATTGTTACCTTTATGAAAAGAAATTATAAAATACTTCTAGTTGTTTTAGGCCTATCGGTTACACTATTTGCATTCAAAATGAATGCTACAAAGACAACAGATCCAGAAAAAGATAAGTTACTATTAGAGTTGTTGACTTTTGTTATCGAGAAAGGACATTACAGTCCCTCGACGATTGATGATGCCTTTTCTAAAGGTATTTATAAAGATTATATTCAAGCTTTAGATCCTTCTAAACGTTTCTTTTTGCAATCGGATATTGATGAATTTTCAAAATATGAACTACAATTAGACAATCAGTTGTTGAATAAAGATTTGAGTTTTTTCAATCTTACTTACGATCGTTTGGTGAAACGTATGGAAGAAAGTACTAGAATTTACAATAGTGTATTAAGCAAGCCTTTTGATTATGCTGTGGATGAAAGTTTTAATATCGATTACGAAAAAGCGCCTTATTCCAAAAACGCAGCAGAGCTTAACGATAAGTGGCGCAAGCAAATTAAATTATCTACACTTTCTTCCCTTGTTGATAAGCAAAAACTTGAACAAGACAAAAAGAAAAATGACCCAAAGTATCAAACGAAGTCTTATTATGCTTTAGAAAAAGAAACTAGAGAAAGTTCTAAAAAAGCACTTGATGAATATTTTGGTTTTATCAAAGATTTAGATAGAAATGATTGGTTTTCAGTTTATATTAATTCTATAACCGCTCGTTTTGATCCGCATACCAATTATTTTGCAGCAGAAGAAAAAGAGCGTTTCGATGTAAGTATTAGCGGTAAACTGGAAGGAATTGGTGCTCGTTTACAAAAAAAGAATGACCTTACAGAGATTTCTGAACTTATTTCAGGCGGTCCAGCCTGGAGAGGAAAAGAGTTAGAAGCTGGAGATTTAATTATGAAAGTTGCTCAAGGCAAAAGCGATGCAGTTGATGTAGTTGGAATGCGTCTGGATGATGTTGTAAAGAAAATTAAAGGACCAAAAGGTTCTGAAGTGCGTCTTACAGTTAAAAAAGTAGATGGTACTATTAAAATTATTTCTATCATTAGAGACATCGTTGAAATTGAGGAAACGTATGCCAAGTCTAGCATTGTAAATAAGAACGGATTAAAGTATGGTGTCATTTATTTGCCAAAATTCTACATTGATTTTGAAAATAAAGACGGTAGAGATGCAGGTAAAGATATCGCATTAGAAGTTAGCCGATTGAAAAAAGCTGGAGTCAGTGGTATTGTTCTTGACGTACGTGATGATGGTGGTGGATCGTTGTCAACAGTAGTTGATATTGCCGGATTATTCATAGAACAAGGTCCTATTGTTCAAATAAAATCTGCGGGTATTAGAAAAGAGGTTCTGTATGATCGAGACAAAAAAATTGAGTGGGATGGTCCTTTAGTGATTATGGTAAATAGCTTTTCAGCATCAGCATCAGAAATTCTTGCAGCAGCTATACAAGATTATAAAAGAGGTATAATCATTGGTAGTAAACAAACCTATGGTAAAGGTACGGTTCAAAATGTAATTGATTTAAATCAGTTTGTAAGAAGCAATGCAGTAGGCGACCTTGGAGCTATTAAAACAACTACTCAAAAATTTTATAGAATAAATGGTGGGTCTACACAATTAGAAGGAGTAAGCAGTGATATTGTTATGCCAGATCGTTATACTTATTTAAAAATGGGGGAGCGTGATATTGATAATGCTATGCCTTGGGATAAAATTGATCCTACTGATTATACTATTTGGAACAACAATTCTAATTTTAATCAAGCCATTACAAATAGTAAGAATAGAATTAGTATTAATCCAAACTTTCAATTAATTGAAGAAAATGCAAAATGGATTGATAGTAGAAGTGAAGAGAATGTGTATAGCCTAAACATCGATAAATTTAAAGTTGCTCAAGCGGAAATTGAAGAGAAAGCTAAAAAATACAAACCACTTGTAAACTATAAAAGCACATTGAGTTTTTCTTCTTTACCAAATGAAATGGAGGCAATGAGTAAAGATGCCTCATTAAAAGAAAAAAGAGACAGTTGGCATGAGGCTTTGTCAAAAGATATTTATATGGAGGAAGCAATAAATGTTTTGGATGATTTGCAACCAAGATCAATGTCTGCAAAAGATATACCAGTTAAAATTAAAAAGGATAAATTGGCTAAATCATAAATAGGCATTGTTAAGTAAGTTATAACATTTAGTAAAGCAAAGCGCTCTATAAATTCACTGAGAATTTATGGAGCGTTTTTATTTTGAAATTAGGGTAAATAAACTTTTTGAATAAGTAAATTGATAGTATTAAAAATGAAATTGAAGTTTGGTTTTTGAGAAATGGACGGTCATTCTTAATGTGATATGCGTATTTATAATAGAAATAATTAATAGAATCAAATATGAAATGGAAGTCTTTTGGTAGCGTAGTTATTTTTAGCAGTATTGTTTTATTCGTGTCCTCTTGCAAAAAGGATGAAGTAACAAATCTGTCAAAAGATAATGTGAGTAGTGGTCGCCCTTTCGCTATTGATAGTAGCGCGTTAGACGAATCTAAAACAGAAAGAGCAACAACAAGAGCGTTAGTTTTTGATTTTTTGCCTGTATCTACCACCAATCAAATAGTAAAGCATCAGTATTATTCTTTATCCTATAATGAAGAGTATGAACAAGCAGAATGGGTTGCCTATGAGTTGAAAAGTAGCTATGTTAAAAACAATAATTTCAAACGCCCTTTTTTTATCAAAGACATCAAAGTTAAGACTGGCTCTGCTGATTGGAGAAATTATAAAAAGTCATCTTTAGATAAAGGACATCTTTGTCCAGCAGGTGATATGGAATTTGATGTAAATGGATATAATGATACTTTTTTGACGTCCAACATTGCACCGCAAGAGCATAATTTTAATAATGGAGTATGGAATAGGTTAGAGCAGAAAGTGAGGTATTGGGCAGTTAAATATGATGGTCTTTATGTGGTGACAGGTGGTGTTTTAGAACCTACTTTGGCAACTATTGGTAAAGAGAAAGTGGCTGTTCCTAAACTGTTTTATAAAATAGTGCTCAGAAGATCAGAGAAAAATTGCAAGATGATAGGGTTTTTAATCCCTAATAAAGAAAGTAACGCACCTTTATATCAATTTGTGGTATCGGTAGATGCTATCGAAAAATTAACGGGTATTAATTTTTTTCCAAAATTGAATGACGTACTCGAAAATACATTAGAAAAAGGAAGTAGTTATAAAAACTGGAGTTTTGAGTAATCTAGTTTTAGTTTTCAGTAGTAAGCGTTTGTTCATACCCTAATCGCATTTTTTGTATTTTAAAGAGCTAATTTTTACCATTCGTTTACTTTATTTGCATCCATTTTGATAAAAGTAAATAGTAAAATTGTAAAGCCCCAAAGTCCAGACCCTCCGTAAGAGAAAAACGGAAGTGGAACTCCAATAGTAGGGAAGATGCCTGAAACCATGGCAATATTTACAAAGAAATGGGTAAATAAAATTCCTGCAACGCAGTAGCCATATACCCTGCTGAATTTTGTTTTTTGTCGTTCTGCTAAGTAAATTATTCTGAGCAACAATCCTGCAAATAGCGCCATTACAACTAAGGAACCAGCAAAACCCCATTCTTCGCCTACTGTAGTAAAGATATAATCGGTATGCTGTTCTGGAACAAAGCCTCCTTTGGTTTGAGTGCCCTCGAGGAATCCTTTTCCTAACCATCCGCCTGATCCAATAGCTATTTCAGATTGATTGGTATTGTATCCGGATCCACTCATGTCTACAGATTTCCCCAGTAAGATGTTAAATCGGTCTCTGTGATGTTGCTTGAAAACGTTATCAAAAATATAATCTACAGAAAATACAAAGCCTGATATTAGGACCAAAAGAATACTGCTAACCACTATGTTTCTATCCGCTAATCGGGATTTAAAATGCACTAATACTAAAACAAGTAAGGCAGATAATATTACATATTGTGGTTCTAGAATTAAGGTTAAAACAAATAATAGTACGGTGATAGACCCAGTCCAAACATACCAAGACGGAAGTCCTTCGCGATATAAAACGATAATGAATATGCTATAAATTAAAGCACTTCCTGGATCTGGTTGTGGTAATATAAGTAAAACTGGTAATAAAAGGATTGCAAGTGCCTGTATTTGCCTATTCGTTTCTTTAAGATTTATTTGTGTATCACTTAGAAATTTTGCTAATGCTAATGATGTTGCTGCTTTCGCAAATTCAGATGGTTGTATGGTAAAACTTCCTATTGCATACCAGCAACGCTGTCCTGCAATCGTTTTTCCAAATAAGAATAGTCCTGCCAGTGTTAGCAGGGATATTCCAAATATAATTGTAGCATATTTTTCGTAAAATTTCCCGTCAACTGACAAAACAATAAATATTAAAGGTATGGTTAATACAATAAAAATTAATTGTTTTTCATAGGTATCCTCCATGGAGGAGAGTGACGAGGAATAGATGTTGAGCCATCCCAAAATAACCAATAAAGCATAGATTATAATGCTTATCCAGTCAATATTATTGGCTATGCTTTGGTTTTTCATTTTATTTAAATGGCTTGTTTGTTCGTTTTTGTAGTGTCTATTTTGGCTTTGACTGCAGGAATTGCTGTTTTCTTTTTTTGGAGTGAGTCAGCAATGCGTAGTTGTAATTTTATTGCTTCTGACAATCCCCCTAATTTAGCATAACGACCTTGTAAACTTGTTGCAAGTACTTTTTTTTCTAGATCAACTCTAGTTATTTTTTGAAGAAGGTATTTTTCAATTAGTAAACTGGCAATAGGTCCAGCAATTGCAGACCCGAATCCACCATTTTCAATCATTACAGCAATGGCAATTTTTGGATTTTCCATTGGTGCAAAAGCTACAAAGATAGAATGATCTTCCATTTTTACACGCATCCCGCCAATTTTGGCATAATTTTCTGCAGTACCAGTTTTCCCACAAATAGTAATGCCATCCACTCTTAGCGCACTAGCAGTTCCTAAATTATACACATCAAACAAGCCGCTAATCATAGGTTTGAAATGTTTTTTATCAATAGAGGTAACGTGTTTAGTTGTGAATTTTTCATCAATTTTATGACCTTCTATTCTTTTGATAATATGAGGGGTGTAATAATAGCCTTCATTTGCTACCGTTGCCATCATATTCGCTAATTGAATGGGAGTCATCAGTACTTCCCCTTGACCAATAGCATTAGATATGATCGTTGTTCCTCTCCAGCCGCCATTTGGATACACTTTTTTATATGTTTTTGAATCTGGGATGTTCCCTTTTTTACCTGTAGGTAAATCATAACCCATAAATTGACCCAGACCAAAACTTTTTACGTGATTGGACCAAATGTCTACTGAAATAGCAGGTTTAGCATATTTGCCAATTGTTTTCAAATAGGCATTGGAGAAATAAGCGTTACACGATTTGTAAATTCCATTGTGTAATTGTAGTGGTCCAAATGATTTGCAGTGGCATTTTTGAAAACGACCTCGGCCATAACTAAATCCACCGTTGCAGAAGAAAGTGGTCTGCTCATCGACTACACCTTCCTGCAATGCTATAAGACCAGTAAGTATTTTAAATGGTGATCCTGGAGGATATTCTGCAAGTAATCCACGATCATACAACGGTTTTGCTATGGAGTCGCGGTATAATTGGGTATAGTTTTTAGAGCGCTGTCTTCCGACTAGTATTCCTGGATCATAGGATGGAGCTGTGACTAATGCTAATATTTCACCACTACTGGGTTCAATAGCAACAATCCCACCTCTTTTGTTGATCATTAATTCTTCACCGTATTTTTGGAGTTCGGCATCTAGAGTTAGATTGATATCTTCTCCTTGTACTGCAATGGTGTCGTATTTTCCATTTTTATAGGAACCTATTTCACGGTTAAATTTATCTTTTTGAATGTATTTGACTCCTTTAATTCCGCGTAAAAGATCTTCGTAACTTTCTTCAACTCCCTGTCTTCCTATTAAGTCACCACTATTGTAATACGGATTTTTTGCGACCAGCTTTTCATTTACCTGAGTAATAAAGCCAAACACATTTGCACCAAAAGCCACTTCGTAGTCACGTAAGGAACGTTTTTGAAAATAGAAGCCTTCATACTTTCTTATTTTTTCTTGAAAAGCAGCAAATTCGCTTTTATTCAATTGTGGTAAAAAAACAGACGGTAATCGCGGACTGTAAACTGTAGCTTTCTCAATTTTTTTTATAAAATCTTCTTTGGTGATGTTCAATAATTGACAGAATTCTAAAGTATCGGTGTTTTTTACCTCTCGAGGAATAACCATAATGTCATAGGAAGCTTGATTGGCAACTAATAGCTTTCCCTTTCTGTCATAGATGTAACCGCGTTCTGGATAATCGTATTTTTTTTTAATGGCGTTGTTTTCGGACTTTAGCTTTAAAGTATCGTCAACAATTTGCAAATAAAAGATGCGAACCACAAGCAAAGAGGTTGCTAGAATGATTAAAGAAGGCAACAAGACTTTTCTCATCTTTTGTTTGGCTTAATAAGATAAATGATAATAATACAAATAATTAGTGTAAAAACAGTGCTCAATACAGTTCTAAGTAATACATCAAAAATTAGGCTAAACTGGAAAGCTTCTAATAAAAATAGTGTAAAATGATGTATGACTATTGATAGTAAAATAAACGAGAACCGCTCAGGGGTTAATACGTCATTTAATTTTACCGTTTGATACTCATAACTTAAACCAAATGAGAATTTAAAAATAGAGGTTCTAAAGTAGGCTAGGAGCAAACAGGCAGTTGCATGTATCCCTCCTGAATTACTGAACATGTCCATCATAATACCGAGTAAAAAACTAGCTACCACAAGACCTGTTTTGTTTCCATTGACAGGATACAGTATGATGAATAATAAATATGGAAAAGGACTGATGTAGCCCAAAAAATTCATATTGTTGAATATGATAATTTGAAATGCTAATAATAGAATAAATCGAAAAATATTGACTAACAATGCGCTATTCATCTTTACCCTTTTTTTCTAAATTAGTAATCTCTTCTCGATCTTTATTTTTTATGATGTACACATGGCCTAAGTTGGTCATGTCATTAAACAATCTCACAGTTATCGTGTAATAATTTGTTTGATTGTCTATTTCTATCTTGTCAATTGTTCCAATATTAATATTTTCTGGGAAAATTACAGATTGTCCACCGGTAACAATGGTATCTCCTTTTCGTATCGCAGCTAATCTTGGTACATCGACCAATTGAACGAATCCGGTACTTTTACCGTTCCAAATCAAAGAACCAAAATGATTTGACTTCTTGATTTTGGCATTGATTTGTGATTTTTTGTTTAAGATACTAATGACAGTAGCATAATTAGGAGAAGTGTTTTCAATAATACCAACAATTCCCAAACTGTTTATTACGCCCATATCGGGTTTAATACCTTCTAACTCACCCGAATTTAAAGTTAGATAATTTTCATGTACATTATAGGAGTTATGTATCACTTTTGACACTACAATATCACTTGGTTTAACACCCTTGATACTGTCTAATTTCTGGACTAAAGTGGTGTCTTTACGATTAAATAAAAGATTTTTCAGCTGTGCGTTTTCAAGAGCAAGAGCATCATTTTGTGTTTTTAAATTTAAATACTCGTTTAGAACATTCACCCTTTCATAAACTCCGCCACTTAAAAAATTTGCAGAGCTGATGATTTTGCTCCTGTGGAAAGAATGGGATTGAATGGTGAGGGTTAACGAAACACCCAAAAGCAGCAAAAACAGTAACCGATTACTGTTTTTAAAAATAAAATTAAATATTTGCTGCATTTCTTAGCGGTATAATGTAAATAACTGAATGTATTTTATAAGTCTAAAAATAACGTACTTCTCAAAGTAAGAAAGGAATACCTTAAAAATTACTTAATTAGAATGCTCTTAAATTTTGTAATGTTTTTTAGAGCCATTCCAGTTCCTCTTACAACTGCTCGTAATGGATCTTCAGCGATGTAAACAGGCAAGTCCGTTTTTTGTGAAATTCTTTTGTCAAGACCTCTCAACATAGATCCTCCACCGGCAAGGTAGATTCCGGTGTTGTAGATGTCGGCGGCTAATTCTGGTGGTGTTTGAGATAAAGTTTCCATAACAGCATCCTCAATCCTTTGAATGGATTTGTCTAATGCCTTTGCAATTTCTCTATAAGAAACTTCAACCTGTTTTGGTTTACCAGTAAGTAAATCTCTACCTTGAACAGACATATCCTCTGGAGGAGTTTCTAGATCTTCGATAGCGGCACCAATTTGAATTTTTATTTTTTCAGCGGTACTTTCTCCAACAAAAAGATTGTGTTGTGTACGCATGTAATATACGATATCATTGGTAAAAACATCACCAGCAATTTTTACTGATTTGTCACATACAATTCCACCCAAGGCAATTACTGCAATTTCAGTTGTTCCACCGCCAATATCAACAATCATGTTTCCTTTAGGTTGCATGATGTCAATGCCAATTCCAATAGCGGCTGCCATTGGTTCGTGAATCAAATATACTTCTTTACCATTTACTCTTTCACAAGATTCTTTTACAGCTCTCATTTCCACTTCAGTAATTCCTGAAGGAATACAAACTACCATTCGTAAAGCGGGAGTAAACATTCTCTTTTTTAAAGCGGGTATGCTCTTTATGAACATACTAATCATTTTTTCTGAAGCATCAAAATCAGCAATTACACCATCTTTCAAAGGTCTTATCGTTTTAATGTTTTCATGTGTTTTTCCCTGCATCATATTGGCCTCTTTACCAACAGCGATAATTTTGCCTGAAATTCTATCACGAGCAACTATCGAAGGGCTGTCTATTACAACTTTATCATTATGTATGATTAAAGTATTAGCGGTACCAAGGTCTATCGCGATATCCTCGGTCATGAAATCAAAAAATCCCATAAGTTTTTTAAGGGTTAAAAGTTATAAAATTGTGACGAGCAAAGTTAAACAAATTAATGTTTAAAATGACGAGTTCCTGTAAATACCATAGCAACTTTATTTTCGTTGCAGTAATTAATACTTAATTCGTCTTTTATGGAACCTCCAGGCTGAATTACAGCTGTAATACCCGCTTTTTTCGCGAGTTCTACGCAATCAGGAAAAGGGAAAAATGCATCGCTTGCCATTACAGCACCCTGCAAGTCAAAATGAAAATTTTTAGCTTTTTCTATGGCTTGTTGTAACGCATCAACTCGTGATGTTTGTCCTGTTCCAGAGGCAATAAGAGTCCCGTTTTTTGCAAAAACAATCGTGTTAGATTTGGTGTTTTTACAGATTTTAGAGGCGAAAATTAAATCCTGGATTTCCTGTTCAGTAGGTTCTGTTACTGTAACGGTTTTTAAGTCTTGTTTATTGTCAGTACTATTGTTTCTGTCCTGAACTAAAATTCCGTTTAAGCACGTACGAACTTGTTTTTGTGGTAATGCTACTTCATTTTGAACCAAAATTATTCGGTTTTTCTTTTCTTGTAAAATAACTATGGCCTCTTCATCATATTTGGGAGCAATTACCACTTCGCAAAATAATTTATTTATTTCTGCCGCAGTAGTAACATCAATTGTTGTATTTGAAATTAAAACTCCTCCAAAAGCAGATGTTGGATCGCAAGATAAAGCCGCAGCATAGGCATCGCTAATTGAAGTTCTGGTAGCCAAACCGCAAGCGTTGTTGTGTTTTAAAATGGCAAAAGTTGGGCCATCATTTTTAAATTCAGCAATTAAATTTACCGCAGCATCTACATCTAGTAAATTGTTATACGACAATTCTTTTCCATGAATTTTTTTAAACATGGCATCAAAATCACCAAAGAAAAAGCCTTTTTGATGTGGATTTTCACCATATCTTAGAACTTGACCATCAGCAATACTTTCTTTGTAAATTGTTTCGTCGGTATTGAAGTAGTTAAAAATGGCAGCGTCATAATGAGAAGAAACATGAAATGCTTTAGTAGCCAATAATTTTCTGTTTTCTAGTGTTGTAGCTCCGTTTTGGGTTGTAATTAAATCTAAAAGCAAGCCGTATTGATCTACCGAAGCTACAATTACAGTGTCCTTGAAGTTTTTTGCAGCAGCACGAATTAAAGAAATTCCGCCAATATCGATTTTTTCAATAATATCAGCTTCGCTTGCGCCCGAGGCAACTGTTTTTTCAAAAGGGTACAAGTCAACAATTACTAAGTCAATTTGTGGAATGTCAAATTCGATCATTTGCTGCACATCACTCTCGTTGTCTTGGCGGTTTAGTATTCCGCCAAAAACTTTTGGGTGTAATGTTTTAACTCTACCACCAAGAATAGAAGGGTAAGAAGTGACATCTTCGACAGGAATTACAGGAATTCCTAAATTTTTTATAAAATCCTCTGTTCCTCCTGTAGAATAAAGTGTAACATTTTGACTGTTTAGTTGTCTTACTATAGGTTCTAATCCTTCTTTTGAAAAGACAGAGATTAATGCCGATTGAATTTTTTTTGTTGTGTTCATTATGTAGTTATAGTTATAAAATGCAAAAATAGTTTTTTAATGTGAAAATAAAGCCATTTGAAAATGAGATAATAGTGATTTTTCATCCCTATTTTTGAGTAAAGATATAATAATTGACTCGGTCAGCAACGAATACATTTTCCATTAGGATTTTGAATCCTATTTATTGAATTTTACTTTAATATAAAAAATAATTTATGATAGTTTACTTTCGATTATTAAAAGAGAGTTTGGGTTTTGCTATGAATGCATTGCGAAACAATAAGTTAAGGACTTTACTTTCTTTGTTAGGAGTTACGATTGGAATTTTTTCTATTATAGCGGTTCTAGCTGCTGTAGATTCCTTGGATAGAAAAATTACTAAAGATTTGAGTAGCTTGGATAAAAACACGATTTACTTGATTAAATTTTCTTTTGGACCTTCCGAAATTCCACAATGGAAGCGAGAACAATTTCCAAATATAAAGTATGACGAGTACACTTATTTAAAAGGCGCTATGACCAATACTGATGAAATGGCGTTTCAAATATTCACCCGCAGAGAATCTATAAAATTTGATTCTAAAACGGTAAGCGACATCAATATTGTGCCATCTTCACATGAATTTATCGACATTCAAGGCTTAGAATTTGAAACTGGCAGATTTTACAATGAATCAGAAGCAAATTCGGGAAGTTCAGTTATTGTACTAGGAAATGAAATTGCAAAATCATTGTTTGAGGGCGCGGAACCCATAGGTAAGAATGTTCGTTTGTATGGCAAACGTTTTACCGTAATTGGTGTTTTGAAAAAAGAAGGAGCTGGTTTATTTGGGGATAGTAATGATACGACCGCTTATATTCCAGTCAATTTTGTACGTCAATTGTATGGAGATAATAATGATTCTTTAACAAATGCAATAATAATTAAACCAGAAAAGGGAGTAGATATGGACGCTTTTAAAAGTGAATTATCTCAAAAATTAAGAGGATATAGAGGTTTGAAAGCTGGAGAAATTGATAATTTTTTTATAAATGTTTTTTCTGGATTTACAGATTTGATAGATGGGATTCTGGGTCAAATGAATGTTGTGGGCTGGATTATTAGCGGTTTTTCACTTTTAGTTGGTGGTTTTGGAATTGCCAATATCATGTTTGTTTCCGTGAAAGAGCGAACAAATTTAATTGGGATTCAAAAATCACTAGGTGCCAAAAACAGATTTATATTGTTTCAGTTCTTGTTTGAAGCTATAATATTGTCCGTAATTGGTGGAATAATTGGTCTTTTACTAGTTTGGATTATCTCTCTTATTTTGACCAATGCATTGGATTTTGAGTTTGTTTTAAGTGCGGGAAATATTATTCTAGGAACAGGATTGGCCGCAA
This sequence comes from Flavobacterium frigidum, assembly GCF_048286735.1. Lineage (GTDB taxonomy): Bacteria > Bacteroidota > Bacteroidia > Flavobacteriales > Flavobacteriaceae > Flavobacterium. The sequence continues at coordinate 81,083 of NZ_JBLVPU010000006.1, read as the reverse complement.
TAATTGGATTAATATCGGGAATATTGCCAGCTATTTCTGCTTCAAAACTAGACCCTGTTGAAGCAATTAGAACAGGGATGTAATAACAGTTGATCTTTCATCTTTTACTCATTTTTTAGTTTGATAAAAAAAGTCATCTTTCTTAGCATGTTAGTGCTCTCGTTTTCTGGATACGCACAAAATCAGAGGGATACTACCCAGCTTGCTGATGTTGTCTTGACGTACAAAGTGCCTGTTCCAATAGTTTCATTGCCGTTTCAAGTAGTGGTAATCTCTGCTGCACAAATGGATTTTCAAAATTTTCAAAGTACCGCAGATGTTTTGTCCAACTCGGGCTCATTATTTGTTCAAAAATCGCAACAAGGTGGTGGGAGTCCTTCCATTCGCGGCTTTGAGGCCAGTAGGGTTTTGTTATTAGTGGATGGTGTTCGTATGAATAATTTGATATTTAGAGCTGGACATCTTCAAAACGTTATTACAGTCGATGAGAGTATGCTTGATAATGTAGGTATTTTTTATGGTCCTGCTTCTACATTATTTGGTAGTGATGCACTTGGTGGTGCCGTTAGCATGACAACAAAAAAAGCAAAGTTTTTAGATGAAGTCCAGAACAAATGGACAGGAGCTGTAAATATGCGTTACAGTACGATTAATCAAGAGCAATCTATTGCTTTAAATTTGAATTATGCTTCCAAAAAATTTGCCGCTTTGACTCTAGTTTCGTTTAATGATTTTGGAGATTTAAAAATGGGAAAAAATAAAAATCACAAGGAAGATTTTTTTGGAGAACGCCCATTTTTTGTTGCGACAATAAATAGCTTGGATCAGTTGGTTGCGAATAAAGATAAATACGTTCAAAAAAACACAGCATTCAAGCAATACAATCTCATGCAAAAATTAAGCTATAAAACAAATTTAGGTTTTGAGCATGGTTTGAATTTACAATTTTCGACATCAACAGATATTCCTCGTTACGATCGATTGACAGAAACGGATCCGTCAACAGGTTTAAGGCATGCGCAATGGTATTATGGTCCACAAGAGCGAGTATTGGGAATTTATTCTTTGAATAAGAAAAAAGCTTTTATTTCTAGCGACTTGAAACTAACTGTTGCTTTTCAAAATGTAAAGGAAAGCAGGCACAACAGAAGGTTTGGAAACTATAATTTACAAAGTAGAGAAGAAGAAGTGAAAATGTATTCTGTTGCAGTAGACTTGACTAGGAAATTTAAAAGCGGGGAGTTGTTTTACGGATTAGAATCGTATTATGAAAACTTGAATTCTTCAGCACATTCTACTAATATAAACACTGGCTCAAAAAATTCAATCAGTACACGATATCCCAATGGAGATAATGCAATGTTGCGAAACGAAATCTATATTTCCTATAATGATAAAATAGCCGACAACACATTCTGGAATTTAGGCGCTCGTGTTGGTAATACTGCTCTAAAAAGTACTATTGCTGATAATTCTTTTTTTTCATTACCATTTTCGAAAATAGAGCAGAATAATTTCACGTATAGCGGTACTATAGGAATTGTTAAAAATACATCAGAGCATTGTGCTTTAAAGGCGAATGTATCTAGCGGATTTAGAGTTCCAAACATTGACGACTTAGCCAAAGTTTTCGAATCAGTACAAGGAACGCTTATAGTTCCTAATTCAAAATTGAAACCAGAAAAAACTGTTACTGCTGATATCGGGATTGTTATGCAAACTAATTCTAAAAAAATAAAATTTGAAAACACGTATTTCTATACCAGAATGTACAATGCTATTGCAACATCCCCATTTCAATATGAGGGGCAAAGCGTGATTTTATATGATGGAACATTAAGTAAGGTTTTTGCCAATCAAAATAAGGGAAAAGCTTTTATTACAGGATTGTCCACTAAATTTAGTGCGATGGTTGTATCAAAAGTAAAGGTCGATGCTAATTTTAATTATAATTTGGGTAGAATTATTGAAGAAGGTGCGCCACAAGCTCCATTAGATCATATAGCGCCTTTTTTTGGGAAAATTGGTATTCTGTATGCGAATTCTAGGGCAAGCATAGAAGCATACTTGCTGTACAATGGTAAGAAAAAAAGAAGTGATTATTCTTCAAGTGGTGAAGATAATTTGCAATATGCACCGGTTAACGGAATGCCAGCTTGGGAAACCTACAACGTAAAAACTAGTGTTGAAGTGTATCACAATGCTACCTTATTTGCAGGTGTCGAAAATATTTTAGATACTCAATACCGTACATTTTCGTCAGGAATTAATGCGCCCGGAAGAAATATATATGGGGGATTTCGATACAACTTTTAAAAAAAAGTATTCCTTAAAATAAAAAACTCCTGTTTACTAATGCAAACAGGAATTTTTATTTTATGAAGATCGGCATTTATCTAATGGTGTTGTTTTGAATTAAATCAATATACAAGTTGATCTTATCTTTTAGTTCCTTTCGCGGAGTAATAAAGTCTAAGAAACCATGCTCAAGTAAGAACTCAGCAGTCTGAAAACCTTCTGGTAAATCTTTACCGGTTGTGTCTCGTACTACTCGCGGGCCAGCAAATCCAATTAATGCCCCTGGTTCGGCAATGTTAATATCGCCCAGCATCGCGTAAGAGGCAGTTGTACCTCCAGTTGTCGGATCTGTACATAGTGAAATGTAAGGAAGTTTTGCTTCGGCAAGTTGTGCTAACTTAACAGATGTTTTGGCTAATTGCATTAAGGAATAAGCAGCTTCCATCATTCTGGCGCCACCTGATTTTGAAATCATCACAAAAGGCAAGTTGTTTTTAATTGCGTGATCAATTCCTCGTGCGATTTTTTCTCCAACTACAGCTCCCATAGAACCACCGATAAAAGCAAAATCCATACAGCAAATCACCAATTCTTTCCCTTTTGATTTTCCAACTCCAGTGCGTACAGCATCTTTAAGTTTGGTTTTTTCCATCACATCTTTCAATCGATCTGCATATTTTTTTGTGTCCACAAAATGCAAAGGATCTTTAGAGGTCATGTTTTTATCAAGTTCAACAAATTCATTGTTGTCAAATAAAATTTGAAAATATTCAGTACTTCCAATTCGAACATGAAAACCATCTTCGGGACTTACAAATAAGTTACGCGCTAGTTCATCAGCATCGATAATTTTTCCAGTTGGAGATTTGTACCAAAGTCCTTTTGGAATGTCCATTTTGTCTTCGGTAGCAGTAGTAATCCCTTTTTCTTTTCTCTTAAACCAAGCCATATCCCTAATTATTATAAATTATAAATTTTGAATTATAAATTATTCCATAGTAGAATTTAAAATTTATAACTCAAAATTTAAAATAGTTTAAAGTGTATTTACGTTATTTAAATCTGCAAATGCTTGCTCCAATCTTGTATTGAAAGTGATTTCACTTTCACGCAACCATTTTCTTGGATCGTAATGTTTTTTATTAGGAACATCGGCACCTTCTGGGTTTCCAATTTGAGTTTTTAAGTACTCAATATTTTTCACCATATAATCACGAATACCTTCTGTAAATGCAAATTGCAAGTCGGTATCAATATTCATTTTTATAACTCCGTAGCTAATGCCTTCTCTAATTTCTTCAAGTGTTGAACCAGATCCACCATGGAAAACGAAATCTACTGGATTGTGACCAGTATTGAATTTATTTTGAACAAAATCTTGAGAGTTTTTCAAAATTTTCGGTGTCAATTTTACATTTCCTGGTTTGTATACTCCGTGTACGTTTCCAAAAGCGGCTGCAATTGTAAAACGAGGGCTTATTTTAGAAAGTTCTTCGTATGCGTATGCAACTTCTTCAGGTTGTGTGTATAATTTTGAACTATCAACATCAGAGTTGTCTACGCCATCTTCTTCACCACCTGTAATCCCTAGTTCAATTTCAAGAGTCATACCCATTTTGCTCATTCGCTCTAAATAGCCTTTGCAAATTTCGATGTTTTCTTCAATTGGCTCCTCAGATAAATCAATCATATGTGATGAATATAAAGGTTTTCCAGTTTTAGCAAAATGTGCTTCTGAAGCGTCTAATAATCCATCAATCCAAGGCAATAGTTTTTTTGCACAGTGATCAGTATGTAAAATCACGGTTGCTCCGTAAGCTTCCGCCAAGGTATGAATGTGTAATGCACCTGCTATGCCGCCTGCTATTGCAGCTTTTTCGCCAGCATTAGAAAGTCCTTTTCCAGCGTTGAATTGTGCTCCGCCATTCGAAAACTGAATGATAACTGGTGCGTTTAATTTTGCTGCAGTTTCAAGGACACAATTAACGGTGTTCGATCCGGTAACATTTACTGCTGGAAGTGCAAATCCTTTTTCTTTAGCATAATTAAAAATTTCTTGAACTTGATCTCCAGTTGCTACTCCAGGTTTTATATTGTGTGCCATTGTACTTTTTTTAGTTGTTTTTTATTAGTTTTTAGTTGTGCAAAAATAAGAATTAATTAGCATTAGAAGGGGTAATTTATTCCAAAATTTAAAACCGAGTTGGCAAAGTTGTAATCTCTAAACCATCTTTTGTTGATTTCATCAGCAGGATTGTAGGTTTTAAATCCAAAATCAAAACGTATTACAAAAAAGCTCAAGTCGTATCTGAGCCCAAATCCTGTTCCCAAGGCAATGTCTTTTAAATCTTTGAATTGGGTGAAAGTAGATTTTTCATCTTCAACATTATCTAATACGTTCCATATGTTTCCTGCATCTGCAAAAAGAGCTCCTTTCAAACTGCCTAATATCTTAAATCGAAATTCTGCACTAATCGCAATTTTCATATTGGCTTCATTAAAATCATCTAAAGCACCACTGCTTCCTGGTCCTAAACCATAAGGTTGCCAAGCTCTGTTGTCATTAGATCCGCCCGAAAAATAACTTCTGGAGAACGGTACATAATCAGAGTTGCCAAAAGGGATTGCTATGCCAAAAAAAGATCTAAAGGCTACTATTTTTTCTTTGGATAAATCCCAATGTTTGATGTAATCAAATTCTGTTTTGATGTATTCAGAATATTCTAAATTGAAAATCTCATAATTTCCATTAGAGTTTTTCTTTTGATTGGTTGTGGATGCAACAGCTGTTAAAACAGTTCCTGCCGATTCTATTTTGGTCTTAAAAAGATAAAAATTGTTGTCTGTTAAATCCTTTTTTGTCGTTTTTGAAAAAGTAAAACTGGTAGCCAAAATGAAGTCATTTTCTGTAAGTCGGAGTCTTCGTTCCTCAATACTTTTTACAGCTTGAAAATCTTCCAGCTCTAGTGGTTTCAAGAAATTGGCATTGCCAGTCAGCACATCGTTAGTGAACCCATCAGTTCCTTCTTCAATTAGTAAATCTTGGTCAATGCTATTGTTGTAATAAGATGAATTGGTATTGTATTCTTTGCTAATTTCGTTCAACGCATTATAACTAGAACCGTATACATTAAAGTAATTCTGCGGGTTTAGGTTGCGCACAAACTGTGTGTTGAACAAATCAAATCGGGCAGTTGAGTTTCTAGTCGGGGTCCAATTGTAGGATAAAGTACTAGTGAAATTTTCTTTGTCTAAACCAATATTTTGTTGTTTTGCAAAACCCAATGTGATTAACGTTGACGGAATCATACTTTTTGGAATAATTTTTTCAGTACTGAACGGCATGAAAATCCTAGGAATGTTCAGTTTTAAATCTAACCCATACTCTGAAACATTAAAGAAATTATTATTAGGATTAGCTAATTTTCTAGAAGATCCAATATTTCCTCTTACAGCAAGTTCTAGTGTTTCTGCACCATTAAATATATTTCGTACCGTTTCTGACACGCTAACTCCAATACCAAAATTTTGTATGTTAGAGTGGGTAACATCTAAATTGGTGCCGAAACTATATTTTTTTCGAGGGGTCAAATACACTTTTGCAATTAAGGATTGTGCAGTTGTGTCTCTTGGGTCAACTTCATATTGTATCGATGGGTAATTAAAGATTTTGAGATTGTTTAAATAACGGGTGGTAAGTACCGTTTTATAATCTGCAAACAAGCCGCCTTTGGTAATGAAGATCGCATTTGTAATAGCTTTTGGTTTGTATTTTAATTTATCTTGGCTGTATAAGTTAAAGTTTTTATAGGTAGTACTATCTGTGATTTTTTGGTTATTGGTGCTTGAAGAATAATCCGTGTATATATTTACATCACTTATTTTGTAAATTTTAAAGGGTTCTGTTCTGCTCGAATCTTGCTGCTGGTAGGAGTAATTTGCAATTCTCAAATTGATGTTGGCCTGATTCACTTTCTTAATGGTGTCTATGTCAAAGGTCACATAATTAGGCTGAAAATAATAAACACCGTTGTTTCTAAAATGAGTGTTAATACGATTTTTTTCATTGTCAAAATCTTCTGTTTTGTATTGATTCCTAGACTTTATGAAGGTATTAGATTTGTTGGTTTCATATAAAGAATCTAACGCTGGGGTCAAAATAGTAGTTTTTAAGGAATCTAAAAAATAGGCATTTCCAGATGTAATAGCATATTTTATTCTCCCTTTTTTGACACTCAACGTGTCAATTTTATAGGAAGCATCCACATTAAAAAAGCCATTATTAAAATAATAATATTTGAGGCGCAAAAGGGATTTGTCGGCCCTGTCTTTATCAATAATAACGGGTGGTTCTCCAGTTTTTTTTAGGAAATCATGAATTCCGTAATACCAGAATGATTTGCCAAGTCTGTTTACTTGCTTTTCAGACAACCATTTTGATTTTCTTCTAAATTTTTCTGGATTATTTGTAAATTTAGCTTGATACGTAGAGTCCGGATTTAGATTGGCAAGATTATACAGATTCAATCGCAAACGATAGCCTAATAAAGTACTGTTTGGTTTTTGATACAGTTGATTAAAAACAGTTTCGTCCTTAATTTTTTTGTCATTTACGGCAATCTCGTTTTTAGTAAGCAGCAATTTCCCCTCTGGAACTCTTTTTACAGCGTTACAAGCGCAAATTAGTATTGCAATTAGAATAAATGCAGTTATTTTTGTAGAAGTTTTTTTCAAGTGTTCTAGAATATTTAATCCAAAAGTACATTATTTTATGGTTAGTAAAAACCAAATAAAGCTTATAACGAGTTTGCAGCAAAAAAAATATAGAATTGCCAATAAATTATTTTTTGCCGAAGGCGTAAAAGGGATTCAAGAGTTATTATCTTCTAATTTTGTACTAGAACATTTGTATACGATCCAGCATGATTTTGAAGAAGTGGCAATGTTTAAAAAAACGATTATTCAAGAAAGTGATTTAAAAAAAATAAGTGCATTAGCAACCCCAAATACCTGTTTGGGAGTTTTTAAGATGCCTCAAGAAGAATCAATTACAACAACTGGATTAATCCTTGCGCTCGATACTATTCGTGATCCAGGAAATTTAGGAACTATTTTGAGATTGTGTGATTGGTTTGGCGTGAAGCAGATTCTATGTTCTAAGGAGACTGTCGATATTTATAATCCAAAAGTAGTTCAAGCTACTATGGGTTCTATCGGTAGGGTCAATGTGAATTACATTGATTTAGAGCATTTTATTGCTGAGTCGAAATTGCCCGTTTTTGGTACTTTTATGGACGGAGATAATATTTACAAATCGGCTTTGCCCAACGAGGGAATACTAATTATGGGGAATGAGGCCAATGGAATATCGGTTGAATTAGAAAAATTGGTACAAAACCGACTGACGATTCCTCGTTTTGGAGCAGTTCAAAAAACGGAAAGTCTTAATGTCGCTACGGCAACTGCCATTGTATTGAGTGAGTTTTGTCGGAGCTAAAATTTATTTTAATGCCATTTAAAGTCTCAAATAATATTTTTAAAGGACTTTAATGGAACGTGAAATTAATGAACACAGCACGAGTTTTCAAAGATTCTATATTGCTGGTCCAGGGACTATTTGGGTCTTTGTCCCTAATTAATTCATCATTCATACCAAAAACACCTCTGATTGATGGTGAAAATATGAAATATTCAGAGAAAAGATCAATTCCTAAACCCAATTCATAATTGGTTGTCCATGATTTTACTCGAAATCGTTGTTCTAGATTGTCGTCAATTAATTTAGAATTACTAGATAAATTTAATGTTGCAGATACACCTCCTAGCGCATACGGTCGAATATTTCCGGTACGCAAAGAGGAGAATTTCAACAATAAAGGAAAGTGTATGTTAGTGCTATTTACCTCTCTTAACGCATCACTATTTTTTGTAAAAGCTGAATTTGGAGGATAATACAAATCTCTTTTTGTGTAATACAAACCAGGTTCAAATCGTAAATTAATGTATTCTTGAAGTTTTAAATCGCCTACGATTCCTACGTTAAATCCGGTAGTTTTTTTAATGAGAATATCAGGTCCTACTGTTTTGTAATCAATTTTGAAATCATAGGAATTGAATCCGAGGTAAAATCCATAGTATACTCTCTTTTTTTGAAAATTTTCCAAATTAATAATGGGGTCTTTGCTAAATATGTTTTTAGAATTTTGTGTGTATCCTTTTATTACAAAAGCAAAAAACAGTAAGACAATTAATTTTTTCATATTTATGCTGAAATCTTCAATATTATTTTTTAGAAGCAGAGTAAATGGTAGCAACACCAAAAGTTTGCGGTAAGGCTACGACATCTATAAACCCAATTTTTCTTAAAATATTGTTCAAAGCTTCTCCATATGGAAACGCTGCAGCAGATTCTGATAAATAGCCATAGGCAACAGTATCTTTTGAAAAGATCTTGCCAATTATAGGAAGTATGTTTTTACTGTAAAAATTGTAGCCTTGTTTATAAGGTGTTTTGTCTGGGACAGAAGTTTCTAGAATTACAAATACGCCATTTGGTTTCAAAACTCTTAAGATTTCAGCCAAACCTTTTTCTAAAGTTTCAAAATTACGTACGCCAAATGCAACAGTAATTGCGTCAAAGTAGTTGTCCTCAAAAGGCATGTTTTCAGAATCACCCAAAATCATTTCGATGGTGTTAGAAAGGTTTTTTGAAGCTATTTTTTTTACGCCTACCTCTAGCATACCAGCAGAGATATCTAAACCAATAATTTTTTCTGCTTTTGTCTGCGCCATCAATATTGCCAAATCACCTGTTCCTGTTGCAATATCAAGAATTATCTTTGGATTTGATTTCGCAACCATATGCAATACTTTTTTACGCCATTTGATATCAATACCAAAAGAAATGACACGATTTAGATTGTCATAATTTCCAGAAATGGTGTCAAACATTTGTGCGACTTGTTCTTTTTTACCGAGGGCTGAATCTTTATAGGGCGTTATTTTCTCTGACATTATTTTAGTTTGTGCAAATATAATACAATCTTAATGAACTTAAAATGAGTTTCAAAAAATTGAGACAAGTTTATCTCTAGTCAAAAAAAGATGAATGTGATGTTAATTTTCATTTTAATTGAAATATCACTAAAAGTGGGTATTGCGTTAAAGGATTTAATTGTACAAATTTGTAATTCAGGAAAATAACCATATTAAATGATTAAAAGAGAATTGATCAACCAAATCAAGTGGATAATTCTAGCGTTTTTTATCTCATTTGTTCTTGTTAGCTGTTTTGAAAATACTGTTTTAAACGACAGTGTTGTTGTTAAAGCGCCAAACACGTTCTTAGGATTAAATTTGTTTTTGGAAATTTTAATTTTTTTCGTCTTTAGTACCTTCGTGGTATTTGGTATTAAAGGCTTTTTTGAGATGTATTCTCAGAAAACATCAAATGTAATAATCCTCGTTTCTGGAGTTTTACTACTATTTGTAAATTTTATTTTATGTTATCAAATACTCTTTCAAGAGTAGGTCATCTCTTAAATCAATGGTAAAAAAAAACATCCTGTAAAAAGGATGTTTTTTTGTTTTATTTTCTAAGGAAAGTTTGAAAGGTAAAATCATACATATGATGATCGTCTTTACTATTAAACACAGAATCAGAAAGTTCCCAAATTTTAGAATCGATATCTGGAAAGTAAGTATCTGCCTCAAAAGAGTGGTGTACTCTAGTAATGTCTAGTTTATCAGCGTAGGGAAGTCCTAAGGTATAAATTTCACCACCACCAATGATATACTTATCTTGATCTTTGGGACAAACCGCTAACGCTTTGTCTATACTATCTACTATTATACACCCTTCTGCTTTGTATCCTTTTTCTCTAGTTATGATAATGTGAGTTCTATTTGGTAATGGTTTTGGAAAACTTTCAAAAGTCTTTCTTCCCATTATAATGTGGTGTCCAGAGGTAAGTGATTTGAACCTTTTGAAATCATTAGGTAAGTGCCAAAGCAAATCATTGTTTTTTCCCAATGCATTATTTTCGGCAACGGCCGCAATCATTATTATCATTATAAATGTACTTTTTATTGTTGGTTATCATTGTTAACCTGCGTTTGTAATTGATCTATTTTCTTTTGCTGTAATGCTACAAGTCGGTCTATTTGCTCTCTTTCCCAATTTTTGTTCATAAAACGATCTGTTATGAAAATTTTTATAAAATGTAGAATAAAAAGGAACAACCAGATTGTAATTATCCAAATAGACCAATGAGAATCTACAGCAATTTCGAAAAATTTATTAGCAATAAATAGCATTAAACTTCCTAAAACGAAAACAACAAAATGGAAATAGAGTCCTTTTTTTTGTTTTATTCTTCTTCGGGCATATTCGTACTGCTCGTGTAGTTCTTTTTCCATCAATTATAATTTTGTTTATAAAGGTAAAATATATTTTGGAAAGGCACTATTTTGCCAGTTGATAATTTGTAATGAAAACGTTTTCGGATTTCCGAATAGTAAATTTAGCTATTTTTAATTATTAAATCAGGTATAAATTAACATAGTTTACACCATTCTATTAAATTTTATAGTTGGTGTTGAAACTTCACTTTCTTTTATTTACTTTGCCATATAAATCTATAAATGAAATAGTTATGGCTATCAAAAAACAGTTTGTAAAAACAAAACCAGTATGTAAAGCTACTTTTTCAGTTGCAGCAAAAGAAGCAAATCACGCTTCGGTTGTAGGGGATTTTAATAACTGGAATAGTGCTGAAGGAACTTTGAATAAATTAAAAAATGGTACGTTCAAAGGGGTATTTGATGTAAATAGAAACGCTTCTTATGAATTTAAGTACGTTATTGATGGCACATTTGTCAATGAGCCTGACGCAGATTCTTTCAAATGGAATGCATTTGCAGGAAATGAAAACGGTGTTTTAGTCGTATAACTAAAACACCGTTTTTTTATTCTTTAAATAGCTACAGTACCTTTTATGATAGGATGCGGTTCATAACCTTCGAGTGTGAAATCTTCGAAATCGAAATCGAAAATATCTTTTATATCTGGATTTAAAATCATTTTTGGTAATGGTTTTGGCTCACGGGACAATTGCAATTCGAGTTGTTCAAAATGATTGTTGTAAATATGCGCATCGCCAAAAGTGTGAATGAATTCCCCTGGTTCCAAGTCGCAAACCTGCGCAATCATCATCGTGAGTAGCGCGTAAGAAGCAATATTAAAAGGAACACCTAAAAAAATGTCAGCACTTCGCTGGTACAATTGACACGATAATTTACCGTCCGATACATAAAACTGAAAGAATGCATGACAAGGAGGCAAAGCGGCTTTATTGTTAGCTACATTATCGTCAAATGATTTTGTAGTGTCAGGAAGAACTGAGGGATTCCATGCAGAAACCAGCATTCTGCGGCTGTTAGGATTGGTTTTTAACTCTTTAATCAATTCTGAGATTTGATCAATCTCTTCACCGTTCCAGTTGCGCCATTGCTGGCCATAAACGGGTCCTAAATCGCCATTGGTATCAGCCCAAGCATCCCAAATTTTAACTCCGTTTTCCTGAAGGTACTTAATATTTGTATCGCCTTTTAAAAACCAAAGTAATTCATAAATTATTGATTTTAGGTGTAGCTTTTTGGTAGTAACCATTGGGAAACCTTCACTTAAATCAAAACGCATTTGGTAACCAAACACACTTTTAGTGCCTGTGCCTGTGCGATCTCCTTTTTGACAACCGTTTTCCATGACGTGTTGTACTAAGTCTAAATATTGCTTCATTATCCTGCAGTTGTATAAATGGTACTGATTTTAGTTTTTATATATTTTTCCGTCTTTCATCACAAACGACATTTTTTCTAGCGTTTTGATATTTGACAACGGATTTTCATTTACTGCGATAATATCTGCCAGAAAGGTTTCTTTGATTTGTCCTATTTCATTACCCATACCCAGCAACATAGCATTAGTTATTGTTGCTGATTGAATGGCTGCTAACTGTGGCATTCCAGCATCTACCATATAGCCAAATTCCTTAGCATTGATGCCATGGGGATAAACACCAGCATCTGTTCCAAAAGCGATTTTCACTCCTTTTTGGTATGCTTTTGCAAAAGTAGCTTTTAGTTGCGGACCTACTTCTCTAGCCTTGGGAACCACAATTTCGGGATAAAATCCATTAATCTCTGCATTTTTTTCTACTTCTTTACCGGCAGTAAGCGTAGGGACCAAATACGCATCATACTTTTTCATTAATTCCATAGTTTCTTCGCTCATGAAAGTGCCATGTTCGATAGTTTTTATGCCGCCAAGTATGGCTCGCTGCATTCCTTCATCGCCGTGTGCGTGCGCGGCAGTTAACATGTTATAATCTTTGGCAGTTGTAGTAATGGCTTTGATTTCTTCTAAAGAAAATTGTGGATTTTTACCGCTTTTCGCTACGCTTAAAACACCGCCTGTAGCTGTAATTTTAATAACATCGGCTCCTTCTTTGTACCGTTCTCTTACTGCTTTTACTGCTTCTTCAGGAGAATTAATTACACCTTCGTGTGGACCAGGATCTCCTACAAGTTTTCGGTTGCTTCCGTTCGTTGGGTCAGCATGTCCGCCTGTAGTGGCAATAGCTTTCCCTGCAGTGAAGATTCTTGGACCTTTTACAATTCCTTTGTTAATAGCGTTTCTAATGGAGATATTAACACCTGTTCCGCCTAAATCGCGTACCGTTGTAAAGCCAGCTAGAAGAGTGATTTCTGCACAACGAACTGCCTGAAAAGCGATGTCAGCCTCGTTTTCCAAATATTTTGACATATAGCTTTTTGTATTTTGTTCGCCTTCAATATGTACATGAAGATCGATCAAGCCCGGCAGTATATACTTGTTTTTCAGGTCAATTTCAATGTCTTCGGGTTTGGTTTTGACAATAAAACCATCCTGAATTTTTATGATTTTGTTTTTAGAAACAATTATAGTTTGGTTGGATAATTCTTTACCAGTAAGAGTATTAAGAATTTTTCCACAGTGAAGGTAATAATCTTGGGAAAATGCAATTGTTGAAATGAATAGGGATGCGACAACACCTAAAATTTTTGTTTTCATAGAATAATTTTTATAACAGATGTGAATAAAAAATAGATAAAACAGCATTTTTCACTACATCTTAATTTTTAATATTTAATCTCTATTAAAGAAAATCATAATGAAACGCAATATTAAAATTATCTTTTTGAAATTTCATCTCTAATTTTAGCAGCTTTCTCATAATCTTCATGCGACACGGCTTGGTCTAACAATTCATTCAATTCTTGCAAGCTGTGCTTAGAATAGGTAGAACCAGATTGATTGCTTTCTTCCTCACGACCAAAGGTTTCTGGATTAGACAATACGTCATCAATTTCTTGAGAGTCTTTGTTGGGTTCCAATGGATTTGCTTTGAGGTATATTCCTGCTTTGTCCAAAATGTTTTTATAGGTAAAAATTGGAGCATTGAAACGTAGCGCTAGAGCAATTGCGTCCGAAGTTCTAGCATCGATAATTTCCTCAATTTTATCTCTCTCGCAAATTATACTGGAATAAAAAACGCCATCAACTAACTTGTGAATGATGACTTGTTTTACTACGATATCAAAACGCTCAGCAAAATTCTTGAAAAGGTCATGTGTTAAAGGACGCGGTGGTTTTATTTCTTTCTCTAATGCGATAGCAATGGATTGAGCTTCAAAAGCACCAATGACAATGGGTAATTTTCTGTCACCATCGACTTCGTTCAATATCAAAGCGTAAGCTCCGTTTTGTGTTTGACTGTATGAAATTCCTTTTATGGATAATTTAACTAAGCTCATAATTGTTGTGATGGAAAAGTACGGTGTACTTTTTTTAATAAAATAAGGATGCAATTTTTTGATAATAGACCATAAAAAAAGCTGTCCAAAAGCAAAGGTACGAATAACTTTTATTTTTGGACAGCAATAATTGTAATGTGAATGTTTTAGAATTCTAATTCTGAGCTTTGAATGCTTTGAATTTTTCTATCAATTGAGGTACTATTTCAAAGGCATCACCTACAATACCATAATCAGCTACTTTAAAGAAAGGCGCATCTGCATCACTATTGATAACTACTTTTACTTTTGAGGAGTTGATTCCTGCGATGTGTTGTATCGCTCCCGAAATTCCAATGGCGATATACAAGTTTGTAGCTACGGGTTTTCCAGTCTGTCCTACGTGTTCTCCGTGAGGTCTCCATCCTAAATCTGAAACTGGTTTTGAACAAGCGGTTGCAGCTCCAAGAACTGTAGCTAATTCTTCTACCATTCCCCAATTCTCAGGACCTTTTAATCCACGACCTGCTGAAACAACAATGTCAGCATCAGCAATAGAAACTTTTCCAGATGCTTTTTCTACTGATTCTACTTTTACACCAAAATCATTGTCACCAATGGTAGGATTAAAATCCTCTTCGGTAAGTGTCGAAGGAGTTTCGAAAATACCGTATGAGTTTTTTGCAAGTCCAAGTACTTTAACTTCGGTTTCAATTTCTGTAATGTTGAATGCCTTGTTCGAGAAAGCCGTTCTTTTCACTTGAAAAGGAGTTGTCGAGATCGGTAGTCCAACTACATTTGATGCATAACCTGCTTCTAGAGCTACTGCAACTAGAGATGAAAGATAAATACTGTCTGTTGTAGAAGATAGCAAAACTAATTTTACGTTTTCTTTTTCAGCAGCTTGTTTGATGACATCAGCATAGGCTTTTGCAGTAAATCCAGATAGTTTGTCATTGTTTACTTTTAATACTTTGTCTACACCGTATTTTGATAACTCCGAAACATCTCCGGCATTTACCGTTACAGCAGTAACCGTTGTGCCTAAAGTTTCAGCTACTTTTTTCGCATAAGAAGCTAGTTCGAATGCTACTTTTTTAAATTTTCCTTCTGCGTACTCCGCGTATATTAATATTGACATAATTTTTTATTTTAGTCTTAAAGTTTTAAAGTCTAAAGTCTTAAAGTGAAATTAATGTAAAATTCTATCCTTTTGACTTTTGACCTTCGACGTTATGACAGTTAGATTACTTTTGCTTCGTTGTGTAGTAAATTAATTAACTCATCTAAATTATCAGCTGAAATTAATTTTACTGCTGATTTAGCTGCTGGTTTTTCAAATTTCACTGCTTTAGTGTTAACATTTGCGGCTACTGGCTCTAATATCGTTAAGGCTTTTGTTCTTGCAGTCATGATTCCTCTCATATTTGGAATACGTAAGTCTTTTTCCTCAACCAATCCTTTTTGACCACCAATTATTAATGGTAAACTAGTTGCTACTGTTTCTTTTCCCCCATCGATTTCGCGAACTGCAGTTACGCTTGTTCCATCAACCGTTAGGTTTGTACAAGAGTTTAGGAAATTGTATCCTAAAATTCCAGCGATCATTCCTGGAACCATACCTCCGTTATAATCTAATGATTCTTTTCCGGCGATAACAAGATCGTATCCTCCGTTTTTGATAACCTCTGCTAATTGTTTGGCAACAAAAAATCCGTCAGTAGGTGTTGCATTTACTCGGATCGCTTCGTTAGCACCAATGGCTAAAGCTTTTCTTAAAGTAGGCTCTGTATCAGGTCCTCCAACATTTACAACTGTTACCGTTGCGCCTTGTTGTTCTTGAAACCAAATAGCACGTGTTAATCCAAATTCATCGTTTGGGTTAATTACATATTGAACACCGTTTGTGTCAAATTCAGAATCACCGTTAACAAAGTTAATTTTTGATGTAGTATCAGGAACGTGACTGATGCAAACTAATATTTTCATACCTATATTTTTTATTAATCTTAATTTCTTTTACAAATTTAAAATATTAATTTGAATAATATACTATGCGTGCATAATATTTTTTGTTAACTATTTCGTTTTCGTTACTTTACAGTTTAAATTTAATATTTAACAAATAATAACCTGTTAGCGATTGAGAAATTCTTTCTTCTGTAAAATTATCGAATCGAGTTAGTGTAATTTGTTCGTAATTTTTAATGTTCAGAATGTCGTATGCTATTACGCTTATTTCGACTTGTGACTTTGGGAAATTTACACGAAGTCTTGGACTGAGCTGATAAATTTCGTTAGATGAAGTGGAAGCGCTTATTTTTTTGTAAGAGAATTTATTTACGAATGATATAGTATTGGAGATTTTAAAACTAGTTTCGATAAAAGGATTTAGTATTGAAATGCGATTATTAAAAAGGACATCTTTATATACGTCTTTTGATACTGCCACTCCGGTTTCAAATTGTAAACTGGTTTGTCTTAATCTTGATATAAACGAAAGATATCCAGAAGTCGATTCTGTTTTTAAATTTTGATTAAGGTTATTTGAAAATAAAATTTTAGAACTAGAGGAATAGGAAGTACTTGCTCTAATTGAATAGGGAACAAAAGAAAGTGTTTTCTCTGAATAAAGCATCGAGTTAAAACGGTTTTCAAATGGAGCCAGCTGATATTGAATCAAATTTACCGCTGCATCGGCACTGGAGTTATTGGACATGATATTTGTTGCCTTATAATATGAAAGATTAGAAATAATGGATAATTTTTTTTTATTATCAAAATAGAAATAATCAATTCCTACTTGATTGTTTGGTGACACACTGTTTAATCTAAGGTTTACATTTGAGTAAATGGTTCTGTAATCACTAATAAGACTGTTTGGTATTAGATTTTCTGCTTCTGTGAGGCCGTTGTTTCTAGAAAAAGATAATTTGATATAATGAGTGGAGCTAAAGTCTGTTTTTAAGCTTATTTTGGGTGCAAATAACCACTTTGTATCGGTTGAATTATCCATTTTAAATTTAATTCTGGAGTAGGAAAAAGCAGATGAGAATGTCGTTTTGGCTGAAAATTTAAATTTAGTTTGTAGTCCAAAACTTTGAACGCTGTTTTCTGTGACTACGTCATTTTCAAATTGCGAAAACTGCTCTTCAGTACTTTTATAATTATCTTTTCTTGACGAGGACTCCATAAAAAATTCGTTAGCTGTCTTTTTTACATTGAAGGTGTAATTGGCGTTAACATCTATATTGTTCTTGTTTAAGTCGCTATTCTGAATAATTTTGTAAGCATTATTCTCAAAGTTTAAAGCTAAAAAAGGAAGGTTGGATTCGATATTTAAAAGGTTTGATTTTTTGAGAATTTGCTGTTTTAAAGAAAAATTAAAGCCTCTGTTATTTTCGAAAAGTGTAGCGAAATTCAATTGATGATTGAATGTGTAGTCTGTTAGTTCTGTCGCATTGTTTAATTGTTTTGGGTTGTTGTCAATTTCAATTGAATTGGTTTTATTTATGCCCGAAAAAGACCCTTTATAGCTGATTAATGTTTTTTTATTTGGTTTGTGGGCAATATCTATAGAGGAATTAGTAAAAACGGTTTCTTCAGTACTAAATCTACTGTCTTTATTGGAGAAAACTCCAGAGTTGGAGTAGTAGAATTGCGTATTTGACTGTTGTTCAATTTGATCTACACTATTAAAAATCGAGTAGAAGTTTACCTGCGTTTTTTTATTGGGTGAATATTTCAGATTTAAACCAGTGAAATAGGAGGATCGTTCTTTTACATTATTTCCAATGGTTAAAAATCGGGGTAAATCATCATTTTTCGAAAATGTGGTTTCACCAATAGTACCCTCTTCTTTTTGGTTTGTAAATTTGGTGTAATCGTCAATATTCATGGAAAGTTCCCCCGTATTATTAGAATCGCTAATCAGACTAAATAACGTTTTTTTGCTAAAATTGAATAGTGTGGCGTGTACTTTATATTTGTTATCGCCAGCTCCCGCGGATACGTTTCCTGTAAGTTTATTTTTAAATTGTTCTTTGATGTTGATGTTTAATGCAGTAATCTCAGATTTATTGTTTTTTTTAATAGTCTTAAATTCAGTATAGTTTTTTATTAATTCAATATTTTTAACCATTTCAGCAGTGATGTTTTCGGTGGCTATTTTTTGTTGGTTAATAAAAAATTCCTCTCCATCAATTAAAAGTTTGTCTACTTCTTTTCCATTTGCTTTGATTTTGCCTTGCGAGTCTATGTCTAGGCCAGGTAATTTTTTGATGACATCTTTCAAAGTTTCTTCGGTACCATTTAGAAATTTTTCAATCCGGTATCTTAGTGTATCGCCAATTTCAGTCATTCCCGCAGCCTCGTTCTTAATGATTACATTTTCCAGATCAATTTTGTTTTCTTCGAGTGTAATTTTGCCTACGTCTAGCAAATTATTTGTTATTTCAATTTCCTTTGTGAAAGACTTGAAACCCAAATAACTTATTTTTAGTATATATAAACCTTTCTTGTCTACCACTAGGCGAAAATTTCCTGAAGTGTCAGAAAAGGAAAAAGCGAAAATTTGATCATTTTTAATATCTTTTAATTGTATAGTTGCCTGACTTATTGGTTTACTGGAGATGTCCACGACTGAACCGGTCACGTTATTTTGACTAAATATAGGTACAGCAAACAATAAAAAAAAGCAGAGAAACTGCTTTTTTAGTGAACAAATATCCTGAAAAAAATGAATCATTATTTGTTACTTTGTTTCGAATAGTCACTGAAACTCATTTCTGTAGCTCTGTTGTTAGGTTCTTCGATTGGTGTGTTTTCTTTGTTGAAAACCAATTTGTCAAAAGTTAAAACTGTAATGTCACTAATCTCCACTTGTATTATGAATCCGGGTAAGCCGCTGTAGTGCATGGGTCCATCGTTAATTGGTATATCTTCAGTGTACCAAGCAACGATGGATTGATTGGAGTTGAATGTGGTATTGATTGTTGTTGCTTTTTTACAAACATAACCGTTAATAGTTTGGCTTTCGCTAATTAATTTCCATTTAAATACGGGTAATGATTCTTTTATATTTATGTCCTTATTATCTTGAGTAAAAACAATTTTTAATTTTTTTAAGTTGAAATCTTTAAATCTATTGAAAGAGGAAGGTCGACTTATGGACGATGTTGTTTGGTGTTTTATTCCGTATTTTTCAATATAGGTTGTATCAATTGAGGATTTTTCGTTAGAAATTAAATTTTGTATTGATTTATTTTCTGAATAGAGATAGGAAAAAACCATTGGTTTAAGTGCTTTGTCAGAAAGTGTTGTCTCGTCTCCAATTCCTTTAATTGGTTTTTCTATAAGAATAGCCTTTAGAGTTTGTGCAGTTGTAAAATTAAAAAACAATATAAGTACGATTGAAAAAAAATTATAATTCATATGTGGTTTGATTAAAAAAATGAAAGGGAGTTTCACCCTTTCGTATTTGTATATTTAAAATGTTCGGTTTATTCAGCCGCTAAGGAATACCAAGTGCAATGATAAGTAGTTGTAACGGTTGTTACGCCGTTTAAACCATTATAACTTGTAGATTCTGAAACTTTATAGCAAAACCAAACATCTTTCTCTTCTAAAGTGTTCGTTTTTGTATTTTCTTCTCTTGTTACTGGTAATTTTTCAGTGTTGCTAACAGTTTTTGACTCGTTATTGGCTACCGCTAATCCAGAAAAAGCAATTAATGCAACTGCTGTAAATAATAATTTTTTCATAGTATAATGTTTTAAGGTTATACATGCTAGATAAAAAAAAAAAACAACTCTTGCAAGAAAAAACTTGATTTTTTTTATAATTTTAAATTCAAGTTAGTTGTGTTTTTAAAATCGTTTATAATCATTTGTCAGTTCTAGTAAAACTATCATACTAAAATAATTAAGGTTTATTACATCGTTTTCGTAGCCCGGATAGCAGCGGCATCCTTCTTGTGGCTCCTTTAGCCACACGAAGATACAGCGAAGAGCCGGAAATAGCTCCTTAAAATAGCGCTTGAAATCCTGAATTAATTTAGAGAAATTTATGCTTTTAAGTGATTTAAAATATTTATTTTTGCTGTTCGAAAATTAGACACATACAACATAAAATATGAGAACGATACAATTTAGAGAGGCTATTTGTGAAGCGATGAGCGAAGAAATGCGTCACGACGAGTCTATATACTTAATGGGTGAGGAAGTTGCCGAATATAATGGCGCATACAAAGCATCTAAAGGGATGCTTGCAGAGTTTGGTGAGAAACGAGTGATTGATACTCCTATTGCAGAGCTTGGTTTTACTGGTATTGCAGTGGGATCAGCCATGAACGGATGTAGACCAATTGTGGAATACATGACCTTTAATTTTTGTTTAGTGGGAATTGACCAAATTATAAACAACGCTGCCAAAATGCGTCAGATGACTGGTGGGCAATTTAATGTACCTATCGTTTTCCGTGGACCAACCGCTTCAGCGGGACAATTAGGCGCTACGCACTCACAAGCGTTAGAAAACTGGTTTGCAAACACGCCAGGTCTTAAAGTGGTAGTTCCATCTACGGTTTATGATGCAAAAGGTTTATTAAAAGCCGCTATTCGCGATAATGATCCTGTAATTTTTATGGAATCAGAGCAAATGTATGGTGACAAAGGTGAAGTGCCAGATGGAGAATATACAATTCCGCTTGGAGTTGCTGACATCAAACGTGAAGGTACTGATGTTACAATTGTATCTTTTGGAAAAATCATCAAAGAAGCGCACATTGCTGCTGATGAATTAGCTAAAGAAGGTATTTCTTGTGAAATTGTCGATTTGAGAACCGTACGTCCTATGGATTACGAAACGATTTTAACTTCGGTTAGAAAAACAAATAGACTAGTAGTTCTTGAGGAAGCTTGGCCATTTGCAAGTGTTGCTTCGGAGATTACCTATATTGTGCAAGAGCGTGCTTTTGATTTTCTAGATGCACCTATCCAACGTATTACCACAGCAGATACTCCGGCACCGTATTCTCCTGTTTTGTTGAAAGAGTGGTTGCCAAATGCTGGTGATGTTGTAAAAGCAGTAAAAAAAGTGATGTATAAAAAATAGTCAGTTCCAAATGATTTGATATTTAATATGTTTTATAAAAATGCTCATTAAGTATTCAATATGGCACTAGCTTAAATTAACTATATTTGAAACTTCATCAATTTTTTAATTTGATGAAGTTTTTTTTTGAATGATTATGAAAAAAAATTTCTTGTTTTTTCTGTTTTTTGTAGTGATCTCGACTACAATTGCTTTTGCTCAAACCAAAGTGAGCGGTGTTGTGGTAGATAAACAAAACCAGCCTATTCCATTTGCGAATGTAGTTTTCAAGGGATCTAGTGAAGGAATAGTGACTAATGAAGATGGTAAGTTTTACTTAGAATCCGCTAAAACGTACGTTACATTACTAATTTCCTCAGTAGGATTTTCTGAAAAAGAAATAACGTTAGACAAAGCAGTCAATTATAATTTTAAAATTCAGCTGAGTGAAGCCGAAAGTTTGAATGAAGTAGTTGTTTTTGCTGGTAAAACTTCTAAAAAAAATAATCCTGCATTAGATATTTTGCGCAAAATTTGGGAACGAAAGCGTAAAAACGGTCTGTTTATGTACAACCAATACCAAATGGAAAAGTACGAAAAAATAGAATTCGACATGAACTCTATTGACAGTGCTTTTATGAAAAACAGGGTGTTTAAAGGAATGGAATTCATTTTCAACCAAATGGATACTTCGAAAATTACAGGTAAAACGTATTTGCCTATTTTTATCAATGAATCATTGATAGATGTTTATGGAGATGCGAAACTAAATAAAGTAAAGGAGAAAATTAAAGCCAGTAAAACATCTGGTTTTAATGGAAACCAACAGATATTATCTTTTGTGAAAGACTTGTATTCAGATTACAACATCTACAACAACTACTTGACTTTCTTTGATAAAAGTTTTACCAGTCCGTTATCTAAAACGGGAATTGATGTCTATAATTATGTGTTAAAAGACAGTGCTTTCATTGACAAAAAATGGTGTTACAATATTGTTTTTTATCCAAGGCGTAAAAATGAATTAACATTTAAAGGTGATTTTTGGGTGAATGATTCCACATTTGCCATCAAGAAAATTAATATGGCAGTTACCAAAAGTGCCAATATCAATTGGGTGAAAGATATTTATTTAGAGCAGGAATTTGAAGTTGTCAGTGATTCTGTTTTTCTTTTAACCAAGGATTATTTGATGTCTGATTTTGCTTTGAACAAAAAAGAAAGTTCTAAGGGTGTTTATGGAAAACGTACCAGTTTTTATAGAAATCATCAGTTCAATAAAGAGTTGCCAGTAGCATTCTACAAGGATGAGGTCAATTATATGGATGATGAAGTCTATAAAAAATCAGAGGAATACTGGAATGAGAATCGTTTTGAGAATTTAAGCAAAGATGAATTGGGCGTATACAAAATGCTTGATACGTTGCAAACAGTAAACCGATTTAAGCAATTATACAGTATGGTTTCTATTTTAGGAAGTGGGTATGTCGAGTTTAAAAATTTCGATTATGGACCTGTTTTTTCGAGTTTTGGATACAATGAAGTAGAAGGTATTCGTTTGCGTGTTGGCGGTAGAACATATTTTGGGCCGAATGATCCATGGCGTGTTCAAGCCTATACTGCTTATGGATTTGATGATGATAAGTTTAAATACGGACTCTCTGGAAAATGGATGGTCGATAAAAAAAACAGAGTCATTTTGTCTCTAGGGAATAGGCGAGACATTGAGCAAATAGGAGCTAGTTTAACAACTACAAACGATATTTTGGGCAGAAGTTTTGCCTCTTCAGCAGTGTTTTCGTCGGGTAGTAATGGAAAATTGACGAAAATAAACTTAACTAATATGGCAATAGAAATGGAGCCTGTTAAAAATTTAGTGTTGCAAGCGGGAATTTCATACCGTACACTCGAGTCTGCTTCGCCCACATTTAGTCTGGACTATTACACGGATATCGCTAATGGAATTACAAAAAGTGATGTCAAACAATCTGAAGCAAACTTTCAAATTGAATATTCTCCAAAGCGTAAGACAATCGGTTTTGGTGTAGAAAGAAGCAATGTAGACAGCCCTTATAGTCGCTTTTTTGTCAATTACAGTCACGGATTTAAAGGGCTTTTAAACAGTGATTTCAAATACGATAAGCTGCAGTTGTATTACAAACAACCTATCATTATTGGTCCCTTAGGAAGAACAAATATTATTGTAGAAGTGGGCAAAACCTTCGGGAAAGTGCCGTTGGGATTGTTGAGTGTAATTCCAGGAAACCAAACCTATTTCACCATAGAAAATACGTTTAGCAACCTTAATTTCTATGAATTTGTCTCAGATCAATATGCTACTTTACAGTGGAATCACAATTTTAACGGTCGTGTTTTTTCAAGAATTCCTTTTATGCGGAAGCTCAATTGGAGAGAATTAATTTCTATAAAAGGTGTTTATGGAAGTATTTCAGATGAAAATAGAGCCATCAATGCATCTGGATTAGTTTACAATGCGCCAGAAAAAGGATATTGGGAATACAGCGCTGGTATTGGAAATATTTTCAAAGTATTCCGAATTGATTTTGCTTGGCGAGCCAATTATCTCAACGTGCCCGAAACTAATCGTTTTACTATAAAAGGATCGTTCGGATTTAATTTCTAGGAGCTAATCCGGCTGTACACTATATCTTTTTATAAGGCGAAAAAAATTGCCTTATAAAAAGGATGCCGTTTTCATCCGGGCTAAAAAAAGTAAAAATATGCAAGATGCCATTGATTTCCTTTTAGCTAAAGACACCGTTTTCAAAACTATTATTGAAAAATATGGGTTGCCAACAATTCCCTTTCGGCCTCAGGGTTTTGAGACTCTGGTTTTATTGATCTTAGAACAACAAGTCTCGATCGATTCGGCCAAAGCTACTTTTTTAAGATTGCGAGAAAGGATACAAGTCTTTGAACCATGTGTATTATTCGATTTATCTGATGCCGAATTTCGAACCATTGGTGTAAGCCGTCAAAAAACAAGCTACATCAAAGCTTTGGCCACAGCCTTAATCAACAAAGAACTTGATTTAGACAGTTTGCCATTAAAAACAGCGGCACAAGTACGGGAGGAACTCATTAAAATTAAAGGAATAGGAAACTGGACCATTGATATTTATTTGATGTTTAGCCTGCAAGCACCGGATTTATTGCCATTAGGCGATGTAGCGGTAGTAAATACTATTAAAGAATTACTCGATATTCACGATAAGGAAGCGATGGAAACGCATGCTTTACAATGGAGTCCGTTTCGATCTTACGCAACCTATCTTTTGTGGCACTATTATTTAAATAAACGAAATAGAACAATCACATACCAATATTAATTTCTGAAAACTTAATACAGAGATAACACTGTTTTTCTATTGTAAAAACGTAATGATTGCGTACTTTTGCACCCTTAATTATAGAAAATAAAAATTACAATGACTGCAGACAAATTAACGACTTTCGATGTACTTATCGAAATTCCAAGAGGAAGTAGAAACAAATACGAATATGATTTCGAAATAAAAAGAATGCGTTTTGATAGAATGTTGTTCTCATCTATGATGTACCCAGCAGATTATGGATTTATCCCAGAAACATTAGCGTTAGACGGAGATCCACTAGACGTTTTGGTATTAGTAACCGAACCTACGTTTCCTGGTTGTGTGATGGAAGTAAAGCCTATTGGTGTTTTCCACATGGCAGATGATAAAGGACCAGATGAAAAAGTAATTTGTGTACCAGTATCAGATCCAATATGGAATTCATTAGAAAACTTATCAGATATCAACCCTCACTTATTAAAAGAAATTGAGCATTTCTTTCAAGTGTATAAAGACCTTGAAAACAAACAAGTTGATGTTGAAGGTTGGGGAGATGTAAACGAAGCATACGCAATAATTAAGGAGTGTACAGCACGTTTTAATGAAATTCCAAATAAACCGGAAGGATTATTTAGCATCAAATAAATAATTTTCATAATTTTTATAAAAAAAGCAATATTCCGTTCGGAGTATTGCTTTTTTGTTTAAATTCGTTTGGTTACACTATAATTATTAACTAAAAACCAAACCAAAATTATGAATACAATAATGATTTATTTGCCAATTGCCATGGCATTCATTGGACTGGCATTTATGTTTACCAAACGCGCATGGGTTTTAAAACAAGATCCAGGTGACGGCAAGATGAAGGAGATATCAGATTATATTTATGAAGGCGCCTTGGCCTTCCTCAAAGCAGAATATCGTTTGTTAACATTCTTTGTTATTGGTGCCAGTATTGTTTTGGCCGGAATTTCATTTATCGTTCCTACTACACATGTTTTAATTGTTGTTGCCTTTATTTTTGGAGCATTTTTCTCTGCTTTGGCTGGAAATATGGGAATGAAAATCGCAACCAAAACGAATGTTAGAACTACCCAAGCCGCACGTACGAGTTTGCCTCAAGCCTTAAAAGTTTCATTTGGCGGCGGAACCGTAATGGGATTAGGAGTTGCAGGTTTAGCGGTTTTAGGATTGACCACTTTTTTTATATTTTTCTTTCACTTTTTTATGAACGGCGTTTGGACTTCTACTGAAGACATGACGATTGTTCTAGAGACATTAGCTGGCTTTTCTCTTGGAGCAGAATCAATTGCTTTGTTTGCTAGAGTTGGCGGCGGAATATATACTAAAGCGGCTGATGTTGGAGCGGATTTAGTGGGAAAAGTGGAAGCAGGAATTCCTGAGGATGATCCAAGAAACCCTGCTACAATTGCTGATAACGTAGGGGATAATGTAGGTGACGTTGCGGGAATGGGAGCCGATTTATTTGGTTCGTATGTTGCAACCGTATTGGCGGCTATGGTTCTTGGAAATTATGTGATCAAAGACATGGGCGGAAATATTCAAGATGCTTTTGGCGGAATAGGACCTATTTTACTACCTATGGCAATTGCCGGTTTTGGAATATTATTTTCGATTATCGGGACAATGTTGGTAAAAATATCAGATGATAATGCTAAAGAAGCACAAGTTCAAAAAGCATTAAACATAGGGAACTGGGTTTCGATAGGTTTGACCCTAATTGCATGTTATTTTTTAGTGGATTATATGTTGCCTGAAACTATGAAAATGGACTTTTTTGGCGAAGGCACTAAAGAAATTTCATCTATGCGTGTTTTTTATGCGACTATTGTTGGATTAACCGTTGGTGCAGTTATTTCATCAGTTACGGAATATTATACGGGCTTAGGTACGAAACCAGTTATGGCTATTGTACAAAAATCAAGTACAGGAGCAGGAACCAATGTGATTGCAGGTTTAGCAACGGGAATGATTTCTACGTTTCCAACTGTACTATTATTTGCAGCTGCGATTTGGACATCGTATGCTTTTGCAGGATTCTACGGTGTGGCTTTGGCTGCGTCAGCGATGATGGCAACTACAGCAATGCAACTTGCCATTGATGCTTTCGGACCAATATCGGATAACGCGGGTGGAATTGCAGAAATGAGTGAATTACCAAAAGAAGTACGTACTAGAACTGATATTTTAGATTCTGTAGGGAATACGACAGCAGCAACTGGAAAAGGTTTTGCTATTGCTTCGGCAGCATTAACTTCACTGGCTTTATTCGCTGCGTATGTTACGTTTACCGGAATTGATGGAATCAATATTTTTAAAGCGCCAGTTTTAGCGATGTTATTCGTGGGTGGAATGATACCGGTAGTTTTCTCGGCTTTAGCCATGAATTCGGTTGGGAAAGCAGCTATGGATATGGTTTATGAAGTGCGTCGTCAGTTTAGAGAAATTCCAGGAATCATGGAAGGAACTGGAAAACCAGAATATGCTAAATGTGTAGACATTTCTACTAAAGCAGCTTTGCGCGAAATGATGTTACCAGGAATTTTGACTATTGGTTTTCCTATTGCTATTGTACTTCTTGGAAAGTTAGTTTATGCTGACAACAACCAGCTAATTGCTGAAATGTTAGGTGGTTATATGGCTGGAGTTACTGTTTCGGGTGTGCTTTGGGCGGTATTCCAAAACAATGCTGGTGGTGCTTGGGACAACGCTAAAAAATCATTTGAAGCTGGAGTACTAATTAATGGTGAAATGACATATAAAGGTTCTGATGCGCATAAAGCTGCAGTGACTGGAGATACTGTTGGTGATCCTTTCAAGGATACTTCTGGACCATCGATGAATATCTTGATCAAATTGACTTGTTTAATAGGTTTGGTTATTGCTCCAATATTAGGAAATGGTTCCCATACAATTTCAGAAAAAGCGGCTTGTTGCGCAGCTACTGAAATGTGTACTTCGATGTCTAAAGAAGAATGTATGGCCAAAGGATGTGAAAGTAAAACATGTAAGTTCATGGGTGCAGGTACTTCGGAAACTGTAACAAATTCTAAAGAAGTATCCATCGAAAAAACCAATTTAGATGGTAAAGTAAAAGCGACTATCAAAACAACTATTAACGGTAAAGAAGATATTCAAAGTTTTGAAGGTACTGATGCAGAAGTTCAAGCTAAAATTGATGCTGCGAAGTAGAGTTTTATAAAGATCAGATTAACAAAAAATGCCTTGCAATTGTGAGGCATTTTTTTTGAAATTATAAAATTATTGTTTTAACGCATATTCTTTGATTAAAGTTGAAGCTGGAATATGAAGTGTTTTTGTCAAAACTCTAATTTGTTTAATTGTTAAAGCTCTTCTACGTTTAAAAATTTCAGTCACTCTAGAGCGACTATTCAAGATAACTCCTAAATCAGCATCTGTAAGTTCGTTTTGTTCCATCATGAACTTAATCGCTTCAATTGGATCTGGCTCAGGAATAGGATAATGTATTTGTTCATATTTTTCTATTAAAGTGACTAGAATATCTAATTCATCGCCTTCATCTGTATTTGGTTTAGCGTCAAAAAGAACATTGATTCTTTCTAAAGCTAAATCATAATCTTTTTCTGTTTTTATAAGATTTATTTCCATTTTTTATAAGTTTTTAATGTCTTTCAAATTGTCATATTCAGGATGAGTTCCTATTTTGGAACAAAAAAAATATTTTTTTGAATCGATTAATTAATAGAAAAATATTTTGAAGATGTTTTATTTAAAGTTGATCCTTAATTTTAATCAATTCTTTTTCAATATTTAGGTCGATAAAGTCAGATTTTAGCATACATTTCAAAAGTCTTTTTAAAAAAGTATTGGATAGTTTTTCTTTTAAAATAAGATTTCTTTCGTTGTATTTCAGAAAAGAAGATAGGTTTTCTTTACGAACATTATTTCTGAAAAATATAAAAGTGTCTTTGTCAAAACTAAATTGATTTTTCCCTAAAGCTGTATTCTTTTGAATAAAAAAGTACGGAATGTTTCCTGCAACTAAGCAACCAAAATTCTCAGAAGGTAAATTCAATTTGTTTTGTGATGTTGTTAAAGTATGAATGATATAAGCAAACTCCTCATTACGATTTAATACAATCAAGAACTTGTCTTTACTGCCATTTCCATCTTGAAACTGATAATCTTCAATTAATAATAAATGGCCTTGTTTTAAAATTTCGTCAAGCATATCAAATCTAGCTTATGCTTTCCTGAAATGATAAGGCCTCAAAAGAAGATTTTGCAGCCATTTGTAAAACAGGGTTGTTTTCTAACAAATCATTGAATTCAATAGAATGATTTGTTCTTTTTCCTATTTGCTGAAAATGATTAATCAAATTATGTTCAGAAACCATTTTGTGCCATAGTGACCCTTCTTCATGCAGAAAGTTAATCAACTCTGTAGCATTCCAATTTCCATATTTAAAAACTATGGTTTCTAATAGATTTAATTCATATCTATTAAAAATGGTTTCGTCAAAATCACCATTAGGTTTTAAGAAAACCTCTTCAGAATTTCGGTCAGTATTGAATTTTTTTTCTAGTTGAATGGAATGTAGTAATGATAATTCTTTTCCCTGATAACAAAAGACTTCTTGATGTTTGATTTCATTGTAAACATCAATGGCAACTGGACCATTTTCCCAAACTTTATAATCCAACCAAGTTACAGGAGTTCCCGTTTCCTTGATGGAGGTTTCATCCAGAATGTACAATAGTTTCAACGTTTTGGTCATAGATAAATAGTCTATCTGTGACGCAAAATAGTTTAAAACATTGCTGATTTTATCGTTATTTATTCTTCTAAACATACGTAAATATAAAGAAATAGTTCAATATTCTTTGTTAAAAGACTGCAAATGTACGGTTTATTTGCTGATTTTTAAATCTTTGATTAATTCTGTAGGTTCTACTTCAAGAGCTGATGCAATTTTAAAAAACAAATTCATTGTCATTCCTTGATTTTTATCAAAAATTAAGCGGATTGTTTTTTCATCACAACCTACTTTTTTTGCAAACTGAAGTTTATTCCCTTTATATTTTTCCATAAAGAGAATATAGATTTTTTTGGTTAAGGTTTCTTTTATATAGTCTAGTTCTGTTTGCACAAAACAAATAAAACCATCCCAAAGAAAATAAATGATTTTACTATTCGGAGTTTTGTCCGAAATTATATATTTGGGCAAAGTAAAAAATAAATGCCTACACTAAACTGGATTGGTAAAGACAAAATTATCAATCATCATCAAGAAGTTCCTTATAAAGTTTTAAATCACGAATATGGTTTTTCTGAAAATGAAAAATCGGAAACTCCTATTGGTTTTGGAAACCATATCATCAATGGGGATAACCTTGAAGCGTTGAAATCTTTATTACCCAAATACGAAGGAAAAGTTAATTGCATTTATATCGATCCGCCATACAATACAGGAAATGAAAGTTGGGTATATAATGACAATGTGAATTCTCCGAAGATTAAAAAATGGTTAGGCAAAGTCGTGGGTAAAGAAAGTGAAGACTTGACCCGACATGATAAATGGTTGTGTATGATGTATCCACGATTGAAATTGCTTCATAAATTATTGGCTAAGGATGGAATGATATTTATTTCGATTGATGATAATGAAGAAGCCAATTTGAAGCTTATGATGGATGAGATTTTTGGTAACAGAAATTTTATAGGAAGGTTTATTTGGAAAAAAAAGAAACAACCATCATTTCTAGCAAAACATATCGCAAACATTACAGAATTCATATTTGTATATGGTAAAAATAGTAATCTAGTTGATAAACTAAGTATTGATAATGTCTCAGATGAAACTAGAAGAGTTGATAATGCGGCAAATGATATTGGATTAAGAAAAATAAAAAAAGGTATAATTGCTAAAGTTGATGTAGAAATTATTCAAAAAGGGATTTATCAAAATAAAACAATGCAATTAGAATTTTTAGATGATGTTTTAATAAAAGATTTTAGAACATTAAATGACTTTAATGTCAAAGGAAATTTTAGAAACAAACAAGAAGATTTTGATAAGTTTTGTGATGAAGATTTACTATTTATTACAAGAAATTTTGGTTTCAGAAGATTGCCAACATTTGAAGAACAAGATAAAAAAAAGACAGTTGTTGATTTATTGTTAGATTGGGGTGATAACCAAGATAGTGATAAGGAGTTACAAAGCATATTTAAAGTAAAACCATTCGATTATCCAAAACCGTCATTGTTAATTTCAAATTTAATTAAATCTGTTACGTACAACAAACCAAACTCCATAATCCTAGACAGCTTCGCAGGCTCAGGAACTGCAGCCCACGCCGTTTTAAGCCTTAACAAACAAGACGGAGGCGATAGAAAATTCATTTTAATAGAAATGGAGGATTATGCTGAAACCATTACTGCCGAACGTGTAAAAAGAGTCATCAATGGCTATGCAGACAAAGAAGGGACTGGAGGTAGTTTTGATTATTACACTTTGGGAGAACCACTTTTTGATGAAAACAACAATCTTAACGAAACAATAGATATTGAAAAAATCAGGGAATACGTTTGGTTTACGGAAACTCGAATTCCATATACAATTCAAAAATTGACTACTCCTTTTTTAGGAATCCACAACGACACCAGTTATTATTTCATTTACGAAAAGGACAACTTAACCACACTCGATTATGAATCTTTAGCGGAATTTGTACAACAAAAAGCAGAGCGATATATCATTTATGCTGATAATTGTTTATTGCCCGAAACTTTTATGAAAGAAAAAAATATTGAGTTCAAGAAAATCCCTCGTGATATAACTCGTTTTTAACTATGGAATTAAAAACCTATCAAAAGCAAGTCATCGAAGATTTGCAACAGTATTTCGAGTACTTGCAAAACCATAAAAAAGCGGATATCGCTTTCAATTCTTTTTGGCAGGAAAAAGTGGGTTTCTACAATCCATTAACTGGTGAAGGAATGAGGCCGTATCAAAACACCGTTCCAAATGCCGTTCATTTAAGTATAAAAGTGCCAACTGCGGGAGGAAAAACCTTTCTTGCCTGCAATGCATTGAAAACTATTTTTGATGCAATGCCAGAAACTAAGACAAGAGCGGTTGTTTGGTTGGTACCCTGGAGCAATTTATTAGATCAAACGGTACGAAACCTTTCTAATCCCGATCATCCCTATTGTCAAAAAATGAATTCGTTGTTCAATAATCGTGTTCAAGTTTATGAAAAACGGGATTTATTGCAAGGAGCTAATTTCAATCCATCATCAGTGCAAGAGCAACTGAGTATTATGATTGTAAATTTTGCTTCCATAAGAGCTAAGAATAAAGAGGACAGAAAATTTAATGAGCAAAATTCAAATTTATCCAGTTTCTCCGATTCTATTGCTGACGACATTGTTTTAGACGGGACTGAAAAAGAAGCATTAATTAATGTTATTAGAAGTTTAAACCCAATTTTGGTTGTTGACGAAAGTCATAATGCCGAAAGTGACTTGAGTGTCGAAATGCTGAATAATCTTAACCCAAGTTTTATTTTAGATTTGACCGCAACACCTAAACAAAATGCTAATATTGTGAGTTTAGTTTCGGCTATTGAACTCAAAAAAGAGCACATGGTTAAATTGCCGGTCATCGTTTACAACCATCAAAATATAGAAGGCGTTATAGAAAGTGCGTTGCATTTGCAAAACAAATTAGAGACAGAAGCTAAAATTTTGGAAGAAAATGGAGGGAAATACATTCGTCCAATAGTTTTGTTTCAGGCACAACCCAAAGGGAAAGAGGATAATACAACTTTTGAAAAATTGAAAGTACAATTAATTGCTGTTGGAATTCCAGAGGAACAAATTAGAATAAAAACGGCTAATAAAGATGAGTTGAAAAACGAAGATTTAATGAGCAAGGATTGTCCAGTTCGTTATATTATTACAATCAATGCTTTGAAAGAAGGTTGGGATTGTCCGTTTGCTTATATCTTGGCTTCCTTGGCTGATAAATCTTCGGAAGTTGATGTTACTCAGATTTTGGGTCGTGTTTTACGTCAACCGTATGTTATGAAACACAACAGTACAATGTTGAATTTATCGTATGTAATTACAGCTTCGGTTAAGTTTCAGAATACGTTGCAAAATATCATCAAAGGTTTGCAGCAATCCGGTTTTAGCGAAAAAGATTATCGAGAAAAAGACATAATGCCCGAATTTGTAAAAGAAGAAGTTAAGCAGGAAACATTAGATAATTTCTTTTTTCCAGAGCAAATAGAAGTTGTAAAAGAAGATCTGATTGATGTTCAAAAAATTCAATTCAATCCCAATGAAATAAACAACACTCCTAATATTGCTGTATTTGAAATGGAAAAAATGGCAATTGAAGACAGTCTGAAAATGGAGATTCAAATCGCAAATCAAGATGATTCTAACACAATTCAACAAATATATTCAGAGGTTGGTATGAAAGTGAAACAATATAAAATGCGCGAAAGTGTTGCTGAACAAGCTTCAACAATTGTATTGCCAAAATTTGTAGTTGAAGTTCCTCGAAATGAATTTCTTTTAATGGAACAAGGCGGCACGCAATTGTTAGACAGAGTCAATCTTTTGAAAGAATTTAAGCTTTCGGATAAAGATATTCAAATTGCTTTTAAAAGTATTTCTTCTGATTTATATAAAATTGATACTGAGAAAACGAACGATGGCGGTTATAAAATGGTTTCTTTCAAAATAGAAAATGCGGTTCAAGAAAAAATGACGGAATACATCTTAGCTAAACCTAAAGAAGGACAAATTAAAGATTTAGCATATTTTATAGTTAAACAAATTGACAAATTACCACCTATTGCCGATAATGAAATTAAGAAATACGTTAATAGGATTTTAGAGAACATGTCAGCACAAGAGTTGATAGATTTCAATCAATATAAGTTAACATACTCTGATTCGATTAAGGAAAAAATAAATCAATTGGCCGATATGTATGCGGAAGAAAAGTTTAATGATTGGCTAGAAATTCCTAAAATTAGAACGGAGCCCAATTGGAAATTTGATAAAGCCATCATTCCGACAAGAATTGGAAATGACATTGGTAATTCATTGTATGTTCACGAAGGCGATATGAACGGATTAGAAGAGCAATTTATTTTGGAAATTTCCAGTTTATCAAATATTGCTTTTTGGCATCGTAATTTAGGAAGAGGTAAGGGTTTTTCTTTGAATGGGTATAAATCAAATCATTATCCCGATTTTATATTGGTTACAAAAACCAATAAAGTAATTGTAGTTGAAACCAAAGGTTCTCATTTGAATAATCCAGATACTGCAGCAAAGTTGAGATTGGGAAAATCTTGGGCACGACTTTCTGGATCTAATTATAACTATATGATGGTTTTTGATAAAAATGCAATTGATGGCGCCTATAATTTAGAGAAAGCAATAAGTTTGATAAAGCAAATGTAGTTTCGTGAAAGTCTAACAAAAAATGCCTTGCAATTTGCAAGGCATTTTTTATTTCTATGTTTTTTATTTAATTTTTACTCCCTTTGCTTCGGAGAGTCCCAAAGCTTCGGGAGGGGATTAAAACAACCCATGCAACTCTGCATCGATTCTATTGAAAATATTTCCTAAATCCTCTGGATTATCCACAAAATTGATGTTGTCTACATCTATAATTAATAATTTTCCTTTGTCATACGTTTGAATCCAGCCTTCGTAACGTTCATTCAAGCGACTCAAATAGTCAATAGAAATAGAGTTTTCATATTCGCGACCGCGCTTGTGTATTTGTCCCACTAAATTAGGAATAGAACTTCGTAAATAAATCAATAAATCAGGCGCTTTAACAGTAGATTCCATCAATTCAAAAAGAGAGGAGTAATTCTGGTAATCACGATTGGTCATTAAGCCCATCGCATACAAGTTGGGTGCAAAAATATGCGCATCTTCATAAATGGTTCTGTCTTGTATGATTTTTTTACCGCTTTCGCGAATTTGCATCACTTGACGGAAACGACTGTTCAAGAAATAAATTTGTAAATTAAAAGACCAGCGTTCCATTTGATGGTAAAAATCATCCAAGTAGGGGTTGTCGACAACATCTTCATAATGGGGTTCCCATTTAAAATGTTTGGCTAATAAACGCGTTAAAGTTGTTTTTCCTGAACCTATATTTCCTGCTATTGCTATGTGCATTACGGTATTGTGATTTTATAATTTGTAATTCCTGAAGTTGTAAAAATAGATAAAATTTGGTCCTTGTAGTAGAATTTTTTAAACGATTTTTCTGCAATTTCAATTTCAGTTTTTTGCTCTTTTTGTACGTCAATGAACTTTAAAACACCATTTTTGGAGTACAGGTATTGATTGTCATTTACTATCACAATCAAATCATAATCTGGGATTAGACCTTTCTTACTGA
Source organism: Flavobacterium frigidum (assembly GCF_048286735.1). Classification (GTDB taxonomy): domain Bacteria; phylum Bacteroidota; class Bacteroidia; order Flavobacteriales; family Flavobacteriaceae; genus Flavobacterium. The sequence continues at coordinate 46,069 of NZ_JBLVPU010000006.1, read as the reverse complement.
CTTTTCCAAAAATATCGCAGCTGTACCAATTATTTGTACTGTCAATCCAGTAAAAGGTATTAAAATCTGAGGTGTAGTAAGCAATGCTATCCGTTAACGGAACGGAAATCGGTTTGTAATTTTGATTTAAATAATCAAAAAGACCTATCTGCTGATTTAAGCTATTGTATATCCAAAATTGATTTTGCGAAGCGATGCCAATAGCTGTTGCCACAATAGGAACTGAACTTTCGGAAAAATTGACTTTTTGAATTTCATTCAATTGATTGTCTAAAGTAACAACGGTATTGAAGTTCTCATAAAACAAGACAATTTTAAGCGGATTTTGAAGGTCAACTTTTGCGATCTTACCTAAACTAAAGTTTTGATATACGAAGGTTTCGCGTGTGCCGATTTTAGAAAAAATATTGTTTTTAACGGTGTAATAAAAACCAAAAGAATCATACCCCAAAAACTCATCTGCATCAAAATGAATCGTATTAACAGTAACAAGATTTGGTTTTTGATTTTGACCAAAAACAATTGTAAATGAGCTGATAAAGAGCAAAAAAGCGAATTTATTCATAAAAGCGAATTTACAATTAAACCATATACTAGCATAATGGTCTTAGTATTATTTTAACACATGTGCTTGTAACAATAGCTGTGTTTTTCTGTCTCACTTATAAAAACCTAAAGGTATGTATAAAGTAATTTTCACATTAGTATTGGCTGTAGCATCATTGATGGGGCTTCATGCTCAAGAATTTCAAGGAATGGCGGTGTACGAGTCAAAAACCAGTACGGCGGATTTTAAATCGCGAATGGAGGGCAACAAAAATATGACTCCCGATATGCAAAAAATGATTGAAGAGCGTATGAAAAAAATGTTTGAAAAAACATTTATTCTAAATTTTAATAAATCGGCATCAATTTACAAAGAAGAAGAAAAGTTAGAGGCTACAGCACAAGCTGGCGGTGGAATGCGTATGATGAATGCGATGAGTGGCGGCGGAGGTACTTATTATAAGAATGTAAAAGAGAAAAACTATACCGTTGATAAAGATTTTATGGGAAAAGAGTTTTTAGTTAAAGATTCTTTGCCAAGTCTAAAATGGAAAATGGAAGCGGAAACGAGAGTTATAGGTGGATATACCTGTTACAAGGCTACCGCTATTAAGGCGGCAAGTGTTACTGATTTTAGAAATTTCCGACCTAAAAAAGAAGAAGCTAAAAAAGAGGGTGCTGAAAAAGTGGATGATAAATCGGCCACGGATAAGAAAACCAACTTTATGGATGCCATAGAACTTCCCAAAGAAGTTACAATTACTGCTTGGTATACTCCGGAAATTCCGGTTAGTCAAGGACCAGAAGGATATTGGGGTTTGCCTGGATTAATTCTAGAAGTTAACGATGAGAAAACCACAATTTTGTGCTCTAAAATTGTCTTGAATCCAAAGGAAAAATTAGAAATTAAAGCATTAACAAAAGGGAAAGTAGTTTCTCAAAAGGAGTATGATGATGCTGTCATAAAAAAAATGGAAGAGTGGAGAGAAATGAATCAAGGACGTGGAGGTAATGCTACGGGAACCTTTCGAATAGGCGGATAAACTAATTTTAACAAATTAATTTGCAACCTTGACCACGAATATTAATAATTTGAATATTGGGATCAAGGCTTAATTTTTTTCTCAACTTTGTAATAAAAACATCCATACTCCTACCATTAAAAAAATCATCTTCTCCCCAAATTTTATTTAAAATTAAAGAACGTTCAACTATTTCATTTTTATTTTCAGACAGTATATTTAATAGAATTGCTTCACGATGCGTTAAGGTGATTGTCGTGTCAAGCCCCTGTAAGGTTTGTTTGGTAAGATTAAAAATGTAGTTGCCTATATCAATGTTATCATCATTTTTAACAGCAGTTTTTCTACCAAGAAGAGAATGGATTCTAACGATTAGTTCTTCCATGCTAAAAGGTTTTTTTAAATAGTCATTGCCTCCAAAATTAAATCCAGCCACTACATCTTGTGTTTGTGATTTAGCAGTGAGGAAAATTATAGGAGTTTTGTTATCTAATTTCCGAATATCTTTAGCTACTGAAAAACCATCTTTTTTAGGCATCATGACATCTAAAACAAGTAACTCTATTTTTTCATTTTTATAAACTTCAAAAGCCTCTTCGCCATCTTTACAATGAATAACCTCAAAATTCCTAGTTTCTAAACTTTCCTTAATGATTTGTGCTAGAGCAAGCTCGTCTTCGGCTAGGATTATTTTTATTTTGTTAGACATGAGTTAACGTGATTTTAAAAATGTTTTTGGAGTTTACTATTAGTTCAAGTGTTCCCTGATGTTTCTCTATGATTTTTTTGGAATAATATAAACCTATTCCAAAGCCTTTTACATCGTGAATATTACCTTTAGGAATTCTGTAAAATTTTTCAAAAATCTTTTCTTGTTGATTTTTATCAATTTCGGTTCCATTATCTTGAACTGTTATTTCTATCCTTTTTTTGTCTGATGTTAAGCAAACTTCAATCTGAGGACCTCCATATTTTAGGGCATTATCGACCAGATTTGAAAATGCATTTTCAAAATGAAATGAATCCACCTTCAAAATTAATTTTTCCTGATTAGAAATAAAATCAATTGTTTTGTTTGAAGTGTTCAATAGGTGTTTTTCAACATTTTTCTTTAATAATTGAACGATATTAATCGGTTCTCTGTTTAGCGTAAGTTTGTCAGATTCTAACGAAGCAGTTTCCAAAAGTTTTTCAACCATAAGGGCTAATTTTTCTAATTGCTGGCTTGCTATGTCTAAGTAACGATTTGCTTTTTTAGGATCATTTACGGAATTAAAATTCTTGATTCCTTCTATTGCCGAAGAAATGGTGGTGATAGGCGTTTTAAATTCATGAGTAATATTGCTGATTAAATCGCTTTTGATTTCATCAATTTTTTTCTGACGGTTTATAATTCTCAAAAGATAAAATAAAGAACCTACAATGGAAAGCGATAACAGTAACGAAAGAATTATTTCAATCATGCTTCTTTTTAAAAGTAGTACCGTAGGATCAGAAAATGAAATTTTCAGTTTTTCGTTAATGGGAAGATAGACTGATTTTGAAAAAGTAGAAAGAGGTAATTTAACTGATTTGACCGAAGTATTTTTTTTAAATTTATCAAAAAGAGTATTTAATTTAAAATGCTCTAAAGTATAATCAACAACAATTTTTTTTCGAGAAAGTTCAATATCTAAAATTTTACTTAATTTATTGAATGCAACGGAATCTTTATTCATAGATATTACAATTCTACTTCTTGAATCTTTTATTTGTAGGAGGCTATCTGTTGCTTTTTTTCCTCGTAATATTAATACTGAGGAATTCGTTTTAGACTTTGGTTTAGTATAGCTAACTATTTTAGTGTCATTTTCTTTCTCGTTTTTAATGATTTTTGAATCCAATTTTATCAAATTACTGGTGTCGGGAACCGGACGAATTTTGGATTCTGAAGTTTTTAAAGATACAGTTACAGATGATTTTTTTTTAAATTTTATTGAATCAACTTTTGGAATTTTATTTTGATTCCTTTTTGCTTTATAATTTTTAAAAACTGTATCAAGTTTTAAGTCATCCATAAACTGTTCTTCGGATATCAAATTATCTCGGTTTACAAAAGCGATATAATTTTCTTTTGACTGTTCGATATAATAGTATTCAGTGCTATTGTCAAAAGCAATTTGCACATCATTAATTAATCGTTGTTTGTTTTCTTTGTAGTTTTTAATGTTCCAATATACTTGTAAACTGATGGTTGCCAAAATAGTTAGACTTACAAAAAAAATAATAGAGGCGTAATTTTTCACTTTCATTTTTCAAATATAAGAACTAAATGCTTTTATATTTAGCCATTAACAATCGTTAACTTTAGTTAACTATTATTCTGATTATTTAGAACTTTATTTGTCATCTAACTTAAAAACTAAAAAATGAAAAATTTATTCAAAGTAATTTATTTAATAATTATTTTAACTAATGTCAATTTAACGGTTGCTCAAAACTTTAAAGGTAAAGCAATTTATCAATCTAAAATTAAATCTGGTGAAACTGACGGTGAGATCAAGTCTGAAAAAGATGTAGAATTTGACAAGGCAGTACAAAAAGAATGGGAGAAAGTTTCACAAAAAACATATTCATTAAGTTTTAATAAAACAGAGTCTATATTTGAAGAAGAACAAAAGCTAGAGCCTGTGGGACAAAGTGATAGCGGAATGACTATTAGTATTACCATTTCAGGAAATGGAAAGAAGTACATGAATCGAAAGATGCAAAAACAAATTTTTGAAGACGAAATCTTCGAAAAAAAATATCTTATTACTGATGAATTAAAAAATTGGGATTGGCAATTAAAAGAAGAAACTAAAAAAATTGGCGATTACCTATGTTATAAGGCTGAGGTTGTAATTCAGGTTACTGCTGCTCAAAAAGAAGAGTATCAGGATTATTTAAAAAATAAATTTAAACAGAAAACAAATTTATTTGAAATGAATGAACCCAAAAACAACATTGTTACTGCTTGGTATACCTTAGAAATCCCGGTTAATCATGGACCAGATAAATATTCAGGTCTACCAGGTTTAATTTTAGAATTAAATGATGGAGAAGTCACATTTTTATGCTCTAAAGTAGTTTTAAATAGTGAGGATAAAGTAAAAATTAAAGCTCCAACGGCAGGAAAAGTATTAACTCAAAAAGAATTCGATAAAGAAGAAAAAATAAAAATGGACAGCATGAAGGATAAAGATGGAAATATCATTTTTAGAACCTTCACGAATTAGTTGTTTTTGTAACGAATTAAACCTTTTTATGACCAACTAGTCATACTTATAAAACCAGTCAATGAAAAATCAGTATCTTTTTTTATTTTTCTTTATAACTTCATTCTCCTTTGCTCAAAATATTAAAGTTGAAGGAGTAATTCAAGATATAAACAAAGCGCCTTTAGAAATGGCCAATGTTATGGCGGTTAATCAAACTACTAAAGCCATGGATGCATATGCAATTACTACCGATAAAGGCAAGTATAGTTTAAATTTAAAGCCCAACTCTACCTATGTTATTAAGCTGAGTTATCTTGGGATGCAAAATAAAGAAATCACGGTGGTAACTAAGTCTGAAAACATGATGCAAAACATCACCATGGAATCTGGAGGAATTGAGTTAGATGGCGTTGAAATTGTCCGTGAAATGCCGGTTTCTATAAAAGGCGATACCATTGTTTACAATACTGATTCCTTTAAAACGGGCGAAGAGCGAAAGTTAGAAGATGTTTTTAAGAAACTACCAGGTTTTGAAGTCATGGCCGATGGTCAAGTGCAAGTTGAAGGTAAAAAAGTAACCAAATTATTTGTCAATGGCAAACCATTTATGGATGGCGATACTAAACTCGGATCCAAAAACATTCCGTCGGATGCAGTTGATAAAGTGCAAGTATTGCGAAACTTCAACGAGGTATCTCAAATGAAAGGATTGGAAAACAATAATGATGACATCGCACTAAATATTAAACTCAAAAAAGGAAAAGATAAGTTTTGGTTTGGTGATGTAAGTGCCGGTTTAGCGAACGATAAAGGCTATATTTTTAATCCAAAAGTGTTTTACTATTCCCCTAAAACTAGTATCAACTCTATTGTAAATTTGAATAATATTGGTGAGGTTTCCTTGACTTCAGCTGATTTTTTCAGGATAAATGGAGGCGCCAGAAATACTATAGGCAGAAGCGGAACTACTTTAAATCTGAATCGGAATTTCTTTGGGCTTTCTGGTGGCGATAATGTTGCTAAGGCAAACGATAAATTCGGAACTTTAAACATTAATCATTCTGTTTCAAAAAAATGGACCCTGACCGGTTTTGCAGCGTATTCCTCTACATTCAATCAGTCGATAACGAACTCCGATCGCGGTATTTTTGAACCCAATACAACGAATATTGCAACCCTCGAAAATAGAAAAAACAGAACCGATTCTAGAAATAATGCTTTTATCTCTAAGGTAGGTTCAAAGTATAAAGCTAATGATAATTTTCAGCTGGATTACGATGTTTTCTTTAGAAAAAACGACCAGCAGGATGTTGATAATAGTCAAAGTAATTTTAGTTCTTTTGCTAATGGAAATTCTTTTAACAGCTCAAACACGGTTATTGCATTTCAAAATCAAGCACCAGTTTCATTCAATCAAAGTTTGAATTTATTTTATACACAAAACCCCAAAAATACTTGGGTAATTGAAGTGCAGCATCAATACGAGGATGAAGATCCCTTTTACAATCCGCAATTATCTGTTAATCCATATCAAAACAATAGCTCGCAAGATCCAAATGATCCAAGCGCTGTTTTTGTAAATGAAAATAGTTTAAATATTGAGCAGTCTCGATTTGTAAAAACGAATAAAGTAGATGCTAAAGCTGATTATTATTACCAAATCTCTAACAAAAGTATATTGAATGTAACGGCAGGAAATTCTAATGCATTTCAAACCTATAATTCAAGTCTGTTGCAAATTTTGGAGGATAAATCAGTTAATCCAGTAGAACAAGCAGCCTATAACAATGATGTTCGCTACGCGTTTAATGATGTTTTTTTAGGATTTCATTACAAGTTCATAGTTGGTAAGTTTACCTTTAATCCTGGGTTTTCGATCCATCAATACAACACCAACAATCAGCAATTTGGTACTCGGTATCAATTGAATTTCAGTAGATTTCTTCCTGATATGTTTGCCCGTTGGGATTTAAAAAAATCAGAAAACATAACCTATAATTTTAATGTTCGTAATGGGTTTAATGATATAAACTCTTTAGTCGAAGGGTATATTTTTACTAATTTCAACAGTATTGCAAGAGGAAATTCTCAACTGCAAAACTCACTAATTGCGAGCCATAGATTGAATTATTCAAAGTACAATTTGTATAATTTCACTACCATTTTTGGTAATATATCGTATACAACCACAAAGGATCCAGTGGTGAATGGGATATCATTTCAAAGTATTTATTCAACATCAGACCGTTTGAATTTAGACGCAGAAAATGAAAACTTGAACGGGAATTTGTTTTACAGCAAGAGTTTTAAAAAGTATTACAAAGTAACGGGTGGTGTTAATGCAAGCTGGAATAAAAACTTTGTTTTAAACCGAAGAGTGGCCAATGGTACTACGCAGGAGTTTATTCAAGGAATCGAAAACGTGAATCATAGCTACAATCTAGCATTTGCAACGCAATTCAAAAAATATCCGAATATTGATTTAGGCTACCGAATTAATTTCTCAGAGCAAGCTTCGAACAGGTTTACTACGCAAACGCCAACGGTTAAGCTGAACTACTATTTTTTGAATGGGTTAAATGTGAATTGGGATTATTCATTTAATCGCTTTAAAAATGAAACTTCTGGGTTAACAAACGATTTTGAAATCATGACGGCAAGCTTAAATTATATCAAAAAGGACTCGAAATTCGAGTATAGAATACAGGCAAATAACCTTTTAAATACGAGATCAAGATTAAACAACTCGTTTAGCGTAAATGGTTTTAATGCGAATGAAACTATTATTTTACCGCGTTTTGTGACCTTTATTTTAAAGTACAATATATAGCCAAATTAAAAGGGGATTTTGACTGAACAAAATCCCCTTTTTTATTTTAAGTCTATATTGAATTACAAACCAAAAGCAGTTTTTACTTGATCTACAAAATCTAGTTTTTCCCAAGTAAATAATTCAACAGTAACTGTTTTTTCGTTTCCACCTGGAGCAGAAAATGTTTTAGTAACTGTTTCTGGAGTACGTCCCATGTGCCCGTAAGCAGCAGTTTCGCTATAAATTGGGTTTCTTAATTTCAATCGTTGTTCGATGAAGTACGGACGCATATCAAAAATAGCTTCTACTTTTTTAGCAATTTCACCGTTTGTCAAATTTACTTTTGATGTTCCGTAGGTATCAATAAAAATACCCATTGGTTTAGCCACACCAATAGCGTACGAAACTTGTACTAAAATCTCATCGGCAACACCAGCTGCCACTAAGTTTTTAGCAATATGACGTGTTGCATAAGCGGCACTTCTATCTACTTTACTTGGATCTTTACCAGAAAACGCGCCACCACCGTGAGCTCCTTTTCCACCGTACGTATCTACAATAATTTTTCTTCCAGTCAAACCTGTATCCCCGTGTGGTCCTCCAATTACGAATTTCCCCGTTGGATTAATGTGGTATTGAATGGTATCATTAAATAAATGAGCGTGTGTTGGATTTTTAGCAATAATTCTCGGGATCAAAATTTCAACGATATCTTTTTTGATTTTAGCAAGCATTGTTGCTTCTTCATCAAAATCATCGTGCTGTGTTGAAATTACAATAGCCTCAATACGCGTAGGTTTGTTATCATCGCTATATTCTAAAGTTACTTGAGATTTAGCATCAGGACGTAAATACGTAATTTCGTTATTTTCACGTCTTAAAATCGCTAATTCTTGTAATAATTTATGAGACAAATCAAGTGCCAATGGCATGTAATTATCGGTTTCATTAGTAGCATAGCCAAACATCATGCCTTGATCTCCAGCACCTTGCTCTTCTGGATTTGCTCTATCAACACCTTGGTTAATATCAGCAGATTGTTCGTGAATAGCTGAAAGAATACCGCAAGAATTGGCTTCAAACATATATTCGCTTTTGGTATAACCAATTTTTCTGATTACATCACGAGCGATTTGTTGTACATCTAAATAGGTATTTGATTTTACTTCACCTGCCAATATCACTTGACCTGTTGTCACTAAAGTTTCACATGCTACTTTAGAATCGGCATCAAATGCCAAAAAATTATCAATTAATGCGTCTGAAATTTGATCTGCAATTTTGTCTGGATGTCCTTCGCTTACAGATTCTGACGTAAATAAATAGGCCATAAGTACTTTTGTTTTAAAATTAAGCGAGAAAAAATAATTGCTGAAAAGGACTAAAGGAGCGTTTCTGCTTTAGCATTTTTTTCTACTGAAAATAGATCAGTACTCATAATGAATCAGTATCATTATGAAGAGGTTGCAATCAGTTCAAATTTTTCCTCTAATATTCGGGTGCAAAGGTATGAAACCATTTTGAATTGCAAATTAAACTTCATTTTTTTTTGTAGTTAAATCTTTTTTAGAAAAGTGAATTCAAAAAACTTTTTTGAATTTATTTTAAAAAGGGGTTTGTTTTTCTAAAAACTAATTTAGATATTTGATAATCAAATCAATGAAACATGAAAATGAATATGTGCAATATGTATAAAGATGAAGAGGAGTTCTCCTCTGGGTGTTATATTGTATAATTTCAATTAAATTATAAAGCAATAACTTCCCACTAAAAAGGGAAGTTTTTTTTTGAACAAAATTTAAGAATGCCATAAATTTAAAACAAATATGCATTACCAAATATTTGAAATCACCAGAACATATTTTGACAAAAAATTATTTTGTTCTGGTGCCATTTTATTGATTTTGGACTGCTGATACCAAAAGTATAAGTTATAGTATAACTTGAATGCCCTTTTTGATTAGCCTCTAAAAGGGTTTTTATCTTTTAGAACTTTTGATTTTCAAATGTAAAGTAAGTTGTATGGATATTTTCGATGCATTAATTCATTCAGGATTGAAATTAAAAAATGGATGTATTAAAATGAATTGTGTCATGTAGTTTATTATTTGTCGCAAGGTATTCGTATCAAAATGAGGTGCTTTTTTTTGCAGAGAATCTTGATTTATTGTGGTTAAAGTTGAGGTTTGCAATAGTTTTAATGTTGTTGTTTTGGCGGGGTGTGAAATGGTTTTGTTAGCTGGTGCCTCGTCAAAATAACAATGGAGAAAATACAAACAAATCTCTTTTTTTTAAATGGATAAGAAACAATAGATTGCTTATAAAATTTGCTTGCTAACTAAAATAGTATTTAATTTGCATACATAAAGTTCACAACTGTATTGAAATGTTATAAAGAAAGGCAGAGGGATTAGACCCGATGAAGCCTTAGCAACCCTTCGATTTATCGAAGAAGGTGCTGCATTCTACCACGCTCATCGTGGAAAGATAACACTAAGAATTTGTCTAGATAACACCTAGCTTTCTTTCTAATATTTCCAAACACAAGTCCTAATTATAACAGATTTGCAATTGGAAAATAAACCAACAACAATTACATTACACAATTTCACCACGGAGTCAGGTGCAATTTTTGATGATCTAAACTTAAGTTATCAAGTTTTTGGGTTGTCATTACATACTGCTCCCATCGTTTTGGTCAATCATGCGCTAACCGGAAATTCACAGGTTGTGGGCGATACTGGTTGGTGGAATGACTTAATTGGCGCCAATAAAACTATTGATACTAGAAAATATACAGTACTTGCTTTTAATGTTCCTGGAAATGGATTTGATGGCGCTATAATTGAAAATTATCTTGATTTTACAGCAAGAGACATTGCTAGAATTTTTATAAAAGGCATTCAGCTACTTGAGGTTACAAGACTATACGCCATTATTGGAGGTTCTGTAGGTGGCGGAATTGCATGGGAAATGGTTGCATTAGAACCAACAATAACGCAAAAATTAATTCCTATTGCGACCGATTGGAAAGCTACAGACTGGCTTATTGCCAATTGTTTTTTGCAAGAACAAATTCTGAATAACTCATCTAAACCCGTTCAAGACGCTCGCACACACGCAATGTTGTGTTATAGAACTCCAGAATCATTTGCAGCAAAATTTCAGCGAACCACTAATGAGGAGTTAGCTATTTTTAATGTTGAAAGTTGGTTGTTGCATCATGGCGAAAAATTGCAGCAGCGTTTCCAATTGGCATCTTACAAAATGATGAATCAATTACTGAAAACAATTGATATTACTCGCAATAGGTCTTCGTTTGAAAATTCAATCGAAACTTTTGAAGCAGAAATTCACATCATAGCCATCAATTCGGATTTGTTTTTTACAGCAAGTGAAAACAAAGCCACTTTTGAAATAGTACAAAAACAGAATAAAAAAGTCAGTTATCAAGAGATTGTTTCCATTCACGGACACGATGCTTTTTTGATAGAATACAAACAATTACACAATTTGCTTCAGGATATTTTCTAAAGCTAAAAATACACAACACAATGAAAATATTAAAATTTGGAGGTAAATCGTTATCAAATGGTGACGGATTAAATAAGGTGGTTGCCATAATAACAGACAAAATAAATCAAGGCGAAAAAATTGCAATTGTAGTTTCGGCACGTGGTAATGCAACGGATGAGTTGGAACAAATTTTAACTCTTGCTTCTCAAAACGAAAATTACAAACCACTTTTTGAAGATTTTAAAACATATCAGCAAGATGTTTATGAAGCTGTTGATTTGTCTGAGGAGTTTATTATTTTAGAAAAATTGTTCGAGGGCGTAAGTCTGATCGGCGATTACAGTAAAAAAATCAAAGACCAAATTTTGTCCAAAGGCGAATTGCTTTCGGCAAAATTACTGACGGCTATCCTCATAGAAAAAGGAATTCACGCTCGTTTTACCGATACGCGCGAATTGATAAAAACCGATGCTAAATTTGGTGATGCACAACCCTTAGAACAACTTTCGAAGAAAAATGTAATTGCTTTTTTTAAGCAAAATTCTGAAAATACGGTCAATGTAATCACGGGTTTTATAGGTTCTACGACCAATAATGATGCAACGACTCTTGGTCGAAACGGAAGTAATTACACCGCTTCGTTGATTGCGAATTATTTAAATGCCGATGAATTACAAAATTACACTCATGTAGACGGAATTTATACTGCCAATCCAGATTTAGTTATAGATGCTAAGAAAATTGATCATCTATCGTTTAATGAGGCGAATGAGATTGCTAATTTTGGAGCAACTATTTTGCATGCCAAAACCATCATTCCGTTATTAGAAAAAAACATTCCGCTCCGAATTTTAAATACCTTCAATCATGAAAATAAAGGTACTTTAATTACTTCCAATTCTAATAAGGAGGGAATTAAAACGCTTTCGGTTCTTGAAAATGTGGCTTTGGTAAATCTAGAAGGAAGAGGTTTGCTTGGGAAAACAGGTGTCGATGCTCGAATTTTTAGAGTAATGGGCGACAATAATATCAGTGTGAGTATTATTTCGCAAGGTTCATCAGAACGCGGAATAGGCTTGGTTGTGGCTGCTGATAAAGCTACTACGGCCATGATTGAATTGGAAAAAGAATTCGAAAATGATTTCTATTCGAAAGATGTTAATAAAATAACCGTAGCTGATGATGTAGCTGTCATCTCCATTATCGGGCAGGATTTAAGCACGTTTCACAAACCGTACACCGCTTTAATCAAAAATAAAATTGTTCCAATACTTTTCAACAACACCGTTACGGGTAAGAATGTGAGTTTGGTTGTTAAAAAATCACAACTGCATAAAGCCTTGAATGTGATTCACGGGGAGATTTTTGGCGTAGCCAAGAAAATAAATATTGCTGTTTTTGGTCACGGTTTGGTGGGTGGTACTTTGATTAATCAAATTTTAGAATCGGCTGTAGCCATCGAAAAAAGAAAAGACATCAAATTGAATGTATTTGCTATTGCTAATTCAAGTAACGTGCTCTTGAATAAAAACGGCGTGACACCCAACTGGAAAAACGAGATTCAAACCAACGGATTCTCGTATACTATTGATGATGTAATTGCTTACGCAAATGAGCATCATTTAGAGAATTTAATCGCCATTGATAACACTGCAAGCGCAGATTTTGTTACGAATTACATTTCGTTAGTTGAAAACAGTTTCGATTTGATTTCGTCAAACAAAGTAGCCAATACGTTGAGTTATAGTTTTTATAAAAAATTGCGAAAAGTTCTGGCAGAAAACCAAAAGACGTATCTTTATGAAACCAATGTTGGAGCAGGATTGCCGTTGATTGATACTATTAAATTGTTGCACCTTTCTGGCGAAAATATCACAAAGATTAAAGGAGTTTTCTCGGGAACATTGAGTTATTTGTTTAATAATTTTTCGGCCAAAGATGCGCCGTTTAGCGAGATTTTGAAAGAAGCTATCGAAAACGGATATACCGAGCCAGATCCAAGAGAGGATTTATGCGGTAATGATGTAGGAAGAAAATTATTGATTTTGGCTAGAGAACTAGACTTGCAAAATGAGTTTGAAGAAATTGCGATTCAAAATTTAATTCCAGAACATTTGCGTAGCGGAGATGTGGGAGAGTTTTTGAATAAATTGACCGAGTTTGATCCTATTTATGCAAAAATAAAAGCCGATCAAAAGCCCAATCACGTGTTGCGTTACATCGGAGAATTATCAGGTGATTTGCAAAATGACAAAGGAAATCTAGAAGTAAAATTAGTTTCGGCGCCATCAGATACGGCTTTAGGTGGATTGAAAGGTTCAGATTCTTTCTTCGAAATTTACACTGAATCGTACGGAGACCGACCAATTGTAATTCAAGGAGCTGGCGCAGGATCAGCAGTAACGGCAAGAGGTGTTTTTGGTGATATTCTGAGGTTGTCGGATAAAGGGTAAAAGAGTATTCAGTGTTCAGTTTTTAGTGAACAGATTTCAGTAATTAGTTTTAAAATAAAAATCCGTTGAATCCGCGTTTGAAAATCCGCGTCATCAGCGTTCAAAAAAGATAACAATGAAAATAACATTAAACAGAGTAAACGACAATTTCCATTTCGAATTGAAAAACGAAAGAGGGCATCTAGTAAACGTAGACAGCCGTCCTGAGTATGGAGGAAATGATATGGGCGCCAGTCCGATGGAATTAGTATTGATGGGTGTTGCGGGTTGTAGCGCCATTGATATGATTTCAATTTTGAAAAAACAACGTCAAGAAATCACGTCTTTCAAAGCTGAGGTTGAAGGAGAACGCGTACAAGTTGGAGAAGCAAAACCTTTTAAAAATATCCATGTGGTGTTTTATTTAGAAGGCGATATAAAGGAAGACAAAGCAGCAAAAGCCGCACAACTTTCTTTTGAAAAATACTGTTCGGTTTCCAAAACATTAGAACCAACGGCAACCATACAGTACAGAGTAGTTTTGAACGGAAGCCCCCTAACCCCCGAAGGGGGAACCAGTAATAGTTAATGAAACAATTTTAATTATCAATTTTCCGACTTCGGCTCCCTCTCCTTTGGGGAGGGTTGGGGTGGGGATAATATTATACACTATGAATAATTCAGAATATGGTTTCGAAACCCAAGCCATACGCAATCAGTTAGAAAGAACACAATATTTAGAGCATTCGGTGCCGTTGTACCTCACGTCTAGTTTTGTATTTGAGGATGCCGAAGACATGCGTGCCTCATTTGCAGAGGAAAAAGACAGGAATATTTACAGCCGATACAGCAACCCAAATAACAACGAATTTATTAGCAAAGTATGCGCTATGGAGGGTGCTGCAGCTGGTTTTGCCTTTGCATCAGGTATGGCAGCGGTGTATTCCACTTTGGCTACGTTATTAAATTCTGGAGATCACATTGTTTCATCTAGTAGTGTTTTTGGTGCAACACATTCATTGTTTATTAATTATTTTCCAAAATGGAACATACAAACCTCGTATTTTGACATCAATCAACCCGAGACCATTGAAGGTTTGATTACGCCAGATACAAAAATTCTATTTGCAGAGTCACCAACCAATCCTGCTGTTGATATTATTGATTTGGAATTGCTAGGAAATATTGCCAAAAAGCATAATTTGATTTTAATTATTGACAACTGTTTTGCAACACCTTATTTGCAGCAACCAATAAAATGGGGCGCACATTTAGTGGTGCATTCGGCTACCAAATTAATGGACGGTCAAGGTAGAGTTTTGGGCGGAATAACTGTTGGTGATGCTGATTTGATTCAGAAAATCTATTTGTTTTCGCGACTTACAGGTCCTTCTTTATCACCTTTTAATGCATGGGTATTGTCTAAAAGTTTAGAAACATTAGCCATTCGATTGGATAGACATTGTGAGAACGCATTGAAAGTAGCGGAGTTTTTAGAAAATCATCCTAAAGTGAATAAAGTGAAATATCCTTTTTTGAAATCGCATCCTCAATATGAAATTGCACAAAAGCAAATGAAGTTGGGTGGCAATATTGTTGCTTTTGAAATTAAAGGAGGATTGGAAGCGGGAAGGGCTTTCTTGGATAAAATTAAATTGTGTTCGCTATCGCCAAATTTAGGCGATACGAGAACGATTGTTACCCATCCAGCTTCAACAACGCATAGTAAGTTATCTGTTGAAGAACGTTTGGCTGTTAGTATTACCGATGGTTTGGTGCGTGTTTCTGTAGGTTTAGAAACCGTAAAAGATGTAATTGCCGATTTGGAGCAGGCGCTTTCGTAAGATTTCAGATTTGGGATTAACGATTTTAGATTGTAGATTTGGTGTTGGTTTATAGATTTAAAAGTAAATCGAACAGTTTTCGTTTACTCAAAAATCAAAATTCGTTAAACCTAAATCTTATATCTTTTTAAATGCTCTCAAAAAAAACAAAATACGGAATAAAAGCACTTACTTTTTTGGCCCGCCAAAAAGACCAAACTCCTGTTGCGATTGCTGATATTGCCAAGTCTGAGAATATCTCACTCAAATTTTTAGAGAGTATTTTACTGTTGTTGCGCCATTCTGGATTTTTAGGAGCCAAAAAAGGAAAAGGCGGTGGTTATTACTTGATAAAAGCGCCACAAGAGATTAATATGGCACATGTATACCGTATTCTTGAGGGACCAATTGCATTACTTCCTTGTGCCAGCCACAATTTTTACGAGCCTTGTATCGATTGTACAGATGAAGCTACGTGCGCAGTACGTAAGTTGATGACCGAAGTGCGAGACAATACACTTATGATATTGGAAAACAACACACTTGCAGATATCGCTTTTTAGACAATTTATCACAAAATAAATTTTGTAGTTATTTTAAATTCTTTACTTTTGCATATTAATCTACTATTCCTATAGGGTAATAGATTTAAATAAAAAACCAGTTGAAAATTGAAAAAGCATGAGCAAAGAAATGAGAGAGAATAATGGTGCTGTAAGAATTGAAACATCCTTCAAAGAACGTTTATGGGTTGTAATTCCGGTAGTGTTATTAGTGGGATTGCTTTCAACATTAGTTTACAATCACCATGCTGAATTTTCTTGGAATGGTTTTGTAGCTGGGTTTGATTCAGAATTTGTAATCTTTTTTGCAATAGGAATTTTTGCGCAACTAGTAGATGGAACATTAGGAATGGGCTATGGAGCAACATCAACTTCTTTTTTATTGGCTTATGGTGTGCCTCCCGTGGTAAGTAGTACTGGAGTGCATGTCGCTGAGATGTTTACCACCGGAGTTTCTGCTATATCGCATCATAAATTTGGAAATATAAATAAAAAATTAGTCCGACACCTATTGATACCTGGTGTTTTAGGTTCGATAACCGGAGCGTATTTGCTGTCTGATGTAATTGATGGAGATGTGATCAAGCCATTTATTGCTTTGTATATGATTGGGTTGGCAGTGATAATTATTAGGAAAGCAATGCAAAAAAATATCATCAAAAAGAAAACGAAGCGCTTGGGCATATTAGCCACTTTCGGTGGTTTTATGGATGCTGTGGGCGGTGGCGGCTGGGGTCCTATTGTGACTTCCACTTTATTAGGTCGTGGCAGGAACCCAAGATATACTATCGGATCTGTAAATGCGGCGGAGTTTGCAGTAGCTTTTGCAAGTGGTGTAACGTTTATGCTTTTTGGAGGAATCCAAGGATGGCAAGTGATTATAGGATTAATTTTAGGAGGTGTTATTGCCGCACCGATAGCTGCTTTATTAGTCAATAAAATTAAAAGACAACCGATGATGATTTTGGTTGGAATTTTAATTATTATTTTAAGTTTAAGAACATTATCAAAATTATTATAATGAGTACAGCAATTACAACGGCTTTATTAGAAAAAACAGCAGCTTTTTCTTTGGAAGAAACATTATCTTTTTTGTCAGTAACGTATAAGGATAAAGTAATTTTCTCTACATCATTTGGTCAAGAGGATCAAGTTATAACGGACTTAATTGGTTCAAATCATTTTCCAATTTCCATCTTTACCTTGGACACTGGCAGATTATTTCAAGAGACCTATGATGTTTTTCATAAAACAGTTACTAAGTACACTTTAAACATTAAAACCTACTTTCCAGAAACAACAGCAGTTGAGGAATTAGTAAATAGTAAAGGACCTAATAGTTTCTACGAATCGGTAGAGAATAGAAAAGAATGTTGTTCCATTCGTAAAGTAGTGCCTTTGCGCAAAGCATTACAAGGAAATGCAATTTGGATAACTGGTTTGAGAGCAGAGCAATCCGAAAACAGAAATGATTTGGCTTTGTTTGAATACGATTCCAACTTTGAGATTATCAAATTCAATCCTTTGTTAAAATGGACTTTACTGGAAGTGGAAGATTATTTAGAAAAAAATAATGTACCACAAAACGCATTACACAAAAAAGGATTTGTAAGCATAGGTTGTGCACCTTGTACGAGAGCCATTACTCCAGATGAAGACATTAGAGCCGGACGATGGTGGTGGGAATCCAGTCATAAAGAATGCGGGTTGCACTAAAAGTAATTTTAAATTATGAATTATAAATTATAAATGATTGTTGGAATCTTTGAATTTTTCAATCATTTAAATCTTTACAATAAAAATATGAGTTCAGTATTAAAAACAAACGCTTTAGAAAGCGAAGCGATATACATTTTCAGGGAGGTAATTTCTCAGTTTGACAAACCTGTGTTACTTTTTTCGGGCGGAAAAGATTCGATTACGCTAGTTCGCTTGGCTCAAAAAGCTTTTTTTCCTGCTAAAATTCCGTTCCCGTTATTGCACGTAGATACAGGGCATAATTTTCCGGAAACCATTGAATTTAGAGACAAATTGGTTGCTGATCTAGGATTAGAATTAATTGTGCGCAATGTACAAGACGCGATTGATCAAGGAAAAGTGGTTGAAGAAACCGGAAAATATTCAAGCAGAAATAGCTTGCAAACCACAACACTTTTAGATGCTATTGAAGAATTTAAATTTGATGCGTGTATTGGTGGAGCACGTCGTGACGAGGAAAAAGCCAGAGCTAAAGAACGTATTTTTTCGGTACGTGATGATTTTGGTCAATGGGACGAAAAAAATCAGCGTCCTGAATTATTCGATTTGTTGAACGGAAAAATAGAGAATGGTCAAAACGTACGTGTTTTTCCAATTTCGAACTGGACCGAGCTAGATGTGTGGAGTTACATCGAACATGAGCAAATTGAAATCCCATCCATTTACTTTTCGCACAAGCGTAAAGTATTCTTGCGAGATGGAATGATTTGGTCGCACTCTCCATTTGTGTACCAAGAAGAAAACGAAGAAATTGTAGAACGTATTGTTCGTTTTAGAACGGTAGGGGACATGAGTTGTACAGCAGCAGTTGATTCTTATGCAGCAACAATTTCTGAAGTAGTGGGCGAAATTAGATCTTCAACAATTTCAGAAAGAGGTGCTAGAATTGATGACAAACGTTCGGAAGCAGCGATGGAAAAAAGAAAACAACAAGGGTATTTTTAGAATCCCCACCCCCACCCCTGCCCTCCCCGAAGGGAAGGGAGCCATAGCTGGATAAAAAGCAATTATTGGTTGAGGGTTTTAGAAATTAATGAAATAGATAAAAGAGTTAGTTTTAATTAAATAAATGCCAGACTCGTCTCCCTTCCCTTCAGGGAGGGTCGGGGAGGGGAAAATATAACGGTAATATGGAAGTTTTGAAAATAGCAACAGCAGGAAGTGTAGATGACGGAAAGAGTACCTTAATTGGGAGGTTGTTGTACGATACGCAATCGTTGACAACAGATAAATTAGAAGCAATAGAAAAAAGCAGCAAGCAAAAAGGATATGATTATTTAGATTTTTCTTTGGCTACGGACGGTTTAGTGGCCGAAAGAGAACAAGGAATTACCATTGATGTGGCGCATATTTATTTTTCGACAGCCAAAAAAAGTTACATCATTGCCGATACTCCTGGTCACGTAGAGTATACGCGTAATATGGTTACAGGAGCTTCGACCTCGCAAGTATCAATCATTTTAATTGATGCTCGTAAAGGTGTAATTGAGCAAACCTACCGCCACTTTTTTATCAATAATTTATTGAGAGTAAAAGAGGTCATTGTGGCGATCAACAAAATGGATTTGGTGGATTATTCAGAAGAAGTTTTTAATAAAATCAAAGCGGATTTTGAAGCCTTAAATGCTAAAAGTACTTTCAAAGAACAAAACGTGAGTTACATTCCGTTAAGTGCTTTGACAGGTGATAATGTAGTAGAATCATTAGGAGGAATGCCTTGGTACCAAGGACAGACGATCTTACAACATCTTGAAGAGTTAGAGCCAGCTGATGTTTACGAAAAAGGAAAAGCGCGTTTCCCCGTTCAAACCGTAATCCGACCAAAAACTGAAGAATACCACGATTTTAGAGGTTATGCTGGAAAATTGTATGGCAATAATATCAAAGTAGGCGATGCGGTAACGGTGCTGCCTTCTTTAACAGAATCAGTGGTGACTAATATTCATTTTTTTGACAAGCAATTTGCGGAAGCAGCTGTGGGTTCTTCGATCACAATTGAATTAGAAAATGATATCAATGTGACTAGAGGCGACATGATTGTAAAATCATCTGAATTGCCAAAAGTAGAGAAAGACATCAACACTACCGTATGCTGGATGGACAGTAAAAAGTTAGTTCCCGGTGCCAAATATTTTGTACAACACAATACCAACAGAGTTTTGGCTAAGATTGATAGTGTAAAAAATGTGATTTCAACTGATTTCTCAGGAACTTCAGAAGCCTCTCAATTAGCAATAAACGAAATTGGCGAAGTGAACATTAAGTTAAGCAAAGCCATTTATTTTGATGCTTACAACGATAATAAATCAAACGGCGCCTTCATCTTAATTGATGCAACAACCAACACAACAGCAGGAGTAGGATTTATAAAATAACCTTTAGCTATTGGCTTTGAGCCTTCAGCAAAAATGTAAAATGAATTTCATAAACAGCTAACAGCCCAAAGCTAATAGCTAATAGCTTATAACAAATGGAAAGTTTTAGAACCGAAATTGAAGATCCGATTGTTCAAAAAGACATAATCGATTTAGAAAGAAAAATTGCTTTATTCCGTGACGGAAAAATTGACGACGAGCGTTTTCGTAGTCTGCGTTTAGCACGCGGCGTTTATGGGCAGCGTCAGGAAGGCGTACAAATGATTCGTATCAAATTGCCTTTTGGTAAAGTAACAAGCGAGCAACTCGTGCGAATTACAAAAGTTTCTGATGAGTATTCAACAGGACGTTTGCACATTACAACACGTCAGGATATCCAAATTCATTATGTGAGTTTAGATAGAACACCGCAACTTTGGGCCGAACTAGAAAAAAATGATATTACCCTAAGAGAAGCTTGTGGAAACACAGTTCGAAATATTACCGCTAGCGAAACAGCAGGAATTGATCCTGAGGAACCTTTTGACGTGTCTCCGTATGCGCATGCGATGTTTCAGTTTTTCTTGAGAAATCCGGTTTGTCAAGAAATGGGACGTAAATTCAAAATGTCGTTTTCGTCATCAGATAAAGATACGGGTTTGAGTTATTTACACGATTTAGGGTTTATTCCAAAAATTATAAACGGTGTAAAAGGTTTCAAAGTTATGTTAGGCGGAGGATTAGGTTCGCAACCGAGTCATGCAGAATTGCTTACAGAGTTTATTCCGGCCAATCAAATCATTCCAACTACCGAAGGGATTTTAAGAATTTTTGACCGCTATGGCGAAAGAGCCAAACGTTTAAAAGCACGATTGAAATTTTTGCTGAAAGAAATAGGGAAAGACGAATTTTTACGATTGGTAGACGAAGAGAAAAAAGCGTTGTCACTGCATACAGTCGAAATTGATACCACTGCTTTTGAGGGAGCTATTGCAGCGCCATTATTAGAAGTGCCGCAAGTTGAAATTGAAGATACTGCAGCTTTCGACGCTTGGAAAAAATCAAATGTAATTCCGCAAAAACAAGCGGGTTATGTGGCCATCGGAATCAAAGTTCAATTAGGTGATTTTTATACTGATAAAGCTAGAGAATTAGCGCACTTAATCAAAAATTATGCAGCAAACGAATTGCGTTTTACGTTGCGTCAAGATATTTTAATTCGTCACGTAAAAGAGGAAAACCTTTTTTTCTTTTACCAAGAATTAGCAAAATTAAATTTTGTAACCACAGGCTACAACAGTATTTCTGATATAACAGCGTGTCCAGGTACCGACACCTGTAACTTAGGAATTGCGAGTAGCACCGGAATCGCCGTAGAGTTAGAACGCGTGTTAATTACTGAATATCCGCAGTACATCAACAACCGTGAAATTACCATTAAAATTAGTGGTTGTATGAATGCTTGCGGGCAACACAATATGGCCGAAATTGGCTTTCAAGGCATGTCAATCAATGCGGCTAAATTAGTAGCTCCAGCGTTACAAGTTTTATTAGGAGGAGGAAATTTAGGAAATGGATCTGGAAGATTCTCTGATAAAGTAATCAAAATTCCAAGCCGAAGAGGACCGGATGCTTTGCGATTGATTTTAAATGATTTCGAAGCCAATGCAAACGGACAATCGTTCTTGAATTATTATGACGCTCAAGGCGAAAAATATTTCTACGAATTTTTGAAACCATTAGCCGATCTAACCAATCTTACCGAAGCTGATTTTGTAGATTGGGGTAATGCAGATAATTATGTAAAAGCAGTTGGAGTTGGCGAATGCGCTGGAGTTGTGATTGATTTAGTGGCGACATTAATTCTAGAAGCAAAAGACAAATTAACGTATGCACAAGAAGCGTATGAAGAATCAAAATGGTCAGATGCCATTTACCATGCGTATGCTGGTTTTGTTAATGGTGCCAAAGCGTTATTGCTTGCCGAAAACCAAAAAACAAATCACCAAGCAGGAATCATCGATTTATTTGATACCGTTTTCGTAGAAACAAACAAAATTCAATTGCCAACAACATTGAAACAGCTAGTGTTTCAAATCAGAGATAATGAACCTACTCCAGAATTTGCTCAAAAATACAGACAAGAAGCCATTGCTTTTTTTGAAACTATAGAAGCATTTAGAGCCAAAGACCTACAAGATGAAAAATAAAAGAGAACCACAAGTAACACTGGTAGGCGCTGGTCCGGGTGATCCAGATTTACTTACTATCAAAGGAGCAAAGGCGCTGGCTGAGGCAAATGTGGTTTTGTATGATGCCCTAGCAAATGAAGAATTACTGTCTTATGCTCCTAAAAAAGCGCTTAAAATATTTGTGGGAAAACGAAAGGGTTCGCATGAATATACGCAAGAGGAAATCAATCAATTGATAGTAGACAATGCACTTACTTATGGAAATGTAGTTCGGTTAAAAGGTGGTGATCCATTTATTTTTGGTCGGGGTAGCGAAGAAATAGAGTTCGTAGAGAGTTTTGGAATCCCTACCTTTGTAGTTCCGGGTATTTCCTCATCGATTGCGGTTCCAGCCTCGCAAGGTATTTCTTTGACAAAAAGAGGTGTTTCAGAAAGTTTTTGGGTGATTACGGGGACAACTTCGGCAAGAAAATTGTCAACTGATGTTGCTTTAGCAGCGCAATCTACGGCAACTGTTGTGATTTTGATGGGCATGAGTAAGTTAGATCAGATTGTAGCTTTGTTCCAAAAAGAGTCAAAAGGAGAAATGCCTGTTGCCATTATTCAAAACGGAACAACAGCAGCAGAGAAAGTAGGAATTGGCACAGTAAATACTATTCAATCAGTTGTTGCAGCTAAAAGTTTGAGTTCGCCAGCTATAATTGTTATCGGAGAAGTGGTAAGAGATGCGAAACGAAATGCTGCTTTTTACAAGGAATTAAAATCACAGCACAACCAGGTTTTGGCTTATGGAAAAGAATGAATTATATCCCATCTTTTTGAAACTACACAATCTTAACACTCTAATTGTGGGTGGTGGAAATGTGGGATTAGAAAAGTTGTCTTTTTTGTTAAAATCGAGTCCAAACGCTATTGTTGAGGTAGTCGCACCTCGATTTTTACCCGAATTAGAAACTTTAGCGGCAAGCCATGGATCAGTAAAACTTACGTACAAAAAGTTCAATCGCTGGATGCTTCGTAAACGCCACATGGTCATTGCTTGTACCGATGACTTGAAAGTGAACAAACGGATTTATGATTTGTCCCGAAAAAGATTTTTAATTTGCAACATTGCGGATACCCCGCCACTGTGTGATTATTATCTAGGTGGAATTGTCACAAAAGGCCATGTAAAAATTGCGATTTCGACTAACGGAAAATCACCTACAACTGCAAAGCGATTGCGCGAGTTTTTTGAAGAAGTTATTCCAGAAGACATCAATGCAATGGTCGAAAATTTGAATGAATATCGCAAAACGTTGAAAGGAAATTTTGAAGAAAAAGTTCAAAAAATGAATGAAATAACAGCAAGTTTAAAAGGTCAATAAAAATAGAGTGCGAAAAGCATAATTCAAAAAATACTAAAACTAACTTGTACTAGTTCTTAATAATAGTTTTTCGTTTTTTTTGATAATCATAATAATGATATTTGTACATAAATAGTATTCAGACTTTTTTTTTGAAAAATAGTAAATAAAATAACACTTTCCTTGAATTACACTGTTGGAAATTTAAGGACTAATTAAAACAAAATGATTAAAACAGACATACTAATTATTGGAGCAGGACCTACAGGTTTATTTGCAGTATTTGAAGCAGGATTATTAAAATTAAAATGTCATATTTTAGATGCATTGCCACAAGCTGGCGGACAATTATCAGAATTGTATCCTAAAAAACCAATTTACGATATTCCCGGTTTTCCAGAAGTGCTAGCAGGTGATTTAGTGGATAATTTGATGGAACAAATCAAACAATTTGAACCTGGATTTACACTGGGAGAACGTGCTGAAACAATTGAAAAACAAGAAGACGGAACATTTATTGTGACTTCAAACAAAGGGAAAAAATTCCACGCTCCTGTTATTGCTATCGCAGGTGGACTTGGAAGTTTTGAACCCAGAAAACCACTTATCGAAGACATTGAGTTTTACGAGGACAAAGGAATCAAGTATTTTATTAAAAATCCAGAAAAATTTAGGGATAAAAAAGTAGTAATCGCTGGAGGCGGAGATTCGGCGCTAGACTGGAGTATTTTCTTGTCCAATGTAGCTTCTGAAGTGACTTTAATTCACAGACGTAACGAATTTAGAGGCGCATTAGATTCTGTTGAAAAAGTACAAGAGCTTAAAAATTCTGGTAAAATAAAAATGATTACGCCCGGAGAAGTGGTTGGCTTAAAGGGTGCTGAACATTTAGAAGGAGTTGTGGTCGAAGAAAATGGTGCACAACGCACCATCGAAACCGATTATTTTATTCCGCTTTTTGGTCTTACGCCAAAGTTGGGTCCTATTGGAGACTGGGGATTGGAAATCGAAAAAAATGCCATAAAAGTCAATAATTCATTGGATTACCAAACCAATATTCCGGGAATATTCGCCATCGGTGACGTAAATACCTATCCAGGGAAACTGAAATTGATTCTTTGCGGATTCCACGAAGCCACTTTAATGTGTCAGGCAGCGTACCAAATCATAAATCCAGGCAAGCGTTATGTTTTGAAATATACTACTGTTTCTGGCGTAGATGGTTTTGATGGTACACGTAAAGAAGCTCCAAAAGCTGTAGTGAAAGCCATAGTCTAAAAAGGTGCTGAGATACAAAGGTTCTGAGTTGCAAAGGTTGGTTCAAATCATTGCAATTCAGAACCTTTTTATTTAAACGATTTGCAACAAACTCCGCTAGAAACTTTAAAAAAAAACTTGCAATTGTTAGCGCTTTGTCTTTTCTTTGCAGTGTTCCTATATTTATTGAAAGTTATCACGAAAGGCGGAGGGAAAGACCCAATGAAACCTTAGCAACCCTTTATCTTTAAAGAAGGTGCTACATTCTACTTTATGTTGAACTTGTTTCAACATCTAAGATAGATAACACAAGAATACTTCTACAGTATTTCTCAAACCTTTTCTTGACAACGTATCGATTTTTTTAGAGCAGATTAATGACCCTTTTCAGTCATAATCGTTCCTGCTGTACGCTATATCTTTTTATTCGCCGAAAAAAGGCTAATAGAAAGGATGCCGCTACCATCAGGGCTAAAAAGAAAAATAGTGAACTTTTGGAAATACTAATCAAAAGTAAAAATCACAATTTCAAATTGTGTTTTGCAAGAAATAGAAAGTTATGTCAAGCATTCACGAAGCCATTACAAAAAACATCCTTATCCTTGATGGAGCTATGGGAACCATGTTGCAACGTTACAATTTCTCCGAAGAAGATTTTAGGGGAGAACGTTTCAAAGATTTTCCGCATTCGCTAAAAGGAAACAACGATTTATTGTCGCTCACTCAGCCACAAGCTATAAAAGACGTTCATGCTGCTTATTTTGAAGCTGGAGCTGATATTGTTGAAACCAATACATTCTCAGGAACCACCATCGGTATGGCCGATTACTATCTTGAAGAATATGTGTATGAATTGAACTATGAGTCGGCCAAAATAGCCCGCGAAGTAGCCGATGAATTTACCGCCAAAAATCCTGGCAAACCTCGTTTTGTAGCGGGTTCGATCGGTCCCACGAACAGAACGGCAAGCATGTCACCAGATGTAAACGATCCAGGATACAGAGCCGTAACTTTTGATGATTTGCGCATCGCGTACAAGCAACAAGTAGAAGCGCTTATGGATGGCGGTTGTGATTTATTATTGGTAGAAACGATTTTTGATACTTTGAATGCTAAAGCAGCACTTTTTGCAATTGAAGAAGTAAAAGACGAACGCAATCTTGATATTCCAATCATGGTTTCAGGAACGATTACCGATGCGTCTGGAAGAACACTTTCGGGACAAACGGTTGAGGCATTCTTAGTTTCGGTATCGCACATACCGTTGTTGAGTGTAGGATTTAATTGCGCACTTGGTGCCGATTTACTCAAGCCGTATTTACAAACCTTGTCACAAAACACTTCGTTCAACGTATCTGCGCATCCTAATGCAGGTTTACCGAATGCCTTTGGAGAATACGATGAAACACCAGAACAAATGCAAGCTTTTATCAAAGAATATCTCGATGATAATTTGGTCAACATCATAGGCGGGTGTTGTGGCACAACACCGGCACACATCAAGTTAATTGCTGATATTGCTAAGGAGTATAAACCGAGAGTTTCTTCTGCGGTGATGTAGTTTTAACTGAAAATGTTAATGATTTTACTTAAATTATGAAGATTTAAATATTTTTATACCATAAATATATTAAAGAATAAGAAAGATTAACATATTGAAATATTTAAAGTTTTTTTTTAATGTTAAAACTACAAGTAAGCCGAAAGAAATTTTAAGACTTGAGAAAATTTATAAGATTACAATTGAGGAACACACTGAAGGACATATAAATTCGATAGATAATAATAATAGGTATTTATTAGATATCAATAGAAATGTAATTGGATTAAATCTACGGAGAAATAAAATAAACAAAATACAAGGTTTTGAAAGTTTTACCGAGTTATTTAATTTAATTCTGGATGAAAATCAAATTACTAAAATAGAAGGGTTAGGGAAATTAACAAAACTTCGATTTATTAGTCTTGATAATAATAATATTGAAAAAATTGAAGGGCTTGATTCAAATATAAATTTGAATGAAATTACGTTATTTAATAATAAAATAAAAAAGATTGAAAACTTACAAAATCTGAGAAAGTTAAAAGTTTTGTATTTGTTTAATAATGAAATCACTAAAATAGAGGGTTTAGATGATTTAAGAAATCTTGAAGAATTATATTTATCTGACAATCAAATATGTAAGTTAGAAGGTTTAGAAAACCTTGTTAGTTTGAAAGAATTATGGATGAGTAATAATAAGATATCAAAAATAGATTGTTTAGAAAATCAGTCACAATTAACTAAATTGTATTTAGGCCATAATTATATCTCCAAAATTGAAAACTTAAATAATTTAATTTCTCTAAATAGTTTGGATTTGAGCTCAAATAAAATAAAACAAATTCAAATCTTGCCAAGTTTAAAAAACTTAGTAAATTTTGAAATTAGAGATAATTTAATAGAAAAATACAGCAAAATTCTCAATGAAAATAAGACTGGTAAATTTGTTGTTCGAAAGATAGTTTATTTGCACTCAGGTGAATCTTATTATGTTGACGAGGGTGAATTAGGGTTATTGGTTGGTAGATTTGATACTATTGAAAAAGCATTAGACGGAAGAACTAAGGCTGATACTTTATCAATAATAAATTTAGCGGGAAAAAATGTAGTTGATTTTATATATGGTTGTGATAATTATGATGAAGTTTTTTTGAGCTTACAAGATTATTATAAATCAGAGTTTGGAATAGAATTAATAAATAAATATTATTTTAATTTCCCTGATGAAATAAGTTACGAACAAGCTAAAACATTTAATGAATTACTTCCCATTACTTTTCATGAGATTAATAATTGTTTAGAATTTGAAGATTTGGATGTAGAGAAATTTAATGAAGAAAGAGATGACTCAAATGAGTTTTAAGTGATTGTTGTGGCCTAAAGCTAGCGCAAGCGTCCCGCTAGTGCACACAATATAGGCAGGAAAAGATTTTTAAGAAAAAAGAATAAGCACGAGCGTGACGCTCGCGCAAGCAGCAGAGCAATTTGTTTAGATTCTATGTTCCTCAGAATGACAAAATTAAAGAATAAAGAAACGGAAGAATCAATAAAAAAAGAAGAGTTGTTAGCACAATGCCCGCGTGAGGGATAGTAGTGGCATCCTTTTGTGAAGCGATAGCGGAGCAAAAGATAGAACGAATAGCCCGACCCGACTTTTTTTAGAGGGACACGCCCAAAAAAAAATTGAAATAAAATGGTAAGGTTTTGAAAACTTTGCAGCAAATGATATCATAAAAACAACTCAGCACCTAAGCTACTTAGGGTCTTAGTAACTTAAATTAAAATGGCAGAAAACAGAAGAAACCTAGTATTATCAGGATTAGAGCCCTTAATAATTACACCCGAAAGTGTTTTTGTGAACATTGGCGAGCGGACTAATGTGACGGGTTCCAGAAAATTCCTTAGGTTGATTAAGGAAGAAAAATACGATGAGGCGCTTGAAATTGCACGGGAGCAAGTAGATGGTGGAGCCCAAATCATTGATATTAATATGGATGAGGGATTGCTCGATGGTGTGTATGCCATGACCAAATTCCTGAACTTAATTGCCGCAGAGCCCGATATTTCTCGTGTGCCGATTATGATTGATAGCTCAAAATGGGAAATCATTGAAGCGGGCTTGAAGGTTGTTCAAGGGAAAAGTGTGGTAAATTCTATTTCGCTGAAAGAAGGTGAGGAAGCTTTTATTGCACATGCTAAATTGATAAAACGTTATGGTGCTGCTGTAATTATCATGGCTTTTGACGAGAAAGGTCAGGCAGATAATTACGAGCGTCGCATAGAAATATGCCAACGCTCGTATGATATTATGGTGCATAAAGTGGGGTTTCCTCCGCAGGATATTATTTTTGATTTGAATGTTTTTCCAGTAGCGACAGGAATGGAAGAACACCGATTGAATGCTTTGGATTTCTTTAGAGGGACTAAATGGGTACGCGAAAATTTACCGCACGCACACATAAGTGGCGGCGTAAGTAATGTGTCGTTTTCGTTTAGAGGGAATGATACTGTTCGAGAAGCGATGCACTCGGTTTTCTTGTATCATGCGATCCAAAACGGAATGACGATGGGGATTGTAAACCCAGAAATGCTATCGATTTATGACGATATTCCAAAAGATTTATTGGAACATGTTGAGGATGTAATTCTGGATCGACGCGATGACGCAACAGAACGATTGCTAGATTTTGCTGAGAATGTTAAGGGCGATGTAAAAAATATTGAAAAAGCGATTTTAGAATGGCGATCAGGAACGGTGCAAGAACGAATTACGCATTCGCTTGTAAAAGGGGTCGATCAATTTATTGAAGAAGATGTTGAGGAAGCCAGACAAGCAGCCGCAAAACCGATTGAAGTAATCGAAATCAACTTGATGACTGGTATGAATGTAGTGGGCGATTTATTTGGCTCGGGAAAAATGTTTTTGCCACAAGTAGTAAAATCGGCACGAGTGATGAAAAAAGCGGTGGCGTATCTACTTCCATACATAGAAGCCGCTAAGCAAGTTGGCGACAAGTCGGGCAATGGAAAAATCCTCATGGCTACTGTAAAAGGGGACGTTCACGATATTGGAAAAAATATTGTTTCGGTAGTTTTGGCATGCAACAATTATGAGATTGTTGACCTTGGTGTCATGGTGCCTCCAGAGAAAATTATTGCAGCAGCTATAGAACACAACGTTGATATTATTGGTCTTAGCGGATTGATTACTCCATCGCTGGACGAAATGGTTTATCTGGCTAAGGAATTAGACAAATTGAACGTTCAAATCCCGATAATGATTGGAGGTGCAACAACCTCACGTGCACATACTGCTGTGAAAATTGCGCCACAATACAAGCAAACGGTAGTTCACGTAAACGATGCGTCTAGAGCGGTAACAGTGGCGGGGAATTTATTAGATCACAATCGAAAAATATACTCAAGCGATATTAGAGCCGAATATGATGCTTTTAGAGAAACCTTTTTGAACCGTTCTCGAGATAAAGACTATTTAACAATTGAACAAGCGCGTAAAAATAAATTACAACTGAATTGGGAAACGTATACTCCAAAAACTCCCAATTTTATAGGTACAAAAACTATCGAGGTGGATTTGGATGTTTTGGTTCCGTATATAGATTGGACACCCTTTTTTAGAACGTGGCAATTGTTTGGAAAATATCCGGCTATACTAACTGATGAAATTGTGGGCGAACAAGCAACATCTGTTTTTGCAGATGCACAACAAATGTTAGCTATTATTTTGAAAGAAAAGAAACTCTCTGCTAAAGGTATTTATGGCATTTTTCCAGCCAATCAAGTGAACGATGATGATATTGACATAAAAAATGGGGACGGGAAAGTACTAGAGAAATTTTTGACTTTGCGTCAGCAGTCTCAAAAAACGGCTGGAGCACCAAATATTGCCTTGTCTGATTTTATTGCTCCAAAAGACAGTAAAATAGTAGATTATATGGGATGTTTTTGTGTCACTACAGGTTTTGGTGTAGATGAATGGGCGGCTGAATTTGAAAGAGATTTAGACGATTACAATTCGATAATGGTGAAAGCATTGGCAGATCGTTTTGCAGAGGCTTTTGCCGAATATTTACACGAGCAAATTAGAAAGAATATTTGGGGGTATACTCCTGATGAAAACTTGAGTACAGAGGCGATGATTGATGAGGTTTACAAAGGAATTCGTCCTGCACCAGGCTATCCCGCGTGTCCCGACCATTTAGAAAAACCTACTATTTGGAAACTACTAAACGTAGCAGAAGAAATAGGAGTAACCTTGACAGAAAGTATGGCGATGTGGCCCGCTTCGTCCGTGTCAGGCTATTATTTTGCACATCCAGAAAGCAAGTATTTCGGACTGGGGAAAATAAAAGAAGATCAAGTAATTGATTACGCCAAACGCAGAAGTATTTCTACAGATAAAGCAATGAAGTGGTTGGGTCCAAATATTGCAGATTAAAATCCCCACCCAGCCTCCCCAAAGGGGAGGAGTTGAGAAAGGAATAAAAAAATTGTTCAATTAAAATTACCCGAGTTCTCCCCTCCTTCGGAGGGGTCGGGGGAGGATTATGAAAGTAACGCAACACATAGAAGCAGCTAACGGAGAAACCTTATTCTCCTTCGAAATTATTCCGCCACAAAAGGGAAAAAGCATTCAGGAACTGTATGACAATATTGATCCTTTGATGGAGTTTAAACCGCCGTTTATTGATGTAACAACATCTCGCGAGGAATTTATTTATGTAGACAAAGGCAATGGTTTATTAGACAAAAAACTAACTAGAATGCGACCTGGTACCTTGGGGATTTGTGCTTCAATAAAACATAAATACAACGTAGATACTGTTCCACATGTACTTTGTGGCGGCTTCACGAAGGAAGAAACCGAATATTTATTAGTGGATTGTCATTATTTGGGGATCAATAATGTGATGGCGTTGCGTGGTGATGCCATGAAGGACGAACAATCTTTTGTACCGAAAATGGGCGGAAATATTCACGCAATAGATTTAGTGCAACAAATTAAATTATTGAATGAAGGCAAGTATTTGCATGAAGTTGTACACGTAGACAATAAAGCTGATTTTTGTATCGGAGTTGCGGGCTATCCTGAAAAACACTTGGAATCTCCATCGCTACTTTCTGATTTGAAGAGACTGAAAGAAAAAGTAGACGCAGGTGCGGATTATGTGGTTACCCAAATGTTTTTTGACAATGCTAAGTATTTTGATTTTGTTGCTAAAGCCCGTGAAATAGGTATTACCGTTCCCATTATCCCCGGAATAAAACCCTTAGCGGTACACCGACATTTACAAATTTTGCCACAAATTTTCCGTATAGATTTACCTGAGGATTTGATAGATGCCGTTGCGGTTTGCAAAACGAATGCCGATGTAAAACAAGTGGGGATCGAATGGGCTATTCAGCAATCACGCGAATTAAAAGCTGCTGGAGTTCCTGTTTTGCATTATTATTCGATGGGTAAATCGGAAAATATTCGTCAAATTGCGAGTCAACTTTTTTAAAGTCATTGCGAGGAACGAAGCAATCCTACATTTTTGAAAGTTTCCAGTTAGCCTTGGTGAACTAGAAGCTTTTTTTATTGTCTTGTCATTCTGATGAAAGAGGAGCCACACTTGGTGAGATTCCTCCTTCGTCGGAATGACAAAGCCGAATTTTGTGTTTTAACAGCGTTTGTTTTTTATTCGAAAACATAACGGAACACTGCTAACTATTTCGTAATCTCCCTAAAGACCGCTTCTAAGTTTTTATTCTTTTGATTGAGTTGTAAGGTTTTCAAACCATTGTTTTGAGCAAAATCAAAGACGACAGAACGCATGTCTTTATCTGATTTAAAAGTCAGTTCCCACATCATATCGTGAATGTTGACATACGAAACAAGATTTTCAATTTTAGAAATCATTTGTTCCTCGACTTGAAAATCAAATTCCACTTCAATTACTTGTTCTTTATCTTCAGAAATTAAGTTATCCAGTTTTTTATCTGTTACAATTTTTCCATTGTTGATGATGATAACGCGATCACAAATAGCCTCAACCTCTTGCATAATGTGTGTTGAAAGAAAAACAGTCTTGTCTTTTCCCACGTTTTTAATTACGTTTCTAATCTCCATCAACTGGTTTGGATCTAAACCAGTGGTAGGTTCATCTAAGATTAAAACATCAGGATTGTGCAGTAGCGCATTGGCTAAACCTACACGCTGGCGGTACCCTTTAGAGAGTTGGCCTATTTTTTTATGGCTTTCGGTACTTAATCCAGTCAGTTGAATTACCTCTTCGATTCGAGATTTGGCAACTTTGTACACATCTGCGTTAAACGCTAAATATTCACGAACATACAAATCTAAATACAACGGATTGTGCTCCGGCAAATACCCAATAGCAAGTTGTACCGCTTTCTGGTTGGTGTTTACATTATGGCCGTTTACTAGGGCATCGCCTTCATCTGCATTAATATAGGTAGTCAATATTTTCATCAAAGTCGATTTTCCAGCGCCATTAGGGCCCAAAAAACCAACAATCTCTCCTTTTTTAACCGCAAATGAAATGTTATCTAGCGCTTTTTGAGCACCATAACTTTTAGATATGTTTTTTACCTCTATTGACATGATGAAATATTTGTTGCAAAAGTAAACAGAAAATCAATGAATTTGTTGTTAGACGTCCTGCTAATTCCTAAATTATTTTTTGAACAAGAGTATCTATTCACTTGCAATACGGTATAAAAAGACAAATGAGGTTACTAATCTAGCATTTAGATTTCTATATTTACGGTACGCTAAAAAAAGAGAAATATGAAAAACACGACTTCAAGTAGTTTCTTAAAAAATTACAACAGTATTATTTTGTTACTCGGTGGGATTTTTGTGGGGAGTATTTTAGGTTTGGTTTTTGGAAAAGATGTTACTGTTATTAAACCGCTAGGCGATATTTTTCTAAATCTATTATTCACCGCAATTATCCCGTTGATATTTTTTACTATCGCTTCTTCTATTGCTAGTTTAGAAAAGACGGAAAAGTTAGGAAAATTATTTGCAATAGTTCTAGGCGTTTTTTTATTTACGGTATTGGTTTCGGCTATCTTGATGCTGGTAGGCGTTTTGCTTTTTCCCATACAACAAGATATTATTCTTTCTCAGGTTCCAGTGGAAATGGTCGAAACAGGATCTGCTGGTTCACAAATTACGCAATTGCTAACGGCTAGCGATTTTTTCGAACTTCTGTCTCGAAAAAATATGTTAGCACTTATTATATTTTCATTTTTAATAGGATTTGCGTGTTTGAACTCGGGCGAAAAAGGGAAGGATTTTAGTCGGTTTCTTCATTCTGGTAATGAAGTTATGAAGCAATTGCTTCACATTATTATGAAAACGGCGCCTGTTGGTTTGGGTGCTTATTTTGCCTACCAAGTAGGTATTTTTGGTCCCCAGCTGTTTGGCGCGTATGCCAAACCTTTAGGATTGTATTACGCGGTTTGTGCATTTTATTTTATAGTGTTCTTTAGTTTGTATGCCTATATGGCGGGCGGAAAATTAGGGTTTAAAGTGTTTTGGAAAAACAACATAACCCCTTCCATGACAGCACTGGGAACTTGTAGTAGCATTGCAACAATCCCCGCAAATCTGGAAGGTGCAGAAAAAATGAATATTCCAGCATATATCAGGAACGTGGTAATACCGTTGGGCGCACCGTTGCATAAAGATGGTTCGAGCATGTCGTCGATCGTCAAAATAGCGGTGATTTTTGCTCTATTTGGAAAAGACCTTACAGATCCATATACCATATTGGTTGCTTTGGGAATCACAGTTATTGTATCAGTAGTAGAAGGCGGAATCCCAAATGGTGGGTATATTGGTGAGATTTTAGCCATATCAGTTTATGGATTTCCAATGGAGCAAGCATTACCAGCCGCTATGATTATAGGAACACTAGTAGATCCTATGGCTACATTGCTCAATGCCAATGGAGATTTAGTTTCGGCTATGCTAGTAACCCGAATTGCAGAAGGGAAAAAATGGCTATCGGAGAAAGTAACGGTGTAACAAAGTTCAGTATTTCAATTAAAGATTTCAATTCAGTTTTTTTTAATCGAATGTGTGACACTCTTTTTAGTGGTATTTTAAAGGCTATTTATTGAACATTATACAATTAATAACCAGTTTTTTAGAGATTCTCTTTTTTGTCGAACAAAAGAAACTTTTTCTTTGGGTGAAGTGTAAATTTTGCATACATTCGCAATGTAAAAATTACAAAAAAGCAGCATCATGTTAGATAACCAATTTTATTTTAGCAATTCTTATTATTTCTTCTGGAAGGTCGAAAGGGATTGTTGTATGGTTGTTTAATCGAAATATTAAATTGATACTATAAATATACAATCCCGATGTGAATCGGGATTTTTTTTTGCTTAAAACGGAATAATAATGAATACAATAATAGGAATACAAGGCATAGCGGGTTCATTTCATCATCAAGTTGCTCAAGAATATTTCAATCATGAATTTGTTCTAGACGAGTGTTTGTCTTTTGAGGAATTGATAGATAATTTAATATCAGGTAAATCAGATCAAGCGGTTATGGCGATCGAAAATTCTATTGCTGGCCCCATTATTCCTAATTATGCTTTAATTGATAAAAATAATTTGCACATCATAGGGGAACATTATTTAAGTATTCATCAAAATTTAATGGCGCTTAAAGGTCAAAAAATAGAAGATATTTTAGAAGTACATTCGCATCCGATGGCCCTATTACAATGTATGGATTTTTTGAAGAAATATCCACATATAAAGTTAGTCGAAGACAAAGATACTGCCGAAACAGCGCGACGAATTAAGGAAAAGCAGTTGAAAGGAATTGCTGCAATCGCCAGTAAAACGGCTTCAGAAATGTATGATTTAGAAATTTTGGCTCCAGAGATTCAGACTATAAATAATAACATGACACGATTTGTTATTATAAAAAAGGAGAATTCATTTGTTGTTGAAAACGAAATAAATAGAGCTTCCATCAAATTTGAATTGAATCATAAACGCGGCAGTTTAGCTGCAGTTTTGAATGTAATGAGCGATTGTAAATTGAATTTAACCAAGATCCAATCGTTGCCAAAAATAGAAACACCTTGGCGCTATTCCTTTTTCGTAGATGTTACTTTCGAAAATTACGAAGATTATGCTAAGGCAAAAGCGTTGTTGATCATTATGGCAGAATACTTTAAAGTTTTGGGTGAATATAAAAATACAAAACCATGATAACTACAGCAAAACGCCTAGATATAATTGAAGAATACTATTTCTCGTCAAAATTGAGAGAAGTAAGGCAATTGGCTTCGGAAGGGAAACCCATTATCAATATGGGAATTGGAAGTCCAGATTTACTGCCATCACAAGTGGTTATTGACGCTATAGTTGGTGCTATGCAAGATGAAAACGCGCATCAGTATCAGAGTTATCAAGGATTACTAGAGTTGCGCGAGGGTATGGCAGATTTTTATAAAAATAATTACGGAGTTGTATTAAATCCAGCGAACCAAATCCTGCCTTTGATGGGTTCTAAGGAAGGAATTATGCATATTTCGTTGGCTTTCTTGAATGAAGGCAATCAGGTGCTGATTCCAAATCCGGGATATCCAACCTATACTTCGGTGACGAATTTAGTTGGTGCAGTACCCGTTTATTATGATTTAAAAGAGGTCAATAATTGGGAACCTGATTTCGAATTATTAGAAAAACTGGATTTAACGAAAGTAAAAATCATGTGGATTGGCTATCCGCATATGCCCACAGGAGCAAGTGGCAGTTTACAGTTGTTTGAAAAGTTAGTGGCTTTCGCCAAAAAACATACTATTTTGTTAGTAAACGATAATCCGTATAGTTTTGTTTTGAATGATAATCCGATTAGTTTGCTGCAGATTGCTGGTGCCGAAGAGGTAGTTTTAGAATTGAATTCGTTAAGCAAGACTTTTAACATGGCTGGCTGGAGAGTGGGAATGGTTTTAGGAAATGCAAAATGTATTGATGCGGTTTTAAAAGTAAAAAGTAACATGGATAGCGGCATGTTTTACGGAATTCAGAAAGGAGCCATTGAAGCACTTAAAAGCGAAAAAGCTTGGTTTGATTCTATGAATGAAATCTATAAAAAACGACGAATCCTTACGGAACAGTTAGCCGAAAAATTAGGTTGTCAAGTGTACAAAGAAGGTGTTGGTTTGTTTGTTTGGGCAAAATTACCAGATGGAGTCACATCGGCTGCCGATTTTATTGATACGATCTTGCACGAAAAATCAATTTTTATTACGCCGGGAACTATTTTTGGGAGTAATGGTGAAGGGTATATTCGGTTTGCTTTATGTATTAAAGAAGAAAAGATTAGAGAAGCAATCAGTCGATTTTAAGCCCCCTGACCCCCAAAGGGGGAATGAAATAGCAGAGAGATTTATTGTGATAACTTATTATTCATGATCAAATGAATTTGTTTAATGAAAAAATAAATGTTCTCGAGAACGAAATTCCCTAGCCCTGATAGCCCTGGAAATCCTTTGCTGCCGGCGTTCGGCAGGAAAGATTGCAACGGATAGCAGGATAAGCTTCGGATAAAAAACAAAAAAATGAAAGTATTTGTAATAGGCATAGGCTTGATAGGTGGTTCGATGGTGTTGGATATTAAAGATTTGTATCCCCATGCTGTGATTTATGGGATTGATACCAACGAAAAACATTTGGATCAGGCAATTGAGTTGGGTGTTATTGATGAGGTGGCAACATTTGCAGACTTGATGCATGCTGATTTTGTGATTGTTTCGGTTCCGGTAGATGTAGCGCTCACGGTTGTGCCCCAAGTTTTGGATTCAATAGGGGACCAAACGATTGTTTTTGAAGTTGGTTCTACAAAATTACCTATTTGTGAGGGAATTGCCAATCATCCTAAAAGGAGAAATTTTATAGCTACGCATCCTATTGCTGGAACGGAATTTTCGGGACCATCGGCAGCGATAAAAGGCTTGTTTCAAGGAAAAACAAACATTATTTGTGAGGTGGAGAAAACGACTTTTAAATTGCAAGAACGTGCCTTGGCGTTGTTTCAAGAAATGGGAATGCGGATTAGGTATATGGATCCAAAATCTCATGATAAGCACATTGCGTACGTCTCGCATTTGTCTCACATCAGTGCTTTTATGTTAGGGAAAACAGTAATTGACAAGGAGAAACACGAGCAGGATATTTTTGATATGGCAGGTTCTGGTTTTGAAAGTACTGTGCGTCTTGCGAAAAGTTCGCCCGCGATGTGGACACCCATTTTTAAACAAAATAGAAAGCAAGTAGTAAAAACACTGAATGAATACATCTCGAATTTATCTAAATTTAAAGAGCTTTTAGAGAATGAGGATTACGAGGCGATCTACAATGAAATGGAAAGTGTGAATAAAATAAAAGAAATATTGAACGGGATGAATGTTAAGAAGTGAGCAGTTTTCAATCACAGTTAACAGTTTTGAGAGTTCATAAAAAACATAAAAAAACAAAACTTAGAAAATAAAATTTAGAAAAGATGGAAAATAAGAAAGAAATGAGGAATTGGTTGGAGGCATTTAATTTGACCCATCCACTAGTGATAGCGGGGCCATGTAGCGCTGAAACCGAAGAGCAAGTATTGAAAATTGCACATGAATTAAAGGATTCAGATGTAAGTATTTTTAGAGCAGGAATCTGGAAGCCAAGAACGCGCCCGGGAGGATTTGAAGGCGTTGGCGAAATAGGTTTAAAATGGTTAAAAAAAGCGAAAGAGCAAACCGGATTGCTAATGGGAACCGAGGTGGCCAATGCTGCTCACGTAAAATTAGCCCTTGAATATGATATTGATGTCTTGTGGATAGGAGCAAGAACTACAGTGAATCCTTTTGCCGTACAAGAAATTGCTGATGCACTTGCTGGAACAGATAAAATTGTTTTGGTAAAAAATCCAGTAAACCCAGATTTATCTTTGTGGTTGGGTGGAGTAGAACGGTTATACAATGCAGGAATTGAAAAATTAGGTGTGATTCACAGAGGATTTTCGACTTATGAGAAAACAAAATACCGCAACATTCCGGAATGGCAAATTGCTATAGAATTGCAAAACAAATTTCCTGATTTGCCTTTAATTATTGATCCATCGCATATTACTGGTGATCGAAAAATGATTCTTGAAGTTACACAGGAAGCCCTAGATTTGAATTACGACGGAATGATTATTGAAACACACATTGATCCAGATAATGCCTGGAGCGATGCGGCTCAGCAAGTAACACCTGATGCTTTGAAACAAATTTTTATTGATTTGAAAGTAAGAAAACTAAATGATGTGTCTGACGAGTATACACAGAAAATGAAAAAATTAAGAGCTAACATTGACGTTCTAGATGCCACTTTGCTAGAACTTTTAGGCAAACGAATGAAAGTAGCTGACGAAATAGGCGTGGTGAAGAAAGCGGCCAATGTAGCGGTATTACAAAACACCCGTTGGAATGAAATATTAGGAAAAATGATCTTAGATGGTGAAACCAAAGGACTTTCAGAAGAGTTTGTGTTAAAATTATTCAAGGCCATTCACCAAGAAAGTATCAGTCATCAAGATAAAGTGTTGAATGCTTAATAATTCAAACAAGTAATTTTTTTATTAAAACCTACAAATGTTTGTAGGTTTTTTTGTAGTATTGCGGTAACCTAAAATCAATTAATTATAATGAAAAAAATTATTTTACTGCTTACCTGTTTGTTTACGACAACTTTAATGCTAGCACAATTTGAAAGTTCAAAACAAATTTTTGAATCCCCTAAATTAGTTCAGTTAGTGGCAGAACATAAAACGGTCGCAATATTACCTTTTAAAGCATCCATTTCGTACAAAAGATTGCCTAAAAATTTTGATGCGCAAACAAATAGAGATGAAGAAAGAAAATTAGGCTTTAACTTGCAATCTGGAATGTATACCTACCTTTTGAGAAAATCTGCGGATTATACGGTTACTGTTCAGGATATAGAAAGAACAAATGTTTTATTAAAACAAAGTGAAGTTTACGATAAAATCGATGAAATGACTCCGGATGCACTTGCCAAAATCCTAGGTGTTGATGCAGTAATAAAATGTGGTTATGCTTATGAAAAAACCAGCAGCGAAGGATTAGCACTTGCAAAAACACTTTTAATTGGTTTTGGAACAGGAAAAGTTGCCAGTGGAGAAATGACGATGAATGTCTACAATGGCGCAGATGGAGATTTGCTTTGGAGATTTTACAAAGAAATGAACGAAGACGTAATGAGTTCAGCCAATGCTGTCATGGAAAGAATGATGCGAAAAGTGGGACGTAATTTTCCTTACCAAGTTAAAAAATAAGGAATTTATTTTCCAATAATATTTTCTAAAATGAAATTCCAAAGCTTTAAATTTAAAGTTTTGGAGTTCTTTGTTTATGAGGTAATCTTAAATACCACAAATTTTATCTCGAAGTGTCGGGATAAACTTGAAACAAAATTTTACCTTTGCCGCATGACAGGACTCGTTTATAAATCTACAGGAAGTTGGTACACCGTAAAATCCGATCAAGGTGATTTTATAGAATGCCGTATGAAAGGGAAATTCCGAATTAAAGGAATCAAAAGCACCAACCCAATTGCAGTAGGAGATGTTGTTGATTATGAGTTGGAAGAATCCTCGGATACTGTTACCGGAACCATTCACAACATTCATGAAAGAAAAAATTATATCGTACGAAAATCAGTGAACTTATCTCATCAGATGCATATTATTGCTTCTAATATTGATCGTGTTTTTTTATTGATAACGATAAACAATCCTCCAACCACTTTTAATTTTATAGACCGTTTTCTGGTTACAGCCGAAGCATACGGAATTGAAACTATTTTAGTTTTTAACAAAATAGACACGTTTGACGAATCTACCTTAGACGAGCAATTGTACATGCAGCATGTGTATCAAGAAATTGGATACAAATGTTTGCGCGTTTCTTCTACTGAAATGAAAGGAATTGAGGAATTGAAAGCAATAATGATTGGCAAAGTAAGTATGTTTTCTGGACATTCAGGTGTTGGAAAATCGACTTTAGTCAATGCTATGGAGCCTACTTTGCATCTAAAAACAAAGACAATATCGGAAGCCAGTAAGCAAGGGCAACATACGACGACTTTTGCAGAAATGTATGATTTATCATTTCATGCTAGGATAATTGATACACCTGGAATCAAAGGTTTTGGAATTGTAGATATGGAAAAGGAGGAAATTAGCGGTTACTTTCCAGAGTTCTTTAAGTTAAAAGACCAGTGTAAGTTCAATAATTGTTTGCATAAAGACGAACCGCATTGCGCTATCAAAGCCGCTTTGGAAAAAGATGAAATCGCATGGTCTCGTTACAGAAGTTATCTTAAAATTCTAGAAGGAGATGATGAAAATTACCGAACCGACATTCATAATGAAGATCGAATTATAAGTGATAAAACGAGGGAGTAAAAGTGTCAAAAATTGCAATGTCGAAAGTCGAAAGTCAGAAGTAACTAATCATTTATACTAGTTTTACGACCTTCGACCTTATGACTTTAAAACTTTAAGACTAACAAATGAAAGTAGTAATTCAAAGAGTTTCTTCCTCCTCCGTATCCATAGATGCTAAAATCGTAGCCGAAATCCAAAAAGGATTGATGGTTTTAGTTGGTATTGAAGATAGCGATACTCCAGAAGATGTTACTTGGTTGACTTCAAAAATTGTGAATCTCCGCATTTTTGGGGATGAAAATGACGTAATGAATTTATCTGTAAAAGATATTGATGGCGATATCATAATAGTCTCTCAATTTACCCTTCATGCCTTGACCAAGAAAGGAAATCGTCCGTCCTACATTAAAGCTTCAAAACCAGAAATAGCCGTTCCTTTGTATGAAAAATTTGTCACCCAAATTGAACAAGATCTAGACAAAAAAGTGCAAACGGGAGTTTTTGGTGCCGATATGAAAGTAGCAATACTAAATGACGGACCTGTAACCATTATTATTGATAGTAAAAATAGAGAGTAGCTTTCCGTAGGGCTCTCCAAACATAAAAGCAAATACCACAAATTATCCTAAGAAACACCTCACTGAAGGTGTTTTTTTAGGTTCCAATGCTTTACATTTGTTCAAATACAACTGAGATGACTTTAGAACAATTCATTCAAAATTTAATTTCCGCATACAAAAGAGGAAACGCAACAGAAAATACCTATTGTGTTAATTTAAAGCAACTTATCGAAAGTATTGTTCCGGATGTTGCCGCAACCAATGAAACCCAATATTTCGACAACGTTCCTGAAGTAGCTTGGAATTTCTATATTAAGGGTTATCAACCTGCTCAAAAATGGCTTAAAGACCGTAAGGAACTCAAACTGGAATTTGACGATATTGCACATTATAAAAAAATCATAGTTGCCTTGACCGAAACCGATCGCTTAATGAAAGCAATTGATACAATAGCAATAGAATAATTATGGAAGAAGGTTTAAAAAATTTTATTTTATATACTGCACCAAGCGGAGAAATACGTGTTGATGTTTTACTGCAAAACGAATCGGTGTGGCTTTCACAAAAAGCAATGGCATTATTGTTTGACTGCAGTGCAGACAATGTTTCATTACACTTAAAAAATATTTTTGAGAGTAACGAATTAGAAGAAAATGCAGTTACCGAGGTTTTCTCGGCAACTGCATCAGATGGCAAAACCTACAAAGTAAAACATTACAGTCTTGACGCAATAATTTCTGTTGGTTACAGAGTAAATTCTACCAAAGCTACACAATTCAGGATTTGGGCAACCCAGACGTTAAAAGAATATATTATAAAAGGGTTTGTTCTTGATGACAATCGTTTAAAACAAGGTCAGGCTATTTTTGGTAAAGATTATTTTAAAGAGTTACTGCAACGAGTTCGTTCGATTCGCGCAAGTGAAAGAAGGATTTACCAGCAAGTAACGGATATTTTTGCTGAGTGCAGTATTGACTATGACAGCAGTGCCGATATCACAAAAAATTTCTATGCCACAGTTCAAAATAAATTTCATTTTGCAATAACAGGCAATACGGCTGCAGAAATTATTTTTAAAATTGCCGATGCTAAAAAGGAAAATATGGGATTAACGACTTGGAAAAACAGTCCAAGTGGAAGGGTTTTGAAATCGGATGTGGTAGTTGCCAAAAATTATTTACAAGAAAAAGAAATTAAACAATTGGAGCGCACCGTAACGGGTTATTTTGATTACATAGAAGGATTGATAGAGCGGGAGAATACTTTTACGATGAGTCAATTGGCAACAAGTGTGAATAAATTTCTAAACTTTAATGATTATAAGGTTTTGGATGGTAAAGGGAAAATTTCTAAAATACAAGCTGATAAAAAAGCAATCGCTGCTTATGAAGAATTTAATAAAACACAAAAAATAATTTCTGATTTTGATAAAGAAATAAAAAAACTAAACCCATGAACCTAAAAAACTCCCAACTCGACGTAGACACCTGGATCAAAGAACACGGTGTACGCTATTTTAACGAATTAACTAATATGGCGCAACTTACCGAAGAAGTAGGTGAAGTAGCGCGTATCATTGCACGTCGTTATGGCGAACAATCCGAAAAAGAAAGTGATAAAAATAAAGATTTAGGCGAGGAGCTTGCCGATGTTGTTTTTGTAATATTGTGTTTAGCCAATCAAACGGGTATCGATTTACAGGCGGCTTTCGATAAAAAAATGGATTTAAAATCCGTTAGAGATAAAGATCGTCAC
The DNA here is from genome assembly GCF_048286735.1 of Flavobacterium frigidum. Classification (GTDB taxonomy): domain Bacteria; phylum Bacteroidota; class Bacteroidia; order Flavobacteriales; family Flavobacteriaceae; genus Flavobacterium. Next base: position 2,847 of record NZ_JBLVPU010000006.1, on the reverse strand, counting down.
AAAAACAACGATAAACTCAAATAATTTGTCAACTATAAATTATGAATTCCAAATTCGGAGTGATAAATTGCGAACATGAAATATAGTAGTCCACATCTATAATTTATAACTCATACTTCATAACTCATAATTAGCTATATGAATTTAAAAATAAGTACGGATTCGCAACACACAATTGATACCGGATCATTAAATATTACTGGTTCAAAGAGTGAAACCAATCGGTTGTTATTGCTACAAGCATTGTTTCCAAATATAACTTTAGAAAATACATCCAACTCTGATGATAGCGAAGTAATGAGTAAGGCTTTAGCAAATTCACAACTCACAATTCAAAACTCACAATTAATAGACATTCATCATGCGGGCACTGCAATGCGGTTTCTTACTGCTTATTTTGCCGTTAGCGGAGGGAGTGAAGTAATTTTGACGGGTTCTCAAAGAATGCAAGAACGTCCTATCAAAGTATTGGTAGAAGCTCTAGAACAATTGGGGGCTAAAATTACGTATGAAAAGGAAGTTGGTTATCCGCCGATTCGGATAATTGGCCAAAAAATCACCAAATCCCAGGTAAGCATTCCAGCAAATGTGAGTAGTCAGTATATCTCGGCGTTATTGTTAGTGGCGCCAAAATTGCAAGACGGTATCGAAATCACTTTGGTTGGCGAAATCACTTCGGTTCCGTATATCAAAATGACTTTGGCATTATTAAATGATTTGGACATCAAAACTAGTTTTGAAGGAAATGTTATTGCCGTTTATCCAAAACAAGAAGTAGCCTCAACAGTAATGACTGTCGAATCCGATTGGAGCTCAGCCTCTTATTATTTTAGTATTGTTGCTTTATCCAAAAACAGCACGATAGCGTTAAGAAGTTACAAACAAACCAGTTTGCAAGGCGATTCGGCTTTGGTCGAAATCTATAAACAAATGGGTGTCGATACGCATTTTCAAGGAAACAAAATGACTTTAGTTAAACAGTCTGATTTTAAACCAGAAAATTTAAATTTAGACTTAAATAATACGCCAGACATCGCGCAAACCATTGTGGTGACCTGCTTAGGATTAGGAATTGGTTGTCATCTTACGGGCCTTCATACGCTAAAAATTAAAGAAACCGATAGACTGGAAGCACTACGAATAGAGCTAACAAAACTAGGAGCAACTATATCGGTTACCAATGATAGCTTGACGCTTGTAGCCTCAAACAAAATCAATCACAATATTAAAATTGCTACCTATAACGATCATAGAATGGCGATGGCATTTGCGCCATTAGCTTTAAAAGTGCCAATTGTTATAGAAAACGCCGAAGTAGTTTCAAAATCATATCCTGATTTTTGGGAAGATTTAAAAAGTTTAGGTTTCAAAATTTCGTAACACACCCTCAATTCATTGAAGAAAACATGTTTTCGTTCTCCCTTTCCTTTGGTGAGTCCCGAGGTTTCGGGAGGGGTGAGGAAAAATAAACAGCAAAACACTTGACAACGCCTATCTCACAATCGTATATTTGCACACGATTATAATTTGTTGAGGCTTAACTCGTAACTTATAATTCATAACTTATAAATTTTTAAGATGAAATTATCACACTTTCAATTCGATTTACCAAAAGAGCTTCTTGCCGAATATCCAGCTGAAAACAGAGACGAAGCACGTCTTATGGTTATTGATCGTAAGAAAGGAACAATAGAACATAAAATGTTTAAAGATGTTATCGATTATTTTGATGACGGAGATGTTTTAATTCTAAATAACACTAAGGTTTTTCCAGCGCGTTTGTATGGAAATAAAGAAAAAACAGGTGCTAGAATCGAAGTTTTTTTGTTAAGAGAACTCAACTCAGAACAAAGACTTTGGGACGTTCTAGTAGACCCAGCGCGTAAAATCAGAATAGGTAATAAACTATATTTTGGAGATGACGATTCGTTAGTCGCTGAGGTGATTGACAATACTACATCACGCGGTAGAACCTTGCGTTTTTTATATGATGGATCCTATGAAGAATTCAGAAATAAACTAACCGAACTAGGAGAAACTCCCATTCCAAAATATATTTCTAGAGATGTAACCCCAGAAGATGCAGAGCGTTACCAAACTATTTATGCAAAGGAAGAGGGTTCTGTGGCGGCGCCAACTGCAGGATTGCACTTTTCTAAACACCTATTAAAAAAGTTAGAAATCAAAGGAATTAAATTTGCTGAGGTAACACTTCACGTAGGTTTAGGAACTTTTAATCCAGTTGAGGTGGAGGATTTGTCTAAACATAAAATGGATTCTGAGGAGTTAAAAATCACGCAAGAAGCTTGCGATATTGTGAACAGCGCAAAAACCAAAAAGAAACGTATTTGTACCGTAGGAACAACATCCATGCGTGCGGTGGAGAGTTCAGTTTCATCACAAAATACTTTAAATCCTTTTGACGGATGGACTAATAAATTCGTTTTTCCTCCGCATGATTTTGCGATTCCAACATGTATGATTACTAATTTTCACACACCAAAATCTACTTTATTGATGATGGTTTCTGCATTTTGTGGTCACGATTTAATGAAAAGAGCTTACGCTGAAGCAATTGAAGAAAAGTACCAATTCTATTCTTACGGAGATGCGATGTTAATCATCTAATCCTGAAATATATCAAGTCAAAAACAAGAGAATCTCGTCAGCAATGGCGAGATTTTTTTATTATTCACAATTTATTTTTAGGGTGTGTCCCGCAGAAAAAGCGGGTCGGGCTCATATCTTTGTATCGGATTCAAATATATGAATTAGTTATTTTTGAAATATTAATTGATAACAAAACAAAGTTGCATAATCGTGGTCGGGCTAGATACATTTTAATGA